>NZ_MPNU01000001.1:1853199-2274214 GCF_001896205.1 Edwardsiella piscicida
CGACAGCATCAGCAGCACCAGCACTACGCAGGCGGCGACGGCCAATGCGGTGCGTAAAGCGTACGAGCGAGCAGATGCCTTTCTTATGCAGCCACCTCCGCCGCTTCCTGAGGCCAGCATCACGCGGGCGGGGATTGTGCAGCTCAACGACAGCCTCGGCAGCACCACCACTATGCAGGCAGCGACGCCGAATGCGGTGAGGATAGCGTTTGAGAAAGCGGTTAATGCTACTACGTTGGCACAGCAAGCCCTTCAGCAGATAGAGGCACTGTCTCGGCTCCCTGGCCCCCCAGGCCCTCCTGGCCCTCCTGGTCCCACAGGCCCCACAGGCCCACAGGGACCTCAGGGGTCATCCGGGGGGAGTGGCCGTGATAGCCCCGGGAATGATCGTTAATTTTCAATTCGGTAAGCATATGCGCATTGGCGTGTCCCCCCATCAATATGTCTGATAGGTCTTTCTAAAAAGATATATGACTACAATTGATATCTCTCTGATGCGCGGTGAACAGCCCCGGATCGTTAGCCACCTGTTGCCTGAAACCAATGCCACCCTGGCTCAAAACTGTCATTTCCGGCACGGCGTCATTACGCCGCTCTATGCGGATAAAGATGCGGAGATCTCCTTTTCTCTCGATCCCCAGACGCTGTTTCATTACCGGGATGATGTCTGGTTTGCCTGGGTGGGGCGGGTTCAGGCCATACGCAGCCCGGTGGCACAGGATAAGTATGGGCGGGTCTATTTTACCGATGGTCAGGCGCCCCGGGTGACCAGTGCCCAGATAGCGACTCAGGGGGCCGGGCATTACCCGGCGGCCAGCTACCGGCTCGGTGTTCCGGCGCCGGGACATCCCCCTGGCATCGGTGAAATTACGAATCCGAACGGGGAGGAGAGAAACGACCCGCTGGATGATGAAACCCGTTTTTATGTCGAAACCTATGTCACGGCCTATGGGGAGGAGGGGCCGCCGGGGCCGGTCTCTCGCGAGGTGACCATTCCGACCCCCGACTGCCGGGTCACCCTGCATCTGACTTCGCCGGTTATCCAAAACCACAACCTTACCCGCCGTCGGCTTTACCGCTCGGTTACGGGGGGCGGGGCGGCGGACTATCTATTGGTCGCAGAGTTGGCTCTCACCCAGAAGGAGTATGTCGATGGCTTGTCCTCTGCGGCGTTGGGCGGTGCGTTGGAAACCTATGACTACCTGATGCCGCCGGACAATATGGTGGGGCTGTGTTTGATGGCGAACGGCATTGCGGCGGCGTTTGCCGGCAATGAGGTGATGTTTTCTGCGCCCTATTTACCCTATGCCTGGCCGAGTGCCTATCGACAGAGTATTGAGCACAATATTGTGGCTATTGCCGCGCTGGGTACCGCTCTGGTTGTGGCGACACAAGGGTACGCCTATCTGTTCAGCGGCGTCTCGCCGGGCAGTATGACCAGCAGCAAGCTGCCGATTATGCAGGCGTGTCTCAGCGCAGACAGCATGGTCGAGATGGATGGCTTTGTGCTGTATGCCGCGGCCAATGGGCTGGTGTCTGTCGATGCTGCCGGCAATGCGTTGGTGGCAACGGAGGCGATTGTTGAGCCGCGCCAGTGGCGCCAGCGTTTTCAGCCTGAAACTATCCGCGCATGGCGGGTGGAGGGCGAGTATTTTGCCCTGTACCGGGATGCGCGGGATCGTCCCGCGGGATTTGTTTTCGATCCGCGGGCGATGGATCTTCGCCGTGTGGATACCGACTTTGCGTGCGCCGGCTATCGACTGGAGAACGAACAGCTGTATGTGGTGAGGCGGCGGCAGTTATATCAGCTGCAGCAGGGGACACAGCCTCGTCAGATGCAGTGGCGATCCCGGGTGTTTTTGGCCCACGCCGCCGTGTCGTTTGCGTGTCTGCGGGTGCTCAGCCCCCAGCTGCTGCGGGTGGGGATCCAGATTGTGATTGACGGAGAGGTGGCATTCAGTCTGCCGCCTGGCGCACTGACGGAGCCCTGCGTGAAGCTGCCGATACTGTCCGGCCGTCGCTGGCAGATCGCGTGCTTTGGTACGGCATCGGTCGAGCGCCTGACGCTGAGCACATCGATGGATACGCTGCCACCTTGACGGCGCGCTTCCCTCAAGGCCGAGGTTTCCCGGAGGCATTCTGATGAGTAAACGCCATGCGTTTCGCGCCGGACGCAGCCTGGATTCGCTGTATGAAAACGTTGAGCTGATGACCGGACAGCGCGGTGACGGGCAGGATAAGGCCATTACCGCCCGGGAGTTGGTCGCGCTGGGGCTGGCGCGCCCCCTCCGTGGACAGGGGGGGAGCCTGCAGCTGCGGCCGGGCCTGGGGGGACAGGCCTGGCCCGACGATCGCCGCCGGGTCGATTTTCCGCAGGCGCCGCAGGCGCCGCAGGGGCTGCAGGTCAGCGGCGGATTTAGCGCCGTGCTCTTGGAGTGGCGTGCGCCGACGTATGGCGGCCATGCCCTGACAGAGATTTACCGCCATACGCAGGATAATTTGGCCGATGCCGTGCTGGTGGCGACGTCGGCATCGGTGATCTACGGTGACCCGGTTGATCCGGGATGGCAGGGATTTTACTGGATACGCTTCGTCAATACGGCCGGTGTGCCCGGGCCGTTCAATGCGCCAGCGGGGACGGCGGCGCAGACTCATCCAGAGATCGATGCCGTCGTGTCACTGATTGCGCGTGAAATTAATGGCTCTCCGCTGATTACCGCGCTGGCCTTAGAGCAGGAGGCGGAACAGCAAGCGCTGAGCGAAACGCGGGAAAATCTCCGCGATATCGATCGGGCGGGGAGCCAGGCATTTCAGTCGCTGTGGCGCCAGAAAAACCACGTCGGAGACATCAGCGCAGGCATCGGCATCGTCGCCGGCAGCGATCCTCAGGGCAACGTCTTGAGCCAGGTGGCGATTGCAGCCACGCAATTCTTTATTTTTGACCCCAATAATCCCAACGATGACGGCACCTACTCATTCCCGTTTGTGGTGGATGGCAACAGCGGCCGCGTCGTCATGACAAAGGCGGCGATCGAGCAGGCAACCATCCAGATTTTGCAGGCACAGCGTATCGTGGCCGATGAGGTAATGGCCGGCATTCGGATCAGCGCTCCGTATATCAGCGCCGCGCAGATCTACGCGTCAGAGATAATCAGCCTTGGAGAGCCGCCGACCTTTTCCCTGACGACCGATGGCGTACTCAGCGCGCGTCATGCGGACATTAGCGGCACTATTCACGCCACCAGTGGCACCCTGAGCCGGGTCACAATCGATGAAACCTGTGACGTCAAAGAGATCCGCGCCGAGTCGATTAAGGGCGATATCGTCAGATGTTGGACCCTTCTGAATGGCCAGACGATTGTGGTTGAGCCGGCCCCCTTTGAGCGGCGGTTAGTGATCCCCGCCTGTGTGGTTTCCGGGGCGACGTTTGAAAGCACCAGCTCCCACGGTGATGGCAATGAGCGGCGATCGTTCTCATATGATGGGGGATACGTCAATTTGGTTGTCGATGGCGCCACAGTGCGGCTGTGTACCCAGTCCGGCGATGGGGTCAGCGCGGGTCAATGGATGTCATCGCTACCTCGAGATACAGCGGTTTCCATTGGATACGATGGGGGAAACCACAGCAAAAATAGCAATAAAGATAAGCAATATTACCCCGATTCACTGCTATTAATGGCGTTTAAAGCGTGACGCCCGCCCTCTATCACCAGCTTATCCGCGCCGCCGCCGATGACGGAGGCCAATCCCTGCTTGATGACATCAACCGGACATGCCGGCGGGGAGAGGCGCTGTGCCTTGGCTCTGAGCAGGTTCGGCTCGTCCTGCGGCTGAGGCTGCGTGACGGGGTGCCGTATGTCGTCGTTTGGCTGGCCGCCAGCACCTTGCCCGATGGTCTGCGGCGTTACACCCCGCTGGTCAAGATGATGACCCGCCAGGTCGGGGGACACTGGGCAGAGTTCGCGACCCGTCGGCGTGGGTTTGTCCGGCTGGCGGGACGGCTGGGATTTGAACGGTTGGCGGATGAGGGGGCGTTTCTGCGATTTAAAATTCCGCTTTAAGGGGGCGACGATGGGAAAGGGTGGCAGCACGGAGATTAAGGAAACCTCACAGGAAAAGGCCGCCGCGGAGGTGGCGCTGGAGCAGTGGAAACTGTACCAGCAGGAATTACGGCCCTTCGAAGATCTGTTTATACGGCAGGTCGGGGAGCTGAACGCGCCGTCGCGCTATGACCAGTTGGCCGGTGAGGTGAACTTAGGGTATCAGCAGGCATTTGGCCACGCCAGAAAGCAAACGGCAGATGCCCTGAGCGCATCGGGCGTCGATCCGGGCAGCGGCAAGTTTCGGGCAGCGCTGCGGGATAGCGTCAGCGATCAGGTGGTTGGACAGATCGACACCGCGAATCGGGCGCAGAGCAGCCAACAGGACCGCTATATCGCCGGCCTGCAGGACGTCGCCGCTATCGGTACGGGGCAAAAGGCCGATGCGCTGAGCGGGTTTAACGATATCGCCGGGGCGGCACAAAGCCGCGCGGCCAGCGATGCCTATACCCATATCAATGATCGGCTGGCGCTGGGGGGCGCCGTCGGAACCGGTATCGGTATCGCAACGCGTAGCTACGGCGCACCCGAGAAAAAGGATGCGTAAGGTGTGGAGGGCTGACAGGAGGACGCGATGGGATGGGCATCCGATACCTATGCCGATTTGACCCGGCAACAATATCAGGACTGGAAAAAACGGTTTTATCCGCAGCTGAAAAAAATGATGGATTATGCCGCGGGCGATCGACTGTTAAGCGATCAGCTTTCCCGGGCCGATAGGCATACCCAGAACTCGCTGCGCTCGGCATTGAGCGGGCAGGTCAATCAGATGGCCCGCTATGGCGCGCCGGCGGCCCGAGATCCGCAGGACAACAGTTTGGGACTGCGCACGGCGCTGGCCCATGCCGGTGCTAAAAACAGTATTCGCGGTGCGGCAGAGGATCGTCAGCTGAATATCCTGACTGGCGGTTCCGCGGGCGTACGTGAGCAGATGAGGGTGGGGGGCAGCACTTAATGGGATATGGATTAATCGATGTGGGCAGCCAGGCCCGTAGCCAGGCCGTGCAGGGTGTAAAGCAGAGCTCTGAGCGCGAGAGGCAGCGAGAGATGGCGAATAAGCAGATCCAACAGCAGCAGCAGGCTGCCCGCTTGAATTCTGCGGGCGCCGGCGCCGGCGTGGGGGCCTATGTGGGGGCGGGGACGTCGGTTGGCGGTCCCGTCGGCGCCGTGATTGGTGGCGTTTTGGGGCTGCTGGCCTCGGCGCTGTTTTCCTGAGCGTGTGACGGGAGGATGAAACGATGGGGATCCAGGGGCTGGCTGAGGGGCTGTTAGCCGGGTTCAACGTGGCAGACACCGCGCTGAGCCGCCGTGATGCACTGAAGCTGCGCGAGCAGGAGAATCAGCGCCAGCAGGATAACACCGATCGTCTGTTCAACCAGACGCAGGAGCAGAACCGGTGGAACCGGGAGTACCAGCAACAGCGGGATGCCGTACAGGATAAGCGCTGGACGATGGGGCAGGCGTTAGCGCAGGAACGATTCAATCAGGAGAGGGATGAGCACGCGTATCAGCGAGGGCAGAATGAACGTGAGCAGCGTCTGCGACAGGAGATGCCGCTGGTTAAAGCGGGCTATGATGCTCTACATAACGGACAGTATGAGCAGGCCAATCGGATATTTTCACAGGTGTCAGCGGACAGCCCACTGCACCCCGCACACTATTTTGGCGAGCAGCCGCTCGGCGTCGCCAAAGCGATCATTCAGGAGGTGCCTCGGGTGCTGGCGGGTGAGCTGGATTACAACGGCCCCGAGGCGATGGCGATACTGAATCAGGCATTCGATGCCGATCTGAAGCGCAGCGTCGGGCAGAGGGATCCCGCAAGCGGTAAGACGATTACGGATACCCGACTGATACACTTGGGGCGCAGCGCCGATCATAAGGGATTTATCGGAACCCTGCAGGTCACCTACGATGATGGCTCGTCAGCTGAAAAGCCGTTGACCCGCCATGGCTCCGCCGATCCGCGGGATACCGTGCCAGTGATCCCCGTAGAGGCGTTGCTGGGGGGAATGTATAACTACGTCCGCACCGTGGGATTCATGAACCAGCCCCAGCAGGTCGAGTTTATGCATCGTTTGGTTAACCCCGAGTCGGTTAATCAAGGGGATAACAGCATGATTCGTGACTACCAGCGTTATGCCTATGAGCTGGACAAAGAGGAGGCCGACGCATTGTACGGTATTGAGAAGCCGGGCAAACGGGCAGAAACGCAGGCTTATTATGATGGGCTGCGGGAACGGCTTGATCAGCGTTTCGGCTATGGCGCCGCGGATGATCCGGGCGGGCAAACCTTGCCTGCTGCTCTCCAGCGCTGGGCGGGGAAGGATACCGACAAGCAGGCGTTTGTCCGTGAGGGGAGCCGGCGGGGAGTGCTGCCGGCAGCGGTGACAGCGCGTCAATTGGATGCCATGTATGCCGATGCTCGGGGGCAGAGCCCTGCCGGGAAAGCGCGGTCTGCTGAGGGGGGTGAGGCGCTGAAGCTTAAGGTTTCCGCTCTGCGCCGTGATCTGCAGCAGGCCACCTCGCCAGAAAGCCGCGCGCGTATCGCGGGGGAGTTGATGGCGATGGAGCGGGCGTTAACGCGCAGTCAGAGCAAACCTGACCCGCGGGCGCACCAGGAGCCCCCGCAGGCAGGCGCATTGTCCACGCCGCTTGAGGACCATTGATGGCGTCTCCTTTCCTTCCCCGAACCGCTGATAGGCGGTTTTTTTTCGTCTGAATACAGGCATCTCTCTTTAGCAGGAGGCATCCCGTGGCGAACGCCCCCCAAGATCTGCGCCCTGAACAGCAACGATCCGCCGCCGAGCGGCAGTCCTTGAATATCCAGCGGCCGGATGAAGGCCTGTCGGCTTACTGGGACAGCTATGATCCCCAGAAATACGCCGGGTTTTCTGATGCGTTAGAGGAAGACAGCGGCACTCTTTTCTCTGATACCGGCAACCTGCTTCTGAGTGGTGCGGTCTCGACGGCCGCCAGTCTGCGGGAGGTAGCGAGAAAGGCGATGCCAGACAGCGTGGTGTCTGTCGCCACCGATCTGCTGGCGAATCAAGTGCCCGGTTTTGATGAAGCGACATTTTGGCGCGACGCTCAGCAGAAGGCCGTGGGCCGTTTGTCTGCGGATATGCAGCAGGCGCGGGACAAGACGTTCTGGGAGAGCGGTCAGGGCTTTGGGGAGGCCTGGGGCGATCCGCGCAGCTATTTTGCCGGGGCCGTCGAGTCGCTGCCGGGTATGGTGGTGTCCATGATACCGGCCATGAGGCTGGCTAAGCTTACCTACAGCGCGAAGGTGGCGCAGGGGGTCGCGGCCAGAGAGGCAGCGGCCAGCGCGGCGCGGGTCGCCAGGCTGACCGGATCCATCTCGGAGGGGGTGCTGGCCGGAGGCGCGTCATCCCGTGCGGTTAAAGAGGCCATTTATGCCCTGCCGGATGATGTGCTGCAGCATTCGGAGGCGGCGCAGAACCTGTTGGCCTCCGGGATGAGCGTGGAGGCGATACGCCGGGCGCTGGCGGAGGATGCCTCGACCAAGGCGTTTCTCATGTCGGGCGTAGCGACCGGCCTGTTCGGCGGTCAAGGTGATACGGTGCTCGCCAAAATCATGACCGGTCAGCTGAAACAGGGGATCGTGAAGCGTATTGCCAAGGGCGCCGTAGCAGAGGGTATCTTGGAGGAGATGCCGCAGTCCGCCCTGAGCCAGATGGCGGAAAACTACGCTCTGCAGACGGCCGATCCGCAGCGCCCACTTTCTGAGGCGGTGATGAACCAGGCGCTCGGCGGCGTGGCCATCGGCGGCGTGATGGGGGGGACGCTGGCGGGAGCGAGTCGCCCGGGGCGGTGGCAGGCGCCAAGCGACGCGCCACAGGCTGAAGACGCGCCACAGGCTGAAAATGATAACACGACGGCCGACGCTGCCGCAGAGGCGGCAGAAGCGCAGACGCCGGAGGCGTATCAGCGCTATCAAACCCAGTTTGCGCCGTTGGATCGCGATGCGCTCTTGCAGCATTACGTCGATGCCGATCTGTCCGAGGCGCCGGATGCGGCAGAGAAAAAACGGGCGGCCCATGAGCGGCTGCAGGCGCTGGAGCATGACGATGAGGTCAAGGCAGCGGCGCTGCAGCTGCGCAGGCTACCTCGACGCGATCTGCTGGCGCAGTACCATACGCTGAATGAAAAGGCGACGCGCACGGCGGCGGAACAGCTGCAGTGGGAGGCTGCCCGCCAGATCCTAGGGCAGAGGATAGCTACGGCGACCCCACGTCCTGCGGAGGATGCCTCATCGGGGAAGGGTGAGGAACAGGCGAACCCTGAACGGGAGGCCTTGCGGACATGGCAGGCTGCGCCGTTACCGAAAGCAGATATCAGTACGGGTGCCGGGCTCCCTGAGTATATGACCGGCGAGGGACGGGCGTTGGGGGGGACATCCGATCCATTTAGGGCGAGAGCGCCAGACGATGAGGAGAAAACGGTTGATCTTTCCTTGCAGCCGGCCTATTTGCGACAGGATCCGCGCATTCAGGGGTTTGCGGAGGACAGCCCGCTGCAGCAGGCGTTGTCTCAGCCTGGGGCACCTTCGGCTACCGCGCTGGTCCAGGCGCAAATACGGCGCGGTGAGCAGGGACTGACGCCTGATGAATGGGAGACGCAATTACAGGCGGAAGACTCCCGCCAGCAGCGGGCTCCGCGGTTACCCGCACCGGGGGATATTTCTCTGGGGCGGGGGTTCCCGATGCCGGGCCCGGTGGTACGGGTGGACGATAGGCCAACGGGGCCAGGGCCCGCGTTTTCTGCGGGTGTTCGCACGGTTTTACGCCCTGATGAGGCGGTGTTGCCCGTCTCGGCACAGAGGGCTACGCAATCCTCAACAGCGCCTGCGCCAACGCCGGCCGCAGAGGTCTCGCCCATGTCCATGGCATCGCAGGCTAGCGGGCTGCCTTTGCATGTGGCACCGCCGGACAATAAGGGGGAGCACGTCGAGCAGGCTATCCCAGCATCGACCGAGATCGCGCCGGAACCCCGCCCGAAGACGTTTTATTCACACCAGCCCGATCGCCCAAGCGGCAGCTTATCTTTTGAGCGGGTATCGCAGATTGTCCAAGATTTTGAACAGGCGTATAAGGGTAATATTCCCATAGAGATTAGGGTTTATCGGCGTCAGGAGGATGCTTATGGACCACAAGCCACCAGAGAAAACGGCGGACGTATTGCCGGCGCCTTCCACGGAGGGACAGGAGGAAGGACAGTATCTCGATATCCCGATGCGAATAACGCGCTTCGAACCACCGCCGGCGCCCCCCACGGAGGGGGAGGGCAAGTATCTGGAGATCCCCGAACTGATAACGTTACGCGACCCTCCTTTGTATTGGTCAACGCGGCTAGCATCCGAGACGAAGCCGATGCAAGACGCACCCTGCGACACGAAATCCTCGGCCACTTCGGCCTCAACACCTTTACGCCAGCGGATAAAAGACAGATTTTTGACGCGATTATGGCGGCGCAAGGAGAGAGTGCGCTAGCGCCATTTTGGGCGCGTGTCAGGCGGAGGTACGCGGATAAGTCTGGGTCTATCCAGGCTGAAGAGGTCTTTGCCTTAGCCGCCGAGCAGGAGCGAAAGGAGCGTGGTGCCCGTTCTGGGCGACGTATTATTCCGGCCCGCGTTTTACACGCGGTGCAGAGCGGGTTGCGCCGCGCTGGGCTGGTGACGGGAGGCATGAGGCTCGGCGAACTGTACGACGCCGTGGACGCAATTTCCGATGGTATTCGCCATGGCCATCGTCAGCAACAGATCTTCCCTGCGAATGATCAGGCCCAGTTTACGCGGGAGGAGGCTGACGTTGCAGACGGGCGGATGATGCCGCTTCCGGCTCAGCGCCCGCCTTGGCCCGCCGATTTTCCCGATGTGGTGCTGCATGCTCGGCTGGGGGATGCAACGGCGCACCCTGACTATGCGGCGGCAAAAGGCGGGGATGAATTTGCCGCTCGGCGCCTAGTCTCGGACGTATTGAATAAGGCCGCGATAGATAACATTCGGAGAATTATTGATAGCCGTAAAGTGTTGCTGACCGCCGTTCATGCCGAGGAGGCGAGCGGGCGCAATAAAATTCCACAAGCGATGGCGGATATGTTGGGGCATATTTTGCACCAACACGTTGATGACAACATTGTGCAAGCCATGCGGGTGGGGCGCAGTGGACTGGATGGCTTTGGCCGCCTGGCCAATCAGCCCGGCTTCGCCGGCGAGGTGCGGCGCGATGTGCCCTATTTCATCTTGGACGATACCCTGACGCAAGGGGGCACCTTGGCCGGGCTGCGGGGGTATATCGAGGCGCAGGGGGGACAGGTGATCGGCGCCTCGGCGTTGACGGGGAAAAAGTATTCAGCAAAAATGGCGCTATCGGCCGCGACGCTGGCGCGCCTGCGCACCCATTTAGGAGGGAGCAACCTTGAAAACTGGTGGAAGCAACAATTTGGCTACGGCTTCAGCGGACTCACCGAGTCTGAAGCCAACTACCTCCTTCGCGCCGGGGACGCTGACGCCATCCGAGATCGCCTCCTTGCAGCGCGACAAACGGGAGACGCATCTGCGCAATCAGAGCGCCCTGAAGGAGATGGATCTCTCCCACCTGATGTAACCCACCGCGCCGCGCAAAACGCCTCCCCCCACGGAGGCGTTTCTGTTTTGGGCGACGGCAACCGACTGACGGAGACGGGGCACAGCCCAGAAGTCGCCAGCGGGAATAACCCGATCCCACAGATTAATGCCATCGTGCGGGGCGTCCTGCGCAAGCTGAATGCGCCATCGCTGCAGGTGCGGGTCGTGCAGACACAGAAAGAGGCCGAGCCCTTAGCCGGTGAACCGCTGGCGCAGTACGGTAAGGTTCACGCCTTCTACCGCCCGCAGTCGCAGGAAATCGTGCTGATCGCCGACAATCTCCCGACGCCGCGCATGGTGCGGGAAAAGCTGCGCCATGAAGTGATCCATCACGCCTTAGAGCAGGTGATTACGCCCGAGGAGTACCAACGCATCATTGACCGGGTGATGGAGACCCGCGCCAGCCGAGATGCGGTTATCCAACAGATTTGGCGCCGAATCGATGCCGCCTATGGACAGGAGCCGGTCGCGGTACAGGCCGGGGAGTTTCTGGCCCACATGGCAGAAAAACAGATGCCGGGCCGCTTTAGCGCGCTGTGGGATCGGGTCGTCTCGCTGATTAAAACGCTCCTTAACCGCATCGGGTTGTTGCCCACGGTCGATGCCGAGAATCGCATCTATCTACGGGATACCTTACGCACCCTGGGGCAGCGGCTACGCCAAGGATTCCCAGCAAGCGGTAGTGATGGTTCGGTACGTTATCGGCGGGAAAAAGAAGCCCCCGGTAACCCTCTGCACAGTGGGCTTCAATTGCCCAAAGGGGAGCATTCTTACCCGGAGCCGTCGGCAAGGGATCAGCCCGATAGGTCGGACACGCATCCTTCACCTGAGCCAACGATACGTTCCGCTGAGGATGTGCGCAATAGTCAGGCCCGTTACTCGCGAGAGGGCACCGCCCTTGAGCAGACGATACGGCGCAAAATGGGGTTAGAGCCGGAGCGCGGCTGGGGCGATAAGGCGCACGATGTCTATCGCGATTGGACAGCGCAGAGCCCGTCGGCGCGTAAGGGATGGCTGCGTGATCTGGGGCGGCGGCTGAATACCGCCACCTTCGACGGTCTGGCGCCGATCAAGTATGCCGAGGAGAGCCAAGGCAAAGCGGAGGCGGCCAGTTCGGCCTATATTGCCGCCCGCCTGGCCGCCGGCGCCAATACGGTGATGGCGGCGACGCTGGAGCATGGCCTGCCGGTCTACAACCCGCAGAGCGGCGTCATTGAACGCAAGGCGGGCAGCGGCAAATCGGATGCGCTGCTGGGGATCTTGGATGCGCTGGGGAAACACCGCGAGGACTTCTTTATTTGGATCGCCGGGCATCGCTCCGAACGCCTGATGCAAGAGGGGCGAGAGAAGCTGTTCAGCACCGATGAAATTCGCCATATGAAGGCGCGGGATCGCGGCAAGGAGACGCTCTTTGCCCGGCAGAAGGTGAAGTATGACGCGCTGGTTAAATCCCTGCTGGACTTACAGCAGGCCACCGGGCTCATCTCTCCCGAGCGCCGTGCCACGTGGGAGGATGCGTGGTATTTACCCTATTTCCGCCAGACGGAGGATGGGCGTGTCGTGGGCCCTTGGTCTACCCGCGGGATAGCCAACCAGCGCAGCACGGTGCGGCGCCTGAAAGGGAGCGAACAGGCGATTAACGATCCGGTCGAGAATCTGGTGAACTACGCCGCGCGCGCCATCGATGCAGCGATGAAGAACGAGGCGATGCGCCGGATGGTGGTCAATCTGGCGGATAGCGGGGTGATTGAGACGATCGAGAAGCCCAATCGCATCGATTACCAGCGTCTGGGCAAACGCCAAGGCGTTGCCAAAGTCTATCTAGAGGGTGAGGAGCAGCTGGTCGAGGTGAGCGATCCGGCATTATTCCGGGCCATCACCATGATGGATGTGGAGCGCAGTAATGCCCTGTTTATGCGGGCCGCGCGTCAGGCCAAACGCATTCTGACCATCGGCACCACCAGTATGCCGGATTTTATCATCCGTAACTTTATGCGCGACTCGCTGCATTCCTGGGCCATCAATCAGGATGGGGTGCGTGCGGTCACCAGCGCCTGGGGCGGGCTGAAAAAAGCCTATCGCCAGGATGATACGCTGATCGAGATGATGTTCGCCGGCGCCACCTTTGGCGGCGGCTATGCCAATGCCTATGATCCGGCCAGTACCGCGCAGAGCATGCGGGCTATCCTGCGCCGCAAGGGCTACAGCGACAGCCAGGTGCGCCGGTTTGAATCCAGCATTCTCCGCGATGGACAGGACGCACTGCGTCGGTTAGGCGGAGTCTGGTCGCGCTATCGCCACCTGAGCGAGGCGGCAGAGAATGCCAACCGCGTCGCGACGTATCAGGCGGCGTTAACGGCGGGTAAGGGCAGCGCGCAGGCGGCCTTTGAGGCGCGCGACCTGATGGACTTCAGTATGCAGGGGGCGGCAAAGAGCATGATCGCGCTGACGGACATGCTGCCCTTCTTCAACGCCCGTATGCAGGGGGTGGGCAAGTTGGCGCGCGCGGTGAAAGCTAACCCGCAGGCGGTGGTGACGCGGGGCGGTCTGATCGCCGCCGCCTCCGTGGCGCTGCTGGCGGCCAACTGGGATGACGAGCGCTATGAGGCGTTGCCAGACTGGGACAAGGATATCTACTGGCATTTTTTCATCGGCGATCAGCACTTCCGCCTGCCGAAGCCGTTCGAAATTGGGCTGATGTTCGCGACGCTGCCGGAGCGGATGATCCGCGCCATCGGCGGAAAAGAGAGCGGGAAAAAATTCGCCAAGCTGGTGGCGCATAATTTCATGGAGCAGCTGGCGTTTAACCCGATCCCGCAGATCGCGCTGCCGCTGGCCGAGAACCTGGTGAACTACGACTTCTTCAGCGGTAACCCTATCGAGGGGATGGCGGACGCGAACCTGCTGGCCGGTGCCCGCTATGATCAGCGTACCAGCCTGCTGGCGCGCCAGGTCGGTGAACAGCTTGGCTGGTCACCGAAAAAGATAGATCACCTGATCACCGGCTATACCGGCACCCTGGGCGCCTACGTGCTGGGGGCGATGGATATCGTGCTGCGGGGGATGGGCGAGTACGGCGAGCGCCCGGCGCTGCGGCTGGATGAGCTGCCGGTGATCAGGTCGTTTCTGCGGGGGGCAGCACCGGCTAAATCGACCCAGTACAGCGACGATTTCTACCGCATGATGCAGCAGGCGAATCAGGTTTATGGCACGGTTCAGCGCTGGAAACGAGAGCACCGCATTCAGGATAGCCGAGCGCTGAGCGTGGAGAAGCGCGGGGTATTGGCCAGCCGGCGCCGGCTCAACCGGACGCAGCGGGAGGTGCGCCAGCTGAACAGCCAGATCCAGCTGGTGCAGCTGCACACCAGCCTCAGCGCCGAGGAAAAGCGTCAGCGCATCGACAGGCTACTGGCGCGCCGCAACCGCATCGTGCAGCAGGCGGTGATGCGGGTGAACCGGTGGTTTGATTGACCTCTCCCCGTGGTTCTATAATCCTACCCACGTAACCGGTGCCAGGGTGAAACTGGCAAAACGGCGCAGATGGGCTACGATTATAGAGCAAGGCACTCAATGCCTGCATAATGCCAACTTTTAGCGCACGGCTCTCCAAAAGAGCCATTCCCCTAGACCTGACACAGGAATCGTGTTAGGTCTTTTTTTATTTCAATATAATCATTGTATTACAAGCTCACCTTGGTTGTGCGTGTAATGACTCTTTTACCGTTAATTCCCCCAATATACTGACTAAACCTCTGATAATACACAGTCTAAATAAAAGCAAATCAGCAACGTCACTATTTTGTTTGATATCTTGTTATCGCGCGCCTATACCCAGCCTATATGTGGCCTGAGAGGTTCCAGATATAAAGCGTGATACGCTATCCTTCCCCCAAGAATGGGCGCTTCGCGAATATCACATCCCCCCAGTGCGCCACCGACTCTCCGCGGCTTTGCTTCACCCTGTTCAGACTGCGCGTCACGCAGCGCCAGATTCTCCGCCGCATCGGCGTCCATGGTATAGGGCGACGCTGTGGCGGCGGTAACCGCGATGAGGCTCGGACGCGTCATATCGGGTCTGATCGCGCGGGCGCAGGGGGGCGGGCGCAGGCGTGCGGCGGTATAGCTTCTCAGCCAGCGCGGATGGTCGGGGAAAACAGGTTTGGCGGTGCGGATCGTCGCCGCGTGCGGATCGTCAATGGACCGCGGTTTCAGGCGGCGCTGCCCTGAGTCCAAACCCGCGGCGTAGGTGAGGTGGGGGTCAGCTGTTCCCGCGATTCCTAGGGAGGGGCTTGGGCGCGCGCTATTCCGCTGACGATGGCTCGTCTACTCGCACTATCTCGGTGATCTGCACGGTGCGCGCCGGCGTTAGCGTCGCTCAGCTCAGCTTGGCTCAGCTCAGCCGTCGCCGGGCGGCACGGTTATTCAGCGCCCGCGGCGTGCGTATCTCCCCTTTTTATACATCGTGAGGCTCGCCCGACCGGGCCCGGTTAGCGCTCGCAGCCCGGCTTCATTTTCGTCAGATCGGCGCGGTATTTCACTGCGGTTGATGTTGCATGGTGTGTGATACGACACGGCGTCAGGAAAGGAGGCCATTGGGGGAGCGACGTCGCATCTCGTGGGAACGCGCGACTCCCCCCGCCGAAGCAGGGGATGAGGCCAAGGGTAATGCGGAAGAACAGGTATGAAAAAACAGATCGCTGGACTGGTATTGGGCGCGGTGGGGATCCTGACTGCGCAGGTGGCGCAGGCCGGGAGCAGTACGCTGTCGCTGGGCTATGCGCAGAGTAAGGTACAAAATTTTAAAAACATGCCCGGCGTGAATCTGCAGTATCGCTATGAGTGGGACTCCGCGCTGAGCGTGATGGCATCGCTGAGCGTGTTGCAAAATGATGTGGATTCGACGACCCACTGGTGGGGCGTCACCTCGCAGGATCACGTGAAGGCGCGCTATAATTCTCTGCTGATAGGACCGGCCTGGCGGCTGAATGAGGCCGTCAGCCTGTATGCGGCGGCCGGAATGTCTCACAGCCAGATGGCGCGGGACTACGTCAGTAGCGCGGGGCAGGCGCCGATTCACTATGCCGATACGGTCAATGCCTTGGCCTATGGCGGCGGCGTACTGGTCAACCTGAGCGCGCACGTTACGGCGAACCTTGGCTATGAGGGGTCGCAAACTCGCGTGCAGGGGCAGCGTCGTCACGTGAATGGGGTTAACGTCGGTCTCGGCTACCGTTTTTAGGTTGGGCCGCAGGGCGTTCGCCGAGCGGCCGGTGTCTCACCGGCGATGTCCGCGCCGGGCGCCGTTTGAGATGCTAAGGAGAATAGAGTGAGACGCGTTTGTCGATGGTTTTCCCGCGCGCTGTTGCTGGCTTTGCCGGCGATGGCGGCCTATGCCGCGCCCCCGGAGGCGCTGCGATCGCCGCGCCCCGGCGTGCTGTGCGATCGCTACCTCTGCGCGGACAGTCAGGGAATTTCCCGAGCGCTTACGATGCAATACCTGGGGCGAGCGGCGACGCAGAGGCTCTTCGCGCAGGGCGATTTTGACCTGACCCAGTTTACCTTTGCCAACGGGATCTTCTGCGATACCCACGAGCGCCTGTGCCGAGCGGATCGTTACTACGGTCCTGACGGTAAGCACAGTGGCGCCGTGTCGGCAAAATATACGGCGCTGCTGTTTCCCCGCTGAGTTTATGCGGGGGGCTCGACAGCCGGTTATCCACCGCGGATGACGGCGTCGGGGACCTCATAGCGCTCATGATCCGCGCGGATCAGGAACAGATCGCCCTCTTGATGCCAAGTAAAAGTCATATCGCCGTCGGCCTGGCTCAGATCGGCCGTTAACGGTTTACCGTGGGTGAAAAACAGGACCCGTTGCCGATGATCTGGCAGGGTGATAGTGACGGTGGCCTCACCCGGTGTGGTGCGGGTGACGCTAAAAGGGCACTGTCCCATCGGCTGACTGCGCTGCTGTGCGCAGGGTAGTTTGCCGCTGGCCGCGGTCGCCTTTGCTGCCTGCGCTGTCGCGGCACCCGCGATCGCGATCTTCAGGGTAAAGGGGTGCGCTGTGTTGGATTGCTTGGCAGCGCCCATCGGGTAGACCCGTACAGTGTATTGTCCTTTCATCGGTAGAATGCCTTGGTAGCTATCGCCATCCATCGCGCCGTTAAAGAGCGCCTCACCTGTGCTACCGGGCGCCATCAGGTTGAAGTAGGTCGACGAAGCGCCGTTAAGCGTGATGCGAATATGCTGTCCGTTCGCGGCAATTAGCGTGTAATCCAGGACGTTTTCGCCTTTAATACGGCTTTTTATCGTCGCGTTGGATCCGCCTTTGGGAAATTGCACAACATGATGGGTGATGCCACTGACATCAGCTGCGGATAGGGCATACGTCGGCGCGAAGGCGCTGCAACCCAACAGACAACGTGCAAAAAGCGTGTGATGTTTGATGATCGGCCTCGGGATAGCGTGGAGGAGCGGCATAGCTAATGATAGTGTGGCGTCGATAAAAGTGATCTTACGCAAATTTTATTTCCTCATATCGATGCCAGATTCGTATGGAGCAGCCGGGCGCGCTCGCGTCCGGCCGATGAGGCGCTAGATACGCTGGCAGCGTACGATGTGCGGCGCGCCGTTCTGGCTGTGACGCGGCTGCAGCAGCGAGGGTGTGGCTGGCTCCGCGCCGTGGTGGCACCCACCGCCGCAGCCGTGCGCGCCGTCGTGCGCCTTGCGCGGCGGACGGGCCTGCGCCGGATCGGTGAGCGCCGGCAGCGGGCAGCGATCCTGGCAGTAGGCGCTTTGGAGATCGCCCCCCTTGGTCAGACGGATCTCCAGCCCCATCGCCAACAGACGCTGCGCCATGTGCTGGCCGACGTTACGTACCACCAGACGCTGTACCTGATGCTGGCGCAGCAGGGCCAGCAGCTGTTTTTTCCCGGCGCAGTGCTCGGCGGCGGCGGGATTATCATAGCGGGCGATTTCGCAGCCCCGTTGGTCAAAGATCGCCACCTGAGGCGCTCGGGCCAGGTGGCCCGCGATACGGTTACCGTGCATGGGAATAGCCGTTAGCATCGTTTTCTCCTTACAGCTCATCAATCATCAGTGCCTTGCCATTACTGAGACAGTCCAGCAGCTTAAAGCGCGCCCGCTTGAGAATATTGGCCAGCGTCTGGCGAGAGACGCCCATTTCTGCGGCGGCCTGCTGCTGCTGTAACCCCTCGCGATCGACCAGCCGCAGGGCTTCAAACTCATCGCGCGCCAGCGTGACCTGTTCCAACTGCTGCAGCGGCATACCGTTGGGTTTAAAACAGCGGTGCTGTGGATGACTGCAGATCCGGCGCGGGATTTTGGGTCTGGGCATAGGTTCTCCTAAATGGCATATGCAATATATACACCCTGTAATTGGCATATACAATATTCATTTTGAGGCGGATGGACAGATGTCGCCCGCGGGCTCGGCGTTCAGCTGACAGATAAACGCGATCAGTGAGGCGGTTTCCAGCTTACGGCTGATATTGGCGCGGTGTACCTCCACCGTGCGCAGCGAGACGTGCATGCGGTCGGCGACGGCCTGATTTTTTAACCCCTGACACAGCAGATCGAAGGTCTGCCGCTCCCGCTGCGTCAGACGCGCCAGGCGTTGTCGAATCAGAGCTGCGCGCGAGCGCTGAAGGGAGACGCGCTGGGCGGCGCTGATGGCGTGCAGCAGGCTATCGCTCTCCACCGGCTTCTCCAGAAAATGGCAGGCGCCGTGGCGCAGGGCCTCGACCGCCTGGGGGACATCGCCGTGGCCGGTCAGGAAGATAACGCCGAGCACGCTCTCTCGTTCGCGCAGGGCCTGATGCACCTGCATGCCGGACAGTCCCGGCATGCGCAGATCCAGGATCGCGCAGCCGGGCAGGGTCAGATCGGCGCCCGTCAGGAACGCGTTGCCGTCGGCGTAGGCGGCGACCGCCATGCCGTATCCTTCGAGAATGAATCCCAGCGAATCGCGCACCGATGCGTCATCGTCGACGATATAGACCGTAGCGGGTGTGTTCATGGCGTCTCCTCCGCCGGATAGGGAAGGGTCAAGGTGACCCGACAGCCGCCCTGCGGGCGGTTCTCCAGCGTCAGGGTGCCGCCGAGCGTCTCGGTGACCTGCTGGCAAATGGAGAGCCCCAGGCCGAGGCCATCGGGCTTGGTGGTAAAAAAGGCCTGCTGGACGCGGTGACTCTCGCCGGGAAGACCTGGGCCGTTGTCGTCGATAGTGAGCCGGTAGGCCTGCGGAAGATAGCGCTGATCGAGCGTGATGCGGCGCGGCGGCGTCTGGGTGGATAGCGCCTCAATGGCATTTTTCAGCAGGTTAAGCAGCAGCTGCTGCAGTCCAACGGCGTCGTAGCGCCCGCGGATCGGCGTTCCGCTGAGCTGTCGCTCTAGCGTGATAGCGTGGCGGCGCCGCTCGTTGGTCAGCAGGGTCATGGTATCGTCCATGACGTCATGGGGGGCCAGGATCTGGCTGGGCTCAGGCGTGCGGCGGATCAGGCTGCGCAGGCGCTTGACGATGGCGTCGGCCCGGCTGACCTGCTGGCGGATGTGTCCCAGCGCGGGGATCAGCGTATCGACGGGGGCCTGCCGCTCCGCCCGCAGCAGGCAGCCGTCGGCATAGTTTTTGATCGCCTCCAGCGGCTGGTTGAGCTCATGGGCCAAACTGGTGCCCAGCTCTCCGACGATGGCGACGCGCTGAGCGTGCTCTAACGCCAGGCGCTTACGGTTGAGATCCGCCTCGGCGTCCAGCAGGCGCCGCTGGGTACGCTGGAAGCGCCACTCCAGCCACAGGTGGTACAGGGTCAGCAGCAGCAGCACCCCCAGCGCGCCCCACAGCCAGGCCTGGTTCTCCTGTAGCCAGCGCAGGGCGCGCAGGGTAAGTCCGGGGGGATGGGTCTCCTCCAGGCGCCGGTAAAACTGTTCGACGCTGTAAGCGCTCTCCGGCGCACTCCAGCCCCGCGATCCGGCGGCCTGGGCCGCCGGGTGATGTTCCGGCAGGGCCAACAGCGCCCCGGCGACCTGTTTGGCCAGCGCGGGGCTGGCCTGCGCGGTGCGGGCAAATGACCAGTTGGGGTACAACAGGGTGCTGCTCTGGCAGCGAAAGTCGGGCGGGGCGATATTATCGATGACCCGAAAGGCGCCGGGGGCGATCAGTCCTTCGGCCACCATGGTTTCCAGCTGGCAGACCGGCACGATCACGGCGTCGGTTTCACCATCGCGCAGGCGGTAGATCAGCGCATCCAGCGGAAAGCCGGCAAAGCGAGTTTGGGCGAAGAAGTGGCGGTAGTCATAGCCTTCGCGCGCCAGGCGGTAGAGCAGCGTCTGGTAGCCGCCAAAGGCCTGGGGCGAGACGGCGCTGATATTTTTGCCGCGCAGATCGGCCAGGTGGCGCAGGCGGCTGTCGCTGCGCACGATCAGCGCAGATCCGATGACGTTGGTATTGCCGTGGCGCTGCGGGCTTTTCAGGGTCGCCAGCCAAGAGAGCGGGTAGTGCCGTCCCAACGTGACCGCCTGTCCAGGATTGGTAATCACGAAATCCAGCCGCTGCTGACGCACGGCGCTGTCCAGCGCGCTGATGTCATAGGGTTGCAGGTGGAAGCGATAGGCGGGCAGTCGCTGACTGAGCCAGTCGGCCAGCGGCTGCCACTGACGCTCGGCCATCTGGGTTCCGCGGGTGGCCAGCACGCCAATGGTTACCGTCTGCGGCGGCGTGGGTGCCGCCCGGGCGGGGAGCAGCAAAAGCAGGGCCAGCCATGGGCTGCCGTAGCGCATCAGCGGGGTCATCGGGTATTCAGGCTCAGAAATTCAGTCGATGGTTAATTTTGATATAGGTCAGCAATCAAACGCTATTGTGGTTTTCCACAATAGGAAGGTCTTTTCCCTGCCGCCCATAATAAATCACGCCAATCAATAAGCGAGCGAAGATATGTGGAACTGTGACATTACGGGGCAGATGCGCTGCGCGGGGAGAGTGTGATGCAGGATGACAAACAACAACAGCGGCGGCGCCTGCTGTTAGGGATCGGCAGCGTCAGCGCCGGTCTGGCGCTGCTGCCGTGGGGGGAGGCGCTGGCGGCGCAGTCGCCGGCGGAGACGGCGTCGCGACAGGGGATGCGCGGTAAGCGTTGGGCGATGATTATCGACCTGCGTAAGTGCGTCGGCTGCCAGGCCTGCACGGTTGCCTGCTGCATGGAGAACCTGCCGCCCATCGGCCAGTTTCGCACCACGGTAAAGCAGTATGAGGTCAGCGGCGCCGCGGCAAACGGCGTCAGCCAGATGTTCATGCTGCCGCGCCTGTGTAATCACTGTGAAAATCCGCCCTGCGTCGCGGTCTGCCCGGTGCAGGCGACCTATCAGCGCGACGATGGCATCGTGATGGTGGATAACCGGCGCTGCGTCGGCTGCGCCTACTGTGTTCAGGCCTGCCCGTACGATGCCCGTTTTATCAATCAGCAGACGCTGACCGCCGATAAATGCACCTTCTGCGCCCACCGTCTGGAGGCGGGGCTGTTGCCCGCCTGCGTCGAGTCCTGCGTCGGCGGGGCGCGCATCATCGGCGATATGCACGATCCCGACAGCACCCTGAGCCGCCTGCTGGCGCAGCATCGGGCGTCGGTTTATGTACTGAAGCCGGAGCAGCATACGGCGCCGCGGGTGTTCTACCTGGGGCTCGACGCCGCGTTTGTCAGCCAGGTCAGCGGGCAGGCAGCGCTGTACGGTGATGAGGAGATAGGCGAATGATCAGCGAGATCCTGGTAGCGCCGCAGCCGGTTGCCTGGCTGCCGTGGGCGGTGCAGTACTTTTTTTATATCGGCAGTGCCTATGGCGCGGCGCTGTTGCTGTGGCTGGCGCTGCGGCGTCGCGATAGTTACAGTGTCACATTTATTCGCGCGATGGCGCTGGTGCTGCTGATCTCCTGCGTGGTCGGGCCGCTGGCGCTGACGGCCGATCTGCATCAGCCCGGTCGTGCCTGGCACTTTTTTGCCTATCTAACGCCCGGCTCATGGATGTCGCGCGGCGCGCTGCTGCTGCCGCTGTTCTCCCTGCTGGGCGTCGTCACCGGGTGGCTCTGCCTGCGTCCCGCGCTGCAGGAGGCGGCGCGGACGCGCTGGAGCCCCCTGCTGATCCTGTTGGCTGCGGGGCGCTGGTCTGCGGCGCCGGCGCTGGTGCGCCTCTGCGCCCTGTTGACCGTGCTGTCCGGCGCCAGCATCGCCCTGTATACCGGCAGCGAGGTCGGGATAGTGGCGGCGCGTCCGCTGTGGCACCAGTGGATGCTGCCGTGGCTGTGGCTGTGCAGCGCGCCGTTGGCCAGCGTGGGGCTGTGGGCGCTGGTGCGCGGCCTGCTGGATCAGCCGGTCACGGCGACCGATCGGCGTCTGCTGCGCGCAGTGATCTGCAGCGCCGCGCTGGCGAGCCTGCTGTTGCTGGCCTGCTGGCTATTCTGGCCCTCGGGGCGGGTCGGGGCGGAGGGGCTTTCGTTTATGCGTGCACAGGCGTGGCCCGCCGCGCTGTTGCTGCTGCTGACGCTCGCGGCGTCGCGGTGGCTGGCGCAGCGGCGCTGGCCGGTCGCCCTGTTGGCCATCGGCGCGGCGGCCTCGCTGCGCTGGCTGACCCTGATCGACGTACAGCGGGTCCCCCGCTATGACGCGGGGATTTACCCTTACACGCTGGCGATCGGCAGCGAGGGGTGGCTGGGGATCCTGGCCATGGCGGGATTGTGGGTTTGCCTGGCGGCGATCCTGACTGAACTGATTGAGGCGCGCGCTGACGCGGTGGAGCAACAAAATGGATAAACGCAGACGTCATTTACTGAAGCTGGGGCTGTCCGCGGGCGGCGGCGTCGTGTTCGCCGCCGGCTATGCCACGACGGTGCGCCGTGCGGCGCGCGAGGTGACGCAGGGCAGCGCCGGTGAGCCGACGCGTAGCGCCCAGTTTGGCAACGCGCTGCAGCCGGAGCTGCGTATCGACGGCGGAGGGCGGCTGACGGTCAACCCGCAGCAGCGCCTGGCCAATGGGATGTGCTTTGGCTGCTGGACCCTGTGTGGGGTGCGCCTGCGTATCGATAATAACAGCGAACGGATCCTGCGCATCGGCGGGAATCCCTACCATCCGCTCTCTCAGCAGCAGCAGATCCCCTACGCCACGCCGCTGGCGCAGGCCTGGCGCTCTCTGGCGGGCGAGGCGGGGCTGATGGGGCGTTCGACCGCCTGCGCCCGCGGCAATGGGATGCTGGAGATCCGTGAAAGCCCGTACCGTATCACCCAGCCGATGAAGCGGGTGGGGAAACGCGGCGAGGGGCGCTGGCAAACCATCAGCTATGAGCAGCTGCTGCAGGAGATCTGCGATGGCGGCGATCTGTTCGGCGAGGGGCCGGTGGAGGGGCTGCGTTCTCTGCGAGACCTGACCACGCCGCTGGATGCGGCGCACCCGGAGTTCGGGCCGCGGGCCAACCAGCTGCTGGTGACCAACGCCAGCGATGAAGGGCGCGATCACATCATTAAACGCTTTGCCTTGAACAGCTTCGGCACCCGCAACTTTGGCCATCACGGTTCGTACTGCGGCTATTCGTTTCGCGCCGGCTCCGGCGCATTGATGCACGATTTGGATAAGAACGCGCACATGAAGCCGGATCTGGAGGCGGTGGAGTTTGTGCTGTATATCGGCACCTCACCGGCGCAGTCGGGAAACCCCTTTAAGCGCCAGGCGCGCCAGCTGGCCGCCGCGCGAACCCAGACGGGATTTAGCTACGTGGTGGTAGCGCCGTCGCAGCCGGTGAGCACCAGCCTGGCGGCCGGGGATAATAACCGCTGGCTGCCGATCCGCCCCGGCACCGATGCGGCGCTGGCGCTGGCGATGATCCGCTGGATCCTGGCGCAGCAGCGTTACAACGCCGCTTACCTCAGCCAGCCGGGCGAGGCGGCCATGATGCAGGCCGGCCAGGCCCACTGGTGTAATGCGACGCATCTGGTGATTTGTCAGCCCGGGCACCCGCGCGAGGGGCAGTTTTTGCGCCGTTCGGATCTGCCGGGGGGCGTTTCGGAGACGCAGGACCCTCCGGCGCTGGTGCTGGCTGCGGCGGACGGCGCGCTGGTCAGCGCTGAGATCGCGGCGCCGGCCCAGCTGTGGGTGGATACCGAGCTTAGCGGCGCTCAGGGTCCTCTGCGGGTAAAAAGCGCGTTGAGCTGCTTGCGCGACGAGGCGCAAAAGCTGACGTTGGCGCAGTACAGCGACATCTGTGGGGTGCCCGAGGCGGATATCGTTGCGCTGGCGCGGGAGTTTACCGCCCACGGGACGCGCGCGGCGGTGGATACCCACGGCGGAACCATGCATGCCAACGGCTTCTATACCGCCTATGCCATCCTGATGCTGAATGTGCTGATCGGGAATATTAATCTGAAGGGGGGGATGATGGCCAAGCCGCCGGCCTATCCCGCCTTTGGTCGCGGGCCGTGCTATGACTTCGAGCGCTTTCCGGGCAAGGTCAAGCCCGGCGGCCTGATGCTGTCGCGCAGCAAGGCGCACTATGAGCAGAGCAGCGAGTACCGTGAGAAGGTCGCCGCGGGCGTCTCGCCCTATCCCTCGCGGGCGCCGTGGTATCCGCTGTCGGCGCCCCTGCTGACCGAGCAGCTGTGCGCCGCGCTGGACGGCTATCCCTACCGCCTGAAGGCGTGGATCAGCCACATCGCAAACCCGCTGTACGGGGTGCCGGGGCTGCGCGCCCTGCTGGAGGATCGCCTACGCTCCCCGGCGCAGCTGCCGCTGATCGTGGCGGTCGATGCCTTTATCAACGAGACCTCGGCGCTGGCCGACTATCTGGTGCCGGATACGGTCACCTATGAGAGCTGGGGGATCGCCGGGATCTGGCAAGGGGTACCGACGCGGGCGGCGACGGTGCGCTGGCCGGCGGTGACGCCGCTGAGCGCGCGGACGGCGGACGGTCGTCCGATCAGCCTGGAGAATTTCCTGATCGACCTGGCCAAGCGGCTGGCGCTGCCCGGCTTTGGTGCCCGGGCGCAGCAGAATGCGCAGGGGGAGTGGCTGGCGATCGACAGCGGAGAGCAGTACTACCTGCGCGCCACGGCCAACCTGGCGCAGCTGGAGACGCCGGTGGCGCCGGCGACGGCGCAGGACGTGGCGCTGAGCGGGGTCGATCGCCTGCTGCCGCTGCTGCAGGCGACGCTGCCGGCGGCTGAGGTGGGGCCGGTGGCCAGCGTACTGGCGCGCGGCGGTCGTTTTGAGGACGCGGCGTTGCGCTATCAGGGAGAGATGATGGCCCACCGCTACCGTCGCCCGTTTGCCGTGTGGAATGCGCAGGTGGCGGCGGCGCGCAACAGCATGACCGGCGAGCGCTACTGCGGCTGTCCAACCTGGATGGCGCCGCGTCTGGCGGACGGTACGCCGCTGCGCGAGCGCTGGCCGCAGGAGGCGTGGCCCTTTGAGCTGACCAGCTACAAGTCCAATATTCACAGCGCCGTGTCTGCGCTGTCGCCGCGCCTGTGCGCCGTGAAGCGCGATAACCCGATCTACCTGCACCCAACGGACGCCGAGCGGCTGGGGATCGGCAACGGCGACGCCGTCGAGGTGACGACGCCGGGCGGCGCCCTGCGGGCGCAGGCGATGATCTTGGACAGCGTGATGCCCGGGGTGATCGCCGTTGAGCACGGCTATGGCCACTGGGAGCTGGGCGCCCGGTCGCATATCATCGACGGACGGGCGCAGCCCGCGCCGCCGGTGACGCTGGCGGGCGTCAGCCTGAACCAGCTGGGGCTGGTTGACCCGACCCGTCAGAGCCCGGGGCTGCTGCTGGACTGGGTGGTCGGCTCGGCCGCCCGCCAGGGGCTGCCCGCCCGCATTCGGCGGCTGGCGAGCTAAGGCGGCCGGGGCGCCTCAGCGCAGGGGAATGGCGGTTCCCCAGCGCTGCCAATCATCGGGGGGACTCTCGTGCAGTAAAAAGTGGGTTCCCATCGGCGCCGCCGGCGCCAGCGGCGTTGAGGGCGGCGTAGCGAAGGCGATGCCGCCGCGGATAAACTGCTGGAACGTGCCGGTCTTGACCACGCCGCCGGTCAGGCCGAACGCCAGATTATAGCCAGAGGCCTGCCAGAAGACGCTATTGGTGCGCACCAGACGTTGATAGGCGCGGCCAATGCGCAGCGCCACCTGCACCCGATCGCCCAGGCTGCCCAGGGTTAGGCCGGTGACGGTTCCCACCTCCATACCGCGGTACAGCACTGGCGTGCCGATCTGCAGCGAGCCGGCGTCCTGGGTATCGACCGCGATACTGATCCCGTCCAGATAGCGCGCATCGCTCAGCGTCGCATCCTGCAGCTCAAAACGTCGGGTCGCGTTGCCGCTGCCCGGCTCCAGGTTGATGAACGGCTGCAGCAGCGCCTCCAGGTTGTTCACGCCGGCGGCGGAAATATGCGGCGTCACCAGCGAAAAGCGAGTTCCCGCTCGGGCAAAGGCATCGACATACTCCGGGTAGAGCACCGCCTGCGCCAATACCTGCCGGCGATCGGCGCTGAGGCTGAGCGAGGCCAACTGACCGATGTCGATCCCCAGGTAGCGAATCGGCATGCCCGGCGAGAGGCGGGTGCCGTCATAGGTTGAGAGAACGATCTGGCCGCCGACGGCGCGGGCGGCGGTTTCATTCGGGTAGAGGGGGCGTCGGTCGCCCGCGGGGGGCGTTACGCCGCTGAGGTTATCGAGGCTGATGGCGCCTTTCAGAGCGCGTTCAAGGGGGGCGGCCTCCACCGTCAGACCGCTGCCGTTGAGCTGCACCCGTGCGCCGCCCTCGGCCCAGAATACGCTCTGTCCCCCCACCAGATGGCGATAGGCGGGCTGGATATACAGGGCGATATCGAAGCCGTCGCGCCGGGGGGCGATGGCGGCGATTTCGCCGATGCGAAATTTACGGTACAGCACCGGCGAGCCGGGCTGGATATCCGGCAGGGCGGCGGCGCGCAGGGTCAGGGTCGTCGGAGGCTGTTCGCCGCGGATATCATCGCGGGCGGCGGCGTCGTCGCGGAACAGCGGATAGTGGCTCAGGGCCTTGCCGCGCTGGCCGGGCAGGATCGCAATCCCTCCCTCTAGCCACTCCTGCGGGGCGGCGCCGGTCACCGCCAGGCCATTGACGCCCAGCTGTAGGCCGAGGCGGCTGTTGACCACAAAGCGGCTGTCGGCGTGGATAGCGTGCCGGTACGGTGGCGCGATGACGACCTCAAACTGTACGCCGTCGTCGCGCAGTTCGCGCCCGGTGACCTGCCCAACGCGGATCCCCTTGAGGCGCAGCGGCTGGCCGACGTCGATACCGTAGCCCTGGGGGGCGCTCAGGGTCAGGCGCAGCGCCCCCGGCTCCTGCAGCAGCGCCTCGGCGGCGGGGAGTACGGTAAAGTGGCGCAGCGGCTCGCCGTCGCCGGGGTGAAGTTCGAGGACGCTGCCGTTGAACAGCTGGCTTAGGTTAAGCCGGCTGAGCGTGAGGCCGGGCGCGCTGAGGCTGATGCGGCTCTGGCTGCGCAGCAGGTCGCTGACGCTGGGATCGACGGCCAGGGTGCCGCTGACCCGCCCCTCGTCGTTGAGATCCAGCGCGGTGAGCAGGCCGACCTGCACGCCCTGATACAGCAGCGGCGTGCGGTTGGCCTGCAGTCCCTCGCCGCCGGGCAGCGCCAGCGTGACGCTGACGCCGCGCTGGCTGCTGGCCAGGCTAGGGTAGAGGGTGAAGCTGGCGCCGGGGCGTACCGGGGTGGACGCCGGCGGGGAGTCGAATGCGATGGCGCCGTTGACCAGCGCGGCGAGGCCCTCTACCTGCAGCGAGATGCCGGACAGGCTGACGTCGCCGCGGATCCCCGAGACATTCCAAAAGCGGCTTTCCGCCTTGACCAGCGGGGCAAAGCGCCGCTCGATCAGCACATCGATACGCACCCCCTGTTGCCCGTCGTCGATGGCATAGTTATAGACGCTGCCGACCGGTATCTTGCGGTAATAGACCGGTGAGCCGTTGCTGAGCGCCCCTAAGTCCGGCGCGCGGAGGTGCAGCAGCAGCTCATCGGTCCCCGGATGGAGGCTGGGTTGCTCCTCGCGGGCGATAAAGCGCTGGCGCGGCGCGCCGTCGCCCGGTTGCATGGCGATGTAGTTGCCGCCGACCAGCGCGTCCAGCCCGGAGACCCCCGCCAGAGAGGCCTTGGGCGTGACCAGCCAGAACTGTGTTCCCTGGCGCAGGGCGCTGCTCATGCTGCGCTGGATGTTCACGGAGACCTCGATGCTCTTCAAATCCGGGGTGACGCTGACCTTGCTAACCGTGCCCACCTCGACCCCTTGAAAGCGCACCGGCGTGCGTCCGGCCACCAGGCCAGGCGCGGATTGAAAGGTGATCACCACCGTTTCACCGCGCCCCTGCAGGGTGGTATAGCCCATCCAGCCGGCGGTCAGCAGCGCGACCAGCGGCAGCAGCCAGAAGGGCGACAGGCGACGTTTATGCCTGACGATCGCGTTATTGGGCGTATTTTGTGTCGTTGGCGTCGGTTGTGGCATGTGCATCCCATATCAGTCGACTGTCCAGCCATTCCACGGCCAGCAGCGTCAGAAATACCGCGGCGCCGAAATAAAAGGCCGCCGCGCCCATGGTAAACGAGAACAGCTGGTCGCGATCGATCAGCGACATCATCAGCGCAATGACAAACAGGTCCAGCATCGACCAGCGACCGATCCAGGTGACCAGCCGCAGCATGCGCATGCGCCGCACCAGGTCACCCCCGCGGCGCAGGTGTATGCCCAGCAGCAGGAACAGCATGACCGCCACCTTGATAAAGGGCACCAGGATGCTGGCGATAAAGACGATCGCGGCGATCGGCAGATTCCCCCCGTTGGCCAAGGCGAGCGTTCCCGAGAGTAGGGTGTCCTCGATGCGCACGCCGTTGACGTACAGGATCGAGATGGGCAGCAGGTTGGCCGGCAGCAGGATGATCACGGCGGCGATCAGGGTGGCCCAGGTTTTTTGCAGGCTGTAGGGTTGACGGCGGTGCAGCGGTAGGCGGCAGCGTCGGCAGTGTCCGTGGGCGTCCGGCGGGGCCGTATGGCGACAGGCGTGGCATAGCAGCAGCGCGCTGTCCGGCGCCGTTTGGGGCGGCTGCGGGTACAGGCGGCGCCACAGCTGTTCGAGGTTCAGATGGATCAGCAGCAGCAGGGTCAGCAGGGTGGCGACGATATAGGCCAGCAGCGCGGGGCCGGGATCGACGGCGGCATATTCGCGGACCTTAATGGCGGCGACGGCCAGCGCGATCAGGTAGATATCCAGCATGATCCATGGGCGCAGCAGGGTGAGCAGCAGCAGCAGCGGGCGCAGGTTCAGGCGCAGTCGCTGGCCGAGGTACAGCGCCAGCAGCAGCGAGGGCAGCAGCAGCGGCGCCACGATGGCGCAGAAGGCGACCATGCCAGCGGTGAGGATCTCGCCCTGCATGGCCATCTGTCCGATGCCCTGCCAGACGCTGGCCTGCACCGTGACGCCCAGCAGATGGATCTGCAGCAGCGGCTGAAACAGGGCCAGCGGCAAGAGTACCAGCAGGGTGAGCGATAGCGCCGCGAGGCGGGGCAGCGGCCAGTCTCGGCCATCATACAGGCGGGCGTCGCAGCGCGGACAAAAGGCGGACTGGCGTGCGCCGATGGTCGGGAGACGGCACAGCGCATCGCACTCCGGGCAGCGCAGACGATGCGTCGGGACGCCGACTCGGCGAGTCATGCCATTAATACCGGAAATGGGTGGCGTTGCCGGATTAGCGGATAGCGCATCTATCGTCCCATGGTTGGCGGAGAAGCTGTGTACAACAGTGGTGCAAATATACATGGCGTCAGCGGATAAGACGACGCTATTCGGCTTTTTGCTTGTGTGTTGTCGCATTTAATGCTTATTTTATGAGAGGCGCGCCCGCGCAGGCTAATGGGATCCTATCGTCATTGAGAGAATCATGAGTAAAGAGACGTTTTATACCGATATGGCTCGCGATCTGAGCGCGCTGTGTAGCGGTGAGTTCAACGCGATTGCCACGCTGTCCAACGTGAGCGCCCTGCTGTATGAGCGCTTGCCCGCGGTGAACTGGGCCGGTTTTTATTTTCTGGATGGGCAAACGCTGGTGCTGGGGCCGTTTCAGGGCAAACTGGCCTGCGTACGCATTCCCGTGGGGAGAGGGGTCTGCGGTACGGCCTGCGCTACGGGGCAGGTGCAGCGCGTAGGGGATGTGCACCGCTTCGATGGCCATATCGCCTGTGACGCGGAGAGCAATGCGGAAATCGTGCTGCCGCTGGTGGTCGACGGGCGGACGATCGGGGTGCTGGATATCGATAGCACACAGTTTGAGCGCTTCGACGAAGAAGATGAAAAAGGCCTGAAAAGCGTGGTGGGCGCGCTCTGCCAGCATCTGGAGCGCTGCGACTGGGCAAAATTTGTGACTTTTGCTTAAGGTTGTGGTGCTGATGGCATGGCATTTGGCGGTAGCCTCATTATAATGTCGCCTGTTCATGCCATCGCTGGTTGGCAAACCCGTTGTAATCAGGAAATTTCATGGAAAATCAACCAAAGTTGAACAGTAGTAAAGAAGTCATCGCCTTTTTGGCTCAACGTTTCCCTCAGTGCTTCAGCACCGAGGGTGAAGCCCGCCCGTTAAAGATCGGCATCTTTCAGGATCTGGTTGCGCGGATGCAGGGGGAAGAAAACGGCCTGAGCAAGACTCAGCTACGTTCAGCACTCCGCCTTTACACATCCAGCTGGCGCTACCTGCACGGGGTAAAACTGGGTGCAGAGCGTGTCGATCTGGATGGCAACGCCTGCGGCGTGCTGGACGAGCAGCACGTAGAGCATGCCCGTCAGCAGCTGGAAGAGGCCAAGGCCCGGGTCCAGGCACAGCGTGACGCCCGCAAGCGCGAAGCCGCCGAAAACGGCGAAAAGCGCGAGCCGCGCCGTCCGCGTCCGGCGGGTAAAAAGCCCACCGTGCGCCGTGACGCTGAGCAGGGCAGTAAAGAAGTGCGTAAACCGCGTGCCGCCAAGGCTACGCAGGAGCGCAAACCGCGCGCCAAGAGCGAGACCACGGAACAGCGCAGCACCCCGGTGACCTCGCTGGAGCAGCTGCACCTGGGGCAAACCGTGAAGGTCAGCGCCGGTAAGCATGCCATGGAGGCATCCGTACTCGAGATCACCAAAGACGGTGTACGTGTCCAGCTGTCTAACGGTCTGGCAATGATTGTACGCACAGAACACTTGCAGTTCTGATACGGAGGCCAACCCAGGCATGAACAATTTTTTCCGGGTATCGGCAATCGCCCTGTCGCTGTTTGCAGGTACCGTTTTTGCAGCGGAGGACGCCGTCAGCGGCGCCGTCCAGCTGCCCCAGTTGCATCAGGAACCTCAGCATGCAACGGTCAGTGAACGTGTTACCGCACGTTTCACCCGCTCCCATTACCGCCAGTTTGACCTCAACGCAGACTTCTCGAAGAAAATCTTCAACCGCTACCTGAACATGCTGGACTATAACCACAACGTGTTTCTGGCATCGGATATCGCCCGCTTCCGCGATCGCGAAGGCAAGCTGGGCGATGAGCTGCGCAGCGGTCAGCTGGATACGGCCTATGCGCTGTTTAACCTGTCTCAGCAGCGCCGCCTGGAGCGTTATGAGTACGCCCTGACGCTGCTGAAAAAGCCGATGAGCTTTGACGGCAGCGACACCATCGACGTCGATCGCAGCAAGGCGCCGTGGCCGACCAGCGTCGCCGAGCTGGACAAGCTCTGGTACGCCAAGGTGAAGTATGACGCGCTGAACCTGAAGCTGGCCGGTAAGGACTGGCCGGAGATCCAGAAGATCCTGACCAAACGCTATCAGTTCGCCATTAAGCGCCTGACCCAGGGCAACAGCGAGGATGTCTTCCAGCTGTTTATGAATGCGTTTGCCCGAGAGATCGATCCCCATACCAGCTACCTGTCGCCGCGCAATACCGAGCAGTTCAATACGGACATGAGTCTGTCGCTGGAGGGCATCGGCGCGGTGCTGCAGCAGACAGAGGATGACTACACCCAGATTAACTCTCTGGTGGCCGGCGGTCCGGCGGCCAAGAGCAAGGTGCTGAAGGTGGGCGATCGCATCGTGGCGGTCGGCCAGCCGGGTAAGGCGATGGTCGATGTGATCGGCTGGCGTCTGGACGACGTGGTCGCCCTGATCAAAGGGCCGAAGGGCAGCAAGGTGCGCCTGGAGATCCTGCCGGCGGGTAAAGGAACCAAAACCCGTATCGTCACCCTGACCCGCGAACGTATCCGCCTGGAAGATCGCGCCGTGAAGATGAGTGTCAAAACGGTGGACGGCCATAAAATCGGCGTGTTGGATATTCCCGGCTTCTACGTCGGCCTGACGGAGGACGTCAAGGTTCAGCTGCAGAAGCTGGAGAAACAGCACGTGAGCGCCATCGTCATCGATCTGCGCGGCAACGGGGGCGGTGCCCTGACAGAGGCCGTGTCCCTGTCGGGTCTGTTTATTCCCAGCGGGCCGGTGGTGCAGGTGCGCGATAACGTCGGCAAGGTGCGTGAGGATGACGATACCGACGGCGTTGTCTACTACAAAGGACCGCTGGTGGTGCTGGTCGATCGCTTTAGCGCCTCGGCCTCCGAGATTTTCGCCGCCGCCATGCAGGACTACGATCGCGCCCTGATCGTGGGTGAACCCACCTTCGGCAAGGGAACGGTACAGCAGTACCGCTCAGTGAACCGCATTTACGATCAGATGCTGCGTCCAGAGTGGCCGGATCTGGGTTCGGTGCAGTACACCATCCAGAAGTTTTACCGCATCAACGGCGGCAGCACCCAGCGCAAAGGGGTGACGCCGGACATCGTGATGCCAACCGGTATCGATCCGGCGGACACCGGCGAGAGCTTTGAGGATAACGCGCTGCCGTGGGATAGCATCAACGCCGCCGCCTATAATAAGGCTGGCGATGTACAGCGCTTTGATCCGCAGCTGATCGTGCTACACGATGCGCGCATCGCCAAAGATCCCGAGTTCCAGTACATCGAACAGGATATCGCCCACTACAAGGCGCTCAAGGCGCGTCGTAACATTGTCTCTCTGAACTACGCTCAGCGTGAAAAGGAGAACAAGGACGACGACGCGATTCGCCTGCAGCGGATCAACGCCCGGCTGAAGCTGGAGGGCAAGAAGCCGATCGCCTCGCTGGATGATATTCCTAAGGATTATCAGGAGCCGGATCCCTACCTGAATGAGACGGTGAAAATCGCCGAAGATCTGGCCCTGCTGGAGCAGAAAAACGCACAGCAGGCTCAGGAGTAGGGGTAAGCAGAGCCGAACGGCTCACTGAAAAAAGCGCGACATCGGTCGCGCTTTTTTTTGTCTTGCGATCCTCCCCCCGGCGGGATGAGCCGCCGGCGCGGCCCCCGTGGCACACTGCGATGGTCACAGTCACAGGAGCCGATGATGAAATACGCCATTTTCGCCGCACTATTGCTGCCGTTGGCCGCCGGGGCCGACTGGCGATCGCCCGCGTTTCCCCAGTTCGTCGCCGTGGACGAGGGGCGCTTTAGCGCCAGTCAGCCGCTGGCCAAAGGCGAGGCGCCGCTGCAGCTGTATCAGGCCGATCGCTGCTGGCAGCCCAGCGGGGCGATCCGGCTGAATCAGACGCTTTCGCTGATGCCGTGCCAAGGCGAGGCGCCGCGATGGCGGCGCTTCCGGGATGGCCGCTACCAGGCCCTGATCGATACCCGCTCGGGAACGCCGACGCTGACGCTGTCCGTACACGATGAGGCCGCGCAGCGGGCAGCGGCGGCGGCGCGGCGCTGTCCACGTTGGGATGGGCGTCCGCTGCGCGTACCGGTCGATCGGGCCTTTAGTGAAGGCAGCCTGGTGCGCGATTTTTACAGTGGAGAGGTCGCCCGCGTCACCCAGGGCACGGTGACCCTGCAGCCGGCGCCGGGCAGCAATGGCCTGCTGCTGCTCGAATCGGCTGAAACCGCGGGGCCGGCGCCGTTCGACTGGCACAACGCGACGGTCTATTTTGTCCTGGTCGATCGCTTCGCCAACGGCGATCCCAGCAACGATAATAGCTATGGTCGCCAGAAGGACGGGATGCAGGAGATCGGGACCTTTCACGGCGGCGATCTGCGCGGGCTGACCGGCCAGCTCGACTATCTCCAGCGTCTGGGGGTTAATGTCCTGTGGATCAGCTCGCCCCTTGAGCAGATCCACGGCTGGGTCGGGGGCGGTAGTCGGGGCGACTTCCCGCACTATGCCTATCATGGTTACTACCCGCTGGACTGGACGCGGCTGGATGCCAATATGGGCAGCGAGCAGGATCTGCGGGCGCTGGTGGAGGGGGCCCACCGGCGCGGTATCCGAGTGCTGTTCGACGTGGTGATGAACCATACCGGCTATGCGACGCTGGCGGATATGCAGCAGTACCAGTTCGGCGCGCTGTTCCTGCAGGGGGAGACGCTGCGGCAAACGCTGGGCACCCATTGGCGCGACTGGCGGCCGGGGCGCGGCCAGACGTGGCATAGCTTTAATGACTATATTGATTTCGGCAATCGCGCGGCGTGGGCGCGCTGGTGGGGGAAGGGGTGGATCCGTACCGATATCGGCGACTATGATGCCCCGGGATTCGATGATGTTACGCTGTCGCTCTCTTTTCTGCCGGATGTGAAGACCGAGTCTAGCGCGGCGTCCGGTTTGCCGATCTTTTATCGTCATAAGCCGGATACCCGCGCCCGGGAGATCCCCGGCTACACGCCGCGAGACTACCTGACCCACTGGCTCAGTCAGTGGGTGCGTGAATACGGCATCGATGGCTTTCGCATCGACACGGCAAAGCACGTAGAGCCGGCGGCCTGGCAACAGCTGAAGCAGCAGGCCAGCGCGGCCTTAGCCGAATGGAAGCGGGCTAATCCGCAGCAGGCGTTGGACGATGCCCCCTTCTGGATGACCGGCGAGGCCTGGGGGCACGGCGTGATGCGCAGCGCCTATTATCGTCACGGCTTCGATGCGATGATCAATTTTGACTATCAGGAGCAGGCGGCACGGGCGCAGGGCTGTCTGGCCGATATCGATCCGCTGTGGCAGCAGATGGCGGCGCAGCTGCAGGATTTTAACGTGCTGAGCTATCTGTCGTCCCATGATACCCATTTGTTTCGCAGCGACGGCAGCGGCGCCGCGGCGCTGCTGCTGCTGGCGCCGGGCGCGGTGCAGATTTTCTACGGCGATGAGTCGGGGCGTCCGCTGGGGCCAACGGGATCCGATCCGCTGCAGGGCACCCGTTCGGATATGAATTGGCAGGATATCCGCGGCCCGGCGGCGGCGCAGGTCGCGCACTGGCAGCGCCTGGGGCAGTTCCGCGCCCGCCATCCCGCTATCGGCAAGGGGGAGCAGACGACCGTCGCGATGCCGCAGGGCTACGGCTTTATCCGCAATGATGGGCGGGATCGGGTGATGGTGGTCTGGGCCGGTCAGTCGGAGTAGCGTCTGCCGCGCCAGTTGTTACAAAAATTTCCGGGGCGCGGTGGCGGCAACTATTTGATTTTTGCCGGAGCGGTGTGAAAAGTAGCCGTCATGCGCAGCATAAATGTAAAGTTTTGTTTCTTTACCCCGTTATCGCACGACAGCCCTTGAAACCGGCGCAGATGGCCTTACCATCTGATCATCGCATGGTGCGATATGTTTGAGAGGATTGACAACGATATGATGCGTATTGCTTTGTTCCTGTTGACCAACCTGGCCGTGATGCTGGTGTTCGGCCTGGTGCTGAGCCTGACGGGCATTCGGTCCAGCAGCGTGCAGGGACTGATGATCATGGCACTGCTGTTCGGTTTTGGCGGGTCCATTGTTTCGCTGCTGATGTCCAAGTGGATGGCGCTGCGCTCCGTTGGCGGCGAGGTGATTGAGCAGCCGCGCAATGAAACCGAACGCTGGCTGGTTGAGACGGTACGCCGTCAGGCCCAGCAGGCCGGTATCGGCATGCCGCAGGTTGCCATCTATCACGCACCGGATATCAACGCGTTCGCCACCGGCGCCCGGCGCGACGCCTCGCTGGTCGCGGTGAGCACCGGTCTGCTGCAGAGCATGAGCCGCGATGAGGCCGAGGCGGTGCTGGCGCATGAGATCAGCCACGTCGCCAACGGTGACATGGTGACGATGACGCTGGTGCAGGGGGTGGTGAACACCTTCGTGATCTTTATCTCCCGCCTGATAGCCCAGGTGGCGGCGGGTTTCCTCTCTGGCAATCGCGATGAGGGCGAAGGCGAGAGCAGCGGTAACCCGATGATCTACTTTGCCGTTTCCATGGTGTTGGAGCTGGTGTTTGGCATTCTGGCCAGCATCATTACCATGTGGTTCTCGCGCTACCGCGAGTTCCGCGCCGATGCCGGGTCAGCCGGGCTGGTTGGTCGCGAGAAGATGATCGCCGCTCTGCAGCGCCTGAAGACCAGCTATGAGCCGCAGGAGGCCGGCAGCATGATGGCTTTCTGTATCAACGGTCGCGGTAACCGCACCTTTGGCGAGCTGTTCCTGTCACACCCGCCGCTGGATAAGCGCATCGAGGCGCTGCGCAGCGGTCAGTACCTGAAGTAACGCGCGCTGCGCGCCGATGCGGTAAGAGGATCGTGCCGCTCACCCAAGGGTGGGCGGCCTTTTTTTTGCGCCCACCGCGTGGGGCGCGGGGGCGGGCTAGCTCAGGGTCATCAGGCTGGCGTTGCCGCCGGCCGCCGCGGTATTCACGCTCAGCGCGCGCTCGTGGACCAACAGCGCCAGACGCAGCCGCGTATCGCCGGGCGCGAGGCCCTGCAGCGTGACGATGGCGCCGTCGCGGGCGGCGATCTGCGCGCCGAGGAGGCGTAGCCGATCGCTGTCACCGTGGTAGATTGCCGCGTCGAACGCCTGCGCCATTAGGGTCTCTGCCGGGCTCAGCGTGATGCGCGCCGCCACCGCCGGCGGCAGATCCTTGTGCAGCGCGCGGTGCAGCGGTGTCTCCGGCCACAGGACGCGGCAGCCGACCGCCAGGGCCGCCGCCAGCTGGATCAGCGCGTCGTCCTCGCGCTCCGCCACGCACAGTACCCGCTCGCGCGGGACAAGGCGCAGGGTATTACGCTCCCCGGTCGGCCCTCCCAGCAGGCGCGGGGCGGCGCCGGGGTACAGGCTGGCGTAGCGCTGGCACAAGATCTGAAGCGCCGGGCGATCGGCGGCCCAGTCGTTCAGGGCCTGCAGCGGCGATGCGGCGCTGTCCGGCTGGCGGTGGGCGGCATCGGCACCGAACGTCAGCGCGTTTTCCGGGCTGCGGGCCAGCAGGCGGTAGAGGTAGAGCGGGCCGCCGGCCTTGGGTCCGGTGCCGGAGAGCCCCTCGCCGCCGAAGGGCTGCACGCCGACGACGGCCCCGACGATATTGCGGTTAACGTAGATATTGCCGACGTGGGCGCGCTCGGCGATGCGGTCGATGGTTTCGTCGATGCGCGAATGCACCCCGAGGGTCAGGCCGTAGCCGGCGTCGTTGATCTGGGCCAGCAGCGCATCCAGCTGCTCGCGACGGTAGCGTACCACGTGCAGCACCGGGCCAAAGATTTCCCTCTGCAGCGTATTGAGGCTGTCCAGCTCGATCAGGGTCGGCGGAACAAAGTTACCCCGAGCGTTGCGCTGGACGTCGTCCTGGGCGCACGCCGCCTGGAATACCGGGTGTCCCTTGGCCCGCATGGCGAGGATATGCTGCTCGATATTGCTCTGGGCCTCGCTATCGATCACCGGGCCGATGTCGCACGCCAGCCGCTCCGGGTTACCCAGGCGGTATTCAGCCATGGCCCCGCGCAGCATGGTCAGGGTTTGCTCGGCGATCTCCTCCTGCAGGCAGAGGAGGCGTAGGGCGGAGCAGCGCTGCCCGGCGCTGTCGAAGGCGGAGGTGACAACGTCACCTACAACCTGCTCGGTCAGCGCCGATGAGTCGACGATCATCGCGTTGAGTCCCCCGGTCTCGGCGATGAGCGGCGTCGGGCGCCCCTGGGCATCGAGTCGATCGGCGACGGCGCGCTGCAGCCGTTTGGCGACCTCCGTCGAGCCGGTAAACATGACGCCGCGCACCCGGCTGTCGTTGACCAGCTGGGCGCCGACGGTTTCGCCGCGCCCCGGCAGCAGCTGCACGGCGCCGGGTGGGACGCCGGCGCAGTGCAGCAAGGCGATGGCCTGGGCGGCGATCAGCGGCGTCTGTTCGGCGGGCTTGGCCAGTACGCTGTTGCCGGCGGCCAGCGCGGCGGCGATCTGGCCGGTAAAGATGGCCAGCGGGAAGTTCCACGGGCTGATACAGACGACGCAGCCCAGCGGGCGATGGGTCTCGTTGTCGAAGCTGGCGTGCACCTGTTCGGCATAGTAGCGCAGGAAGTCGACGGCTTCGCGCACCTCGGCGATGGCGTTGGCGAAGGTCTTGCCCGCCTCGCGTATCAGAATCCCCACCAGCGTCGGCATCTGGCGCTCCATCAGGGTGGCGGCGCGCGCCAGGATGGCGGCACGGGCCTGCGGCGGCGTGGCCCCCCAGATGGGGGCGTTACGCTGCGCGTTCGCCAACGCCTGCGCGACTTCCTGCTCGCTGGCGTCGCGCGTATAGCCGACGATATCGCCCGACTCGGCGGGGTTAGGCAGGGGGCACAGCTCGTCTTCGGCGCAGGGCTGCTCCAGCAGCGGCGTGGCTACCCACCGCTGATGGGTGTCGTTCAGCAGAGCGCAGGAGAGAGAGGCCAGGCGCTGCTCATTGCTCAGATCCAGTCCGGCGGCGTTGGCGCGCCCCGGGGCATACAGATCGCGCGGCAGCGGGATCTTTGGATGGGGGAGTCCGGGGCATCCCTCCTGCGCCGTCAGCTTATCCACGGCGGCGACCGGGTCGGCGACCAGATCCTCCAGCGGCAGGCTGGCATCGGCGATGCGATTGACGAAGGAGGTGTTGGCGCCATTCTCCAGCAGACGGCGCACCAGATAGGCCAGCAGCGTCTCATGGGTGCCGACCGGCGCATAGATGCGGCAGGGGCGATTGAGTTTGCCGTCGGCGACCTTGCCGACCACCTGCTGGTATAGCGGCTCGCCCATGCCGTGCAGGCACTGGAACTCATACTGCCCCGGGTAGTAGTTCTGTCCGGCCAATTGATAGATGGCCGCCAGCGTATGGGCGTTATGGGTGGCGAACTGCGGGTAGATCAGGCGAGGCACGCTCAACAGCTTCTTGGCGCAGGCCAGGTAGGCGACGTCGGTATAGACCTTGCGGGTGTAGACCGGATACCCCTCCAGCCCTTCGACCTGGGCGCGCTTGATCTCGCTGTCCCAGTAGGCCCCCTTCACCAGGCGGATCATCAGACGGCGCTGGCTGCGGGCGGCGAGATCGATCAGGTAGTCGATCACCGCGGGGCAACGCTTTTGGTAGGCCTGGATCACAAAGCCGATGCCGTTCCAGCCGCTCAGCTCGGGCTCATGGCACAGCCTCTCCAGCAGATCGAGAGAGAGCTCCAGGCGGTCGGCCTCCTCGGCGTCGATATTGATGCCGATGTCGTACTGGCGCGCCAGCAGGGTGAGGGCGCGAAGGGTCGGATACAGCTCCTCCATCACGCGTTCATACTGGGCGCGGCTATAGCGCGGGTGCAGGGCGGAGAGCTTGATCGAGATCCCCGGTCCTTCATAGATGCCGCGCCCGTTGGCCGCCTTGCCGATGGCGTGGATCGCCTGCTGGTAGGAGAGCAGATAGGCCTGCGCGTCGGCGGCGGTCAGCGCCGCCTCGCCCAGCATGTCGTAGGAGTAGCGGAAGCCTTTCTCCTCCAGGCGATGCGCGTTGGCCAGCGCCTCAGAGATGGTCTCGCCGGTGACGAACTGCTCCCCCATCAGGCGCATCGCCATATCCACCCCCTTACGGATCAGGGGCTCACCGCGCTTGCCGATGATCCGGCTCAGCGCGTGGGAGAGGTGGGCCTCGCTGTGGGTCGCGACCAGCCTGCCGGTGAACAGCAGCCCCCAGGTGGCGGCGTTGACGAACAGCGAGGGGCTGTGACCGAGATGCGACTGCCAGTCTCCGCCGCTGATCTTGTCGCGGATCAGCGCATCGCGGGTGGCCTTATCGGGAATGCGCAGCAGCGCCTCGGCCAGGCACATCAGCGCGACCCCCTCCTGCGAGGAGAGGGAGAACTCCTGCAGCAGGCTCTGTACCATGCCGGCCCGTCCGCCGGCGTTCTTCTGGCCGCGCAGCTGCTTCGCCAGGCGGTAGGCCAGCTGATATGCCTGCTCGGCCAGGGGGGGCGGTAGGCGGGCCTGTTCGAGCAGCATCGGGACGGCGTCGCTCTCCGCACGGCGGTAGGCTGCGGTGATATTGGCCCGCAGCACCGACTGCGGCAGAATTTGTTCGGCGAACGCCAGGAAGGGTGAGTGTCCCTCCTGCGGCGGTGGCGCCGTCTCTAACGCGGGGGGATCGACGGCGGTCGCCAGCTCCGGCAGCGTTTCGCCCTGTTCCAGACGCTCCAGGTAGCTGAAGATGGCCTGTTTGATCAGCCAGTGCGGCGTACGGTCAATCTGGCTGGCGGCCGCCTTGATGCGCTCGCGGGCGGCGTCATCAAGCTTAACGCCCAGGGTTGTCGTTGCCATCGCATTTACTCCTTTTGGCTCGGTCTGTCGCGCGGTTGAGGCCAGCCGTTTGGGATGGCACAGCAGCGCCGCTGCGTGAAGGATAGGCCGCCGCGCTAGGCCGGCGACGGGGATCCGCGCTCGGATCCCGGCGCTCGCCGTTTCATGGCTGCGCCGCGTTGCAAAAAATATCCATTATGTTGCAACTTTGTGCAACCTTGTTAAATGCGACGCGGCCTACAGGTTTGAAAATGATATTTCTCCCGGCGTTAATGTCATTATAGAAAGTATGGATAACGGGCTGCGCCAGGTTTCCGTGCGAATTATCCCAAAATGAAAAGGTGCAACCGGTGTAAATGTGATCCAGTACGGTTTGTGCTCATTTTTCTCGCCGCGCCGCATAGGTTTTATGTAAATGATGTGTTAACTAATGGTTGAAATTTGAACCTGCGGCGGGAACGGCGGCGTCATGACGGGCCCGGTGCGCCAGACGAGACTTTCGGGAGAGCGATAATGGTAATAAGCACGCCCATGTTGGTGACATTTTGTATCTATATCCTGGGGATGATCCTGATCGGTTTCCTGGCCTGGCGATCGACGAACAGCTTCGATGACTATATTCTCGGCGGGCGTCGCCTGGGCCCCTTCGTGACCGCGCTGTCGGCCGGGGCATCGGACATGAGCGGCTGGCTGCTGATGGGCCTGCCCGGCGCGGTGTTCGTCGCCGGCATCTCGGAGAGCTGGATCGCCATCGGCCTGACGCTGGGCGCCTGGCTGAACTGGCGGCTGGTAGCGGGGCGCCTGCGGGTGCACACCGAGGCGAACGATAACGCCCTGACCCTGCCGGACTACTTTACCGCCCGCTTCGCCGATGACAGTCGCCTGCTGCGTATCCTCTCCGCCCTGGTGATCCTGCTGTTTTTCACCATCTACTGCGCCTCCGGGATCGTGGCCGGCGCCCGCCTGTTTGAGAGCATCTTCGGCATGAGTTACTCGACGGCGCTGTGGGCCGGAGCGGCGGCGACCATCCTCTATACCTTTATCGGCGGCTTCCTGGCGGTCAGCTGGACCGATACGGTGCAGGCGAGCCTGATGATCTTCGCCCTGATCTTGACGCCGGTGATGGTGATGATCAGCGTCGGCGGCTTCGACGATGCGCTGGTGGTGATCCGGCAGAAAAGCCTCGACAGCGTCGATATGCTGAAGGGGCTTAATCTGGTGGCGATCCTCTCGCTGATGGGATGGGGGCTGGGCTACTTTGGTCAGCCGCATATCCTGGCGCGCTTTATGGCGGCCGACTCGCACTACAGCCTGGTCAACGCCCGGCGTATCAGCATGACCTGGATGGTTCTGTGCCTGCTCGGCGCGGTCGCCGTCGGCTTTTTTGGCATCGCCTACTTCACCGACCATCCCGGGCTGGCCGGTGCGGTGGATCGCAACGCCGAGCGGGTCTTTATCGCGCTGGCGCAGCTGCTGTTTACGCCGTGGATTGCCGGGATCCTGCTGTCCGCTATCCTGGCGGCGGTGATGTCGACGCTCAGCTGCCAACTGTTGGTATGCTCCAGCGCGATTACGGAGGATCTCTACAAGGCGTTCCTGCGCCAGCGGGCCGGACAGCGGGAGCTGGTGTGGGTCGGGCGGGCGATGGTGCTGTTGGTGGCGCTGGTGGCCATCGCGCTGGCGAGCAATCCTGAAAACCGGGTGCTGGGGCTGGTGAGCTATGCCTGGGCCGGCTTCGGGGCCGCCTTCGGCCCGGTGGTGATCGGCTCAGTGCTCTGGTCGCGGATGACCCGTAACGGCGCGCTGGCCGGGATGGTCATCGGCGCCCTCACGGTGATCGTCTGGAAACAGTATGCCTGGCTGGGGCTGTATGAGATCATTCCGGGCTTCCTGTTCGCCAGCGTCGGGATCCTGGTGGTCAGCCTGCTGGATCGCGCGCCCTCGCCGACGGTGCAGCGGCGCTTTGCCGCCGCCGATGCCGAGTATCGCTCGCCGCCGCCGCGCGCGCTGCAGCCGGAGCTGGAGTAACGGCGCCCGCGCGGGCCGGGCGCCTGTCCCGACCTGGCGCTACTTGGCGCGCCCCTGGGTCTCGGCGTCGTGCATCCGCTGGTGATCGTGGATGATCTGCTGATGCGCGGCCGCGCTGCCGTTGTCCATGGCCTGGTGGGCGATTATCGCCCGCTGATGCTGATCCAGGGGGGCGCTATCGTGCTCCGGTGACGGCGCCGTCGCGCCGTGGTGCTGAGGGCTATCCACCTGCAGGGGTCTATCCAGCCCGTCGGCGGCCAGAGCCGCGCTGCTGAGGCCAAGGGTGAGCAGGGCGGTGTAGATCAGTCTCTTCATCGGTATGGCTCCATATCGGTCATCTCTGCGTGCGATGCCGCGGCATCGGTCACGCGAACGGGGGCGTGGTGCGTCGGGAAACGCCCCGGCGCGCGGGGGATGGACGACCGTACGCGGCCGTCTCTCCCCCGATGCGCACCAGTATACCGGGGGGATCCGCAGCCGCGCGTGACGGGAGAATGACGATCGCGTAATGATTTATCGCATTGATTATTAATATATTACTTGTCGCCACCCGCGGCGCGAGGCAGGGAGACGGTAAAGCGGGTGGCGTCGGCGTCCGAGCTAACCCAGATCTGGCCCTGATGCGCGGCGATGATCGATTTGACGATGGCCAGGCCGATGCCGCTCCCCTCGCCGTTACGCTGACGCGCGGGGTCGACGCGGTAGAAACGGTCGAACAGGCGCGGCAGGTGCCGCGCGGCGATGGGCGCGCCGGGATTGGCGACGCAGAGCCGCACCGCGTCGGCCGTCTCGCTGAGGTGCACGGTCACGCGGTGGCCCGCCGGGGTGTGGCGAATGGCGTTGGACAGCAGATTGCTGATGACCCGCCGCAGCATCGCGGGATCGCCCCAGGCGGCGGGCCCCTTGCCATCCATGCGCAGGGTGACCTGGCGCTCCTCCGCCCAGGCCTCGAAGAAGTCAAACACCTTGAGGGTCTCCTGGCGCAGGTCGAGGGGGACGCGGCTGAGGCGAAGGCGCTGACTGTCCGCCTGCGCCAGAAACAGCATGTCGTTCACCATCTTCGCCATCCGCTGATACTCTTCAAGGTTCGAATAGATTACCTCCTCCAGTTCACTCTGGGTCCGGGTCTGGCTCAGCACGATTTCGCTCTGGGTGATCAGGTTGGTGATCGGGGTGCGCATCTCGTGGGCGATGTCGGCAGAAAAGTTTGCCTGTCGGGTGAAGACGTCCTCGATGCGGGCGAGCATCTGGTTGAAGGAGAGCACCAGCTGCCGCAGCTCGATCGGCACCGCGTCGGGGGCGAGGCGGGTATCGAGATTCTCGGCGGTGATGGCCTTGATCTTCCCGCTGAGATCGCGCAGCGGTCGATGTCCGCTGTAAACGGCGAGCAGCACGATGAAAATGATCAGCAGGCTGATGACGGCCGCGCAGATCATCAGATTGCTCTTCAGCTGCTCAAGATAGTGCAGGTGTACGTTGATGGAGAGGGCGATCAGCAGGGTATAGGGGGTGCGCGGATCGCCCGCCGGGTAGACCGTGGTGGCGATGAGGCGGTAGGCGTTTTGAGCCGCCTCCTCGCGAGGGCCAGCGGCGTGGTCGTCGTTTGGCCACAGAAAGACCTGCCCGCTGTGCAGATGGCGCGGCAGCGTCGGCAGCTGCCAGACCGCGTCGAGATCGGCGGCGGCGGCGTCCGCGCGATAGCGATAGCGAAAACCGTGGTCGCCGGCGCGCAGCGCGACGCTGATGTTGGGGTAGCCGGCCAGCACGCGGCTGAGGGTATCGAGGCGCTGGACGCCGGCGCGGGGCGGCTCTTGCAAGACGCGCAGGACGCTGCTGCGCACCTGTTGGAGCGTGGCGTTGTCCAGCTCGGCGAAATGGCGTTCGACGGAGTAGATCATGATCCAGGTGAACGCGGCGAAGGCGAGGCTGGTCGCCAACGAGATGGTGAGGGTCAGGCGGGCCGCTAGGGAGATGGGGCGCGGCGTGCGCTTAGTCGACATCCGGCACCTCGAGCAGGTAGCCCACGCCGCGCACCGTCTGGATCAACTTAGGTTCGAAGTCGAGGTCGATCTTCGCCCGCAGCCGCTTCACGGCCACGTCGATGGCGTTGGTGTCGCTGTCGAAGTTCATGTCCCAGACCTGCGAGGCGATCAGGGAGCGGGGCAGCACCTCGCCCTGGTGACGGATAAAAAACGTCAGCAGGGTGAACTCTTTCCCCGTTAGCGTGATGCGCTTACCGCCGCGGGTCACCTTTCTGGAAAGGAGCTCCACGGTGAGATCGGCAACGTGAAACTGGCTCTCGGGGATAGGAGGGCTGCCGCGTCGCAGTAGGGTTCTCACCCGCGCCAAGAGCTCGGCGAAGGCGAAGGGCTTGACCAGGTAGTCGTCGGCGCCGAGCTCCAGCCCCTTTACCCGCTGCTCGATGGTGCCGAGGGCGCTCAGCAGCAGGATCGGCAGTCCCTGGTTGGCGCTGCGCAGCATGCGGACGATCTCCCAGCCGTTGACGTCGGGCAGCAGGATATCAAGGATGATCAGATCATAGCCGGCGGTCATCGCCAGGTGGTATCCCGTTAAACCGTTGTCGGCGAGATCGACGACAAATCCCGCCTCTGTCAGCCCCTTACACAGGTATTTCCCGGTTTTCACCTCATCCTCGACGATCAGTATCTTCACCCTTTGCTCCGTTATCTCGTGACGCCCCGGCCATTGTAGAGGGCTAACGGGCGAGATCAATCGATGCGCGGGAAAATGACAGCTTTGTCATTCAGCCGTCACCGGGCAAACCGTATCGGTTTGTTAAGGTGCCCTTCTCATGGATGGGCGGCGCGATGGGCGCCCCTTATCGGCATCGGCGAGCTTGGGCGATCAGCGTTATGGTTAGGATAAAGCAGTTAAGCGTCAGCGTGGTCTTGGCTCTGACGGGGTGCGTCTCCCTGGCGCCAGAGTATCAGCGCCCGGCATTGCCGGTAGGCGCGCAGTTCTCATCGTCGCCGTCTGCCACCGGTGCGGCGACGACGCACTATCAGGATCGGGGCTGGCGCCCGTTCTTTCGCGATGCGCAGGTTAGGCAGCTGATCGACGATGCGCTGCGCAACAACCGCGACCTGCGGCAGGCGGTGATCTCTGTGCGGCTGGCGCGCGCGCAGTGGGCGCTGCAGGAGGCCGACCGCTATCCCCAGCTCGATGCCGCCGCCCAGGCGAACTCCCGCGCGCCGCTGCGGGGCGGCGCTAGCGATCGGGAATATCAGCTGGGCGGCGCGCTGGGGGTTGAGCTGGATCTGTTCGGCCGACTCCAGTCGATGAGCGCGCGGGAGCAGCAGAACGTTCTCGCCAGCCAGCAGGCGCAGCGCGCGGTGCATATCCTGTTGGTCGCCAATGTCGCGCAGGCCTATTTTACCCAGCAGTTGGCCTACGCCCAGCGGCGTATCGCGCAGGAGACGCTGCAGAGCTATCGCCACTCCTACGCCCTGATCGAACAGCAGGTGCGGGCCGGCGGCGCCAACCTGCTGGCGCTGGAGCAGGCGCGTGGGCAGATCGACAGCACCCAGGCGACGCTGGCGCGGCGTGAGGGAGACGTGGCGCAGGCCAACCATGCCATACAGCGGCTCGTCGGCGTCTATGACGGCGCGCCCCGCGATCGGCGCGGGCTGGAGATCTCGGTCGGCCCGGTTGCGCTGCCGGTGCCGCTGCCATCGACGATCCTGCTGCAGCGCCCCGACATCATGGAGGCGGAGCATCAGCTGCGGGCGGCGGATGCCGATATCGGCGCGGCCCGGGCGGCGTTCTTTCCCACGATCTCGCTGAGCGGCGGCCTGAACGCCAGCGGCAGCGATTTGGCCGGATTATTCAGCGCGGCAGGTGGGATGTGGAGCTTTGTCCCCAAGATTACGCTGCCCATCTTTAACGGCGGGCGTAACCGCGCCACTCTGCAGCTCGCCGAATTACGCCAGCAGCAGTCCATCGTGAACTATGAAAATAAGATCCAGGCGGCGTTTAAGGAGGTGGACGATGCCCTCTCTACGCGCCGGAGCCTCGCCGAGCAATTAACGGCGCAGCAGCGCTATCTCGACGCGCTGCAGGCGACCGTAGGGCGCGCCCGCGGCTTATACGCCCACGGCGCGCTGAGCTATCTCGAGGTATTGGACGCCGAGCGCGCGTTATTTACCACCCAGCAGACGCTGCTCGATCTGCGCTATGCCCAGCAGGCGAACGAGATAGCGCTTTTTGCCGCCCTGGGCGGCGGTTGGCAGGCATAACCCTTTTCCCTTAATCCTATGGAGTGAACTCGATGAAAACGATGATTAAAGTAACTTTATGCGCGGCGTTGGTCATGGCGAGCGGTGCCCCGGCGCTGGCGGCGCAGAGCGCCCATCAGCACGACCAGGCGATGGCCGCCGATCTTTCTGCGGCGCCGCAGATCACGACCCGCGGCGAGGTGAAGGCGATCGATCTGCAGAGTAACAAGATCACTCTCAGCCATCCGGCGATACCCGAAGTGGACTGGCCGGCGATGACCATGCGCTTTACGTTCGACCAGGAGAGCCAGGTGGCGGGGCTAAAGGTCGGCGATCGGGTGACGTTTTCATTTGTTCAGCAAGGCGCGATCTCTCGGTTGACCGCCATTCATGTCATCTGACCGCGGCGATGCTATTTATGCCGGTGATCCTCGAGGGCGCACCGGCCGTTCGACTCTGCGGCCGTCGTGAATGACCGGCGCGCGAATGGGGATTGTCATGCCTGCTCTAAATATAAAGTATGCCGCGGCGCTTGCCGGCGGCCTTATTCTGGGTGCGGCGATCACCGTTGCCCTGTATCCATATCTGAATCTGACGTCGTCAGCCACCGCGACGTCGGCGCCCGCCGAACGCCGCGTACTATTCTGGTATGACCCGATGAAGCCCGATGTCAAATTCGATCAGCCGGGTAAATCCCCCTTTATGGACATGGATCTGGTACCGAGATACGCCGACGAGGGCGGCGACGCGGGGCAAGAGAGCGGGGTTCGCATCGATCCCGCCCAGCGGCAGAATCTGGGGCTGAAGACGGCCACGGTGCGCCGGGGGACGCTGCGCGACGCCCTGACGCTGCCCGCCACCATCAGCTTTAACGAGTATCAATACGCGATCGTGCAGGCGCGAGCGGAGGGGTTTGTCGAGAAGGTCTACCCGTTGACCAACGGCGATCGTATCGCGCGCGGCAGCCCGCTGGTCGATATCACCCTCCCGGCCTGGGTCGAGGCGCAGAGCGAATATCTGCTGCTGAGCCCATCGGGGGAGGATCAGGCGGCGCAGCGCCAGGGCGTTCTGGAGCGCCTGCGCCTGAGCGGGATGCCGGAAGAGGATATTCAGCGCCTGCGCACCGCGCGGCGCATCCAGACGCGCTTTACTCTGCGCGCGCCGATCGACGGGGTGATCACCGCCTTCGATCTGCGCGCCGGGATGAACTTCTCCAAGGATAAGACGGTGGCGCAGATCCAGGGTATCGACCCGGTCTGGGTCAGCGCCGCGCTGCCGGAGGCGATGGCCGCGCAGCTGAACGCGGATAGCCGCTTCGAGCTGGCGGTGCCGGCCTATCCACAGCAGCGCTTCTCGGTGCGCGACTGGCGCACGCTGCCCAGCGCCGATCCGACGACGCGCACCCTGCAGATTCGCCTGGCGGTGGCGAATCCCGACGGCAGGCTGAAGCCCGGGATGAACGCCACGCTGCGTCTTGAGACGCAGAGCCCGCCGCTGCTGCTGATCCCCGCCCAGGCGATCGTCGATAGCGGCGACGAGCAGCATGTGATCACCGTGACGCAGGACGGGCGCTTCCTGCCGAAGCGCGTCGCGGTGGCGCAGGAGGCGCAGCAGCAGGCGGGGATCGCCGCGGGGCTGACGGAGGGAGAGTCGGTGGTGGTCAACGGCCTGTTCCTGATCGACTCGGAGGCCAGCATCAGCGGGGCGCTGGCGCGTATGCGTCAGGCGAGCGCGGGGGAGACCGCCTCATCCGCCGTCGCACCGGAGCCCATCGCGTCGCACGTCGGACACGGAGACGCACGCCATGATTGAATGGATTATTCGACGCTCGGTGGCGAACCGTTTCCTGGTGATGATGGGCGTCCTGTTCCTCAGCCTCTGGGGCGGTTGGACCATCGCTAACACGCCGGTGGATGCGCTGCCCGACCTCTCCGACGTCCAGGTGATCATCAAGACCAGTTACCCGGGGCAGGCCCCGCAGCTGGTGGAGGATCAGGTTACCTATCCACTGAGCACCACCATGCTGTCGGTGCCGGGCGCCAAGACGGTGCGCGGCTTCTCCCAGTTCGGCACCTCCTATGTCTATGTGATCTTCGCCGATGGCACCGACCTCTACTGGGCGCGCTCGCGGGTATTGGAGTACCTGAATCAGGTGCAGGGCAAGCTGCCGGCGGGGGTCAGCGCGGAGATCGGGCCCGATGCCACCGGGGTCGGCTGGATCTTCGAGTATGCGCTGCTGGATAAGCACGGGCGGCACGATCTGGCCGAGCTGCGCTCGCTGCAGGATTGGTTCCTGAAGTATGAGCTGAAGACCATCCCCAACGTCGCCGAGGTCGCCTCGGTCGGTGGGGTGGTGAAGCAGTATCAGATCCAGGTCGATCCGCTGAAGCTGGCGCAGTACGGCATCCGTCTGGCGGAGGTGAAGCAGGCCGTCGGCTCATCCAACCAGGAGGCGGGCGGCGCGTCGCTGGAGCTGGCCGAGGCGGAGTATATGGTGCGGGCCAGCGGCTACCTGCGCACCCTCGACGATGTGAACCACATCGTCTTAAAGAGCGGCCCGGATGGCGTGCCGGTCTATCTGCAGGACGTCGCGCGGGTCCAGATCGGGCCGGAGATGCGCCGGGGGATCGCCGAGCTGAATGGCGAGGGCGAGGTGGCCGGCGGGGTGGTGATCCTTCGCTCGGGTGAGAATGCCCGTCAGGTGATCACGGCGGTGAAGGCGAAGCTGGCCACACTGCAGGGCAGTCTGCCGCCGGGGGTGGAGGTGGTGACAACCTATGACCGCAGCCAGCTGATCGATCGGGCCATCGATAACCTGAGCGCCAAGCTGATCGAGGAGTTTATCGTGGTGGCGCTGGTCTGCGCCCTGTTTCTGTGGCACGTACGCTCGGCGCTGGTGGCGATCGTCTCCCTACCGCTGGGGCTGTGCATCGCTTTTATCATCATGCGTTACCAGGGGCTGAACGCCAATATCATGTCGCTGGGGGGGATCGCCATCGCGGTGGGGGCGATGGTCGATGCGGCGATTGTGATGATCGAGAACGCCCATAAGCGTCTGGAGGAGTGGGCGCATCGTCATCCCGAGCGGCCTATCGACAACGCGACCCGCTGGCGGGTGATCACGGATGCCGCGGTCGAGGTGGGGCCGGCGCTGTTTATCAGCCTGCTGATCATCACGCTCTCCTTCATCCCGATCTTTACCCTCGAAGGGCAGGAGGGGCGGCTGTTCGGCCCGCTGGCCTTCACCAAGACCTACGCCATGGCCGGCGCGGCGGCGCTGGCGATCGTCGTCATCCCGATCCTGATGGGGTTCTGGATCCGGGGCGATATTCCGCCGGAGAGCCGTAATCCCCTGAACCGTTTTCTGATCCGCGTCTATCACCCGCTGCTGCTTGCCGTGCTGCGCTGGCCGCGGCTCACCCTGCTGGCGGCGGCGCTGTCGATGGTGACGGTGATCTGGCCGCTGGAGCGCATCGGCGGCGAGTTTTTGCCGAACATCAATGAGGGCGATCTGCTGTACATGCCCTCGACGCTGCCGGGGATCTCGCCGGCCCAGGCGGCGCAGCTGCTACAGACCACGGATAAGCTGATCAGGCAGGTGCCGGAGGTGGCCAGCGTCTTTGGTAAGAGCGGGAAGGCGGAGAGCGCGACCGACTCGGCGCCGCTGGAAATGATCGAGACCACCATTCAGCTGAAGCCGCAGGGTCAGTGGCGTCCGGGAATGACGATGGACAAGATCATCGCCGAGCTCGACGCCACGGTGCGCCTGCCGGGGCTGGCCAACCTGTGGGTTCCGCCGATCCGCAACCGCATCGACATGCTCTCCACCGGCATCAAGAGCCCGATCGGCATCAAGGTATCGGGCACCGTGTTAGCCGACATCGACGCCACGGCCCAGCGTATCGAGGCGGTGGCGAAGGGGGTCCCCGGGGTGGTCTCGGCGCTGGCGGAGCGCTTGGAGGGAGGGCGCTACATCGATATTCAGATCCAGCGCCAGCGGGCCGCCCGCTATGGGATGACGGTAGGCGACGTGCAGCTGTTTGTCTCATCGGCCATCGGCGGGGCGATGGTCGGCGAGACCGTCGAAGGGGTGGCGCGCTACCCGATTGCGATCCGCTATCCCCAGGCGTGGAGGAACTCGCCCGAGGCGCTGCGTCAGCTGCCGATCCTGACGCCCCTAAAGCAACAGATCACCCTGGGGGATGTGGCCGAGGTGCGCGTGGTCTCCGGGCCGACGATGCTGAAGACGGAGAATGCCCGTCCGGCCAGCTGGATCTATATCGATGCCCGCGGGCGCGATATGGTCTCGGTGGTCGAGGATCTGAAGACGGCGATCCAGCGCCAGGTCACTCTGGCGCCGGGCACCAGCGTTAGCTTCTCCGGTCAGTTCGAGCTGCTGGAGCACGCCAACCGCAAGCTGATGCTGATGGTGCCGATGACGCTGGTGATCATCTTCGTACTGCTCTATCTGGCCTTTCGGCGGGTAGAAGAGGCGCTGCTGATCCTGATGAGCCTGCCCTTCGCCCTGGTGGGCGGCATCTGGTTCCTCTACTGGCAGGGGTTCCATCTGTCGGTTGCCACCGGCACCGGCTTTATCGCCCTGGCCGGCGTGGCCGCCGAGTTTGGCGTGGTGATGCTGATGTACCTGCGCCAGGCCATCGAGCAGGATCCGGCGCTGAGCCACGCCGAGCGCTTTACCCCGGCCGCGCTGGATGAGGCGCTGTACCACGGCGCGGTGCTGCGGGTGCGCCCCAAGGCGATGACCGTGGCGGTGATCATCGCCGGTCTGCTGCCGATTCTGTGGGGAAGCGGGGCGGGCTCCGAGGTGATGAGCCGCATCGCGGCGCCGATGATCGGCGGGATGATCACCGCGCCGCTGCTGTCGCTGTTCATCATTCCGGCGGCCTATAAGCTGATCTGGCTGCGTCGCCATCACCTCGGCGCGTCCTGCGCGGCCGATCCGCGCGAGTGAATAGACGCACCGCCGTGTCGCTCGGGCGTTTAGCGCGCGACGCGCAGGCCGCCGCAGACGCCCTGCGGGGAGAATAGCACCTGCCAAAGCTGGATGTCGCGGGCGCGGAATGCGCCCGCACAGGCGGCAAGATAGTAGTTGAACATGCGAAAGAAGCGCGCGGAGTAGTTCGCCTTCAGCTGGGGCCAGGCGGCGTTGAAGCGCTGCTGCCAGGCCATCAGGGTACGATCGTAGTCGGCGCCGAGGTTGTGCCAGTCCTCCATCACGAACCGCGCTTCGCTGGCGTCGGCGATATGGCGCAGCGACGGCAGACAGCCGTTGGGGAAAATGTATTTATTGATCCAGGGATCGACATCCGGGGTGGTGTGGTTGGCGCCGATGGTGTGCAGCAGGAACAGCCCGTCATCCTTCAGATTTCGCCGCGCCACGGCGAAGTAGGCGTCGTAGTTCTTCGGCCCCACGTGCTCAAACATGCCCACGGAGACGATGCGGTCATAGCGGGCGTGGAGATCGCGGTAGTCCTGCAGCAGGATCTGTACCTCCAGCCCCTGGCAACGCGCGGCGGCCAGCTTTTGCTGTTCGGCCGAGATGGTCACGCCGTGCACGCGCACCCCGTACCGACGAGCGGCGTAGGCCGCCAGACCACCCCAGCCGCAGCCGATATCCAGCAGCGTCATGCCCGGTCGCAGCTGCAGCTTTTCACAGATCAGGTGCAGCTTATCCTGCTGTGCCTGCTCCAGGGTATCGGCCTGTTTCCAGTAGGCGCAGGAGTACTGCATCGCGGGGTCGAGCATCAGGCTGAACAGATCGTTGCCCAGATCGTAGTGCTCACGCCCGACCTGCCACGCCCGGCGCCGGGACTGCAGGTTAGCCAACCTGGCGCCGACGACGCGCAGGGTATCACGGAAATGGTGCGGCATTTGCTGCTGCAGACCGGCGCGCAGCGCTTTATCAAAGAAGATATCGAGTCGATCGCACTGCCACCAGCCGTCCATATAGCTTTCGCCCAGCCCCAACGACCCCTGCTGTAGCACGCGCTTGAAAAAGAGGGGGTGATTAACGCGGATATCATATGGGCGATCACCGTTAACCCGGATACCGGCCCGACTGAGCATCTCACTGACGATGCGGTACCCGGCATCGCGCTGCACGCCGCTACTCTCCACGCACGATGAACTCATAGTGTCTCCCTTGCCAAATCAGATGGACGGTCAGCCTAATCGTATCGCCGGCTTCAGCGAGCGGAGGGCTGCCGTTGCCGGGCTGCGCAAAACGCAGGACTGGTCACATTCTGTTCAGTATAGGACGGCGGGAAAGGGGGCTCAAGGGAGGCGGGAAACATCGCCAGACGCGCGGGGAGACCCCAGCGCGCCGGCGTGGAAATCAGCGGCGGGAGAGGGAGTGTTGGCCCTGCTGCATCTCGCGGCGTTTTTCCAGCATGGTAGTGACGCTGTCACTTTTAAGCCAATACCCCAGCACCACCAGCGGAATGGTGCCGGCCATGATGGCGGTGGTCGCCAGCAGCGGCATGTGGATCAGCGCCGATACCAGCAGGCTGGCCAGGAAGCAGACGCCCAGCTGCAGCGTGTTCTGCAGCGCCGCCGCCTTGCCGCTGTTGTTCGGGAAGGGCGTCAGGGCGCTGGCCACCACGATGGGATAGATAGCGCCGTTCATCATCGCCATGACGCAGAACGGTACCAGCAGCGCCAGCAGACCGGGCTGGTAGCTGAGGGCCATCACCAGCATCGCCAGCATGCTCAGCGAGTAGATAACCAGCAGCCACGGCAGCAGCAGGGTACCGCCGATGCGGCTCAGCAGCGCCCGACAGCCGTAGCCACCCAGCAGGAAGGCGATGGTCTGCGGCACATAGCTCAGGCCGATATCGTTCGGGCTGTACCCCATCTCGCCCAGAATAAACGGCGAGCCGGTCAGCCAGGCGAAGAAGCCAGCGGAGCAGGCGGCGTAGATCAGGACGTTGCCGCTAAAGATATTGGAGCGCATCAGGCGCAGGAAACCGATGCGCGGTGCCTGACGGTTCGCCGCCGCCCGGTGCTCCTGCAGACGCAGGGTTGGGATCATCAGCAGCAGGGTGATGGCGAACAGCACGGCGAAGATGGCCTGCCATTCAAAGTGGTTGAGCAGCCAGGCGCCGAGCAGCGGCGCCAGCGCCGGCGAGAGGGCCACCAGCGGCATAACCGTCGCGAAGACGCGGTTCGCGACCCCTTTGCTGTAGCGATCGATAACCAAAGCCTGCCAGGTGACCGCCGCGGAGCAGACCCCGACGGCCTGCACGAAGCGCAGGATCAGCAGCTGGGTCGTATTGCCGACCCACAGCATCCCCAGGCAGGCCAGCGCGAACATGCCCAGCCCTAGCAGCAGAACCGGCTTGCGTCCGATGCGATCGGAGAGCGGCCCCCACAGCAGCTGTGCAAAGGCAAAGCCGGCCAGAAAGATGCTCAGGCTGGCGCTGATGGCGCCGGCGGAGGCGCCCAGATCGTGGCGCATGGCACCAAAGGCGGGCAGATACATATCGGTGGCCAGATATCCCAGCATACTGAGGCCAGCCAGATAGACCATGAAACCTGATTTACTTCTCATTATTTTGACTCGTTATGAATATGTTGCAGGCGGAGAATGTGACGAGTGAGAGTTTATGGGCTGACGTCAGCGTTGTGAAACGCTATTATTTGGCATGATGGATGAAAATTTTTGAAAGCAGAATGGCGAGGGGCTGAGCATGTGGTCAGAATATTCGCTGGAGGTCGTGGATGCGGTCGCCCGCACCGGGAGCTTTAGCGCGGCAGCGCAGGAGCTGCATAGGGTGCCCTCTGCCGTCAGCTATACCGTACGTCAGCTGGAGAACTGGCTGGCGGTACCGCTGTTTGAACGACGTCACCGTGACGTTGAGTTGACCGAGGCCGGGGCGTTTTTTGTCGATGAAGCCCGCAGTATTATCAAAAAAATGCATGCCACCCGACGTCAGTGTCAGCAGGTCGCCAACGGTTGGCGCGGTCAGTTCCACGTCGCAGTGGATCGCATCGTGCGTCCGCAGCGCTGCCAGCAGCTGGTAGTGGACTTTTATCGTCACTTTCCCGATATGGAGCTGATGATCCACAGCGAGGTGTTTAACGGTGTGTGGGATGCCCTGATCAACGGGCGGGTCGAGGTGGCGATCGGGGCGACGCGGGCGGTGCCCGCCGGCGGGCGCTATGCTTTCCGCGATATGGGCTTTCTGCGCTGGCGCTGCGTGGTCAGCCCCGACCACCCGCTGGCCGCGTTTGACGGCGAGGTGGACGACGACCGCCTGCGCCCCTTTCCGGCGCTGAGCATCGAGGATACCTCGCGGACGTTACCCAAGCGGGATACCTGGCTGCTCGATAATCAGCGGCGTCTGGTGGCGCCGGACTGGCCGTGCGCCATCGACTGTCTGGAGGCCGGGCTTTGCGTCGGCCTGATGCCGGCCCACGCCGCCGAGCCGCTGATTGCCGCGGGGCGTCTGCACGCGCTGCGGCTGTGCCAGTCGTTTCCCGACAGCGCCTGCTGCGTGACCTGGCAAGATCACAGCCGCTCACCGGCCCTAGAGTGGCTGCTGGCCTACCTGGGCGATACCCGCACCATGAACCAGGAGTGGCTTATGCCGCAGCCAGCGTGACGATCCGTCCGCCGGGCGGAACGTCGGCGCGATCGTGGGTGACCAGGATCGCGGGAATGGCGCGTTCGGCGATCTGCTGATAGACCCAGCGGCGAAAGCGGCGGCGCAGCGGGGCGTCCAGACGGGAGAAGGGCTCATCGAGCAGCAGGACCGAGGGCGCGGCCAACAGGGTACGCAGCACGCTGATGCGCGCCCGCTGTCCCCCGGAGAGGGCGGCGGGATAGCAGTCGCCCCGCTCGGTCAGCTCCGCCTGCTGCAGCGCTTGCGTCACCGCCGCCTTCGACGCCCCCGGCGGTAGGGCGAAATGCAGATTTTGCGCCACCGTCAGGTGGGGGAACAGAACATCATCCTGAAACAGCAGCCCGATCCCGCGCTGCCAGGGCGGCAGGCGGCTCAGGCTGCGCCGATCCAGCCAGACCTCGCCGCGGACGAACAGCGGCGGCTGTAGATGGCCGCCGATCCCGGCCAGCAGGGTGGATTTGCCGCAGCCGCTGGGGCCCATCAGCGTGACGAGCTCCCCCGGCGACACCGTCAAGGTCAGCGGCGCCAGCAGGGGGCGCCCCGCCAGTTCGACGCGCAGCTGGTTGAGATTAAGGGTGGCCATGCGACGTTGCTCCTCGTATACCGCGCAGCGGTAGCCATAGCGCCAGCAAAAATGCCGGCAGCGGTAGCAGGGTTTGCCATAGGGCGCCGATGGCGGCCAGGCGCCGATCGATGCCGCTGGCATAGGCGACGGTTTCCGTGGCCAGCGTCGGCAGCCGCCCGGCGCCCAGCCCCAGCGTCGGCAGATACATGCCGACGCTGACCGCGAGGCCAAAGGCCATCGCCAGCAGCAGCGCCGGCAGCATCTGCGGCAGCTTAATCCGGTAAAAGGCCTGCCAGGGCGTCTTACCCAACGCCAGCGCCACCTGGGTCTGACGCGTATCGAAACGCAGCCAGGCACCGGACAGCGTCAGCAGGTAGTAGGGGGTGACGAACAGCAGCTGGCCATAGATAACCAGCGGGTAGCTGCCCAGCAGTTGGCTGCGGGCGGCGAAATACTGTAGACCGAAGATCAGCCCCATCTGCGGCAGCAGCAGCGGCAGCAGCAGCCAGGCGCCGGGGGCCCGTCGCCTCAGGGTATACCACTCCAGCGTGCCGAGCGCCAGGATCAGCGCCAGCAGGTTGACCGCCAGCGCGATGCACAGGGTATGCCACAGCGGGGCGCTCCAGTCACTGACGCTGTACAGCCAGCTGTCATAGCGCCACTGCCGCGGCCAGCGTTGCGCAAAGGGCCAGCGCTGAGCCAGGGAAATCAGCACCAGCATCAGGTAGGCCGCGGCGGCCAGCGCCAGCGCCAAAGGCCAAAAGGCGGCGTAGGGCGCAGGCCCACCGCGGGCGACGCGCCGTCGCGGGGGACGGTGACCCACGGCGACCCACAGGCGTTCAATGCCATACCAGAGCAGCAGCGCCAGCGCGTTTAAGAGCATCAGCAGCAGCGCCCCGAGGGCCGCCAGCGCCGTCTGTCCACCGTCGGCAATCCACTGCCACAGCAGCTGCGCAAACAGCAGTGGCCGCTGCGGACCGAGCAGCTGCGCCAGATCCAGCGCCGACAGGGCAAAGGCCAGGACGCAGAACATGGGCAGGCGTAGCCCCGGCAGCAGCTGCGGCACCACGATGCGCCACCAGCCCTGCGCCGGGGGATAGCCCAGCGCGGCGCTGATGCGCAGCTGCCGCTGCGCGGCGCAGCGGGCGGCCAGATTCAGGGTAAGCAGATAGAAAAAGGGGGTCTCTTTTAACAGCAGGAGCAGCGAGAGGCTCAGGCCGTAGGGATCGTTGGGAAGCGGCAGATCGGGCGGCTGCTGCCAGTCAAACAGCGGCGCCATCAGGCGCCACAGCAGGCCGGTTGGCGCCAGCAGCATCAGCAGGCCGGTGGCCAGGGCGATGTGGGGGGCTGCCAGCAGCAGCGCCGGCGCCAGCGTGTGCTGACGCTGACGCCGTAGGGTGAGCCCGGCCAGCGCCAGCGCCAGCAGCAGGGCGCCGCCGGAGGCGCCTAGCGCTATCCACAGCGACAGAGCCAGGCTGCGGCCCAGCGCGGGCCACTGCAGCAGCTGCAGCAGCGCCTGTCCCGCATTTTGCTCGGTCAGCGGCAGTAGGGTCGCCGGAACCATCGCCGCCAGCGGCAGCGCGCCGGACAGCAGCACCAGCGCGGGAAACAGGACCAGCCGGGACACGCGCTTAGCGGCGGTAGTCGATGAACGGCCCGTCGGCCACGGAGCGACGCTCAACCAGCTTAGGATGCACTTCGATGGTTTGGGCGTCTTCGCGCTTGCTGGTGATGCGATCGAGCAGCATGTCGAATGCCATGGCGCCAAGGCGCTCTTTGGGCTGATGAATGGTGGTCAGCGCCGGGGTAAAGTAGCGGGCGTTGCGCACGTTATCGTAGCCGATGACGGAAATATCCTGCGGTACGCGCAGCCCCATCTCGTCCGCGGCGCAAATGGCGCCCATCGCCATGATATCGCCGCCGACAAACACCGCCGTCGGGCGCTGCTTCTGCGACAGAATGTTTTGCATCGCCGCATAGCCAGACTCCGGCTCGAAGTCGCCTTCGACCAGCCAGCTCTCCTGCGGCGTGATGTTGGCCTCCTGCAGCGCCTTGAGGAAACCGCGCAGGCGACCGCCGCCGGTGTTGCGCGATACCGGGCCGGTGATGGCGCCAATGTCGCGGTGGCCGCGCTCGATCAGGTAGCGGCCGGCCAGATAGCCGCCCTCGAAAGCGTTATCCTGGATAGCATCGGTAAAGTCGCTGCGGCGGGTGCCCCAGTCCATGACCACCATCGGGATATGACGGTAGTCCTCAAGGATCTCCAGCAGGTTCTCCGGATATTCGGAGCACATCACCAGCAGGCCGTCGACGCGCTTTTGCGCCAGCATGGCCAGGTAGGCTTTCTGTTTCTCCAGATTATTGTGGGAGTTACACAGGATCAGGGTATAGCCTTGGCTGTAGCAGCTATTCTCTACCGACTCGATGACCTCGGCAAAGTACGGCGCCTCGCTGGAGGTCGCCAGCAGGCCGATGGATTTGGTGTGGTTGACCTTCAGGCTGCGGGCAACGGCGCTGGGGGAGTAGTGTAGTTCTTTAATGGCCTCCCAGACGGCGGCTTTGGTCTCGTCGGCGACAAAGCGGGTTTTATTGATGACGTGAGACACCGTGGTGGTCGATACGCCTGCGCGCTTTGCCACATCTTTAATCGTTGCCATGAAACAAATGACTCCTAGGCGTACGCGCTGCGTCGCCGTTTTGTTAATCGTTTGCCTGCGTGCATCGGAAAATACGCCTGACAGCGCGGCTCGGCGCCGGCGCGTTTGCGCAATAGGGTGACGTTTGCCATTTCTTGTTTAGAATTATAGCGTCGGCACGCGGCAGTAAACCGCAAATTCTGTCTGATCTCAGGCAAAAGGGGAAGCACTAATTGGCGATTTGCGCAGGATGTAATCATAAGATTTTCTGCGTGTTTTAAGATGTGATTTATGTAAAAATGATTTAACACGGGTTTTGTGCGAATTCTTAAGTCAGTAAAAATTGATACAGAACGTAAAACATGAGGTGTCAGGATGGAAAACGATCTGAAGTATTCTCTGGTAACAACGGTGGTGGCGCTGGCGCTGATCGTCGTGGCCAGCCTGATCGCCGCACTGCACTAAGTTAGCGAGCGGCGTAATAAAAAAGGCGCTCGGTGAGCGCCTTTTTTGTCTCTCTGGTCGGTTACGCCAGATTCTGGGCGACGAACTCCCAGTTCACCAGCGCCCAGAAGTTTTCCAGGTACACCGGGCGAGCGTTACGGTAGTCGATGTAGTAGGCGTGTTCCCATACGTCCACGGTCAGCAGCGGCTTGTCGTCGCCGGTCAGCGGGGTCGCGGCGTTAGAGGTGTTGACGATGGCCAGGGTGCCGTCCGCCTTTTTCACCAGCCAGGTCCAGCCGGAGCCGAAGTTGCCTACGGCAGACTTGGTCAGCGCGTCTTTGAACGCGGCAAATGAGCCGAAGGCGGCGTTGATGGCGTCCGCCAGGGCGCCGCGCGGTTCACCGCCGCCGTTCGGGGAGAGGCAGTGCCAGTAGAAGGTGTGGTTCCACACCTGAGCGGCGTTGTTAAAGATACCGCCGGAGGCGCTCTTCACGATCTCTTCCAGCGATTTTCCTTCGAACTCAGTGCCTTTGATCAGGTTGTTCAGGTTGACTACATAGGCGTTGTGGTGCTTACCGTAGTGGTATTCCAGCGTTTCGGCGGAGATATGCGGTTCCAGCGCATTCATGGCGTACGGTAATGCAGGTAATTCAAATGACATAGCTCTCTCCTTAATGCTTCTGTGGCAAGACGGTTAACCCGTAAGCAACGCAGATGAGACGTCGCCGGCGGTTAGACAAAAATGAAAAAATCTTGTTGTCCGCTTGTTATGGTTTGTGATTCTAGCAAGTTTTGCCGTGAAAGACAGGGGGCAGGTGTATTTTAGCTGACTGAGTGGCGAAATGTGCAGCAGACAAGCGGCGAAAGCGGCGTGCTGCAGGGGGCGGTCATGGGGTAACCGCCGCCGGAACGGGGGCGTACGGGGCGTTAGCGAATGGTTTTCGGGGTCATGACGCGGCGGGCGCCCAGGTAGTGATCCTGCCAGTAGTCATCGCCCAGATAGCTGACGCGGATCTCCTCGCCGGTGCGCGGAGACTGGATAAATTTGCCGTTGCCCAGATAGACGCCGACGTGATCGGCGGCGCCGCGTCCGTGGATCTGAAAGAACACCAGATCGCCGCGCTGCAGCTCGGCGCGCTTGACCGGCGCGGCGTCGCGCAGGTGGTACATTTCGTTAGCGGTGCGTGGCATTTTAATGTTCAGCAGATCCTGATAGGCGTAATAGATCAGGCCGCTGCAGTCAAAGCCGGTATGGGGAGAGGTACCGCCCCAGCGGTAGGGTTTGCCTATCTGGCGCATCAGCTTATTCATCGCCGTCTGTTTGGCGTGCTGGTAGCGTTTCTTGTGCAGCGGACTCATGTGGATCGGCTGGCTATCTTCATGGCGGCCGGCCGCGCGGTGGGCCGTCTTAAGAGGCGAGGGGCGACCGTAGGCTTTTTTACCCGGGTGCGACGCCCCATGTGCGCTCGCGCGACGCGCAAGGGGCTTTTCGCCGCGGTGGTGCGCTTGCGCCTTGTGCTCGACGGCGGCGCGGTGCGGTGCGGCGACCGTGCGGTGGCTACTGTGCGCCGCGCGCTTTTCCCGGGCGGGGGGATGAGACGCCGCGCTGTGATGCTTGTGTGCCCCGGCGTCTGCCCTGCGTTTTTTACGCTCGCCGCTCTGGCTGTGGCCCGCCGTGGCTTTTCGCTGATCGGCGATGACTTTGTGTGCCGGTGAGGCGGCCGCTGAGGTGGTAAACCATTGGGTAAACAGCAATACAAAGAGCGCAACGAGTAGACGCATGATCAGTCGCTTCCAAGCCAAAAACTAAAATAAAAACGCAGAAACAGTATTAATTAAAATATGCTGAACATAACAGTACTGATGTTTACGTATTCGCGTCTAATTGTGAGTAAATATTTCAATTGTCTGATTTAGCGACAGAGAGGGCTTTTTTACAGTGATATTGCCTATTAAAAAACGGTTGAGCAGGATAATGGGCGAATAATGAGCGGCTGGCAGAGCGACGATGTGCTGCCGCGGCAGCGCGCTGTGCAATAGACCCTGCAAAAGATGGTGTTTTTTTCCTGCCGTGCCCGCCGCTACAATAGCGCGATCCGACGCCGCGTGCCCCGCGGCGGGCGGGGGAGGCGCCTTTCGTGCCCCATCCCTTGTCTGCTGTGGTCGGCGCGGGCGATAATGACAATATACTGCGTTACCGCTATAACACTGGATATTTAAGGAAGTAAAGATCATGACCACTATCGAAAAGATTCAGCGCCAGATCGCCGAGAACCCGATTCTGCTGTATATGAAAGGCTCACCGAAGCTGCCGAGCTGCGGCTTTTCTGCGCAGGCGGTGCAGGCGCTGTCCGCCTGCGGCGAGCGCTTTGCCTACGTGGATATCCTGCAGAACCCGGACATTCGCGCCGAGCTGCCAAAGTTTGCTAACTGGCCGACCTTTCCGCAGCTGTGGGTTGAGGGTGAGCTGATCGGCGGGTGTGACATCGTGCTGGAAATGTATCAGCGCGGCGAGCTGCAGACGCTGATCAAAGAGGCCGCGGCGCGCCACGGCTCAGCGGCGCAGGACAACGCCTGATCGCGCGGCGTTAGGCCATGTAAAAAGGCGCCGCAGGGCGCCTTTTGTGTATCGGTCGGGACCGTGTGCTAGAGGATCATCGCTGCCGCCCAGCCGAAGCCGAGCAGCGGCAGGTTGTAGTGCAGGAAGGTCGGCACCACCGAATCCCATATATGGTCGTGCTGGCCGTCCATATTCAGCCCAGAGGTTGGCCCCAGGGTAGAGTCAGAGGCCGGCGACCCGGCATCCCCCAGCGCCCCGGAGACACCGATAATGGCGATGGTCGCCATGGGGGAGAAGCCAAAGGCAATGCACAGGGGCACATAGATTGCCGCGATGATCGGCACCGTGGAGAAGGAGGAGCCGATGCCCATGGTGATGACCAGCCCGACCACCAGCATCAGAAACGCAGCCAGTCCCCGGTTGCCGCCGATCGCCCCCTCGATAGAGGTCACCAGCGCATCTACGCTGCCGGTGGCTTTGATCACGGCGGCAAACCCGGAGGCGGTGATCATGATAAAGCCGATCATCGCCATCATATGCACCCCGCGGGTAAAGACATCCTGGGTATCCCGCCAGTGGATCACGCCGCCGAGAATAAACACCACAAAGCCCATCAGCGCGCCGAGCACGATAGAGTTGGTCGCCAGCTGCACCCCGAGGGCGGCGATGATGGCGATAACGGCGACCCACACGGCCCGTAAATGAATACGCTTATGCTCCGGCTCGGCGGACAGAATGCGCCCTTCGTTGTAGCGGCGCGGCCTGCGGTAGCTGAAGAAGATGGCCAGCAGCAGGCCGAACAGCATCCCCAGCCCCGGCAGCAGCATGGCGCTGGGCACCTGGGCGGCGGTGACCTGTAGCCCGTTCTCATTGAGGTTCTTCAGCAGAATATTGTTCAGGAAGATGCCGCCAAAGCCGATCGGCAGCACCATATAAGGGGTGATCAGGCCGAAGGTCAGCACGCAGGCTACCGCGCGCCGATCGAGGTTCATCCGCGAAAATACGTGCAGCAGCGGCGGGATCAGAATGGGAATAAAGGCAATGTGGATGGGGATCAGGTTCTGCGACGAGATGGCGATCAGGGTCAGGATCAGCAGCAGACCGTATTTAAACCAGAACAGGCGGTGGGCGCTCGGCGCCAGCCCCATGCGGCGGATCACGCCGTGGGCCAGCACGTCGGTGATACCAGAGCGTGAAATCGCGACGGCAAAGGTACCCAGCATGGCGTAGCTGAGGGCGATCTCCGCGCCGCCGCCCAGCCCACCGCTGAAGGTCGTGATCGTGGTGTCCAGGGTGAGACCGCCGCTCAGACCGGCAACCAGAGAGGCGACGATCAGGGCGATCACCACGTTAACCCGCAGCAGGCTGAGCAGCAGCATTACGACCACGGCAATTACAACAGCATTCATAGACGTCAATGTCCTAAAAGTCGTTCAAGGCAATAGCAGGATTATTAGCATGTTTCCGTGCGCGGCACGACAAAAAAATACCCTGCCGTGACCTTTTTCCCGTCGTCGCGGGGCGGAATAAAAAACGCCCGCGGAGCGGGCGTGCTTGCAGGGGGGCGATTATGCCTCTGCGGAGGGGGCGGTATCGTTCAGGTAGGCCGGGGGCCAGCCGCCCAGGCGTTTCCAGCGGTTCACCAGCTCACAGAACAGCGTGGCGGTCTGCTGGGTATCATACAGGGCCGAATGGGCCTGGGCGCTGTCGAAGGGGATCTCCGCGCTGAGGCAGGCTTTGGCCAGCACCGTTTGACCGAGAACCAGCCCGCTGAGGGCGGCGGTATCGAAGGTGGCGAACGGATGGAACGGGTTGCGCTTCAGCCCGGCGCGCTCTGCGGCCGCCATCAGAAACGAGTGGTCAAAGTGGGCGTTGTGGGCCACGACCACAGCGCGATTGCACGCCTGATCTTTAATTCCCTTGCGCACCATCTTAAAGATGGCGTGCAGCGCGGTATATTCGCTGACGGCGCCGCGTAGCGGGTTGTGCGGATCGATTCCGTTAAAGGCCAGCGCCTCTGGCGAGAGCACGGCGCCTTCAAAGGGGGTGATATGGAAATGCAGGCACTGATCGGTTTCCAGCCAGCCGTCGTCGTTCATTCGCAGAGTGACGGCGGCAATTTCCAGCAGGGCGTTGCGATTGGCGTCAAAGCCCGCGGTTTCGACGTCGATGACGACCGGGTAAAAGCCGCGAAAGCGCGCGCTCAGCGCATTGAGATTAGAGGTGTCAGCCATGAGTTCGTTGGTGTCTTTATTTTGAATGCAGCGCGCATTATGGCAAATTTTGCCGTGTTTTACACGGGGATGGCAAATGAGCAGGGGCGCGGGCGGCACATATTGCGTCCGCCCGGGTGAACGGGGCGGGGAGGTTAGCGGCCCAGCCCTTCGCTAGCCGAGCGGTTTTCGATCAGCTCGATTTTATAGCCGTCGGGATCGTCGACAAAGGCGATGATCGTATGACCGCCTTTGACCGGGCCCGCCTCTCGGGTAACGTTGCCGCCGGCGCGGCGGATCTGCTCGACGGTGGCGGCGACGTCATCGACGCCGAGGGCGATATGGCCGAAGGCGCTGCCCATCTCATAGCTATCGACGCCCCAGTTATAGGTCAGTTCGATCACGGCGCCTTGGCTCTCATCGCCATAGCCGACGAAGGCCAGAGAGTATTTATAGGCTTCGTTTTCACTGGTGCGCAGCAGGCGCATGCCCAGCACCTGGGTATAGAAGTCGACGGAGCGCTTCAGGTCAGTGACCCGCAGCATGGTATGAAGTACACGCATAGTTATCCTCAACGCTGGCAAAGTAAAAAGACGTTTCAATAGTGTCACAGCGGCCGCCGACTTGGCAACGTCAAACCCGGTGAGCGGTTGGGCCGGGCGCGTTGACGACGCGCTGATTCCGATGACTCGGCGCGGCGATCGCCGGGTGGCGTAGGGTGGCGCCGGGGCGCGGAGGATCTTTAACGCATTTAATTGATTAATTGTTATCATATTAGCTTAAATAATTATTTGATGTTTCTTTTCGGCGTCGTATGGAATTTGTGTGATAGATATTTATGTTGCATTTTTATAGCGCAGGTTAAATCAATAAATGGGGCGTCGCTGGGCGGGGAGAGGACGGCGCAATCGCCCGCGCTGCCTGAGTGCGGCGGCGCTAGCGCATTCTTGCGGTGTATTATGTGATAGACGACGATTAATTTGGATATATTTGCAATATGTATGTTTATTAATGCGCAAACAATAAGCATGAATAAGCTTTTTTTCATTATTTCGCTTTATATTGTTTAGCTAACTGGTTAATATTATTGGCACGCAATCGCTCGACTATCGACGTTTTTGGCTCGATAGACGCGCGGGAGTGAACCACAAAGGAATTGGCCGATATGTACCCGGCACGGGCATCGGGATGATGATGCGTTACCGTTCGGTGCCATAGCCGAAAGGAGCTCGCCGCCTGAGGCCTGACCGCTGCGTTTCACCGGAAAGGGGAAACCAACGGGCATCGCGCCGCCGGATCCTGTCCAAAGGGGAGCTGCACGCTGAGTCGTGTCCTCCGGACAGAGGTCGGTGATGACGGTGTATCGGGTTTATGGATTAGCACGCTCATTATAAGGAGATTAAATTGGAATCAACATTGGGGTCGGATTTATCACGGTTGGTGCGTGTATGGCGTGCCTTGATCGATCAGCGACTGAAGCCGCTGGAGCTGACGCAGACGCATTGGGTGACGCTGTATAACATTCACCGCCTGCCGCCGGAGCAGTCACAGATTCAGCTGGCCAAGGCGATTGGCATTGAGCAGCCGTCGCTGGTGCGTACGCTGGATCAGCTGGAAGATAAGGGTCTGATTACTCGACATATCTGTGCTAACGATCGCCGTGCCAAACGCATTAAGCTGACGGACGGTGCCGAACCCGTGATTAGGGAAGTGACCGACGTGATTTCGCTGACGCGCAGTGAAATCCTGGACGGTATCTCAGCGGATGAGGTCTCGCTGTTGACCAGTCTGGTCGAACGTCTGGAGCAGAACATTATTCATTTACAGAATAAATAAACCGCACCGCGTTCGAGCAGTCAAAAAAAAACCGGAAGGCATGCCTCCGGTTTTTTTTATTTATTGCCGCGGGATCACATCGGCGAGACGTTAACGGTGCTGCCGTTGCTCAGCAGCATTACGCGCTGATTAACCCGGAAAGCCTGCTTGTCGTTTTTCTGTACCACGGCGATGGTCTTACCGCTGTCGAGACGGATCACCAGCTGGACGCCGTTGGTACGGTTGACCGCGCCCTCAATGCTGTTGCCGGCCACGCCGCCCGCGACGGCGCCTGCGGCGGTCGCCAGGCTGCGTCCGGTGCCGCCGCCGATGGTGTTACCCAGCAGCCCCCCGATGACGGCGCCGCCGATGGTGCCGATCATGTTCGCCTCGCTACCGGCTTGAATCTGTACCGGCTCCATGGAGACGATGGTGCCATATGTCACCTGCTGTACCTGCTTGGCCTGATTGGCGCTGTACACGTCGCCGGACAGGGTGCTGGTATTGGCACAGCCCGCCAGGGTTGCCGTGGCAATAGCGACAATAATAAGACGCTTCATCATGATTAGGTTCCTTTTATTACCATTACCCGTGTTCTTTCCCGAGGTGCGGCGGCGAGATGGCGGGGCATCATGACCGGACGCGGACGCGGGATGAGCGTAGCTTCAGTGTATGTCAAAATGGCTTAACCGTGGATAAACCGTCGCCGGCGGCGGCGCGCGGCCCATCAGTATGGTATGTATCATGTTATTCTAATGATAAAACGGTAGCTTAAGAAGTCGGAATCCGTAAATTATGTTGCAGCTTTTTGCTGCCGTCGGATTTATCCGCAATTGGCGCTGATATTGATAAACGTTAAGTCGATCCGTGAGTTGGGTGATAGGCTGGACGAAATACCGGCGGCGGCCTGCGCGGCGCGTCGCAACACCGGAGTCGAAGAGAATATGAAAACGGGACGCTATATCGGCATTATGTCCGGCACCAGCCTGGACGGTATTGATGTGGTTCTGGCCGCGATCGATGAAACGCTGGTGGCACGCCAGGGGCGCTACGTTCACCCCATCCCCCATGAGATCAAGACGGCGATCCTGGCCATGAGCCAGGGGCAGGAGACGACGCTGGCGGCGGTGGGCGAGCTGGACCGCGCCCTGGGCACGCTGTATGCCGAGGCGGTCAATCAGCTGCTGCAGCGCCAGCGGCTGACGCCCCATGATATTGTGGCCATCGGCTGCCATGGACAGACCGTCTGGCATCAGCCCGAGGGGAGCGCGCCCTTTACGCTGCAGCTGGGGGATAATAACCGCGTAGCGGCGTTGACCGGGATCGCCACGGTGGGCGATTTTCGGCGGCGCGATATGGCCTACGGCGGGCAGGGTGCCCCGCTGGTCCCGGCGTTTCATCATGCGCTGCTGGCCCATCCCGGCGAGCGCCGCATGGTGCTGAATATCGGGGGGATCGCCAATTTATCGCTGCTGCTGCCTGGCGCGGCGGTGCGCGGCTTTGACACCGGGCCGGGCAATATGCTGATGGATGCCTGGATCTGGCGTCGGTGCGGACGTCCGTACGACGCCGACGCCGCCTGGGGACGCGGCGGCCGCGTTCTTAGCGCGCTGCTGGCGCAGATGCTGGCGGATCCCTATTTTGCGCGTCCGGCGCCGAAAAGCACCGGGCGGGAGCTGTTTAACCTCGGCTGGCTGGAGCGGCACCTGCAGCGCTGGCCCGGCGTGGACGCCCGGGATGTTCAGGCGACGCTGGCGGAGCTGACGGCGCGCAGCATCGCCGATCAGGTCCAGCTGGCCGGCGGCTGCGAGCGCCTGCTGGTCTGCGGCGGCGGCGTCCACAATCCGCTGGTGATGGGCCGGCTGGCGGCGCTGCTTCCGGGGACCGAGGTCGCACCGACCGATAAGTACGGCGTCAGCGCGGATGATATGGAGGCCCTGGCCTTTGCCTGGCTGGCCTACCGGACGCTCTCCGGGCTGCCCGGCAACCTGCCGTCGGTGACCGGCGCCGATCGTCCGACGCTGCTGGGTGCCATCTACCCGGTCAATCCCTACGATACCGATGTCGCTTTCTAAACGGAGGGCACGATGATGCGTTTTTCCCTGGTGATTATCGCCATGCTGACGCTAAGCGGGTGTCAGTGGTGGCCCGGCGTGACTCCGCTACAGACGCTGCACTATCGCTGCGGCACGCTGCCGCTGACCGTCCAGCAGGACAACGCCCGGCGTCAGGTGCGCCTGGTGCTGGACGGCAACGCCCTGACGCTATCACAGACGCTCTCGGCATCGGGCGTGCGCTACAGCGATGGCCGCTATACCTTCTGGTCTAAGGGCGAGGGCGCCTTTGTCGAGCGCGACGGAAATTTGATCCTGAATGATTGCCGCCTGCAGCGCTGAGCCTGACTGTCCCTATAGTTTCCCCTCTGCTGTCACCGTCCGGCCCACCCTGCGGCGGGCGGTGCATTTATTCTGATTATTATCAACTAATTACATCCCATCTCCGGCCATCGCTCACCGCGGCGCGGGGTGAATTTATATGGCAAAATCCCCGTTCCTTCCGCCTGACGCGAGGTCGGGGGAACGCGGGTGATTGAGATTGTGGCGGCCAGCGTGCAGAATGAATTCATCTCCGCTGTCAGGACGTTGAATATGAGCGAAAACAACGAGTTTGATATTGCCGATCTGCGCCGCGACTATGTGCGCGGCGGCCTGCGCCGCCGTGATTTAACCGCCGATCCGCTGGATCTGTTCGAACGCTGGCTGCGCCAGGCGTGCGATGCGCGCTTAGCCGATCCGACCGCCATGTGCGTGGCGACGGTGGATAAATCTGGCCAGCCCCACCAGCGCATCGTGCTGCTGAAGCACTACGATGCGCAGGGCATGGTGTTTTATACCAATCTGGGCAGCAATAAGGCCCAGCAGCTGGAGGAGAATCCGCGTATTAGCCTGCACTTCCCTTGGCATATGCTGGATCGACAGGTCAGTATCACCGGCACGGCTCACCGTCTCTCGGCCCTGGAGGTGATGAAGTATTTTCACAGCAGACCGAAGGACAGCCAGATTGCCGCCTGGGTGTCACACCAGTCGGCGCGCATCTCCACCCGCGGGATCCTGGAGAGCAAGTTTTTGGAGCTGAAGCAGAAGTTTTTGCAGGGCGAGATCCCGCTGCCCAGCTTTTGGGGCGGCTACCGGGTATCGGTGCAGACCATGGAGTTTTGGCAGGGGCGCGAAAGCCGCCTGCACGATCGTTTTCTGTATCAGCGCGACGGGGATAGCTGGCAAATTGACCGCCTGGCGCCCTAGGTTGGAGACAGGGACGGCGGCGACGTCGACCATTTGGCTACGCCTTAACCCTCAAACGGTTACCGGTGCTGCCTAACGGCGTTATTTCCCCTGTAAAGGCTGGCGTGACGGAGCGCGGCGCTTTATCCTATAGCGTTTATTATCCGCCTTGACACCGCCCTGTAAGGGTGACGGTGTGTGTTAACACTAATGGAGTTATTAATGGCAAGCAGCAACCTGATTAAACAACTGCAAGAGCGGGGCCTCGTTGCCCAGGTTACGGATGAAGAAGCGTTGGCAGAGCGACTGGCGCAGGGGCCCATCGCACTGTATTGCGGATTCGATCCGACCGCTGACAGCTTGCATTTGGGCCATCTGGTTCCCCTGCTGTGCCTTAAGCGCTTCCAGCAGGCCGGGCATAAGCCGGTGGCGCTGGTGGGCGGGGCGACCGGTCTGATCGGCGATCCGAGCTTTAAGGCGACCGAGCGTAAGCTGAACACCGAAGAGACGGTGCAGAGCTGGGTGGACAAAATCCGCCGCCAGGTTGCGCCGTTCCTGGACTTCGACTGCGGGAGCAACAGCGCGATTGCCGCCAACAACTACGATTGGTTTGGCGGCATGAACGTGCTGACCTTCCTGCGCGATATCGGCAAGCACTTCTCTGTTAACCAGATGATTAACAAAGAGGCGGTTAAGCAGCGTCTGAACCGTGACGATGTGGGGATCTCCTTCACCGAGTTCTCCTACAACCTGCTGCAGGGCTATGACTTTGCCAGCCTGAACCGGATGCACGGCGTCGAGCTGCAGATCGGCGGCTCCGATCAGTGGGGGAATATCACCTCCGGCATCGATCTAACCCGCCGTATGAACCAGCAGCAGGTGTGGGGACTGACCGTTCCGCTGATCACCAAGGCCGACGGAACCAAGTTTGGTAAGACCGAAGGTGGCGCGGTATGGCTGGATCCGAAAAAGACCAGTCCGTACAAGTTCTACCAGTTCTGGATCAATACCGCCGATGCCGACGTATACCGTTTCCTGAAGTTCTTCACCTTTATGAGCATTGAGGAGATCAATGCGCTGGAAGATGAAGATAAGAACAGCGGTAAGGCGCCGCGCGCGCAGTATGTGCTGGCCGAGGCGGTGACGTGCCTGGTGCACGGCGAGGCGGGGCTGGAGGCGGCGAAACGCATCACCCACAGCCTGTTCTCCGGCAGCCTGAGCGAAATGACCGAGGCCGACTTTGCCCAGCTGGCGCAGGATGGTATGCCGATGGTCGAAATGGATAAGGGCGCCGATCTGCAGCAGGCGTTGGTTGACGCCGAACTGCAGCCGTCGCGTGGCCAGGCGCGTAAAACCATCGCCTCTAACGCGGTCACCGTCAACGGTGAGAAACAGTCCGACCCCGAATACACTTTCAGCGACGGCGATCGTCTGTTTGGCCGCTATACGCTGCTGCGTCGCGGCAAGAAGAACTATTGCCTGATCTGCTGGAAGTAATCACAGCAATCAAGGGGGCTGCGGCCCCCGTTAATACCAACGACTGCCCAGTGGGCAGATAAGCAAAAATACGATGAAGAATATCCTTTCCATTCAATCTCACGTGGTGTTTGGCCACGCCGGCAACAGCGCCGCCGTTTTCCCGATGCGTCGCATGGGCGTTAACGTATGGCCGCTGAATACCGTTCAGTTTTCTAACCATACTCAGTACGGTCACTGGACCGGCAGCGTGATGCCGGCTAATCATCTGACCGAGATTGTGCAAGGGATTGCCGATATTGGGGAGCTGGCGCGCTGCAACGCGGTGCTGAGCGGCTACATTGGTTCGCCGCAGCAGGGCGAGCATATTTTGCAGATCGTTCGACAGGTGAAGCAGAGCAACCCCGAGGCATGGTATTTTTGTGACCCGGTGATGGGACACCCGGAAAAAGGGTGCATCGTCGCGCCGGGCGTGGCGGAGTTCTTCTGCCAGCAGGCGGTGGCCTGCAGCGATATCATGGCACCGAATCTGCTGGAGCTGGAGACGCTGACCGATCGTAAGATAACCTGCGTCGAGGAGGCCCTGGCGGCCTCGCGCGCGCTGATCGCCCGCGGCCCGCGCATTGTCTTGGTCAAACACCTGCACAACGCCGGCTACGATAGCAACAGCTTTGAAATGCTGCTGGTCACCGCCGACGAGGCCTGGCACATCGCCCGTCCGCTGGTGGACTTCGGCGCTCGCCAGCCGGTGGGCGTTGGCGATTTGACCAGCGGTCTGCTGCTGGTGAACCTGCTGAAGGGCGAGCCGCTGCAGAGCGCGCTGGAGCACGTGACGGCGGCGGTCTATGAGGTAATGCTGACGACCCAGGCGATGGGAGAGTACGAGCTGCAGCTGGTCGCCGCGCAGGATCGCATCGCCTGTCCGCAGCACCGCTATACGGCGCGGGCGCTGCACGGCTGATGCCCGACTGTCCGCCACAGGCTAGGCCTCCCTTGGGAGGCCTTTTTCTTTGGTCTTCTGCGCGCCGCGTCGAGCGCGTTATTTCAACCCCTCGGCGCTGAGCGTGGCATCGACCGCTGGCCGCGCGGCGATACGCGCCATATAGTCGGCCAGCGCGGGCCAGGTGGCCAGATCGAAGTGCATTGCCTTGGCCCAGCACAGCAGGGTGAACAGATAGGCGTCGGCGACGCTGAAGCGGGGCCCCAGCAGGTAGGGGCGCTCACCGAGTACGCCGTTGAGGTAGTGGAACTGCTTTTCCAACGCGCCGCGCGCTATCGTCTTACTCTCCTGCGGCTGGCGCGGATTGAACAGCGGGCTGAATCCCTTATGGATCTCGGTGGCAATGTAGTTGAGCCATTCGATAGCGTGATAGCGCGCCAGCGTCTCCGGCGGCGGGATCAGCGCGCGGTCCGGTACCCGATCGGCCAGGTACTGCACGATGGCCACCCCTTCGGTCAGCAGGCTGCCGTCATCCAGCAGCAGCGCGGGCACCTGTCCCTTGGGATTAATGCTCAGATAGTCGCTGCCGTGCTCGGTACGTTTGCTGGCCAGATCCACGCTTTCAATGGTGAAGTCCAGCCCTGCCTCACGCAGTACGATATGCGGTGAAAGAGAGCAGGCCCCGGACGTATAGAACAATTTCATCACTCGCTCCTTGGACGTTTCTGACAGGTAGATGACTGTTAGCGTAGTCCGTCAGCGGCGGCCTGTCTGTGTGGCAGATAGAATTTATACGTGGGCGCCAGCGGTAATAAATATCCTCCGGCATAGCCGGAGGTTTTTCGGATGCGCCTATAAGGCTCTGTTACCAGCCGCGCCCTAACAGGCGCATACGATCTGACATTTGCATCAGACTTCGTTACTTACGGCCCGTAAACGGGCTACCCGGATAAGGGATCGATAACTGCTCTCCCATTTTATCCTCCACAAGCTGGTGCTTTATGTATTCCTGTATCTTCGCCGTGTTCTTACCCACCGTATCTACGTAGTATCCACGACACCAGAACTCTCTGTTCCTGTATTTAAACTTCATATCCCCAAACTGCTCATACAACATCAGACTGCTTTTCCCTTTCAGATAACCCATAAAGCCAGATACGCTCATTTTGGGCGGGATTTCCACGAGCATATGGATATGATCTGCGCAACATTCCGCTTCCAAGATCCGTACGTTTTTCCACTCACACAGTTTTCTTAAGATGCTGCCTATTGCCCTGCGTTTCTCTCCGTAGAACGCCTGCCTTCGGTATTTTGGCGCAAAAACTATGTGATATTTACAGTTCCATCGGGTGTGCGCTAAGCTCTTCTCGTCCCCCATTGGGACCCCCTTTTGATTTCTTGTTGAACGCTTGCAGTTGCCAGACCGCAAGACGTTTTAACAAATCAAAAGGGGTTTTAATAACTGGCTCAAAGCTGAAAGCTTTCCGGAACCCCCAGCCTAGCTGGGGGTTTTCCATAGACAAAAAAAAGGCGCCGCAGGGGCGCCTTTTTTGCGAGGGAGAGAAATTAATCGCCCAGGGTCATACGGTTCAGCTTCGGTGCGGTCAACAGCATCAGCACCGCGATGACGGCGGTAGCGAGGCCGATCTGCATAAATACGTGGCTATAGATAGCCAGTGAGGCGTGCGGATCGGCAACCTCACCGCCCGGTACGGCGGTCAGCGCAGCCACTTTACCGGCGATCAGCGCGGCGGCGGCGGTGGTCAGGAACCACGAGCCCATGATAAAGCCCATCAGTCGCTGCGGCACCAGCTGTGCCACCATGGCCAGACCCAGACCGGAGATCATCAGCTCGCCGATACTCTGCAGCGCATAGCTCAGGATCAGCCAGTTAACCGACACAATCCCCGCTTCATTGGCGAAGGATGCGCCCCACGGCAGCACCAGGAACGCGCCGGAGCACAGCACCATACCGATAGCAAACTTGTGCGGCATCGGCAGGCGGTCGCCCATCTTGTTGTAGATTGCGGCCAGGATCGGGCTAGCGACCATGATCCAGAACGGGTTCAGCGCCTGATACTGCTCCGGCTCGAACGCGATGCCGAAGATGCTGTGTTCAACGTTATGGATGGCGAAGAAGTTCAGCGAGGTCGGCATTTGGCTATACAGCACGAAGAAGACCACGGCTTCCAGCATCAGCAGGAAGGCGACGATCATCTTACGGCGTGCGCCGCCCTGCAGTGCAAAGGTCTCTTTCGCGAAGATCAGGATGATGCCGGCGGAGATGATGGCCAGCGCCCAGCGTGCGATGGTCTGGTTATGCAGCAGCCAGGTTGAAATAGCAACCAGGATCACCACGCCGACCAGGGTCATCATCAGCTTGCCGACCTGCAGCGGTGCGAAGTCCGGCTTGGAGCCCTGATCCTTCACCCAGCGACGGCACATCATAAAGTTGACCAGGGTGATCAGCATGCCCACGACGCTCAGGGAGAACGCGACGCTCCAGCCAAAGCGGGCCGCCAGCCACGGAGTTGCCAGCATGGAGAAGAAGGAACCGATGTTCACCGACATGTAGTACATGGTGAAGGCGCCATCCAGGCGCGGATCGTTTTTCTCATAGCAGGTAGAGAGCAGCGAGGAGGGGTTAGCCTTAAACAGGCCGTTACCGACCGCGATGGTCGCCATCCCCACGTAGACCAGCGACAGATCATGGCCGGAGTAGGCGACAAAGGCATAGCCAATGGCCAGAACCAGCGCGCCGAGCATGATGACACGCTTGGCACCCAGCACCTTGTCACCCAGCCAGCCGCCGATAGCGACGAAGCCGTATACCAGGGCGCTGAAGGAGGAGAACAGGGTAATGGAGTCGGCCTCGGTCATGCCCAGCATCTTGACCAGGTAAACGGCCATGATGCCCTGCAGGCCGTAATAGCCAAAACGCTCCCACAGTTCGATAGAGAAGATCAGATAGAAAGCACGGGGCTGTTTAAACGCGTTGAGACTCACGTTTTCCGGTTGGTTGTTGTTTGCGTTTGACACAAGTTACCTCTGGTTTTTCACGCCCGTCTGACGACGGGTAACGGCCGCGGCGCATGTTTAAAAAACATACTGTTTACATTGTTATACGCGGCAGGAAGAGGGGTACTCTTAACGATATTTTGCAGGCTGACAATAGGTTTGTAATATCCTGTTACACAAACATTCTCTGGAATAATCCGATAATGTTACAAATGTTACTCAGAGGGAACTAACGCCTAAAATGCATTTTCCGATGTAAAATTTTGCCGAATTGCCGTACAAAAGCAATTTCGTTGTATGTTTCGCTATTTTTATAAAAAGCAGGGTTATTGTCTGGCTGTTCGCAATAATTGTATTTGATTGTACTAAATTATCGTCTTTTTCCAAAATCATCAAATCAAGCAACATATCGGCATCAATCGAAAAATAATATTAACGATTTAAATGTGATCAACCTCAAAATTATGACAACGAAAGTGCTTGCACTGTGGAAAATAAAGTGAAACTGCGCTAGCAGAGGTAAAAACGAGGGAGAGATCACAGCAGACGGCGCCGCGCGGCGCCGGGAAAGGGCTTACTGCTCGGGGTAGACTTTATCGCGGAATTCGCACAGATCTTCGATGAGGCAGGAGCCGCAGCGCGGGCGCCGGGCGATGCAGGTATAGCGCCCGTGCAGGATCAGCCAGTGATGGCAGTTGAGGGCGAACTCCGCCGGTACGACCTTAAGCAGCTTCTCCTCAACTTCGTTGACCGTCTTTCCCGGCGCAAAGCGGGTGCGGTTACAGACGCGAAAAATATGGGTATCGACGGCGATGGTCGGCCAGCCGAAGGCCGTATTGAGCACGACGTTGGCGGTCTTGCGTCCGACGCCGGGCAGCGCCTCCAGCGCCTGGCGATCTTCCGGCACCTCGCCGCCGTGCTGCTCCAGCAGGATGCGACAGGTCTTGATAATGTTTTCCGCCTTGCCGTTATACAGGCCGATGGTCTTGATGTGCCGCTTGACGCCGTCCACGCCGAGCGCCAGCAGCGCCGCGGGGGTGTTGGCCGCCGGAAACAGCGTCGCGGTTGCCTTATTGACGCTGACGTCGGTCGCCTGGGCCGACAGCAGCACGGCGATCAGCAGCTCGAATGGGCTGCCGTAGATCAGCTCGGTGGTCGGCTGCGGGTTGGCGTCGCGTAGGCGCCGGAGTATCTCAATGCGTTTTGCCTGATTCATCATGCCTGCTCATGGTTTTCCGTGGGCGCCGCGTCGCGCGGCGCTGGGCCAACGGCGCTACGCTGCGCCTGACGCCGGCGTAGCTTTTGATCGATAACATATTTGAACGCCAGCATAAACCCAAGGCCAAGAAATGCGCCCGGCGGCAAAATGGCCAGCAGGAACGGCGTATCGGTATGAAACAGCTCAATGCGCAGCGCGCGGGCCCAGTGGCCGAGCAGCAGGTCGGCGCCGTCGAACAGGGTGCCGTTGCCCAGGATTTCACGCAGGGCGCCTAAAACGAACAGCGCCGCGGTCGCGCCCAGCCCGGTCGCCAGGCCGTCCAGCGCCGCCATCCCGACGGGATGGTGGGCGGCATAGGCCTCGGCGCGTCCGATGACAATGCAGTTGGTGACGATCAGCGGAATAAAGATCCCCAGCGATTGATACAAGCCGAACGCGTAGGCGTTGATCAGCATCTGCACCGCGCTGACGACGGAGGCGATGATCATCACATAGATAGGAATGCGGATCTCGCCGGGCACCCAGCGGCGCAGCGCCGAGACGGCGCTGTTGGTCAAGACCAGCACCAGCGTGGTGGCCAGCCCCAGCCCCAGGGCGTTGGTGGCAGTAGAGGAGACCGCCAGCAGCGGGCAGAGGCCGAGCAGTTGCACCAGGGCCGAGTTGTTCTTCCATAGCCCGTTGAGGAATAGATTTTTGGCTTCACTCATTCACTTTCTCCACAGCGCGGCAGACTGGCCAGATGCGGTCGGATATCGTGGATCGCCAGCGTGGTGCGGCGAACGGCGTTAACCACCGCCCGCGGGGTAATGGTGGCGCCGGTAAACTGGTCGAACTCACCGCCGTCTTTCTTTACCCGAAACGCCGGGTCCTGTGCGCCGTGCACCACCTTATTGCGAAAGCTGTCGATCCAGTCGGAGATACGGATTTCGATTTTATCGCCCAGCCCCGGGGTTTCGTGCTGCTCTTGCACCCGCACCCCCAGGACTTTACCGCTGAAGTCGGCGCCGACCAGCAGACGAATGGCGCCGGCATAGCCATCGGGCGCGGTGGCTTCGACCAGCGCCGCGATCGGCTGGCCCTGACGCTGGGCCAGATACAGCCGGTGCGGTGCGCCGTCGCCCAGGCGGGGATCGCGCAGCAGCAGGCAGCTGCGCTGCAGGTCGTTGTCGTAGTCACCCGGCGCGATCACCTGATCAAACAGCCGCTGCTGCTGCAGCGCCGCCTGACGGGCGATGGTGCGGGTGGTCAACTGATGCACGATCGCGGTCAGCGCGGTGGCGAGAATAGCAAACAGGGCCAGGCGGATACCGTGGCGGCGCATAGTGGTTAGCATGGGGACTCCTTAGCGATGCCCATAAACGCGCGGCTGGGTGTAGTGGTCGATCAGCGGCACACAGATGTTGGCCAGCAGTACCGCAAAGGCGACGCCGTCGGGGTAGCCGCCGTAGGTGCGGATCAGCCAGACCAGCACGCCGCACAGCAGGCCAAAGATCAGGCGCCCCCGCGGGGTGGTGGCGGCGGTGACCGGATCGGTGGCAATGAAAAACGCGCCCAGCATGGTAGCGCCGGAGAACAGGGTGGTCAGCGGCGGCGCAATGCTCTGCGGCGCCAGCCCGCTGCCCAGCGCGGCGCACAGCGCCATGGCGGCCAGGAAGCCGAGCGGGATCTGCCAGTGAATAATGCGGCGCAGCAGCAGCAGCAGGCCACCGAGCAGGAATCCCGCGTTGACCCATTGCCACCCTAAACCGGCCAGCTCGCCCTGCCAGATGGGCTGGCAGAAGATTTCCGTCAGCGTCTGGCCGCTGCGCAGCCCGGTCTTCACGCTGTCGAGCGGCGTGGCGGAGCTCACGCCGTCCACGCTCAGCAGGGCGTGCAGATCGGCGGCGTGACCGCCGAAGATCTGTAATAGGGTATGGCTGAAATCCAGCGGCTGACTCAGCAGGCTCTGCGGCGGCAGCCAGGTGGTCATAGGCACCGGAAAGGCAATCAGCAGCATGACATAGCCGACCATGGCCGGGTTGAAGGGATTCTGTCCCAGTCCGCCGTACAGCTGCTTGGCGATGATGATGGCAAAGGCGCTGCCGAGCACGACGAGCCACCAGGGCGCCAGCGGTGGCAGGCTGATGCCCAGCAGCAGCCCGGTTAGCAGCGCGGAGTTATCGCCGAGCGTACTGAGCGGGCGTCGGCGCAGACGCAGCGCCAGCGCTTCGCACAGGCAGGCGGTGACGATCGCCAGCGCCAGTTGGATAAGCGTGCCATAGCCAAAAAAGTGGATCTGGGCGGCGATGCCGGGTAACGCGGCGGCGACGACCCAGAACATGATCCGTGCGGTGTGTTGACGGTTGTGGGTAAAGGGGGAGCTGGCGATTCTGAAGGCCATTTATTCCTCGCTTGGCGCTGCGGACGCCTGCTTTGCCTTAATGCGGGCGATAGCGGCCGCGACGGCCGCTTTCTGCGCATCCGTGGGGGTGGACGGAGCGGTGGGCTGGGGTGCCTCTCCGTTGACCAGCGCCTGGCGGGCTTTTACCCGGGCGATGGCCGTCGCAATCGCCGCCTGGCGATCGGACGCCGGCGTCTCTCTCTCCGAGGATGCCGGTGTATCCGCGTCGGATCCTGGCGCGTAGGCTGCCTGCAGCGTAGCCCGGGAGATCTGACGGCGAGGGCTTTCACCCTTGTCTGTCGCCGGCGGCGCGGGGTTCGGAACGTCGGTCTCGTTCGCCGCGGCCTGCTTGGCCTTGGCGCGGGCGATGGCAGCGGCGATAGCGGCCTTGCGCGGGTCGTCCGGCGTATTGTCTGCCGCCGGCGGCGCGGTGTTCGGGGCATCGGTTTCGCTCGCCGCGGCCTGTTTAGCTTTGGCGCGGGCGATGGCGGCGTCTACGGCGGCGTCGCTATCATCGGTCGGGCCCGCTTTACGCAGGTTAATGCGCTGCAGCGCGGCTTGGATGGCCTCCCGATCGCTGCTGCTGACGCTGACCGCCGCCTGTTTGTGACGCTGCTCGCGCGCCGCTTTTTCCCGCGCCAGGCGCGCCAGACGCGCCTCAAAGCGCGCCTTGGCCTCGGCGGCGCGTCGGGCCTCATCGTCCAACGCGCGGATCTCGGCCTTTTCTTGGCGATAATACTGCACCAGCGGAATATTGCTGGGGCACACATAGGCGCAGGCGCCGCACTCGATGCACTCCTGCAGATGGTAGTCGCGCGCCTTATCGTGCTCTTTGCCCTGGCTGTACCAGTACAGCTGCTGGGGCAGCAGGCGCGCGGGGCAGACGTCGGCGCAGGCGCCGCAGCGAATACAGGGCTGCTCCGCCTGCGGCGCGCTGAATTCATCGCGCGAAGGCGTCAGAATACAGTTGGTGATCTTGACCACTGGGACGCCGAGGCGCGACAGGGTAAAGCCCATGAGCGGGCCCCCCATGATCACCATCGGGTGTTTGTTCTGCGCAATAAAGCGGCCGTTTTGCAGCAGATGCTTCACCGGCGTACCGATGGCGGCCCAGACATTCCCCGGGCGATGCATCTGCTCGCCGGTCAGGGTGACCACGCGCTCGATCAGCGGCTCTCCGTCGATGACGGCGCGCTTGATGGCGTAGACCGTCGCCACGTTTTGCATCAGCACGCCGATGGAGGCCGAGTGCTGGCCGTGGGGAACCTCCATGCCGGTCAGGATCTTGATCAGCTGCTTGGCCCCGCCGGAGGGATATTTGGTGGGGATCACCCGCAGCTGTATCTGTTCGTGACCCTGTAACGCTTGACGCAGGGCGGCGATCGCCTGCGGCTTATTGTCTTCGATGCCAATCAGCACCCGCTCTGGCGACAGAATGTGGCTCAGTATCGCGCAGCCGGTGACGATGTCCGCGGCGTGCTCGCGCATCAGGCGATCGTCGGCGGTGATGTAGGGCTCACACTCGGCGGCGTTGATGATCAGGGTATGAATGCGATCTGCGCCGCCGTTGAGCTTGGCGGCCGTCGGGAAACCGGCGCCGCCGAGCCCGGCGATCCCGGCCTGATGAATATGGTCGATCAGCGCCGGGGGCGTCAGGGCGCGATAGTCGGGCAGCGGGTGACGCTCTCCCCAGCGCTCCTGCTGGTCGGGAACCAGGCTGATGCACAGCTCGGGCAGGCCGGAGGGGTGTGCGGTCACCTGGCGCGAGATGGCGCTGATGGTGCCGGAGGTCGACGCGTGTACCGGCAGGGTGCGGCCATTGCCGCGGGTGAGCGGTTGGCCTTTCAAGACCCGTTCGCCGACCTTGACCAGGAGGTCCCCCTCGGGTCCCAGGTGCTGCTGCAGCGGAATGATCAGCAGATTCGGCAGCGGAATGCGGCGCAGCGGGATCTCGCTGGAGATCTGCTTCATCTCAGGGGGGTGGATCCCCCCTTTAAAGTCCCACAGTCTCTCTTTACGCAGTGCGGCGAACAGCTTAAACATGGCGCTCAACTTCCAGAATGTGTACGGGAATGGTCTGCAAATCCCATTTCCAGGTGGCGGTCGTGGTGGGTACGGGCACCAGCTGGATACACGACGTCGGGCAGGGCGGTAGACACAGGCCGCAGCCGGTGCACTGATCGCTGATAACGGTGTGCAGCGCCCGCGTCGCGCCGACGATGGCGTCGACCGGACAGGACTGAATACACTTGGTGCAGCCAATGCAGTTGGCCTCGTCGATCAGCGCGACCTGGCGCTGAGGCTCGCTCTGGGCATTTTCACCCTCCAGCGGCTGCGGGTCGACGGCCAGCAGGGCGGCGATATTACGCATTACCGCATCGCCGCCCGGCGCACAGCGATTGATCTTTTCGCCGTTGGCGACGGCTTCGGCATAGGGGCGGCAGCCAGGGTAACCGCACTGGCCGCACTGGCTCTGCGGCAGCAGGGCGTCAATACGTTCTACGATGGGGTCCGCCTCCACCTGAAAACGACGGGCGGCAAATCCCAGGATCAGGCCGGACACCAGCGCGATGGCGCTGACGGCGGCGATCGCTATCCACAATGAAGACATTAGAATTTCACCAATCCGCTAAAGCCCATAAAGGCAAGAGACATCAGCCCGGCGGTGATGAGGGCAATGGACGCGCCGCGAAACGGCGCCGGTACGTCGGCCAACGCCAATCGTTCACGGATGGCGGCAAACAGCACCATCACCAGCGAGAAGCCGGCGGCGGCGCTAAACCCGTACACGGCCGACTGCAGAAAGTTGTGCGACTGGTTGACGTTGAGCAGCGCCACGCCGAGCACCGCGCAGTTGGTGGTGATCAGCGGCAGAAAAATGCCCAGCAGACGATATAGAATCGGGCTGGTTTTACGCACCGCCAACTCGGTGAATTGTACCACGACGGCGATGACCAGAATAAAGGTCAGGGTGCGCAGATAGGTCAGCCCCAGCGGCACCAGAATAAACTGGTTTACGGCCCAGGCGCAAACGGACGCCAGGGTGAGTACAAAGGTGGTTGCCAGTCCCATGCCCATCGCCGTCTCAAGCTTTTTCGATACCCCCATAAAGGGGCACAGGCCGAGAAATTTAACCAGGACGAAGTTATTGACCAGGACGGTGCCGACCAGCAACAACAGGTAATCGGTCATCACACAAAACCTACAAAGCAGAAAGATCAGCCGGAAGATGAAACCGCTGTATTATCGGGGTTTAACCGGCTGACGACAACAGATCAAACGTAGGGTTATTGCGATTTGCGCAAATTACCCACGATAAGGGCGGCGTCGACGGCGTAAATTGGCGCTATTGCTCAATAAATGTCTGGCGCACGCGGGTCGAACGCTTGATATAGGGAACAAACACGGCGGCGGCCAGCAGCGGCGTGATGATCCCGCGCAGCGCCAGCGTATCGCTGATCGGCGAGAAGGCGAACGACTTCAGCGCCAGCAGCAGCATGACCAGCAGCCAGGCGATGAAATGCTTGGGGAAGCGCCGCGAACGCTTAAAAAACAGGCGCAGTACGTGCAGGGAGAAGCACCATATTCCCAGAGTAATGAGCAGAGAGAGCCCCCACTGAGAGGAAAAGGTGCCGCCGTGGGCCCACAGGCGTCCGCCGCCGCCGTGCTGCAGCAGCGTCATGATGAACAGCACCAGCATCAGGCTGGAGGAGAAGAGAGAGAGGATCATGTAGGCCAATGGCGCAAACAGCCAGCCGCCGATACGGTCAGTTTTCATCGTATGCAATACCGGATAAAAGGGCGAATGCGGGGGAGTATACCCGATCCCGGCGCCGGAGGGGGCAGGGATCGGGGGGCGGCGTTAGCTCAGGCCAACGGTATTGCCGTCGGCGTCGATATCGATGTGGCGGTAGGCTGGCAGGGTGCTGAGCCCCGGCATCGTCATGATGTTACCGGCGTAGGCGCGAATAAACCCGGCGCCGGCGGAGACCTGCAGACTGCGGATGGGCAGCACAAAGTCGCGCGGGGCATTTTTCAACGCCGGATCGGCGCTGATGGAGAGCGGAGTCTTCGCCATGCACAGCGGCAGGTGGCCAAAGCCGGCCTGCGCCAGCGCCTCCAGCTCCTGCTGCGCCTGCGCCGTCAGCTCGGCGTGGCTGGCGCCGTAGCTGTGCGCCAGGGTCTGCAGCTTGTCTGCCAGCGGCATCTCGTCCGGATACAGCAGCGTGACCTGGGCCGCCTGGCTGCAGGCGTCGGTGACACAGGCCGCCAGGCGCGCCGCGCCGCGCCCGCCGAGGGCAAAGGCTTCGCTGAACTCGACGCCGAAGGCGCCGGCGCTCAGCGCATAGTCGCGCAGTATGGCCAGCTCCTGCGGCGTATCCTCCGGCCAGCGGTTGACGGCGATCACTACCGGCAGACCGTAGCGGCGGGCGTTGGCGATGTGCCAGCCCAGGTTTTCACACCCGGCGCGCAGCAGATCGGCGTTCGGCTGCTTGACCTCTTCCGGCAGCGCCTGTCCCGGCTTCATATTGAACTGCCCGCTGTTGGCTTTCAGGCTGCGCAGCGTGGCGACCAGCACCACGCAGGAGGGGGCGATCCCCGACTGGCGATATTTGATATTGAAGAACTTCTCCATGCCCATGTCGGAGCCAAAGCCCGCCTCGGTGACCACATAGTCGGCCAGCTGCAGGGCCAGTCTATCGGCCAGCACAGAGGAGTTGCCGTGGGCGATATTGGCAAAGGGGCCCGCGTGGATCAGCACCGGCGTCTGCTCGCTGCTCTGCATCAGGGTCGGGTGGATCGCCTCTTTCATCACGACGGTCATGGCACCGGCAACCTGCAGATCCTCCGCGGTGATCGGCGCGCCCTGCAGGGAATAGGCCAGGATCACCTTACCGATGCGCAGACGCATATCGGCCAGGCTCTCGGAGAGCGCCAGAATGGCCATCAGCTCCGAGGCGGCGCTGATGTCAAAGCCATCGTGGCGCGGCACGCCGTTATTGCCGCCGCCGACGCCAACGTCGATGCTGCGCAGCGCCCGATCGTTATGATCCATCACCCGCTTCCAGACGATGCGCTGGGGGTCGATATCCAGACGCGGCAGCCCGCTCTGGTCGGAGAACGCGTCGCCCAGGCGCTGCTCATGGAACAGACGGGCATCGAGCGCCGCCGCGGCCAGGTTATGGGCGGCGCTGATAGCGTGAATATCGCCGGTCAGGTGCAGATTGAGCTGCTCCATCGGCAGCACCTGCGACGCACCGCCGCCGGCGGCGCCGCCCTTGACGCCGAATACCGGGCCGAGGCTGGGCTGGCGGATACAGGCGATGGCGCTGTGCCCCAGATGGTTCAGCCCTTGGCTCAGGCCGAGGGTCGTAACGGTTTTCCCTTCGCCGAGCGGCGTGGGGGTGATGCTGGAGACCAGGATCAGTTTACCGCGGGACGGGCGGGGCGTGAGCTTCCGCATATCCACCTTGGCCGCATAGTGGCCATAGGGGATCAGGGCTTCAGAGGCGATGCCGATTCGGGCGGCAACGGCGGCGATCGGCTGCAGGGCAGGCTGAGATGAAGGCATCGGTTCGCAGCGGGATATCATGGCGTGTCGTGATCCTTTACATAGACAGAGTAAACACAGGCGCTGCCGGCAGCAGGCCGCTAAGTGGGCTGAGCGGCATCGATTATACGCCTGGACGGGCTCGGGTGCGTACTATGCCACACTGCGCAAACGTTTGCTCCGCTAAATGTCGAAATATTGTGACAGGGCGGGGGAAAACGGCGCCGGACAGGATAAAAAATAGGCTGCGCCGCCAGAGTGGACTATTTTATAAGGCTGGCTGATTTATCATGCCGCTGAATACGGCGAGGATAGGGGGATAGCCGCGGCGTCGCCGGGTATTTACGCGTAATTTGCATCGTTGTTAGCGTTAATAGAAAAGGCGAGGTAAACGATTAACCGGATGGAATAATTCAGATAACCTAATTTAAATTCATTTTCCCTATCCGGGGCGTCCGCCGCCCGCTATTCCTGTGGCCTGCTCTGCGTAGTTGAGACAACGGCGTCGGGCTCAGCGAGAGGCGGGCGCGCTGGGGAGGGGAAAACCCTGTCCGCCGCGCGCGGACAAACGATCGATGCGCGCGGCGCAGCTCATTCTAGACGACATAGTGCCAAATCTCTTTCGGCACGCAGCCTACGTCAAATAGGCGCCCGCCGCTGACCAGCTCGGCGCGCCGATGATCGGCGGCGCGATACATATTTATAATGTCGCGTTCATCTTGCAGAGAATAATTTAAATGGTCGAAAAGTTTTTCCAGACTGTCGCTATTATTCACTTTGCGGAATTTGTGCAGGAATTCGTCAACGTTCATATTTTGGTCATTGTTCGAAATGGATATGTATAATAAAAAACAGTATTCAGCAATTATTCTAATGAGTCCAGAGAGATATTAGTGACATGGATTACAAATTTATGAAATATTGATGGCAACGACGCCATTCAGCCCGCCGCGGCGGCGGGGATTTTGTCAGGGTCTGTAACAGGGGGCGTGGCAGCAGGGGGAAACCCCGTTATGATGGGAGCGATCCCATCGATTGACAAGGAAACCGGTGTTATGTCCTGGCTGCGGCGTTTACGCATTGATCCATTTCTGTTGGTCTTGATCCTGGTGGTGCTGCTGGCATCGCTGTTTCCCTGTCGCGGTGAAGCCAAGACCCTGTTTGGTCACTTGACGACGGCGGCCATCGCGCTGCTGTTTTTTATGCATGGCGCCAAGCTGTCGCGCGAGGCGATCGGCGCCGGCATCGGCCACTGGCGGCTGCATCTCGTGGTCTTCCTGAGCACCTTCGCGCTGTTTCCCCTGCTGGGGGTGGGGCTGGGGACGCTGGTGCCGGCGCTGATGAGCCCGGCTATCTATCTGGGCTTTCTGTATCTGTGCGCGCTGCCGGCGACGGTACAGTCGGCCATTGCCTATACCTCGATGGCCGGCGGCAACGTGGCGGCGGCCATCTGCAGCGCCTCGGCCTCCAGTATGCTGGGGGTGTTTTTATCGCCGCTGCTGGTGGGGCTGCTGATGCATACGCAGGGCGACAATATCGATAGCCTGCACGCGATCGGCGCGATTGTGCTGCAGCTGATGCTGCCGTTCCTGCTGGGGCATCTGTCGCGTCCGCTGACGGCGGCCTGGGTGGCCCGTCACCGGCGCCTGATCAATGTAACCGACCGCTCATCGATTCTGCTGGTGGTCTATACCGCGTTCAGTGAGGCGGTGATCGAGGGGATCTGGCAGCGTATTGACGCCGTCTCGCTCGGGGTGATCGTGCTGGTCTCTTGCCTGCTGCTGACGATTGTGCTGCTGATTAACACCGTCGTCGCCCGGGCGTTGGGATTTGATAAGGCCGATGAGATAACCATTGTGTTCTGCGGCTCTAAAAAAAGCCTGGCCAATGGTATCCCGATGGCCAATGTGCTGTTTCCGGCGGCGGCCGTCGGAATGATGGTGCTGCCGCTGATGATTTTTCACCAGCTGCAGCTGATGGTCTGTGCCTGGCTGGCCCAGCGCTACGCCCGCGGCGGTCAGGCGCGCGCTGAATAGCGAGGCCCCATGGCGCGCTGGGGCTGGGGGACGTTAGCCCGCCTGCTTGGCGTCGCGCAGCGCCTGTTTCTCCGCCGGGCTCAGGAAAGCCATGGTCAGGCCGTTGTACTGCGCCTGGCGGATCTGCTCGGCGCTCAGCCCCGCCGCCGGGGCGGCCGTCTGATATTCGTGACGCAGCTCAATTCCTTCGACCGCCGGGTCATCCGTATTGAGGTTAGCGATAATGCCGTGCTGCAGGAAATGCTTCAGCGGATGCTGTGCCAACGAGGGCACCGTACTGGTCTGCAGGTTAGAGGTGAGGCAGGACTCCACGCCGATAGCGTGCTCCGCCAGATAATCCATCAGGCGCGGATCCTGGATCGCATTCACGCCGTGGCCAATGCGTTCGGCACCCAGCTCGCGGATAGCCTGCCAGATGCTTTCCGCCCCCGCGGCTTCGCCGGCGTGTACCGTAATGTGCCACCCCGCGTCACGCGCCCGGGTAAAGTGCGACATAAACAGATCGCCCGGGAAGCCCAGCTCGTCACCGGCCAGATCCAGCGCGGCGATCTGATCGCGGCAGCTCAGCAGCGCCTCCAGCTCTTGGCGGCAGGCCTCCTGCCCAAAGGTGCGGCTCATGATCCCAATCAGCTTGACCGGAACGCCGACGTCGCGCGATCCGGCGCGGACGCCGTCAATGATGGCTTCAACCACCCCCTGCAGCGGCAGGCCGTGGCGCTGCGCCATGTAGTAGGGAGAAAAGCGCAGCTCGGCATAATCGATGCCTGCGCGCTTCAGATCTTCAACGTTTTCGTAAGCAACCCGGCGACAGGCGTCCAGGGTGGCCAGAACGGCGACGCCCCAGTCCAGCTTCTGCAGAAAGCTGACCAGATCCGGCACCGTATCGCTGATTTGGACGTGGGGGCGCAGGGCCTCCAGCTCGTTCGCCGGCAGCGCCAGCTGATACTGTTGCCCCAGCGCTAAAATGGTTTGCGGTCGGATATTGCCATCAAGATGGCGGTGCAGGTCGGTCAGGGGAAAACGCGAATCGATCATGATGGGCACTCTCAGTTATTTTGCGTAAAGTGCGCAACAGTATAAAAATAACGCGATGTAAAGCGCTATCTCATTACATAAAAGTGTGATCAACATCACTAAAAATCAACGGATGTCTCGATTTGCTGTAATACTGTGTATATATACAGTGGTGTGCGCGACGCGGGGATGGGAAGAAAAACGCCCGCCGAGCGGCGGGCGTTATCGCGGGTGCCGGGGAGGATTACTGTGCGCCAGCGGGCGCCGAATCCATACCGCCAAGCACGCCAAACAGGCCAGCGAACTGGGCCAGGGTCATCGGCTTACCGTTCAGGGTCACCTGACCGTCGGCATAGTGCAGCTGGCTGACGATCGCGTTATCCTGCTGCGTCGTCAGCTTAAACATCTGGCCCATGGCGGAGACGCCCTGCACCTGCTGTGCCGCCAGCTTTTGTGCCTCATCGGCCTGGTAGCCCTCGAGCTCGGCCGCATTGGCGGCGATTTGCGTCGCCATCGGCATGGAGAGGTTGAGGGAGACATCCAGCGTACGGACGGCCTGCAGCAGCGGTGGCAGCGCCGCGGCGGCCTCGGTCTTGGCCGGTACGCCCAATGACAGGCTCAGGTCAAACTGACTGCTGCCGGCGCTGTTTTTCCAGGTGACCGGCTTGAGTTCGATCTGGGGGTTGCCGTTCAGCAGGGTCGGTAGCGCGGCATCCAGCATGCGGGTCAGCTGCTGCTGATAGGCGATGCTGTCGCTGCTGTTGCCGCTACTGATCTGTCGGCTGATAAAGGCATTGTACTCATCGGCAAACCCTTTCACGCCATGGCCATCGAACCCGTTCAGATTCAGCGTCATGGCGCCGCCGCCGAAGGCTTTCCCATCGATCTGCAGCGCGCCCAGGCGATAGTCCACCCGTGCGTCCAGCGTACGCTCACCCTCTTTCAGGCTGGCGTCCATCGCCAGATCGTCCAGCGCGGTGCTCTCTTTGCCATCGACCGACAGGCTCAGTCGCTTGGCGGCGATCTGCTGTTCACCGACATTCAGGCCGAACTTGCCCATCTTACTGTGGGTGGTAAAGGTGGCGCCGGTCAGCGACAGGGTTTCACGCTGCCCACCGTTCGGGGCGTCGATGCTCAGGCTCTTGGCATCCGCCGCCAGATCCATTCGGCTGAGATCGCGAGCGATATCGGCCTTAATCTGTGCGCCGCCAAAGTCGATTTTATTCTCGCCCGCTTGCAGAGAGAGCGGCAGCAGGGTTATCTCGGAGCGGTTATCTCCGCTATAGGCGATCCGGGTATAGGCATCGAGAGGCGACTGCCCTTTATTGGCCGTAAACAGCGGGGCGACCAGCGGCGTATTGGCCAACTCACTGTGCACCACGGCCATGCTGGGCGCCAGGGAGAAGTGAGTCAGCGGGAAGGGGCCATGGCTGATGGTTTCATTCAGCGCCAGCTGCTGGCCCGGCTTCAGCAGTGCATCCTGTTTGGCGGCGGGATCGGCTTGGATAATGTAGTGAACCCGGCTGGAGAAAACGCCGCGCTGGTAATCCTGGTAGCTGATCTTCAGGCCGGCCTGAGGCAGGCGCTGCGTGAGGCTTTCGTTAAGGCGGGCAACTTCACCGTCCATACGCTGCTCAATAAGCTTACCGGTATACCACGATGCGCCGCTCCAGGCTGCGCCCAATACCACGATGACCGCAACGGCGACGGCTGATTTTTTCATACTCTGTCCTTCTGTAGCCAGAATCGGGCACCGGCTTCAAGCGCAGCGGTGCCGGAAGGTAAAAAACGCCCGCAGGCGTTTTTATTGTGGAGGCAAGGGGGCGTAATTGGCAAATAATTCGTTGAAAATTAATCTAACTGATTAAAAACGCGCGCCAGCTCGCCGTGACCGGTCACCGAAACCTGGCGGTCGGCGGCGCTGAGATAGCAAGACTCGCCGGCGCGCAGGATCAGCGTCTGTGCTCCCTGCTGCAGACGGGCCTCTCCGCGTATGCAGAACAGTACGGCGGCGCTCTCTTGGTGCAGCGGCTGCGGCTGTGCGCTCAGCGTATGGACCGCAAAGGCAAAATCGGCGACCGGCACCGGAAAACGGCGCTCCGCGCCAGAGGTGCACGGCGCCGTCAGCAGCGTATCGCGCGGTTTGGCGACGAAGCGGACGTTCGCCAGCAGCTCGGCGACGTCGATGTATTTCGGGGTCAGGCCAGCGCGCAGTACGTTATCCGAATTGGCCATGACCTCCAGGCCGACGCCGTGCAGATAGGCGTGGGGGGTTTCGGCATCCAGGAACATGGCCTGGCCCGGCGCCAGCGCGATCACGTTCAGCAGCAGCGGGGAGAACAGGCCGCTGTCATCCGGGTAAATCGGGGCAATGGTGCGCAGGGTGTCCCAGACAACGCCTTGCTGGTGGGCCATCTCCTCGCGCAGGCGGCGCAGCGCATGGGCTTTTTCCTCGCCCTGCATATTGAGCAGGTTGGCAAACAGGGTTCGCAGCGTGTCGGCGTTCGGGTGCGCGATAAAACCGGCGATATCCGGGTGGGCATCGGCTAGCGACTGCAGCAGGGCGGCTATCTGGTCGAATTCGCGAAAGCCGTTCATCGCCGCAAAGGGGGTCAGCGCATACACCAGCTCCGGTTTATGGTTGGCGTCCTTGTAGTTACGGTTCGGGGCATTCAGCGCGATGCCGGCGGCCTCCTCACGCGCAAAGCCGGCTTCGGCGGCGCGCTTATTGGGATGTACCTGGATGGAGAGCGGCTGGGCGGCGCACAGCACCTTGAACAGAAACGGCAGCTCGCCAAAGCGGCGGGCGACGGCATCGCCCAGCTGAGCGCGTGGATCGGCGGCGATGTGATCGCGCAGGCTTTGCTCGGCGCCGTGCGCATCCTGCACCCGAGAGCTGTTCAGCGGGTGGGCCCCCATCCACAGCTCGGCCATCGGCTGGTTATCGGGGTTAGCGATGCCATAGAGGTTACTCAGCGCGTCGTGGCTGCCCCAGGCATAGTGCTGTATGGCATTGATCATCTTTTGCATCTATCGGTTCCGCGAGTCAGTGAAACGTGAATTTTCTTCAGTAAACAGGAACAGCCCCCGCCTCGGCAAGGGGATTGATCATCTAAATGGCGAAGGCATTCACAATGAGGTCATTGATAAGGAAGTATACTGAAAAAACAGCGATTAATTTTTCACCGCGCGGGCGATGGGCCAACGGAAAATCGAGGAGAGACGATGACGGCGATGCGTATAGAGAGCGACGCGATGGGACAGGTGAAGGTTCCTCAGGAACGGATGTGGGGCGCCCAGACGCAGCGCTCTCTGGCGCATTTCCGTATCTCGGTAGAAAAGATGCCGCCGGCGCTGATTACGGCGCTGGCGCTGGTCAAGCTGTGCGCCGCGCGCGTCAACAGAGAGGCCGGGCGCCTGACGCCGGAGAAGGCGGACGCCATTATGCTGGCGGCGCAGGAGGTTATCGACGGTCAGCGCGCCGGGGAGTTTCCGCTGTCGGTCTGGCAGACGGGATCCGGTACGCAGACCAATATGAATATGAACGAAGTGCTGGCGAACCGGGCCAGTGAGCTGCTGGGGGGGGTCCGCGGCGAGCAGCGGTTGGTGCATCCCAATGATGACGTCAATAGTGCCCAAAGCTCCAACGATGTGTTTCCAACGGCGATGCACGTGGCGACGGTGCTGGGCATTGAACGCGATCTGCTGCCGCGGATCGCCCAACTGAGCGATACCCTGCGGCATAAGGCGCAGTGCTTCGCCTCCATTGTGAAGATTGGACGCACCCATCTGCAGGATGCCACGCCGCTGACGCTGGGGCAGGAGATCTCCGGCTGGGTGGCGATGCTGGAGCATAGCGGGCAACATATCCGCCACGCGCTGCCGCACCTGTACGAGCTGGCGCTGGGGGGAACGGCGGTCGGAACCGGGCTGAATACGCCGCCGGGCTTTGCCCAGCGCGTCGCCGCGCAGATCGCCGAACAGAGCGGTCTGCCGTTCGTCAGCGCCCCCAATAAGTTCGAGGCGCTGGCGACCTGTGATGCCCTGGTGCAGGGACACGGTGCGCTGAAGGGGCTGGCCTGCTCCCTGATGAAGATAGCCAACGACGTGCGCTGGCTGGCCTCTGGGCCTCGCTGTGGGATAGGGGAGCTGAGGCTGCCGGAGAATGAGCCGGGCAGCTCCATCATGCCCGGGAAGGTCAACCCGACGCAGTGTGAGGCGCTGACCATGGTGTGCGCGCAGGTGCTGGGGAATGATACGGCGGTGAATATCGGCGGCGCCTCCGGTAACTTTGAGCTGAATGTCTTTCGTCCGCTGGTGATCCACAATGTCTTACAGTCGCTGCGCCTGTTAGCCGACGGTATGGAGAGCTTTAACCAGCACTGTGCGCAGGGACTGATGCCGAATCGGGAGCGTATCGATGAACTGCTGCAGCGTTCGCTGATGCTGGTGACGGCGTTGGCCCCGCACATCGGCTACGATCGGGCGGCAGAGATCGCCAAGAGGGCGCACCGAGAGGGGACGACGCTGCGGGAGGCGGCGCTGGCGCTCGGCTACGTTAGCGCGCAGGCGTTTGACCAATGGGTTCAACCCGCGCAGATGGTGGGGAGTGTCGCACAGGGCGACTGATTTGTGACAATGTCACGCTTAGTTTCCCTGCCCATCGACCTCACGGTACAGGTGCAGCCGGGGGATCAGCGGGATCAGCTGCTTGGCCCGCGGGCGATGGCGCAGCGCGATGTTATCGGCGTCGTAGTCGGCCAGGGTGCCGATGCGCGGCGCCAGCTCGGCGGATTCGCACAGCGCGATCAGCGGCATGCTGCACGGGTGCTGCACCTGACGCTGGATGGCGCTGTACCACACGCGGGCAATCGGCTGAACCTTGACCGGACGACGAATTTTGAGTTTGACATCCTCGGGCAGCGCCAGCAGGGTATCTCGCTCCTGCAGAATGCGCTGCGTCCACTGCTCGCGGGTATAGGGGGCGACGGCGCGCCCGGCGCGCAGGCTCTTGTCCAGGCGCGTCAGCACCTCGGCGCGACTGAGATTATTGATCACCTGCTTGTTTGCCCAGCCGAAGCCGACGCTGCTGGGGTCGTCCAGTAGCGTCAGGGTGCGGTAGGCGCTGAGGGTCAACAGTCCTTTGAGCTGGCGGTGGACAAATTCAAAACGCTGCTCCGGCGGCAGGCCGGTCTCCACGGCGATGATCTGCTCCAGCTGCCGTTTGTAGCGGTTGACCCGCTCGATCGCGTCGCGCAGCGCGCTGCGCTGTGAGGGGGTGGCCTGATAGCACAGCACGCCGGGCAGGCGTACCGCGGCCTTGCTGCTGACGTGCTGGCTGTGGTGGTGGAGGAAGAGGCGGCGAAAGTGGCGGCGTCCGGCGTCAAAGGCCTCGTCGGCGGCGCAGGGGGTGACGGCGATGCGGCGGATCTCCTCATGCTCTTTGCCTTTTTCTATCTCCGGCAGCGCAAAGATTTGCGCCTGCAGCGGAGTGAGGGCGGCCAGCTGGTGGTCGGTATGAGCGAGCGCCTCCTCCAGTTGACGGAAGCAGAGATGAAGTCGTTCGATGACGCTGCTGGTGGACATAAAGAAGACAAGCCCTTATTAGTTACAACATACATTTGACTATGACACACCGCGCCATCTGCGGCAACGCATTTTCCCCTTACCCTCGTATGAACGGTGAGCAACGTAAGCCAACCAGGATGACGGCGCCTCGACGGGCGGGGATGAACTCAGACTTTGGTGCCGGGAGCGGCGGGCTAAAATACGTAGGATGACGCGTACCGATAGGTGTAGAGGGGCTTAGATGAAGGGGACTCCCCGGACTGACGGTTTCCCCTGGCCTTGTGGGTAACCAATGCCCACGTCACGCTCTGAGCAGACCGCCACCGCGGGTGTCTTGAGGCGGTATCGATATCCACAAATTATCCAGAATGATAGCTTTCCTGCTTTCGTTGGATCAGAGGCGGCGGGAGGACGTAAATTTTTGTGCAAGGGCTCGGCGACTCGCCCCGGCGTTAATACGTGTCGTCACCGTAGGTAGCCGTTCTTCACTCCGTGCTGAAGCAGGGACAATGCGCTTTCCGGCTACATTGGCCCTCGCAATACCTGAGCCGGTGCGCTTGCGTCTCAAGTAACCGATCTCGCCGAGCCGCCCTTTGGCCGCCCGGCGAGGGCGTTATGAGAGGGGAGCGGCTTCAGGAAGACGCTGCAGCCGCCGGCCCAGCAGCCAGGCGAGCAGCAGCATGACGACCAGGAAGATGACGATACCGTTCCAACCGTGGCTGTGCCAGAACACTCCGCCCAGCGTCCCGGCGACGCTGGAGCCGACGTAGTAGCTGAACAAATAGAGCGAGGAGGCCTGACCTTTGGCCCGGCGCGCTCGGCGTCCGATCCAGCTGCTGGCCACCGAGTGGGCGGCGAAGAAGCCGGTGGTAAACAGCACCATGCCAATAAACACCAGCCACAGCGCGGAGAAGGCGGTGATCAGCAGCCCCAGCAGCATAATGATGATCGCGACGCTCAGCACCGGGCCCCGGCCAAAGCGCGCGGTCATCGCCCCGGCCTTGGGCGAGCTGTAGGTGCCGCTGATATAGACCAGTGACAGTACGCCGACGATAGCCTGGCTAAGGTAATAGGGCGAGGCCAGCAGGCGGTAGCCAATGTAGTTAAACAGCGTGACAAAGCTGCCCATCAGCAGGAAGCCTTCGGCGAACAGCAGCGGAAGCCCCCGATCGTGGCAGTGCAGGCGCAGATTGAGCAGCAGGTTGCGCGGGCGCAGAGAGGTCGGGCGAAAATGGCGCGAGGGCGGCAGGATCTTCCAGAACATCAGCGCGCCGCACAGCGCAAATAGCCCGATAACGGCCAGGGTGGCCCGCCAGGAAAAGTAGTCCGTCAGGACGCCGCTGATCAGTCGGCCGCTCATGCCGCCGATCGAGTTTCCGCTGATGTACAGCCCCATGGAGAACGCGACTACCGAAGGATCCATCTCTTCGCTGAGATAGGTCATGGCCACGGCCGCGACGCCGCTCAGGGCTAGCCCCACCAGGGCTCGCATCACCAGAATGGCATCCCAGCTGCTCATCAGGGCGCAGATCAGGGTACAGATCGCCGCCAGCAGCAGCGCCGTGACCATGACATTTTTACGTCCGATGGCATCGGAGAGCGGGCCGGTAAACAGCAGCCCGATGGCCAACATGGCGGTGGACACCGACAGCGATAGGCTGCTGGTCGCCGGCGTGATGGCGAAATCCTGCGATAGCACCGGCAGGATGGGCTGTACGCAGTACAGCAGGGCAAAGGTGGCCAGCCCCGCTGAAAACAGGGCCAGCGTGACCCGCTTAAAATCGGGGCGGTCGCGGGTGATAAAAGGGGGTTTACCAGTAAGGCCATCGCTGATGGCGGTGGATGCCGGAGAGACGGTATCCGGCGCGGCTTCAGCCGGGGAGGTATTCACACAATATCCTTGTACGGGGCACACAGAGAGTCAGCGTAGGCCGCATCACGATCTGCGATGTCGACGCGGAACTAGGCTGCATGATAGCGAGCATAGAATTACGCCTGCTGAATGTCTAATATATTAATAAGAACCAATAATATATTTAAAGTATCAATGGCCATGCGCATCGAAATTCGTCATCTAAAGTACTTTATCGCCGTTGCCGAGGAGCGACATTTCAACCGGGCGGCGGAGCGGCTGAATATCTCCCAGCCGCCGCTGAGCCAGCAGATCCAGGCGCTGGAGCGTGAGCTGGGCGCCTGTCTGCTGATGCGCACCAACCGCAGCGTCAGTCTGACGCAGGCGGGGAGCCTTTTTCTGAAAGAGTGCTATGCCATCGTTGGCCAGCTGGAGCAGGCGGCAGAAAAGGCGGCTCGAGCACATCGAGGGGAGACCGGGGATCTGACCATTGGCTTTACCTCCTCGGTCCCCTTTATTCCCCGGGTGGCGCACAGCCTATTCGCCTACCGCCATCGCTATCCGCAGGTGCATCTGCAAATGCGCGAGCTCAATACCAAGCAGCAGATCGAACCGTTGGTTGAGGGAAAGCTGGACATCGGCATCTTGCGCAATACCCAACTGCCCGGCGTGCTGACGCACCGGGTGCTGCAGCGCGAGCCGCTGGTTGCGGTTTTACACCGTCATCATCCTTTGGCGCAGCGGGGGCAGGCGCTGAAGTTCTGCGACTTGGCCGACCAACCCTTTGTCTTTTTTTCCCGCGGCGATGGTACGGCGCTGTACGATGAACTGCTGTCGCTGCTGAAGAGGGCCGGCATTGTGCCGTATATTACGCAGGAGGTCGGCGAGGCGATGACGATCGTCGGACTGATCTCGGCGGGGCTGGGCGTCTCTATTCTGCCGGCCTCCTATACCCGTATTCAGGTGGACGGTGTGTGTTATCGCGCATTGGATGAGCCCGACGCCTATACCGAGGTGTGGCTCGCCTACCACCGCCAGCGTCCGCTGAGCGCACAGGCCAATGCGCTGATCGCGCTGCTGACCGCGCCATCCTCCGACGCCATGGTGGCGCCAGCCATGCTGGAAAACCCACCGAATGGGTAAGTATTTGTGCACTTAATCACATAACTAATCAAATGGTTGACGCCTTTTTGTAAAATACCCACCATACCCGGTAAGATTTATTTTGAAGCGCGAAAAATAACTGGGAGTAGCAGTAGTGATTGCTGACGGTCAGCCGGGGCATATTGATCAAATCAAGCAGATAAATGCTGGGGCGGTTTACCGCCTTATCGATCGTTTTGGCCCCATTTCGCGCATTGAGCTTTCAAAACGCGCACAGCTGGCTCCCGCCAGTATCACCAAAATCGTGCGTGAGCTGCTTGAGGCTCACCTGGTGCAGGAGACGGAGTTCCAGGAGCCCGGCAGCCGCGGGCGTCCTGCCGTGGGGCTTACGCTGGATACCGCCTCTTGGCACTATCTGTGCGTGCGGATTGGGCTGGGCACCATGACGCTGGCGCTGCGCGATCTGAGCGGGGCGCTGGTCGCCGAAGATGAGCTCGCGCTGCCGGCGCAGGGGGAACTGCCGCTGCTGACCCGCATCGTGACCGAGATCGATCTGTTTTTTACCCGCCACCAGCATCAGTTAGAGCGTCTGACGGCGATTGCCATCACGCTGCCGGGGTTAATCAACGCCGCCCAAGGGATCGTACACCGGATGCCGTACTATGCCGAGGTGCGTGACATGGCGCTGAGCGCCGAACTCTCGCGCCATACTGGGTTGCCGGTATATCTGCAGCATGACGTTTGCGCCTGGACCATGGCCGAATCGCTGTTTGGCGCCGGCGCGGGCTGTGCCAACCTGATTCAGATTGTCATTGACCATAACGTGGGCGCCGGCGTGATCAGCGAAGGGCGTCTGCTGAACGGGAGCCGTCAAAGTCTGGTTGAAATAGGGCATACCCAGGTCGATCCCTATGGTAAGCAGTGCTACTGCGGAAACCATGGCTGTCTGGAGACGATTGCCGGGCTGGGCAATATACTGACGCTGGCGCAGCAGCGCCTCGCGCTGTCGCCGTCGTCACAGCTGCACGCGGTCAGCCCGCTGAACATTGAGGCGCTGTGTCAGGCCGCGCTGCAGGGAGATCAGCTGGGGCGGGACTTGATCAATAGCGTCGGCCATAGCGTAGGCCGCATCGCGGCGGTGATGGTTAACCTGTTTAACCCGGAGAAAATCCTGATAGGCTCACCGCTAAACCAGGCCGCAGAGGTCTTGTTCCCCTCCATTGCCAGCGCAATTCGGCAGCAGGCGCTGCCCCATTACACCCAGCATCTGTCGGTTGAAGCCAGCCATTTCCACCATCATGGTACAATGCCTGCCGCTGCGTTGGTCAAAGAAGCGCTGTATAACGGTTCGCTGCTGGTACAGCTGCTGCAAGGGTAATTGTTCGCTTTTGTTTGCCGAGTTGTTACTCATTTCCCGTGAATTCGCGCGGTGGGTAAGAAAATGATCCGCGCGATAAATAAAAATTTGAGCTAACGCAAGCCGCGTGAGAAGCGCTTCGCCTAGACTTTCTGGTTTATTGGCGATCGCGGGCACACAGCATACTTCCGGTCAGATCGTTCTGCTTTTCTATTATTAATCGGAGTCTCTCCGGAGTAATTATTCCATGTTAAAACGCGTATTCGTTACGGGAACCGACACCGAGGTGGGTAAAACGGTGGCTTCTCGTGCGTTATTACAAGCTATTCAGGCGGCTGGGCACAGTGCGGTGGGGTATAAACCTATCGCCGTAGGCAGTGATGAGACCCCGCAGGGGCTCCGCAATCGAGATGCCGTCACGCTGCTCAACGCGTCCTCCATGGCGCTAAGCTATGACGAGGTCAATCCTGTCACCCTGCGCGAAGAGATAGCTAATGCCTATACCGGTGAGGCGCTGGACTACGGCGCTATGAGCCGTGGACTACAGCATCTGAGTGCCAAGTCGCAGCATGTCGTGGTGCAGGGAACCGGCGGCTGGCGGGTATTGATGCAGGATTTACGCCCGCTCTCCGAATGGGTTGTGCAGGAGCAGCTCCCGGTGATCCTGGTGGTAGGGATTAAGCTGGGCTGTATCAGCCATGCCATCTTGACCGCCCAGGCCATTATTAATGATGGCCTGCCGTTTGTCGGCTGGATTGCAAACCGGATTAACCCCGGCCTGTCGCACTATGCTGAAACCATTGATGCTCTGAGGCAGAAGCTGCCGGCGCCGCAGCTGGGAGAGATTCCCTATCTGTACCGCCCAGAGGAAAAAGCGCTGGCACGCTATATCGATTTGTCCGCGCTGGACTGACGCCGCGCGCGGAGAGCAGACGTTACTAAAACGGGCGTGCACTGTGCACGCCCGTTTGCTTTTACCTCAACGGCTACGGATGGGCCGTCTCCGTCGTTGGCGTCGCCGGAGCTTCTGCGGCGGCCGTGTTCATCGGGTACGGCGTATAGACACCGTTCAGGCTCTTCAGGAAGGCCACGATATCGTCGACATCGCTTTGCGGCAGGGTGACGCCGACCTGATAGCGCAGCATCTGCTTCACAGCCTCATCCAGCGTCTGCACATCGCCACGGTGGAAGTAGGGCCCGGTCAGCTCAACGTTACGCAGCGTCGGTACCTTCTGGCGCAGCTTATCGCGCAGATCCTGGGTGACGTTCATCCGACCGATGTCCGCGCTGGTCATTTCGCCAAACGGATATGCCTTGATCAGCCCGAGTGGCTCGTAAGACTCTCCCCCCATGGCCACGCCGGCGTGGCAGGTTGCGCAGCGGTTATCTTTAAATAGCTGATAGCCACGCTGCTGCTGGGTCGTGAGCGCGCTGCTATCGCCGCGCAGGTAGCGGTCAAACGCGGAGTTTGGCGTAATCAGGGTCCTCTCAAACTCGGCGATGGCGTCAGTGATGGTTTTTCCACTGAAGCCCTGCGGATATACCTTGAGGAACGCCTGCTTAAATGCCTGATCTTGATTCAGCTTATCGATGATCTGCTCCCACGATGTGGACGCCATCTCGATCGGATTCAGCGGTGGCCCACCGGCCTGATCCTGCAGGGTTGCCGCACGTCCATCCCAGAACTGGGCGATGTTGAACGCAGAGTTAAACACCGTTGGCGCGTTGATGGGGCCAACCTGGTCATCGACGCCGAGCGATGTTTTCCGCCCATCGACGCCACCGGCGCCCAGCTGGTGACAGTGGGCGCAGGCCACGGTGTCATTGCTGGATAAGCGCGGATCGTGGTACAGACGGAATCCCAGCGCGACTTTTTCTGCGTTGACCGGTAAAGACTCAGGGATCGGCTGTATCGGCTCATTGCGCAGCGAGGGCGCCATATCCGGCGTTGCATAGTATTTTTGACGCTGCTCATCCACCCACGTCAGCAGCGTATCGCGATCGGCCTGCGACATCCGACCGGCCCAGTGCATCGCGGTATAGCGGGTTGGCGGCATGGTTTGATGCTGAACCACCCATTCCAGCTTATTGAGATCCGTCAGGGTCGGTGGTTGGCCGCTGGCGGTTTTCCACGGGGAGGGCTTCAGCAGACTTTCGCGCAGGGGAGTCAGGTTGAACGCCTTATATCCCTGATACATGTCATACTCCATCAGCTGTTTCACGCCGGGAACGCTGGCGTAAAACGGCAAATTAGCCGATGGTGTATGGCAGTAGTCACAGCCTTTTTCGCTCAGTATCCCCAATACCTGCGCATTAAGCGGTGAACTTGCCGGTTCACTCGGTACGGTATTACGCTGTTTGTCATGATTATAGACATAGCCGACCAACCCTAAGTAGCAGGCGAGACCGGCAATGACGATGCCTCCCGCCCATTTCGTTATTTTTTTCATTGTTACAAAACTCCTTTTGAGAGTGTCAATACGGCTGCGGAGGCAGCCGACAAATGTCGGCGAACCGACGCGCCCATAGTGCAGGGTGGTCTCGCGTCGATATTTGATAAGTGTCAACGATAGATGCAGGGATAACCTATCATTAAGATAGGAATCGACAATTAAGCGCGTTTTATTAGATGTATATACTGCCTTTTAGGCCGGATTTGGCGATTAATTTATATATTACAGGGTAATACTATCTGTTTCTGACAGATGATCTGTACTCGACGCCATCGGCTGGACGACCGTGTGGCGAGAGGCACCGGCGCTGACGCCGCGGCGATCGCATCGTCAGTGAACGCCGGCTTATTATGCGTTGGTTGGATAGAGAGATTACGCCGATAATGAATTCCCTTTCACCATACTTAATTGCATTATGATTATCTCTGTTGATATAGGTCGGCGCGGTGATCGCCAACCATAGCCGCATCGCTTTTACAATACAGAGATTTATTTAATTTATGAGTTATTGGGGAAGTATTAAGGTGACGCTAATATAGCGATAAATTACCCATCGGCTTCACACTTTTTTATTAAGCCGGTTGAAGTTATTATAGGTGCAATTACAATACTAAAACACTGGATTGTTACTGCACCTGCAGGCAAAACCTGATCGTTGGCGATGACGTCAAAGGTCAGGTTTTTTTTGTCTTGTCGCCGTGCCGGCCTATCGACGGCGGCGGGAGCGCGCCCGGGGGATGATGATGCGCATTGCCAAAATCCTGAATAATAATGTGGTGCTGGCGCTGGATAGCCGGCAGCGCGAGCTGGTGATGATGGGGCGAGGCCTTGCTTTTCATCAGTGCGTAGGGGATATCCTGGATGAGGGTAGAATAGAGAAAATCTTTGCGCTTCAGTGTAATAGACTAAGCTGCAGACCTCATGACATGATTCTACACCTTCCCCTGGATGCTATAGCCACCTGCGAGCGCATTATTTTATCGGTTTATACTGGCCAGGGTAAATTGCAGGCCGGGCTCGCCAGCGCCTTGGCAGAGTACTGCTATTGCGCCATTGAGCGACATCGGCGAGGGGCCGTTATTCACAATGCACTTTTACGGGAAATTATCGGGCGCTATCCGCGTGAGTTCGCGCTGGGACTGCAGGTGAAATCGCTGATCACCCAATATTTTAGTCTAGCGCTTAGCCATGATGAGGTCGGGTTTATTGCGCTGCACTTTGTCATGGCGCGATTAAATAGCCATGGCGCCACGGGCCATTAATGACTGCGGTCGTACTCAGGCTTTGCCGAGAATAACGCGCCCGCGGCGATCGTCTCTGCAGCGCCGCGCCGTCAATGGGCCTGCGTGTTTATCCGGCGCACGCTGTGCGTATGGGGTCCGATAAATAAATCCACCAGCGAGGGGCTGCTTTTTTTACGCATTATTATAGCGCGGGGCAGAGAAAACGGTTCGTGACTGGATTGCGACTGCATAAGGCAGGCAAAACCTGAGCGTGACGTCGGGTAAGACGTCGTCCTCAGGTTTTTTTATTTGAACCATCGGCACAGGGGAACGCTATGGATAGCCAACGTGGGGCGCCGCATGCGCAGTATCAGGCGCTGGCGCAAGATATTTTGCATTTGATTGGCGGCAAAGAGAATGTGGCAAGCCTACTGCACTGCGCGACGCGTCTGCGCTTTCGATTAAACGATCCCGCGTTGGCCGATGCGGAAGGCGTGAAAGCGTGCCCCGGCATTATTACGGTTGTAGAAAGCGGCGGCCAGTTTCAGGTGGTGATCGGCAACCATGTGCATGATGTTTGGCTAGCGGTACTCCATGCGAGTGGGCAGGGAGAAGATGATGCGCCTTCGTCGCCGGGCGGAAATAGCACCGTGATGGGGAAAGCGATCGATATTGTCTCCGGTATCTTTACCCCCTTTATCGGTGTCTTAGCGGCGACGGGGATCGTGAAAGGGCTGCTGGCGCTGGCCGAAGTCTGCGGCTGGCTCAATCCCGCCGGCGCCACCTATAAAATCTGGTTTGCGGCGGGCGATGCACTGTTCTTCTTTTTCCCTCTGTTTCTTGGCTACAGCGCCGGGAAAAAATTTGGCGGCAATCCGTTTATTACCATGGCGATCGGCGCTGCGCTGCTGCATCCGCTGATGATTCGCGCCTTTGAGGCCAGCTTAGCGCCGGGGGCGGCCACGGAGTATTTTCTGGGGATCCCGGTCAGCTTTATTAACTACAGTTCATCGGTGATCCCTATCATTCTTGCCGCCTGGCTCAGCTGTTGGCTAGAGCGCCACTGCAGCCGATGGCTGCCGGCGGCGATGAAAAATTTCTTCACCCCGGCTATCTGTCTGTCGGTCGTCGTTCCGCTGACCTTTCTAATGATTGGACCGCTGGCGACCTGGCTGAGCCAGCTACTAGCGAATGGCTATCAGGCCGTTTATACATTAGCGCCGTGGATCGCGGGGGTTGTGCTCGGGGCGCTCTGGCAGGTTTGCGTGGTCTTTGGCCTGCACTGGGGGCTGGTGCCGCTCATGCTCAATAACATGGCCGTGGTGGGGCATGACTCTATGGCGCCGATGCTGATACCGGCGGTGATGGGACAGGTGGGGGCGGTGCTGGGGATCTTCCTGCGCACTCGCGATATTCAGCAGCGGGTTCTGGCGGGATCCGCGCTATCCGCCGGGATTTTTGGCATTACCGAGCCCGCTATCTATGGTCTGAATCTACCGCTGCGTCGTCCTTTTATCTTCGGCTGTATCGCTGGCGCTATTGGCGGCGGAATTGCCGGCTTCAGCGGGACGCAAATCTACTCTGTCGGCTTTGCCAATTTCTTCGCTATCGCACAGATGATCCCGCCTCAGGGCGTGGATGCGTCGGTCTGGGGGGGCGCCATCGGGATCTTCGCCGCGCTGTTTATCGCCTGTGGGCTGACCATGATGGCCGGGCTGCCGCGCGCGTCGGCCGAGGCTACGCGCTCAAGCGAGCAGATGAAGGCGACTGCGCACGCTGATGCGGATATTGAGCGGAATGCACCGCACAGGTAACTCAGCTGCGCCACGACGGTCGGCGTTAGTCCGCCGGGGCGCAGGATCACTCAATGCAAGGGGAAACATGATGCCAACATTTCCACCGGAGTTTTTATGGGGTGGCGCTATCGCTGCCAATCAGGTCGAGGGCGCCTATCTGGAGGAGGGAAAAGGACTTTCCACCTCAGATATCCAGCCCTACGGCGTGCTGGGGAAGATGGTCGACCGTACGCTGGGCGGCAGCGGGATTAAAGATATCGCCATCGATTTTTACCACCGCTATCCGCAGGATATTGCGCTGTTTGCCGAGATGGGATTTACCTGCCTGCGCATTTCCATTGCCTGGACGCGGATTTTTCCACGGGGCGACGATGCTGAGCCAAACGAAGCCGGACTGGCCTTCTACGACAGGCTATTTAGCGAGCTGGAAAAGTATCACATCGCGCCAATTGTGACACTGTCACATTATGAGATGCCGTGGGCACTGGTCGAAAACTACGGCGGCTGGCGCAGCCGCAGGGTGATCGCGTACTTTGAACGCTATGCCAGAACGGTTTTTACGCGCTATCGGGATAGGGTGAAGCTGTGGCTCACCTTTAATGAGATCAATATGTCCTTACATGCGCCGTTAACCGGGGTTGGCCTCCGCGGAGAGTGCGCCGAGGCCGATGTATATCAGGCGATTCATCATCAGCTGGTCGCCAGCGCCTTAGCGGTTAAAGCCTGCCATGAGATTATTCCCGACGCTAAGATAGGCAATATGCTGTTGGGGGCCTTAATGTATCCTCTGACCTGTAGGCCTGAAGATATCCTTAACGCGCTACACGCCAACCATCGCTGGCAATTTTTTGCGGACGTCCAGTGTCGCGGTACATATCCCGGCCATCTATTACGCTATTTACGCGAGCGCGATATTACGCTGGAGATAACCGACGCCGATCGCGCGATACTCGCCTACACCGTCGACTTTATCTCTTTCAGCTATTACATGACCGGCTGTGTCTCTGCCGACGAGCGGCTATATGAAGCATCATCCTCAAATATTTTCAACATGATCCCTAATCCGCATCTTCGCGCGTCGGAGTGGGGGTGGCAGATCGATCCACTGGGTCTACGGACATTGCTGAATATGCTTTGGGATTGCTATCAGAAACCGCTCTTTATCGTTGAAAATGGCTTAGGGGCGAAGGATTACGTTGAGGCGGATGGCCACATTCATGATGATTATCGTATTAGCTACTTAAACGATCACCTCGTGCAGGTGAGTGAGGCTATCGAGGATGGTGTGGCGGTGATGGGATATACCTGCTGGGGACCGATCGATCTGGTCAGTGCATCAACGGGGGAGATGTCAAAGCGCTATGGGTTTATTTATGTCGATCGCGATGATGAGGGTAACGGTACGCTGGAGAGAATGCGTAAAGACAGCTTCTTTTGGTATGCCGATATTATTAAGAGCCATGGAATGACGCTGCGTAAGAAAGAGGAATGATGGCATTGAGGGGGGCCATTTTATTATTTTCCATGCGCAACTACGCGTTGCTATTTAACTTTTATTCGCGGAATGACGTTTTGCGGTATTGAACGATCCTGCAGTGGAGGTGGTTGCTATATCCGTAATTTACTCCGATAGCGTTGCGGCGCCGGTTCACTGCGTCGGTACAACGGCTTTATCTCGTCTATGAGGGATCTGCTATGAGCCAAGGAAATAAGCTAAAGGCAAAAATATTGATAATCTTATCGGCGCTGTATTCGGGGGCTCTACTGGCCTCATCGCCTTCCGTCGAGCAGCGTCTGGATGCGCTGGAGAAACAGGAGGCCGAGCGCCAGCGGGCGGCTGCGTCGCCGAGTGATGATCTGTGGCTCCGCTACAGCGGTTACTTTCGCGGCGGCTGGGCAAGCAGCAGCAGAGGCAGCCCGCGTCCCTATGCCGTTGGCTCCCTGGGGCGCTTGGGGAATGAGTATGGCGCCTGGTTTGATCTCCGCCTGGATAAGCGTGTTTACGCCAACCAAGGGAAAACGGTCAATGCGGTGGTACAGCTGGATGGTAACGTCAGCAACGCTTATACGACGGCCTGGTTTAATACGTTTGAAGACAATCTGCTGCAGTTTTCAAACCTGTATGTCACCACCACCGGCTTTATCCCGTTTATGCCGGAGACAACCTTTTGGGTGGGGAAAAATGCGCTGCCGTTCTATGAGATTCAGATGCTGGATTGGAAGGCCAACTGGGCCGTATCGGCGGGCGGCGTTGGCTTGGAGAATATAAAAGCAGGGCCTGGAAATATAGACGTTACGCTGCTGCGTCAGGATTTAAAGCTTTACGCTAGGGATTACAACACCAGTACGCCGGTGAATACCAACGCCATCGAGCTCCGCTATAAAGATATCCCGCTGTGGCATAATGCAACGCTGGATATTGCGGCCAGATACAACCTGGCTAATCGCAGTCACGCAGCCAAATCAAATGAATACTTCTCCATTCAGGATGCCTGGTTAGCCGCGGGAATCGTACGGCAGCGCTTTGAAAACGGCGGATTTAACGAGTTTGTTATTCAGGCAGCCAATAACTCTGTGGCCAGTGGCTTTATGAGTATCTCTGATGCCAATCCTCACTATGGCGACGGCGTGTATTATCACGGCGATCATAATAATGGCAACGCCTTTCGCCTAATCTCGCAGGGGGAGATGTACCTACACCCTAAAATCATCATGGCTAACGCATTGGTGTATGCATGGGGACACGATGTGTATAGCTATGCCAGCGGGGCGCATACCGATTTTGACTCATTCCGCGCCGTGTTACGTCCTGCATATATATGGAATGACTTTAACCAGAGCGGCGTTGAGGTCGGCTGGTTTAACCAGGTGAATCGGGCAAATCGCGGCCGCTATCATGAAGAGGGATATAAGATGACGCTATATCACGCGTTTAAAGTTGATACCAGCATGCTGCGCTCCCGTCCTGAAATTCGCTTCTATACGACCTGGATTAAGACGCTGCATAATGATATCTCACAGTTCTCTTTTGAGGATGAGCGTCCCGAGCAATTCAGCTTTGGGGTGCAGGCTGAAATTTGGTGGTAAGGGCTGCGGAAAGGCGCAGGCCAGGAAAGTAAGTGGGAATCGTCTTATCTCTCCGTGCTAGTATAGTCGCAGGATTTTCGACGACATAGGCCCTATGAGTACGGATACGACATCGATAAGCCCGAAGCGGGTACTGGTCTTGGCAGCCTGTATGCTTGCCACCTTTATGGCGGCGATTGAGGTAACGATTGTCTCTACCGCCATGCCAACCATCATTGCCGATTTGGGCGGCTTTTCCCTGCTGGGATGGGTATTTGCCGCCTATTTGCTGACACAGGCGATCTCTATCCCTATCTATGGGCGGTTAGCGGATCTGCATGGGCGCAAACGGATGTTTTATATCGGCGCCACGCTGTTTCTGCTGGGCTCGGTGCTCTGCGGCTTTGCCCACAGCATGCTGTGGCTGATCGCGTTCCGCGCGCTGCAGGGGGCCGGCGCCGGCGCGATTACGCCGATCGCCGTCACCATTATCGCCGACGTTTATGGCCCCCTTGAGCGTCCCCGAATTCAGGGATATATCTCCAGCGTCTGGGGCGTATCGGCGATCGTTGGGCCATTGATGGGGGCATTTATCGTCCAGCATTTCCACTGGTCTCTGGTCTTTTGGATCAATTTGCCCATTGGCTGTTGCGCGATGTATTTGCTATGGCGCTATTTTCCCGAACAGCGGCATCCGCGGCGCCATGCGCTGGATCTGGCCGGGACCGCCTGGCTCGCCATCGGCATTACCGCGCTGCTGCTGTCACTGCTGCAGGCCGAGTGGCTGGGGCGGTGGGTGCTGCTGCTGCTGGCCATCGCCGTGCTGAGCGGTTTTTTACTGTGGCGTCAGGAGCTGCGCGCGGCAGAGCCGCTGTTCCCGGCCGTACTCTGGCGGCAGCGCATTATGGTGGCCGGCAACATCGGCGGGCTGGTCGTTGGGGCCGCCATGATGGGTGTCGCCGCGTTTTTGCCCACCTATGTGCAGGGCGTTATGGGGTATTCGGCCCTGGAGGCCGGTACGACGCTGGCCCTGATGTCGATAGGTTGGCCTATCGCGAGCACGCTCAGCGGTCGGCTGATGGCCCATACCTCCTATCGCACCACGGCGCTGCTGGGCGCCCTGTTGCTGATTGCGGGAAGCCTATGTCTGCTGTGGCAGACCCCGCAGGGGAGCCTGTGGTGGGGGCGGATTTCGGCCTTTATCATTGGCGCGGCGATGGGAATGACCAATACCACCTTCCTGGTCTCGGTCCAAAACAGCGCGCCGCACGCCATGCGCGGTATCGCGACGGCCTGTACGGTGTTTACCCGTATGCTTGGCTCTGCGCTGGGCACCGCAATTCTTGGCGCGACGCTCAACCTGAATCTGGCCTGGCGTCTACCGCAGGTGAGCGATCCGGTACAGCGGCTGATGACCCTGCGGGCTCAGCCGGCGACGGAGGAGGTCGGCGCGCTACTGGCGCCGGTCGCGGCGTCGCTGCACGCGGTGTTTATTGCAGCGGCGCTATTGGCGTGGCTTGCCCTGTTGGCGGCATGGCTGATCCCGGCGGGGGCGGGGCTGCGCGAACGGATTGAAGAGATCGGGGATCATAAATAGCCTAGGCCGCCGTCGGCGGCCTAGGCGTTTAGCGTGGCGTCGCGTGGGCGCCAGGTTCGGCGCCGTCGGTACGGATATAGATAATTTTCTGTGTGTCGTTACCGCAGTGACCCACGACCTGACCGTTCGCCTGCTGTACCTGATCGTTGGGGACGATCTCCAGCGTAAAGGCGTCCTGCGGGACGCCGTTGGCTACGATCTTCTGGCTAATCTCATCCCGGATGGTTTCGCAGGAGGAGACGGCGGCATAAGAGAACAACGGTGCCAGGAGCAGGGCGGAGAATAAGATAGGTTTATGCATATGATACCTGTCAGTTAGGGAGTTAACGGACGCCCGCTCTGACGATCCAGGCAGCGGCGCGTCCCTGGTTCCCAGTAGGCGTTGACGTTCAAACTGCGCTCACAGCGCTCTCGCTGTTCGATGGCCCGATCGGCCTTATCAAACTCTTTCTCAACGTGCGTGTTGACCTTACTACGCAAAGGGCGGGTTTGGTCCCATTGCTCCCGCTGTTCACGCGCCTGCTCTTTGGTCAGCGAGTTGTCTTGTCCACCGCTGGAGCCAAAGACGCAGGTGCTGCCAGCCTCGCAGCTGGCGGCCTGCGCGGCACTTTGCCAACCGACGCCGCCGAGCAGTAGCAGCAGGGGAATCAAACGGACGAGTTGATGTCGTTTATCTATCTTCACAGTGTTGTCCTCAGCGAAATGCACTTTTCAGACCGCGCAGAGCGTCATTGATTCAATCTGCCATGATTTTCTCTATGACGCTATAGCCATTCGGCGAATGCCTATTCGCCGCGATAGACCGCCAGGGGTGAGAACGACTGGGAGACCGGCATCATCTCCATCGTATTGATATTGACGTGAGGGGGTAGCGTTGCCACCCAGAACACCGCCTCGGCGATATCGTCGGCGGTCAGGGCATGCGCATCTTGATAGGTACGGGTGACGCGCTGCTCGTCGCCTTTAAAGCGGACGCTGGAGAATTCGGTACCGCCGACCAGGCCGGGCTCAATGTCGCTTACCCGGATTCGGGTTCCGTGCAGATCGGCCCGCAGGCCAAGGCTGAACTGGCGGACAAAGGCCTTGGTCGCGCCATAGACATTGCCGCCGGCGTAGGGCCAGCTGCCCGCCGTTGAGCCGATATTGATAATATGACCCGCGTTGCGGGCGACCATTTCCGGCAGCAGGGCGCGAGTCATGTTCACGACGCCTTTGACGTTGGTGTCGATCATGGTTTCCCAGTCATCGATATCCGCCTGATGGGCGGGCTCCAGCCCCAGAGCCAATCCGGCGTTATTGACCAGCAGATCGATCGTGCGCTGCGCCGGCGTCAGGTGCGCGATCGCATCCTGGATAGCGGCCCGGTTGCGGACATCCAGCTGAACGACCGTCAGCGTATCGCCCAGTTCATCGCGTAGCGCCTCCAACCGCTCGAGGCGCCGTCCGGCGGCGATAACGTGGTGGCCATGGCGAATAAACTTACGGGCGATCGCCGCACCAAACCCGGCGGTAGCCCCGGTAATGAAAACGTTCATACTCACTCCCTCGCGTGTGGATAAATTTGATGCGCCTTTGCAACGTTTCACAACCGCCGACGTTACGCACCGTAATGGAACACTGTCTATCAGAATGCCAGAATTATCCTAATATGTAATCATGATAATAATTCGATACATATCATATTTTAAAATTCTATGTTTTTTATTCGTAATATACTACCTGTCTTATTAAAATCGAGATATTCTTAACAGGGATTTACGTTACTACGTATAAACATGCGACATATTAAGGACTATGCAAGATGCATGAAAAACCAGTAAACCATGTCAATGATGAGATCGATCTGCTTGATATCATTAGGCAGCTATGGCAAGGGAAAGTGATTGTTTTTTGTGTTTCAATCATGTTTCTCGCTATCGCTGGCCTTTATATCATGTTGACTACGCCAAAATGGACGGCGGAGTCAACGCTTTCGAAGCCTTATCTTAACCAATTGGCAAATTATCCCGCAGGGGTCATGCTGAGCCAGGTCTGGCCGATGAATGACGGGGATAACGCCCCCGTTATCGATGATGCTAAAATAACCGGCAATGTATTTAATACGTTTATCGCTATGGCTAATGCTCAAATTCTCTCCGGGATGGATATCAGTATTCGTCCCGGCACCACCGCCGAGACGTTTATTGTTTCCTCAACGGCAAACGATCCGGCATTGGCGAAGAAAAACTTGCAATCAGCCTTAATGTCGCTGAGTGATGATGCGCGTAAGCAGCTGGATGCGTTGATGTACAGTTCGCTACGTGAACGCGCTAATAGCTTGAAAATACAGATGCAGGCTCAGGAAAATAGCGCCAGGGCGCAGCGAGACTATCGCATTAGCGTGTTGAAAAATGCGCTACAGCTGGCGAACCAGATGAACATCCAACAGACCAAGCTTAACCCGGTATCCGGAGAAATATCTGATGATATGCTGTTTATGCTTGGCGTTCCAATCTTAAACACAATGATTGAGCATGAAAAAAACTTACCGCTGAAGTTTAACGCCAGCTATTTTGACATGCAGGAAATGTTTGATTCGATTAATGGATTCAAGCTCACTGAAGATAATTTATCCATATTCAATGCGACTAATATATCGGTGGATAAAGTAGGGCAAAAGCGTGCTTTAATTTTGGTCTTGTCCTTACTGCTGGGTGTGATTTTAAGCTGCGGGTATATCTTGTTGAGAAACGCACTGCGTAGCGCTAACAAATAATACCTATTTAAAAGGGCATGCCCATCGCGAGGGCATGCCCTTTTTCTTTATACCGATGAGGCCTCTGCGCCCCGATCCGATTTCCCCCGGCAATTATTTATCAGCATAGCAATATCGACCCGATCCATTTGCTCTGGGCGTAGGTAGCGCTTAGCGTAGTCCAGGTAGACGCCGCTTTGTAGAAACAGACAAAATACATCGGCATCGATATGCTCTCGACGGCACATCTCACTCATGATCGTGAGCGTCTGCGATAGCGTCTTCGCCGGTTTATAGGGACGATCGCTGGCGGTAAGCGCCTCAAAAATATCGACAACGGCCATGATACAGGCCTGTATCGACATCTGACTGCGGATCAGCCCCCGTGGGTAGCCGGAGCCGTCGATATGTTCATGATGACTGCCGGCAATATTGGGCACCTGCTGCAGATGACGGGGAAAGGTCAGCTGATTCAGCATTAGAATCGTCTGAATAATGTGTTCATTGATCTTAAAGCGCTCCTCGTCGGTTAAGGTTCCGTGCACGATGGTCAGATTATGCAGCTCGCCGTGATGATACTGATACTGCGGTATATCCATGGTAAATCCCTGCTGACGATAGGCCTCCAGCAGTTCGTTACCGTGGCGCGGCAGAAGATGCTCCGCTCTGTCGGCCAGCAGCGGTTCATTCACCGGCAGGGGCGATTCCGGCGTTGCTTGCTTGCGCTGCGTCTCATCGGCGGAGAGCCCGATTCTATCGGAAAGGGTGCGGGTCCAGGTTCGTAGGGCGATGGCACGCAGACGCTCAATCGCCTCCGGCGACAGGGATTCACTGCCGCGGTTACAGGCGGCGACAAAGGCAAACTCCTCATCCAGCTGTAATTTTAGCGTATCGCGCACCCGCGCCAGCGTCGTCGGATCGCCGCCTTCCGCCATGCCTTGCCAGTAGGCGACGTCAGCATCCCGTTTTAGCAGCTCAAAGCGCATACGGATCTCATGAATCCGGTCATACAGGGTCTCCAGCTTGGTGGCCTTTTCCATCACGGAGTCCGGCGTCGTCACCTTGCCGCAGTCGTGTAGCCAAGCGGCGATGCGCAGCGCCTCCCACTCATCGTCAGAGAGAGAGAAGTCAGCAAAGGGGCCCTGTTTTTGGTCGCAGGCCGCCTGTGCCAGCAGCTTGGCCAGCACGGGAACCCGCTGGCAATGCTCTCCGGTATGCGGACTCTTCGCATCGATGGCGCCGGCGATGATACGAATAAAATCCTCCAGCAGGCGCTTTTGCTCATCCAGCAGGCGCTGGGTATTCAGCGCGACGGCGGCCGTTCCGGCCAGCGCCTGGGCGAAGGCCAGCATACGCGATGAGACGGGAAAGTGCTGATGATCGATGAACAGGATCAGCAGCCCCAGGGACTCTTGCGCGGCGTTTCTCAAGGGGAGCAGTAGCAGAGTCAGCGGCCGGATCGTCGGGGGAAACGCCGGAAAGGCCGCCGCTAGCGTAGGCGGATCGATAGTGCGCCGGATGAGCTGCTGCTGCTGCATTCGCTGGAGCAGGCCCATCCCGGCAGCAGAGACCCAGGTATGACGTTCATCGATTGTCGTGGTTGTTTCCTGCCAGCGCGACTGAACCGGGTGCAGCACCCCCTGTTGAGATAGCAGGATTAATCCCCCCATCGCATGGGTCTGGCTGGTCATTTCGGCCAGGATCCGCGCCAATAGTACGGGCTGGTGACGTTCGCCGACCAGCGCCTGAGAGATCGCCATAAAGTGGTCGATGCTCTCTTTCATTTTCCCGAACGCTTTGGCCAGACGATAAATTTCAACGATGTTACTCTGCACATTGACCGGCTCATCAAAGCGGAACTCTTCGATCTTCTTGACTTCATTAACCAGCTGATTCAACGGCTTGGATGCGCGGTGCGCCAGCCATATCGCGCCGATCAGCCCCAACCCAAGGATCAGCAGCGAGATCCGCAGCATTTGGCCGACGTCCTGTCGGGCGCTGGCCATCAGCTCCGCCGTAGGCGAGGCCATCAGCAGGCGCAGCGTTTCTCCCCCTAATACCTTAAAGGTAAAGGGCATACCTTCCCAGCGTTCGCCGTTGGCAAGATCCAGCGAGACGGGCTGTAAGGGCGGCATGCGGCTAAGCTGGGCCAGCGGGAGCAGCTGCGGGTTGTCGGTATCGGCCAACGTAGGAAGGTGGACAATACCCAGGCTGTTGGTCAGTAGTCCAGGCAGTCCCAGATCGCTGGCGAGGATTTGCCCCTGGGCGTTGAGGAGGACCAGATGGCTGTTGGGCGTAATGCGCGCCGCCTGCAGCATCGCATCTAATCCATTAAGCTGAATATCGCTGCCTGCAACGCCGGGGGCGTTGACCATGCGTGCCGCGAGCGTGATCCCCAGCAGGCCGCCGCTGGCAAAGCGGTATGGCGAGGTGCTGTGCAGCATGCCCGGATCGCTGGCCATCTGATACCAGTTACGCATGCGCGGATCAAAACGATAGGCGGCGACGCCGCGCTGTTCCAGGAGGGTTAATTTATCATTATAAAACAGGTAGCTTCCCGTTATTTTGCCATCGCCGTTCAGCGTTTGGCTCTGTACCATCCAGGCGGTTCCCGCCGGCGGATCGAACTGGCGGATCATTTCAGCCGACGGAATATAGCGACGGACCAGAAAAAACGTGCCGTTATCATAGCCGGTATAGAGCGCGGCTAGTTTAGGACTATTGCGTAATGCGGTGACATAGAACGGCAGATGCTGCAGGCGATCTGCCAATGGCTGCGTCGCCATATCGTTGCGCTGGTTAGCCAGCAGCTCGACCAGCAGCGAGCCGCTGTGGTAGGCCTGCTCCATTTCATTCGCGGTTTCACTGACGACGCTGCGATAATGATTGTACGTCGTCCCCAAGAGCAGGCGGGTGCTGGCGTGATATTGATACCATAGGATCAGGCAAGAGAAGACCAGCAGCAGTCCGATAAACAGATAGGCAATATGCAAATAAAAGGGAATCGCGCGCGGAGGCTTCATGGTGATCCAGGCAACGGGTCAAGATGTCAGTTAACTTAAGGATAGCACCCGGCGATAAAGATGCCGGGTCTATCTGGATTCGCTAACTCAGTTACCTTTTAACGGGACGATCAGCGTATCAATGTTTATGGCGTCAATGGTGTTCTTCGCCACGGAAAGAAAGGAGACAAATTTCTGTGCAAACGCGCTGTTGTGGTGCCCCAAAATCACCAAGTCGATTTGCTGCTGCTGAATAAAGTCCTCCAGGGATGCAGAAAAATCATTGCTGATCATAATAGTAATTTCTGGGCATGCGGCGCCAATGGTGTGCTTCAGCGTTTCGGCCTGATCCTCTAGCTGAGAAAAGTAGGGTGAGTTTCCGCCGTCATCGCCCGGATCAATATCGAGCACGACATGTACCGGATGCAGGGTTGCCTGCAGACGCTCACCCAGCTGAACGCCCTTGCTCAATAGCTGAATGTCCTCTTGGGATCCGGTTTTAAGGTCAAGTAGTACTAAAATATTTCTGTACATAATTGTTTCTCCTATTGGCCCTATTGTTAAATTTAGCCGTATTGCCGGCGAATGGGTAACAAAAAATAACTGTTTAATGTATGGAAAATAGTCATAACGGTTAGGCCCTGCGCAGACGGATACGCAGCGGGAATTATTGCCGCAGCCTAAATGCGCCATGGCAATATATGGCGTATGCTGAAGCTGATCGTTGCGACGTAACGCGTCATGACTGACGTCATTTCCCCTCAGGCTCGAGGAGTTGAACAATGAAGGTCTCTTCTGTATCTGCTGCTTCCCCATCGACCATGCCGATAAGCCAAGATTCATGTACCACTATTCTGATTGGCGCGGCGGCGACCCGCGATGGTTCGCGTATTATTGCCCGCACCGAGGACCACGATCCGCTGCTGTCGAAGGTACTGCTCAAGCATCCGCCGAAGGCGGATCAGCGTGGGCTGTTTCATGCCAATGAAAATGCCTTTAGCTGGCCGCTACCCCAAACGGCGCAGGGCTATAGCGCATTCGCTAACGGTAAAGTCGGAAAAACGGCGGCGCAGATGACCTGGGGCGCCGCCGGATTTAATCAGCGCGGCGTCGGAATGAGCGCCACCGAGACGATTTTTGCCAGTGAGCAAGCCCTGTTACACGATCCTTATCTGAGCGAGAGTGGGATCACCGAGGACAGCATTGTCGATATTGTTTTGCCCTATATCGACTCCGCGCGGGACGGGGTATCGCGCCTGGGCAAAATGATTGAAGAGCAGGGCGCCGGTGAGGGGTTTGGCGTTGCCTTTATCGATTCGGATGAGATTTGGTATCTGGAGACCGGCAGTGCGCACCAGTGGCTGGCCGCTAAACTGCCGCCGCACGGCTATTTTGTTACCGGCAATCAGGGACGCCTGCGCGACTATGATCCCGACGACCACGACGGCTATATGGCGTCGGCCTCGCTGATCGACTTTGCCCTTCAGCATGGACTGTATGATCCCCAGCGCGAGGGGGCCTTCAATTTTGAGCGGGCCTATACGCGCCATGACGATCGCCTCGACGGTTATTATAACTATCCGCGGGTGTATGCCTTGCAGCAGCTGTATCGCCCCGATCCGGACAGAACGCTGCAGCAGCCGCAGCAGTTTGCGGTATTCGAAGCGCCCAGCGCTGCGCTGGATGTGGAATCGGTTAAGCGAGGGCTACGCAACACATACGATAATCTGGGGAGGCAGCCCTATGCGGATACGCCGGACTATACCTGGCGGCCGATATCACTGTTCCGCACCCAGCAGTCCCATATCCTACAGTCGCGCAGCGGTTTGCCGCGTGCGCTGAGCGATGTGATATACCTATCCTACGGTATGCCCAGCATTTCGCTCTATATTCCGTTTTATCCCAACGCTCAGGGCGATGTGCCAGCCGCCTATTGCGAGGTTACCGCCGGGGAGGCCGATACGTTCTCGGCGCAGTGGCAGTTTCGCAAGCTGCAGACGCTGGTTATGGTCAACTACTATCGCTATGCACCGAGCGTTCAGCAGGCATATCAACAATTAGAGTTGCGCTTTAGCGAGCTGCAGCAGGCGATGGAGTCTGAATATATTAATATTTATCAAGATGATATGGATGAGGCCGACCGCCTGCTTCAGCGCTTTGGCGAGCAGGTATTTGCGGAGGCGTTAGAGACGACGCAGAGGCTAACCAACCAGCTGTTTACTCAGCTGGCGCAGGATGTTAACGCGAAATACCTGTTTGCCGGCGCCTAGCGAGGCGCTATTTCGCCCGTGCGCCGCCTTGAAAAGTAGGGCGCCGGCGGCGCGAGGTGCGCCATATCGTGACGTTGTCACGGATTATCAGCGTGCGGCGCCGGCGATGGCGCCGCTCTCAGGGCAGATCCCCGACCGCTGCAGCGGGTGATAGAGGCGGTTCGGGGTTAACCGCGAGGGGTTGCGCAAACGACGGGGTCGACGTGCGTCATCAGACACAGCACCGGATGTTCTGCCATCACTCTGCGCTCCGCCTCGCTGGCGATATGATGTCCCGCGGTGACGCTAAGCCGGCCGTCAATTTCCAGATGGACATCGGCCAGGATCAGATCGCCGCTTTTGCGGGTTTTTAGCGCATGCAGTCCGATGACCCCGGGCGTAGATAAAATAGCCCGTCGGATGGCATCATTCTGCTCAGCGTCGGCGGCCCGATCGGTTAAATCATGCAGCGCATCCGCGCTAAAGCGCCATCCCATACGGCTCACGATTGCCCCGACGATCAGCGCTGCGATGGGATCGAGCCACCCAAACCCCAGCAGATTTCCAGCGATCCCGATGGCGACAACCAACGATGAGGCAGCGTCCGATCGGGCATGCCAGGCGTTGGCGACCAGCATTCCAGAGCCAACCCGATGGGCGACGGCGAGCATGTAGCGAAAGAGTATCTCTTTCGCCAGCAGTGCAGCTATCGCCACGCCGAGTGCGGTGTAATGCACGGTAGGAATGGCCGCCGGATCGCTGAGCTTATTGATGGCCGAAACGATCATCCCAATACCGACGGCCAACAGGAGTCCTCCCAAGATCAAAGAGGCCGCATTCTCGTAGCGCCGATGCCCATAGTGATGACGAACATCCGGGGCCCGCGGACTGCGCTGAACGGCGCAGAGGACGACAAAGTCTGCCGCCACGTCGGATAACGAATGCATACCGTCGGCGATCAGCCCCTGAGAGCCGGAAAAAACGCCGGCGACGATCTGAAACACCGTCAGTACACTATTGACGACCACGCTGATCCAGGTGCTGCGTTTACTGGCCACCTCACGGCTGTGATCCGCGTCGGGGCCGCGGCAAAACGGCATGTGCTGCTGTTGATTCATGGCAGAAGATCCTGCATTGGCGCAACGATAAAAGGGGCGAGGCTGCGCAGCCTCAGTCGAGATCCAGGTGCGGCTCATCCAGATGTTCCAGCATGCTGGCCACCATCCGGGAAATATGCGAGTCCGACACGAAGTAGAATACCTGTTTACCCTGACGATCGGCCGTCACTATTCGAGCGGCGCGGAGGAGGCGCAGATGATGGCTGACCAGCGATGGGCTAATATCCAGCGAAGCGGCAATATCGCCGACGGCGATGGGATGCGCTCGACAGCACAGCGTAATGCGTAGTCGAGTTGTATCACCTAAGAGACGAAAAATATCGGCCAGTTCAGAGACGGTGCTTTCAGCGACGGTTAACATCATAAATACCAACAATTGAATATGTGTTCATATGTTATTTCGTGGCGATAGCATTGTCAATACGGCGAATAATCAGGCGCGACGTTAGGATGCGTTAGGCGAAATCAGCAGGGTAGTTATCCTATTTCCATTCCAGATTTCACGTAGCGACGCCATTTTTAACGCGGCGACATGGCGAATTTGACGTCAATTTGATCGCGTAGCGAGCGTATCGCCAGCGCTATGGCGAATAACGTCGATAAAATCATCTGACGTACCGTATTACGCCACACCGCGTGGGTCAATTGATGCCAAGGTATGAATCTCGGGTCAGTTTGGGTCATCATAATCACGTCCGCGACGCCCATCAAGCCTTGCTCCGTTGCCGATGAGCGCGAGCGTATAGGTGAAGCGCGGGAGTAGGGAAGCGCTGCCGGGCTATAAGCCAGCCGGCGATCTTTTCACCGACTCGAATCGGGCGGCCTCAATATATTTCAGTGGATTAACTCGGCGTCTTCATGCTGCCTGAGTGTTACCCTGAGGCGGACTGAATCATGAGATGCCTGATGGATTGCTTACTAAGGACATACCGTGAATTTGCATTCGCTTTTCTTATGCCTGCTCAGATCCGATATCTTGGGCCGGAGGAGGCTTACGCCAGGTGGTTCAGGCTGACGTAGCATTCGGCTGATAGAACAACAGCAGTAGTCAGGCTCGGGTAATATCGAGTCTCTTACCGAGACTCCGTTGCAGCCTGGCCAGAATCTGAATTGCGCTCGATGACATCCTGAAGGATCTTGAAGCGGTGCTTATTTTCACGGAGAACATCTCGACGTCAGACATAGCCAGCGCAAACGCCTTATCAGGAAAAGTGATCCGTTGACGAGGCATACCGGCTTGAAGAGGCTCACGTAGTAGCGTTGGGCTATATTATGCTAGTTCGTATAATGTATATTATGTTAAATTACGAATGGACCAAGAAACCAGGGCACTTTCTCCATCGGTGTACTCTGGCCTTAGCGTATTGGCACCTCCCCTGCGGCGTTGATCTCCCCGGCGCCTGCACTGTCTGATTGCCGCTGTTATGGTTATCGGTAGCGCTGCGCATATCGCGCCGACCTTAGCCTCTTGCTTCCGCCGCATCATTCCGCGTGGTCGAAACGTGCGTTGCGATGAGACGGTATTCTGAATGCATGTTGCCGTGGATGCATTTCTCACTATCGCCATATCCGTCGCCTCGATCGCCGGCCTCATTACGGATGATCATCTGCCGTCGTCGCGGCCGATATATCGCTCAAGGCTGCCGCGCTGCGCTCCGTCGTTTGCCAGCGGCCATGGCATCACGTTTTATGATGCGCCGTGTTCACGGTGCCAGATATGTTGACCGGGTACGTTTTATCGGCCCTGCGCTGGTCGTCGCGATCCCCCTTGCATTGGCGTCGCTACGTGAAATCTGCGCGTCGATTAACAGGATTACCCTGCTGATTTTCTCTATCGACACCTTCTGTGCCCATAAAAAATGCAGCCGTCGGCTATATTGACGGCTGCATCGCCTAATTTATGGACAATAGCGCGCAGTTTTAGTGTGTAGAAGCAGTTTCCGGCTGTAGCACCGGGTACCATCCCCAGCCGGGATCCCTATTGTTTTGCCAGGTCAGCGGCCAGTTAGGTCCAATGCCGTAGTCCCAGGCCGCCACCGGCGGCTGCGTTTCGCTCACCTGCCAGAGTTGAATGCCCTGAATGTTCAGCATGACAAAGGTATAGGGTGACGAGCCTATTTTACCCACCTCGCTGCCGCTGAGGGTTCCCAATACCGTGACCAGATGATGACGGTAGTTGACCGGATCGAGGAAGCGATCGCTACGGGCGATAAGTCGTCCTTGATAATGCTGATCTAGCTGCGGTCTGGCGGCGCTGTTTAACGGCAGCACGGCGATCTCCAGCAGCGTCTGTTTGGGCTGATTAATCACGTTAATCACTCGCCCACCCAGGCGAACCTGCTGACCCGTGTAGAGATTGGGCGCCATGCGGATCTGGTTAAAATCTTTTTGCAGTATCGGGCTGTTGTTACCCTGTATATCGCCGGGAATGGCGGCGCACCCGCTGAGTATTAACGGTGCACAGATCGCCGCGGCGAATAGTGAATGTCGGCACTTCATCATGACTCTCCTTACGCAGTCACATCGAATATGATAGTTATCACTCAGTCCCACGATGAAAAGAGATAGTTAAAGCATAGGAGTCATGCGGGAATATTGCTTGTTATATTGTGATAAAACGTCAGCGATGGCGGGAGATATCGTAGATAGGAATAAAAAAATAGAGGGCGGCCATTAGGCCACCCTCTCGGTTGACGCGGTATAACGTAAAGCGGACTACATGCGGAACTGACCTACGGTATCGGCCAGCTCACTCGCCTGCCCCTGCAGCGCGGCGGAGGCCGCGGTTGACTCCTCAACCAGGGCGGCGTTCTGCTGCACCATCGTATCCAGCTGGATCACTGCGCTGTTGATCTCACTGATGCCGCGGTTTTGCTCTTCCGCCGCGTTGGTGATCTCACCCATGATGGCGCTGACGGCGCCGACGCTGTTCACAATATCCGTCATGGTTTCACCGCTTTGGCGTACCTGATGTGAGCCGGAGGCGACGCTGGTCACGGTTGAGTCGATCAGATTTTTGATCTCTTTGGCTGCCTGGGCGCTGCGCTGGGCCAGCGTTCTGACCTCGCCGGCGACAACGGCAAATCCACGCCCCTGCTCGCCCGCGCGAGCGGCTTCAACCGCGGCGTTGAGCGCCAGTATATTGGTTTGGAATGCAATGCCATCGATGACCCCGGTGATGTCGCCGATTTTACCGGAGGCGACCTCAATCGAAGACATGGTTTCAATGACCTGCGAGATCATCTTGCCACCGCGCTGCGCTACCTGAACGGCAGAGCTGACGGCCTCATTGGCCTGCTGGGCAGAGGTCGCCGACTGCGCGACGGTGGAAGAGATCTGCTCCAACGCCGCCGAGGTCTGCTGCAGGCTGGCCGCCGCTGACTCGGTTCGACTAGAGAGATCTTCGTTGCCCGCGGCGATTTCCCGCGCGGCAATGCGAACCGATTCACTGGTGCTGTGAATAGAGACCATCACCCGGGCCAGCTTATCCACGAACTGGTTAAATGCGCGGGCGATCTGCGAGACCTCATCTTTGCCCTGCACATCCAATCGCTTGGTCAGATCCGCGTTGTTGCCGGCGCCGATGTTTTCCATTGCCTGGCGGATATGGAACAGCGGACGCAGCGCTCGACGCGTAACGATGCCGATCACCAGCGTGGCGAGAACGATCAGAACCAACAGTGCAATGCAGGAGGCCAGCAGCAGCGAACGCATTCCGGCCGTGGCCTCTGTCTTATCCATGGCCACGACGGTATACCAGCTGGTTCCAGAGACCGGCATCGCCAGCAGCAGTACATCACGGCCGGAAACGGTCGCCTCTACGGGTTTGCCGGAGGTTAACAGCTGGGTCAGGCTCAGGCCTGGCGCGATATTGGCCAGCGGCTTCAGCGTTAGCTGCTGATTGGGGTGAGCAATAATGGTTCCGTCAGCGTTGAGCAGCATGCCAAAGCTGTTTTCCGTGGGGCGGATGGATCGCACGTTGGCAATCACTTTATCCATGTGTACATCGCCCTCGACGACGCCGCTGATCGGCGTGTCCTGTGGGCCGGGCGCGGCAAAGGTTACCACGAGGGTATGGGTATTCGCATCCATATACGGTTCGGTGACGATCGGATGCCCCGCTTTTCTGGCATTGATAAACCAGGCGCGGGTCGTGGGATCGAAGCCCGGAGGAATGCTGGCGGGATCGGATGAGATCTCCACCTTGTTGGAGTACCCCATATCCACGCTGATAAAGCCACCGGCGTCGGCTATCTGCTTTAAGAGCGGCCGGGGATCGCTGTCCCCCACGTGGGGCGTCAGCGACGCGATCAGCGCCGTGTTGTTTTCCACCCACTGGCGTACGGTGGCGGTATGGCTAGCGGTTAAAGAGCTTAGGGTATGTTGAATGGCTTCTGCGTTGGAGTCGCTGGCAATGCGGTAATTAATCAACGTATTGACACAAAGCGACGCCGCGACAATGACGCCGGTTGTCGCGAGGATCCGTGCCCGAATGGAATCGAACATAATAAGCCTGCCTGTGTAGTAAGTAAGACAAATTTTAAATGGTTAGTCTTACTGATAACGGCAGACTGACTTTAAACTTGAGTGATTTTATCTAATGTAAAGAGTATCAGAGTGTTACTCATGGCGAGTGTTAATATATAAGATTATTTTTACATTGCGAAACACTTGCCCATAGCGCCGCCGGTCTCTGCGACGTGGCTATGGGCAGGCAATGGCTAGCTTGCCAGGCGGGAGGTCCTGCGACACAGTAAGCGATACTCTGACGGCGAGACGCGATACTGATTTTTGAATATCTGGCAGAATGTACTTTGGCTGGGATAGCCAAGCGCGTGGCTAATCTCCTTAATGCGCAGGTCGGTCTCTTCTAACTGCTGCAGTGAACGCTTGAGGCGTTCGAGACGAATATAGTTTGCCAGCGTCATTCCCATAGCCAGCTCAAATTCGCGGAGAAAGTAAGAGCGGGAATAACCTGAAATCGCTACCACGTCGGCGCTTTTAATTCCAAGATGAACGTGGCTGGCAATCCAGAGCTTAATGGTTGAAAAACTTTTTAAAATAAACTTATCTCTAACCATAGTGCAATATCCTACCGTTTATGCGTGGCGTAGTGAAAGTTCAAAAATAACGGTTTCAGCCTGGCATGAAAAATTGAAATGGGCGTTAAGAACAAACTCCCCTTCTTTTTCACTGATGTCGTGGGTAATGATGCAAGGGTACTCTTGCTGCGCAACGCGCTGGGCTTTCGCGGTGAGCTGGGCCAGTTGCTTCTCGGCCTCGTCACGGCTGGCATAGGCTTGCGTAATGACGGTGGTGCAATTATCGTTATCGAGCACAGAGCCAATATCGATGGCACAGCCTTTGTTACTGCATTTATCGACGACGTCTTTCATCACATTGCCCTCATTATTATCAACTGTTTCTAGAGTAAAACAATTTAATAATTAACAAAAACGATTAATTATAATATATACAACCACTTTTACAGATAATTACTTTACAAAAAAGGTCCGCCGGAGCGGACCTGAGCCAGATTCGACGAACCGCTACACCGATTTCAGGTGTACGTTGCCGACGTAGGTGTCTTCTTGCCAATACATCCGTTCGGCAACCTGAGCGCCCGGGTTCAGGGTGACGCCCCGCAGCACCCGCTTTTTAAAGTCGCTGTAGCCGGCGCGATCGATCAGATGCCCCATATGCAGATACACCGGCGTGCCGTCCAGCATTTCACGTTCAAATTCAAATATGTTGCTGATGACAGCCTGGATCACATCTTCGGTGACCCAGTTAAGAAAGACTTTGCCGACGCGCGGTGTCTTCTTACTGGTACGACCGCCCAGGCGCACCTGATATAGCTGCTCTGGACGTCGCTGCCAGGCCAGCGTGGGACAGGCCAGCACGCACTCGCCGCAGCCGATGCACAGACTCTCCTGCTTCGTGGCCTTACCATTCAGCAGAGAGAGACAGTCGACGGCATGGTGCTTACAGGCGCGAACGCAGGCGCCACAGCCGATGCAGCGCTCGGGGGTAAAGTGAATCCGGGCGACCCCCAGGATCCCCAGATCGGCCATGGTGGCCTTAGCGCAGTCGTTGGGGCAGCCGGCCAGCACCACCTTGAGATGATAGCGGCTGGGATAGATCAGCTTTTCCAGCCGCTGCGCCATACCGGTGGTATCCGTATTGGCCTTTTGGCAGATGCGGTTGCCCTGACAGGCCACGATATTACGCCCGCCGATGGCCTGATAGCCGGCCTTCGGATCCTCGACCTCAATCCCGCAGGTTTCAATTTCAATCTCACGGATAAAAGGCTCCAGCGCGGCGTTAACCTTGTCCATGTCTTCATAGCGAATGCCGGGCATCGCCAGCTTTTGGCGGGTCGTCAGGTGAATCAGCCCGTTGCCATACTCTTCGGCGATCTGCTGGGCTACGCTCAGCAGACGCGCGGGCAGGATCCCCCCGGGGATCCTGACGCTGACCATGGCCTCAGAGCGCACCTTGGAGAAACGGTATTCATTCAGCGCCCGAGCGCGGTAGATATCGACATCGATACTCATTATTGGCTCCTTCAGTCAACCATGGCGCGAGCGTCGGCATAGTTAAACACCGGCCCATCGACACAGATATAGACATCTCCCATGCGGCAGTGGCCGCACTTGCCGACAGAGCAGGCCATGCGACGCTCATAGTCGACCCAAATCTGTTCATCCCGCAGACCGTTTTTCTGCAGCATGGCGACCGTCGCTCGGATCATCACCGGCGGCCCGACCACAATGGCTTGGATCTCCTCCGGCGCGCTGAAGTCCAGGTACGGCAGATGGTCGGTCACGCGCCCCAGGTGATAGTATTCGGCGATGGTGTCGCCCTCATCCAGGGTCAGACACAGGTTGTGCCGGCTGCGCCAGAAGTCGAGCTCGCGTTTGTACAGGACGCTGTCCGGATTCTTATAGCCTAAGATCATATCCAGGCTTTTCACCTGCTGCGGATGTTCGCAAAAATGGCGCATCAGCCCTTTTACCGGTGCGACGCCGGTACCGCCGGCGACCACGATCAGGCGCTTATCGTAAAACTGGCTCAGGTCATAGCCGTTGCCGTAGGCGCCGCGTAGCCAGACCTTATCACCGGCCTGCAGCGCAAACAGCGCGTCGGTCACGTGGCCTACCCGGCGGATCAGCAGATCAACCCAGCCATCGCCATAGTCGGACACGGATATTGGCGCCTCGCCGACCAGCGGCAGAGAGACCTCCACAAACTGGCCATAGTGCAGCGGAAAGTCGCAGGCAACGCGAAAGTTCCACTCCAGCGCCGTATGTTTCTCAATCTCCAGAATCGGGTATGCCGCTGGCAGCAGCACCTGGTGACGATGTTCACAGTTACCGTTACACATTATTCCCGCTCCTCCTGCAGCACCCGGGCGACTTCAGCAGTCATCTTATTAATAATATTGGAAAATTTTATATACTGCGGGCAACGATCGTCGCAGCGACCGCAGCCGACGCACATATGCTCACCCTCTTGGGCGCGGGCACGGTAGTCGTTGACCTTATGCAGGGCGCGAAAGCGTAGACGCTCGCTGACCTTGTCGCGGAACTGGTGGCCACCGGCCATATCGGTAAATCCGGCCACCATACAGCTGGCCCACTGGCGGCGGCGCTCGCCGCGCTGTGGATTTTCAGCGTAGGCGACATCGAAGATGCTGTAGCAGGTACAGGTTGGGCAACCGGTGGTGCAGCGGCCGCAGCCGATGCAGCGGTGCTGGTAGTCATCCCACAGCGGACTCTGCTGTAGGATCTGGCGCACGCGCTTGGGGTCATCGCATACCTGGTCCGGGGTCACCACTTTCTCGGGATTCTCGCTGACGAACCCGGCGCGATAGTTACACGCCTGCCCCAGCCCGGAAAAGGCGGCTTCTAGCGTTGGGTCGGTGATCTCGACGTTCACCCCCTGCTCATCAAAACGCATGGCGGCGCTGTAGTTATCGGTACGGTTGGTTCCCATGGAAACGCAGAAGCAGTTTTCAAAGCTGGATGCGCACTCCATCAGCACAAACTTGATGCTGTCGCGTACCAATGCGTAGCTGTAGTCGGCATTATTGCCGTTCTTCAGATACATATAGTCAAGGCGACTCATGGCATTAATATCACAGGCGCGCGCCAGGATCAGACGTGGACGGCGATCGACATCGGCAATTTGAATCACATCGTTGTCGAAGTGAAACAGTGTCTCGGTAATGGGGGATATAATCGTGCTGGGTGCCATATGGGACTTTTCCTGCCAGACAATATCCCGCCAGCGAGTCACCTCTTGGTAGACGATATTATCAGTATCAGAAAAGCGTCCGCCGCGATACTCCGCCACCGGCGCATAAACCCGGTAGTGGCTGCGCAGGCGCGTCAGCGCCGCGTCGGCGTCGGCCTCAGACAAACGAAGTGACATAATGACTTCTCCACGTTAATTGTATGGATTTTCTGAATATGAATATATAACGCCTGCGCGACGTCGACTTACGCGAAATGCGAATTAGCGATAAAGTAAAAAGAGGTAAATGGAATTTATCTTATAAAAACAACAAATTATTTTATTCCCGGGCGAGGGTCGCGGTGGGTAGGCAGTCAGAAATGTAAGTCAGATCGCATTTTTGGCGGGAGATATCTCCCGCCGATGGGTAAAGAAAATGAAAATAATTGGTTATTTTACGGATATTTTAGAATTATCTTTGCTTTCCAGGCAGCGTTTTTAGCAACTCATCCGGTGTAATGGCTCCCAATACGCTGCCCGGCAGCGCCATTTTAAGCACGTGGGGTTTAATCTTGCCAATCACCTGCATTTCACAGTGTTTGCAGTCAAATTTCAGCGTCAGTAGCTCATCCTGATACACCAACTGCATTGGCGACGCCCTTCCCTTAACGCCCTGGATCCCTTTAGCCTGCTTTGGACAGAGGTTAAACGCAAAGCGCAGGCAATGCTTGGTGATCATCACCGGAACCTCGCCCTTCTCCGCGTGCGCCTCATAGGCGGCGTCGATCAGGGTGACGCCATGCTGGTGATAAAACTCACGGGCCAGGCGGTTATACACATTGTCTAAGTAGGTCAGATGGCTCTGCGGGTACTGCGGCGTTAGCGCGGCCCGGCGCCGCAGACGATTGTCCTGGCGAGCTCGGACCTGATCCAGCTGCTCGATGGCTTCGCGGCGCAGCTGGTTCAACTGGCTGTTGGGAACAAAATAGGGCTCGGCCAGCGCAATCTCGACCTCATCGGCCTGATACAGGGTTTGCCCCAGCTTGCTTAGCCCCTCGCGCAGCCCCTGCAGCGCCCGCTCGGCCTGGCGCGCCGGTTCAAAGTGGCCCTCCAGAGACTGGCTAACGCTGACGCCGTCTTCGCTGGTGACCGTCAGCTGCAGACGCTGGGCCGAGCCGCTTAAATGCAGCTTCAGGCCGACGCGGCGCTCGCTGGAGTTTTTCAGCAGCGCCTGCTGCCAGTCGTGGTCCAGATTACGGTTCAAGGGATGAGGCAACCGCAGCGTCGCCAGCGCCGGCGGCATTTCGTTAGGCCAGATGCGATAGCGCCCTTCGCCCCGCGCCTCTACGGTATTGGCGCGCAGCCCAACGATGTCTCGCTTCACCTGCACGTTCAGCCCATCGCCGTTGTGCAGCGTCTCGCTGACGCTGACATCCAGGTGCTCGGCGGCAACGGCGGTGACCTCACCGATAGGAACCCCGATAAATTTAGGCGACTCAAACGCGCCGATATCCATTTGTCGCTCGCGCACAAAGTAGTCGGTGCTGCCGCGGTGAAAGGTCTTGTCCGGCGACGGCGTAAAAAAGTGGCGGGTACGCCCAAGGGAGGCACGGCACAGCGCTGGCCGCTGCTCCAGAATGGCATCCAGCCGCTGGCGATAGTAGGCCGTGATATTTTTCACATAGCTCATATCTTTGTAGCGCCCCTCAATCTTAAAGGAGCGCACGCCGGCATCAATCAGCGCCGTTAGGTTGTCGCTTTGGTCGTTATCCTTGAGCGACAGCAGATGCTTTTCATAGGCGACGACGCGCCCCTGCTCATCCTTCAGGGTATAGGGTAAACGACAGGCCTGGGAGCAGTCGCCGCGGTTAGCGCTACGCCCGGTCTGGGCATGAGAGATATAGCACTGCCCGGAATAGGCGACGCACAGCGCGCCGTGAATGAAGAATTCGATATTGGCATCGATACTGTCGCGGATGGCGGCAATCTGCGGCAGACTCAGCTCGCGGGCCAGCACGATCTGGGAAAAACCGACCTCGGACAGGAAGCGCGCCTTCTCCACGCTACGAATATCGCACTGGGTGCTGGCATGCAGATCGATGGGGGGAATGTCCATTTGCAGGATCCCCATGTCCTGCACGATCAGTGCATCCACGCCGGCGTCGTAGAGACGGTGGATCAGACGGCGCGCCGGCTCCAGCTCATTATCGTGCAGTATGGTATTGAGCGTAACGAAGATTTTAGCACCGTAGCGGTGGGCAAAATCGCTCAGGGCGGCAATATCACTCAGGGAGTTACCGGCGTTATGGCGCGCGCCAAAGCTGGGTCCACCGATATAAACTGCATCGGCGCCGTGCAGAATGGCCTCACGACCGATGGCCGCCTCGCGGGCGGGACTGAGGAGTTCAAGCTTGTGTGTGGGTTGGCGCATGCGGTTACCGTGGTTAGTCGCTGAAACGGCGCTATTGTAGTCGCGCCGGGCACAGTTACAAGGCTCGCGGGGTGAATTTCTTATCCGCGTCGCCGCGCCGGCCGCCGCCGGGCTCGCCGGCGCGCTATTTTCTCGGCGCCCCATCGTGCTATTATAAACGGATTACTTACTTAAATGGCGCTGCGTTGTTTTATTTATTTGTGTGATTTTATTCTTGCCCGCGCTGTAATTTTTAATTTCCGCTCCGATTGTTCTCTCCCCGCCAAGCCCCGTGCTGCCTCGCTTTGTGCTTATTTTTACGCCGTCATTCCCGCCGCGGCTAACACGACATCAACAGGAAAAATCATAGCGCTAACATAATTAATGGTGCCAACCATATTATCGTGACAATGTCACCAATAAATAATGTGCTATACATCACAGCTTATACACGAAACGTGCCTTAATTCGCATCCCCACATCTGGATCAACAATAGGGTTTATTATCCCCCATAAAAGATGTTAAAATTGACCGATATCAATATTATTTAGGCAACACCTATGATTCCGGAAAAACGTGTCATTCGTCGTATCCAGTCTGGTGGTTGTGCGATCCACTGTCAGGATTGCAGCATCAGCCAGCTGTGTATCCCGTTTACGCTTAATGAGCATGAGCTGGATCAGCTCGACAACATCATTGAGCGTAAAAAGCCGATTCAGAAAGGTCAGGCGCTGTTTAAGGCGGGGGATGAACTGAAGTCGCTGTACGCGATCCGCTCCGGAACCATTAAGAGTTATACCATCACCGAACAGGGCGACGAGCAGATCACGGCGTTTCACCTGGCGGGCGATCTGGTGGGGTTTGACGCCATCGGCGCGCAGATGCACCCCAGCTTTGCCCAGGCGCTGGAAACCTCCATGGTGTGCGAGATCCCCTTTGAAACGCTGGACGATCTGTCCGGTAAAATGCCCAGCCTGCGTCAGCAGATGATGCGCCTGATGAGCGGCGAAATTAAGGGCGATCAGGACATGATCCTGCTGCTCTCCAAGAAGAATGCCGAAGAGCGTCTGGCCGCCTTTATCTATAACCTGTCGCGGCGCTTTGCCCAGCGCGGCTTCTCACCGCGTGAATTCCGCCTGACCATGACTCGCGGCGATATCGGGAATTATCTTGGCCTGACGGTCGAGACCATCAGCCGCCTGCTGGGCCGCTTTCAGAAAAGCGATATTCTCAGCGTAAAGGGTAAATATATTACGATTCAAGATATTGATGCGTTGGCCCATCTGGCCGGTAATCCGCGTACGCCCTGCGGCGAATGAACGCCCGCTGCGAATAAAGAAGACGGCCTGCGGGCCGTTTTTTAGTGTCACCCTCCCTGCCCACGCCTCCCTCGATTATATTTTCTGATTTGTTGCTCGTCGGCATTTTCCTTATCTATTCTATTGTATGGTGAATGGTGAAGTTCGCGTAAAAACACGTTAATGATGAGGCAGTAAGGAGAGTCCATATGGCCCAATATCAGAAAATACTGGTGGCTATCGATCCGAACCAAAACGATCAGCCTGCGCTGCGGCGCGCGGTATACCTGGTGCAGCGTAACGGCGGCCAGATCCTGGCATTTTTGCCTATCTACGATCTCTCCTATGAGATGACGACCCTGCTGTCGCCCAGCGAGCGGGTGACCATGCGCCAAGGCGTCGTCAGCCAGCGCACCGCCTGGATCCGCGAGCAGTGCCACTACTACCTTGAGGCGGGGATCTCCATTGAGATTAAGGTGATCTGGCATAATCGCCCGTTCGAGGCCATCATCCAGGAGGTGATCCGCGGCGGTCACGATCTGCTGCTGAAGATGGCCCATCAGCACGATCGGCTGGAGTCGGTCATTTTTACCCCCACCGACTGGCATCTGCTGCGTAAATGCCCCTGCCCGGTATGGATGGTGAAGGATCAGCCCTGGCCGGAGAATGGCGTAGCGCTGGTTGCGGTGAACCTCTCCAGCGAGGAACCCTATCACGATCCGCTGAATATCAAGCTGGTGCGGGAGACGCTGGCGCTGGCGGAGAAGGTGAACCAGACCACGGTTCATCTGGTGGCGGCCTATCCGGTGACGCCCATCAATGCCGCTATCGAAATTCCAGACTTTGATCCGCGTATCTACAACGAGGCCATTCGCGGCCAGCATCTGGTGGCCATGAAGGCGCTGCGGCAGAAGTTTTCGATCCCAGAGACGCAAACCCACGTAGAGAAAGGACTGCCGGAGGATGTGATCCCCGCGGTTGCCGCCCGGCTCAATGCCGGCGTGGTGGTGCTCGGCACCCTGGGGCGCACCGGTATTTCCGCGGCGTTTATCGGCAATACGGCGGAACATGTGATCGATCATCTGAAATGCGACCTACTGGCGATTAAGCCGGACGGCTACGCCTCGCCGCTGGAGGTAGACAGCGAAGATGAGCACGACGATGAGTAAGTAGACTGCGCCTCGCCCTAAAATGAAAAAAGCGCCCCACTGCGGGGCGCTTGCGTTTTTATCCCGACGCCGCGTTACAGGGCGCGCAGGATGGCCTCGACGCTGTCTTTGGCATCGCCGAACAGCATCTGCGTATTTTCTTTAAAGAACAGCGGGTTTTGCACCCCGGCATAGCCGGTATTCATGGAACGCTTAAACACGATGACATTCTGGGCCTTCCATACTTCCAGCACCGGCATCCCGGCGATCGGGCTGCGCGGATCTTCCATGGCCGCCGGGTTGACCGTGTCGTTGGCGCCGATCACCAGTACCGTATCGGTATCAACGAAATCATCGTTGATCTCATCCATCTCCAGCACCACATCGTACGGCACCTTGGCCTCTGCCAGCAGAACGTTCATGTGGCCGGGCAGACGCCCCGCCACCGGGTGGATACCAAAGCGTACCTTGATCCCGCGATCGCGCAGCTTCTGAGTGATTTCCGCGACCGGATACTGCGCCTGCGCTACGGCCATGCCATACCCCGGCGTGATGATCACGGTTGAGGAGTTCTTCAGCATGTCGGCCACCTCTTCCGCGCTGGCCTCGCGGTATTCGCCCATTTCGCCCTCATCACCGGTGGATGAGCCGTCGGTGCCGAAGCCACCGGCGATCACGCTGATAAAGGAGCGGTTCATCGCTTTACACATAATGTAAGACAGAATGGCACCGGACGAACCGACCAAGGCACCGGTTACGATCAGCAGATCGTTGCTCAGCATAAAGCCCGCCGCCGCCGCCGCCCAGCCGGAGTAGGAGTTCAGCATGGAAACCACCACCGGCATATCCGCGCCACCGATAGAGGCCACCAGGTGCCAGCCAAAGGCCAGCGCAATGAGCGTCATCAGCAGCAGGGCAAACACCTGCGCCACGCTGGAGCCGGTATTGACGAACCACAGCATCAGCAGGAACGAGACGACCAGCGCCGCCAAATTCAGCTTGTGACGATGCGGCAGCATCAGCGGCTTGGATGAGATAATCCCGCGCAGTTTGCCAAAGGCGACGATAGAGCCGGTAAAGGTGACGGCCCCGATGAAGATCCCCAGGAACACCTCGACCAGGTGGATATTTTCCAGCACCGCCTCCATGCTGCCCGGCTGATGCTCGATGTAGCTGTTGTAGCCCACCAGAACCGCTGCCAGACCGACGAAGCTATGCAGAATAGCGACCAGCTCCGGCATTTCGGTCATCTCGACCTTACGCGCCAGATGCATGCCGATCGCGCCGCCGATCACCATCGCCACGATGATCCAGCCGATGCTGCCGGCGTCGGGACCACAGATGGTAGCGATCAGCGCAATGGCCATACCGACCATGCCAAAGGTATTACCCTGCTTGGACGTCTCGTGCTTGGACAGCCCGGCCAGACTAAAAATAAACAGGATGGCGGCAACAATGTATGCTGCGGTGACTAATCCTCCAGACATTTGTTACCTCCCTCAGTTTTTACGAAACATTTTCAGCATGCGCTGGGTGACGGTGAAACCACCGAAAATATTGATACTGGCGATCAGCACCGCAATAAAAGCAAAGAACGTGATCCAACCGCCGTGCCCAATCTGCAGCAGCGCACCGACGACAATAATGCCGGAGATGGCATTAGTGACCGACATCAGCGGCGTATGCAGCGCATGGCTGACGTTCCAGACCACGTAGTAGCCCACCACGCAGGAGAGCGCAAACACGGTGAAGTGCGATAGGAACTCCTTCGGCGCCACGCTGGCCATCCAGCCGAACAGCACGATGGCCAGGGCCATCAGAAGGTACTTCTTCAGCGGCGACGTCGGCTTGGACACGGGGGCGGTCACCGGCTCTGCCTTGGCGGCCTGCGGCTGAGCGGAAACCTTGATCGGCGGCGCCGGCCAGGTGATCTCTCCCGTCCGCACCACGGTCACCCCGCGGATGATCACATCCTCAAAGTCCACGTTAAGGGTGCCATCTTTCTCTTTGCACAGCAGCTTGAGCAGATTGACCTGGTTGGTAGCATACAGCTGGGATGACTGGGTCGGCAGACGGCTCGGCAGATCGGTATAGCCGATGATCTTGACGCCGTTTTCCGTGGTCACGACCCGATCGGCCTGCGTCAGCTCGCAGTTGCCGCCGGTCTGCGCCGCCAGATCGACGATCACGCTGCCCGGCTTCATGGTGGCGACCATCTCTTTGGTGATCAGGCGCGGCGCCGGTTTCCCCGGGATCAGCGCCGTGGTGACGATGATATCCACCTCCTGCGCCTGGGCGGCGAACAGCGCCATCTCGGCCTTGATAAAGGCCTCCGACATCACTTTGGCATAGCCGTCGCCGCTGCCGGCCTCTTCTTCAAAGTCCAGCTCCAGAAACTCGGCGCCCATACTCTGCACCTGCTCTTTGACTTCTGGACGGGTATCGAAGGCGCGAACGATGGCGCCGAGGCTACCGGCAGCGCCGATGGCGGCCAGACCGGCAACGCCGGCGCCGATCACCATCACCTTCGCCGGCGGCACCTTACCCGCCGCCGTGATCTGACCGGTAAAGAAGCGGCCAAATTCATGAGCCGCCTCCACGATGGCCCGGTAACCGGCGATGTTTGCCATGGAGCTGAGGGCGTCCATCGACTGGGCACGCGAAATACGCGGCACCGAATCCATCGCCATCACCGTGACCTGACGCTCGGCCAGCTTCTCCAACAGCGCCTGGTTCTGCGCCGGCCAGATAAAGCTTATCAGGGTAGCGCCTGCCTTAATGCGGGCAATTTCATCATCATCCGGCGCGTTGACCTTTAATATCACGTCAGACTGCCAAACCTCGTCAAGTTCAACCACCTCGGCGCCGGCCTGCTGATAGGCTGCATCCTCAAAGCTGGCCAGTTTTCCTGCGCCGCTTTCGATTGCCACCGTGAAACCCAGCTTTAGCAGCTGCTCTACCGTTTTCGGCGTCGCCGCTACGCGGGCTTCATTGGCCAACCGCTCTTTTGGTACACCAATACGCATAATCGTCCCTTTTCACCTGTCAATAAGATGAGCGTCATCCATACCCTGCGATGACCTTGTATGCTGTTAGCGAAAGTTGCTGATAGCTTGCTATAAACTACTGAAAACAGGTGCGCCGATCCACTACTGATCGTCACGTCCGCTGCCAAAAGCGGCAAAACTTTCGCATTTGTCATGGCGATAACCGCGAATGCCTGATTTACGGCGGTTTATGCGCGAGCCCACGGGAAGGATGTGGCGGTGATTTAAAAAAGGAAAAGTGAAATCAATTAATTATCAGCCGAGTTATCACCGCGGACAGAAATGCTGGCCGGCGGCCAGGCGGATTGCCCATCGCCCATCTGGGGGGATGCCAGCCGCGGCAATAACAGTGGGCTGGCGCATTTATCGCATAAAATCCTGAGGCAAGGGGCGGCATTACGTGTAATAATCTGGCGCATTATTATGTGCTGTCATTGTCAATCGCGGCAAGGTTTGGCAAAAGCCGGACGCCCCGGTGTAGGCTTCTGCCGCTAACCAAAACAACCTTATAAGGCGTAAAGGATTTTTTTGATATGAAGCTGAAAACCACCCTCGTTGCGTCGGCCCTGCTCTCTGCCACGGCATTTTCTGTCCAGGCGGCCCAAGAACTCACGCCGCAAAAAGCCGCGGAGCTGAAGCCTTTCGAACAAATCGCCATCAGCGGGCGCTTCAATATGCTCAGCGAGGCGGCGGATGCCGTTTCTCGCCGGGCCGATCAGCTGGGCGCCGCCTATTTTTATATTCTGGATACCAACGCCAGCAACGACGGCGGCAACTGGCGCGTCGTGGCTAACGTCTATAAGAAAGATGCGGAAACCGTCGACAAGAGCCAGCGCTACCGTACCTTCCAGGGGGTTAAAGAGCTGCCGAAGCAAGAGGCCGTTGCGCTGCAGCCTTTCGATACCGTGACCGTCAGCGGCTTCTTTAACAGCCAGCCAGAGGTAAACGACGCCGTCGCCCGCGCCGCGAAGAAGAAAGACGCCGCGGCGTTTTATATCGTGCGTCAGATCGACACCAATAACGGCGGCAACCAGACGATCACCGCCTACGTCTTTAAAGCCGATGCGCCGAAGCGCCAGGTGCAGAGCCCTGATGCGATCCCCGCCAACTCTGACGCAGGCCGCGCGGCGCTGGCCGCCGGCGGTGCCGCGGCCGCTAGCGTCGAGATCCCGGGCGTTGCCTCCTCCTCTACCCTGAGCAACAACGTCGGCCAATTCTGGCAAACGCAGTCCTCTACCGGTCACCGTTACACTGTAACATTACCCAACGGAACCAAAATCGAAGAGCTGAACAATGCCACCGCCGCCCAGATGGTTCCCTTTGACTCCATCACCTTTACCGGTCGCTTTAACAGCATGACCGATATGTCAACGGAAGCCGCCAAGCGTGCGGCGGCGAAGGGCGCCAAGTACTACCACATTACCCGCCAGTGGCAAAATCAGAGCGGCGGCAACCTGACCGTCAGCGCCGATCTGTTTAAATAAGCGCCGCCCGTATGATGAACGGCCCCGAGGGGCCGTTTTTTTATCCTTTTCGCTGCCCAATCTCGCTATTTTTTGAATAATTTTTTACTCAAATTGCATAGTATTCCATTGCGCGTCAGGCGCTCTCTTCGTACAATCGGCGCCACTTTTACCGGCTAGCCCCCGCTGAGCCCGTCATCGTCAGTTTTTACATCGTAGAAATGTAAAATATTGGTTAATTCATCTATTTTTGGATTTTGCCTTGGAAAAAAAACTCGGACTTACCGCCCTGACGGCGTTGGTATTGAGCTCCATGCTCGGCGCCGGCGTATTCAGCCTGCCGCAAAATATGGCGGATGTGGCAAGCCCTGCGGCTCTATTGATCGGCTGGGTGATTACCGGCGTCGGCATTCTGTTTCTGGCGCTGGCCATGCTGCTGTTGACCCGCTTACGCCCCGATCTGGACGGCGGTATCTTTACCTACGCCAAAGAGGGGTTCGGCGAGCTGGTGGGCTTTTGCTCGGCCTGGGGATACTGGCTGTGCGCCGTGATCGCCAACGTCTCTTATCTGGTCATCGTGTTTGCCGCCCTGAGTTTTTTCACCGATTCGCCGCAGCAGACGCTGTTTGGCGATGGGAACACCTGGCAGGCGGTGATCGGCGAGTCCATTCTGCTGTGGGTCGTGCACTTTATGGTGCTGCGCGGGGTTAAAACCGCGGCGGGGATCAACCTGGCCGCGACGCTGGCCAAGCTGCTGCCGCTGGGGCTGTTTGTGGTCCTGGCCGCCATCGCCTTCCGCCTGGATACGTTTAAGATCGACTTTACCGGGCTGAAGATGGGCGTCCCGGTCTGGGAGCAGGTCAAGGACACCATGCTGTTTACCCTGTGGGTCTTTATTGGCGTGGAAGGCGCCGTCGTGGTCTCCGCCCGCGCCCGCCATAAGCGGGATGTGGGTCGGGCGACGATGCTGGCCGTCGTCTCCGCGCTGGTGGTCTATCTGTTGATAACCCTGCTCTCCCTCGGCGTGGTGCCGCGCGCCGAGCTGGCGGAAATGCGCAACCCCTCCATGGCAGGACTGATGGTGAAGATGATCGGCCCGATTGGCGAAATCGTGATCGCCGGCGGACTGATTATCTCCGTCTGCGGCGCCTACCTGAGCTGGACCATCATGGCGGCAGAGGTGCCGTTCTTGGCCTCGCAGCACGGGGCCTTCCCGAAAATCTTCGGGAAACAGAATGCCAAAGAGGCGCCGGCCTCTTCGCTGTGGCTGACCAACGGCGCGGTGCAGGTGACGCTGATCATCATCTGGGCGACCGGCGCAAACTACAACAACCTGTTGACCATCGCCTCCGAGATGATCCTGGTTCCCTACTTCTTGGTCGGCGCCTTCCTGTATAAGGTCGCGCGGGAAAAAGGCGATCGCTGGATCACGCTGGCGGCCATCGGGGCCTGCGCCTATGGCCTGTGGCTACTTTACGCCTCTGGGCTGACGCACCTGCTGATGTCGGTGCTGCTGTATGCGCCGGGTCTACTGGTCTTTATGCACGCGCGTCGTTCTCAGTGCGATCGCCAGCGGATGAGCGTGCTGGAGCGCAGCGGGATCTGCCTGCTCCTGATGGCAACCCTGCCCGCCGGCTGGTTTATGCTGCACTGACGGCGAGGTTCGTGAGACGTTGTAAAGGGCCGCAGCGGATAGCGCTGCGGCCCTTGTTATATGGCGGTCTCTGGACGGGCTCGCTAGCCTGGCGGCGGCCGATAAACCGCCCCCTGCCAAGCTGGAGAAAGAGATAAAAAAATCCGCACGCCCTGGGGGCCTGCGGATCCGGGTTTTCGCTTCGGCGTGCGCCACGACGCCTTGCCTGAACGGCCATGAGCCTGAGGACGCTCTTTGCGCCTCGCCTCTCGTCGCTATTTCAGCGCGATCAGCAGCCGCTCGCCGCGCGGCTCAATGCGGACTGGAATGACGGACTGGGCGCGGATCGCGCTCAGCTGGGACTCTTCCAGCGCATAGGGCAGCTGGATCTCGATCTCCGGCAGTCCCTGATGGTTTACCAGCTCAATCAGGCGCAGGATATTGGTTTCATCGCTGACCTGGGTTGAGAGCACCTGCAGCGCCAGCTGGCGGATCCGCGCGCTCTGGGTGCTGCGTTTGCTCTGCTCCGTGTCGCGGGTCACCATGCCGAACAGCGGCATCACCCCACAAATGGCATCGACGAAACGCCAGCGTTTATTACACGATGCGGACAGAAAATGCGTGTAGTCGAAACAAACCCGCTCTTGTTTTCCGACAGACCGATAAAGATCAGACATATTCCAGGCTCCCAATCGCATCACGCCAACGCTTAGAACATCCATGAGCAGCGTGGCTTTATTTCTGCGGTGTCGGGCTATTATTCCAACTCATTGCGGAGAGTTCAATATAAAGTTGGCGTCTCATCTGGCTCAGGCAGCAAACATACAAAAGCCACATCACATTTTAGCGTTGGATTAACCTGGTGCGTTTTTTATTATCACCGAGTTAACATAGTTGAAAAAGCAAAATAAGCGCAATTAACTGATTTTACTTAAATATTCCAATAGGCAAAATGTATTACAGCGATAGGGAAAACTTTTTTAAAGAAATAACGACATATTCTCCACGCCTTGTTTATTTTTATTTACAAAATGAGAAATATTATAGTTATCCCTTTTGCACAACCTTTTCTATCCTGTATGTAGCGCTAAACATTTTGTGACTCAGCGCACATGAGTAGCACCACGATCATATCATCTGGCACGTCGAGGCTTTCTCTATTGTGCCATATTCATTTACACTCGATTAACGCTATAGGCATTGATATATAGCAAATGGCATAATTGCCCGGCGAATTTTAACCTTTGCGGTACATGTCCCGCGCGCCGATGGTACGCTGAGCCGTAACGGTATCGTGCCGTCGCACACCTTTTTCAGTTAAGGAAATTGCAGATGGATACGCTGTCCATGCCGCCGGTGGTGATCACCGGCGGCGCCCGCCGCGTCGGACTGGCGCTGGCCCTCTCCCTGCTTGCCAGAGAGATCCCCGTACTGGTGGCCTACCGCAGTGAATACCCTGCCCTGGCCTCGCTGCGTCAGGCCGGGGCGCACTGCCTACAGAGTGACTTCTCGACGACGGAGGGGATCTATGACTTCGCCGCGCGGGTGCAGCGCATCACGCCCCGCCTGCGGGCGCTGATACACAACGCCAGCGCCTGGCAGGCCGAACGCCCCGACGTAGCGCCGGAGCAGACGCTCAATGCCATGCTGCAGATCCATGTCCACACGCCCTACCTGCTGAATCTGCTGCTAGAGCCGCTGCTGCGTGGGCAGGGAGACGCCGGCGCCGATATCATCCATTTGACCGATTATGTCGTGGAGCGCGGCAGCGATAGCCATATCGCCTATGCCGCCGGCAAGGCCGCGCTGGACAATATGACGCGCTCCTTTGCCCGCAAGCTGGCGCCAGAGGTCAAGGTCAACGCCATCGCCCCGGCGCTGATCCTGTTCAATCCGCAGGATGATGAGGCCTATCGGCAAAAAGCGCTGGATAAGTCGCTGATGAAAATTGCCGCAGGCGAACAAGAGATTGTCAATGCCATTGACTTCCTGTTGAATAGTCGTTTCATTACCGGTCGTACCATAGGGGTCGACGGTGGCCGTCCCCTGCGCTAACCGTTAACCAGGTGTAGAGACGATGAGCAGAATTGTATTTGTTGAGGATGATCCCGACGTAGGCCAGCTGATTGCCGCCTATCTGGGGAAACATGACATTGATGTCACGCTGGAGCCGCGCGGCGATACCGCCTTTGACACCATCATTCGGCTAAAGCCGGATCTGGTGATGCTGGATATCATGCTACCGGGGAAGGATGGCATGAGCCTATGCCGGGATTTGCGGCCGGCCTACGCGGGGCCCATCGTGCTGCTGACCTCGCTCGACAGCGATATGAACCATATCCTGTCGCTGGAGATGGGCGCCAGTGACTATATTCTGAAAACGACGCCGCCGGCGGTGCTGCTGGCGCGCCTGCGTCTGCACCTGCGCCAGCATGCGACGCCGCTGCCGGAAAGTACGCGCGCCGCGCCGGCGTCGTCGGCCCGACTCAATCCGCTGCAGCTCGGTCAGCTCTGTATCGATCCGGTCAACCGCGAGGTGCGCCTCGGCAGCGCGGAGGTACATCTCTCCACCTCCGATTTTGACCTGCTGTGGGAGCTGGCAACCCACGCCGGCACCATTATGGATCGCGATGCCCTGCTGCAGAATCTGCGCGGCGTCAGCTATGACGGTCTGGATCGCAGCATCGATGTGGCCATCTCCCGTCTGCGCCGCAAGCTGAACGATACCGGGCCGGAGCCCGTGCGCATCAAGACCGTACGCAATAAGGGATACCTGTTTGCGCCTAACGCCTGGGAATAGTACCGATGCGCAAACTGTTCATTCAGTTCTACCTGCTGCTGTTCGTCTGCTTTCTGGTGATGGCCATGCTGGTCGGGCTGGTCTATAAGGTCACCGCCGAGCGCGCCGGCCGTCAGTCGATGGATGATCTGATGAAAAGCTCGCTGTATCTGATCCGCAGCCAGCTGCGTGAGATCCCGCCGCGCGATTGGAACAAGACCATCGACAAACTCGACTGGAATCTGTCGTTTCAGTTTCATATCGAGCCTCTCGGCAAGCGCCATCTCTCACCCGGACAGGATCGTAAACTGCGTGAGGGCGAGATCGTCGCCTTGGACAGCGAGTACATTTTTTTACAGCGCATTCCGCGCAGCCACTATGTCCTGGCGGTCGGGCCAATCCCCTACCTGTTTTTTCTGCATGAGATGCGCCTGTTTGATTTTGCCCTGATGCTGCTTATCGGACTCTCGCTGGCGCTGCCGGTATTTCTGTGGATGCGCCCCCACTGGCAGGATCTGCTCAGGCTGGAGAACGCCGCCCAGCGCCTGGGCGAAGGGCACCTGCAGGAGCGCACGCACTTCGACAGCACCTCCAGCCTGCATCGCTTAGGGGTCGCGTTTAACCGCATGGCCGACAACATCAATACCCTGATCGCCAGTAAAAAGCAGCTGATTGACGGCATTGCCCACGAGCTGCGGACGCCGCTGGTGCGCCTGCGCTACCGGCTGGCCATGAGCGATAGCCTCAGCGCCGAGGAGCAGGCGGCGATTAACCGGGATATCGGCCAGCTGGAGGGGCTGATCGATGAGCTGCTGACCTATGCACGCCTCGATCGCCCGCAGGTCAGCACCCATCTGGAGGCGATCGACCTGCCAGCCTGGCTGGAGGATAAGGCCAATGAGCTGCGCCAGATGCATCCCCAGCAGCAGATCTTGCTGGATATCCCCCATCGGGGCGATTTCGGCGCTATCGATATCCGCCTGTTCGAGCGTCTGCTGGATAACCTGATCAACAACGCCCTGCGCTATAGTCAGGGCAAGCTCCGTATCGGGCTGTGGTTTGACGGTGATAATGGCTGCCTCCAGGTGGAGGACGACGGGCCCGGTATTCCCGCCGCCGAGCGCGAGCGGGTCTTCGAACCCTTTGTTCGACTGGATCCCAGCCGCGATCGCGCCACCGGCGGCTGTGGCCTGGGTCTGGCCATCGTCTACAGTATCGTACAGGCTTATCAGGGACAAATAGCGATTAGCAGCTCGTCGCTGGGCGGCGCCTGTTTCCTGTTTACCTGGCCGCGTCATAGCGCTACGCTCCCATCGGCGTCCGCCGCCTCAGCCTGACCCCCATCACCCTACTAACGGCCCCCGTGGGCCGTGGAGTCGCGATTATGACCAGTGCCTATCAACGTTTGGAAACGATCTTTCAGCGCCTGGCGCGCTTTGACCATCTATCAGCCATCGCCGGCTGGGATATGCAGACCTATATGCCGAGCGGCGGCAGCGGCGCTCGCTCAGCGGCGCTCACCGAGCTTAGCCTGCTGATGCACCGAATCCTGTGCGACGAAGAGACCGGCGTCTGGCTGCAGCGCGCCGCGCAGGAGAGCCTCAGCGATGAGCAGCGCGCTAATGTGGCCGAAATGCAGCGACGCTACGCGCGGGCCAGCCTGCTCCCCGCCGCCCTGGTCGAGGAGAAATCCCTGGCCGGAATGCGCTGCGAGCATGCCTGGCGGACGCAGCGCGCCAATAATGACTGGCATGGATTTATGGAGAATCTGCGCCCGGTCGTTCGGCTAAGCCGCGAGGAGGCCAAAATCCGCGCCGATCATGCCGGATGCAGCCGCTATGATGCCCTGCTGGATCTGTATGAGCCGGGGATGAACAGCGCGCGCCTGGACACCCTGTTTGGCGAGATTAAAGGCTGGCTGCCTACGCTGCTGCAGCGGGTAGTGGAGCGACAGCAGCGCACGCCGCCGCGGCTGCCGCGCGGGCCCTTCGATGAAGAGGCGCAGCGTCAGCTGGGGCTGCGTATCATGGCGCAGCTGGGCTTCGACTTTGCCCACGGCCGCCTGGACGTCAGCGCCCATCCCTTCTGCGGCGGCGTGCCTCAAGACGTTCGCATCACCACCCGCTATAACCGCGATGACTTTCTTAGCGCGCTGCTGGGCATCGTGCATGAAACCGGTCACGCCCGCTATGAGCAAAATCTACCGTCTGCCTGGGCGGGGCAACCGCTGGGCGAAGCGCGTTCTACTGCGATCCATGAGTCTCAGAGCCTGTTTTTTGAGATGCAGCTGGCGCGCAGCCACGGCTTTTTGAACTTCCTGCGCCCGTGGGTTATCGAGGCCTTTGGCGACGATCCGGCCTTCAGCGCGGAAAACTTTGTCCGCCTCAATCAGCGCGTCAAGCCCGGCTATATTCGGGTCGATGCCGATGAGGTCAGCTATCCGGCGCACATCATTTTGCGCTATGAGATCGAACGGGCGCTGATTGAAGGCGAGATTGAGGTCGAGGATATTCCGGCGCTGTGGGACAGCCAGATGCGCGGCACGCTGGGGCTGAGTACCGCCGGCAACTACCGCGACGGCTGTATGCAGGATATTCACTGGACTGACGGCGCCTTTGGCTACTTCCCCACCTATACCCTCGGCGCGATGTACGCCGCGCAGCTGTACGCCGCCGCCCGCCGCGATATCCCCGATCTCCCGGCGCAGATCGCCGCCGGCGATATCGCCCCGATCGGCCACTGGCTGCGTCAACATATCTGGTGCCATGGCTCGCGCTGGGATACCGATACCCTGATCCGCAACGTCTGCGGTGAGCCGCTGAACCCAGATTACCTGCGGCGCCATCTGGAGCAGCGCTATCTGGGGAGTGAGACGGACGATAGCCTGCGCTAAGGCGTTTGGCCACCGTTCGGCGTCGTTCGCGATGAGGGCCAACAGGCGGTGGCACCGGGGAGCAGCCCCAGAACTCCGTCTGTTCCGATGGCCTAGAGGATAATGATGCGGCCGCCGGCGCGGCGTACTCGTCGCGCTCGGTCAGCGTGACCGGCGGCAAACGCGCGGTGCCATCCTCTGCGGGAAATGACAACCGACCTGCCCGTCCTTCCGCAAAAGCCCAAGGCGAGCAGGTCAGCGATGTCTTCTCGTCGCGCCGCCGCGTCTACTCTGTCATCAAACGGTAAAAAGGCTCTTCTCGTAACGCTTGGCTTTGCATCTCGCCTCCGCCGCGCTCGCTGCGCAGCTCGTTACGATAACTGATATACCGCCAACTGTCGGGATGGACGTCCGACTCGGGGACGCGTCCGGGGATAATCCCCTGCTCCGATAGCCTCGACTCCAGACTGGCTATAAATTGCCGCGTCTTGTGAAGCGCCGTCGCACTGTACTGCGAATCGCCCCGATCCGGCTTGACATACAGCGTAAACTGCGCCCCTTCGCCAACGCGGGATTGCTGATCGACCCGCGCCATATCGGTCACCTTCCACTTATCGATCGGGCTGTCCTCTGAAAACAGCAGTCCAGATAGCGCTTGAAAGGCCTGCGCTACCTGTTGCTCTTGCACACTGATGTGGAACTTGTCACCGATAAATTCGCCCCTGTACTGCGGCGCTTCGCGACGGGCGTGAATGAAGAAATCATCACTCGCGTTCGACAGGCGAAATCCCTGACTCAGGGCAAAGAAGCCACTCTGGCGTATCCCTGAGTAGTCCGGCGCATTCGGCTCTACGGTGAAGTGGGAAAGCGGCATCTGGCGCATTTGACGGTGCAGCGTGTCGAAATTGCTTTTTAGGCTCTCATTCATTGGGGGCATCTGCGGCCTCCCGGCGGGGGCCCCGACCTGAAATGGCGGGAGGCTAAGCGTCAAAGCGGCTCGGTTAATTGGCACAGGGAACGTCCTTTACACGATGAGAGTCCATGATTATCACGTTTAAACGCTCACCCTTCTTTGGAAAAACGCGGCGTTATTTAAAAATCCAACCGCCCTATCCAGCGATAATAAGACCGCCCCATTGGTAAGCGGGACGACGTATTTAGCATCGGCGATTGATTGGCTCTGATGGCTTATTGCGCCCCGCCTCTTCGCCTTCTGTGCCCCCCGCTCTCGCGCCATGGTCAGCGCCTGCCGATAAAGTATAAACGCAGCGTAGGTGTAACTTTGCGGTATAGCGCCAGGCAAATTATTGCCAACCTGTCACACTTTTGCGGCGTATTAAAAAAGCGTAAGGAGTTAGGGATGAAAAAACAGATAGTCGCAGTTATTGTCGGGGCACTGCTGGCGGCCGGCGCCGCGCAGGCGCAAAGTGAACCGCAGGGATACCAGCTGCAGCAGGTGTTGATCATGAGTCGGCACAATCTACGTGCCCCACTGGCCAATAACGGGAGCGTGCTGGAGCAATCAACCCCCAAAGCCTGGCCGCAGTGGGATGTCCCGGGTGGACAGCTCACTACCAAAGGCGGCGTGCTAGAGGTGTACATGGGGCACTATGTGCGTGAATGGCTGGCGCAGCAGGGGCTTATCAGCAGCGGCGAATGTCCTGCCCCCGAGGCGGTGTATGCCTACGCCAACAGCCTGCAGCGCACCGTCGCCACTGCGCAGTTCTTCATTACCGGCGCGTTTCCAGGGTGCGATATCACGGTGCACCACCAGGATAAGATGGGCACCATGGATCCCACGTTTAACCCGGTGATTACGGATGCCTCGCCGACGTTTCGCGAACAGGCGCTGAAGGCGATGGAAAGTGAACGGCAGAAAATGCACCTGGGCGATAGCTACAGGCTGCTGGCGCAGATCGTGGACTATCAAGATTCCCCGGCATGCAAAGAGAAGCACCTGTGTTCGCTGGCGGACGGGCAGGATCGCTTTAGCGCCAACGTGGGACAGGAGCCGAGCGTCTCTGGGCCGCTGAAGATCGGTAATTCGCTGGTCGATGCCTTTACCCTGCAGTATTACCAAGGTTTTCCGGTGGATCGGGTCGCATGGGGCGAGATCAACACCGACGCGCAGTGGCAGCGCCTATCGCAGCTGAAAAACGGTTACCAAGACAGCCTGTTCACCTCTCCGGCGGTGGCGCGTAACGTCGCCAAGCCGCTGGTAAAATACCTGGATAAGGCACTGGTGACCGACGCGGCGAAAACGCCGAAGATAACCCTACTGGTGGGGCATGATTCGAACATCGCCTCGCTGCTGACGGCGCTGGATTTCAAACCCTACCGACTGCATGACCAGTATGAGCGTACGCCCATCGGCGGCAAAATCGTGTTCCAGCGCTGGCGGGATACGGCAAAAAACCAGGAGATGATGAAGATTGAGTACCTGTATCAAAGCACTCGCCAGCTACGCGATGCCGTGCCCCTGACGCTGGCATCACCGCCGCAGCGGGTGACGCTTGAGCTCAGCGGTTGTCCGATAGATGCCAACGGCTTCTGCCCGGTCGAGCAATTTAATGCGGTGCTCAATCAGGCGGCGCAGTAATCTTACGCCGATACGCCCTGGGGAAGACGCGCTGTGCCCTCCCCGGGCCTGCTGCCGGAGAGGTAAACTGCCGCCCGGCGCCCTGTCTCGCGCCGGGGGTATCATCTTTTTTTTGCATAATAGCGCCATGTAACAGGGGAAAAATGGTGAGAGCGCGAGTCGGTCAGGGTATTTTTAACGATCGGATCGCCTATCGTGATGATGTCACCCACCGTCAGCCCACCGTCTTTGGCCGCTGTGCCATCGCCGGCGTGGCCGCCAGTGTGAAACTATTGTCTATGCGCCTACAAATCTCAGCGAGAGGAACCACGCCGTCTAGGCGAAGGGTGACCCAATATTTTTTGTTCATGTGATAGCCGGGAAAGTATCTTCTGCCATCAACAAGCGTCGAAATATCGTCCGGGGCCATTTTTAAATCGATAACTTCAACCATATCGTCGTCGAGACCGCCCAGCTTTGCGCTCTTGATGCGCAATATGGCGCCGTACCACTTTCCATTATCCGACCGCCGAAAGATGGCATTATCAGGAGAGCGCGGCCATAAAAACTCCAGCTCACTGTGATATTTTTCTTTGATAAACCGAATGACCTCCTTTGCCTGTTCCGTTTTAAACGGATGGAGAGAAAAACACTTTTCCGCTATATTTATCAATTCATTTTCATACTCCTCACGAATTTTACCCACGAAGGCGCCGGTCGCCGACCTGATACGATGTAATATGTACTCCTCCTCCGTGAGCCTATCCACAACCGCCGCAGATATTTCGCCATGCCGAGTGATTGTTACCGTCATAACGAACTGACCGTCGGCTACATCACGAGAGTAAATATAGCATTGTTCATTTTGGCGAAACCCATAGGCGCTCAGGCGTTGAACGTCGACCTCACGCCGTGCGAATATATCATTAATATCATGCATATACCCTTGCCTTACAACCGCGAAACCATAGATAACAAGTTAAAATATCTACCGCGTATAATCAATCAGGATGGATCGCATCGCCCGATGCGATATCCCCCGCGGGATCTTATCCTCAGTGTGATGGTCGCCCTGCGCTATCGCCACCGTGCGGCGGGCGCAACTGAACCGTACCGGGTTTCTGGGAGACTACACTCTCAGTGAAAGGAGACCCGATATGACATCGACATCATCCAAGCGTTATTCTCCCGAGCTCCGTGAGCGAGCTGTCAGAATGCTGATAGAACAGCGGGAGAGTTACCCTTCTGAACATGCTGCCATCAAATCCATTGCTCCTAAAATCGGCTGTAGCATCGACACCCTACGCTATTGGCTTCGCCAGCATGAACGCGATGTTGGCGGCGGTGATGCTGGACTCAAGACTGCCGAACGCCAACGGCTGAAGGCGTTGGAGCGGGAGGTTAGAGAGCGTCGACGCAGCAACGATATCCTGCGGCAGACCTCTGCTTATTTTGCGAAGGCGGAGTTCGACCGTCTGTGGAAAAAATAATGCCGCTGCTAGATACCCTCTGCGGTAGTCATGGGGTCGGACCGGTATGTCATGAGCTGAATATCGCCCCATCGATGTACTACCGGCACCAAAATTACCGTCAGCTCCCTGAAACACGCAGTCAGCGTGACCAGCGAGATGAACATCTGAAGCTGGAGATACAGCGTGAATCGTCGGTTACTGGAACGAGTCGGTCACATCCCCCCGGCTGAAGCCGAAAAAGCGTATTACGCTTCCATCGGAAACGGGGTTATGCCAGCCTGAGTTCCCGGACTAAAAACTCTCCCACAAAACCGGTACGGTTCAATTTTCGGTTTCCAGACCCACAGTTTATCGAACACTTTCTCATGCAACTGTAGCGAAATAACATCCCCCCCAAAAAAATTGGGAGAGATTTTTCCTATTATAAGAAATAATGAGCTTTACTCGAAAGCTTTATGGAATGTAACTATCCCAGAAGGCAATTGATTAATATTGATTAGTGATTGTGCCAAAAAATATTTAGCAGGAACACCCTCAACAATGAACCGATGATTATGATGGAAACCAAAACGTGAGTAATACTCTGGGTCACCCAAAACAACAAGGCCATCAATATTTCTTTCTTTTAACAACAAAATCGATTGTTCTATCATTTTACTGCCAATTCCCTGCCTCTGCCGCGAAGGTGAAACAGAGATAGGCGCCAGAGCATGCCAGCGGGTTGTTATCCCATCTATTTTTACGGATGAATAGGCAAGATGACCAATAATCCCACTATCATCCTCCGCGACCAATGATAATGTCATTGCTTCCGCATCACGTAATCTATTGATAATCATATGCTCATTTGGGGATGAACCCGGTTCATGATGAGGATGTCCTGTAAACGCCAATAAAGTTAACCTTTCTATATGGTTTATATCTTGCTTCTTTTCTTCTCTGATAATCATTTTATTGTCTCTTTTGTATAATAAAAATTTGATATCCATACTCCCCCAGACAGGTATCATGGATATCTATTTCTCTTTTCAGGTCCTGCCAAGCCATCGAGTGGCTCAATTTACTTTTTAAAAGTTCAATTCTTTTTTTCAGCGGCGAAAGATAAAGATCCCAGGCTTCTTTACTTATTTCGAAATCTGAGATTAGATCGTAACCTGCTTTTTTAATCAGCATCTTATTTTGTGCAACATTTAACATGGCTGGATAATTTTTCAACCAGAAATTTCTAGCGCTTTCACTAGGTGTATTACTTAACCAAACTATTTCACTGATGACCAGACATCCACCAACTCTCAGATACTTCTTCCATGACAATAAAGCATTATTAAATCCCATGATGTAGGCACTGCCTTCTGACCAAATAAGATCAAATACGCCATAGGCGAAAGGAAGTGCTCTCATACTGGCACAGCACAGATTTACGCGGTGACGCAGACCATATAACTCATTCAAATATAGTGGTTCATTATCTAGAGCTGTAACGTGAGCCTGAGTATTTGAAGCCAACAATCGAGTCGCCACCCCACGTCCACAACCAATCTCAAGAATGTTATCTAGATTATCGGGAACCATGCTTAACGCTCTTAACGTATCTGGATCAGAGCCTGGTCCAAGGCGAATGAGACCGAGAAATATTTCATTAAAGTCAGACATATATGAATCATGCTCATGAATATTTCTTGAAAGGTTGCGAATTCTTAGAGCCTCTTTTTCATTAATCCCCTGAGTATTGAGCCAGCGCAAATGCACATCTGGCGATATTTTTTCCAACTCCAGATGCCAAGTCCGTTCTTCTGAAACACCTAACATAGACTCCAGTAACATTTTAGCCCGTAACTTTATGGCTATATCATCTTCGAGTTGTTTCAACCTTGCTGTTAAGAGTTGCTTATCACTCTTCACATTTATACATACCAGACACTCCTTGAGAGTCAGGCCTGCAGCATGCAGATGGATGACTAATTGCAGTCTTTGAACATCTTTTTCGCTGTAACTCCTATAACCATTAGGAAGCCTGATGCTTTTAATAATACCGAGCTTTTCATAGTAAAGCAGCGCCGTGCGAGATAGACCTACAATGGCGGCAACCTCTGATATTCGGAACATACCGCACCTCCAGAAGTGAAGTATCAACTATGAAGCAATAGACGGGTCAATACAAAAATATCTATTTGGCTCAAACAAATATCACTCTTATTTGTTATCGAATTGTAACGGAAAAGCGAGTAAGAACCGACCGCTCATACAGGATAAACCACAGGTTTATGGTTTTAAACGCTTAGCCCAGAGTTGACAGAAATTTCGGCGGTTCCGGCGTAGAACCCCAAGAGGATAGAAATACTATGATAGCTAACGTTCATCCTGAACGCGTGATACGAGATCGCGACGAGAACACTATTGTGAATTTAATTCCACTATAGTAAATTTGCGCAGGTGAATTTTGGACGTAACTACACCCAATAATGGCCACGAGAAGGTAGCAAAATGTTAAAAATCAGAATGTCACGACTATCTGAGGCACCCGAAATTATACAAATTTGGCGCAATGCTGTAGATGCTACGCACGATTTTCTCACCGCCCACGACCGGCAACAGATCGAACATGAGGTTATCAGCTTTTTTTCACAAACCCCCGTCTGGGTTGCAACTAACCAGGAAGATCGTCCACTGGGCTTTATGTTTTTGCATGATGGCCATCTAGAGGCGCTTTTTGTCGATGCTTCTGCGCGCGGGCTTGGCGTCGGCAAACGGTTGATATCACATGCACTGGCGCTTCACCCTGATTTAAGCGTCGATGTAAATGAACAAAACCAGCAGGCCGTAGGGTTTTATCAACATATGGGCTTTAACGTCTCAGGGCGTTCCGACCTGGATAGCCAGGGAAGGCCGTATCCCCTATTACACCTGCGCAAAGCCGACGGATGTTAACGGCGGCTGCAGGGAGAATATCATTTATTTTTTTGGCAAAAAGCCACAACGTATGAACAGCTCTGCTCCCTATCAGGGTTATTCATTTGATATTCGCTTGTAAAGGTAAGGGCAATACAGTCTCCAGCCTGGAGATGATGGTTCTGATGATTGACCCGAAAATCAAGGCAGCCACTCAGCATCCAGAGTGTTTGCCCTGAAAGATGCTCATTCGCGCAGGCAGGGATCGTTAGTTGACCCAGCGCGGGAATGTCGACTCTTATCAGCTCTGGACATGCGCCCACGGGGGAGAGAGACCAGCGAGTAATGCCCGACTGTTCATCTGTCCAATGCTGCTGCTGATGGGCAAAGCGCACCCGTGAATTCTGGTGTTGCTCAAGCTCTGCGAAAAATGTTGAGAGCGTAATATTCATGGCGCTAGCTAAGCGACTCAGTATTGTCGCGCTGGGACTGGAGGTGCCCCGTTCGACCTTGCTAATCATGGCCTGGCTGACGCCCGATCGCTGCGCAAGCTCTGCAACCGTCCAGCCGCGTGTTTTTCTGTGTTTAAGCAATAAGCGCGCAATGTCGCTATCGACTATCTGATTTTTAGATGTTTTATCCATTTTCACACTCATGCTCACTCTCGCTTTCGTCGGCCTGATTATGCCATTACCTCAATTAGGCTGAAATCCTTGATTTTGTAAGTTTAAAACATCGGCATCATCTATGATTGGCGCATCGTCTCGTCTCAGAGGTCATGGCAGGATCATTAGATGTCGCGCTGGGTAACTGCACGTTTGCTTCTGACGCTAAGCAGAGGAATAACGCCGGAAGCCTGAGCCGCTATGACCTAATGAATCAATCCGCGAGCAGTAAGCGAAGACCGCTCCCGCCGCCGCCTTATTAGCCTCAGGGAGACATCGACGAATGGCGTAAATCGAGCGGTCGTTACCCCGCCCCTCGCCTAATGGACCCAGCGATCTCTCCTTTCCTTCATAACCGGTGTGACTGTCTGACGGCGGGAAGCGTTCAGAAGAGGGAAAAGAGAGATAAATGTATGTTGTAACTAATTGGAGATCTCGCGACGCCGTACAAAGGGTTACATGCCGAAACCATTCCCCCACAGTCGGAGCGCAGCCAATCTTCTACCATTATCCTATCGGCCCGCTCTGCCCCTGGGGTACTCCTATGTTCCGTCACTATCGCTTCGAGCTGTTGATGCTATTGCTCATTCTGTGCGCCATCATCGCAGCCTGTTTTTATGTTTAGCTGCATCAGATGACGTGCATAGCGCCCCGCCGATTGACTACACTGTCGATAAATAACACGATGATTCACGGAATTAACCATGCGCTTCCCTGCCCTTTTGAGCATTACGCTGTTATTGACTCCCTGGCTACCGCACGCCGCCCTGGCGGATGACGGGCTTACCCCCGCTCAGCAGCGACAGCTGTTCTTCGGTCACGACGATCGCGATCGCGTCAGTGAGGTCGCCGACGGGCCATGGAACGCCATCGGCCAGGTCGAAACCGCCAGCGGCAACCTGTGCACCGCCACCCTGATCGCGCCGCGCTGGGCGCTGACGGCGGGCCACTGTCTGCTGGCACCGCCGGGAAAAACCGATCGCGCCGTAGCGCTGCGCTTTATGTCTCAGGACGGTAAGTGGCGCTACCAGTCACGCCATCTACAGACGCGGGTCAATCCGCAGCTGTACAAAAAGCTCAAGGCCGACGGCGATGGCTGGATTGTTCCGCCGGCGGCGGCGCCGCAGGATTATGGATTGGTGGAGATCACGGCCGGTCCCCTGCCCGATCTGCGTCCGCTGCCGGTATGGCAAGGGACACCGAAAGCGCTGAGCGCGGCGCTGAAGGCGCAGCACCGCCAGGTGACCCAGGCCGGCTATCCGCAGGATCATCTGGATGTGCTCTATCGCCATCGCGACTGCCTCATCACCGGTTGGGCACAGAGCGGCGTGCTGAGCCACCGCTGCGATACGCTGCCGGGCGACAGCGGATCGCCGCTGCTGATGCGTCAGGCGACCGGATGGACGCTGGTCGCGATCCAAAGCTCGGCGCCGGCGGCGGAAAACCGAGCGCTGGCCGATAATCGCGCCGTCGCCGTTACCGCGATTAACGCGGGGCTGCAGCGTCTAATGCGCTGAGGCCCCGGGCGGCGCGGCTATGGCTGCTCCGCCGCCTCCATCGCCTGCAGGATACGCTTGTCTGACACCGGATAGGGTGTGCCCAGCTGCTGAGCAAAATAGCTGACGCGCAGCTCCTCGATCATCCAGCGGATAGCCTGTACCTCCGGCGTCTGACGCCGCACCGGCGGCAGACGGTTAAGCCACTGCTGCCAGGCCTGCTGTACCTGTTCAACGCGCAGCATCTGGGCCCGATCGCGGTGCGGGTCGATACCCAGCTTCTCCAGGCGACGCTCGATGGCGTGCAGATAGCGCTCCACGTCCGCCAGGCGATCCGCGCCGGTCGCAGTGACAAAGCCCCGGTAGATAAGCCCGCCCAGCTGCGCCTTAATATCGGAGAGGGCCAGCGCCATCGTCATGTCAACCCGCCCTTTCAGGCGCTTATTGATCCCGTTGGCACAGGTCAGAATGCGCTCGACCTGTGCGGCAATCGCAACCACCGTCTCATTCAGCTCGCCGCGCACCCGCTCATGCAGCGCCTCAAACGCCGCGGTCTCCCAGACGGCGCCGCCGTGGCGCGCCACCAGCGTATCCACGCCGCAGGCGATGCAGTCGTCGATCAGCTCCAGCACCTTGCCATAGGGGTTAAAGTAGAGCCCCAGCTTGGCCTTGTTCGGCAGCTTTTCATGCAGATACTTCACCGGAGACGGAATATTCAGCAGCAGCAGCCGGCGCAGACCGCGGCGCATCGCCTGCTGCTGCTCCTGTTCGGTCTCAAAGAGCCGGATCGCCACGCTCTCCTTCTCATCCACCAGCGCCGGATAGGCCTTGATGGCATAGCCGCCGCGCTTTTGCTCATAGCACTGCGGCAGCTGACCAAAGCTCCACAGATGCAGCCCCGCTTGTTCAAGGCCATCGTCCGCCACCGCCGACAGGGTTTGCTGTACACGATCCTTCAAACGCTGCTTCAGCGCTTCCAGCGACTTACCCTCGGCCAGCGGCCGGTTGCGATCGTCCAGCACCCGAAACGTGACGCTCAGGTGATCGGGCAGCTGATCCAGCTGCCAGTCATCACGTGACACTGTCACACCTGTCATGCGGCGCAGTTCGCGCTCCATCGACTCCAGCAGCGGCAGCTCAAAGGGCGTCGCACGGGCCAGGAAGGCATCGGCATAGTTGGGGGCCGGCACAAAGTTACGCCGCAGCGGCTTCGGCAACGACTTGATCAGCGCCATCACGCGCTCACGGCGAATACCGGGGATCTGCCAATCAAAATCACGATCCTCGATCTGATTCAAGATCGCCAGCGGAATATGCACCGTCACGCCGTCGGCATCCGCGCCCGGCTCGAACTGGTAGGAAAGACGCAGGCGAAAGTTGCCCTGCTGCCAGGCATTGGGGTAATCCTGCGCGCTAATGCGGGCGGCCCCCTCTTTGATCAGCATCGACTTCTCAAAGTTGAGCAGCTCGGGCTGCGCGGCCCCCGCTTTCTTCCACCAGCTATCGAAGTGACGCACCGACACCACCTCTTGACCGATCCGTCGGTCATAAAAGGCAAACAGCGTCTCGTCATCCACCAGAATATCGCGGCGACGCGACTTGTGCTCCAGCTCTTCGACCTCGCTGCGCAGACGTTGATTGGCGCGCATAAAGGCGTGCTTTGTCTGCCACTCCCCCTGAACCAGGGCATGGCGAATAAACAGCTCTCGGCACAGCAGCGGATCGATGCGTCCGTAGTTCACTCGCCGCTCGTTGACGATCGGCAGACCATACAGCGTGACCTTCTCGCTGGCCATCACCGCGCCCTGGCTTTTCTCCCAGTGCGGATCGCTATAGCTGCGCTTAATCAGGTGCTGTGCCAAGGGTTCGATCCACTCCGGGTCGATCCGTGCGGCGACGCGCCCCCACAGGCGAGAGGTCTCCACCAGCTCCGCCACCATCGCCCACTTGGGCGGCTTCTTAAACAGCGACGAACCGGGAAAAATGGCGAAACGGGCGTTGCGCGCGCCGGTAAATTCCTGCTTTTCGACATCTTTCTGTCCGATATGGGAGAGCAGGCCGCTCAGCAGCGCGCAGTGCAGCGCCCGGTAATCGGCGGGGGCGCTGTTAATATGGAACCCCAGCGATTTCACCGACTGACGCAGCTGGGTATAGATATCCTGCCACTCGCGCACCCGCAGATAGTTGAGAAACTCGCTTTTACACAGCCGACGCAGCTGGTTAGCGGAGAGCGCCTGCTGCTGTTCGCGCAGATAGTTCCACAGATTGACCAGCGCCAGAAAGTCACTCTCTTTATCGCTGAAGCGACGGTGCTTCTCATCCGCCGCCTGCGGACGGTCGGCGGGCCGTTCGCGCGGGTCCTGAATCGACAGCCCGGCGGCGATCACCATCACCTCACGCAGGGCACCGTTGCGCTCCCCTTCGATCACCATGCGCGCCAGACGCGGATCGATGGGCAGCTGCGCCAGCTGACGTCCCAGCGCGGTCAGTTGCTGGTGTCCACGCGCATTGACCGTGACCGCACCCAGCTCCTCCAGCAGACGCACCCCATCCTGAATATTGCGCTTATCCGGCGCCTCGACAAAGGGGAAGGCGGCAATGTCGCCCAGCCCCAGCGCGGTCATCTGCAGGATCACCGACGCGAGATTGGTGCGCAGGATCTCCGGATCGGTAAAGGCGGGACGCGACAGGAAGTCCTGCTCATCGTACAGCCGGATACAGATCCCATCGGAGACGCGGCCGCAGCGCCCTTTACGCTGATTGGCCGAGGCTTGGGATATCGGCTCAATCGGCAGCCGCTGAACCTTGGTCCGATAGCTGTAGCGACTGATGCGCGCCGTACCGGGATCGATAACATATTTGATCCCCGGCACCGTCAGCGAGGTCTCCGCCACGTTGGTCGCCAGCACAATGCGCCGTCCGCTATGGGCGTGAAAGACCCGGTTCTGCTCGGCCGCGGACAGGCGAGCATACAGCGGCAGCACCTCGGTATGGGGCAGCTCAAGGCGGTTCAGCGCATCGGCGGTATCGCGGATCTCTCGCTCGCCGCTCATAAAGATCAGAATATCGCCCGGCGCCTCATGGCGCAGCTCATCCACCGCATCGATAATCGCCTGGGTCTGATCGCGATCGCCTTCGCCATCGGCGATGGGCCGGTAGCGAACGTCAACCGGATAGGTCCGTCCGGATACCTCGACGATCGGCGCATTATTGAAGTGGCGGGAGAAACGCTGCGGGTCAATGGTCGCCGAGGTGATGATCACCTTGAGATCGGGACGCTTGGGCAGCAGCTGACGCAGATAGCCCAGGATAAAGTCGATGTTCAGGCTGCGTTCGTGGGCCTCATCGATAATCAGCGTGTCATACTGCATCAGCAGTCGGTCCTGCTGGATCTCCGCCAGCAAAATCCCGTCGGTCATCAGCTTGACCAGCGTGTTGTCGCCGACCCGATCGCTAAAGCGCACCTTATAGCCCACGCAGCTACCCAGCGGGGTATCCAGCTCATGGGCGATACGCTCTGCCACCGAACGGGCCGCCAAGCGGCGCGGCTGACTGTGACCGATCATCCCGCGCACTCCGCGCCCCAGCGCCAGGCACATTTTGGGCAGCTGGGTCGTTTTACCGGAGCCGGTCTCCCCGGCGACAATCACCACCTGATTATCGCGGATCGCCGCCAGCAGCGCCTCGCTCTTCTGACTGACCGGCAGCCCCGGCGGATAGCTAATCGTCGGACAGGCGGCGCGCCGGTTGGCCGTCACCTGACGCGCCCGGGCGATCTCCTCCGCCAGCGTCGCGGCGGTCGCCTGCAGGGTATCGGGTTGGGTGATTTTATTGGCGCCCTGGAGACGGCGCATCAAACGCTGGCGATCGCGCAGCATGACATCATCAAGCTGGTCGGCCAGCGCACCAAGCGGGGATTTCACGTTCAGAATTCCTTGGAAAGGCGCCGGTGCGATACGTATTCGCCCGGCGCGGCAGTTGATATCCTGTTATCTCCCTATCTTACCACAGACGGGCGCCGGGTCAGAGTGTGACAGGGCGCGCACTTTACCCCCGATGTCCGACGCTGATCACGGCTTGCGCAGCCACATACCGTTGATGCCCTGCACGTAGTCACCGGGCCGAGCGCGAGCCACCAGCTTTTCGCCCGCTAGGCGCGCCACGCTGTCGCGACTGACGCCGTTGCTCTGCGCCAGCGCCTGATAGCTTTCCGCCCGCCCCCGATTGACCCGCGCCACCAGCGCCAGCGTCTCGGCGTCCTGACTGCGGGCAGCCAGATAGCCGCTGAGGGTCTCCCCGACCCGACCACTGGCCCGGGCCTCATCCAGCGTTACCGCCCGCAGCGGCAGGCTCAGCGCCAGCGCGGCGCAAAACAGCAGAATCCGATAGCGTTTCACCCCTCCTCCTTAGAACAGCCCAGGCTTGGACTTCAGCAGGGTTTCAACCTCTTTATCCAGCGTAATGTGAATGTCATGCTCAATCTTCACGTTCATATTGATGGTGATAGGCTGCGTGGGCGCCGCGACCTCGATGCGCGGCGTACACCCCGTGGCCCACAGCGCCAGCAGCAACGCCGGCAGCGCAAAATTACGGTTACTCATGCTGACTCCTCGTTGCCCGGGAGAGGCGGGACTGCAGCCACTCCTGTACGTTATCGCCGAAGCGCAGGCTGCGCCACAGCTGGAATACATTCTCCTGCTGGCGGTAGTTGAGCTCGATAACCCGCCGATGGTCCTTCTGCCGATTAATGCCGTACAGCGTCGCATCCAGCGTCAGCTCCCCCAGATTGCTTAAATCGATCCAGGTGTGGGAGCGCCCCACCTCCAGATAGCGCAGCCAGTCAAGGGCCGCCCCACCGATCGGGTTATTGCTGACGATGGCATCCACCATATCCTTGTCCAGGCGCAGCGTGACGGGGCGGGTGTTACCCAGCCAGCCGCGGTGAATAATCCACTGCGGGTTATGCAGATAAAGCGGCAGCTCGCCATCCACCTTGCCCGACAGGGCAAACTGCTTCACCTTCAGCGCGGTGATCAGCTCACTCAGCTCAATATTGTGCAGCCGCAGCAGCGTGGGCTGATGCTGCGGCAGACGCAGGCTGGAAAAACCGACCTCGCCCCCCAGCATGTCGGCCGTCACGTCGCTCAGGGTCAGCGGGGAGGCCTCGTCGTATGGGTAATAACCCTGCAGATCGGCACGGATCTTCCGCAGATCGAACTGATTGACCAGTCGATCAATACGCAGGGTGACCGGCGTATGTGGGCCGAGCTGCCAGCGACTGTCGTGCAGCCGATAAGGCAGCGTCAGATCCATCGCGTCCACCCGGCCATCCTTTAACCACAGGCCCACGCCCTTGGCCTGCAGATGCCCCCCGGCGACAAAGCCTTGGCCACGCGCCGCCGAAAAGGCCGCCTGGGCATGGAATCGCCCCTCGTGCAGACGTACCCCCAGCGATGGCGTCAGCAGCGGCTGAAAGACCGTTACCGGCTGGCTGGCCCACCAGGCCTGACCGCGCAGACGCGTACCATCCCAACGCCCATCCAGCCGGATCGGGCCGATGGCGCCGGCGCGCAGATCGCCGCGCAGCTGCATCGACGCCGGCGATTCACCCTGCGCCGTCAGTTGGAGACGCGGCGTGGGCAGATAGCCGCCGTGGGTAAAATCAATCCGCTGGGCGGCCAGGGCAAACCCGGCGTGGAATGCCGCATGCTGCGACGCCCGCAGCCACATCAGCGGCTGGGTCAGGGTCAGGCGTGGGCGGATGACCCGTGCCAGCCCATAGGTCAGGCGATCGAAGCCGGCGGAGAGATAGTCCAGGTGCAGCGCATCATCCTGCCATGCGCCCTGCCCGCTAACGTCCCAGCGCGCCCGCAGCGGCGGCATCTGCCCTTTTCCCCAGTAGCGCCAGCGCCAGAGTCCCTTATCGGGGCGAAACGCCTCGGCCTGGCCATCCAGATGCAGCTGTCCCTGCCCCCAGTAGCGGTGGCTGACGCGCAGAATGGCCTGGAGACGTCCGCTGACGCCGTCGCGGCTGACGCGCACCCCCGCCAGCGGCCAGCGCACCTCCTGCAGGGTGGTCTGGGCATCGGTTTTACCCCAGATGCGCAGCAGCGCACCGGGCAGCAGCCTTAGGGTGGGGTCCTCGGGCGTGCCGCTGACCCGCGCATCGAGGGCGGCGGAAAACGACAGACCGCCATGATTAACCAAGCCGTTCAGGCGCAGGGGAAAAGCCCCCGCCTGAAAATCCAGCCGCCCCGGCCCCAGCTGCATCACCATGTTGGCCTTTCCCTGCGTCCCCCGAGTCAGCATATTGACCCGCCCCTGCAGCTGGGTATGCCGCCACCCCGATAGCCAGTCGCGCAGCTGCAGCGCGGCGCTACCCTGCAGCGGCTGAGGCCCATAGGGCCAAAACCACTGCCCATCGCTGACCGTCAGCGCCCCCTGCTGCTGCTGCCAGGGCAAATCGACCAGCGGGCGGGGCTGATCCAGCGCGTTGAGCAGCAGGCGCCCCCCCTGGCGCTGCCAGATAAGCCGTAGGCGTAGCGGGTGCGGCAGCCCGGACAGACGAAACTGCGCCTGCAGCAGTCCTCCCGGCGGCACGGTCGCGAGATCCAGCCCCAGCGCTATCTTCCCCTGTAGCTGCAGGGCATCGTCGAGCTGCGGCAGCCGCAGCAGCAGCGAGCGCACGCTCAGGGCCTGATGCTCCAGCGCCAGATCCAGCTTAAGCTGCTCGCCGTCCAGGCCGATACGCTGGGCGCCATCCTGATTATTCAGCCGGAACGTTCCGCCGTAGCGCTGCCACGGCAGGATATTGAGACGCCCGATGGTCAGGGCCAGAGGCGGGAGCGACTGCTGCAGCGAGGCGATCGACGGCATGGTGCCCCCGCCGGGCGCGGCAGAGAAGCAGCGGCTGTCCAGATCGACCGTATCGGCATTGAGCTGCCAGTGCGGGCGCCGGTAGCTCAATGCCGCGCCGCGCAGGCTCAGCAGTGGACATGCGCCCAGACGATAGTCCAGCCGCGGCAGCCGCAGGGCACCATCGGACCAGTATGGCCGGGCGGGAATCATCACATCGGCGCCGGCCGGCAGCCAGGGCCGCAGCGCCGCGGACAGCCAGTAGGGCGAACTCCACCACGCCGCTACGCTGCCCGACAGTAACACCGCCGCGCCTATCGCACCGATATATCGCTTTTTCACTCGTCTTCCCCACCCGTTACGCCACGGCGCCGCACCATACCATACTTACCAGTTTAGCTAAATGTACCCCGGACGACAGTGGATTAATCTATTGCCATTCAAGGCGCTAACAGGAAAAAATGATTTACATCACACTTCCCCGTCCGTTTTGTCCACCTTCTCTATTTTTGCTATGATGATCACAATTTCAGCTGGGGGAATATTTATGAAACTCGCCATCTACAGCACCAAACAATACGACCGAAAATATATTGAGCTGGTAAATAAGCAGTTCGGCTTTGAACTGGAGTTTTTTGACTTTCTGCTGCGCCCACAGACGGTGAAAACCGCCCAGGGGTTCGATGCGGTCTGCATTTTTGTCAACGATGACGGCGGACGCGAAGTGCTGGAGCAGCTGGCCGCCATGGGCATTCGTATCGTCGCCCTGCGCTGCGCCGGCTTTAACAACGTCGATCTGGACGCCGCCAAAGCGCTGGGTATCGAGGTGGTCCGCGTCCCGGCCTACTCGCCGGAGGCGGTCGCCGAGCATACCGTTGGCATGATGCTGACCCTTAACCGTCGAATTCATCGCGCCTATCAGCGCACCCGCGACGCTAACTTCTCGCTCGAAGGGCTGATCGGGTTCAACATGCACAACCGTACCGCCGGCGTCATCGGCACCGGGAAAATCGGGATCGCCACGATGCGTATCCTCAAGGGGTTCGGCATGCGTATCCTGGCATTCGATCCCTATCCCAACCCACAGGCGCTGGAGCTCGGCGCAGAGTATGTCGATCTGAAGACCCTGTATGCCCAGTCCGACGTCATTACCCTGCACTGCCCGCTGACGCCGGAGAATCACCATCTGCTAAACCAGGATGCCTTTGCCCAAATGAAAGACGGGGTGATGATCATCAATACCAGCCGCGGCGGCCTGATCGACTCCTGCGCCGCTATCGATGCGCTGAAGCAACAGAAGATCGGGGCCCTGGGCATGGACGTGTATGAGAATGAGCGCGACCTGTTCTTTGAAGACAAGTCCAACGACGTGATCCAGGACGACGTATTCCGCCGCCTCTCCGCCTGCCATAACGTGCTGTTTACCGGCCACCAGGCCTTCCTGACCGAAGAGGCCTTGACCAGCATCTCGCTGACCACCCTGCAGAACATCGATGATCTGATCCATCATCGTCACTGCCCGAATCGGCTTACCGCCTGATCGCCACGTGTGTCTTGGCGCACAAAAAAACCCGCTGCGGCGGGTTTTTTCGTTCACGATTTGCGGCGGCGGCCTACACCAACTCCTCCTGCGTATAGCGCTGGCGATAGTAGGCGAGACGCTCGTTGAACAGCGCCCGCTGTTTCGCCGTCATATTTCCCTGTACCTCGGTCGCACTGATATTGCGCCCCTGTGACTCCATCATTGCAATACTGCTGGCCAGAAAATCCATGGTGTTTGTGCTAAACGCAGCCGCCGGCCGGTCGGATACCATCGCCATTCGCACACTCCTCTTTCTGTATTGATGCTGATGCCAATTGCCTGTCAAAATCATCGTCGGCGTCCGTGCTGCGGACGACGGCGACCGGCGCAGAAAACGCGCCGCACATTGCGCTACGGCGATAGCGAGCCGACGGACGTCGTGTCCGTCATCGCGGTGGTCTCGCTGGATTGCCGTACGAATAACAAGTATAGATGAGACAGAGAAAGCTGCCGTGAAAAGCGGGACATCATTGCATTTATTCTACGCCTTGCCTGCGGATACCCCCCTCTGGAGAGAGAAGCTGATATGAAAAGGATCCTGACCGCCCTGCTGTGCGGCCTGCTCGGCGCCTGCAGCGCCCCGCCGACGGCGCAGCTGCTGCTGCACCATCGCTATGTTCTGCAGACGATCGATGGCCATCCCCTCGCGGCAACGGCGGCGTCCCGCGCGCTGACGCCGGATCTGGAGTTTGGTGAAGGGCTGTGGATCAGCGTCAGCCTGTGCGGTCAGCTAAGTGGCCAAGCGACCCTGCGGCGGGGCACGCTGCGCATCGCCGCGCTGCAGCGCACGCCGTCCCCCTGTCCCGATCCCGCCTGGCAGGCGGCGCAGCGCCGTCTGGAGACGATGCTGCGACACGGCGCCCGGCTCACGCTGCGGGGAGAGACGCTGGCGCTGCGCGATGCGCAGGGAACGGTGTGGCGCTATAGGCTACGCGACTGGATGTAGCGGCGGCCGTGCGATCAGTTGGGGCAGCGGCCGCTGATCACGCCCCGCTCCGTACAGCGTTTGCCGTCCGGCAGCTGACACTGTACCAGCGAGGTGCCGTCCAACTGATGCGCCAGCGCGACCTCGCCGCCGATCAGTGCGCATCCCTCGCTCAGCGCCGCGCTGGCGGCGATATGCGGCCGCGCGCCGGCCGTCTGTGCCGCAGGCTCGCTGGCGCAGCCTGATAGCATCACGACCAGCAGCCCCCCGATCCCCATAGCAACCCCTCTCATTCTCATCACTCCCCTGACATAAAACGTAACGCTTTGCCGCCCATCGCCACCGCGCCCAAGCGCCATCAGCACAGGGCAAGCGTGCGGAATCTTTGTTACCATAGCCCTGCAGGCTAAGGATAGCGTGGCATGGGTTTTTACGCCGAATGATGGCAGAAAACAAGCGGGTAGATAACAACGAGAGGTTAGCATGGTCACCGACTTATTGCTGCGCGTCGCCCTGGCGGGGCTACTGGGCGGGTTAATCGGCCTTGAGCGCCAGCTGCGGGCCAAAGAGGCCGGGCTACGCACCCATATTTTGGTCGGTATCGGCAGCGCGATGTTTATGATCGTCTCCAAGTATGGCTTTGCCGATATTCTCGCGCTCTCCCACGTCGGGCTGGATCCCAGCCGTATCGCCGCACAGGTCGTCTCTGGTATGGGGTTTCTCGGCGCGGGGACCATCATCATTCAGAAACAGGCCGTTAAAGGGCTGACGACCGCCGCCGGCATGTGGGTGACGGCCGCGATCGGCCTGGTGATCGGCAGCGGGCTGTATGAGATTGGGATTTATGGCACGCTGATGACGCTGATCGTGCTGGAGCTATTCCGCCAGCTGAGCAACCTGCTGCTGGGAGAGCACCACGGCCTGATCATCCATCTGCCGCCGGAAGAGGTCAGCGCGCTGCTGCTGACGCTGCAGCAGCTGAATCTGAAGCCGGAGCGCCTGTCGCTGCGCCAGCGACAGGAGGAGACGCTGTGCGAGATCCGCCTGGAGATCACCCTGCGCCCCCGGCAGCGCGTCGGCGAGCTGTATCAACAGCTGCAGAAGCTTGACGCCGTACGCTTTCTCGAAATCCGCTGAGCGCCGCCGTCTGCGATGGACAGAGCGGTTGCAGAATGTAACTTAATGTGCCGACGTGTGGGAGAATAAATTAATCACCAGCACGCCCCCGACGATCATCGCCATCCCCAGCAGCGCCGCCCAGTCGAGCGTCTGCTGGTACAGCCAGTAGGCGGCCAGCGAGACCAGCACGATCCCCATACCGGACCAAATCGCATAGGCGACGCCCAGCGGGATGCTCTTCACTACCTGAGAAAGTCCCCAGAAAGCAATGGCATATCCAACAACCACCACCAGACTCGGGCCGAGTCGGCTAAACCCCTGGGTGGCTTTCAGGGCGGTCGTGGCGATCACCTCGGCGCCGATCGCCATCGCCAGATACAGATATCCGTTCATTTATTCATCCCATTACTATTGCGTCTATATGGCGCAATTCTATCCGGCGTCGACGCCAGCGGCAATCCACCCGCAGACACATTCATTCATCACCTGCCGGGCCGACCATTTGCCATAAAACTGATAAGACGCTGAAATCGCGTTTGCTAGAATCCTGTTAATAACAACATCACAATGTGAAGCCAAAGGTAACCTTCATGATCACCATTGACGGTAACAGCGCAGTGGCGTCCGTGGCCTATCGAGCCAGCGAAGTCATTGCCATCTATCCGATTACCCCCAGCTCAGGCATGGCCGAGCAGGCCTCCGCCTGGTCCGCCGACGGACGCCCCAACGTCTGGGGCGATATTCCACGCGTCGTCGAGATGCAGTCTGAGGGCGGCGCCATCGCCGCCGTACACGGCGCGCTGCAGACCGGGGCACTGGCCACCAGCTTTACCTCATCCCAGGGGCTGCTGCTGATGATCCCCACCCTGTATAAGCTGGCCGGCGAATTAACCCCCTTCGTTCTGCACGTCGCCGCGCGCACCGTCGCCACCCATGCGCTCTCCATTTTCGGCGACCACTCCGACGTCATGGCGGTACGCCAGACCGGCTGCGCTATGCTGTGCGCCGCCAGCGTGCAGGAGGCCCAGGATTTCGCCCTGATAGCCCATATCGCCTCCCTCAACAGCCGTCTGCCGTTTATCCACTTCTTCGACGGTTTCCGCACCTCTCACGAAATCAACAAAATCGTGCCGCTGGCCGACGATACGCTGCAGACGCTGCTGCCAGCGCAGGCCATCGCCGCCCACCGCGCCCATGCGCTGACCCCGGAGCACCCGGTGATCCGCGGAACCTCCGCCAACCCGGACACCTATTTTCAGGCACGAGAGGCCAGCAACCCGTGGTACGACGCCGCCTATGACCACGTGGCCGACGCCATGCAGGCCTTCGCCGACCAGTGCGGGCGCCGCTACCAGCCGTTTGAATACGATGGCGATCCCGAGGCCACCCGGGTCATCGTCGTGATGGGCTCCGCCTGCGGCACCTGCGCCGAGGTGTGCGATATGCTGCGCGCGCGCGGGGAGAAGGTGGGCGTACTGAAGGTGCGGCTGTACCGTCCCTTCTCCGCCCGTCACCTGCTCGCCGCGCTGCCCCTCTCCGCGCAGCGCATCGCGGTGCTCGACCGCACCAAAGAGCCGGGGGCGCTGGGCGAGCCGCTGTACCTGGACGTCATCGCCGCGCTGGCGCAGGCGGTTAGCAGCGGCGAACGCGCCGCGCTGCCGCTCACCATCGGCGGGCGCTACGGCCTTTCCAGCAAGGAGTTTGGCCCCGACTGCGCCCTGGCGGTATTTGAGGCGCTGGAGACCCCGCGGCCTCGACCGCGTTTTACCGTGGGCATCAACGACGACGTGACCCACCTCTCCCTGCCGCGCCGGACGGATGTCCACCCGGTGAGCAACCGGCTGGAGGCGCTGTTCTATGGGCTGGGCAGCGACGGCACCGTCTCGGCGGCGAAGAACAACATCAAGATTATCGGTAACAGCACGCCGCTGCATGCCCAGGGCTACTTTGTCTATGACTCCAAAAAGGCCGGCGGCCTGACCGTGTCACACCTGCGAGTACGGGAAACGCCCATTCACTCCGCCTACCTGGTGGAGCAGGCCGACTTTATCGGCTGCCACCAGTGGCAGTTCATTGAACGCTATCAGATGGTTGAGCGTCTGCGCCTCGGGGGGATCTTCCTACTAAATACCCCCTATGCCGCAGACGAGGCGTGGGCGCGGCTGCCCCAGGAGGTGCAGGCGCTGCTCAACGCACGGCAGGCGAAGTTCTACGTTATCAACGCCGCCCGTATCGCCCGCGAGTGTCGGCTCGGCGCCCGTATCAACACCGTCATGCAGATGGCCTTCCTGCACCTCAGCGACCTGATCCCCAACGGCGGCGCCCTGCCGCTGCTGCAGGATGCCATCGCCCGCAGCTATGCCAATAAAGGACAGGAGATCGTCGAACGCAACTGGCAGGCGCTGGGGGCGGTCGAGGGCGCGCTGCACGCCGTTCCCCTGCGCCCGGTCGATGCCGAGAGCCCGCGCCGGCCGCCGATCGTCGCCGACCAGGCGCCGGACTTTGTCAAAACCGTTACCGCCGCCATGCTGGCCGGGCTGGGCGACAGCCTGCCGGTCTCCGCCTTCCCGCCGGACGGCACCTGGCCCGTCGGCACTACCCGCTGGGAGAAGCGCAATATCGCCGAGGCCATCCCCATCTGGCAGCCCGCCCTCTGCACCCAGTGTAACCACTGCGTCGCCGCCTGCCCCCACGCGGCGATCCGCGCCAAGGTGGTCGCGCCGGCGGCGCTGGAGCACGCGCCAGCCACGCTGGAGAGCCTGGAGGTCCGCGCCCGCGATCTGCGCGGCGAGCGCTATGTGCTGCAGGTGGCACCGGAAGACTGCACCGGCTGCAACCTGTGCGTGACGGTCTGCCCGGCGGCGGATCGTCAGGACCCCAGCGTCAAGGCCATCAATATGCAACCACGTCTGGCGCACCTGGCGCGGGAAAAGGCGCATTACGACGCGTTTCTGGCCCTGCCGGAGATCGACCGCCGTCGCCTGGAGCGCATCGATATACGCACCTCGCAGCTGATTTCGCCGCTGTTTGAATACTCCGGCGCCTGCTCCGGCTGCGGTGAAACCCCCTATATCAAGCTGCTGACCCAGCTGTTCGGCGATCGTATGCTGATCGCGAACGCCACCGGCTGCTCCTCCATCTATGGCGGCAACCTCCCCACCAGCCCCTATACCACCGATGCACAGGGACGGGGGCCGGCCTGGGCCAACTCGCTGTTTGAGGATAACGCCGAGTTTGGCCTCGGCTTCCGCCTGAGCGCCCAGCAGCACCGCCAGCGGGCGCTGCGCCTGCTCCATGCGCTGGCCGGACAGCTGCCAGAGGCGCTGGTCGCGGCGCTGCAGCAGGAGGAGACGCCCACCGAGACGCGGCGTCAGCAGATAGCGGCGCTGCGCGCGGCCCTGGCGACGCTCGACGATCCGCAGGCCCAGGCGCTGGCGCAGACGGCCGATGCCCTGGTAGAGCAATCCATCTGGCTGATCGGCGGCGATGGCTGGGCCTACGATATCGGCTTCGGCGGGCTGGATCACGTGCTGAGCCTGAGCGAAAACGTCAACGTCCTGGTCCTGGATACCCAGTGCTACTCCAATACCGGCGGACAGCAGTCCAAGGCGACGCCGCTGGCAGCGGTCACCAAGTTTGGCGAACACGGTAAGCGCAAAGCGCGTAAGGATCTCGGCGTCAGCATGATGATGTATGGCCACGTCTACGTCGCCCAAATCTCGCTGGGCGCTCAGCTGAACCAGACCGTCAAGGCGCTGCAGGAGGCCGAATCCTATCCGGGCCCCTCGCTGGTGATCGCCTACAGCCCCTGTGAGGAGCACGGCTACGATCTGGCCGACAGCCATGAGCAGATGAAGCGCCTGACGGCCAATGGATTCTGGCCGCTGTACCGCTTTGATCCGCGCCGCGGCGCCGAGGGGCAGAACGCCCTGGCGCTGGACTCCCGGCCGCCCAGCGGCGATCTGGCGCAAACGCTGCTGGCCGAACAGCGGTTCCGTCGGCTGAACAGCCTGGCGCCGCAGGAGGCGCAGACGCTATACCGCGAGGCAGAGGAGAACCTGCGTCAGCGTTTCGCCCTGCTCAGCCTGCTGGCGGGGAAAACGCCCCCTGCCACCGAGTAACCCACCGGCGCTGTCCCCCGGGCAGCGCCGCTTTACTTTTCGATTACATTTACAACATCGATTATCACTTTGCGCATAGAAAAACTCACGCCGTGTCACAGTGATAATCGTGATAAATAATAAAGAAACATTCAGATTAATTAATTTGCCCTGTTATTTTGATGCAACTCATTATTTCCCCATTTTTAGCGCTTTTTTAATCAATTCATAACAAAAACTGTGATACATTGCGCAGCCGTCAGGTTTCCTTGTCGTTAATAAGGGTTTTCCAGTCATTTGTGCACGCGATGTGCATATATCCCAAACATGTTGTCTCCTTTTCGTCTTTGGGTGAGGTCGTTATGAATCGTTTTGTCATTGCCGATGCCAACAACTGCATCGGTTGCCGTAGCTGTGAAGTCGCCTGCGTAATGGCCCACAACCACGGTGAGCATGTTCTCACGGCGGCGCAGTTTCAGCCGCGCATCCACGTTATCCGCCGCGGCGATCGCCGCACTGCGCTACTGTGCCGTCACTGCGAAGATGCGCCCTGTGCCAACGTCTGCCCCAATGGCGCCATTGAAAAATATAACGACAGCATCCAGGTCAGGCAGGAGAAGTGCATCGGCTGCAAAACCTGCGTCGTCGCCTGCCCGTTTGGCGCCATCGAGGTCATTACCCAGTCCGATCCGCGCAGCAACCACCCTGACAGCGTGCGCGCCAACGCCCATAAGTGCGACCTGTGCGATGAGGTGGCCGATGGCCCCTCCTGCGTTGCCGCCTGCCCCAGCAATGCCCTGCAGCTGATCAGCGAAGCCTCCCTGACCCAGCTGCGCCAACAGCGTCAGCTGCGCGCCGTGTTCAACGAGCAGGCCGGACGGATGTTTAACGGCAGCGCGGCGGCCGATGCCCGCGGCGCCGCGATCGGCGGCAGCGGCGGCAGCAAGGTGGCGCAGATGCGTCAAACCCCGCCGCGCCAGGATCCGGTCAAGATCGCGCTGGCTATCCGTAAGACCCGCTTCGACGAAATCTACCCGACCTTTGACCGCCCACAGGCGCAGGCGCAGAGCGAACGCTGCCTGGCCTGCGGCACCCACAGCGTCTGCGAGTGGACCTGCCCGCTGCACAACCATATTCCGCACTGGATCCGTCTGGTAAAAGAGGGGCGGATCCTTGAGGCCGTCGAACTCTCTCACCAAACCAACTGTCTGCCGGAGGTGACCGGCCGCGTCTGCCCGCAGGATCGCCTGTGCGAGGGCGCCTGTACGCTGGGGAAAGAGTTCGGCGCCATGACGATCGGCAACATTGAACGCTACATCAGCGACAGCGCCTTCGCCCTGGGCTGGCGCCCTGACCTCTCCTATGTCAAGCCGGTCAACCGCCGCGTCGCCATCATCGGCGCCGGCCCCGCCGGACTGGGCTGCGCCGATATTCTGGCCCGTAATGGCATTCAGGCGGTGGTGTTCGATCGCCATCCAGAAATCGGCGGTCTGCTCACCTTCGGCATTCCGGCGTTTAAGCTGGATAAAGCGATCCTGGCACGGCGCCGGGAGATCTTCAGCGATATGGGCATCGAGTTCCGCCTGAACACGGAGGTGGGACGTGACGTCAGCCTGGCGCAGCTGCTGTCCGACTTTGACGCCGTGTTCGTCGGCGCCGGCACCTATACCTCCATGCAGGCGGGGATAGAAAACGAGCAGGCGCCGGGGGTCTATGACGCCCTGCCGTTCCTGATCGCCAATACCAAGCAGGTGATGGGACTGCCGCACAGCGATGAGGCGCCCTATATCAGCATGGAAGGTAAGCAGGTGGTGGTGCTGGGGGGCGGCGATACCGCCATGGACTGCGTGCGCACCTCCATCCGCCAGGGTGCCACCCGGGTAACCTGCGCCTATCGCCGCGACGAGGCCAATATGCCAGGCTCGAAGAAAGAGGTGAAAAACGCGCGTGAAGAGGGCGTCGAGTTCGAATTTAACGTGCAGCCCCTCTCCATCGCCGTCGATGAGCAGGGCAAGGTCTGTGGGATCCACATGCTGCGCACCGCGCTGGGCGAGCCGGACGCCGCCGGACGCCGCCGTCCCAAGCCCATCCCCGGCTCCGAGTTTCTCATGCCGGCCGATGCGGTGGTGATCGCCTTCGGCTTTACCCCGCACGCCATGCCGTGGCTGGAGGCCCAGGGGGTAAACGTTGACCGTGCCGGGCGAATCATCGCCCGCGTAGACAGCGACATTCCTTATCAGACCAGCAATCCGCAGATCTTCGCCGGCGGCGATGCGGTACGCGGCGCCGATCTGGTGGTCACCGCCATCGCCGAAGGGCGTCACGCCGCCGCCGGCATGATGCGCTACTTTGGCGTTGAGGCGCAGCGTCCGCATATCCGTGTGCAGGATATCGCCTGATCGACGGATCTATCGCCCGCCGTCCGGCGGGCGTGACTCCCTTTAAGCCAGGGGACGGGCGGCTCGCGTCGAGCGCTCCCCTGCGCCTCACCGCGACTCAGCGACGGATCCGCACCAGCAGCCCGGCGGCCAGTATCAGGGCCAGCAGCAGCATTCCCCACTCGCCAAAGCGCAGATGGGTCTGCAGGGCGCCCAGCATCAGCAGCAGCAGTCCTCCCGCCGCCCAGCGCCGTAGGCGACTCAGCAGCCCCAGCGCCCCTAGAGTTTCGGCCGCGCCGACCGCATACATAAACCACAGCGGATAGCTCCAGCGGGCAAACGCCGCCTGCTCAAACGCCAGCCCCGCCAGCTTCGCCGCGCCGGAGGCCAGAAAAATAATCAGTAGTCCCCACGTCAGAATCCGTTGCATCTCTCCACCTCCCTGCCATATTTTGTATGGATTATTACAAAATACAGCAACGGCCACGGCGACGCAACGTCTATCGCCCCTGAGGCGCCGGCGCCGCATAATTCCTGCTGGCATTCGCCGCCGTAATCCGTACCATACACGCCACGCCGTCCACGATGACAGCCCCCGATAATTGCGCCGTCGCCCGACGCGCCGCCGCAACCCTTTTGTCTATGCCGGGTAACAGAAACGATGTCAGTGAATCAAGAAATCAGCAAAAAAGAGCAGTACAACCTGAACAAGCTACAAAAGCGCCTGCGCCGCTGCGTCGGTGAAGCCATCGCCGACTTCAATATGATTGAAGAGGGCGATCGGGTTATGGTGTGCCTATCCGGCGGCAAAGACAGCTATACCATGCTGGAGATCCTGCGCAACCTGCAGCAGAGTGCGCCGGTGAACTTTACCCTGGTCGCGGTCAACCTTGACCAGAAACAGCCCGGCTTCCCGGAGACCGTCCTGCCGGCCTACCTAGAGACCCAGGGCGTCGAATACCGCATCGTCGAAGAGAACACCTACGGCATCGTCAAAGAGAAAATTCCAGAGGGCAAAACCACCTGCTCCCTGTGTTCGCGTCTGCGCCGCGGCATTCTCTACCGCACCGCCAACGAGCTGCGCTGCAATAAGATCGCGCTGGGCCACCACCGTGATGACATGCTGGAGACTCTGTTTCTCAACATGTTCTACGGCGGCAAGCTCAAAGGGATGCCGCCCAAGCTGATGAGCGATGACGGCCAGCATATCGTGATCCGCCCGCTCGCCTACTGCCGTGAAAAAGACATTGAGCGCTTCGCCGCCGCCAAGGCTTTCCCGATTATTCCGTGTAACCTGTGCGGCTCCCAGCCTAACCTGCAGCGCCAGGTGATCAAAGAGATGCTGCGCGACTGGGACAAGCGCTATCCGGGACGCATCGAAACCATGTTCAGCGCCATGCAGAATGTGGTGCCGTCGCATCTGGCGGACGGCGCTCTGTTTGACTTTAAGGGACTGCAGCAGGGCGGTGAGATCATCGACGGCGGCGATCTGGCCTTCGATCGCCAGACGATTCCGCTGCAGCCGGTCGGCCTGAGCGACGACGACGATCGTCCGCAGACGGACGGCATGCGCCTGGACGTCGTCGAGGTGAAGTGATCTGCCCGGCGGGGCGTCTGGACGTCTCGCCGCGTTCAGAAATAAAAAAAATGCCGGTAATCACCGGCATATGACGAATTAAATTGTGCTATGCAATAATTCAAAATTAGGAAGTAAGACAATATGGAGCGCAACGCCCATCGCTTGACGTTGCATTCACCTGCGAAATGAAGTTTGCCCTACCTACTTCGAGTGAAGTTTGATATTGCTCAATTTCCTCCGGCCTTTTCCCCACCTACCGCATGAACTTTGACACGCCACAAAGATTGCTCGCGCGATAGATTACAACCATTTACTGCGTTTTAACCCGATAACAACGCAAAATGCCAAAATCAGCAGCAATAGGCAAAACAGCACGAACGCCAGCGGCGACTCGCTGCCGGGGATCCCCCCCAGATTGACGCCGAACAGGCCGGTCAGAAAGGTGGCGGGCAGAAACAGCATCGCCAGCAGTGACATGGTATAGGTGCGACGGTTCAGCGCATCGGCCACCTGCGACGCGATCTCATCTGCCAGCAGCGCGGTACGGGCGATACAGCTATCCAAATCCTCCAGACCACGGCCGAGGCGATCGGCGATATCCTGTAGACGACGCCGGTCGTCATCGCCCAGCCACCCCAGACGCTCGCAGGCCAATCGCGCCAGCACATCGCGCTGCGGCGCCAGGTAACGACGCATCACGATCAGCTGCTTACGCAGCATCGCCAGCTCGCCGCGGGGAGGAAACTGCTGATCCAGCAGCCGATCTTCCATATCGATGATGCAGTCATGGCGCGCATCGATGGCGTCGCTGAGCTGATCCACCAGCGCATCGGCAATCGCAACCAGCAGCCCCGCGCCGTTCACGGCGCCGCTGCCCCCCTGCAACTCCTCTACCACCGGCGCCAGCATCGCGCTGTCGCGATGCGCGGAGGTGAGGATCAGCGAGCCGGTCACATACATTCGCAGCACCACCCACGGATCCGGGTGCGTATCGGCCGCCGGATCGAGATGGATGCTGCGCAGGGTGATCAGGACCCCCTCCCCCTGACGCGTCAGCCGGGGACGCAGGCTCTCCCCGGACAGGCTCTGGCGCAGCGGATCCGGCAGCAGCGGCGTGGTCGCCAGCCAGTCGCGGATCGGCGCCTCGCGGTAGTCCAGGTGTAGCCAGGCCGGCTGCGCCAGCGAGGCCTGCGCGTGGCCCGTCAGCGCCCGACAGCCGCCCTGCCCATCCAGCTGCAGGGCATATATCGCCTGCCCCAGCGGCAGATCCTCGCCCATCATTGGCGCTTGTCCAGCAGCGCCGTCGTCAGGCGCGAGGTGCAGCACAGATGGTCGCGATCGTCGCGGATATCGATCTGCCACACCTGATGCCGGCGCCCCAGATGCAGCGCCCGGCATACGCCGTGCACCGTACCGCTGCGCACGGCGCGCAGGTGGTTGGCGTTGATCTCCAGCCCCACCACCTGCTGAGTCCCCTCGCTGCACAGGTAGCCCGCCAGCGAGCCCAGCGTTTCCGCCAGCACCGCCGATGCGCCGCCGTGCAGCAGGCCAAAGGGCTGGCGGGTGCGCTGATCCACCGGCATACTGCCCTCCAGCGTATCGTCCCCTATTCGGGTGATCGCAATGCCCAGATGGCCGACCATGCACGCCTCCCCGACCTGATTAAGCTGCTCCAGGGTTATCGCGCGTTTCCAAATCATCACATATCTCCAGTAAAGCCTGAACCGGATGGCGCAGCGCCACCCCCTGCTGGCGTAGCGCCTGACCGCGGCAAGAGTAGCCCGTCGCCAGACAGCGCGCCGGCGGCAGCGCAGCCAGCGCGGGCTGCCACGACAGCGCATAGATGCCGCGCGACGCCGCCTGGTTGGCCACCTCATGGCCATAGGTTCCCGCCATGCCGCAGCAGCCTACGCTGACATTCTGTAGGCGGGCGCCCAGATGGGCAAACACCTGCTGCCACTGCGCCACGCTGGCCGGCTCGGCACAGGTTTCGGTACAGTGGCCGAACAGATACCACGTCTCGTCAGTCGCGGGCCTGAGCCGCTCGGTGGACGGCAGCACCTGCGCCAGCCACTCCTGAATCAACTGTACCTGAAACTCGCCGCGCTGCTCACCCAGAATAGTTTTATATTCATCGCGATAGCATAACACCATTGCCGGATCGACGCCCACCAGCGGGATCCCCAGCCGGGCGACTCGGTTGAGAAACTCGGCGCCGCTGCGCGCCGTACGGGCAAAGCGGCGCAGGAATCCCTTGATATGCTGCGCCTTACCGTTGGGAACAAAGGGCAGCAGCTGGGCGCGCAGGCCTAACCGATCGCACAGTCGGATCAGCGCCTCGACGACCCGCGCGTCGTAGTAGCTGGTAAAGGGGTCCTGCACGATAAGCACCCGTCGCGCGCGCGCCGCGGCATCCAGCCCCTCCAGCGACTCCAGGGAGTCCAGCAGCGCCGGGTGGCCGGCCAGCGCATGGCGCAGGGTCGGCGCTGAAAGCTGCGGGAGATCGGTCATTCCGACGCAGCGTTCGCCAAGGCGCCCCAGCAGCGGCTGACGCAGGAAAAAGTTAAAGACCCGCGGCGCCCTCGCCATCCACGGCGTATAGCGCTCCACCCCGGCCACCAGATGGTCGCGCAGCGGGCGCAGATAGCGCGTGTGGTACAGCTGCAGAAAGCGGGCGCGAAACGCCGGCACATCGATCTTGATCGGGCATTGACTGGAACAGGCCTTACAGGAGAGACAGCCGTCCATCGCCGCCTTGACCTCATGCGAGAAGTCATATTCGCCGCCGCGGGCGCGCCAGCCGTGGCGCGTTTTGGCGATCAGCGCCCGCAGCGACGCCAGCGTGCCCAGACGCTGCTCCAGCGCCAGGGGATCGACGCCCTGCTCCGCCAGCAGGCGCAGCCATTCGCGCATCAGCGCCGCCCGGCCTTTCGGTGAGTGAAGACGATCGCCGCTCACCTTCAGCGAGGGGCACATCGGACTGCGCCGATCAAAGTTAAAGCACAGGCCGTTACCATTGCACTCCAGCGCCCCGCGAAACGCCCCGCGCACCGCCGCCGGAATCTGCCTGTCGAAGGTGCCGCGCTTTACCGCATCCACCCGCTTCATCGGCGCATCGCAGCCCAGCGGCGGGCAGATCTTGCCGGGGTTCATCCGGTTATCTGCATCAAACAGGCTCTTGATGCGACGCAGCTCATGGTACAGCGCCGCGCCAAAGAAGGCGGGACTGTACTGGGCGCGAAATCCCTTGCCGTGTTCCCCCCACAGCAGGCCGCCATATTTGGCCGTCAGCGCCACCACCCGATCGGAGATCTCGCTGACCAGCGCCTCATGGCGCGGATCGCACATGTCCAGCGCCGGGCGCACGTGCAGTACGCCGGCGTCCACGTGGCCAAACATGCCATAGCTCAGCTGATATTGATCCAGAATGGCGCGAAACTCGGCGATATAGTCCGCCAGATGCGGCGGAGGCACACAGGTATCCTCGACAAACGGGATAGGCTTGGCCGCCCCCTGGGCGTTACCCAGCAGGCCGACCGCCCGCTTGCGCATGCCGTAGATCCGTTCGATACCGGCCTCATCGCCGCACAGACGGTAGCCGATCACGCCCCCTTCGCCCGCGTTCGCCATCGCCTCTAGCCGTTGGCACAGCGCCGCCACCTGAGCGGCGATGACGTGTTCATCATCACCGGCAAACTCGACGATGTTCAACCCCTGCAGAGGGCGATCGGCGCGATCGTCGATCAGATCGCGCACGCCGTGCCAGATGATGTCGCGACGCGCCAGCGCCAGCACCTGAGAGTCGATCGTCTCGACCGACAGCGCGTTGGCCTCCAGCATCAGCGGCGCGTTGCGTAGCGCCGCATCGAAGCTGTCATACGTCACGTTGACCAGCCGACGAACCTGCGGCAGCGGAATGATGCGCAGACGCGCCTCGGTCACCAAGGCCAGGGTTCCCTCCGAACCGGCCAGCAGCCGCGACAGATCGACGCGCTGCAGATCGTCGCTGAGAACGTGGCGCAGATCGTAGCCGGTCAGGAACCGGTTGAGCGGCGGAAACTTGGCTACGATGGCCTCGCGCTGCCCCAGACAGACCTCCAGTACCCCGCGATAGATTTCGCCGATCCGATCGCCCTGGCGGGCCAGGGTCTGGGCCAGCCGAATCGGCATCGGCGCCGTATCCAGAATATCACCGCCCAGCAGCACGCTGCGCAGCCCCAGAATATGGTCGGAGGTTTTACCGTACACCCGCGAGCCCTGACCGCAGGCATCCGTATTGATCATCCCACCCAGGGTCGCGCGGTTGCTGGTGGAGAGCTCCGGCGCAAAGAAATAGCCGTGGGGTTTGAGGATGGCGTTCAGCTGATCCTTGACGACCCCCGCCTCGACTCGCACCCACCCCTCCTGCAGATTTATCTCCAGAATCCGCTGCATGTGGCGCGACATATCCACCACGATGCCCCCGTTCAGCGCCTGGCCATTGGTACCGGTGCCCCCGCCGCGCGCGGTGAGGCTCAGGTGGCGAAACGCCGCCTCCTGGGCTAGGCGGGCGATCGCCACCACGTCCGCCGTAGAGCGCGGAAATAGAACGGCGTCCGGCAACAGCTGATAGATGCTGTTGTCCGTCGCCATGGTCAGACGCGCCCCATAGCGCGTGTCGCACTCGCCGTTAAAGCCGTGTTGCTTCAGCGTCTGAATAAATGCCGTAACCGCCGGGTCAAACCCCGTCGATGGCGAAAGCCGAGGGATCATGCGCATAAATCCTGTCCATAGTGTGTGCTCCGCGGGCTCACCGGCCCACCCCTGCCATACGCCGCGTCCGAGTATTGGCGACCGGCCGATGCGACGCGCCGGTCATGCGGCATCGCCCCGCAGCGCGGTAGCCATGCCTGAATTCAACCGGTTACTCCTCACGCTATCACAAAACAGCAGGCGGTGAAATTTTCTACGCCGCGCGCCGCCGCCGATAAAGATCTGCATGCAGGCGCTGGGTTTTCCCTCTATCCTGAGTCATCATAGGCGCGGCGCACGCCGCCGCGCACAATTGAGATGGAGACTATGGATAAGCCACTACCGAAGTATGATTTGGCCCGGATTATTTTTGGGTCGCTGTTTATTGCCCTGCTGATCATTTCCTGTCTGTGGGTGGTTCAGCCGTTTATTCTGGGCTTTACCTGGGCCAGCATGGTGGTGATCGCGACCTGGCCGGTGCTGATTTGGCTGCAAAATCACCTGTGGGGCAAACGCTGGATAGCGGTCGTGCTGATGACTCTGCTGCTGCTGCTGCTGTTTGTGCTGCCCATCGGCATGGTGATTACCAGCCTGATCGGCAACGCAGGCCCGATCCTGGACTGGGCAGCCAACGCCCGTAGCTGGCAAATGCCGCAGATGGAGTGGCTGCAGACGCTGCCGCTGATCGGCGCCAAACTGTATGCCAGCTGGCAGGGGCTGATGAACGAAGGGGTTCTGGTCACCAAGATCCAGCCCTATATCGGCCAGGGGATCACCTGGTTTATTACCCAGGCGGCCCACGTCGGCGGCTTCTTCCTGCACTGCTCTCTGATGCTATTGTTCAGCGCCCTGCTGTATAGCCGGGGTGAGGACGTCGCCTTTGGCATCCGTCGCTTCGCTATCCGCCTGGCCGCCGACCGCGGCGATGCGGCGGTGATCTTGGGCGGTCAGGCCATTCGCGCCGTCGCGCTGGGCGTCGTCGTCACCGCGCTGGCCCAGTCGGTACTGGCGGGTATCGGGCTGGCGATCAGCGGTATCCACTATGCCGTCCTGTTGACGGTGGTGATGTTTATCTGCTGCCTGGCCCAGCTGGGCCCGCTGCTGGTGCTGATCCCGGCCGTCGCCTGGCTGTACTGGAGCGGCGATAACACCTGGGCAACGGTGCTGCTGGTGTGGAGCGGCGTGGTCGGCACCATGGATAACATACTGCGTCCGGCGCTGATCCGCCTGGGCGCCGATCTGCCGATGCTGCTGGTGCTCTCCGGCGTTATCGGCGGTCTGCTGGCCTTTGGCATGATCGGCCTGTTTATCGGCCCCGTCGTGCTGGCGGTCTCTTATCGTCTGGTCTCCGTCTGGATCAGCGAGGCGCCGGCGCCGCTGAGAGATGCCCGGCAGGTCAGCGAAGAGCTAGATAAGCTGCAGTAAGATAATGGGCGGCGCCTGCTTCGGGAGACGTCGCCTAAAATGCGGTAACTCCTCTACGCTCGCACGATTAAAATAGCCGACATGAACGCCATCGGGTATTTATTCAACAGCCTGCGGCTTTATTTAAGTAATGAAACTAAAATCGCTGTACATATTCCTTTCCTCTCGCTGCCCGGTGAAAGTTCTGTATTCTCCATTTTTTATAGATTAGCTATCGTCATAGTAATAAATTAGATATATAATCCAGCCCTGTAATGTCTTCAGCGCGGTGTCAAGAAGAATCACTCCCAAAACCGTCTGATCCCCCGGATCCAGAAATGTGCATCGGTGCCAGCGCGGGCCTGCGGATTTCTCCCCCTATTGCTGTGTGTAGTCTTTGCCCATCGCCTTGATGGGCTTTTTTTTATCCGCCATGTTTCAAATGGTAACCGGCCATTTATTTTTATCGCGCTGAGCAAAAATAAAAACGGTAGAAAAAACGGCCGCATCGCAGCGACCGTTTTAGCGGGTTAGCAAAATAACGCTTATTTTTCTGCCAGATTAATCCAGGTCTGCACCACCGTATCCGGATTCAGCGACAGGCTGTCAATTCCCTGCTCCATTAACCAGCGGGCAAAGTCCTCATGATCCGAGGGGCCCTGACCGCAGATCCCTACGTATTTCCCCTGCGCCTTGGCGCTACGGATAGCCATCGACAGCAGCGCCTTCACCGCCGCGTTGCGCTCGTCAAACAGCGCAGAGACCACCCCGGAGTCGCGATCCAGCCCCAGGGTAAGCTGCGTCATATCGTTAGAGCCGATGGAGAAACCGTCGAAATGGGCCAGGAAGTCGTCGGCCAGCAGCGCATTGGAGGGGATCTCGCACATCATGATCACCTTCAGGCCGTTTTCACCGCGGCGCAGCCCCTCTTTCGCCAGCTGAGAGACCACCGCCTGCGCCTGCTCCACCGTGCGCACAAAGGGAATCATCACCTCGACGTTGGTCAGCCCCATCGTATTGCGCACCCGCTTAATGGCGTCACACTCCAGGGCGAAGCAGGGGGCAAAGCTCTCCGCCACATAGCGACCGGCACCGCGGAACCCCAGCATCGGGTTCTCCTCATGGGGTTCATAGCGCTCACCGCCGATCAGGTTGGCATATTCATTGGACTTAAAGTCTGACAGGCGGACGATCACCCGCTTGGGCCAGAATGCCGCTGCCAGCGTCGCGATGCCCTCGGTCAGACGGCTAACGTAGAATTCCACCGGATCGTCAAACCCCTGCATCATCTGACGGATCTCTGCCTGCACCGCCGCATCCTGACGATCGAACTCCAGCGCCGCGCGCGGATGCACGCCGATCATCCGGTTAATGATAAATTCCAGCCGCGCCAGCCCCACGCCGTCGTTGGGCAGACGGGCGAAGTCAAAGGCGCGATCCGGATTGCCGACGTTCATCATGATCTTCAGGGGAAGCGCCGGCATCTGCTCGACCTGCGAACTCTGCACGCTGAAGTCGATCTGCCCGCGGTAAACGTAGCCGGTATCCCCTTCGGCGCAGGAGACCGTCACCGCCGTCCCCGGCCGCAGGCGCTCGGTGGCATCGCCGCAGCCGACGACCGCCGGGATCCCCAGCTCGCGCGCGATGATCGCCGCATGGCAGGTGCGCCCGCCGCGGTTGGTTACTATCGCCGCGGCCCGCTTCATGATCGGCTCCCAGTCCGGGTCGGTCATGTCCGTCACCAGCACATCGCCCGCCTGGATCAGGTGCATCTCGCTGATGCTGGTGATCACCTTCACCGGCCCGGCGCCGATACGATGGCCGATGGCGCGCCCCTCCACCAGCACTTCGCCGCGCTGGCTCAGGTGGTAGCGCTCCATCACCTGCTCGTTGGCCCGCACGGTCTCCGGACGAGCCTGAACGATGTACAGCGTGCCGCTGTGTCCATCCTTGGCCCATTCGATGTCCATCGGACGGCCATAGTGCTGCTCGATCAGCAGCGCCTGGCGCGCCAGCTGCTGGATCTCCTCGTCGCTCAGGCTAAAGCGCCCGCTCTGCGCCGCGGGGACATCCTCAATGCGCACCTGCTTTCCGTGCTCCTGGCTGTCGGCATACACCATGCGGATCTTCTTCGACCCCAGCGTACGGCGCACGATAGCCGGCCGCCCCGCCTGCAGGGTCGGCTTATGCACGTAAAACTCATCGGGGTTTACCGCCCCCTGCACCACCATTTCGCCCAGCCCATAGGCCGAGGTGATAAAGACCACCTGATCGAACCCCGACTCGGTATCCAGGGTAAACATCACCCCAGAGGCCGCCAGATCGGAGCGCACCATCAGTTGGACCCCGGCAGAGAGCGCTACGCCGCGGTGGTCATAGCCCTGATGCACTCGGTAGGAAATGGCGCGATCGTTAAACAGCGAGGCGAAGACATGCTTCACCGCCGTCATCACCGCATCGATGCCCTGTACGTTGAGAAAGGTCTCCTGCTGCCCGGCAAACGAGGCATCGGGCATATCCTCCGCCGTCGCCGAGGAGCGCACGGCGAAGGAGGCGTTGGCGTTGTCCGCGGCCAAGGTGGCATAGGCGCTGCGGATCTCCGCCTCCAGCGCCGCCGGGAACGGGGTTTCGATCACCCAGCGGCGAATCTGCGCTCCCGCCCGCGCCAGTGCGTCGACGTCATCGATGTTCGTCTGATCCAACAGCGCATAGATCCGCTGGTTGACGCCGCTCTGATCCAGAAAATCATTAAACGCCTGCGCCGTGGTGGCAAAGCCATTCGGCACCGACACGCCCAGCTCAGACAGGTTGGTTATCATCTCGCCCAGAGAGGCATTTTTACCGCCGACCCGCTCGACATCGTGCATCCCGAGCTGGTTGTACCACACCACATTCTGTAATTGCGCGCCATTACTAGACATCGAAGCAATCCTTTTATTTCAAAGCATGGGTTTCGGAGACAATACACCGCCAACGCGGCATAATTAGCCTAACACAATGTCGACACAGGCCAAGACAGGTGAATCGTTACACCTAGCGTAGAATTTACCTTTCATGGAAAAAACGCACTTTTTTACTGAGTGGTGCTGAAGCTCGTCAGCCATTATTGGCCGCATCGCGCCCATGCTGAAGCGCGCCGCGCGCGATCGTCAGCGTATTGGCCAGCAGCGTGGGACGCTTCGGCGGCAGAGTAGCTACAGCATATTGAAAGCAAAGACTTTCCTGACCACTCTTCAATTAACTGTAGTCTTAAAAATACATTCGTGCTATTTATCAGCCGGGCAGCGACGCACCGCGGTCGCGGTGGTCCTGCCCCCATCAACAGGAGGAGAGCATGAAGAGAAGCGTGTTCTATATTTCCGACGGAACGGCCATTACCGCAGAGGTGCTAGGGCACGCCGTGCTGTCGCAGTTTGCGCTGGACGCCACCAGCTATACCCTGCCCTTTGTCGAAACCGAAGAGCGAGCGGAGACCGTACGGCAGCAAATCAACGCCATCTATCAGCACAGCGGCGATCGCCCGCTGGTGTTTTACTCTATCGTCTCGCCGCGCATCCGCACGATTATCGAAAGCAGCGAGGGTTTCTGCCAGGACATCGTCCGCGCGCTGGTGTCGCCGCTGCAGGCGGAGCTGGGTATCCAGCCGGTGCACGTCGCCAACCTGACCCATGGCCTGACGGCCCATAATCTGAACCGCTACGATGCGCGTATCGCCGCGGTTGACTACACTCTGGCCCACGACGACGGTATCTCGCTGCGCAACCTGGAGCGCGCCCAGGTTATTCTGCTGGGGGTCTCACGCTGCGGTAAAACCCCCACCAGCCTGTATCTGGCGATGCAGTTTGGTATCTTTGCGGCCAATTATCCGTTCACCGCCGACGACATGGACAACCTGCAGCTCCCCCCCGCGCTGCGCGAACACCAGGACAAGCTGTTTGGCCTGACCATCAACCCCGAGCGACTGGCGGCGATCCGCGAGGGACGCCGGGAAAACAGCCGCTACGCATCCCTGCGCCAGTGCCGTCTGGAGCTGGGTGAGGTCGAAGCGCTCTACCGTAAACACCAGATCCGCTACCTCAACACCACCAACCACTCCGTCGAAGAGATCGCCGCCAAAATCATCGATACCCTGGGGCTCAATCGCCGCATGTATTGAGATGGCGCCTGCCCCTGTCGCCGCATCCCTGCGCCGCGGGGCGGGCAAAAAAGGCGCTTATTGTGCGACCTGACGCATGTACTAGTAAGAAAGTACATCAACTGCTCACAAAAGCAGCGACGCTCTATTGATTTGTCCGGTAATTGCTTTATCGTGATCCCCATCACTTCCCGGTACTCCTGCCGTTGAGAAGACCAGCTTTAGAGATAGCCATGCACAAAACCGATGAACTGCGTACTGCGCGCATCGATACATTGATTTCGCCCGCAGAACTGGCGCAGCAACTGCCTATCGATCCGTCGGTGGCAGAGCACGTGACAACGTCACGAAAACGAATTGAACGCATCCTTCAGGGCGATGATCCCCGCCTGTTGGTCATCATTGGTCCCTGCTCCATCCACGATACGGCGGCGGCGCTGGATTACGCCCAGCGCCTGGCCCCCCTGTGCCAGCGCTATCGGGATCGTCTGGAGATCGTGATGCGCACCTATTTTGAAAAGCCGCGCACCGTTATCGGCTGGAAAGGGCTGATCTCCGACCCGGATCTGAACGGCGCCTGCCGCGTCAACCACGGCATCCGCCTGGCCCGAGAGCTGCTGCTGCGGGTCAATCAGCTAGGGGTGCCGACCGCAACAGAATTTTTAGATATGGTGACCGGGCAATATATTGCCGATCTGATCAGCTGGGGCGCCATCGGCGCGCGTACCACGGAGAGCCAGATCCACCGCGAGATGGCCTCGGCGCTCTCCTGTCCGGTCGGTTTTAAAAACGGCACCGACGGCAGCACCCGCATCGCCATCGACGCCATCCGCGCCGCCCGCGCCAGCCATATGTTCCTGTCGCCGGATAAAGATGGCCGGATGACCATTTACCAGACCAGCGGCAACCCGTTTGGCCATATCATCATGCGCGGCGGCAAGGTGCCCAACTACCACCCGGCCGACGTGGAGCAGACCTGCCAACAGCTGCGCCAGTACGACCTGCCGCCCTACCTGATCGTCGACGCCAGCCACGGCAACAGCCAAAAGCAGCACCGCAGGCAGCTTAACGTCGCCGAGGCGGTCGCCAGCCAGATCCGCGCCGGCTCCCGCAATATTGTCGGGATCATGGCGGAGAGCTTCATCGCCGAGGGGGCACAGAAAAATCTGCCCGGACAGGCGCTGATCTACGGGCAATCGATCACCGACCCCTGCCTGGGCTGGGAGGACAGCGAACGGCTACTCGCACAGCTGGCCGATGCGGTCGGCAGCCGCCTCTGACCCCGATCGGGACGCACGCCCGCGGCGTCCCGACATCCCCTTATCCCCGCATTTTATCTTTTTGTGCCCTTTCGCTTGATCCAGATCATGAACAATTCGCATTACCGTTGATCGAATGATAACTATTATCATTCAATGCCGCGCAGATCAGGTATTAACGGAGAGTTACCATGACGCTGGACATTACCCCCTATCTGGCCGCGGCCGAGGGCATTCCCTTCCCCGAACGCTGGGCCACCATGCCCTGGCGCCATCAGCAGCCTCTGCCCGCCGACGCCCTGGCGCAGGGCTGGCAGCACCTATGCCAACGCACCCTGCCGCCCAATAAGCGCCTGGTCTATGTGCATATCCCCTTTTGCGCCACCCACTGTACCTTCTGTGGTTTTTATCAAAACCGTTTCAGCGAGCAGGCCGTTGCTCGCTACTGCGACTACCTGCAGCGCGAAATCGCCCTGGAGAGCGCCCTGCCGCTGCAGCAGTCGGCGCCCATCCACGCCATCTATCTGGGCGGCGGAACCCCCAGCGCCCTGAGCGCTGAACAGCTGTATCGCCTGATTACTCAGCTGCGCAGCGCGCTGCCGCTGGCCGCCGACGGCGAAATCACCGTCGAAGGACGCGTGCTGAACTTTGACGATGCGCGCATCGACGCCTGTCTGGCGGCCGGCGCCAACCGTTTCTCCATCGGCATTCAGACCTTTGATACCCGTCTACGCCAGCGTATGGGGCGGCGGGCCGATCGCGATCGGGCCATCGCCTTTCTGCGGGCGCTGGCCGAGCGCGACCGGGCGGCGGTGATCTGCGATCTGATGTTTGGCCTACCGGGGCAGACCGCGCGGGAGTGGCAAAACGATCTGGACATCGTCAAGGATTTGCCGCTGGACGGCGTCGATCTCTACGCGCTCAATCTGCTGCCCTCGACGCCGCTGGCCAAGGCCGTCGCCAACGCCCGTACCCGCGTCGCTGACGCCGCAGAACGCCAGTCATTCTACCTGCATGCGCTCGATGAGCTGGATAAGCGGGGCTGGCGCCAGCTCAGCAACAGCCACTGGGCACGCACCACCCGCGAGCGCAATCTGTATAACCTGCTGATCAAGCAGGGGGCAGACTGTCTGGCCTTCGGCAGCGGTGCCGGCGGCCACTTGGATGGCCAGTCCTATATGCTGCAGCGCTCCCTGGAGGCCTACTATCAACGGCTGGACGCCGCGGAAAAGCCGCTGATGATGCTGAGCGCGCCCGCGCCGCAGCACCGCTGGCGCCTGGCGCTGCAGGGCGGTATCGAAACCGGGCGGCTGGATCTCGCCACCCTGCTCGACGATCCTACGCCGCTGCTGCCGCTGCTGCTGCAGTGGCAATCCTGCGATTTGCTACGCCTGCGGGATCACTGCCTCACGCTGACGCCGCGCGGGCGTTTTTGGGCCAGCAATCTGCTGCAGGCCCTGCAGCAGCTGTTGGCTCAGCTGTTGACCCCCTTGCAGGCAACCCCCCTTAGCGCTGGTGCACACGCCGCGCACGCCCCCCATCACACACACTCGGAGAGACACCATGCATCCTGAACATCAGCCACGCATTGCCGAACTGGACGCCTTTCTATCCACGGCGCCGACGGATACCGTTGAAGCGATCGCCCAGCGCTTCGCGCTCTCGGCGCTGGACGTTCTGCGCCACCTGCCGCAGGTCACCCTGTGCGACGGCGACGCCTTTGATCGGGTTTGGCAAACCCTGACCGGCTGGGGCGATGTCACCACGCTTATCAACAACCCCGATTTAATTCTGGAGTTTCATGGCCCGCTGCCCGGCGGCGCCCACCGACACGGCTTTTTCAACCTGCGCGGCAAAGGCGGCCTGAGCGGCCACATCCGGGCTCAGCGCTGCCGACACATTGCACTGGTGGAGCGTCCCTTCATGGGGATGGAGACTGCCAGCGTGTGGTTTATCAACCCTGAAGGACAGGCCATGCTGAAAGTGTTCGTCGGCCGGGATGAGCAGCGCCGCCTGCGGGAAGAGCCCCTGGCCGCGTTCCGCGCCCTGGCCCAAACGCTGTCCACCGCAGGCGCGCACGCATGACGCCGTGGATCCTGTTTGGCGCCGGACAGGGCGCCGGCCTGGCGCTGGCCCAGCGGGCGGCAGGCCATCGCCCGCTGTATGCCCTGGTGCGTAAAGAGGCCCAGGCCCAGCGCCTGCGCGACCTCGGCGTCCAGGTCACGCTGGGCGATGCCTGCGATACACAGGCGCTGCAGGCGCTATATCGCCAGGCGGGGGCGCACAGCGCGATCCTCTCCACCCTGGGCGGCGGCGGTCATGACTATCTCGCCCACCGGGCCATTATCGATTGCGCCGTTGAGCAGGGGATCGCCCGGATGCTGTTAGTGACATCGCTGGGCTGCGGGGAGAGCTGGCCATTGCTGTCGCCGCGCGCCCGCGCTGCCTTCGGCCACGCGGTGCGGGAAAAGAGCCTGGCGGAGTGCTGGCTGCAGAGCAGCGGTATGGACTTTTGCATTCTGCGCCCCGGCGGGTTGCTGGATGGCGAAGCCAGCGGGCAAGCCACGCTGCACCGGACGCCGCGCCACGGTCTGGTGCGCCGCGCCGATCTGGCGCAGTGGATGTACCGCCTGATGGAAATGCCGCAGGCCTGGGGACAGATCCACACGCTGGTAGACCGCCATCTGACGCCGCCCGAGCGCCCCGTGCGCTAAAAACTGCTTGCCGTCGCCGGCGGCTTATACGATAATGATTATCATTAAGATGAAGAGCGGAATTTTATCCTACGTACTCACTATGGAAAAAGCGACCCCCGATTCACCACGTACCAGACTGACGCAAGAGCGTACTGCGCCGCCGGGCAGTACCATCGCCAGTCACACCCTGCTCGGTCAGGAAGGCCGGGTGACAATTACCCACCAGGGAGAGCACTACCAGCTACGCCAGACCCGATCGGGCAAACTGATCCTGACCAAATAGATACCATAACGCCCTAATACCGTTTTGCCAGCCACCCAGTCCGCCGCATACCCGCGGTGCGGCAAGGCAGCCAGCAGTCCCAATGCCATACTACATTTGGAGTGTTGAGCCATGCCTACGCTTTTTAGCCCTGCCCTACGTCCGCTTACCCTGGCCATCGGCGCCATCGTGTTGACCCCCTCCCTGCTGCAGGCCGCGGAGAGCGGCGACCGCGTGACCGTTATCGCCACCGGGAACCAGCGCGACAGCTTCAGCGCCCCGATGATGGTCACCGTCATCGACCAGCAGGATCCGGTGGCCGCCAGCGCGGCATCCGCGCCGGAAATGCTGCGTAATGTCCCGGGGCTCAGCCTGAGCGGCGTCGGCCGCAGCAATGGCCAGGACATCACGCTGCGCGGCTACGATAACCGCGGCGTTCTGGTCCTGGTCGATGGCGTACGCCAGGGAACCGACACCGGTCACCTGAACGGAACATTTCTCGATCCGGCGCTGATCAAGCGAGTCGAGGTGGTACGCGGCCCCGGCGCCCTGCTGTATGGCAACGGCGCGCTGGGCGGCGTGATCGCCTACCAGACCGTCGATGCCGCCGACCTGCTGCTGGCGGGGAAAAACAGCGGCTACCGCGTATTTGCCAGCGGCGGCACCCAAGATCACAGCCTGGGCCTGGGCGCCAGCGCCTATGCCCGCAGCGATACGCTGGATGGCCTGATCTCCTTTAGCACCCGCCAGCGCGGCGATCTGCGTCTTGGCGAGGGGGAAAGCGCCGCCAACCGCGAAACCATCGGCAACCTGTTGGCCAAAGGCACTTGGCTCATCGACGATGCTCAATCGCTGCGCGCCAGCCTTCGCTATTACGACAACGCCGCCCGTGAGCCCAAAAATCCGCAGGATATCCAGGCCAGCGCCAACAACGTCATGACCCGCCGCGATACTCTCCAACGCGATCTGCAGCTGGAGTACCGCCTCAAACCGAGGGAGAATACCTGGCTGGATGCCAGCCTGCGGCCTTACTACTCCGATGTCCGGATTACCGCCAACCCGCAGGGAGAAAGCGCCGAAAGCCGAACCCAGCGCACCCTGGGACTTCGGCTGGAAAACCGCAGTCGCCTATGGCACGACGGCCCCGCCGCCCATCTGGTGACCTACGGCAGCGAAGCCTACGGCCAAAGCCAGCGCCCGGGCGGCGGCGCCAGCGCCTATCCCCAGGCGGACATCCGCTTTGCCTCGGGCTGGCTGCAGGATGAGATAACCCTGCGCGATCTGCCCGTTAGCCTGGTGGCTGGCACCCGCTACGATAACTACCGAGCCCACAACGACAGCTATGGCGATATCAACGCGGACAAATGGTCGTCCCGGGCGGCCGTTACCGTGACCCCGGCCGACTGGCTGATGCTGTTTACCAGCTACGCCCAGGCCTTCCGGGCACCGACCATCGGAGAGATCTACAACGATGCCCGCCACTTTTCCATCGGGCCCTTTGTCAACTACTGGCGCCCCAACCCCAACCTGCGCCCGGAGAGCAACACCACCCAAGAGGCCGGCTTTGGGTTACGCTTCGACGATCTGCTGGCCGAGGGCGACAGCCTGCAGTTCAAGTCCAGCTACTTCGGCACCCGTGCCAAGAACTATATCGACACGCAGGTGGTCAACGACTTTGCCAAGCGCCAGTTCTATACCACCTCGATCAACGTTGACGATGTCAAACTGTGGGGCTGGGACGTCGCGCTGAACTACCGCAGCGATCGGTTTAGCTGGGAATCGGCCTATAACCGCACCCGCGGCAAAAACAGCCAAAGCGGCGACTGGATTGCCAACGGAACGCCGGACACCCTCAGCAACCGGCTGGATATTCCGCTGGCCCACAGCGGCTTCTCCGTCGGCTGGGTCGGCACCTTTGCCGCCGCCTTCCACACCAACGACAGCCGGACACAGCCGCAGGCCGGCTATGGCGTCAATGACTTCTATGTCAGCTACCGCACCCCGGCCCTGGGCAATCAGTTCAGCGCCACCACCGTCCTGAGCAATGCGTTTGACAAGACCTACTACGCGCCGAACGGCGCGCTGCAGGATGGCCGCGGCGCCCGTCTGCTGCTCAGCTACCAGTGGTAACGCTATTTTTACCCCGGGGCGTTAGCGCGCCCCGTTTTCACCTGCACAATAAAAAAGGATCTTTGCATGAGCCATGACCTGTATACCCGCTACCTGAACGCCCGCCAAGCGCACCCGCGCGCCTATGCCCGCGATCTGGCGCAGATATTAGGCGTCAGCGAGGGCGAGTTGACCCGGGCCCGCGTCGGCCACGACGCAGTCCGCCTGCACGTTGACGCCGCGGCCCTGCTGACGGCCTGCGCCGCGCTGAGCGAGGTTAACGCCATCACCCGCAACGAGTATGCCGTACATGAGCATCTGGGGCGCTATGACAACGCGCACCTGAGCGGCCACAGCGGGCTTATTCTCAATCCGCGGGCGCTGGATCTGCGTCTGTTTTTACAGCACTGGCACGCCGCCTTCGCCCTGCGTGAGCAGAGCGCGCGCGGCGAGCGCTTTAGCCTGCAGTGCTTTGACTCACAGGGCGACGCCGTACATAAAATCTACGCCACTCAGGCGAGCGATATGGCGGCCTGGCACGCGCTGGTTTCCCGCTTCACCGGCGACGAGAATCCGGCCTTCCCCGGGCTCTCCGCGCGCCCTCCTGTCGCCGCGCCGGCGCTGGACGCCGCCGCGCTGGAGCGCGAGTGGCGCGCCATGACCGATGTACACCAGTTTTTCCCGCTGCTGCAGCGCCATGGCGTCAGCCGCCAGCAGGCCTTTGCCGCCGTCGCCGATGATCTCGCCTACCGGGTAGACAACGCCGCGCTGCAGCAGATCCTGACCCAGGCGCAGCGGTGCCAGAATGAGATCATGATCTTCGTCGGTAACCGTGGCTGCGTACAGATCTTCACCGGTGAAATCGCCAAGCTGACCCCGCAGGATCAATGGCTCAACGTCTTTAATCCGCGCTTTACCCTGCACCTGTTCGCCCCGGCTATCGCGGAGAGCTGGATCACCCGTAAACCGACCCGCGATGGGATGGTCAGCAGCCTGGAGCTGTTCGCCGCCGACGGCACCCAGATAGCCCAGCTGTTCGGGCAGCGTACCGAAGGAGAGGCGGAGCAGACACAGTGGCGCGAGCAGCTGGCGGCCCTGACCCCGCAGGTGAAGGAGCCGGCATAATGACCAGAATCACCTCGGCAATACTGCTGCTGGCGCTGTGCAGCGTCGACGCCCGGGCCGGTGAGCGGCTTATCACCCTCGGCGGTGACGTGACGGAGATCGTGTTTGCCCTGGGGGCGGGCGACCAGGTCGTCGCCCGGGACAGCACCAGCACCCAGCCTGCCGCCGCCGCCGCACTGCCTGACGTCGGCTATATGCGCCAACTCAACGCAGAGGGTATCCTCGCCCTGAAACCGACCCGGGTGCTCGCCAGCGATCAGGCCCAGCCGGCCATCGCGCTGTCACAGATAAGCGAGGTGGGCGTCACCGTGGTACCGGTGACCAGCGTCAACCGCCTGGACGCCGTCGGCGACAAAATCCACCGGCTGGCCAGCGCGCTGGGGCGCGAGGCGCAGGGACAAGCGCTGATCGAGGACTACCGGCGGCGCCTGGCCGCCATTCCGCGATCGCCCCTCAATACCCGGGTGCTGTTTATCCTTAGCCACAGCGGCATGACGCCGATGGCCGCCGGCGGCCAGACCGCCGCTGACGCCATAATTCGCGCCGCCGGGGGCCAGAACGCCATGCAGGGCTTTAACCGCTACCGGCCGCTCTCCCAGGAGGGGGGCATCGCCGCCCAGCCGGATCTGATCCTGATCAGCCGCGATGGCGCCAAGGCGCTGGGGGGCCCCGCGCGGGTATGGGCGCTGCCTGGAATGGCGCAAACGCCGGCGGCGCGCGAAAAGCGGGTTCTGGTGCTGGATGACATGGCGCTGCTGGGCTTTACCCTCGGCACACCGGATGCGCTGGCCGCCCTGCGTAGCGCGGCCGAGCAGGCGCAGCGACCATGATCCGTCGCTCACCGCGCCTGACGCTGGGGCTGCTGCTGGGTCTATTGATGTTGACCACCCTGGTCGCCGCTCACCTGGGCGCACTGCGCCTGTCGCCCGTCGCGCTGCTGCGCGACGGCGATCCCCTTCAGTGGCAGATCTGGCTCAACATCCGCCTGCCGCGGGTGCTGCTGGCGGTGGTTATCGGCATTGCGCTGGCCGTCTCCGGCACCGTTATGCAGGGGCTGTTCCGCAACCCGCTGGCCGATCCCGCCCTGCTGGGGATCAGCAGCGGCGCGGCGCTGTGCGTGGCGCTGACCATCGTGCTCCCGCTGGCGCTCTCGCCGCTGCTGGCGCTGTATGCCCAAATGCTGGCGGCGTTTGGCGGCAGCCTGGCCATTTCGCTGCTGATTTATCTATTAAGCCGCGGCGCATCGGTGACACTGTCACGATTGCTGCTCGCCGGGATCGCCATTAACGCCCTCTGCTTTGCCCTGGTCGGGGTACTAAGCTACCTGAGCGACGATCAGCAGCTGCGTCAGTTCACCCTGTGGAGCATGGGAACCCTGTCGCGCAGCGAATGGCACACGCTGGGCGCCAGCGCCCTGCTGATCCTGCCGGCCAGCCTGTTCGCGCTCACGCTGGCCCAGCGCCTGAACCTGCTGCAGCTGGGCGATGAAGAGGCCCACTACCTTGGGCTCGACGTGGCGCGCACCAAGCGCCAGCTCTTGCTGCTCAGCGCCGTACTGGTCGGCAGCGCGGTGGCCGTCAGCGGCGTCATCGGCTTTATTGGCCTGGTGGTTCCCCACCTGTTTCGCCTGCGGCTCGGCGCCGATCACCGCTGGCTACTGCCCTGCGCGGCGCTGGGCGGCGCCTGCCTGCTGCTGCTGGCCGATACCCTGGCCCGCACCCTGGCGGCCCCGGCGGAAATGCCGGTCGGCATGCTGACCAGCCTCCTGGGCGGCCCCTATTTTCTCTGGCTGATACTGCGCTACCGGGAGGTAAGTCATGGTCAATAACCCTACGCTGCAGGCCGAGCGACTCACCTACAGCGATCATGGCCGGACGCTGATCCGCCAGGTGTCACTGACCCTACCCTGCGCCGAGCTGGTGGTCATTATCGGCCCCAACGGGGCGGGAAAATCGACCCTGATGCGCCTGCTGGCGGGCTATTTACGCCCAGACAGCGGGCGCTGCACCCTGCTAGGGAAGGATCTGGCCGCGTGGCCTGCGCAGCAGCTGGCGCAGCGACGGGCGGTGATGCGCCAGCACAGCGCGCTGGCCTTTCCCTTTAGCGTACGCGAGGTGATCGCCATGGGGCGCGCGCCCTGCCCCGAGGGACAGCAGCAGGCGCTGCAGGCGGTGATGCAGCAGAGCGGCTGCCTGGCGCTGGCGGATCGCGACTATCGCACGCTCTCCGGCGGCGAGCAGCAGCGGGTACAGCTGGCGCGGGCGCTGGCCCAGCTGTGGCATCCCAACCCCCAGCCGCGCTGGCTGTTTCTCGACGAGCCGACCTCTGCGCTCGATCTGTTTCATCAGCAGCACCTGCTGCGCCTGCTGCACGGGATGACCCGCTGCGAGCCGCTCTCGGTCTGCTGTATCCTGCACGATCTCAATCTGGCTGCCCTGTATGCCGATCGCATCCTGCTATTACACCAGGGGGCGCTGGTCGCCAGCGGAACGCCGGAGCAGGTGCTGGACCCGGCGCTGCTGTCACACTGGTATCGGGCCGATCTGACGGCGGGGCGCCATCCTGAAAGCGGCGATCCCCAGATCCACCTGCGACGCTGAGTCAAGACAACCGTTTCTCCTGTCGGCGGGCGCTGTCCCGCCCTTTTCTCCGCAATAACACATCAGCATGGCTTATCTATAACGGTTTTATATTGGCATCCTATTGGTGTGCCAGTAGACTGTGCGCGAATGGATTTCCCCCCTCCCGTGCGCGGCGCCGTCGTATGGCAGGGGATGATGCGACCCGCCACGGTGTAAGCAGCATGAGCCAATGACAAAGGAGTGAATTGTAGAATGAGTGAAACCAACGCCAACCCAGCCTGGCAGGTAGAGAATATCGGTATCGATCGGGTTCCCGAGCCGGCGTGCCGCAGTACCCCCAGCGAACTGTTCTGGATCTGGTCTGCCGCCAATATCGGTATTTTGGGCGTGGTCTACGGCGCGATCATCGTCAGCTTTGGCCTCTCCTTTGTACAGGCGATACTGGCCGCCCTGCTCGGGGTGATGAGTTTCTGCCTGGTCGGCTACTTCAGCTTTGCCGGTAAACGCGGCCGCACCTCTACCCTGACCCTCTCCCGCGCCATCTTCGGCATCCGCGGTAACATCGCCCCCACCCTGTTCAGCTGGATCAACCTGATGGGCTGGGAGGCGGTCAATATCATCACCGGGACCCTGACCCTGGCCGCGCTGCTGCAGGCCTGCGGCGTGCCGGGCGGACACGGTCTCACCCTGGTGTGCCTGGTGCTGTTTGCCGGCCTGGCCATCGCCGTCAGCCTGCTGGGTCAGACGGCCGTCGCCGCCATCCAACGCTGGTTTACCCGCATCTTCGGCACCATGACCCTGATCGTGGTCGGCTATATCCTGTTTACCACCCCCTGGCAGGCCGTACTGGCGATGCCCTCCGGCAGCTGGCTAACCGCCTTCCTGCCGGCCGTGTCGGTGATCGCCGCCGGCACCGGTATCAGCTGGGCTATCGCCGGCGCCGACTACAGCCGCTATCAGTCCGCCAAGAGCAAAGAGAGCCACATCTTCGCCGCCGTCACCGGTGGCGCCGCGCTGCCCCTGTGCCTGCTGATGCTGGCCGGGATCCTGCTCTCAGCCCGCCTGCCCGATCTGGCCGCGGCAGAAAACCCCATCGCCCTGATAGGCTCAGTGCTGCCGCGCTGGATGTCCATCCCCTATCTGCTGGCCGCCACGGCGGGCATCGTGACCATCGCCGTGCTCAGCCTCTACTCCGCCAGCCTGAACCTGTTGACCATCGGGGTTAAGATCCGCCAGATCTGGGCGGTAACGCTCGATGCCGCCATCGTACTGGGCATCGCCCTGTACATTCTGTTCGTCGCCGGCGACTTTATGGGGCCCTTCGTCTCCTTCCTGCTGTGCTGCGGCGTCTTCCTGGCCGCCTGGGAAGCGATCTTCCTGGTCGATTATGTCTGCCTGCGTCGCCATCAAGGCTACAGCGACAGCCAGCTGTTCGATCTGCGCGGCAGCAACGCCGGCGTACGCGTCGGTCCGCTGCTGTGCTGGCTGCTCGGCGCGCTGTGCGGGCTGATGGTGACCCGCACCGGCTTTATCGACGGCCCGCTGGCCATCGGCGTCTTCGCCGACTCCAGCCTGGGGCTGTTCGTCGCCTTCCTGATCAGCCTGTTTAGCTACGCCCTGCTGGTCGGCATGAGGAAAAAAGCATGACAACGACGCAAACGCCGCGCCCGGTCGCCGTCATCGGCGGCGCCGTCGGCGATCTGATCCTCAACCTGCCGCGTCTGCCGCGGCGGGGAGAGGACGTAGAAGCCGGCGAAGGCGGGCGAACCATCGGCGGCTGTGCCTTCAACGTGGCGCGGGCGCTGTGCCGCCTGGAGATCCCGGTCATCAACGGGATGCCGGTCGGCAACGGCCCCTGGGGCGCGCTGGCGGAGCAGGCCATGACCGCGCTGGCGCTGCCGGTGCTGCTGCGTCACCCGCAGCAGGATAACGGCTGGTGCCTGGCCTGCGTTGAGGCCGACGGAGAGCGCACGTTTATCAGCGTCAGCGGCTGCGAGGCGCAGTGGTCTGCGCCACAGCTGGCGCAGATAGCGCTGCCCGCCGGGGCGCTGGTTTATCTCAGCGGCTATGAGCTGGCGGGAAGCGGGGGTCAGGCGCTGTGCGAATGGATGTATGCCCTGCCGTCCGGCTGCACCCTGCTGCTGGATCCCGGGCCGCGCCTGCCCCATCTGCCAAAGACGCTGTGGCAGCGGCTCCCCGCGGGCAGCATACTGACCCTTAACCGCGATGAGGTGACGCAGCTGTGCGGCGAAGGCGATCCGGTGGTGGCCGCCGCGGCGTTTGCCGTCCAGCGCGGGATCCATCTGATCTGCCGCCTCGACGCCCACGGCGCCTGGCTGTGCGCCAGCGATGGTCGCCAGCGGCACCTGCCCGCCTACCCGATAACGGTAGCCGATACCATTGGCGCCGGGGATGCCCACTGCGGCGGAGTGCTGGCGGGGCTCGCCCTCGGCCTGCCCCTGGAGGAGGCCATCGACCTCGGCAATCAGGTCGCCGCCTGCGTAGTCAGCCAGCCGGGGCCCGACGGCGCACCGACCCGCGCGCAGCTGAAGGCCCGCTTTCCCCTGGCGCGCACGCGCCTATAGCCGACCTTAGGCCAGCTGGCGGCGCAGCCATGCCGCCAGCTGCGGCATCATCATCCCTGTCGCATCCTGCCCCCCCAGAGCCAGCGCCCGCTGGGCTACCGCCTCCCCCTGGTAGGGACAACCCGCCAGCGCGACGGCCAGCGCCTCAAGCGGCGCCGGCGTCAACGCATCGCTAAACAGACGGGCGCGAACGATCGTCCCCCGCGTCACCTCGCAGTGCAGCTCCACGCCGCCCCAGTCAAAGCGCGTCTCCATCACATGGCTGAAGTCGGGCGCCTGACCATAGTTCCACTCCCAGCTGCTCTGGCGCTGAAACTGCTGTGCAAAGCCGGGCAGATCCGGGAGATGCTGCGGCGAAATATGCTGCGGCGCGACCCGCTGCCCGTAATGGGCAAAAAAGGCCTCGCCGATGGCATCGCACAGACGCGCATGATCGATGTCCGCGACCCACTCCGACAGATTGGCGACGCGCGCACGCACCGAGGCAATGCCCTTGGCCTGCAGCTTCTTTACGTCGGGGTTCAGGTAATTGGCCAGGCGGCCCAGATCGGCATTCAGCAGCAGGGTGCCGTGATGAAAACCGCGATCCAGGGTTTCGCGGTAGGCCGAACCGGAAATTTTGCGCCTTCCCTGCGGGGTGTCCAGCTCCAGATCGTTGCGGCCGCTGGCCTGAGCATCAATTCCCAGCGCGGCCAGCGCAGCCAGCGCAGCCAGAATGATGCCCGTGGAGACCTGCTTATCATAGCCGGGCTTACCGGCCATAAAAGTAAAACAGCTGTTGCCCAGATCGTGGAAGACCGCCCCGCCGCCGCTGCTGCGCCGCGCCAGCTTAACGCCGTCCTGCGCCATGCGCCGGGTATTACACTCGCGCCAGGGGTTCTGCGCGCGGCCAATCACCACCGTATCGGCATTGCGCCACAGGAACAAGACCCGCTGCGCGGGATCCATCTGGCGGAAGATGCACTCCTCCACCGCCAGGTTGAACCAGGGATCGTGAGAATCGGAGATAAAAAGCGATAACGGCGTCATAACTATGCCCTTTTACTGAGCCAAAGCCATGATGATAGCACCGCTAACGCGCGGATAAGAGCCCGCCGCTGAGGCTATAGGCGCCGGGCCTGCCAGTAGACATTACGCCAGTAGACGTTGCCCAGCGACGAGCGCGTTACCCCCTGCGAGGTCGACGCGTGGATGAATGTGTCATTGGTATCATAGATGCCGACGTGCAGCCCGCTGTCACCGCGCCCGGTGCGGAAAAACACCAGATCGCCGGGCAACAGATCGTCCCGCGAGACCCGGGTTCCCAGCGCAGTTTGCTCCTGCGTCGTCCGCGGCAGCTGAATGGCAAAGCGATCGCGGAAGGTGCGGTACACAAAGCCGGAGCAGTCGACACCGCTGCGCTCCATCCCGCCGTAGCGGTACGGCGCACCATGCCACTGCTGCAGCTGATCATTGAGCTGCGCGACCACCACTATCGAGTCGGCCAGGCGGCCGGATGGCGGCGGCGCCCGGTGTTTGCTGCTACATCCCGCCAGAATCAGTGCGACGGTACACAATGCGCAATAGCGGTATACGGATGCCAATCGTCTCATCTTCCCTATGCCCCTATCATACCCGGGCTCGCCTTGTAGAGCCGCGCGGGCAACCCCCATGAGTTAGCGTTATTTGCCGCGCGACGTTGCGCACGGCCTCGTCAACACATAACGGCAAAATACGCGTCAAGGTCAAGTTTTTTTAGCCATTTTGATAATAGAGCCAGTCGCGATCGCCGCCGTGAATGCGGCGAAAGGGAACGTCAAACAGCCGGCTCAGCGTCTCCACCTGCATCACCGCCCGCGCGTCTCCCTGCGCTATCATCTGCCCCTGGCTGAGCATCCACACCGTATCGGCGTGGTACAGCGTGTGGTTGAGATCGTGCGCGCTGGCGATCACCGTGATCCCGGCCGCGCACAGCTCACCGAGCAGGCTGTCCAATGCGGCCTGCTGGCGGATATCCAGGCTGCTCATCGGCTCATCCAGCAGCAGCAGGCGCCCTTCCGGGTTTACGGTCGGCCAGATCTGCAGCAGCACCGCCGCCAGTCGCACCCGCTGCCACTCGCCGCCGGACAAATGGCTCAGCGGACGGCTCAGCTTATCGCTGAGGCCTAGGCGCCCACTGAGCGACGCCAGTGCGCCGTCCAGCGCCGCGGCGTCCGCGTGGCGCGGCGCGTGCAGCGCCAGGTAGGCAAACACCGGCATCAGGGCGTTCGGCATCTGCTGCTGCACTAGACAGGCGCGCCGCCGCGCCTGCGCCGTGGGCGACTGCCGCAGCAGCGACTGCCCCGCCAGCCACACCTCGCCCTCTCCGCTCACTAAGCCGGCCAGCCGCAGCAACAGCGAACTTTTCCCCGCGCCGTTGGGGCCAATCACGTGCACCAGCGCCCCGCGGGCGACGCTGGCATCAACAGCGTCCAGCCGCCCCGGCACCGTCAGCCCGGCGATGCGCAGCAGACTACCGCCCATCGATACCTCCCGCCGATCGTCGCAGCAGCATCCAGATAAACAGCGGCGCCCCCAGCGATGAGGTCACCACCCCGATCGGCAACTCGGCAGAAAACAGCGCAATCCGCGCCACGACGTCCGCCAGCAGCAGCATCGCGGCACCCGCCAGCGCGCAGCCCGGCAGTAGCATTCTATGCTGGGTAATGCCCCACAGACGCAGCATATGGGGCACCACCAGGCCGACAAAGCCGATCACGCCGGCCAGCGCGACGCTCACCCCGACCAGCCAGCCGATAGCCAGCACCAGCAGGCTCCGCCAGTGGGTCATTCCCAGCCCCAGTTGACGGGCGGGAAGCTCCCCCAGCGCCATCAGATTGAGAATATCACCGCGCGTGAGCAGCCACAGCAGCACCGGCAGCAGCGCGGCCACCAGCCACCCCTGACGCCAGTCGACGCCGCTGAAGCCGCCCATCAGCCAGTAGAGCAGCTGGCGCAGATCCAGGCTGCTGCTAAAGTAGACCGCCCAGGTCATGGCGGCGCTGCAGGCGATCCCCAGCGCAACGCCGATCAGTAGCAGCCGGGCGTTGTTTACCCGCCCCCGGCGGGCAAACAGCATTAGCAGCAGCGTGATCGTCAGCGCGCCGACGATGGCCAGCGCGCTGAGCAGCCACATCGGCATCAGGCTCTGCCCCAGCAGCACCGCGATCACCAGGGCCACGCCGGCGCCGTTAGAGACCCCCAGCAGCCCCGGTTCGGCCAGGGTATTGTCAAACAGCGCCTGCATCACTGCCCCGCTGACCGCCAGCGCCGCGCCAACCGCCATCACCGCCAGCATCCGCGGCAGACGCAGCTGCCCGACAAACAGCTGCCCGTCGGGGGTGAACCACTGCGTTGGCCACAGCCAGATATCCCCGGCGCTCAGCCCCAGCATCAGCGCCGCCAGCAGCAGCAGCGCCAGCAGTATCAGGCGCCGACGATCGCGCCGCCGCTGACGCTGAAGCAGTCCGCTGAAGGCGGGCGCCGCATCAGGCTGACGCGGCGTCATCATACGGCTCGACGAAGATACCCTGCGCACAGCCGGCCTCATTGAAGAACCAGATGCCCTGGGGATAGTCATCCAGGGCGACCAAATACATGGTGCCTTCGCTGAAGGTCTCCAGCGCCAAAATGCGCCCGATACGACGCGGACCGCCGTCCGTTTTAACACTAACCCGATCGTTTACCTGCATAGTTAATGCCTCACTCTTGCGCCCGCAAAAGCGCTGAACAACACAAGAAAAAGGCCACCCAAGGGCGGCCTTTTGTCCTGTCTGCCTGATTAATCCTTGGGTGTCGCGTTCTCGACCCGGCTCTTTAACTTCTGCCCCGGACGGAATGTCACAACACGGCGCGCCGTAATCGGGATATCTTCCCCGGTTTTCGGGTTGCGCCCCGGCCTCTGGTTCTTGTCGCGCAGATCAAAGTTGCCGAAACCGGACAGCTTGACCTGCTCGCCATTTTCCAGCGCGCGGCGTATCTCTTCGAAAAACAGCTCGACGAGGTCTTTGGCGTCCCGTTTGCTCAGCCCAAGCTTTTCAAACAGGTGTTCAGACATTTCAGCTTTTGTAAGCGCCATAGATTCAATCCCTCAAGGATGCTTGGAATCGCTGTTTTAACGCCTCTACGCATTTTGCGACGGTAGCGGCAATTTCCTCTTCTTCCAGTGTACGCGTGGTGTCTTGCAACACCAGACTGATCGCGAGGCTCTTATAACCCTCGGCAACACCCTTACCACAATACACGTCAAATAAGTTTACGCCAACTACCTGATTTGCGCCAACTTTCTTACATTCAGCCAAAACATCTTCCGCCGGCACATTTTCAGCCACCACAACCGCGATATCACGGCGGTTTGCCGGGTAGCGAGAGATCTCGCGCGCCTGCGGGATCAGGCGCTCTGCCAGGGCATTCCAGCACACCTCAAACACCACGGTACGGCCGTTGAGATCCAGTTTGCGCTCCAGCTCCGGATGCACCACGCCAATGAAACCAATGCGTTCGCCGTGCAGATACAGCGCGGCGCTCTGCCCCGGATGCAGAGCATCGTGGGCTTCGGCGCGGAACTGCACCGCATCCAGTTTACCGGTCAGCTCCAGCACCGCTTCCAGATCGCCCTTCAGATCGTAGAAATCGACGACCTGACGCTCGATGCCCCAGTGCTCTTCCTCGCGATGACCGGCGATCACCCCAGCCAGCATCACGTCCTGGCGGATCCCCAGATTCGCGCTCTCGTCCGGAACAAAGCGCAGGCCGCTTTCAAACAGACGCACCCGTGACTGCTGGCGATTCTGGTTATAGACCACGGCGCCCAGCAGACCGGTCCACAGCGACAGGCGCATGGCGGACATATCGACGGAGATCGGGTTCGGCAGGATCAGCGGCGACGTCTGCGGGTGCAACAGCGCCTGAACTTTAGGATCGACAAAGCTGTAGGTGATGGCTTCCTGATAGCCGCGATCGACTAGCAGCGTCTTGACCCGCTTCAGGGGCAGATTCGCCTCACGGTGCGCGGTCATCACCAGATCGGCGCGCAGCGGCACATCCGGAATGTTGTTATAGCCGTAGACACGCGCCACCTCTTCGATCAGATCTTCTTCGATGGCCATATCAAAACGCCAGCTCGGCGCGACAGCCTGCCACCCGCCGTCCACGGCCGTGACCTGGCAGCCCAGACGCTGCAGAATATCCAGCACCTGCGCGTCATCGATATGATGGCCGATCAGACGATCCAGTTTGCTGCGCTGCAGCGTAATGTTGGCCGGCTGCGGCAGGTAGGCATCGTTGGTCACATCGATAACCGGACCGGCCTGGCCGCCGCACAGCGCCAGCAGCAGCTCGGTCGCACGCTCCATGGCACGCTGCTGCAGCTGCGGATCGACGCCGCGCTCATAGCGGTGCGACGCGTCGGTGTGCAGCCCATAGCGACGGGCGCGGCCGGTAATCGCCAGCGGGTTGAAATAGGCGCACTCCAGCAGCACGTCGCGGGTTTCCGCGTTAACGCCGGAGTGCTCGCCGCCGAAAATGCCGCCCAGCGCCAGCGCCTGCTGATGGTCGGCGATGACCAGCGTATCGCTGCTCAGCGTCGCCTGGCTACCGTCCAGCAGCGTCAGGGTCTCCCCTTCACGGGCCATACGCACCACGATACCGTCCTGCAGACGGCTGAGATCGAAGGCGTGCATCGGCTGCCCCAGCTCCATCAGAACGTAGTTGGTCACGTCCACCACCGGATCGATGGAGCGAATGCCGCAGCGACGCAGCTTTTCGCTCATCCACAGCGGCGTTTTCGCCGTTACGTCGATGCCGCGCACCACCCGGCCAAGGTAGCGCGGGCAGGCTTCCGGCGCCTCAACGGCGATCGGGAAACGGTCATCGATGCTGGCCGCTACCGGCGCCGTCTGCGGCATATTCAGCGGCAGGCGGTTAAGCACCGCGACATCGCGGGCAACGCCCAGAATACCGAGGCAGTCGGCACGGTTAGGGGTCACGCTGATTTCGATCGCGTGGTCATCCAGCTGCAAATATTCCCGCAGATCGCAGCCGATCGGCGCATCCTGTGCCAGTTCGATGATGCCGCTGTGATCCTCACAGATGCCCAGCTCGGAGAAAGAGCACAGCATCCCTTCGGAGGGTTCGCCGCGCAGCTTAGCCGCTTTGATTTTGAAATCGCCCGGCAGAACGGCGCCGATGGTAGCCACGGCCACGCGCAGCCCCTGACGGCAGTTCGGCGCGCCGCAGACGATATCCAGCAGACGCTCGCCGCCGACGTTGACCTTGGTGACCCGCAGCTTATCGGCATTGGGGTGTTGATGGCACTCGACCACCTCACCGACCACCACACCGTGGAAAGCGCCGGCAACCGGCTCTACGCCGTCCACTTCCAGGCCGGCCATGGTAATTTGCTCGGACAATGCATCGCTGCTGATGGCAGGGTTTACCCACTCGCGCAACCAAAGTTCACTGAATTTCATGTGTTAATCCTGCCTTATTTGAACTGTTTGAGGAAACGCAGATCGTTTTCGAAAAATGCGCGCAAGTCCGTGACACCGTAACGCAGCATCGTCAGTCGCTCCATGCCCATCCCGAAGGCAAAGCCGGAGTAGACCTGCGGATCGATGCCGACGTTGCGCAGCACGCTGGGGTGCACCATGCCGCAGCCCAGCACCTCCAGCCACTTGCCGTTTTTCCCCATCACATCCACCTCGGCAGAGGGTTCGGTAAACGGGAAGTAGGAGGGGCGGAAACGGATCTGCAGATCCTGCTCAAAGAAGTTGCGCAGGAAGTCGTGCAGCGTCCCCTTCAGGTTGGTAAAGCTGATATCTTTATCCACGATCAGCCCTTCCATTTGATGGAACATCGGGGTATGGGTCTGATCGTAGTCGTTGCGGTAGACGCGACCCGGCGCGATGATGCGGATCGGCGGCTCCTGCTGCTGCATGGTTCGGATCTGTACGCCGGAGGTCTGGGTGCGCAGCAGACGGGTCGCATCGAACCAGAAGGTATCGTGGTCGGCGCGCGCCGGGTGATGGGCCGGAATGTTCAGCGCATCAAAGTTATGGTAGTCGTCCTCGATCTCCGGCCCGGTAGCAACGGCAAAGCCCAGCTCGGAGAAAAAGGATTCAATGCGTTCGATGGTGCGCGTAACCGGGTGCAGGCCACCGTTTTCCATCCGCCGACCCGGCAGGGAGACATCGATGGTCTCCTGCGCGAGGCGGGCATTCAGCGCCGCCGACTCCAGCGCCGCCTTACGGGCGTTCAGGGCCTCCTGAACCTCCTGCTTGGCCTGGTTGATGACCGCCCCGGCCGCCGGACGCTCTTCTGCCGGCAGATCGCGCAGTGACGTCATTTGCAGCGTTAAATGACCCTTCTTACCCAGAAACTCGACGCGTACGCTATCCAGCGCGGCGACGTCCTGGGCACTCTCTACGGCTGCCTTCGCCTGGGCAACCAACTCGGCGAGATGTGACATGACTTTCCTCTTCTTCCGGCCAGTATGGCCCGATGGTCGATGTTGAGCGATGACGGCTCATCGTACTACGGCGCGCCGCTTCGCACGCCGCGCAACGCGCGGCGATAATAAAAAAAAAGCCTCCACGAGGGAGGCTTTTGGCGCTATTTTCCGTTTCTTTTCTTATGCGCAAAGCCTCCTGACGATCAGGCGCTAAAGTAAAAAAAGAAACGGAAAATAGCAGCGTTCATGCTTGCGTTACCTTGAACATTCAGAACGTATTGAAATCTCTGTCTATTGAAAGATCCAGCGCGGAGAATGTCAATAAATTATCGCTAGCCCTGCGCAGTTCTGGCGAACAATGCTTCAGGCTCAAAAGCAAAAGAGGGAGCAAGCTCCCTCTTTCATCTGACTTACGCCAGAGCCGCTTTCGCTTTTTCAACCAGGGCGGTGAACGCCACTTTGTCGAATACAGCGATGTCGGCCAGGATCTTACGGTCGATTTCAACAGAAGCCTTTTTCAGGCCATTGATGAAACGGCTGTAAGAAATGCCATTCTGACGGGCAGCAGCGTTGATACGTGCGATCCACAGCTGACGGAACTGACGCTTACGCTGACGACGGTCACGGTAAGCATACTGGCCTGCTTTGATCACTGCCTGGAAGGCAACACGATATACGCGCGAACGGGCACCGTAGTAACCTTTCGCCTGCTTCAATACTTTCTTGTGACGTGCACGTGCAATCACACCACGTTTTACGCGAGCCATATGCTCTCTCCTAAAGTCTTATTCTTGATTCAAAAAAAATTACTTATGCGTACGGCAGGCACGCTACAACCAGACCCAGATCGCCTTTGGAGACCTGAGACTTCGGACGCAGGTGACGCTTACGCTTGGTAGATTTTTTGGTCAGAATATGACGCAGGTTAGCATGTTTACGCTTGAAACCACCACCGGCGGTTTTCTTAAAGCGCTTGGCCGCGCCACGCACAGTTTTAATCTTAGGCATTTCGATTTCCACTTCGCATTGTTAATTACAACGAATCAGTGAGGCGAACGGTTCTACGGTCGGAAAACCGAACCGCAGAACCCTTACTTGAGAGCCTTACTGTTTCTTCTTGGGAGCGAGCACCATGATCATCTGACGGCCTTCGATCTTCGACGGGAAGGACTCGACCACTGCCAGTTCACTCAGATCGTTCTTGACGCGGTTAAGCACTTCAATACCGATCTGTTGGTGCGCCATTTCACGACCGCGAAAACGCAGCGTGATCTTGGCTTTATCGCCATCTTCCAGAAAGCGAACCAGGCTGCGGAGTTTTACCTGGTAGTCGCCATCATCGGTGCCAGGACGGAATTTGATTTCCTTGATCTGGACAACTTTCTGTTTTTTCTTCTGCTCTTTGCTAGCCTTACTCTTCTCATAGAGGAATTTGCCGTAATCCATGATACGACAAACCGGCGGTTCAGCGTTGGGGCTGATTTCGACCAGGTCGACGCCAGCTTCCTCGGCCTTCTCAAGAGCTTCTCTCAGACTGACAATACCAATCTGCTCGCCATCCACACCTGTCAAGCGAACCTCTTGGGCGCGAATTTCCCCGTTAATACGATTAGGACGCGCCGTTTGAACTCGTTTTCCGCCTTTAATACCTTATTCCTCCAACTGATGAAGACTACGGCTGCGAATCTCTTGCTGCAGCTTCTCGATTACGTCGTCAATGCTCATTACGCCCAGGTCTTTACCACGGCGTGTACGCACTGCCACTTTGCCGGCTTCGACTTCTTTGTCACCGCAAACCAACATGTAAGGGACGCGACGTAAAGTATGTTCGCGAATTTTAAAGCCAATCTTCTCGTTTCTCAAGTCTGATTTTGCGCGAATACCGGCGGCCTGCAGTTTTTTGCTCAATTCTTCGACATATTCAGCCTGAGAATCGGTGATATTCATCACTACGGCCTGTACCGGCGCCAGCCACGTTGGGAAGAAGCCGGCAAACTCTTCGGTCAGAATACCGATAAAGCGCTCCATGGACCCCAGGATGGCGCGGTGGATCATCACCGGCACTACGCGTTCGTTGTTTTCGCCAACGTAAGAGGCGCTCAAGCGACCCGGAAGAGAGAAGTCGAGCTGCACGGTACCACACTGCCAGGCGCGATCCAAGCAATCATGCAGCGTAAACTCGATCTTCGGCCCGTAGAAGGCGCCCTCACCCGGCTGATATTCAAATGGAATCCCGTTCTCCTGCAGCGCTGCGGCCAGGTCCTCTTCCGCGCGATCCCAGATTTCATCGCTGCCGATGCGCTTCTCCGGACGGGTTGACAGTTTCACCACGATTTTCTCAAAGCCGAAGGTGCTGTACATGTCGTACACCATCTTAATGCAGCTGTTGACCTCGTCGCGGATCTGCTCTTCGGTACAGAAAATGTGCGCATCGTCCTGGGTAAAGCCACGGACGCGCATCAGGCCGTGCAGGGAGCCTGACGGCTCGTTGCGGTGGCAGCTGCCAAACTCGGCCATGCGCAGCGGCAGATCGCGGTAGGACTTCAGCCCCTGGTTGAAGATCTGCACGTGACCCGGGCAGTTCATCGGCTTGATGCAGTATTCACGGTTCTCTGATGAGGTGGTGAACATCGCATCCTTGTAGTTTTCCCAGTGGCCGGTTTTCTCCCACAGCACGCGGTCCATCATGAACGGACCCTTCACTTCCTGGTACTGGTACTCTTTCAGCTTCATGCGCACAAACGCTTCCAGCTCGCGGAAGATGGTCCAGCCGTCGTTGTGCCAGAACACCATGCCCGGCGCCTCTTCCTGCATATGGTACAGGTCGAGCTGCTTACCGATCTTGCGGTGGTCACGCTTGGCCGCCTCTTCCAGACGCTGCAGGTAGGCGTTCAGCTGCTTCTTGTCTGCCCAGGCGGTACCGTAGATGCGCTGCAGCATCTTGTTATCGCTGTCGCCGCGCCAGTAGGCGCCAGAGGACTTCTGCAGCTTGAAGTGGTGGCAGAAGCGCATGTTCGGCACGTGCGGACCGCGGCACATGTCGACATACTCTTCATGATGATACAGGCCGGGGCGATCGTCGTGACTGATGTTCTCATCGAGGATCGCCACTTTGTACGGCTCATCGCGGGCGACAAAAGCGTCACGCGCCTCTTGCCAGCTGACTTTTTTCTTGATGACGTCGTAGTCTTTTTCCGCCAGCTCATGCATACGCTTGTCCAGGCGATCGAGATCTTCCTGGGTCAACGTGTGATCTAAATCGACGTCATAGTAGAAGCCGTTGTCGATCACCGGGCCGATGGCCATTTTCGTTTGCGGCCACAGCTGCTTGATAGCATGTCCCAGCAAATGGGCGCAGGAGTGACGCAGAATGTCTACCCCTTCCTGATCCTTGGCGGTAATGATGGCGACCGTTGCGTCGGCATCGATGAGATCGCAGGCGTCGACCAGCTCACCGTTGACGCGGCCGGCGATACAGGCTTTTGCCAGACCCGGGCCGATATCGCGGGCGATGTCCATGACAGAAACGGGGTGGTCGAAATGACGCTGACTGCCGTCAGGAAGCGTAATAACAGGCATTTGAATTCCTTATCTACAGTGGTGACCCACACGACAGGTCACATATAGAAAAAAGTTTTGTTGAGTTTCAAGGATTGTCGGTGCGTTCCTGCTCTACTTAGCAAGACGCGTACGCTGCGTCATCAACGACGCTACGGATAACACAGCGGACTAACACCGCACCGGGCAATATTACCCCCCTGCGGCCGCAATTGCCAACCGCAATCCCGGCCGCGAAAGGGATTGCCCTACTCCGGCACCCGCTCGCCGCGGATCAGGTGCAAAAAGTGAATGTGCTTCTCATACTGATCCAGAATATCGTGCAGCACCTGCTCCTGGGTCCAGCCCATCAGATCGTAATCCTGGCCGCCCTCTTTCAGGTACACCTCGGCGCGGTAGTAGGCCTCATCCTCGCGCGGGCTATCCTCCTCATCCAGCCCGGCCATAGCGAAGGCGGGCTTGCGATAGGTACGCGGCCGCACGCCGTAGCAAAAATCCATATCATCGCCAAAGTCGACCCGCAGACTCAGGCGATCGTCCGCCTCCTCCGTCAGGCTGGCCGACTTGCCCTGCCGCCCCAGCTCCTCCTGCACCATCAGCATCGCCGGGCGGATCACCTCGGCAATAAAGCGGCGCACCTGTGAGCGCTTCGGATAATAGACGATATTGCGCAGGCGGCGCTGCCAGGGGATCGGATTACGGCTGGCCGGCGGCGCAATGGTGGTCATCTGCTGACTCTCCTTTTTATAGATATCGACCCGCAGCGCCTTGAGCAGACCATAGATCGCCAGCAGCAGGATCAGCGCAAACGGCAGCGCGCTAGCGATAGTGACGGTCTGCAGCGCGCGCAGTCCCCCCGCCAGCAGCAGGACGATCGCCACCACCCCCATCAGCGCGGCCCAAAAGATACGCTGCCACAGCGGCGTATGCTTGACGCCACCGGAGGCCAAGGTATCCACCACCATCGCCCCGGAGTCGGCCGAGGTGACAAAAAACACCACCACCATCACCATGGCGATAAACGACAGCGCCGTCGGGAACGGAAAGTGCTCCAGGAAGTTAAACAACGCCAGCGAGACATCCGTCTGCACCGTCCGCGCCAGATCGGCGGCGCCGCGGTGGGCGATCAGATCGATGGCGCTATTGCCGAATATCGTCATCCACAGCAGGGTAAAGCCAGCGGGGACCAGCAGCACGCCGGTCACAAACTCCCGGATGGTTCTGCCGCGCGATACGCGGGCGATAAACATGCCGACAAAAGGCGACCAGGAGAGCCACCATCCCCAGTAGAGCAGCGTCCAGCCTCCCAGCCAATCGCTCGATTTAGGCTCATAGGCATAAAGATTGAAGGTCTTGCTAATAATCTGCGACAGATAGCCACCGGTGTTCTCAACAAAGGATTTGAGCAGCAGCACCGTCGGCCCCAGCGCGGCGACCAAGATCATCAGCAGCACCGCCAGCCCCAGGTTCAGCTCCGACAGCATACGGATACCGCGATCCAGCCCAGAGACCACCGACAGCGTCGCCAGCGTCGTGATCCCCACGATCAGCGTCACCTGTACGCTGGCAGAAATGGGCAGGCCAAAGAGATGATTAAGCCCGGCGTTCACCTGTAGCACCCCGTAGCCCAGCGAGGTGGCCACCCCCAGAACGGTGCCGATGACGGCAAAAATATCGACCGCATGGCCCGCCGGGCCATAGATACGCTCGCCGATCAGCGGATACAGCGCGGAGCGCAGAGTCAACGGCAACCCGTGACGATAGCTAAAGAAAGCCAGGATCAGGCCGACGATGGCGTAGATGGCCCAGGCGTGCAGGCCCCAGTGGAAAAAGGTCAGCGTCATCGCCTGCTTTGCCGCCGCGACCGTCTCGGCGCTGCCCTGCGGCGGCGATAGATAATGCATGGCGGGCTCCGCCACGCCAAAAAACATCAGCCCGATCCCCATGCCGGCGGAAAATAGCATGGCAAACCAGGAAAAATAGCTAAACTCCGGCTCGGCATGATCCGGCCCAAGCTTAATGCAGCCATAGCGTGAAAAGCCTAAGTAGGTCACGCTTAACAGAATTAATGCGACGGCTAAAATATAAAACCAGCTGGCGTTGGTAAATATCCCTTGCTGTATGGCTTGAAACCAGCGGTCCGCCTGCTGCGGTAACATCCCGGCAAACAGCACAAGCGCAATAATGAGGACTGCTGAAATAATAAAGACGGGGGGGTTAATCGTTCGACGTTGATTCTCAATATTCGTGCCATTATGACTCATGTTATACCCTCACGTTGAGTTTATAATGCGCGCAATTTACTCATCCTTAATGTGAAAATTACCCGGTTAAAATGAACGTCCACGGCAAAAAAAATAGCGGACGATGGCGTAAGAACGGCAAAATCATAAGGAAAAACATGGTTGATTTCAATGAATACAGCTAATTTTACAGAAATGATGGGCGAAACAACCCGCGCTATCACGGCGCGGCGGCCCCTTATCAGCGGGTGCTCGGCGGCGTATTTTACGGCGATAATCTAGCGCAAAATGGGGCGATAATTAACCGCGCTAGCCCGACGATCATGATGGCATCCCCCCCATTATCCCCGGCGGCGTTGAGATGCGGTAGCCGTGGCTAGCCCCCTCGAATCCGGGGCCTCCCCGCTAACGCATGGCCTGCGCCATGCGCGTTTCTCCGGCCTCAGGCTATCCCTATGCCCCGCGCGACGGGGGGAGACGACGCGTTACGTCGCCGGGGGTATCCCACCCCGGCGCATCCGGACTCAGTGCGGCTGCAGCAGCGCAAGCAGACGCTCCGCCGCCGTATTAAACGCCGCAAGCGCCGTATCGTTAACGCCCTGCGGCGTGATCCCCTGCATCGCCGTACGCCATGTCGCGATGGTCTCCTTCAGCGCATCGCGCTGCGCCTGGCTGGTGAGCATGGGGTAGACCGCCTGATACTGGGCATCGATAATCTGGCGCGACGCCTGTAAGATCTGCGTACTGCAGGCGCTGATGCGATCGCGCTCAGGCAGGGCGTCGCTGTGGGCCAGCCATTGGCCGGCGACGAAGTTTCGCGCCTGGGCATGCTGAGAGAGATGGCGCATATTGACCACCAGATCCGCCGCCGTCTGTAACGGGGGAAACGCCTGCGCCTGCGGCACATCGCACTGATAGCTGCTGCGCAGCGTCTGCGGCACGCTCTCCGTCGCCTGCGGGCCCGCGCTGCAACCGGCGAGCAGACACACCGCCAGCAGTGAAAGATATTGTTTCATCACATATTCCTCGCTAGGTAGGCCGCGATAATAGCAAGCGTACGCCACAACTCAATGTCTACGGTAAAATTTCCCGACGCAATACAGGACGCCCCCGTTGCGCAAGGCGATCACGTCCGTGCGCAAAAAAAGAGACAGATCAGTGAGCTGTATCACACTCGACCGCTGGAGATTCCGCTATGTTTATTTCATCCGAGGCAACGAAAGGAGTTAAATGGCACATTTAATTACGTTCGTGACGGCAGTGAGTTGTAGCACCCAACGGACCCTCGTCTTGGCCAGCCCGGAATATGCCACTGAGTAAGCGGCGCGGGATTTCTGCCTCGCGGTGGTCATGCCCTTAATATGTAGCACTCAATTATCTGAGGCCTCATTCGTGAGGCCTCTTTACGTTTTTATGCGCGAGTTCACTCCCGCATTCCCCGCGCTTAGCGCAGCCACTCACCGTATTATTCGCGATGCCCCGCTTCCTCCCTGCCGCGCTAGCGTCTCTCAGCTCAGTCACCGCATAGCCTTCGACCACGGCGATATCGACACACGCGAAAAAATAAAAGCCCGGCACATCCCGGGCTTTTATTTAAAATACTTATTCTGGCGCGCCGCGTTTATCTCTTTTCTCCGCCCGCCTTTCCTTCAGCGTCTTCTCTGCTTTTTTCTTGGTGGCCTTATCCTTTCCTCTACTCATAAACACCTCGCTTATTTTTGATAGTACTCAGTTTCGGGAAACCAAACTTCTGCATATCTGCAGATTCATTAATAGCAAAGGCAAAAAATAAAAACAAGATCATCTCTGGTAGTTAACCTGTGCATACAACAATCCCCCGCCCCCTTTGCGCGCTGGCGGATATCGGCGCCGCGAACAAGGGAAAAAGGCTCGCCCATCTGACTGATTATGATAATATTTCACTAATTTTCTACCGTGAGCGCCGCAGGCTGGCGCCGGACCTAAGGAGTTGTCATGCGTCTGCTAAAAACCACCCTGATCCTGTTGATTGTCATCTATCTGTCCATGCTATTCAGCGGCTATGGATTTCTGATCAGCAGCCGTAAAAACCTAGGCGGTCTGGGACTCCAGTGCCAATATCTGACCGCCCGGTCGCTGGTAACGCAGACGCAGATCCACGATAGCAACGGCGTCATCGGCATCGCCGAGTGTCCGCTGTTTAAAGCCATCAGCGGCCCCTTAGGCCAGTAGCCTCACCACGAGGGCGCGCGCGCCGTCCTCAGATAATCCCGCGGGCGCGCTAGCCCGCGGCCGTCACGCTCATCAGGCGCCTAACGGCCATTCACACGCCCTGCTCAAGCGGACGTCGACGCGGCAGCGCGCCAGGAGAATAAAAAATAAAACGCACTGAGGCCATAAACGATAGATAGCACCTATTCAAACAATACTGATAACCCTTTAGCTATCCTCCCATCCCTCTCCCTATACTGACACAAAAAGTACGTATTATTGCGCTGTCTGACTGAATAAACGACGTAAATCAATGGGAGAAATAATAATGAACGTGACCCCGCTGAATAACACCGCTCTGGACGCCACTCTGGCGACCACCCGCAACGATCTGGCCCCGGAAATCAAGCAGCAGACCATCGCCCAGCTACAGCCGCTGGTCGCTGAGTTCATCGATCTGGCCCTGCTGACTAAGCAGGCGCACTGGAACATGAAGGGAAAAAACTTTATCGCGGTACATGAAATGCTAGACGGCTTTCGCACCGCGCTGCTGAACCACCAGGATATTTTCGCCGAGCGTATCGTTCAGCTGGGCGGCATCGCGCTGGGGACGCTGCAAACGACCGCCGCCGCCTCATCGCTGGCCGCCTACCCGCTGAATATTACCCGCGTCCGCGAACATCTGTCCGCCCTGGCAGAGCGCTATGCCGTCGTCGCCAACCATACCCGGGCGGCGATTAGCGCCACCCAGGATGAGGACAGCGCAGACATGCTGACCGCCGCCTCGCGCGATCTGGACAAGTTCCTGTGGTTCATCGAGGCCCATCTGGCCGATTAATCCTCGGCGATCCGCTTGCGACGCGGGGCGGCGAATGTCCCCCGCGTCTTTCTTTATCCACATCCACGGCGCATTAAAATGAATGCGGCTGTGGGTGGTGGGCCTCGATATAAGCCACGATCTCGGCGACATCGCTCGCCTGGCAGAGTTCGGTGCCATGGCGCAGCGTCGCCGCGGTTCCGGCCGCAACGCCGCCGATCGCCAGCGCGCTCAGCGATCCTCCCTGAGCCAGCTGCAGCGTCATCGCGGCGACCATACTGTCGCCGGCCCCCACCGTCGTCAGTGCCTTAATCGGCGGCGGCGTCACCTGAATCCAGGCCTGGCGATCGACGGCAATCGCCCCCTGCGCCCCCAGCGAAACCACCACATACTGTGCGGCGCCCTGTAATACCAGCGCGTGGGCCGCCTGCAAAACCGAGGCCGGCTGGGTCATATCTCGACCGCTCAACGTCGCCAGCTCCTTTTGATTGGGCTTAATCAGCGTCAGTCCCCCTTGATTCACCGCCGCCATCAGGGCATCGCCCGAGGTATCGACGACACAGCGAATACCGCGCTGACGAATGTGCTGCAGCAGCGCAGAAAACCGCGACGGCGTAATGTTCTCCGGCAGACTCCCACTCACCACCAAGAGGGCATCGGTGGGGATCTGATCCAATCGTTGCGCCAGGAGATCGAACTCCCGCGGCGTCAGCGCCGCGCCGGGCATCACAAAACGGAACTGCTCGCCGGTCGCCGTCGCACTGACATGCATATTCTGACGCGTCCAGGCCTGCGCCTCGATCGTATCGACCGCCACCCCCTCCGCCAGCAGCAGCGTGGTCAAGTGCGCGCCGGTCGATCCTCCCGCCGGATAGATGGCCACGGCGCCGCCGCCCATGCGCTGAATGGCCCGGGCCACGTTGATCCCACCGCCGCCCGGTTGGTAGATGGCCTGACTGCAGCGTAGCTTACCCTCAGGATATATTTTGGCCGTGCTGGTCGAACAGTCCAGCGAGGGAGACAGCGTAAGGGTATAGATAGGGTTCATATGCGCTCCTTAATCGGTAGAGTTCGTTTCAGCGTAGCATGCCTCACATTCCCCGGATCGCGATAGAGGATCCCGCTAAGCGTAGCCGATCGATATTGTTAACTAAATAGCGGAAATTCTGACTGAAACGTGTCGAAGTATAGGGAATGGTGTTATAACAGAAAGGTCAGCCTAGGCTGAACAGAGCAAATTGATGGATTTATGTAGGGAGCCTGTATGAAGCGAATCATTAAAGGCGATACAAACTTCTCTCACCTTGTTGTTGCCCATGCGGCCATCGACCAACATGCAAACGCCTTCGGCCGCACCCGTCAGGGATGGCCTTGCATCTACCACCTTAAATACCGAGATAAACTCATTGCCGTAGAGGTCGTCACCCGACGACAGTCCTATGTCGCGACCGTCATGGTCGGCGCCCGTAATCTGACCAAACTGTGCGGTATGCCAACCGCAGCCTAAAAACCAGGGGCACACAGAGCGCGGTGCCCCACGCCGAGTAGTTCCATCCTCCCCCTGGGTACCACGGTGCACTGTCGGTTCGAAAATCGTGCGTGGCAGCGTTGCTTGCCAGCCACTACCTGTAAATAACTTCATCAATAACAATGAATTAACTTCATGCCATGAATATAACCTTGCAACTCAGTCGCAACGGCGCTTAAGTAACTAGGCAACCTACCCAACGATAGTTAAAGAGAGGCTACTATGAGTAAGGGAATGGATAGCAAAAAAAATGCTAAGAAAAAACCGCAGAAAACGCTGGTGGAAAAGCGCGCGGCAAAACGCGCTAAACGCGCCCACACGGAGGATGTGGTAGAATAAAAACGGCAGTTATTCTTGGCAAATAAACCCGCTACGGCGGGTTTTTGTATTCTATGCAGGTGCAGAAGATCCGCAGCGCCGATCCCGCGAGGCGTTTGGCGTGCAGGTCGCATGACATCCCTCCGCCGGGCATTGACGGTGAGGCGCCGTCTTTCGCTTCCCCCCTATTGGAAAATAATCACCATCGACGCCCCCCAGACCTAAGACAACTCTCACAAAACATCCGCCAAGGTCATCATGTTTATATCCCACCCCGCCACTTTCGAACCGCATCTTTTGTTAAAGACAGAGTTAAGAATTAATATAATAGCGGCGGGATATCGTTGACGTATCACACGGTTTATCACTCGCAATGGGCACAGCACAAATAATCAAACATGATTCTTATATACGCACAGAGTACCTAGCAATACACCATAGAATAATAAGAAAAGCATATCATGGTTTAATAATATTAATGAGTTGTATCAACAGCAACCGACGCAAAGGCTAAAGACGATAGAAAATCATAATGATTACTAAAGGATTTTTACAAAAAAAAGCCAACCCGAAAGGTTGGCTTAAAAGAAATCTTTAAGACACAGTAAAAATAAAGTGCAGTAACAATGATGAGATTTAAGTATACAACAACAATAGGAATAACATTGACATTTTGTGTGATCGTCAAAAATCCGAACAAACAGTCAACGCGCGATAGCGCAATGAATAATAAAACGTTGGTAGCTGCGCGGGCGCGCAAAAAACATACGTAATGTCATAAAATATGGTGCATTTTACATTTATACATAATTAATTACGCGATTTAATAAATTAAATGGAACTCTGCTTTTTATTTAGCTGAAAAAACACCTATCATTAGGGCGTGCCCGATGTGTTTACTTCGACAGATGGAACGCAATTTAGTTCTCACTCGTAGCACGAAAAGACAAAATAAGCAGTGGCATCTCATACCTGACCGCACCGGTCAGCAACTAAGAAGGAATATTATTGTGAAACGTAATCTGCTGGCAGTCGTTATTCCTGCTCTGTTAGTTGCAGGCGCAGCTAACGCTGCGGAAATCTACAACAAAGACGGCAACAAGCTGGATCTGTACGGTAAAGTAGATGGTCTGCACTACTTCTCTAGCGATAGCAGCAAGGATGGTGACCAGTCCTACGTCCGTTTCGGCTTTAAAGGCGAAACCCAGATTAACGATCAGCTGACCGGTTATGGCCAGTGGGAAGCACAGGCTAACGTTAACCAGCCCGAAAGCAACTCCTCTAACTTCTTCACCCGTCTGGGCTTTGCCGGCCTGAAGTACGGCAACTACGGTTCTATCGACTACGGCCGTAACTACGGCGTGCTGTACGACATCGAAGGCTGGACCGACGTGCTGCCGGAGTTCGGTGGCGATACCTCTGCCCAGACTGACAACTACATGGCTCAGCGCGCCAACAACCTGGCCACCTACCGTAACAACGGCTTCTTTGGCCTGGTTGACGGCCTGGACTTCGCCCTGCAGTATCAGGGTAAAAACGATGGCCACGCCTATGGCAAAGATGCTGATGGCTCCTACAGCTGGGATGGCGCTCCGCTGAGCAACAATGCGCGTGAGATCCAAGGCCAAAACGGCGACGGCTTCGGTATGTCCACCACCTACGATCTGGGCTGGGGCATCAGCGCCGGTGCGGCGTACACCACCTCTAACCGTACTACCGAGCAAAAATGGAGCGGCAACCAGGCTAACTCTAACGTTGCCGGCGGTAACAAAGCCCAGTCTTGGGGCGCCGGTCTGAAGTATGATGCTAACAACATCTACCTGGCCACCATGTACACTGAAACCCAGAACATGACGCCGTTCGGCTCTACCGGTATCGCTAACAAAGCGAAGAACTTCGAAGCCGTGGCCCAGTATCAGTTCGACTTCGGTCTGCGTCCGTCCATCGCCTACCTGCAGTCTAAGGCCTCTGAGCTGAACTCCTACAACGGCTTTAACGGTGGCAAGGCTGACCTGGTGAAATACGTTGACCTGGGTGCGACCTACTACTTCAACAAGAACATGTCCACCTACGTTGATTACAAAATCAACCTGCTGGATGAAAACGACTTCACCCGCGCGAACAGCATCAACACCGATGACATCGTTGCTCTGGGTCTGGTCTACCAGTTCTAATTCCACTCCGGTGGAAAGCAAAAAGGGGCCTCAGGCCCCTTTTTTTATCTGTCTCACGCCGAGTTCGGCTTAACGCGGCAGGCTCTGCTGCAAAAACGTCAGCAGTAGCTGGTTCACCCGCTGCGGCTGCTCCAGCGTACAGATATGCCCAGCCTCGGCCACCACCTCCTGGCGGCAGTTCAACATCTCAGCCATCAGATATCCCTCCAGCGGTGGGCGCGGTCGATCCTCTGCCCCCGTGATCACCAGCGCGGGCATCTGTAGCTGAGTCAACAGATCGCAGCGATCCGGACGTCCAAAGATCATTCGCCCCAGCGGAACAATACTGTCGCGTAGCCTCTCTGCGGGCAGCGCGGCCAGGCGCTGACTCAGCGCAGCGATCAGCTCGGGAGCCGGCGTCTGGCGGAAGAACAGCGGAGCGATCTGCGCCAGCAGCGGCGGCGGGATAGCGCCAGCCTGCTCGATAGCCTCCAGCATGGCAAAATAGCGCTGGTGCGTTACCTCCGGCTCGCGCCCTACGAACGTATCCATCAGGACCAGCGCCGCGCAGCGATCGCCGGCCAGCGCCGCCAGTTCGGCTCCCCACATTCCGCCGACGGACAGCCCCACCATCGCAAAGCGATCGATCCCCAGGCTGTCCAGCAGCGCCAGAGTATCCTGCGCAAGGCAGGTCAGCGAGCGGTGCCCCTCCGGTAACGCCGCAGAGCGACCGTGTCCCCACAGCTCCGGCACGATGACGCGGTAGTGGGCGCTCAGCGCCTCGATCTGCGGACGCCACATATCGGCATCGAACAGATAGCTGTGGCCCAGCACCAGCGGAAAGCCGCTGCCGTGGTCCTCATAGTACATATCGCGCTGGTGTAAATGCAGTATTGGCATACGACTCCTTGCTAAAGCTCACCCAAGCGGGTCTATTGTGTTACGCCGGACAGCGTTAAAATAAACGCATATTCCAACGCAATATCTTCATAGGCTTTAAAACGCCCCGATTTTCCCCCGTGCCCCGCCTCCATATCGGTGTACAGCAGCAGCAGGTTATCATCGCATTTCATCTCACGCAGACGCGCCACCCACTTGGCCGGCTCCCAGTATTGCACCTGAGAGTCATGGAGCCCGGTGGTCACTAAGAGATGGGGGTAAGCCTGTGCCTGGACCCCATCATAGGGGCTGTAGCGCCGCATATAGTGGTAGTATTCCGGATCCTCTGGATTCCCCCACTCATCGTACTCACCGGTCGTCAGTGGGATCGAGGCATCCAGCATGGTCGTCAGTACGTCGACAAAAGGCACCTGGGCGACCGCACCGCGATAAAGCTGGGGAGCCATATTCAGCACCGCCCCCACCAGTAGCCCACCGGCGCTGCCGCCCATAGCATAGACCTGATCGGCGGCGGCATACCCCTGGCGAACCAGCCCCTGCGTGACATCAATAAAATCATAAAATGAGTTCAGCTTGTGCAGCAGCTTACCGTCCTCATACCACTGCTGCCCCAGATCGGCGCCGCCGCGAACGTGGGCCAGCGCAAACACAAAGCCCCGGTCGAGCAGACTCAGGCGGCTGGTGCTGAAGCCGGGATCCATGCTGCTGCCATAGGCACCGTAGCCATAGATCAGGATCGGATTCTGTCCGCGCACAAAGCGATCGCGCCGGTAGACCAGAGACACCGGCACATCCACGCCGTCCCGCGCCCGCAGCCAGATACGTTCGCTGGCGTAGTCCTGCGGGCTAAAGTCCGCCACGCTCTGCTGCTTCAGCAGGCGCCGCTCACCGCTGTTTAAATCCAGCTCATAGACGCTGCCCGGCGTCGTCATCGATGAGTAGCCGTAGCGTAGTTTGGCAATCTCTGGCTGCGGGTTATAGCCCAGCCAGGTGACGTAGGTGGGGTCGTCGAAATGGATCAGCCGCTCCTCGCCGCCGTCGCGACGGATCTGGCGCAGCGTCGTCAAACCGTGGGTTCGCTCCTCCACCACCAGCCAGTCGTGAAACAGACAAAAGTCCTCTAGCATGACCGCATCGCGGGGCGGTACCAGCGTCTGCCAGCTCAGCACATCGCCATCCGGCCCACAGTACAGGGCAAAATTCTGCCCTTCCCGGTTAGAGCGGATATAAAACCGCGAGTCATAGTGCTCCAGCGAATACTCATGATCGCGCCTACGCGACAGGAAGCAGTGCGCCCGCGCCTCGGGGTCATCGGCATCCAGCAGCAGAACCTCGGAGGTCGTCGTGCTGCTGATATGGATCATCACGTAGCGCTGGGAGAGCGACTTCTCCAGCCCCAGGTAAAACGCATCATCCAACTCTTGATAGATCAGGCAGTCCTGGCTGCAGGGGGTGCCCAGGCGGTGGCGATAGACCTGATAAGGCAGCAGGGTCTGTGGATCCAGGCGGATATAATAAAAGGCGCGGGAGTCGTTACACCATTCGATATGCCCATCGCACCCGTCGATCGTATCCTCCAGCCAGACGTCGTCATCCGTCAGGGATTTTACGCGCAGCGTATATTGCCGCCGGGATACGGTGTCCTCGCTGACGGCCAGCAGGCGGTTATCCGGGCTGACCTCCAGTGCGCCCAGCGCATAAAAATCATGCCCCTCGGCACGCTGGTTAGTATCCAGCAGCAGTCGCCACCCCGTCTCACTCTCCGGGTTCGCCGACTCAGGCTGGCGCCAATATTCGGCATATTCGGCGGCGGGTCGGTAGCGGTGCTGGTAGCGGTAACCGTTGCGCACATAGGGAACGGAGGCATCCTGCTGGGGAATACGCGCTACCATCTCAGCCAACAGCGCCGATCGCAGCGCCGACTGCGGTGCCAGGCAGCGCTCGCTGTAGGCGTTTTCCGCGTTAAGGTAGGCTAACACCTGTGGATCGCTGCGGGTGTCGTCGCGCAGCCAGTAATAATCATCAACCCGGCGATCCCCGTGCGTCACGATCTCATAGGGATGTTTTGCTGCTTTTGGTGCCTTTTTCATTGTTAATGCCTAACGGATTCATCACACAAGCCATCTTATAACAGGGTGACACAATCCGCAGGCGGTGAAAACGCAAAAATACCGTCGTATGCCTGGGAAGATAAGCGGAATAAGGTGAGATAACGCGGCGGCTCACCCGCCAGAAGGCGACGCCGCTTCGTCGGCGTCACTCAAAATGTGGCATACGACCGCCAGCTGATGCGCGCTCAGAGGATGAAAAAGATAGGCACCCTGGAAATCGCGGCATCCCGCCGCCGACAGACACTCAAACTGCTGTACGTTGTCGACTCGCTGCGCGCAGCAGCGCATAGCCAGTTTATCCGCAAGGCGCAGCATCAGCTGAACCATCACCATAGCATCCGGGTGCGGCAACAGGCCGATCACCCCCGGCGGAATGTGCACCCGATCCAGCGGCAGCTGGTTCAGGGCTGCCAGTTGGCGATAGCCCTCGCCGTACTCCGCCAGCGCGGCCCCGTATCCCTGCTCGCGCAGAGTGTGCATGCCAGCCAGGCACGCGGGATCGGACAGCAGATCGTCACTTCCCTGCCAGATCAGCGCGATCGCCGCCGGCGTTAACCCATACTGGGACAGCTGTTGGGTAAAGGGCGCCAGCACGGCCTCATTCGCGGCGAGGCTCAGCGGTAGGGCCAAAGACAGGCTGAAGTCCGGCGTGACCTCGTTACGCAGCCGCTGTAGCAGCGGCAGCGCGCGCTCGGCTAACCAACCAAATAGCGCGGGCCCCAGTTGACAGCTCATCAGCGCGTCCATAAACCGCTCGGGCAATAGGATGCCATAGCGAGGATGCTGCCAGCGAATCAAAACCTCCGCGCCCTGGATGTGTCCGTGAACATTCCACTGCGGCTGGTACTCCAGATAAAACTCGTCGCTAGCGAGCGCATATTGCAGCCTGACCCGCAGCGCCTCAGCCTGCTTATGAGACGGCGCTACCGATCTGACATCACTTAAGAGATGGTAATGTTCACTATTCATTATGCTATCTAATTTTATTTTCCTCCTCATATGAGGAGTCACTGGTATTGACTGCGTGTAGTGTCAAAGTTGACAGCTTGCCATTATTACAACAAAAATTAATCGCTTCTAAAGTATCTGCTACGTCAGTATTTACTAAAGTGAATATTTATTATTCTGGAACATTGCATCAATCATCCTTGGTATATTAGCAAAGTTTATCTAATCCGGCGGATTCAGCCACTATTCTAGCCGATAGTGGATAAATGAATAGATATAATTAACCATGCACTTAGAGGGTAATATGGTAAGAGTAACTATATAATCCGATGATTTGCGACAAATCAGAATAAAAATCCTTCATATATCAAAAAATCAGGATTAGAATCTATTTTTATAGCTAAATATATTAATATGTCTATCAGATCACATTCGTGAAGGAATCGATACTTCGATCTTAACAATCTTGCGGCGTCTACGCGCCCGAGGTCCGCAGACGCGCGCGCCGTCCCCCCCTGCAGCAATACCCGCGCCACCGCGTTGAGCGCGCATTTTTTATGCTGGATAGCCGAACATAGGGGCTCGCCCCTAACTCGCCTGATACCGCCGCTGCGCTAAAGAGACTCGGGTAAAGCGCATCGTCTACCGTACCACTCCGCCCGACGGATAGCCAAACCCTCGGGCTACGCGATCGGCTTGGCCTATCCCCCGCCGCGGCGTCTGCCCCAGCGTATCGCCAGAGCAACGTCAGCCGAGGGCAAACGAATCAGCGGCGAATCACGCGTTCATTTCTCGGTGGCGCTCGTCAACGCGGCGCCGCAGGTGTCTCCTTTTCATCACAGAATAAAATATCGACGTTAAATAAAATATATATGATCAATTTAATTACGCATCCAACGCGAATCTCCATCCGAACGGCCGATTATACGGTGCGCCGAGATATCCATGGGCGTGAGATTTAAAACGGCGCGACGCAGGCAATAAATTACGCCGCGAAGTAACGCTCGGCGAGAGGGATAACCTCACCGATAGCACACCCGCACCAGAAGATATCGCTAGGCTACCGCAACATTATTTACGCGTGACACTATAACGATGAAGAACTATTTCATCGGCGTATCGATAAGACGTATATCTTACGCCGGATAGACACGGCCTCGTCCGGCCGGACATACCGGGCACCGCGGGAATATCGCGCGATAGCGCCTGTGGTAGACAGCCACGCTCACCAGGGCACCATAGCTCGGTAGCGATGGGCGCCACCGCTTCGATATATCAAAATAACTTATTAAATATAAGTAAGTTATGCGAAAAATGCATTAATAATCGCGCCGGCGCCTCCGAGGGGTTCGCCGCACACGCCGGTGATTCTCCGTGTGCACGATACGGGATATGGCGTCGCGGAAGAGGCCACCGCAGAGCGCGCCCCTTTTCGCTACCGACGCGATATTTCCTCGCGGGAAAAAGCGCATAGCAATAGCATCGTGTGCTGGGTTAATATATCTCACACAATGATTAGCCGCATACTGAAATAACCCAGGCGCCGCCGCTAAATTAACGCCCAGCGCGTACGACGATGCCCCACCGCCAATAGCATCAGCGATAAGGCGACTATTTCAGCCGGCCATCTCAGCCAGCAGATAGGCGCGTAGAATCCCCCATTGATGGATCCACAGGTAATATATTGTGCATATCATCGCGAAGCGTGGTCGCCGAAAAATAAACCAGAGCGCTAAGGTACTCCGCAGTGGAAAATAGGGCCGACGCGTCATCAAACGGCGCATCGCCGACGGCGGCAGCGCAACCGGCGGAAACGCGTCGGCGCCCGAGCCTCAGCCCGCCAGCGCGCGTACCAGTGAAAATGCGATGACATAGAGCCGATCGACCTGCGGATAGATCTCTTCGATCACGCTGCGCAGCCCATCCAGCGTCATATTCTCCTGAGCAGCATGCTGTGCGTTCAGCTGCGCCAGCGTCACCGGCGTCACGTCAATCACCTCAATCTCACAAAAGGGGAGCCCATCCTCGTAGCGTCCGACCGTGAGCCGCTGCCCCGGCTGAAAGTGGGACTCGCTGCCATCGCGGATGGTAATCGTCTTACGGCCGGCCAAAATATCGGCCTGGAAGCGGCGATAAAAAGTGATATCGGGTTTCATAGGTTGCTCCAGTGCGGTGATCTAGGGGAAAAGGCAGCATGATATCCTGCTGCCCCTCCCGCTGCCAATGTCGACATGCGCGCCTATCGAGGCCACGCTGGCCAAGGCGATACACTAGGCCACCAGCGTCTCTCCGATGGACTCTTCGCCAGCGGGCTCCGTCGGTGATGCATCCACCAGCGATGCTACGCTGGCCCCGCGCAGCAGACGCCCCAGGCTCTCTTTCTGCTCAGCCAGGTAAAAGCTCAGCGCTTCACGCTGCCCCTCCTCTAGCGTCAGCGGCGCCTGCGCCAGCCACTCGCTCAGGTTATCCGCCAAATCCAGCATCTTGTCATAGGCATCCGCCTCTTTCTTACTGGCAAAGGTCATTTTTTCTACCCCATCGCGCACCACAACATATTGAATATTTACTGCCATCTTACCCACTCTCGCCTGGACACTGTTTTTATATACAGTAAATGATTCCGGGGGCTATCTGCAAGCCTCCAGCGCAGCAATGGCTACCGTTCGGTTGATTTCGCAGCCAAAAACAGAAAAACCCGCCGATGGCGGGTTTTATCAACCGTGGTGAAGCGGTTTACTTACAGCGCAACCACGTCGGCTGCGGCCGGGCCACGCGGGGAGTCCTGGATAGAGAACTCAACCTGCTGACCTTCTGCCAGGGTCTTGAACCCATCGTTCTGGATGGCAGAGAAATGGACGAAGACATCTTTGGAGCCATCAGCAGGCGTGATGAAACCAAATCCCTTGCTTTCGTTGAACCATTTGACCTGACCGGTTTTCTTACTCATTACGCTTTCCTTCACTTTGAAAAACTGCCCTAAGGCATGCTTGAGCCTCTTAACGATACCGCCACCATGGTAAAGAAAGCATCAGTCCAGATATTTCTTCGGCATAGACGGCGCCCCGTTTTAAGACGCCATTATTAATGACACACTTCACTTCAGGGTGCAAATGGTTAGCTGTGTTTTTTAATCACGCCGCAAAAAAAGGTGCGTTATGGATTATTATTTCAGGATGTTTATTAAATGAAATTAAATATAAAATACCATATATTTCATTGCATTACGATATAAGATTAAATCTTTAAAACAGAAAAATAGGGTTTCCCAGCGCAATTTCCGAGATAGACATCACATTTATCGCCGTCACTCATTGCATAAAAATATCCCCTTTTCCTCCCGCCCCCACCGCGCCGCGTATATTGTCAGACATAATAAATAGGCGGCACCAGTATTACCCTGGCACCGCCTATTTTCTGTTCAGCCGCCCTCGCACAGGCGCGGAGATTAACGCGGTACGCGCATCCCCCCTTCAATCCCCTTCGGGCTTAACAGAACCTGCCACAGCTGAATGTCGCGAGCGCGGAATGCCCCGGCGCAGGCCGTAAGGTAATAGCAGAACATACGGTAAAAACGCGCGCTGTAGTTATCGCTGATCTCCGGCCAGCACGTCTGGAAACGTTGGTGCCACGCCATCAGGGTGCGATCGTAGTCTGGCCCAAAGCTGTGCCAATCCTCCATGACGAACAGCCCCTCGCTGTGGTTGGCGATGTGCGCCACCGACGGCAGACAACCGTTAGGGAAGATATATTTATTGATCCAGGCATCCACGTTCAGGTCAGTCTGGTTAGAGCCGATGGTATGCAGTAGGAATAGGCCATCCGCCTTCAGATTACGCGCGGCCACCTCAAAGTAGGTGCGGTAGTTTTTCGGACCGACGTGTTCGAACATCCCCACCGATACAATGCGATCGTAGCGGTTGTTCAGATCGCGATAGTCCTGCAGCAGAATATTGACATCCAGCCCCTGACAGCGCGCCTGCGCCATCTTCTGCTGTTCGGCGGAAATCGTCACCCCGTCAACGGAGACGCCGTAGTTTTCCGCCGCATACTGCGCCAGCCCGCCCCAGCCGCAGCCGATATCCAGCAGCTTCATGCCCGGCTGCAGCTGCAGCTTCTCGCAGATCAGCTTCAGCTTATCCTGCTGGGCCTGCTCCAGCGTCTGCGCCGTTTTCCAATAGGCACAGGAGTACTGCATATACGGGTCGAGCATCCGGCTAAACAGATCGTTCCCCAAATCGTAGTGCTCTTTCCCGACGATCCAGGCGCGTTTACGGCTCTGTAGATTAAAGATCCGCGCGGACGCGATGCGTACAATGTCAGCAGCGTGCTTCGGGAGTTGGGTATCCAGACCGGCGGTCAGAATGCGCTGGAAGAAAATATCCAGCCGCTCACACTCCCACCAGCCATCCATGTAGCTTTCGCCCAGTCCCAGGGATCCCTCTTGCAGTACACGGTGAAAAAACTGCGGGTTTTTTACCTGAATATCATAAGGCTGAGTGCCATTGATGGTAATCCCCGCCCGGCTCAGCATCTCTTCCGCGATACGGTACCAGTTATCCTGTTTTAATCCGCTTTCTTCAATGCAGGTCGCACTACTCATTCCACATACCTTCCCGCTGCACCCGATGCACTCCTGCGTTTGCGCAGCGCTGTTGAAGTCTTAAGCGACCGGCTCCCTTCCGGCCAAAACAATTAATCATACAATATTATTTATAATACAAATCTTCAAGCTGCGGCGCCTTACGCGCCGAGAGGGGAAGGCCGCGCTAGAAGTGGTTATTCAGCGCCCCGTCTATCCCCCGTTTTTCCAGTATATCCCTGCCTCCGACGGCGAAAACGCTCTAGTGAGACATAGCGCACAATTGTGTAAAGCATCCCCGGCAGCCCATAGTCAACACAATGAAATACAAAAGGTTATTTAAAGCTTATCGTTTTGTTGCTCATTGTAATAAAATCTTTCTCGTTGCCACGCAAACGGTTTCGTATATACTGCCGACGATGATTTCCCCGAGTGAACAGGAACAGAATCCATGCAGCCAATCGGAACCGCCCTTCGTCCCCATGCAACCCGCGTCATGCTGTTAGGCGCCGGTGAGCTCGGCAAAGAGGTCGCTATTGAGTGTCAGCGTCTCGGTCTGGAAGTGATTGCCGTGGATCGCTATGCCGATGCGCCGGCCATGCAGGTCGCCCACCGTAGCCACGTCATCGATATGCGCGACGGCGACAGCCTGCGGGCGCTTATCGAACGCGAGCGCCCTGACTATATCGTGCCGGAAATCGAGGCCATCGCAACGCAAACGCTGCTGCAGCTGGAGAGCGACGGCCAACGCGTCGTTCCCTGCGCCCGGGCAGTACAGCTCACGATGAACCGCGAAGGGATCCGCCGCCTGGCGGCCGAGACCCTGGCGCTGCCCACCTCCCCCTATCGCTTTGCCGATAGCATCGAGGCGTTTCGCCAGGCGGTGGCCGAGATCGGCTATCCCTGCTTCGTCAAGCCCGTCATGAGTTCATCGGGTAAGGGACAGAGCATCGTGCGCGGCGACGACGACGTGGCGTCCGCCTGGCAATACGCCCGCCAGGGAGCCCGCGGTGACGCCGACAGCGTCATCGTAGAGGGTGAGGTCCGCTTCGATTTCGAGATAACCCTGTTGACCGTACAGGCCAGCGACGGGATCCACTTCTGCGCGCCGATCGGGCACCGCCAGCAGGAGGGCGACTACCGCGAGTCCTGGCAGCCGCAGGCGATGAGCCCTGCCGCGCTGGCGCGGGCGCAGGCGATCGCCGCCTCGGTCGTCCGGGCGCTGGGGGGATATGGTCTGTTTGGCGTAGAGCTGTTTGTCTGCGGCGACGAGGTGATCTTCAGCGAGGTCTCCCCCCGCCCCCACGATACCGGGCTGGTCACGCTGGTCTCGCAGGATCTCTCTGAGTTTGCGCTGCATGTCCGCGCGTTTCTCGGGCTGCCGATCGGCGTGATCCGCCAGTTTGGCCCCAGCGCATCCGCCGTACTGCTGCCGTCGCTGCACAGCGACGACGTTACCTTCGCCAATCTCTCGCAGGCGCTGCGCCCGGCAACCCAGCTGCGCCTGTTTGGCAAGCCGCACATCGACGGCGTGCGGCGCCTCGGCGTCGCGCTGGCCTGGGGAGAGAGTACGGAAACGGCGCGCCAGCGCGCTAGGGACAGCGCGGCGTCGGTGGTTATCCGCCCCTAAACGCCCCCGGGGCGCCGCTGGCGCCTCGCCCTACTGCGACGCCTCGTCGTCGTCCGTCTCGTCAAACGCCACGCGGATCTGCTCGCCGCGGTGGCTGGCGCGGATCTCTGCGGCGACCTGGGCGATCGCTTCTCCGCTGCTCATCCCCTGCGTCATCAGCGTCTGGATGCGCTCCGCCGCCGCCTGCTGCTGTTCATGGGTTAATGCCGGCATACCGCCAACCATACAACGTCTCCTCTCGGTTAATTCCGCTGCAGTATATAGCCAACCCGCCGGACGGAACAGCGCCGTGGTGATTGCCGCGCAGGCGCCATCCGTAGATAATTGACCTAAATCATATACAGACCGATGAGACCCCCACGCCGCTATGACCGCTATCCCCGAACTGACACAGCGTGACCTTCCCTACCAGCCCGATGCGGCGCTGCGCTACTTTGCCCCGCTGGCGCACCATCCCTGGGCCATGCTGCTCAGCTCCGCCGCCGCCGACCACGCCCACAACCGCTATGATATTGTCGTGGCCGACCCCTGCGCCACGCTGCAGACCCGCGGCGAGCGGACGCGGATCGCCACGCGGGACGGCGCCTGCCGGGAGGACGACGGCGATCCGCTGACCCTGCTGCGCGCGGAGATAGCGCGCTATCTTCCCCGCTGCTCGCCGCCGCCGGATCTGCCGTTTTGCGGCGGGGCGCTCGGGCTGTGGGGCTACGATCTCGGGCGACGATTCGAACGTCTGCCCAGCCTGGCCTGCGCCGATCTGCAGACCCCGGACATGGCGCAGGGGATCTACGACTGGGCGCTGATCGTCGATCATCATCGGCGCCGGGTGACGCTGCTCAGCTGGCGGGACGCCGGAGCGCGGCTGGCCTGGCTACTGGCGCAGACGCCCGCCCCCGTCGCCCCCTTCAGCCTGACGTCTGGCTGGCAGGCTAACCTGAGCCGAGAGGCCTATCGCCAAGCCTTCCAGCGGATACAGGCGCACTTACAGGCCGGCGACTGCTACCAAATCAACCTGACCCAGCGCTTCAGCGCCGACTACCGCGGCGATGAGTGGCAGGCCTTCCTGCGCCTGACGCAGGCCAACCGGGCGCCGTTTTCCGCCTTCCTGCGTCTGCCGCACAGCGCCGTGCTCAGCGTCTCGCCGGAGCGTTTCCTGCAGCTCACCCAGGGCGATATCGTTACCCGCCCGATCAAAGGTACTCTGCCCCGGTGTCCGGCGCCCCATGACGATGCCCAGCAGCGCCTACGCCTGGCCGCCTCGGCCAAAGATCGCGCGGAGAACCTGATGATTGTCGATCTGATGCGTAACGACGTTGGCCGGATCGCCGCGCCGGGCAGCGTCAGCGTGCCCGAACTGTTCGCGGTGGAAACCTTCCCCGCCGTTCACCATCTGGTCAGCACCGTCTGCGCCCGTCTGGCCGAGGGGCTGGACGCCTGCGATCTGCTGCGCGCCTGCTTCCCGGGCGGCTCGATTACCGGCGCGCCCAAGATCCGCGCCATGGAGATCATCGATGCGCTAGAGCCGCAGCGGCGTAACCTCTACTGCGGCGCCATCGGCTATATCAGCGCCTGCGGCAACATGGATACCAGCATCACGATCCGTACCCTGCTGGCGGAGCATGGACGCCTGCACTGCTGGGCGGGCGGCGGTATCGTCGCCGACAGTGAGGCGGAGGCCGAGTACCAGGAGACGCTGGATAAAGTCAGTCGGATCCTGCCGCTGCTGGCGAACGGAGCGCCCCCGCGATGCGACTAAGCCCGGCGCTGGCCCGCTTTGTGGCCCATTTTCAGCTGAATCGCCCGCTGCCGGAGCGCCCGCCGCGCCACACGCGCCAGGCGGCGGTGCTGATCCCCATCGTCAACCGCCCACAGCCGACCCTGCTGCTGACCCGACGCGCGGCCGACCTGCGCAAGCACCCCGGCCAGGTCGCCTTTCCCGGCGGAGCGCACGATCAGCAGGATGCCTCTCTGTATGCCACCGCCCTGCGCGAAGCGCAGGAGGAGATCGGGCTGGATCCCACCCGGGTCAAGATCCTCGGCCATCTGCCGCCGCAGGACAGCAGCAGCGGCTTCTGCGTTACGCCGGTGGTCGCCATCCTTTCCACGCCGCTGCGCCTGCACCCCAACCGCGACGAGGTCGCGCAGATCTTTGAGCTGCCCCTGACGCAGGCGCTGGAGCCGGGCCGCTATCATCCGCTGGATGTGACCCGCGCCGGCGCGGCGCACCGCCTTTACCTGTCCCGCTACCGGGAGTTTCTGATCTGGGGACTGACGGCGGCGATGATCCGCCGCCTGGCCCTGCAGACCCGCGCGCCCTGAGTCGGCGCCGATCCCCTACCTCAGTTTATCCGAGCCGCGCGGCGCCACGGCGCGGCGGCCGCGCGCGTTTTTGCTAGCCACCCGACAAAAACGGACCGTCGCCGTCCCCCAGCGAGCAACAATGTGAATATGTCTTGATTTTCACTCTTCACAGGGTCATATGATAGAAAAGTGGAAATTGGCAGCATATTCCCATGGTTATTTTGCGCAGTTCGCCGTACCGCCGATCGCCGCGTTCCCGCGCGAGAGAGCACGCCAGTGGCACAATTACGCGTGCGCCGACGCCGCAGTTCGGTTATTGTTGGCGCCCCATTAAAGGGGCCTGTGCAGCATTAAATTATTTAATGCGAATCGGCGATAACAACTCCACCCGCCGCCGCCGTGACGGCGACCCCGGGTGACACGTGACCCGCGATTGCGCCGGTCGACGACTTTACACCAGCAGCACAAGACATAGCCTCTTTAAGGAGCTTTAGCGTGATTAGCGTTTTCGACATGTTCAAGATCGGCATTGGCCCCTCCAGCTCCCATACGGTCGGCCCGATGAAAGCCGGGAAACAGTTTGTCGATGATCTGGCGGCGCAGGGTCTGTTGCCGTCGGTCACGCGCGTTGCCGTTGACGTTTACGGCTCGCTCTCACTGACCGGTAAAGGCCATCACACCGATATCGCCATCATTATGGGGCTGGCGGGAAACCTGCCGGACAGCGTCGACATCGACGCCATTCCTGAGTTTATCCGTACCGTGGAGAGCAGCGAACGGCTGCCCCTGGGCCGCGAAGGCCACCCGGTAATCTTCCCTCGCGACGGCGGTATGGTCTTCCGCAGCGATAACCTGCCGCTGCATGAAAACGGGATGACCATCCGCGCCTACGGCGCCGGCGACGCCCCGCTGTACAGCAAAACCTACTACTCCATCGGCGGCGGCTTTATCGTTGATGAGGAGCACTTTGGCCAGGACAGCGGCGACGACGTCAAGGTTCCCTATCCGTTCCACTCCGCGCAGGCGCTGCTGGACTATTGTGAAGAGACCGGGCTCTCCATCAGCGGGCTGGTAATGAAAAATGAGCTGGCGCTGCACGGCAAAGAGGAGATTTACGCCTACTTCACCGCCATCTGGGACACCATGCAGGCCTGCATTGAGCGCGGACTGAACACCGAAGGCATTCTGCCGGGGCCGCTGCGGGTGCCGCGCCGCGCCGCCGCGCTGCGTCGGATGCTGGTCACCAGCGACAAATACTCACGCGATCCGATGAACGTGATCGACTGGGTCAACATGTTTGCCCTGGCGGTCAATGAAGAAAACGCCGCCGGCGGACGCGTCGTCACCGCGCCGACCAACGGCGCCTGCGGCATCGTACCGGCCGTGCTGGCCTACTACGACCACTTTATCGAACCCGTGACCCCGGATGTCTTCGTGCGCTACTTCTTGGCCAGCGGCGCTATCGGCGCCCTGTATAAGATGAACGCCTCGATCTCCGGCGCCGAAGTCGGCTGTCAGGGCGAGGTGGGCGTCGCCTGCTCCATGGCCGCCGCCGGGCTGGCGGAGCTGCTGGGCGGCAGCCCGGTGCAGGTGTGCATCGCCGCAGAGATCGGCATGGAGCACAACCTGGGGCTGACCTGCGATCCGGTCGCCGGTCAGGTACAGGTACCGTGCATCGAGCGTAACGCCATCGCCTCGGTGAAAGCGATCAACGCGGCCCGCATGGCGCTGCAGCGCACCTCCGCGCCGCGCGTCTCCCTGGACAAGGTGATTGAGACCATGTACGAGACCGGCAAAGACATCAACGCCAAGTACCGAGAAACCTCGCGCGGCGGCCTGGCTATCAAGGTTCAGTGCGGCTGAGGCACAGCCGCTGCGATAGCACAGCGGGGGCATTCGCCCCCGCTGTCTTACCCACTCCCCCGCCATGGTGCTACGGGCGCGCGTCCGGTGCGCTCTCGTGCGCGCGGTGGCGATGATAGCCATCCAGCATGCTACGGAAGATCTGCCCCGGCGTATCCCCCAACGTACACAGATAGAGATGGGCGCACAGGAACATCAGTGCGACCACCGCCAGCACCATATGCAGCGTCAGCATCAGCGGCGCCTGTCCGGCGCTAAACTGCGGATAAAGGCACAGCAGACCGCTGACCATCAGCAGCGGCACCAGCGCATACATAATCGCCAGATAGGCCAGCTGCTGCAGCGGGTTAAATTTGCCCCGCGCATCCGCGACGAAGGGGTGCGCCTCGCCCTTCATTATGCCGAACAGATAGAAGCGCGCCTGGCGCAGGCAGCGCGAGATCAGCCCCCGCCAGCGGACGCGGTAATGGCGTCCATTGCCGCTCAGCAGGTTGATCAGTACAAAGCCGACCCAGGCGACGATCAGCACATAGCCGCACAGCGTATGCAGAGCGACCCACTGCGCCACCGGCCCCAGCGAAAAGTGGCCGCACAGCCCGCTCAGCAGCAGCAGAACAAACAGCAGCGCGTTGCTCCAGTGCCAGCAGCGCACCGCCGCCGAGTAGAGATACAGCCTCACCGGTACCCCCGGGGCATGCTTCGGCGCCAGGGCGTAGCGCAGCGCCCCATGCAGCGCCAGCCCGACCAGCAGCGCGACGACCAGCGCCGCCGCCAGCGCCAGCCACTGTGGCCAGTAGTCCGGCGTGTAGTGTAACTCCGCACCCCAAATGCTATTCATGCTTGCTCCTCCCGGTGGATCTCTTTACGACGATACAGGCTGACATCTCCGCTGCGCGCATCCCGCTGGCGATAGACCTCCTCTTGGCCAATCCAGCTCTGCACCTCCGCCGACTCCAGACGACCAAAGTGCAGCGCATCGGTCGGGCAGACCGAGACACAGGCGGGCGCCAGCCCCTCCGACAGGCGACTATCGCTGCAGAAGTTGCACTTATCCGCGACGCCGCTGCGCGGATCCAGATAGCGCACGTGGAAAGGACAGGCGGCGACGCAGTAGTCGCAGCCGATGCAGCGGGACTTATCGACCTGCACGATCCCGTTATCATCCCGGAAAGAGGCGCCGGTAGGACACACGCTGACGCAGGGTGCATCGGCGCAGTGCTGGCACGAGACCCGAACAAAGCGGAAGCGGCCATCCGTCTCCTGCTCCGGCAGATGGATCTGCACCTGCAGCCGACTGTATGCCGCAGGCACATCGTTCAGCACCCGGCAGGCGACGGTACAGGCCTGGCAGCCGATGCAGCGTTTTTCGTCATGCAGCATGACATAGTGGTTATCGTTCTGATTCATCGACGGCTCCTTCAGGCGCGGCTCAGGGTAACGCCAGCGGTGTGTACCACGGTGCCGGACACCGGGCTGGTTTCATGGGGCAGCAGATTGCCGCAGTGGATCCCGTGGCGGGTGGCCTCCGTACGGGCACCGGCCTTCGCGCCAAAGCCCATATAGACAAACAGGGTATCGGGGCGGATCGCCGGGGTCACCAGCGCCCGGCCCTTTTCCCGGCCGATCGCGTTTTCCAGCCACACCATATCGCCGCTGCGAATACCGCGCGCCTGCGCCGTTTGGGGATGTACCCACACCGCGTTATCCCACATCAGCTCGCTCAATAGCGGCACATACTGCGTCGCACCGTTGGTGTGCACCGCTACCTTGCCCTGAATAAAATAGAGCTGATCCGGCTGCTTAAGGGCCAGATTCCGAAAGCGCGGGGCGCCATAGCCCGGCAGTAGCGCCTCCAGCGTCGCCGAATAGAGCTCGATACGTCCACTGGGCGACTTAAAGCGCAGAGCCCCGCCCAGCGTGCCGTCGCTATCGCACTGCGCCGCCGCCTGAGGATAGCGCTCGATAAACCGCGCAACCGAGGCCGGCTCGCGCAGCAGCAGCGGCACCCCCCAGCTGAGATATCCCTTTTCGCGCAGCGCACCGTACAGCGCCCGATCGCCCCCCAGCTGAAACAGCTGGCGCGTCGCCATCGTCTCCCAGGGGTAGTACTGGCCCAACCCCAGCGCCTCCCCCAGCTCCTTCCAGATCTGCCAGCTGGGCCGCGCGTCGCCGATGGTCTCCACCACCTGCTGACGCAGCGCATAGGCCGGGTTGAGGCCGGACACATCGCTGACCTCCTCATCGCGCTCCAGATAGGTACACTCCGGCAGCAGATAGTCGGCATAGGCGGCGCTTTCGCTCAGATACACATCGCAGCTCACCACCAGATCCAAGCTCTCGACGGTCTTCACCAGATCGGGGCGACAGGTGACGGTCTGAAACGGATTATGGCGCGACATAATCCACCCCTTCAGCGGATAAGGCGTCTGCTTCAGTGCGGCATCGATAATGCTTTGCACCACGCCGCCGCTGGCGGTGATATAGGTAAACTGCGGCGCCGTCGCGTCAATACGCGGCGCCTGGATGGATGGCATCCCCTTCACTCCGGGTTTGGCCAGCGTCGGCGCCACCGTCTCGCCGGCTAGCTTGTTATACACGGAGGCCCCCTTCTTCTGATACAGGCCGCCCTGACGCTCCACGTTACCCAGCAGGGCATTCAGGGTGAAGATCATCCGCCGCATGTCGATCTCTTCCTGCGAATAGGTCGCGCGGTGGCCCGGGTTGACCATCGCGTGGGGCGCGCAGGCGGCCAGCTCACGGGTCACCCGTACGATGACCTGCGCCGGGATATCCGAATGCTGCTGCGCCCAGGCCGGCGTGGTCTCACTGACCGCCGCCGCCAGCCGATCGAATCCCAGGGTATAGCGATCGACAAAGGCCGCATCGTACAGACGCTCGGCGATCATCACGTGACACATGGCCATCAGCACCGGCAGATCGCCGCCGGGGCGGATCGCATGCCATTCATCGGCCTTGCTGGAGAAGACCGACAGCCGCGGATCGAAGCTGACCACCTTGGCGCCCCGCTCCTGCGCCATCATCATTTCATGCGTATCGGCGACCTCGATTCCCTCATACAGATTGTGACCGAAGGCCACCATATAGCGGGTGTTGACGATGTCCATCGCCAGATCGCCGCCCATCATCACCTTGGCGGCGATAGACTTACCCGCCGGACAGGTCGAGGCGTGGGTAAAGGTATTCGGGGAGCCATAGGCGGAGGCCAAATGGAACAGGTGCCCCGAGAGGGAGCCGGACTTGGAGGAGAACGCCAGGCTCTGCGCGCCGTGCTGCGCCTTGATGGCATTCATTTTTTCAGCGATCTCACGGTAGGCCTGCTGCCAACTGATCGTCTGCCACTCCCCGGCGCCGCGCGGGCCGCTGCGCTTCATCGGCCTGACGATACGCTGCGGATCGTTGACCAGACTCACCCCGCTGCCGCCGCGGGCGCAGATCCGCGTGCCCTGATGCGCCGCCTGCGGATTTCCTTGGATAAACACCGTTTTATTGTTCACCACCTGCGCCTGTATCGGGCAGCGGAAAGAGCACATCTCGCACAGACTGGGCGTCAGCCTAGCCTTACCTTTTATTTCATCGGGTCGATTCAACGCCAGCGCCCCGGGCGGAAAACTGCTTAGGGCACATCCACTACAGCCAATTCCAATGCCTTTAAGAAAAGAACGACGACTGATGCTCATATAGTCTCCTTTTTATTATATAAAATGATTATAGGGAGAAATGAGATTTATTATTTGAGCTCATCAGCAAATAAGCAGCCTATGGGAAATTATTTCCCCACTACTGACGCCGTCATGATAAATAAATGTGAACAGATGTTGCGTCAATATATACCGGGAAAACGGGTAAATTAAAAATAGCATAACCAGATAAAGCAATAATACATCGTCAACGCCGATAATAGTATAGCGCATCATTGCTTTATTCCATTATTAGGGCGCCCCGCCGCCCTGCGCGGCGCGCCACGCGCGCGATGCGCTGCAACATCCGCCCCCTGTCATCGGGCATATCTCCTCTCACCGCGCCAGCAACGGGGATCACTACAGATTAGCCCGGCTAACATGAACCGGTTTTTAATGGCATATTCAATGAATCACCACCATTAATCCAGAGCGAGAATAGCGCGGCGCAATATATTTATGGCATATCCAATAAACTTTTTCGCAACATTTCAGCAAGACACAGCACAAATAAGCGCGGGGCGTTTGTGGCATATTCAACAAATAATGATATGGAATCTCATCGTCATATTCATGACAAGGTCATGACCGCCCGCCGATTATTCCCCACCCCGTACCGCGACGATCTCGATATCTACGCACCTCGATCGCCGCGGGTCAATACCGGGGACACTCCGTTCGCGCGCGGCTACGGCAGCACAATATTGCTCTGGCTCAGCAGCCCCATGCGCTGATGAACGGCGCAGGCCGCTTCCACGATCGGCATCATCAACGCCGCGCCGCTTCCCTCCCCGAGGCGCATCTCCATATGCAGGTACGGCGTCAGCCCCAGCGCCGCCAGCGCCAGCGCCGCCCCCTTCTCCGCCGAATGGTGCGACGGGATCAGATAGGGATGTACCCCCGGTGCGATCCGGCAGGCGGCCAACGCCGCGGCATAGGAGAGAAAGCCATCCAGCACCAGCGGAACCCGCGCCGCCGCGGCCCCGATCATCACGCCGGCCATGCCGACCAGATCGAACCCGCCCAGCGCCGCCAGCGTCGCCACGCCGTCTTGGGGGTCGGGCGCGTTGATACGGATAGCCTGCTCCACCACCGCCACCTTATGCCGTAGACGATCGGCCGGCAGGTTGGCGCCCAGCCCCACCGTCTGCGCCGGCGCGCTGCCGGTCAGCACGCTGACCAGCGCCGCCGCCGGCGTAGTATTGGCGATGCCCAGTTCGCCGATCCCCATCAGATCGACCCCCGCCTTGGCCTGCGCCATCGCCAGCCTGGCGCAGCGCACCAGCAGCTCTTCGGCCTGCGCTCGGCTCATCGCCGGGCCGTGCGCAATATTGCCACAGCCCCGCCCCATGCGCATATTGACCGCCTGCGGCAGGGGATCGGCGTCGATGCCGGCATCCACCAGCGTGACGGCGGCGCCGGCCTGCTGCGCCAGCACACACACGCCGGTGATCCCCAGCGCCATATTGTGCGCCTGGATGGCGGTCACCGCCTGCGGCGAAATGGCGACCCCTTCCTGGTATACTCCGTGATCGGCGGCGATAACGAAGATCTGTTTCTTCGTCACGGTCGGCGGCCGCGGCGCAGTGATCCCGGCCAGCTGAACGGCGAGCTGCTCCAGCCGTCCTAGACTGCCGGGGGGCTTCAGTAAACTGTCTTGGCGCTGGCGCGCCTGCGCCTGTGCCGCGTCGTCCAGCGGACGAATGGCGGCGACGATCTCCGCCAGCGCCTGTGCATAATGGGTCATCGTTGCGTATCTCTTAAGGTTAATGTCATGCGCTCCGTGGAGCGTGTTCGCGTCATCATGATGACGAGGCACCGCGCGCGTGGTCGCGCATCAGCTGATAGATGCGCGCGATATCCACATGCTCGCGCAGCGCCGCCGCCAGCCCGTCAAACTGTTGCTCACGCCAGGCAGCGTAGTTGAGGCGCGGACCACCGTCCGGCGCCAGCCCCTTACGCTCGCGCAGCGCATCGAGCAGCGCTCGCGTTAGCGCCGGAGTATCAAACAGCCCGTGCAGGTAGGTGCCCATCACCAGACCATCGGCGCTGATGGCGCCCTCCTCCCGATCGTCCGCCGCCCCGTTGACCGACAGCAGGCGGCAGAACGGGGAACATCCGGCGCCGCGCTGAGTCACCCCCATATGGATCTCATAGCCCGCCAGCGGAATCGCGCTGCACCCCGCCCACGGACCGGGCAACCCGCCCAGCGACGCGCCCCGCACCTGCGCGGTGGTTTTCTCCCGGGCAAAACGGGTTTCGCAGTCCAATAGCCCCAGACCGCTCATGGCCGCCTGCGTCGACTCAACCCCATCGACGATCCGCCGCCCCAGCATCTGGTAGCCGCCGCAGATGCCCAGAATCGGCGTACCGGCCTGGTGGGCGCAGAGGATCTGATGGGCCAGGCCGCTGTCGCGCAGATAGCGCAGATCGGCCAGCGTGCTTTTGCTACCCGGCAGGATCAACAGATCCGGCTGGCCAATCTCATCGTGCTCCGTGACATAGCGCAGGGTGACGTCCGGCTGGGCGTTCAGCGGCGAGAAATCGGTAAAATTGGCGATATAGGGGAGCTGCAGCACCGCGATCTCCAGCGCCCTCTCCCCCGCGTGCCGGTATTTGCCGCGCTGCAGCGCCACGCCGTCTTCGTCATCCAAATCGAGCGTCAGCCACGGTACGACGCCCAGCACCGGTACGCCGGTAAGGGACGCTATCTGGCGCAGGCCCGGGGTCAGCAGCGTCACGTCACCGCGGAACTTGTTGATGATGACCCCTTTGACCCGCGCGCGCTCCGGCGGCGTCAACAGCGCCAGGGTGCCATAGATAGAGGCGAATACGCCGCCGCGATCGATATCGGCCACCAGCAGCACCGGCGCGTCGATCGCCTCCGCCATTCCCATATTGACGATATCGCCATCGCGCAGATTGATCTCCGCCGGACTGCCAGCCCCCTCCAACACCATGATGTCGACCTGACGGGCCAACTCGCGGTAAACCCGCGCCACCTGCGCGAGTAGCTGAGGCTTATGGCGGTGATAGTGGACGGCATCCATATCCTGCAGCACCCGTCCCATCAGCACCACCTGGGCATGACAGTCACTGGTGGGCTTAAGCAGGATCGGGTTCATCCGCACGTCCGGGGCTATCTTGGCGGCCTCGGCCTGCATCATCTGCGCGCGTCCCATCTCGCCGCCGTCGGCGGTGATCCCGGAGTTCAGCGCCATATTCTGTGACTTAAACGGCGCCACCCGGTAGCCATCCTGGGAGAACACCCGGCACAGCCCGGCGCACAGAACGCTTTTCCCCGCGTCCGAGGCGGTGCCCTGTATCATGATCGAGAGGGTCATGCTCCCTCCCCCAGGACGCGCGGCGGCCAACCGATAAAGGCGCGGTGACCGCTGGCGCCAAACCGTCGCATTCTCATCGTTGTTTACCCCATAAAAAAACCCGCCGAAGCGGGTTGGTCATGCGCCAGCGCGAACGGCGCCCTGCGGCGACGTCCGACCCAGCCCATCCCCTCCCACCGAGGGCATTGCTACGTTATGGCATGACGGCCGGTATTCTGGCTTAGCCTCACTCTCGCCCGCGCCTTCCCAATCTTGGCGATCAGTGGCATTCTGCGGGGTCGTCGGCATCACAGCAGCGGGGGCTGCGGAGGAGTCACACCTCCTTCCCGAACGCATCGCGTCGGTAAACCGTCGTGCACCTGCGGGCGCTTGCAGAAAAGCGCCCGTAGCGCATAAATTACAGCAAAATCATCAAAAGAGTAGCCTTACCCCTATCGACGGGGGCTGATGGACAGACTCAAGACGCCCCGTGCGCAGATTTCACCCGATCAGGGGCCACTCATTAATCGAGGGGGCAGACGCCCGCCGTGACGACGGTGCGCTGAGCCGGCCTCCCTTTTGGAGCACCGCAATGTTACACAGCCAGCACGGCGGCGACGTTCTCGGCGTCGCAGAGCGCCTGGGCGTCAGCGCACTTAGCCTCACCGACTTTAGCGCCAATATTAATCCCCTGGGCATGCCCGACAGCCTGCGCCAGGCCCTGCACGACCACCTGGCGTTGGCCCAGCCCTATCCCGACATTGAGTACCGCGCGCTGCACCGCGCCCTCGCCGCCCATCACGACGTCGACGCCGCCTGGATCGTCGCCGGCAACGGCGAGACAGAGCTGATTTTTGCCCTGGCCGATGCCCTGCGTCCGCGGTGCGCCCTGCTGCTGACGCCCGGCTTCGCCGAATACCGTCGGGCGCTGCAGCGGGTGGGCTGCGCCATTCAGACCCACGCGCTCAAGGCCGAGAACGGATTTCAGGTGGATGAGGATCTGCTGGCGGCGCTGACGGCCGATCTGGACTGCCTCTTCATCTGTACGCCCAATAACCCGACCGGACTCACCCCCGATCCCACGCTGCTGCTGGCGCTGGCGGAGCGCTGCCAGCGCCTGGGCATCCGCCTGATCGTCGATGAGGCCTTTTGGGACTTTATCACCGAGCGGGCGGGGATGATCCCGCAGCTGGCGCGCTTCCCCTGCCTCTGCGTGCTGCGCTCCCTGACCAAGTTTTACGCCATCGCCGGACTGCGCCTGGGCTACCTGCTGAGCGCCGATGCGACATTGACCGCGCGGCTGCGGGCGCGACAGATGCCCTGGAGCATCAATGCCTTTGCGGCGCTGGCCGGCGAGGTCGTGCTGCGCGACCGCGCCTATCAGCAGGCCACCCACCGCTGGCTGGCGCAGGAGCGCCCTTTTCTGCACTCGGCGCTGTCGGCGCTGCCGTCGCTTCAGGTGTGGCCGGGTCGCGCCAACTATCTGTTCCTGCGCTGCGACCGCCCGCAGATATGCCTGCAGCAGGCCCTGCTGCCCCACGGCCTGCTGATCCGCCGCTGCGCCGACTACCCGGGGCTGGACTCGCGCTATTACCGGGTTTGCGTGCGCCTGCGTCCAGACAACCTGCGGCTGATCGCCGCTATGCGCGCCTGCCTCAGCGAAGGCTAACGCACGCCGGCGCGCGGTGACCGGGGGGCTGAGCGGGGGCTGCCCACGCCCCGCACCCGGCGGCCTCATCCGGGGCGCGCCGATCGCGGCAGAGTGTGACCTTACGCACTTAACAGCGCGTGGTTGCGCAACGAAAGCAGCCTTTGCGCACGCTTTTTTCATCATTGCGCGCTCGCTATCCAAATTCGTTGTCTTTCTTGCGTTTAAATACGTATAATACCCGGCGTCAATTTTGTTGAATGGTTTCAGCCCTTGATTCGTCGCAGCGCCTACTACATAACAACGCGGCCTTTGCACTGGTCACCTCCCCACGGGCACGCATTTTTTGCCCCGGCACGTCGGCTGTCGCCTATTCTTCTTAGTAGTTCTATTTTCGCATCACCTGTTTTACCCCCTGTCCTCCCAGCCATTGGCGGTGGGAGTAAGCTTTTTCCAATCCATCACAACTTGCAGAAATGAATGTCATGAAAAAGACCAAAATCGTATGCACCATCGGTCCGAAGACCGAATCCGAAGAGATGCTGGGTAAACTGCTGAACGCAGGCATGAACGTAATGCGTCTGAACTTCTCCCACGGTGACTATGAAGAACACGGCCAGCGCATCAAAAACCTGCGCGCTGTCATGGAGAAGACCGGCCAGAAAGCCGCTATCCTGCTGGACACCAAGGGCCCGGAAATCCGCACCATGAAGCTGGAAGGCGGCAATGACGTCTCCCTGACCGCCGGCCAGACCTTCACCTTCACCACCGACCAGAGCGTCATCGGCAACAGCGACCGCGTCGCCGTCACCTACCCGGGCTTCGCCGCTGACCTGCGCATCGGCAACACCGTGCTGGTGGACGATGGCCTGATCGGCATGGAAGTGACCGATGTCACCGAAAGCACCGTGGTGTGCAAGGTTCTGAACAACGGCGACCTGGGCGAGAACAAAGGCGTTAACCTGCCGGGCGTGTCTATCCAGCTGCCGGCGCTGGCCGAAAAAGACAAGCGCGACCTGGTCTTTGGCTGCGAGCAGGGCGTTGACTTCGTCGCCGCCTCTTTCATCCGTAAGCGCGCCGACGTACTGGAAATCCGTGAGCACCTGAAGGCCCACGGCGGCGAGCAGATCCAGATCATCTCCAAGATCGAAAACCAGGAAGGCCTGAACAACTTCGACGAAATTCTGGAAGCCTCCGACGGCATCATGGTTGCCCGTGGCGATCTGGGCGTGGAAATCCCGGTAGAAGAAGTTATCTTCGCGCAGAAGATGATGATCGAAAAATGCAACCGCGCCCGCAAAGTGGTCATCACCGCGACCCAGATGCTGGACTCCATGATCAAAAACCCGCGTCCGACCCGTGCGGAAGCCGGTGACGTTGCCAACGCCATCCTCGACGGCACCGACGCCGTCATGCTGTCCGGCGAAAGCGCCAAGGGTAAATACCCGCTGGAAGCCGTCGGCATCATGGCGACCATCTGTGAGCGTACCGATCGCGTCATGCAGAGCCGTATCGACACCCTGCACGACTCACGTAAGCTGCGCATCACCGAAGCGGTATGCCGCGGCGCGGTAGAGACCGCCGAGAAGCTGGATGCCCCGCTGATCGTCGTTGCCACCGCCGGCGGCAAATCCGCCAAGGCCGTCCGTAAGTACTTCCCGGATGCGATGATCCTGGCCCTGACCACCAACCCGGTCACCGCCCGTCAGCTGATCCTGAGCAAAGGCGTCATCCCGATGATGGTCAAAGAGATCGCCTCTACCGACGATTTCTATCGCATCGGTAAAGACGCTGCCCTGGAAAGTGGTCTGGCGCAGAAAGGCGACGTTGTCGTCATGGTCTCTGGCGCACTGGTACCGAGCGGCACCACCAACACCGCCTCAGTACACGTGCTCTGATAGCACAAAAATAATTAAATTCAAGCGCCGCTCTGCGGCGCTTTTTTTATCCTGGTACAACATTTTTATCTCTTGAATTGATATTATTAATAGAATTAACTGAATAGCGAAATAAGAAGATTCCAATAGAAGCGACCTGTTTTGTCTCTCTTTTTTAACCTTCCCGCAAAACAAGGTGGTTCTTTGAGCGAACGATCAAAATAAACCGCTTTAGCATGAAAAATTTATTCTCTTTAGAAAATGGTTTGTGTAATACTTGTAACGCTACATGGAGATTAACTCAATCTAGAGGGTTTTATAATGAATCGTACTAAACTGGTACTGGGCGCTGTTATCCTGGGTTCTACTCTGCTGGCTGGCTGCTCTTCCAACGCTAAAATCGACCAGCTGTCTTCTGACGTTCAGACTCTGAACACCAAAGTTGACCAGCTGTCTTCTGACGTGAACGCAATGCGCGCTGACGTTCAGGCTGCTAAAGACGACGCAGCTCGCGCTAACCAGCGTCTGGACAACATGGCTCACGCTTACAAGAAATAAGATTTCTTGAGCTGAGCGAAAAAGGCGCACTTCGGTGCGCCTTTTTTATTTCTATCGCGCCCTCTCACCGCTCACCTCTAGCACGTCGCTACCGTTCAACGCCGCCCTCACCCACACAGCGCGCTCTGCGCCGCGCTATGATACGTAGAAAAAAAGGGAGGTAACCCCTCCCCTTAAGATACGCCGAGTGCTCCTAGCCCCCTTAGCGGCCGTTTAATACCGCCTCGGGGATCGCGGCGTCGATCGGCGCCGGCGCGGTGACGGGAACTACGTTGCTGGCCGGTGCATTGGCTGGGGGCGCGGCGCTGACCGGCGCATTGGCGGAGGCTGCGTTGCTGGCCGGTGCATTAGCCGGGGTCGCGGCGCTGACTGGCGCGATGGCGGAGGCTGCGCTGCTGGCCGGCGCATTAGCCGGGGTCGCGGCGCTGACCGGCGCGATGGCAGAGGCTGCGCTGCTGGCCGGTGCAGCATGGCTCACCAGCACCGGCATACCGGAGCGTCGCGCCATCGCCTCGTCAAACGCCGCGCGATCCGTCAGCGGACTGGTGGCGAAGGCGGATACCCGACCGTTTAACGCGATCGGCATCGTCTGCGGATCGTCGCGCTCGGTGCGCGACAGCGGCTGGTGCACCTCGACATAGCGCTTACCGTCCGGCTCTACCGACGTCTTCACCGGCTGATTGACGATCTGCACCCGGGTGCCGCCCGGTACGCTGCGAAACAGCGCTTCGATATCCCCCGGACGCAGGCGGATACAGCCGGAGCTGACCCGCATGCCGATGCCAAAGTCAGCGTTGGTGCCGTGGATCAGGTAGACCCCGCCCTGGGCGGCCAGACGCAGCGCAAAGCGCCCCATCGGGTTATCCGGCCCGGCGGGCATCACCGCCGGCAGGCTGATCCCCTGCGCCTGATAGTGGCGGCGGATATTGGCGGTCGGCGTCCAGGTCGGGTCCTTGATATGCTGAGAGACTCGGGTCACCATCTCCGGCGTATTGCGCCCCAGCTGACCGATGCCGATCGGATATACCTCCACCCGATTCTCTCCCGGCGGATAGTAGAACAGACGTAGCTCGGCAAGGTTGATAACGATCCCCTCACGCGGCGTGTCCGGCAGCAGCATCTGGGCGGGGATGATCAGCTCGCTGCCCGGTCGAGGCAGGAAGGGATCCACGCCGGGATTGGCCTCCAGCATCCCCAACAGCCCTATCTGAAAGCGTGCAGCGGTCGCCTCCAGCGGCTTGCCGTCGCGGGGAACGGTGTAGGTGAAGTTTTCGCCGATAAGGCGGCTGTCCGGCGCCGGCAATGGATAGTCCGCCGCGTGGGCGCCGCTCCCTGCCGCCATCCATAGCGACAGCACAAGGCTTACTGCAGTCAATGCACGTTTCATGCTGGGTTCCCGATCTGTTCTGTGTCCACCGACGCCGCCGCGCCGGATACCGGCCTGGGGCGACAGCCGCAGGCGCTCAACACAAATATTAATATTTACTTACGTAATGGCAATTCATTCTGCCAGCATTGCTCTAAATAATTCTGCAATTTACACTTGTTTTCAAATGATTACCAAAGTATAGCCGGCAACATCTTCGCGGACCTTCGCGCTGGGCGAACGACGGGAGAAAATGCGCCGGCGCATCGCCTGCCACCTGCGCGCCGAGGGCACGGCGCAGCCCAAAGCGTCAGTTTTGGCCCTCTAAGATGAAATGATGCGTCAGAGGGGAAATGAGGCCTATTTTTATCGCCATTGCAGACACAGAATGAAATAAAACATTATTTTTTGCTTTATTCTGAGCGCCTATTTGCACGGCACCCTCCAGGAAAATACGTTAAATATGCTTTTTACTTAAATAAGCATAATAGAATGGCCATGGCGCGCTTATTTTAGCGCCACGGCCCGACGCGGAAAATATCACCCTCCCGCGGAATAATACCGGCTAGTGCTGTAGGATATACAGCTGGTGGCTGTAGGCGACATCCTCTGGATTATTGATGGGATACCCCTTTACCCAGGGCTTAATCAGGCGGGCATTGGTGTATTGGTACAGCGGAGCGATCGGCGCCTCCTCCGCCAGCATGCGCTCTGCCTGCTGGTAGATGGCGCTACGCGTCTGCCCATTGCCCTCCCGCGCGGCCTGCTGCAGCAGCGCATCGTATGCCGGCTGGCTAAAGCCGCTCAGATTGCCGCTGTGGCGGCTCCCCAGCAGCCCCAGAAAGCTGGAGGCCTCGTTATAGTCGGCAATCCACGACGCACGCACCACGTCAAACTGGCCGCTGTTACGGCTATCGACGTAGGTTTTCCACTCCTGATTGGTCAGCTTGACCTGAACCCCCAGGCTCTTTTTCCACATCGATGCCACGGCGATGGCAATTTTCTGGTGATTCTCCGCCGTGTTGTACAGCAGCGTCAGCCGGAGCGGGCGCGATGGCCCGTAGCCCGCCTCGCGCAGCCAGGCCCGCGCCTGACGGTTACGCTCCGCCTGGCTCATCCGCTGCATCGGCAGCGGCTGCGGCACCACGCCATCGGTCACATCCGGCGTCAGCCGGTAGGCTGGCTTCTCCCCGCTGCCCACCACCTTGCCGGCGATGATCTCGCGATCGATGGCATAGGAGAGCGCGCGTCGCACCCGCGCATCGTTCAGCGGCGCCCGGCGGGTATTGAACGCATAGTAGTAGGTGCCCAGCTGAACCGGCGTAAACACCTCGTCGGGAATGCGCTTTTTCAGCGCCTGATACATGTTTTTTGGAAAAGACTCGGTAATATCCAGATCCCCGGCCAGATAGCGTTTGGTCGCCGCGCTCTCCTGGTTTATCGGAACAAAGGTCACCCTGGTCAGCCGGGTCTGGGCGTGATCCCAGTAATAGGGGTTCGGCGTCAGCACGATATGTTCGTTGACCACCCGCTGCGCCAGCTGGAAAGCGCCGTTGCCCACCAGGTTACCCGGGCGCGTCCACGCCTGGCCGTAGCGCTCGACCACCTTCTGCGGCTGCGGGAACAGGCTGAAATGGGCGCACAGCTGTGGGAAATAGGGCAGCGGGCGATTCAACTGTACCACCAGCGTACGGGCATCCGGGGCCGTTACACCCAGCCGATCGGGGGGCAGCTGACCGCTGACGATCTCCGCGGCGTTGGCGATCCCCGCCGTCTCGGCAAACCAGGCAAAGGGGGAGTGGGTCTGCGGATCGACCAAACGTCGCCAGGCATAAACAAAGTCATAGGCGGTGACGGCATCGCCGTTAGACCAGCGCGCCGTATCGCGCAGCTGAAAGACATAGCGCTGCTGATCCTTACTTTGCCAGGCGGAGGCGACGCCGGGCTGGACGCTGCCGTCCGGCCCCTGATTAACCAGCCCCTCAAACAGATCGCGCAGCACCTGCGCCTCCGTCAATCCGACGGCGGCGACGGGATCCAGCGATACTGGCTCATCCTTCAGATGGCGTACCACGCTCTGCGTCTCCGCCAGAACGGTGCCCGGCGGCACCTGCGCCGCCAGGGCGCCGTTACTGACGACGACCCCAATGGCCGCCGCGGCGGCCAGACGAAAAAGCTGCATCGTTCACTATCCTGTGTTGGTCACGCTGCCCCAAGGGCGCCCGGTTGGCGCTATGCCCCTACTCTGCCTGAAGCGCGCATTCATCACCACTTTTAATTATTGCCGGGCGGGACCACCACGCCGAGAAACAAAACTTTAACATAAATCACCTATTCACGGCGCCGCAATTGGCATACACTGCCCCATTATTAACAATCCAGAAACAAGAGGGAGCATTATGACGCAGACTGTTTTATTCCGTGGCACACCGGTCACGCTCGACGGTCACTTTCCACGCCCCGGCGAAGCGGCGCAGCCGTTCTCCCTGGTGTCGAAAGATCTGGCAGATCTGACCCTGGCCAGCTTCGGTCAGCAGCGTAAAATTCTCAATATTTTCCCCAGCATTGACACCGGAGTCTGCGCCACCTCGGTGCGGCGCTTCAACCAGCTGGCCGCCGAGGCCACTAACGCCGTCGTGCTGTGCATCTCCGCCGACCTGCCTTTCGCCCAGGCACGCTTCTGCGGCGCCGAAGGGTTGAATAACGTGATTACCCTCTCCACCCTGCGCGGCGGCGAGTTCAAGCAGGCGTATGGCGTGGCGATTGCGGAGGGACCGCTGGCCGGACTGACGGCGCGGGCAGTGGTGATATTGGATGGTGAGAATCGGGTGATTTACAGCCAGCTGGTGGCGGAGATCGCCGACGAGCCAGACTACGAGGCCGCCCTGGCCGCGCTGAAGTAACGTCTTAATCGGCGCCGTAGCGCGGGCTGCGCTACGGCGTCACACGCCTTTACTCCCCCTCGTGATGGGGATCGGCATCCTGATGACGGCGGCTACTCAGTCCGTATTCACGCAGCTTATTGGCGATGGCGGTATGGGAAACGCCCAGCCGTTTAGCCAGCTTACGGGTGCTCGGGTAGTTACGGTACAGGCGGGTCAGCACAGAACGCTCAAAGCGTTTGCAAATCTCATCCAGCGAACCGTCCAGCACCTCGTCACCCAGCGCCATCTCGGCCTCAAACTCCGGTAGCACGATATCCTGCGGGCACAGCTCGTAGCCCTGCAGCTGCGTCAGGGCGCGGTACACGGCGTTCTTCAGCTGACGCACGTTGCCCGGCCAGCCATACTGGCTGAGAAACGCGCTCAGCTCCGGCGCCAGCTTAGGCCGCGCCATCCCCTGCTCGTCGGCAAAGCGCGCGACAAACAGCTCCGTCAGCGGCATGATATCCTGCGTGCGTTCGCGCAGCGGCGGCAGATTGAGGGTTAAGACGTTGAGACGATAGTAGAGATCCTCGCGGAACAGCCCCCGCTGCACCAGATCGATCAGGTTCTTCTGGGTCGCGCAGATCACCCGCACGTCGACGCGTACCTCGTGCTCCTCGCCGACGCGGCGGAAGGTTCCATCATTAAGAAAGCGCAGCAGCTTGGCCTGCATGCGCGGCGACATCTCGCCGATCTCATCCAGCAGCACGGTGCCGCCGTTAGCCTGTTCAAAGAAGCCCTTCTTGCCTTCCAGCGCATTGGGATAGGCGCCCGGTGCATGGCCGAACAGTTCGCTCTCCGCCACTTCGTCGGGCAGCGCGGCGCAGTTCAGGGCCAAGAACGGCTTTTTACCGCGCGGACTGCGCAGATGGCAGGCGCGGGCCAGCACATCTTTGCCGGTGCCGGTCTCGCCGACCAGCAGCAGCGGCGCATCCAGCATCGCCAGCTTACGCGCCTGCTCCAGCAGCTGACGCATCTTGGGGCTGACGCCGATGATATGGTCGAACTCGCTGTTGTCGTTCACCGCCAGATTCTGCAGCTGACGCCCCATGCGTACCGCCGACTTCAGCACCACCACCGCGCCAACCGGGGTGCGGTGCGTCTGTTTGCTGTCGTCCAGATAGATGGGCATGATATCCATCAGGTAATCCTGGCCGCGGATCACCACCTTCTCGCTGTGCGGCGCGACGTCATCGTCCTCCAGCCAGCGCATAAAGTTGTAGCCGCCGATCAGCGTCGCCGCGGTCTGGTGGCAGATTTTCTCCTCGCTGGTGGCAAACAGGGACAGCGCCGCCTGGTTGGCCAGCTCGACCTTGCCCTTCATGTCGATGGAGAAGACCGGCTCCGGCAGCGACTCCAGCAGCGCCCACATGGCCCGGTGCTCGCGCTCGGAGGGCATAAACGGCACGGTCCGGACGTCGGTTACCCCGCTGATGCGGCGGATCTCCGCCATCAGCTGACGGAATACCTCAAAATCCAGCTCATTAAAGTTCAGATAAATTCGCCCGATGGTATCAATCTCAATGCCGCGCAGATCAATATTACGGGCGGCGAGAAGATCCAGCAGTTCACGCGTTAGACCGATACGATCTTCACAAAAAACTTCCAGACGCATTAGTTTTGACCTTACTCTGCTTATGCTGCGTGTGTACGCGAAAAACAGCCGTTGTTTGCCCAAACCACCAGCACAGCGGCTGAAGCTATTACCTGTCACCCAAAGTTGACAGATTTTTCTGTTATATGCCAGTCATCTTCCCCGATTTTCATCGGTTGATGAGCGCCGTTGACCTACGTCGAGCGCCCCATCGCCGGCGCGGGCGCCGCGGAGCTCGGGATGCCATGGGCGTAAGCCAACGCGTACAGTATCTTACCATACATTTATCATACATTTTAGCCGAAGATCGCGGAAGGCTGGCATAGCTCATGCATCCATGCGCGCGGCCATACCCTGCGCCAAGGTTGCGGTATACAATCGGAATCCCCTTTGCCTCGCACCCGGAGCTACCATGTCATCCTCTCTGTTTGTCACCCCGCAGTGGCTGGCCGCCCACCTGGCGGATCAGGATATCCAACTGCTTGACGCCCGCCTGGCCCCCCCGGGGTCGCGCGCCGATCCCGCCGTCCGTGCCGAGTCGGTGCGCCTCCCCGGCGCCCTGCGCTTTGATATCGATGCGCTGTCCGACCACGCTAGCCCGCTGCCCCACATGATGCCGTCCGCCGCCGATTTCGGCACCGCCATGCGGGCGCTGGGCGTCGACAGCCGGCGCCATCTGGTGATCTACGATGACGGTACGCTGTTCAGCGCTCCGCGCGCCTGGTGGATGCTGCGGACCTTTGGCGCGCCGCGCGTCTCGCTGCTCGCCGGGGGGCTCGCTGCCTGGCAACGCCTGGGACTTCCTCTGCATCAGGGGGCTCCGACGATCGCCTCGCCGGGGCACTTCCCGGCTCAGCTGGATACGCGCCGCCTGCGCAGCGCCGCGCAGGTGCTGACGGCGCTGGAGGATAACCATACCCAAATCGTTGATGCCCGGGCGGCCGCCCGCTTCCGTGGAGAGGCGCCGGAGCCACGCCCCGGCCTGCGCAGCGGCCATATTCCCGGCAGCTATAACCTGCCGTGGGACAGCGTCGTGCGGGATGGCGTCCTCAAGACGCAGGAGGAGTTGCAGGCGCTGTTCACGCAGGCCGGTATTGATCTGCAGCGCCCGATTATCGCCAGCTGTGGCTCCGGCGTCACCGCCGCGGTGCTGCTGCTGGCGCTGGCGGCGCTGGGCGTTGAGGAGACGGCGCTGTACGACGGCGCCTGGAGCGAATGGGGGGCAGAGGATTCGCTGCCCATTGCGCGGTAAACCGGGGGCTCCGCCGAAGCGCAGCCCCGCGGCGGCGCTAGGTTCGGCGCTCAGCCTTTGCCGCAGGCAGCGTCCGCCGCAGCTGGGCTATCAGCTCACGGCGAAAATCCCCCAGACGCGGGCGATCGTCGCCGATCCACGGCAGCGGGCGGCACAGCTCCATCGCCTTGATCCCCAGCCGCGCGGTCAACAGCCCGGCGCCGATCCCCTGCGCCGCCCGCGCCGACAGGCGGGCCGCCAGATCCTGGGAGACCCAGTCCATACCCACCTCGCGCACCAGCTCCGAGGCGCCGGCAAAGGCGATGTTCAGCAGTACCAGGCGGAACAGACGCAGGCGGCTGTAGTAGCCCAGCTCAATGCCGTACAGCGCGGCGATACGATTGATCAGGCGCAGATTGCGCCAAGCGATAAAGGCCATATCCACCAGCGCCAGCGGGCTGACGGCGATCATCAGGGTCGACTCGGCGGCGTAGCGGCTGATCTCTCGCCGCGCCTGGCTGTCGAGCACCGGCTGTACCAGCGTGGCGTACAGGGAGACCACCTCGCGATCGCTGTGGGTCTCGTGCAGCGCCGCCTGCCAGCGCTGCACCGCCGGGTGGCTGCCATCCAGCCCGGCCTGGCGCAGCAGGCGTTCGCAGAATGCCCGCCCGCCGCCGACGGCGTGGCTGTGCAGCAGATCGGCGGCCAGCTCACGCTCTTCGGCGCGCTGGCGCAGCCGGTAGAGATGACGCCATTCGGTGGCCAGGGCGCCGACGCCGGCCAGGACGATCATGCCTCCGGCCACGCAGCCGCCCAGCGCGATCCAGTCCTGGCTGATCCAAGCCTGATGCAGCCAGGCCGCCCCCTGCGCCAGCACGCTGAGGCCAAACAGTGCCACCCCGCCCAGCGCGATACGCCGCCACAGGCTGCGGCGCGGACGCAGGGCCACGCTGACCATCCCTTCCAGCCGCCCCTCCTCCTGCTCCGCCTCGACCTCTGACGGTACCGACGGCGTAAACGCCTCGGCCTGATGCGCGTCGAATGCCATGCTCGGCTGCAGCGGCGGCGTCGGCTCCGCGCTCAGCGACGCATCGAAATCGATGCGCGGTTTAATCGGATCGTTCACCGTAATTTATCTCCCAGCAAAAATTCCATCACGCTGTCCATACGGATATGCGGCAGCGGCGTGTCCACCGCCATGCGCTGCGGCCGGAACTGTTCAAAATGAAACCCCTGCTGCTGCCAGAATGCAGCCTGCGGCAGGCGCGCCGGCACCTCGCCCGGATACACCGTCAGCGCCGCGCCGTCGCTCAGCCGCTCTCCGCGCAGGGCCGGGATCGCCTGCCCCTGGTGATCCACCACCCCGCTCTGGGTCGCCTGGATCGCCGCGATGCCGGCGCAGTCCATGCTGATCCCCTCAAAGGCGGCGTTTTGCCAGGCATCCTGCACCAGCTGCTGCAGCAGCGAGACCAGATTGGCATGCTGATCGGCGGTCACATGGTCGGCCTTGCTGGCGGCAAACATCAGCCGATCGATACAGGGGGAGAACAGGCGACGGTACAGCGTGCGCTTACCGTAGTTAAAGCTCTGCATCAGTTGGCTGAGGGCCAACCGCATATCATTAAACGTCTGCGGCCCGCTGTTGAGGGGCTGCAGGCAGTCCACCAGGACAATCTGACGGTCGAAGCGCGCGAAGTGTCGACGGTAAAACCCCTTCACCACTTCGCGGCAGTAATAGTCGTAGCGCTGACGCAGCATGCCGATATTGCTGTGCCGATCGGCGCTGGCCAAGCGGGCTTCACCCGCCTCATCCAGCCCCGGCCAGGGGAAAAACTGCAGCGCCGGCGCGCCGGCCATATCCCCCGGCAGCACAAAGCGGCCCGGCTGAATAAAGTGCAGGCCGCGCTGTTTGCACTGCAGCAGATAGTCGGTGTAGGCCTGCGCAATGGCCGCCAGCTGGCGCTCGTCCGCCGCCGCCAGCGGATCGCAGGCCGCGCACAGGCGCAGAAACGGCTCGGCCAGCGTCCGCCGCTCGCCCTGCAGCAGACCATTCATCTGGCGCGACCACGCCAGATAGCGCTGATCGAGCATCGGCAGATCCAGCAGCCATTCGCCGGGGTAATCCACGATCTCCAGATACAGCGTCGAGGTCTCTTTAAAGTGGCGCAGCAGCGACTCCCTACTGCGGTAGCGCAGCGCCAAACGGATTTCGCTGACGCCGCGGGTCGGCGTGGGCCAGTCGGGCGGCTCCCCGTAAAGCTGGGCCATGCCTTCGTCATAGGTGAAGCGGGCCACCCCCAGCTCACGCTGCGGCACCCGCTTTACCCCCAGGATCCGCTCCTCGCGCACCGCGGAAAACAGCGGCAGGCGCGCGCCGCTGTGGAGATGCAGCAGCTGATTGACCAGCGATGTAATGAACGCCGTCTTGCCGCTGCGGCTCAGGCCGGTGACCGCCAGACACAGATGGCGATCCAGACCGCGGTTAACCAACGCGTTGATATCGTGCTGTAGCCTCTTCTTCATATCTCTCCTTGCCGTTGTCCGGCCGACGCGTCACGCCGGACACCCTGCTGAAAATGGCGCGCCGTCGCATAGCGTACGCCGCGTCGCAGCGCGGGCGCCAGCGTCCAGCGCAGAATCACGCGCAGCGGACGCCAGGCGACATAGCGAGTGACGCCGGCGGCGATGCCCGCCGGTGCGGCGCACAGCAGCAACGGCACAGCGTGACGCAGCAGCGCGGCACACAGCGGCCCGGCGCAGCGCGCCTGACGAAAGGGGGTCATACGCCTCTCCTCGAGTATACGGCAGCGGTGATACCGCTATAGCTGACGGAAACACCGGTTCAGGCTAAACGCCGGCGAGGTCACGTAGCGCTCCAAGCGGCGCAGCCGCTGTTCGCACGCCGCCAGCTCCCCGGCGGTGCGCGCCAGCTGCGCCCGCGCGCTCGGCGCCTCGGGCGGCCGTTCGCCCTGCGCCACCGGCAGCGTAAAGGCCAGGATCAGGTACGCCGCCAGCGTGATGACAAACAGGCCGCAGAAGATCGACAGTACCGCCATCGCCCGCACCAGGGCAACCGGGACATCAAAGTAGTCGGCGATCCCGGCGCAGACGCCCTTGATCACCCCGCGCTGAGGCAGGCGGTACAGACGACGCGAAGGCAACGACGGGCTCATCAGGCGTCCCTCCAGCTGGGATGCTCCGCATCCAGAATCGCCTCCAAGGCGCCGATACGCTGGCGCATCCGCTGCGCTTCCTCGCTCAGCTGAGTCAGGCGCTGCTGCTCCTGCGCCTGCAGTACGCTGTCGCTGCGCTGGCGGTTGCCGTAGTGCAGCCACAGCCAGATAGGCAGGACAAACAGCACGAACAGGGTCAATGGAATGGCGAGAAACAGATAGCCCATATACGCTCCTTGGATAGATGGTCAGTGCGCCGAACCGCGACGCGCTTATTCGCCGCGCTGCAGACGGGCCTTCATTTCATTCAGCTGACGACTGATTTCGTCATCAGCCTTTAATTCAGAAAACGCCTGATCCAGGCTCTTCTTTTTGCCCAGCCCCACGCTCTCGGCCTCGGCCTCCATCTGATCGATGCGACGCTCAAACTGCTCGAAGCGCGCCATCGCCTCATCCAGCTTGCCGCTGTCCAGCTGACGGCGAACATCGCGCGAGGAGGCGGCGGCCTGCTGACGCAGCGCCAGCGCCTGCTGGCGGGCGCGGGTTTCGCTCAGTTTACTCTCCAGCTCGCTGATTTCACGCTTCATTCGCTCAAGGGTCTCATCAACGCTCTCCACCTCGTGCCGCAGCGTCAGCAGCAGGTCGGCGACGCGCTGTTTTTCGATCAGCGCCGCCCGCGCCAGATCCTCTTTCTCTTTACGCAGGGCCAGCTCCGCCTTCTCCTGCCACTCGTGACACTGTAACGATGCCTGCTCGATGCGGCGCAGCAGCTGTTTCTTCTCCGCCAGCGCCCGGGCGGAGGTGGAGCGCACCTCGACCAGCGTATCCTCCATCTCCTGGATCATCAGGCGCACCAGCTTCTGCGGATCTTCGGCCTTGTCCAGCAGCGTATTGATATTGGCATTCACGATATCGGCAAAACGAGAAAAAATACCCATGATGTTATCCTCGGCTCAGTCAGTATTGCGGCCGCCTTGCTGTACCAGCGGGCGCCACGGTGTACGTTGATATATACAAGAGCCATGCCAAGTCTACGTTATGGCTAATAATCATTATAATTCAAAACGTTAATTATATTCCCGCGGGAGGATTGCAGAAACAGGAGTGATGAGTTTTACTAAAAGATAGTGAAAATAACCACATTAAGGTGAGAGATGGCCGATCGCGATACCCTGCTGGGCGAAGACAACGCGTTTCTGGAAGTGCTAGAGCAGACCTCACGCCTGGCTCAATTGAACAAGCCGCTGCTGATCCTCGGCGAACGCGGCACCGGTAAGGAGCTGATCGCTCAGCGCCTGCACTACCTTTCGCCGCGCTGGCAGGGGCCGTTTATCTCCCTTAACTGCGCCGCGCTCAGCGAGAGCCTGCTGGACTCCGAGCTGTTCGGCCATGAGGCCGGCGCCTTCACCGGCGCTCAGCGCCGTCATCTGGGGCGCTTTGAGCGCGCCGACGGCGGCACCCTGTTTCTCGACGAGCTGGCCACCGCGCCGATGCTGATCCAGGAGAAGCTGCTGCGGGTTATCGAGTATGGCCATCTGGAGCGCGTCGGCGGCAGCCAGTCGCTGCAGGTGGACGTACGTCTGGTCTGTGCGACCAACGCCGATCTGCCGGCGCTGGCCGCCGCGGGCCAGTTTCGCGCCGATCTGCTGGATCGTCTGGCGTTTGAGGTCATCGCCCTGCCGCCGCTGTGCCAGCGCCGGGCGGACATCCTGCCGCTGGCGGAGCACTTCGCTATGCAGATGTGTCGGGAGCTGGGGCGAGCGCTGTTCGGTGGCTTCAGCGCCCGCGCACAGCGTACGCTGCTCGACTACCGCTGGCCCGGCAACATCCGCGAGCTGAAAAACGTGGTGGAGCGCTCCGTATTTCGCCACGGCGACGACGAGGGCGCGCTGGAGAACATCGTGCTTAATCCCTTCCCCATCCCCGACGCCGCCGCAAGCGAGGCGAGCCCCGTCGAGTGGCCGACGCTGCCGCTGGATCTGCGCGCCTGGCAGAGCGAGCAGGAGTGCCGCCTGCTGCGCCACGCGCTGCGGCAGGCGCACTATAACCAGCGTCGCGCCGCCGACCTGCTCGGCATTACCTACCATCAGCTGCGCGGCATTATGAAAAAGCAGGGGATCGCGGCAATATCGCCGCAGACGGTCGATGACGCCGCGCGAATGGGGCCGACGGCGGAATAAAAAAAAGCCAGCACCCGCGCTGGCATTAAAATGAAACTGTAAGCAATGTGAGCAATGTCGTGCTCCCCGCAGGCGCCTATCAGACAGACCATTGAGGTGCGATTTGAATGATAATGTTTATCAATATCGTTTGCAAAGCTTTTTTGTCTCCGCCGATAAAACCCGCGGCCAACCGACGTCGTACGGGACGAATTGTTTAATCACAGAGCAAATAAACCGCGTCGGCGGCGCCAGCGATTGGGCCGACCGGCAATGTACGTTACACTAGGCTATCGTTCAATGAACTGCCGCTGTTCCGTCGTGTCATGGATCCGACGCCGGCAGCGTGCCGGGCGGCGCTGCCGGCGCCGCTCAGCAGCACAGCCAACAACCTGTTGAAGCCTCTATGCGCGCTCTGAAAACACTGTTTATTCCGCTGCTGCTCCTGTCGGCAGCGGCCACGGCGGCCGAGAAACCGGCGCCGCAGCCCGCCCCCGCTGTGCCGGATATCCGCCAGAGCGGGTTTATCTATTGCGTCAACGGGATCGTCAATACGTTCAACCCACAGATGGCCAGCAGCGGCGTGACGGTGGATACCCTGGCGGCCCAGCTCTACGACCGGCTGCTGGATGTCGACCCCTATACCTATCGGCTGATCCCCGAGCTGGCGCAAAGCTGGGAGGTGCTCGACGGCGGCGCGACCTATATTCTGCATCTGCGCCGCGATGTGCCGTTCCAGAAAACCGCCTGGTTTACCCCGACCCGCAACATGAACGCCGACGATGTGCTGTTCAGCTTCGAGCGCATGTTCGACCCCAAGCACCCCTATCACGACGTCAACGGCGGTCACTACCCCTACTTCGATAGTCTGCAGTTCAGCAATGCGGTGCAGAGCATCCGCCGGCTGGACGATTACAGCGTCGAGATCCGCCTGAAGCAGCCTGACGCCTCTTTCCTCTGGCACCTGGCGACCCACTATGCGCCGGTGCTCTCGGCCCAGTACGCCGATGCGCTGGCCAAGCGCGGCCACCAGGCGCAGATAGACCGGCTGCCGGTCGGCACCGGCCCCTTTATGCTGGATGAGTATCGCGCCGGGCAGTTTATCCGCCTGGCGCGTAACCCCCAGTACTGGAAAGGAACGCCGCGCATGGCGCAGGTGGTCATCGACCTGGGCGCCGGCGGCACCGGACGGATCTCCAAGCTGCTGACCGGCGAGTGCGATGTGCTGGCCTACCCCGCGGCCAGCCAGCTGGGCATCCTGCGCGACGATCCGCGCCTGCGCCTCACCCTGCGCCCGGGGATGAACGTCGCCTATCTGGCGTTTAACACCCGCAAGCCGCCGCTGGACAACGTCGACGTCCGCCGCGCCATCGCCTATTCGATCAATAACCAGCGTCTGATGCAGTCGATTTACTATGGCACGGCGGAGACGGCGGCTTCCCTGCTGCCGCGCGCCTCCTGGGCCTACGACAACGATGCGCGCGTTACCGACTACAACCCGGAGAAAGCGCGCGCCATGCTCAAGGCCGCCGGGATCAGCAACCTGCGCCTGCAGCTGTGGGTGCCGACCGCCTCCCAGGCCTATAACCCCAGTCCGCTGAAAACCGCCGAGCTGATCCAGGCCGATATGGCCCAGGTCGGGATCAAGGTCACCATTGTGCCGGTAGAGGGGCGCTTTCAGGAGGCCCGGCTGAACGATATGAGCCATGATATGACCCTGTCCGGCTGGGCGACCGACAGCAACGATCCGGACAGCTTCTTCCGTCCGCTGCTCAGCTGCGCCGCCATTCAGTCCCAGACCAACCTGGCCCACTGGTGCGATCCGGCGTTCGATACCCTCCTGCACCAGGCGCTGCAGTCCCAGCAGCTCTCCCAGCGGATTGACGACTATCAGGCGGCGCAAAAAATCCTGGAGCAGCAGCTGCCGATCCTGCCGCTGGCCTCCTCGCTGCGCCTGCAGGCCTATCGCCATGACATCAAAGGACTGGTGCTCAGCCCGTTCGGCAACGCCTCGTTCGCCGGGGTCTATCGCGAAATGCCGCCCCCGGCGCCCGCGCCTGCGCCGCCGGACAAGGAGAAACCATGATTATTTTTACCCTGCGGCGTCTGCTGCTGCTGCTGGTCACGCTGTTCTTCCTGACCCTCGTCAGCTTCAGCCTGCTCTACTTCACGCCCCATGCCCCGCTCTCCGGGGCGTCGCTCACCGACGCCTATCGCTTTTACCTGCACAGCCTGCTGCAGGGCGACTTCGGCGTCTCCAGCATCAACGGTCAGACCATCGTCGGACAGCTGCGTGAGGTGGTCCCCGCGACCCTGGAGCTGTGTATCCTGGGCTTTCTGCTGGCGCTGTTTTGCGGGATCCCCATGGGCATTGCCGCCGGGATGATGCGCGGGCGCTGGCCGGACGGCGCCATCAGCACCCTGGCCCTGCTCGGCTACTCCATGCCGGTATTCTGGCTGGCGCTGCTGCTGATGCTGTTTTTCGCCCTGCACCTGGGCTGGCTGCCGGTCTCCGGGCGCTATGACCTGCTCTACCCGGTGCCCAATATCAGCGGCTTTGCCCTGGTGGATGCCTGGCTCTCCGACTCCCCCTACCGCCGACAGATGCTGCTCAGCGTGCTGCGCCACCTGGTGCTGCCGGTCAGCGTGCTGGCGCTGGTGCCGATGACCGAAGTCATCCGCCTGATGCGCCTCAGCACCGACGGCGTGGTCGGCCAGAACTATATCAAGGCGGCGGCGACCCGCGGCCTGTCGCGGCTGACCATCATCCGCCGCCACGTACTGCACAACGCCCTGCCGCCGATCATTCCCCAGCTGGGCCTCCAGTTCTCCACCATGCTGACCCTGGCGATGATCACCGAGGTGGTGTTCAGCTGGCCGGGGCTGGGACGCTGGCTGATCAACGCCATCCGCCAGCAGGACTTCGCCGCCATCTCTGCCGGTGTCATGGTGGTCGGCACGCTGGTTCTGGTGGTCAACGTTCTGTGCGATATCATCGGCGCCGTCACCAGTCCGCTGAAACATAAGGAGTGGTATGCACTTCGATAACGTCTACCGCGAGAAAAAGGTCCCCAGCCCGCTGCGGCAGACCTGGTATCACTTTCACGCCGACTCGCTGGCCATGATCGGCCTGTACGGCGTCGCCGCGCTGCTGCTGCTGTGCCTGTTTGGCAGCCTGCTGGCGCCCTATGGGCTGGATCAGCAGTTTCTCGGCTACCAGCTGCTGCCCCCCTCCTGGTCGCGCTATGGCAACGTCTCCTTCTTCCTCGGCACCGACGATCTCGGGCGCGATCTGCTCAGCCGCCTGCTGTGCGGCGCGGCGCCGACCTTTGGCGCCGCGCTGACCGTCACCATCGCCGCCAGCCTGTGCGGCGTGCTGATCGGGGTGCTGGCCGGCATCACGCACGGGCTACGCTCGGCGATCCTGAACCATATTCTCGATACCCTGCTGGCGATTCCCTCGCTGCTGCTGGCGATCATCGTGGTGGCCTTTATCGGCCCGCGTCTGGAGCACGCCATGCTGGCGGTGTGGCTGGCGCTGCTGCCGCGCATCGTACGCGCGGTCTACAGCGCGGTGCATGAGGAGCTGGAGAAGGAGTACGTGGTCGCCGCGCGCCTGGACGGCGCCTCGACCTGGTTTATTCTGTGGGACGCCGTGATGCCCAATATCGCCGGAGTACTGGTGTCTGAATTCACCCGCGCACTCTCCATGGCGATCATCGATATTGCCGCACTCGGCTTTCTCGATCTCGGCGCCCAGCTGCCGTCGCCGGAGTGGGGCGCCATGCTAGGCGACTCGCTGGAGCTGCTGTACGTGGCCCCCTGGAGCGTCATGCTGCCGGGCGGCGCCATTATGATCAGCGTGCTGTTGGTCAACCTGCTGGGCGACGGGCTGCGTCGCGCCGTCAACGCCGGGGTAAAATAATGCCGCTACTCGATATCCGCAACCTGACCATTGAGTTCATGACCCCGGAGGGCCCGGTCAAGGCCGTCGACCGCGTCAGCCTGACCCTCAGCGAAGGTGAAATCCGCGGCCTGGTCGGTGAGTCTGGCTCAGGTAAGAGCCTGATCGCCAAAGCCATCTGTGGGGTGACCAAGGACAACTGGCGGGTGACCGCCGACCGTATGCGCTTTGACGACATCGACCTGCTGCGCCTGTCGCCGCGTCAGCGACGCCGCCTGGTCGGCCATAACGTCTCGATGATCTTCCAGGAGCCGCAGTCCTGTCTCGACCCCTCCGAACGCATTGGCCGCCAGCTGATCCAGGCGATCCCCGGCTGGACCTATAAAGGCCGCTGGTGGCAGCGCTTTCGCTGGCGTCGCCGCCGCGCCATTGAGCTGCTGCACCGCGTCGGCATCAAAGATCACCGCGATGCCATGCGCAGCCTGCCCTACGAGCTGACCGAGGGCGAATGCCAGAAGGTGATGATCGCCATCGCGCTGGCCAACCAGCCGCGTCTGCTGATCGCCGATGAGCCGACCAACGCCATGGAGCCGACCACCCAGGCGCAGATCTTCCGCCTGCTGGCGCGCATGAACCAGAACAACAACACCACCATTCTGCTGATCAGCCACGATCTGCAGATGATGAGTAAGTGGGCCGACCGCATTAACGTCATGTACTGCGGGCAGACGGTGGAGAGCGCCAGCTGTGAAGAGATCCTCAGCGCGCCGCACCACCCCTATACCCAGGCGTTGATCCGCGCGATGCCCGACTTTGGCCGGGCGCTGCCGCCCAAGAGCCGCCTGAACACCCTGCCCGGCGCCATACCGTCGCTGGAGCATCTGCCGATCGGCTGCCGCCTGGGGCCACGCTGCCCCTACGCCCAGAAAAAGTGTATTCAGACCCCTACCCTGCGCAGCGTGAAAAACCACAGTTTTGCCTGCCATTTCCCGCTGAACACGGAGGAGGCCCAGTGATGAAAACGCTGCTGGAGGTCCACGGCCTGGAAAAAACCTTTCGCTACCGCACCGGCTGGTTTCGCCGCCAGCGGGTCGATGCGGTCAAACCCCTCAGCTTTACCCTGCGAGAGGGACAGACGCTGGCGATCATCGGTGAGAACGGCTCGGGGAAATCGACCCTGGCCAAGATGATCGCCGGCATGGTCGAACCGAGCGGCGGCGAGATCGTCATCGACGATCATCCGCTGCGCTACGGCGACTACCGCTACCGCAGTCAGTGTATCCGCATGATTTTTCAGGATCCCGCCACCTCGCTCAACCCGCGTCAGCGCATCGGCCAAATCCTGGACGTGCCGCTGCGGCTGAATACCGATCTGGACGCCCCGGCGCGCGAGGCGCGGATCAATCAGACGCTGCGTCAGGTCGGGCTGCGCAGCGATCACGCCTACTACTATCCGCATATGCTGGCCGCCGGCCAGCTGCAGCGCATCGCCCTGGCGCGCGCGCTGATCCTGCAGCCCAAGGTCATCGTCGCCGATGAGGCGCTGGCCGCTCTGGACATGTCCATGCGCTCGCAGATCATCAACCTGATGCTGGAGCTGCAGCAAACGCACGGCATCGCCTATATCTACGTCACTCAGCACCTCGGCATGATGAAACACATCAGCGATCAGGTTCTGGTGATGCAGGCGGGCGAGGTCGTCGAGCGCGGTAGCACCGCCGAGGTGCTCGCCGCTCCGCTGCACGATCTAACCAAGCGTCTGATCACCAGCCACTTTGGTGAGGCTCTGACCGCCGACGCCTGGCGCCGCGACGGCGGCGGCTTTTAACGCGCGCCGGGCGCCGCCGCCCGGCCCCCCCTTAGCGATGGAGACGGACGCCCGCGACCCGGGGCGTTCATGAATGTGTTTGAGGTAAACTGCTGTGACGCTGATTGTCGAAAAACTGCATGCGCATCTGATACTGGCCGCCGTCCTGCTGCTGCTCAGCGCGATGGTATATGGCCTGCGCAAATGCCGGGGAAACCGCGGCACCGCCCTGCTTCAGGTGGCGCAGACCCTGCTGTGGCTGCTGCTGGTGCTGCTGCTGTGCGAAGGGATCAAAAAATACCTGCTCATGGTCGGGCTGTGGCCGTGGATTAAATATATCTCCTTCTGCCAGACTATCCTGATCATCTTTGTCCTGTTTAAGGCCATCTCATCGGCTATCAATATCATCGCCGACCGGCAGGTTAAAAACGGGATCAACCGCTCGAAGACCCTGGTGGTGATCCGCGCCATTAACATCGTCACCCTGTTCCTGCTGGCGACCCTGTTCGGCGAGCAGCTGGGGCTGAATATGTCCGGACTGCTGACCTTTGGCGGCGTCGGTGGCGTCGCTATCGGTATCGCCAGCCGCAATATCCTCGGCAACCTGCTGTCCGGCGTGATGCTTTACTTCGATCGCCCCTTCAACGTCGGTGACTGGATCCGGCTGCCGGAGAAGAATACCGAGGGCGTGGTGACCGAAATCAGCCTGCGCACCACCAAAATCGTCACCTTCGACCAGAAGCCGCTGTATATCCCCAACGCGGTCTTTTCATCGATCATGATCGAAAACCCCGGGCGCAGCGACTACCGCAAGGTCGAGCTGGCGGCGATCGTCAAAAGCTTTGATGCGCAGCAGGTCAGCGCCCTGCTGGGGCTGATCGGCGAGAAGGTGGCGCAGGACCCGCGGGTCAACGGGCAGCTGGATACCTTTATTCATATGCACAATATTACCAAGGATGGTATCCAGATCCTGATTAGCCTGTTCGCCAATACCCGCGACTACGATGTCTATCTGGCGCTGAAGCAGAGCCTGATCGTCTACACCGTCGACGCCGCCAGCGCGCAGGGGCTAGAGGTCACCTGCTGATCGACGCCGCGCGGGGCGATCAAAAAAAGGCCGCATTTGCGGCCTTTTTTAGCATGTGACGACGACGTTCGCGGTAAGTTACAGCGTAACCACGTCGAACTGCACGTCCGGATTCACATCGGCGTCATAGTCTACCCCGTCCAGACCGAAGCCGAACAGGCGCAGAAACTCCTGCTTGTAGCCGCTGTAGTCGGTCAGCTGGCTGAGGTTCTCACTGGTGATGGACGGCCACAGATCGCGGCAGGCCTGCTGTACGTCGTCGCGCAGCTCCCAGTCATCCATGCGGATGCGGGCGTGATCGTCCAGCGCCATGTCGCTACCGTACAGACGCGTGCGCATCATACGATCAACCTGCTCCATGCAGCCTTCGTGGATGCCCTTCTCCTTCATGATCTTGAAGGACATCGAGATGTACAGCGGCATCACCGGAATCGCGCTGGAGGCCTGCGTCACCACCGACTTCAGCACGGCGACGTGGGCCGTACCGCCGTGGGCGGCGAGATCGCCGCGAATGCCCGCCGCGGCGCGGTCCAGATCTTCCTTCGCGCGGCCCAGCGTACCGTGCCAGTAGATAGGCCAGGTCAGGTCGGTACCGATGTAGGAGTACGCCACGGACTTGGCGCCGTCGGCCAGGACCCCGGCGTCACGCAGCGCGGACATCCACAGCTCCCAGTCCTGCCCACCCATGACGGTGATGGTGTTCTGGATCTCCTCTTCCGTCGCCGGCTCGACGCTGGCGGAGATGATCTGATCCTTGTTGGTATCGATGGCGGTGGTGGTATACACCTCACCGATAGGCTTCAGCGCCGAGCGAACCACCTCGCCGGTATCCGGCAGCTTGCGCACCGGTGAGGCCAGCGAGTAGACCACCAGATCCACCTGCCCCAGGTCCTGCTTAATCAGCTCGATCACCTTCTGGCGGCATTCGTTGGAGAACGCATCGCCGTTGACGCTCTTAGCGTAGAGGCCCGACGCTTTGGCCGCCTTGTCGAACGCGGCGGCGTTATACCAGCCGGCGCTCCCGGTCTTGGTTTCCGTACCCGGCTTCTCAAAGAACACGCCGATCGTGGCGGCGCCGGCGCCAAAGGCTGCGGCGATCCGCGACGCCAGGCCATAGCCGGTCGACGCACCGATCACCAGCACCTTTTTAGGGCCGTTCTCAATCGGTCCTTTAGCCTGGGTGTAGGCGATCTGACGACGGACGTTGGCTTCACAGCCAACCGGATGGGTAGTGGTGCAGATAAAACCGCGAACCTTGGGTTTGATAATCATAGTGTCTCTTATCCGTTTTATGGATGAAATCAGGGCATAAGATAGCGCATTGTACCCCAATTGGGTGCTCTGATGTGTTGTCCGCGGCGAAAAAGTCCCGCGCGGCCCCCTTTTCCCCGGCGCCGCTCTCGACTAGGCTTGCAGTACCGATCGCTGTGCGCGTCAGCAGCGTCACTTTTATCCATAAGGGAGAAGCCATGAGTCCAGCTAACAGTGCGACCCCTCTCACGCCGGAGCAGGCGATCAACCGCCTGAGCGCTTACTATGACGGCGCCGTGCGCGCCCTGCGTGACGCCATCGGCGCCTTTGTCGAGCGCGGCGAGGTGCCCGACCCCGCGTCGCGCGCCGCCGGGAGCTTTGTCTATCCGGCGCTGCACGTCTCCTGGGACGGCGAAGGTAAACCCGGCGAGCGCACCCGCGCCTACGGCCGCTTCAACCATCCCGGCCACTATGTCACCACCGTCACCCGGCCAGAGCTGTTCCGCGGCTATCTGCTGGAGCAGTTGACCCTGCTGGTGCGCGAATATGGCGCCCGCATCGAGGTTCGCCCCTCGGCTCAGGAGATCCCCTATCCCTATGTTATCGACGGCGCCGAGCTAGGGCTTGACCGTATGCTGAGCGCCGCGCTGGCCCGCCACTTTCCGACGCCGGATCTCGCCAGCATCGGCGATGAAACCGCCGACGGCGCGCTGCTGGGACGGCAGGATGCCCCGCTCTCCCACTTTGACGCCCTGCGCACCGACTTCTCTCTGGCCCGCCTGCGCCACTATACCGGCACCCCGCCCGAACACGTGCAGCCCTATATTCTGTTCACCAACTACACCCGCTACGTCGACGAATTCGTGCGCTGGGCCCGCCGCCAGATAGGCAACCCCAACAGCGGCTATCGGGCGCTCTCCGGCGCCGGCGGCATTTACATCGATGCCGCCAACGCGGACGACGATCAGCTGGTCAGCGATCTGGCGTGGAAAAACCACCAGATGCCCGCCTACCACCTGATCGGCGACGATGGCACCGGCATCACCCTGGTCAATATCGGCGTCGGGCCGTCCAACGCCAAAACCATCTGCGACCATCTGGCGGTGCTGCGCCCCCACGCCTGGCTGATGATCGGCCACTGCGGCGGCCTGCGCCAAAGCCAGACCATCGGCGACTATGTGCTGGCCCACGCCTACCTGCGCGACGACCATGTGCTGGACGCCGTGCTGCCGCCGGACATCCCGATCCCCAGCATCGCCGAGGTGCAGCGGGCGCTGTACGACGCCACCAAGCAGATCAGCGGCATGCCCGGCGAGCAGGTCAAGCAGCGGCTGCGCACCGGCACGGTGGTGACCACCGACGACCGCAACTGGGAGCTGCGCTACAGCGCCTCGGCCCGCCGCTTTAACCTCAGCCGGGCGGTGGCGGTCGACATGGAGAGCGCCACTATCGCCGCCCAGGGCTACCGCTTTCGCGTGCCCTATGGCACTCTGCTGTGCGTCTCGGACAAACCGCTGCACGGGGAGATCAAGCTGCCCGCCCAGGCCAACCGCTTCTATCAGGGCGCCATCTCCGAGCACCTGCAAATCGGCATCTATGCGCTGGATCTGCTGCGCGCCGAGGGCGACCGCATGCACTCCCGCAAGCTGCGCACCTTCAATGAGCCGCCGTTCCGCTAGCGTGGGCGTCCACGCAGCTGAATTCGCCTCTCTGGCCTACCGCGCTTGCCCCGGCGGGCCACTTTGCGTAACAATGGCAGCCACTTTTTTTGGTCATCACGATCGCTCACCAGCCGGAATCACTATTTCACACTATGTTTCAGGACAACCCGCTGCTTGCCCAGCTAAAACAGCAACTTCACTCGCAGACTCCCCGCGTGGAAGGCGTGGTCAAGGGAACCGACAAAGGCTTTGGCTTTTTAGAGGTCGACGCGCAGAAGAGCTATTTCATTCCGCCGCCGCAGATGAAGAAAGTGATGCACGGCGACCGCGTCCGTGCCGCCGTTCAGGTTGATAAAGAGCGCGAAATCGCCGAGCCGGAAGAGCTGCTGGAGCCTTTCCTGACCCGTTTTGTCGGGCGTATCCAGAAAAAAGAGAACGACGAACGTCTGTCCATCATCCCGGATCACCCGCTGTTGAAAGACGCCATCGGCTGTCGTCCGGCGCGCGGGCTGGATCGCGCCTTCCGGCAGGGAGACTGGGTGCTGGCCGAAATGCGCCGCCATCCGCTGAAGGGCGACCGCAGCTTCTTTGCCGAGATCACCGCCTTCATTACCGACGGCGGCGACCACTTTGCCCCCTGGTGGGTCACCCTGACCCGCCACGATCTGGCACGCAGCGCGCCGCAGTGGCAGGCGGGAACCCTGCTGGAAGAGGGGCTGGCGCGTGAAGATCTGTGCGCGCTGCCGTTTGTCACCATCGACAGCGCCAGCACCGAAGATATGGATGATGCGCTGCACGTGCGCGAGAACGCCGACGGCAGCCTGTGCCTGACCATCGCTATCGCCGATCCGACGGCCTACGTCAGCGCCGACAGTCCGCTGGACGCCGAGGCGCGCCATCGCGCCTTCACCACCTATCTCCCGGGCTTTAACATCCCGATGCTGCCGCGCGATCTCTCTGACGACCTGTGCTCGCTGCGCGAAGGGCAGCGCCGTCCGGTGCTGGCCTGCGAGGTCACCCTCGACGCCGACGGCAGCCTGCGCGACGACATCCGCTTCTTCAGCGGCTGGATCGAGTCCAAGGCCAAGCTGGTCTACGATCGGGTCTCCGACTGGCTGGAGGGCCGCGGCGACTGGCAGCCGCCGAGCGACGATATCGCCGCCCAGATCCGACTGCTGCACCGCGTGGCCAACGCCCGCACCCAGTGGCGTCAGCAGCATGCCCTGGTGTTCCGCGATCGCCCGGACTACCGCTTTGTTCTCGACGATCACGGCGACGTTACCGATATCGTCGCGGAGCCGCGCCGGGTGGCCAACCGCATCGTAGAAGAGTGCATGATCACCGCCAACGTCTGCGCGGCGCTGGTGCTGCGCGAACGCCTCGGGTTTGGGATCTACAACGTCCATACCGGCTTTGATCCGGCGCTGGTGGAGCAGGCCGTCTCACTACTGAACGCCAACGACGTCGCCGCCAACGCCGAGGCGCTGCTGACGCTGGACGGCTTCTGCACCCTGCGCCGCCATCTCGACTCGCTGCCGAGCACCTTCTTAGATAGCCGTATCCGCCGCTTCCAGACCTTTGCCGAAATCAGCACCGAGCCGGGGCCGCACTTTGGCCTGGGGCTGGAGGCCTACGCCACCTGGACCTCGCCGATCCGTAAGTATGGCGATATGGTCAACCACCGTCTGCTGAAGGCGCTGATCGCCGGAGCACCGGCGACGCGGCCGGACCCGACGATGACGCTGCAGCTGGCCGAGCGCCGCCGTCAGAACCGGATGGCGGAGCGCGACGTCGGCGACTGGCTGTACGCCCGCTTCCTGAAGGACAAGGTCAACGCCCCGACCCCGTTCAACGCCGAGATCATCGATATCTCGCGCGGCGGCATGCGCGTCCGCCTGCTGGAGAACGGCGCGGTGGCCTTTATTCCGGCCTCCTTCATCCATGCCGTGCGCGACGAGATGGTATGCAGCCAGGAGAACGGCACCCTTCAGGTGAAAGGCAGCGTCGTCTACCGCCAGGGCGATACCGTTCCGGTGACCCTGAGCGAGGTGCGCCTCGATACCCGCAGCCTGATCGCTAGCCCCTTCAGCGCCTGACGCCGAATGCTCTGGCCCGCCCCGTGCGGGCCATTTTTTTACCCGATCCCCTGACGCCCAACGGCCCTTTTTGTGCCCTCTCCCGCCGCGACGCGTTCCAATATAGTAATCACAGTGATAGTTTTATACGCATTGATTTACGAATCCCTAACATCGCCCATCGGGCGCACTGGAGCCAGTCATGAGTCATATTCTGTTGCTTAACGGCATGAAACCCTTCGGCCACTCTAACGGCCAGCTGAACACCACGCTGCACGATACCGCCCGGGAGCGCTTAGGCGAGCTGGGGCACCAGCTGCGCACGACGACGATCGACCAGGGATACCAGGTAGCGCAGGAGGTGGAGAATATCCTGTGGGCGGACTGCATCATCTATCAGATGCCGGGATGGTGGATGGGGGAGCCCTGGATCGTCAAAAAATACCTTGATGAGGTCTTTACCGCCGGCCATGGCCGTCTGTACACCAACGATGGGCGTACCCGCGCCGACGCCAGCAAAAAATATGGCTCCGGCGGACTGCTGCAGGGCAAAAAGTATATGCTCTCCCTGACCTGGAACGCGCCGCAGGAGGCCTTTGACGATCCGGCCCAGTTCTTCCACGGCCAGGGGATCGACGGCGTCTACCTGCACTTTCACAAGGCTAACCAGTTCCTCGGTATGGCGCCCCTGCCGACCTTCCTGTGCACCGACGTCATCAAGCGTCCAGACGTCGAGCACAACGTGGCGCGCTATCGTGAGCACTTGACGCGCCTGTTCGCCGACGGCGTCCGCTGAGGTCGACGCAAAAAAACGGGGTGCCCCGCCCGTCGCGTGACACCCCAGAGACGGCGACCGGCCCCGGCCGCCGTACGCCGCTCTAGATTATTCGGCGACGCGCGCGCGCTCGGCGGTCAGCTCGGCGATACGCATGATCACCGATACCGCCTTCTCCATCCCTTCCAGCGTAATAAACTCATGTTTGCCGTGGAAGTTATAGCCGCCGGTGAACAAGTTCGGGCACGGCAGGCCGCGGAATGACAGCTGCGCCCCGTCGGTGCCGCCGCGGATCGGCCGCTCGATGGGCTCAATCGCCAGATCGCGCATCGCCTGACGCGCCAGGGCAACGATATGCGGGTGCTTCGCCACCTCGTCGCGCATATTGTAGTAGCTGTCGTCCAGCGTCACCTCAATGTAGCACTCCGGGTGCAGCCCCTGGCCCACCTGCTTGGCGATCTCCATCATGTGCTTCTTGCGCGCCTCAAACCCCTCGCGGCTAAAGTCGCGCACGATGTAGTGCATCTCGGCCTTCTCCACGCTGCCCTTCATCGACACCAGGTGGTAGAACCCCTCATAGCCGTCGGTCTGCTCCGGGACCTCCGCCGCCGGCAGCAGCGCGTGAATACGGTTGGCCAGCCCCAGGGCGTTCACCATCACCCCCTTGGCGCTGCCCGGGTGTACGTTATTGCCGATGATCTTGATGTTGACGGAGGCCGCGTTAAAGTTTTCACACTCCAGCTCACCCACGCCGCCGCCGTCCACGGTATAGGCCCACTCCGCGCCAAAGGCCGCAACGTCGAAATGCTGGGCGCCCTTGCCCACCTCTTCATCCGGGGTGAAGGCCACCCGGATCTCGCCGTGGGGGGTGTTCCCCTGCTTGAGACGCACCATCGCCGTCATGATTTCGGCGATCCCCGACTTATCGTCGGCCCCCAGCAGGGTTTTCCCGTCGGTGGTGATCAGGGTCTGCCCCAGCAGCTGGTGCAGCACCGGAAACATCACCGGGGAGAGAATTTCATCGCCGATTCCCAGGGCGATATCGCCGCCGCGGTAGTTTTCGACGATCTGCGGATTCACGTTTTTACCGCTGGCGTCCGGCGCCGTATCCATGTGGGCGATAAAACCGATGGTCGGTACCGACCAGGCCACGTTGGCCGGCAGCGTCGCCATCACGCAGCCGTGTTCGCTGAGCGTGACCTGCTCCAGCCCCAGCGCCAGCAGCTCACTCTGCAGCGCACGGGCCAGCTTGAACTGTCCCTCGGTACTCGGGACCTGACGTACCCCTGGCTTGGACTGTGTGTCAAAAGAAACATAGTTAAGAAAACGATCAAGTAAGTTATTCATTTGGTATTTTCTCCCTTCTTGTTACCCCATTATGCGGAGCCACCTCCGGCGAAATATTGCGTCAGGTCATTTTTACCGGGGTTTGCCTTTTCTCCTGGCAGAAAAAATCTGACCGCCAACCCGATTCAGCGCAGGCGGTGGATGATTTGTAAACGAATCGGAGCAAATGCCGGGATTTACGCAGGAAATCCGTGAATTCTGCGCGCCTCAGCTTTCAATTATTGTCCGCAGGGTCTATCATGCGCGCTCTAAAAATTTGATCGACGTCGCTGGTTTCGAGCGCCGGAAATCCCGGTGTGCTCACGCAGTCTTTTTCAGCGGCGGTTCTATCTGCAACATCTCTCGGGATAGAGTAACCACTAAATGACTGAGACTTCCTCTGTAGACGCCCAGGCGCTGCCGGTCGTATGCCTGACCCACATCCGCAAATCCTTTGACGGCAAAGCGATCATTCCCGATCTCGACCTGAGCATTAATCACGGTGAATTTGTCACCATTCTTGGCCCCTCCGGCTGCGGTAAAACCACGGTGCTGCGTCTGATCGCCGGGCTGGAAGAGGTCGACAGCGGCCAGGTCGCGCTGGACGGCGAGGAGATAACCCACCAGCCGGCCGAACAGCGCCACGTCAACACCGTCTTCCAGAGCTACGCCCTGTTTCCGCACATGAGCGTCTTTGAAAACGTGGCCTTTGGCCTGCGCATGCAGAAAACCCCGCACCATGACATCGCGCCGCGCGTCATGGATGCCCTGCGCATGGTACAGCTGGACGAGCTGGCCCAGCGCCGCCCGCATCAGCTCTCCGGCGGCCAGCAGCAGCGGGTGGCCATCGCCCGCGCGGTGGTCAATAAGCCACGGGTACTGCTGCTGGACGAGTCGCTGTCGGCGCTGGACTACAAGCTGCGCAAGCAGATGCAGAACGAGCTGAAGGCGCTGCAGCGCAAGCTGGGCATCACCTTTATCTTCGTCACCCACGATCAGGAAGAGGCGCTGACCATGTCCGACCGCATCATCGTGATGCGCGATGGACGTATCGAACAGGATGGCTCGCCGCGCGAGATCTACGAAGAACCGAAGAACCTGTTTGTGGCCAGCTTTATCGGCGAGATCAACATATTCGATGCCGAGGTGCTGCAGCGTATCGATGAGCAGCGGGTGCGCGCCAACGTCGAGGGGCGCGAGTGCGATATCTACGTCAACCCAGCGCTGCCGGTCAGCCAGGGCGACCGCCTCAAGGTGCTGCTGCGGCCGGAAGATCTGCGCGTGGAGGAGATCAGCGACAGCGAGCAGGTCGACGGCATCATCGGCTATGTGCGCGAGCGCAACTACAAAGGGATGACCCTGGAGTCCAGCGTAGAGCTGGAAAACGGCAAGATGGTGATGGTCAGCGAGTTTTTTAACGAGGACGATCCCGACGTAGACCATTCGCTCGATCAGAAGGTAGCGGTAACCTGGGTCGAAAGCTGGGAGGTGGTGCTGCCTGATGAAGAAATCGCGTAAACTGTTTCAAAATGTCGTGATCGCGCTGGTGGTGGGCTGGCTGTCGCTGTTCGTCTTCCTGCCGAACCTGATGATCATCGGCACCAGCTTTCTGACCCGCGATGACGCCAACCTGGTACAGATGGTGTTCACCGGGAGCAACTACGCCCGGCTGTTCGACCCGCTGTACGCCGAGGTGCTGCTGCACTCGCTCAACATGGCGCTGATCGCCACCCTGTGCTGCCTGGCCATCGGCTATCCCTTTGCCTTTATTCTGGCGCGCCTGCCCCACCGGGTGCGCCCGCTGCTGCTGTTTTTGCTGATCGTCCCGTTCTGGACCAACTCGCTGATCCGGATCTACGGGCTGAAGCTGTTCCTCAGCACCCGCGGCTACCTCAACGAATTCCTGCTCTGGATCGGCATCATCGATCAGCCGCTGCGGCTGATGTACACCTCCACGGCGGTGGTGCTGGGGCTGATTTACATTCTGCTGCCTTTTATGGTGATGCCGCTCTACTCCAGCATTGAAAAGCTGGATCGCTCGGTGCTGGAGGCAGCGCGCGACCTGGGCGCCAATCGGCTACAGACCTTCATGCGCATCATCGTACCGCTGACCATGCCGGGGATCGTCGCCGGCTGCCTGCTGGTGCTGCTGCCGTCGCTGGGCATGTTCTACATCGCCGACCTGCTGGGCGGCGCCAAAAACCTGCTGATCGGCAACGTCATCAAGAGCCAGTTCCTCAATATTCGCGACTGGCCGTTTGGCGCCGCCACCAGCATCTGCCTGACGCTGGTGATGGGGGTCATGCTGCTGATCTACTACCGGGTCGGTAAGCTACTCAACCGTAAGGCCAGCGACTTGGCAGACTGACGGACCGCCGCGGCGCCCGCGCCGTGCCGAGGCGTCAATATTTAATATCCATTTGTTTTGTTTGGCAAAATTTTGTCGAATGGTTTGGAGAAGATAACAAAATTGTCTAATCTGCATAAGTATAACGCGTGCGTATGCCGCGCCGCCCGGGAGGATCTGCCATGCTCGGACGCCTGATGCGCGGGGGCTTCATGTCCCTCATCTACGCTTACTTATATATCCCTATCATTATTTTGATCGCGAACTCGTTTAACAGCTCGCGCTTCGGCATCAACTGGAAAAGCTTTACCCTGAGCTGGTACAGCACGCTGATGAACAACGATAGCCTGCTGCAGGCGGCGGGCCACTCGATCACCATGGCCGTGCTCTCCGCCACCTTTGCCACCCTGATAGGCTCCCTGACCGCCGTGGCGCTGTTCCGCTACCACTTCCGCGGCAAGCCCTTCGTCAGCGGCATGCTGTTTGTGGTCATGATGTCCCCGGATATCGTCATGGCCATCTCCCTGCTGGTGCTGTTTATGCTGCTGGGGGTCTCCCTGGGCTTCTGGTCCCTGCTATTTTCGCACATTACCTTCTGCCTGCCCTTCGTGGTGGTCACCGTCTACTCCCGTCTACGGGGCTTTGACGTCCGCATGCTGGAGGCCGCCCGCGATCTCGGCGCCAGCGAGCTGGTTATCCTGCGCAAAATCCTGCTGCCGCTGGCCATGCCGGCGGTGGCCGCGGGCTGGCTGCTGAGCTTCACGCTGTCGATGGACGATGTCGTGGTCTCCTCCTTTGTCACCGGGCCGGGCTATGAGATCCTGCCGCTGAAAATCTACTCGATGGTCAAGGTGGGGGTCTCTCCGGAGGTCAACGCCCTGGCCACCATCCTGCTGGCGCTGTCGCTGCTGCTGGTGCTCGCCAGCCAGCTGATCCTGCGCGACCGCACCCGCAGCTAATCCCGCGACGGGCGGCCGCTGCGCCGCCTGTCGCGCCGCGGACGCTCTCCCGGCGTCGCCGATTATCTTTTTTTGCTACTGCATTAAAATATTCAGATACCCGCGCCTCAGATCGGACGATCTTCCCCCTGCTATGCGTACTGTGCCGCATTTTGGCGTGAAAATTTCCCCCCGCCCCCCCGCCGGGTACCCCCGATCTGCCGCCCCGCTCAAAATGACGCAGCGCTGCGGGAAATTACCGGACCAACTTTTCAGATTGAAATGCAAGAGGTCATTGGTCATACCTTGTACTGTGATCTGATTCGCAAATAGTCATATAATTACGACCAGGACTTGATTAATTAAGCGGCGCGCACCGTGAGGGAGTACGGTCACCACGTCTGACATAAGACAAAACGGGGCTAAAATGGCGTCTTCTACAAAAAAAATCGGGCTTTTTGCCTGCACGGGAATCGTTGCCGGCAATATGATGGGCAGCGGTATCGCCCTGCTGCCGGCAAACCTCGCCAAAATTGGTTCCATCTCTATTTTTGGTTGGTTAATTGCCTTGGTCGGTGCAATGTCGCTGGCCTTTGTCTTCGCTCGTTTGACTACACGCGATCCACAGGTAGGCGGCCCTATCGCCTACGCAGGCCGTCTGGGCCCAGCCTTTGGCTTCCAGACCGCCGTGCTCTACTATCATGCGAACTGGATCGGTAACCTGGCCGACTGCCTGGCCGGGGTCGCCTATCTGTCGGTCTTCTTCCCGATGCTCAACGACCCGATACCCGCGGGCATTGCCAGTATCGTCATCATCTGGATCATGGCCTTCATTAATATGATGGGCGGAACCTGGGTGAGCCGCCTGACGACCCTGGGGCTGATCCTGGTGCTGATCCCGGTGGTCGGTACCGCCATCGCCGGCTGGCACTGGTTTGATCCGGCGCTGTACCACGCCAACTGGAACACCACCCAGAGCAGCAGCGGCAGCGCCGTACTGCACAGCATTCTGATCTGTCTGTGGGCCTTTGTCGGCGTAGAGAGCGCCGCGGTCAGCTCCGGGCTGGTGAAGAACGCCAAGCGCACCGTGCCGCTGGCCACCATGCTGGGAACCGCACTGGCTGGCCTGATCTACATTCTGGCGACCCAGGTGATGAGCGGGATGTTCCCGGCGCAGACCATGGCCAACACCGGCGCCCCCTTCGCCGCCAGCGCCTCGATGATCCTCGGCCCCTGGGCCGCACCGGTGGTCTCGGCCTTCACCGCCTTCGCCTGTCTGGCCGCCCTGGGATCGTGGATGATGCTGGTGGGCCAGGCCGGGGTACGCGCCGCCCGCGACGGTAACTTCCCGCGGATCTACGGCGAGGTTGACGCCCACGGCGTGCCGCGTAAAGGGATCGTGCTGTCGGCGCTGAAGATGACCGCCCTGATGGCACTGATGACCTTCTTGGCCGCCAGCGGCGCCAAAACCTCCGACATCTTCGGCGATTTGATCGGTATCGCGGTGCTGTTAACCATGCTGCCCTACTTCTACTCCTGCATTGCGCTGATCCGCCTGGAGGGCCCCTCCCTGCACCACGTACTGAGCCTGACGGCCGCCACCCTGGGCTGCCTGTTCTGCTTTATCGCGTTAAGCGGCGCGGAGTCGGTCAAGCTGGCGCTGACCTTTATCATCAGCCTGAGCATCCTGATGTTCTACGCCCGCCGCCAGGGCTTTCATGAGAAGGCCTACGCCCGCCTCAACCGGCAGGCGCCGCGCTAAGCGCGCTCACGCTGCCGTCCGCGCCCCTTGCCGGACGGCACGCTAGCCCGTCGGCGTCCGGCGGCGGCCAAGGCTTTACCCCCGCCGCCGCCGCTCCTATAATAGCCCGCCTGTTTGTTGTGGTGCGCCAAGGCGTTACGGCGGCGGACAGTTCCATCTTCTGTTTCGACCTTCACTATAGGGATACGCTGAATGAAAAAGTGGTCACCTCTGGTAGCCGCAGGTTTGCTGGCAATGGGAGCTCATGCCGCACATGCTGCCGATGCGCCGAAAACCGACAATAATACGGTCTACTTCTACAACTGGACCGAATATGTCCCGCCGGGGCTGCTGGAGCAGTTCACTAAGGAAACCGGAATCAAAGTCATCTATTCGACTTATGAATCCAATGAAACCATGTACGCCAAGCTGAAGACGTACCGGGAAGGCGCCTACGACCTGGTGGTACCCTCCACCTACTACGTCGCCAAAATGCGTAACGAAGGGATGCTGCAAAAGATCGATCACGACAAGCTGAGCAACTTCCACAACCTGGATCCCAATCTGCTGCACAAGTCGTTTGACCCGAAGAATGACTATTCCATCCCCTACATCTGGGGCGCGACGGCGATCGGGGTCAACAGCGATGCCATCGATCCGGCCAGCGTGACCAGCTGGGCCGACCTGTGGAAGCCGGAGTATAAGGGCAGCCTACTGCTGACGGACGACGCGCGCGAAGTGTTCCAGGTCGCCCTGCGCAAGCTGGGTTACTCGGGCAATACCACCGATCCCAAGCAGATCCAGGCGGCCTATCAGGCGCTGGTGAAGCTGATGCCCAACGTGCTGGCCTTCAACTCCGATAACCCGGCCAACCCGTTTATGGAGGGTGAAGTCAATCTGGGCATGATCTGGAACGGCTCCGCCTATGTGGCGCGCCAGGCCGGCACGCCGGTGCAGATCGTCTGGCCGAAAGAGGGCGCCATTTTCTGGATGGACAGCCTGGCCATTCCGACCAATGCCAAAAATCCCGAAGGCGCGATGAAGCTGATTAACTTCCTGCTGCGTCCGGACGTCGCCGCGCAGGTCGCGGAAACTATCGGCTACCCGACCCCGAACCTGGCGGCCCAAAAGCTGCTGCCGAAAGAGGTGGTCAGCGACAAGTCGCTCTACCCGGATGCGGAAACCATCGCCAAGGGCGAGTGGCAGAATGACGTCGGCAGCGCCAGCGAAATCTACGAAACCGATTTCCAGAAGCTGAAGGCCGGACGCTAACCGCCCTCAGCGCAGGGGGAGCCTCTCCCCCTGCCTCGCCCCTCAGGCCACGCTCTTGAACGCGCGAATCCGCTGCAGATGCGGCGACAGGCTGGGGAACTTGTGTCCCTGCCGCTCATCCCACACCACATCATAGTACGGCGCCAGCAGCCCGGCGCTGCGCTGGCTATCCAGCACCTCATCGTGACGCGACAGCAGCACCAGACTGCGGCCGCGGTTACGGCTGCGGAAATTATCCACGCACTTGGTGGCGATATCCGCATACTCTTCCGGCCGATCGATGAGCCCCGGCATCGTCTCCTGCGGGAACAGGTTCGGGTTCACCATCACCTGGCGGATGCCGCAGAGAAAACCGATGCGCTCGGCCCAGTACCCCCCGAGCCCGACGCCGCAAATCAGCGCGCCCGGATCGTCGCCCTGGCGGACGACCCGGCTCACCTCGTTGAGCAGATACTGCATGTCGTGCCGCGGGTGACGCGTGCTGTAGCTGATCAGCCGCACGTCCGTATCGATAAACTGCAGCTGCAGTACCTTTTCATGATTGCCCGGACTGGTGGAGTCGAAGCCATGCAGATAAATAATCATACGTCTCCCTAAGCGGTCTCCCGCACGTGTCATCCACGCCGCAGGTCACCTTGACACGCGGCGGCCCTGCGCCTAAAAGGTTGTCCGGCGCCGGTTCTCAGGCCTGTTTGGCCTCCTCCCAGCGCTGGTGTAAGCGTTGCAAATCCTGATGCGCCTGCTTCCAGCGCGCGCTGCCCATCAGCCCCTCGCGATCGACCTGACCACGGTGACGCAGACGCTCGATGCGCGGCGACCCCGCGGCGGACAGGTGGTCCAGCACGCTGATCGCGCCCTGGCGGTTATTGCAGACCAGCACCATATCGCAGCCGGCGTCCAGAGACGCCTGCGCCCGCTGCGCGTAGCTGCCCATCACCGCCGCCCCGTTCATCGACAGGTCGTCCGAGAAGATCACCCCATCGAAGCCCAGCGCCTGACGCAGCACCTGCTGCAGCCAGTAGGGTGAGCCGCTGGCCGGACGGGAGTCCGCCTGTGAGTAGATCACGTGGGCCGGCATGACCGCATCCAGCCTGCCGCGCGCATTCAGCGTCTTGAAAATAACCATATCATGCTCAACGATTTGCGCCAGCGGGCGCTCGTCGATCGGCGTCTCCTTATGGGAGTCCGCGCTCACCTTGCCGTGCCCCGGAAAATGCTTGCCGGTCGCCTTCATTCCCGCCTGGTGCATCCCGTCGATAAACGCCTGCACCAGCGGAATGGCGCTCTCCGCCTCCCGATGGAACGCCCGCTCGCCGATGGCGGCGCTGCCGTGTCCCAAATCCAGCACCGGTGCAAAGCTCAGATCGATATCCATCGCGATCATCTCGCAGGCCATCAGCCAGCCGCCCTCCAGCGCCAGGCGCTGCGCCTCCTGCGGCGTATTGAGCGCGGCATAGGACTGCGCCGCCGGCAGGCGGGTAAACCCCTGATGGAAGCGCTGCACCCGTCCCCCCTCCTGATCGACGGTCACCAGTAAAGGGTGGCGCGCCGCCTGGCGAATTTGGCGCACCAGCTCGCGCAGCTGGCCCGGATCGTCAAAATTACGGCTAAACAGGATCACGCCACCGACCAACGGATGGTCCAGGATCTCTCGCTCCTCGGCATCCAGCGCATAGCCGGCGACATCCAGCATTACAGGGCCCACACGACGTCTCCTCTCTCGCGGCGCCGCGCGCCGCATGGATTATTGAGTTAAATTGCGCAGCAGGACATCGGCCTGCCGCCGGTAAATAGGTTGCTGCGTCTGCTGCCAGCGCAGTTCAAACCACAGCCAGGCCATATAGTCCACCCAGCCCAGCCAGCGATTCAGCTGCTGCAGCAGACGCGCGGCGTCACGGTAGCCCCCCTGACGACAGTAGGCCGCGACCAGCTCGGCCCGCCCGGCGCCGTCCAGGGCATAGTTTCGGCTCAGCGCCGCTAAATCCAGCGCGATATCGCCGCTGGCGGCGTACTCCCAGTCGATCAGCCCCACGGCGCCGTCCGCGCCGATCAGATTGCCATCGTGAATATCCATATGCAGCAGCGCCAGCTTAAGCGGACGCGGCTCACGGCGGCGCTGCCAGCGCTGGTGCACGCGCTGCGCCAGAAAGCCACGCCGCTCGGGCGCCAGCTGCGCCCAGTAGGCGGCGCAGTAGCGTCGCAGCGAGCGCGACGTCAGACGCGGCGGCAGGCGGTGCAGACGCACGACGAGCGCCGCCAGCTGCGCCATCGACAGCGCACCCGGCGCCAGGGTCTCGCCGGGCAGCCAGCCGGCCAGCAGCCAGCCATCAACGGTGCCATAGCAGGTTGGCCCCAGCCCCGCCGCCGCCCCATCCGCAGCGCCCGCCCCTCGCGGCGCCGATCGATCCCCAGATGGCGCCGCGGCGGCGTGATCGGTCGCAGCAGAATGGTGACACTGTCACCATTTTGCGCGCGCCAGTTATCGCCGCTCAGCCCCTGCGTCAGGCTAAACTGCCAATCGGCGCCCGGCAGCGAGGGAAAGCGGCGACGCAGCACCGCCCGCATGGCCTGCGGATCAGAGCGCAACCGGGCCTTTACCCGACCAGATGATCTCCCCGCTCTGCACCAGCATCAGCTGCATCGCCAGACGCGGCGCCTGCACATTGCCGCTGACGGTGGTATACAGCACATACTGGGCGCTCACCTGCCGCGCCAAGCCGATCGCCTTGCTACGCGATCCAAGGCTGTCATTGGCCGCCAGCCCCAGGCTCTGCTTCGCCTGCGCCAGCTGCGCCGTCGACACCATCTGGAACCGGGGGTTACCGGCCAGCGCGCTGCGCAGCACCTCGCTGGCGTTGGCCATACTCAGCTGGCCGTTGGTTTTATTTTGCACCCCGTCCACCAGCAGAATCGAGCCGGCCTCGACCCCCGGCGCGCTCAGCAGCTGATCGATCAGCGGCGCAAAGCTGCCCTGCCAGTCCACGCTGGTCATCTTGGGCGGCTGGGGGACCGGGGTGACGACCGGTGGCGTCGGCGTCGGCACCACGCTGGGCTTCGCCGGCGTCGTTGGCGCCGGCGGCTGAGAGGGCGTCTCACCGCGCGGCAGCAGTCCCTGACAGCCGCTCAGCAGCAGCACGGCCAGCGCGATCCCCGACATTCTCTTTATCATTATGCTCAATCCTAGTTACCCATCAGTAATAAAGGTATAGCCGCACCTGGCGCGCCTGCGGATCCCGGCTGAACGACGTCAGCCTGACCCTCTCCCCGCTCTGCAGCGTTAGACGGGCGGGCGCCGGCGCCGGCGCGATCTCCAGTCCCCGGGCGTCATACCAATAGAAGCGGTAGTGCAGCGGCAGCGTCGCGCCGCCCTCGCCGTCACCGTAGCTGACCTGTGCCTGCGCGGTGCGTCCGCTCCCCTGCGCCGTTATCTGCGGTGCGGTGGCCGTGACGCCCGCCGCCAGCAGCCCCGGCTCCATCACCAGACGCTGCTCCGCGTTGATCGGGATCCGCGACGGCGCCGCGCATCCGACCAGCCACAGCGGCGTCAACAGCGCCAGCATAGCCCAACTGCGATTCCCTGCCATACCCCCTCCTTACCCGGCGTCGGGCCGCGGTTAGCGCGCGAGCAGCGGCCCCAGCGGACGCCCGCCGAGCAGATGCATATGGATATGGAACACCTCTTGCCCCGCGTCGCGGTTGCAGTTGATCACCAGGCGATAGCCGTTCTCATCAATCCCCTCCTGGCGCGCGATCTTTGCCGCCGCGCTGATCATCCGCCCCAGCGCCGCCTCATCCTGCGGCTGCACATCGTTCACCGTTGGGATCAGCCTATTCGGCACGATAAGCACATGGCTCGGCGCCTGCGGCGAAATATCGCGAAACGCCGTGACCAGTTCGTCCTGGTACACCACATCGGCGGGAATTTCACCGCGGATAATTTTGCTAAAAATGGTCTCTTCAGCCATGACAGATATCCTTAAACAGAGAGAGGGAGAATGATGATAAGGGCCGGCTCCGGCGCCCGGAACACGCTTTACGCGCCGCCGCGCTCAGCGTCTTTAGCCATCGTACCGGCGAAGCGAGGCCCAACCCCGCGTCGAGTCCCTTAATTCCCCCCTCGGCCGCAGGCGACGGAGAATTGACGGAGAATTAAGGAACCCAGTCAGCAGTATGAGTAGAGCGCGTCCGGCTTTCAAGCCTTAGACGAGCGGAACGGCGTAACTGGCGCCTTTTCCGCCGCCGCCGCGGGCCGGGCGTGTCAGCGGTGGCGATCCCCGCCATCGCATATCCGCCGCAGGCTGAATCGCCCAAGCGCTCACCCGGCACCGGGCGGGTTTTACGGGAGAAGAGATATCGGTGCGCCGCCGATACCAGACAGACTCCGCGCGGCAAGCAGCCTAGCCCAGTGGGCGCGCAGCGGCAAAAGGCGGCATCTGTTTTTTTTAAACCGGAGCGGAGGAAAAGCCACGCCGCCGCGGAAAGGGGGTCATCGCGAGTCCCCATCGATGATTCAGGGCATTGGGTGTGCTCACGGGATCAGAGGTTGAATGACAAGGACGAGGGGCGTTTACCTGCTGACGAGCGCGCCCTGCTAGCAGAAACGGTCGATACAGGGTGTTTAGGATTGGCTATTCAACGGAAACGCCGGCAAGTGCATGGCCATTATCCTGAATAAATAAACGGTGTCTGCTCAGGTTTTGCCCGCGGCGAAGAGCGTGAGTCACCGTATCACCTTTAGTAAGGGTGGCAAAATCCGTATCGCTCCGGTTTCTGATAAAGTTATCCGGGAGATCAATACCAAAAATTCCGGCATATTATTTATTGTTTGATGTCGATGACGCGGCATAGCGGCCAATATTCCACAATGTAAAATCCCATCCCCCTAAAGGTCAGGCAGTACACGTGCGACGGCATACATTGACGGCACATTTTATGATCGACGGCGGAAATAGGCTCACCCGGTAACGCATAATCGGATATGCCCCCGTCAGCAAACGCTGGCATACGCCCATCTCCCCCGCGGATGTTTTATCGGACGCAAGCTCACCAATCCACGCGAAAGGAGGTATCCACATCGCCCCCGCAAGGGTGAACTCGGGTGGGACGTTAGTGCCCCCTGCAATGAAAAAGCCCACTGAAAGGAGGTATCCACATCGCCCCCGCAAGGGTGAACTCGGGTGGGACGCTAGTGCCCCCCTGCAATGAAAAAGCCCACTGAAAAACGCATTTCAGTGGGCCTATGACGCCCGGTACGGGGCGTTGTTCGACGCGACGTCAGGGTTACTGCTGGGACTGATTCATTTTCCCCTGGCGATCCAGCATCAGCTGCACGCGTTTTTCAAAATTCTGGTTAACCTGCTTCTTCTGCTCCGGGGTCAGCAGATTGTAGATCTGGTTTTCCATCTTCATTCTGGCCAGCGCCGCGTCATTGCGCGTCTTGTTGTTGGCCTCTATCTGCGCGCGCGCGGCCGCTTCGTCAAACTTATCGCTGGCAACGAGCTGATGCATCTGCTTAAAGTGGTCCACGTTATGGGGCATCGGGTGCGTATTGCGGAACTGCAGACGAATGTCGCGGATCTGCTGGCGCTGCTCCGGCGTCAGCTGGATCCCGGCCAGCATGCCGCCGTCGTGCCGGGCACCTTTTTTCTGCATCATCTGATTTTGATGGTGCATCATCCCCATACCATCACCATTGCCCATGCCATTCTGCGCCTGTGCGGCGGTGCTATCGGCCGCATTCGCCGCGCCAACGCCCAGAGCCAGAGTAGAAGCAAGAAGGAGTGCCGTCATTTTACGCATTAAGAATTCCTCTGTATCAATTTATGTTCGGTGATTTCGCCGTGTGCCTGGAAATAAATTTAGCTGAAAAGAGTTCAAGTAATTATATCCAGTGTAAATAACTGAAAGCAGAATTACGCGGAATAGCTTAATTATGGATTAATTATGAAGAGTGGGGATGAAAATCGACTATTGATGCGCCGCGATCCCCCTGCCGCCGTGCGCGCCGCCGTTTTTCAGCGCTGCTGAGGTATCCGCGTGGGCTAGACGACGCCGGCGGGAATCGCGGGCGCGCCATAAATAAAATAACCAGCGCGACGCGGAGTAATAGAATTAAATAGGAAAAGGATTAATTAATCCAGTCAAAAATGCAGCGTTGCCCCGATAATTCGACGGAACGGATCGGAGCCCCGCCGCGGCGAGGCTCCCCCATTCGCTGACTTTATTGCTGCATCCAGCGATCGTGATGCTGCTGCATTCGCTGCAGGCCGCGCTCGGCGTTATCGTTAAAGGCCTTTTTTTGCTCCGGCGTCAGCACGCTGTACATCTGGTGCTCCATCTTCAAACGCTGCACCAGCTGCTGATTGCGCTTGGCGCCCGAGGCATCCAGCTGCGCCCGCACGGCATTCTCGTCGAATTTGTCGCCGGTAATGATCTGCTGGCGCTGTTTAAAGGCGTCGTGCCAGGCGGCGCTATCGCTCTGTGCGGCATACTGGCGCGCGATATCCCGCATCTGCTGACGCTGCGCGTCGCTGAGATTCAGCCCGTCAAACATGCCGCCGCGGTAGTGTCCATGGTGACCGTCGCGCCACATCATAGGGTGATAGCCAGAGCCCATCATCATACCGCCGTCCTGCCAGCAGGGCGGCGTATCGTCATTCTGCTGCGGCTGTGCCCAGGCCGACCCTACGCCCAGCGCCAGCGACGCCGCCAGCGCCATCACCGTCAATTTTCTCATTTTTTGCTCCTTGTCGATTCCAGCGTCTTACTGCGCAGAGTGTCCCCCCGTGGCGGCCCTCATGCGCACGGAAACTGCCTATCGAATGAGCTTACCCCCTCCGCGGGCTAATAACAGCGCATTCACGTAAATTATTGTAACCCGCCAAGCTATTCCGCTATCTAAAAAGCAATAGACAGCACAACCCCTAAAAATACCCCGCCCTCTCCGCGCGATTCACTGCCTAGCGCCCTCGGGTTCTGGAGCCCTCGTGGAGATCTCACAAAAATGCAATCACGATTCTAAAAAATCAAAACAGCATTTCATTTTCTATTGAAGCCCCGCACGGATTGCGTTAGGATCCTCATCAGCACACGGGAGCGGCCCAATGCCTGAGCCTGAGCCCGTCGGGCGTTACTGAGCATAACGAGGTAAAAATGGAAGTCCGTCAAAGCATCCACAGCGATCACGCGAAGCAGCTCGACACCGCCGGTCTGCGCCGTGAGTTTCTCATCGACACCGTCTTCGACGCCGATCGCTATACCATGGTGTACAGCCATATCGACCGCATAATCGTCGGCGGCATCATGCCCGTGACGCAAAGCGTCGCTATCGGCAACGAGGTAGGAAAGCAGCTGAGCGTCGGCTATTTTCTTGAGCGCCGCGAACTGGGCGTTATCAATATCGGCGGCCCCGGCGCCATTGACGTCGACGGCGAGCGCTATGAGATCGGCCCGCGTGAGGCGCTGTATGTCGGTCAGGGCGCGCGCGCGCTGCGTTTCACCAGCCTGGATAGCACCTATCCGGCCAAGTTCTACTACAACTGCGCGCCGGCCCATACCCACTACCCAAACCGCAAGATCACCCCGGCCGATGTCTCTCCGCAGACCCTGGGCGATGCCAAGACCAGCAATCGCCGCACCATCAATAAGTACATGGTGCCGGAGGTGCTGCCGACCTGTCAGCTGTCGATGGGGCTGACGGAGCTTGAAGAGGGCAACCTGTGGAATACCATGCCGTGCCACACCCATGAGCGCCGCATGGAGGTTTACTTCTATTTCAATATGGCGCCGGACAGCTGCGTATTCCACATGATGGGACAGCCGCAGGAGACGCGACATATCGTGATGCGCAATGAACAGGCCGTAATCTCCCCCAGCTGGTCTATCCACTCGGGCGTCGGTACCCAGGCCTACACCTTTATCTGGGGCATGGTGGGTGAAAACCAGGTCTTTGACGATATGGACCACCTCGCCATTACCGATTTGCGCTAACCGCTATTTTTCATTCATCCGCACGCCGGCGGGAATGCCGGCGCGCTAGTAAAAGGATAAGACGCATGATTCTGGATACATTCTCTCTGCAGGGTAAAGTTGCGATGGTGACCGGGTGCGATACCGGTCTGGGTCAGGGTATGGCGCTGGGTCTGGCGCAGGCCGGCTGCGATATCGTCGGCGTTAACGTGGTTGAACCGACGGAAACCGCAGAAAAAGTGCGCGCGCTGGGGCGTCAGTTTCTCAGCCTGACCGCCGACCTGCGCGATCAGGCGGTGATCCCGGATCTGGTGGCCCAGGCCGTCGCCGCCTACGGCCATATCGATATTCTGGTGAATAACGCCGGGATCATTCGCCGTCAAGACGCCATCGACTTCAGCGAAAAGGACTGGGACGACGTGATGAACCTGAACATTAAGAGCGTCTTCTTCCTGTCGCAGGCCGTAGCGCGTCAGTTTATCGAGCAGGGACAGGGCGGCAAGATCATCAACATCGCCTCCATGCTCTCCTTCCAGGGGGGATCCGGGTGCCCTCTTACACCGCATCCAAGAGCGCGGTGATGGGCGTGACCCGTCTGCTGGCCAACGAGTGGGCCAAGCACGGCATCAACGTCAACGCCATTGCACCGGGCTATATGGCCACCAATAACACTCAGCAGCTGCGCAGCGACGAATCCCGCAACAAGGAGATCCTGGAGCGCATTCCGGCGGCGCGCTGGGGCCTGCCGCAGGATCTGATGGGCCCGGTTGTCTTCCTCTCCTCTCCGGCATCCGACTATGTCAACGGCTATACCCTGGCCGTCGACGGGGGCTGGCTGGCCCGCTAACCGTCAGCAGGGCTCCGCGCAAGCGCGGGGCCCTCTTTTGACTGTCGGGGTGCGCGTCGCGTCTGATGGGCTCCCGGCGCAAGCGCAGGGCCCCTCCGCACGCCCGCTCCCCCTGCCCGGGTTGATGACGAAACGCGAGCAGCACAGCCGTCCCCTCTCCGTAGACTACCGAACCGTTTCCAGACCACCGCACCGAACCGTTCCCAAACCGGCGCGACGCTGGCCGATAAGCCTTTCTTATCGTTTACGCCGTCGGCGTAACGTCGATGATACCTGCACAAAGATTGATTTTGGTCATTATTTAATCGCCAAACTTTTGCTTCTATGAAAACTCACTTATGTGAGTGCTATCACAATAAATTACTCATCTCTTATTTATTCGATTCCTTAGTGCAGGAGGTTCGTCATGTCGGTCGTTCACACCCGTCTTAACCTGTTCGGCGGCGATACGCTGATCGTACGCTGCGCCCATCGCTTCTCCGTTCATCTGGCCAGCGATGAAAATCCACACCTTCAGCAGGCCGCGGCGACGTCCTCAGCCAGCCCGTCGCCCCAGGGGGAGCTCTATCTCAGTATCCCCTTCAGCGGCCTGTGGAACCTGATTATTGACGCGCAGGGCGATGCGATAGAGCACTCCGTTCGCTATTTGCCGGCGTAGCGTCAGACGCGCTCGGCGTGCATCGCGCGCCCGATGCCGCGTTCCCCCCAACATCGAGTGAGCCTGGGCAGCACATACCCGCGTAGCGTATCCATGATGCGCAACGCCTTTTCCCTGCCCTGAGTCGCCCCATCGCTAGCGCACCGGCGCATATTAAAATCAGGCCGCAATTTTTAATTAGCGCAGAGATAAGCAGCGCCAACAAATAACTTAGGATATTTCTATTAACGAAGAAAATTCTTATTTTGGCTCGTGCGATACTTTATCTACCAAATATGTAGAAGTGTTATCAATTATTAATGAAAAAATATTAGCATGGCAGATAACGGTAACGCCGCGGACGCATTTTTATTTTCAACGGAATCAGCAGTACGTCAATATTAGATTGTTATCTCAAATAATACAAAATAAAAAGAATATTAATCTAAAAATAACGCTTATGTTAAAATTCAACGCTAATGGTGCGGCTCTAGCAAAACCCGTAAAAAATGGACAGCAGAATAGTCTGATATAGCCAATCCCCCTGTGCGACCGTATATTCCCCCGCAGCGAAAGCATTTGCGCTAATAACGTTAGAAAATAAGCCATCGCTTTCTTTAGCTGCCTCATCCAATTACATCAACAGACAACTTTAGCGAAGGGTCTGTTCATCGGGCCGGAATAACCCCGTTATTTGCGGCAAGCGTCTCACGTAGAAAATTGGCCATATAAATGATGAAAAACCGTCAATTCATTTTACTCCTCTCTCTTCTTCCCCTCACGACCCCACTGGCTTACGCTGCGCCTACCCGCGCAGCCCTCAGCGGTAGCTACCAGGCCGGCGGCGCGCTGGCCGATAGCCAAAACGCCATCGCCTTGGGTAACGGCGCCCATGTGACGACCGGAGCCCACAGCGCCGTCGCCGTCGGGGTCGGTGCCGCGATCACGTCATCCCTTGATGGCATCGCCATCGGCAGCCAAGCCGCGATCCAGGGCAAGGCCGACGGCGCCACCGCCATTGGCAGCGGCAGCCAGATCGACAGCAATAACGTCGGCAGTAACGCCATCGGGATCAATAGCCATGTCCACGCCGACGCCGCCGGCGCCAATGCCATCGGCGACACCGCCAGCGTCGGCAGCGCGGCCGCGGGCGCTAACGCCATTGGCACCTTTAGCCGCGTCGGCGACAATGCCAGCGGCGCCGTCGCCTTGGGCAGCGACGCCAGCGTCGGCGACAACGCCCGCAGCAGCGTCGCCATCGGCGATCATGCCAGCGTGGCCAGCGGCACCACCAATGCCGTCAGCATCGGCGATCACAGCACTAACCAGCGCAGCCAGAGCGTCTCATTCGGTGACGCCGCCCATCAGCGCCAGCTCACCCACGTCGCCGCTGGCACACAGTCTACCGACGCCGTGAATCTCGGGCAGCTGAACAGCGTGGCCAAGGCAGGACAGCAGCGTCAGCAGCAGCTGCTGCACAATAGCGTCAGCATTCACGCTAACCAGCAGAATATTGCCGGAAACAGTCAGCAAATCGACGATAACGGTCAGCTGATCACCGCCAACGCGCAGGAGGTCCGCGACAACGGCCAGCGTATCCATCGCAATGCGCAGACAATTCAGCGTAACTGGCGAGCGGTCAATGCGTGGCAAAGCGGCGTCAGCCGTCATCTTGGCGCCATGCAGCATCAGATCGACAACAACCGCCATGAAATGCGGCAGATCGCCGCCAAAGATGCCGCGCTGGCCGGACTATTCCAGCCCTATAGCATCGGTAAGTTCAACGCCAGCGCCGCGCTGGGCGGCTATAAGGATCAGCAGGCCGTCGCCGTCGGCGTGGGCTACCGCTTTACCCATCAGTTGGCGGCCAAAGCCGGCGCCGCCTTCAATGACAACTCACTGGAGTATAACGTCGGCGTCAACTACGAATTTAACTGAGTTACCCCCGCCCCAGCGGACGCTGACGGAGAAAAAAGCAGAGGGGATGCGGGAGGACGAAACGAAAAACCCCGCGCGATGCGCGGGGTTTGAATTTGGCGGAAGGACAGAGATTCGAACTCTGGGAGCTGTTACACTCGACGGTTTTCAAGACCGCTGCCTTAAACCACTCAGCCATCCTTCCAATGGCTGAGGATATTAATCGGCTCCGAGCCCCTTGTCCAGTCCTAAAATCATCTTTTTACTCAACCGGCTAGCAAATGAACAGCCCCTTTGCCCCACCGCTGCTCAACCCTGTAGCCGACGGGTTTTGACGTCGCCCAGAGACGCTTTTAGCATCTTCATCGCCGTATTCCAGCGACTGGCGCTATGGCAGGCCAATGCATACTTGGCCACGCAGCGTGCGACCTGCAACCTTCTGCTATTCATAGGCTCCTCCTCGTCAACGTATTTCAGATAAAGCCTATACCCAACGGGTTCAATATTTGTATGAGAAATGTAAAGTTGACGGAGGATTTAACGACCGCGGTAACGCGGCCGCGGCGATCGGCTACGGCGCCTGGATCACGATCGCAACGCGTCGGTTCTCCGCCCGGCCCTGACGGGTCGCGTTGTCGGCGATCGGGTTGCTTTTCCCCATGCCGCGCGTCGTCAGGTTCGCCCGCGGCATCCCACCGCTGGCCATGGCATCCGCCACCTTATCGGCCCGCTTCAGCGACAGCTGCTGATTGTACTGATCCGTTCCGTAGTTGTCGGTATAGCCATCGAGACGAGCGTGCAGGATAGCCACCTGCGACAGCGCATGCCCAAGCTCGGCCACATGCGCCTGGCTCTCCGGACGCAGCGTCGCCTGATTATTCCCGAACAGCACCTTCTCCGACATGCCAAAGCTCCACCCCTCCGGCGTCGGCGTAAAGCCCTGCTGCTGCAGGACGGCAATCTGCTGAGGCGAAAACGTCGCCTGATGCTGACAGCCGCTTAACAGCGCGCAGCCCAGCGTTATCCCCAAAGCCCAGCCCTTTCGTTGTTGTATTCGCATCGTGGTGTGATTCCCTTGCCTGTTAAAGTACGCTCCAACCGCCGCCGCGCTGCTTACTGCGATACATGGCGGCATCGGCCTTATCCAGTAGCGCGGCCGGTTGGCTATGAGGAGACGACAGCGTAAAACCGATACTGAAGGTCATACTGACCCGGACGCCGTTGCTCAAAACAATCGGCTGCGGAACCGCCTGCAGGATGCCGCGGGCGACCCGCTCCGCCTCTCGCGGCGCTTCAATATTGCGCAGCAGGATGGCAAACTCATCCCCGCCAAGGCGTGCCACCATATCCGTCTTGCGGATCTGCTGGCTCAGGCGGCTGGCCACCTCCACCAGCACCCGATCCCCCGCCGCATGGCCCCAGGTATCGTTAACCGCCTTAAAACCGTCTCCGTCAAGAAACATGACGCAGACCCGCTCCTGGCGCGGATTAAAACTCTCCAGCATGTTCATAAAGCAGGTGCGGTTAGGCAGGCCGGTCAGCGGATCGTGCAGCGCCTTATAGGTCAGCACCCCATTTTCATTGATCAGCAGCGTATGCTGCGATTCGACCTCCGTCAGCAGGCTGTTAAAGCCCCGGCTCAGCTCCTCGATCTCGGCGATCTGTGAATGGGGCACCCGTAATGAATAGGTGCGCTGCTCGCGCACCTGGCGGGCCACTTTGGCGATCGCATACAGCTCGTCCACAATACCGGCATGCATACGCCGCACCAGATACAGCGACAGCAGGGCGATCAGGATCAGGCAGCACAGCAGCCCCAGCAGCAGATAGCCCAAGAAACGCATCAGCATCGAGCCGTCCGCCTTCAGGGTCACAAAGCCGATCAGCTGGCCATTGTGTTCGATAGGGCCGCTGACCGAACTGGGCAGCAGCCAGCCGCGCAGCAGGCGGTTTAGCGACTCATGGGACGGCGTAGAGGAGTTCCAGCGCACCCAGACCTGATGCTGTACATCGGTGATCGTCGCCTCGGCGATCTGCTCGCGCTTGGCTATCATATTCAGGGCATCCAACGCCGCCGGCTTATCGTTAAAGACCACCGCCGCCTCGCTGGTGTAGCTGATGGTCATGGCCACCAAATGCAGGTTATGCTCCGCGTAGGTACGCAGCGTAAACAGTGACAGCAGCGACAGCGGAATACCGGCCAGCAGCAGCGTCACCGCAATGATCATGATATGAATACGCTGAAACATGCGGCGCAGCGTCGGGCGATCCGTGCGTGATCTGGCTCTCTTGGAAAATAAGCGTTTCACCCTGTTACCCTTTTTTCTTTGCCAAGAGCAGCACATTAGGGTTTACCTGTATGTTACTGCGTGCCAGCGTATCCAGATTCAGCTCAAAAGTGACGTTATGCTCCCCCACCTGCAGACAAAAGGCGCTGCCTTTAACGCATTCACGGTTACCTTCCGCGATCGTCAGCAGGCCTTTTCCCTGCAGCTGCGCCATAACAGACTGCTGCAGCGCCGGACTGATATCGCCGTAATAGGCCACGTCGCACCGCTGTAAAATATTCTGCGGTGCAAAGGCAACCTCCTGTACGGTAAGCCGCGGCGTAGGCGGCATGGATAGCAGCTGCCGGGCATAATGCGTCGGTGGAATAATGCATAGACGAATGGGTTCAGACGGCGTCGGCCAACGGGTAAAGCTAATCATCCCGGTTACGATACGCGCGACATCACGCTCCCGCATACTCTGCAGGCTATCTGCCGGTAATGCGGCGACAGCCATACCGGCCGGCAGAAGTGCGCCTCCTGCCAGCAAACTGACGGCCATCATACCCACTAGCCATTTTTTAAGCGGATGAAACATTGTGACATTCATGCAGCAGGCTCAGCGACTCCCCGGTATTTTCTCTGATGCTCAGGGACGCGGCTCCCTGCAACCATCCGCCCCGAGGATGAAACCATTAAGTGTAAAAAAAGTACACAAGTAAACAATAGGATTTTTCTTGCCCCCGCGCGAATCCGCGCGGAAAGCCGCGTCGCTCCCCGCAGAGAGAGATGACCCTCTCACCGCGCCATTATTTATATACGGCGCTTAAATCCTCTTACTCTCTATCGGTGCATTTGCCGTTTTCTTTAATCACGGTCGATCGGGGATCGCGGCACAATAAGGGGAGCGGATTAAAATCCAATTATATATTGCGCAAGATAAAAGCCTATTGGCCATGGCCTAAACGGCGCGGCGGGTTATTTCATTTATTCAACGCAATTTTTGCTAAGATAGGCCGCACGGCCAGCGGGAGACAATACGATGGGAAAGCGGATCCTACGCGAACAGTTAACGATCCAGTGCATGATACGGCTCTATCAGTCCGCGGCGCCCGATGCGCTGCATTCCGAGGCAACCCATTTCGATCAGCTGTATCAGTATGCCTGTCAGCGCCTGGCGCGCTGCCCGTTCGGCGAGGACAAACCCGCGTGCAAACGCTGTCCAATCCACTGCTATCAGCCGGCCAAGCGAGAGGAGATGAAGGCGGTGATGCGCTGGGCCGGGCCGCGCATGCTGTGGCGCCACCCTATTCTGGCCCTGCGCCATCTGTTGGACGATCGGCGGCCGGTGCCGCCGCTGCCGGAAAAATACCGCCGCCGGGAGCGCCGCTGAAGGTCGGCGACGCCCGACCGGAGGCGTTTAGCGCACCACCAAGACGCTGGTGGTCGCGTAGCGCACGATCTTGGTGGCGTTAGAGCCCAGCAGGTAGGTGGACATACTGGGGCGACGCGAGCCAACGACGATCAGATCGGCGCCGATCTCCGCGGCCTCCTTCAGCACCTCATCGTAGATAGACCCCTTCCGGATCTGGCAGCTCACGCTGCTGGGGTCGCTCAGGGCGATCGTCTCCGCCAGCGCCTGCATCTTATTCATGCACTCTTCCGCCAGAATATCCTCAAAGCGCAGGGTCTCTTTATTCAGGCGACTGAGTGAACAGTCGGGCACCTGCATGACATAAAGCAAACAGATCTGCACGGCCTCCTGGGCCGCCAGCGCGTTGACCTCCTGCAGCGCGGCCTGAGTCAACGCCATCTCGTCCAGATCGACAGGAACCAAAATCGTCTTATACATCGTTAATCTCCTGTTACGCTTGCCTGATGGGATGTTATCACCGCCATACCCAAAAAGGGGCATGGGCGTCCGGTTTATGGAGCCAGTTAACATTTTTCCCTACTGGCAGGCGGATTAGGAGAATAATTAATCAAACAATGGCACAGGACGGCCATCATCATCCACCGCGACAAAGTTAAACTGGCCGTTAATCACCTCTTCCCGGCCCTCGCGGTACATGTCTTCCAGGAAGATGGTCACGCTTACCGTCAGGCTGGTGCGCCCGACGCGCGTCACTCGCCCATCCAGCTCGACGATAGAGCCCGAGGGGATAGGATGCTGAAAGTTAATCCGCTCGGTGGAGACCGTCACCAGACGCTTACGGCAAAAGCGGGTCGCGGTAATAAAGGAAACCTCGTCCATCCAGGCCAGGGCGGTGCCGCCAAACAGCGTAGCGTGGTGGTTGATGGTGGTAGGAAACACGACCTTAGCAACGCGGGTCGCCGATTGCGTTATTTTTTGTTCGATAGCAGGTGAGTTCATTGCGATGGTATACAGCTGATATGGATCGTATAGAGCCGACGATATTAACACAGGCCAGGTGCTACCCAGGCCACATATTTTACCATTCCTGGCTATAGCAGATTGAAATTCTGCATAATACGCACCATATACACTATATGAATAGTCGGTGTCCCGCGGCGAGCGACGCACGGTGGCATCGACGCTCAGCCAGGGCGGCCCCACCGGCGCCGGGACGCGCTGAGCAAACGCCGGCGCACCGACGGTGCCACGGGCGCCCGCGACGCGGGATCCCCCCACATAACCCCTGAGGAATGGGATAGATAGATGGCAGATGCGTTAATCGGATTTGTTCTGCTGGTCAGCCCCTGTGGCCACGATGCCTGTGATGCCCTGCCGGTCACAGAGGATATTTACCCGACCCGCGTCGAGTGCCAGCGGATGATAGATCGCCTGCACCAGCGTCGCCCTAACGTGGTGTTATTCTGCGGTGAAGTCTATCGCGATGAAAGTGAAAAGCCGCGCTAACGACGCGGCGAGGGGATAGCGGTAAATTGGGGCGCGCCGCCGACCTGCGCCCGTCGAGGACGACAGACGCGCCCCACCGCGAACTACACCGTGCCGCCTGCGCTACGCGCGCGGCGCCTAGCGCTCCTCGCGTACCGTGGGTTCACGGGGACCGAATGCAATAAGCGCCAAGAGACTGACCAGATAACTGACATGGCAGCTACGCAGGATTTGCCTGAACAGCTTCATGTGTGACTCCTTTGGAGGGATACCCAGTCTTACTCTACCCGTTCGCCCATAAAGCGCCAGTCCGCCGCATGATGGGGCTCACACTCCCGCCATCTTTCTTTATGTCCCCCCGCGGGACTCCTGACACAGACCAATGACAGCCCCATGACGCCGAATACGGCGATGCTCCCCCTGCCCCATCCCATTCGCCGAGCGACGGGATCGCGCGCGTCATCGCGAGAGGCAGAGGCAGAGGCAGAGGCAGAGGCAGAGGCAGAGGCAGAGGCAGAGGCAGAGGCAGAGGCAGAGGCAGAGGCAGAGGCAGAGGCAGAGAGTTTAAACGATTTGAATGAGTTAAACGGTTTGAACAGTTTGAACAGTTTGAACGGCTTGAACGGCTTGAACGGCTTGAACGACTTGAACGGCTGGAACGGCTGGAATACGTCGATGGCTGTCGGGCACGCAGCCCGATAGGCCGCGTGCGTGCCGCTATGCTTAGTAGTAGTTCTGTGAGGTCAGCTGCAGCAGAACCGAGTTCAGATCGTGCATAAAGGATTTAACTTGTTTCATCTTAAACTCCTTAAAAGTGTGAGCTATATCTCTATTTCGAGAGAGATATTAGCGCATTCCCGGCATTAATCAACACGCAATCCAAACTTTTTTTAATCATTCAAAATATTTTTGAGCAAAACACCTCGCCAGACCGCGCCCCGCCTGGCATCTCCCCGTTTCACGCTGACGGCAAATGTTATGCAATATGAGTCAGTGTTGACGATACGTCAGCCATCACCAGGTGGTGTGTAAACAGAAACCAAGCACCGTGGCAACAAATACCGGCGGCGCTTTTTGACCGCCTCAGAAAAATTGAACTAGCCTATTGAGAGAGCGCACGATGAATCTAACCAGGATCCCCCATGGCACTCCATACGACGCAGACAGTCACTCCCACGACCGCCGCCTATCGCCTCTCGCTGGCGGTGCTGGTGCTGGGCATCCTGTTATCCGCCGCCGGTGCCCGTTGGCTGTATAACCAAATCAAAAGCAATACAGAGGCCGACTTTGCCCGCAACGTTGAACGGGTCTCCGGCGAGATCAGCAGACGCTTTACCCAGCCCCTCTACGGGCTGAGCGCCGTCAGCGGGCTATACACCACCTATCACCAGGTCAGCTACGACCAGTTTAGCGACTACGTTCGCGCGCTGGATCTGCCCAGAGAGTACCCCGGGGTGCGCGGCATCGGCTTTATTCAGCGCGTGGCCCGCGCCGATCTATCGCGCTTTGTGCAGCAGGCGCGCATCGACGACAAGATCGACTTCACCCCCCACCAGATCCAGCCGCAGCACGATCCCGAGCTGTACCTGGTTAAATACGTCCAGCCGCTGACGCCCAACCAGGCCGCGCTGGGGCTGGATCTGCGCTCCGAAGCGGTGCGCTGGGCCGGGCTGCAGCAGGCCATCGACAGCGGTCTTCCCACCCTGACCGGCCATATCCACCTGGTTCAGGACAGCAAACAGCAGCCCGGGGCGCTGCTCTACCTGCCGGTCTACGCCGTCGATGCGGCGCTGCTGCAGACCCCGGAGCAGCGCCGCGCCGCGCTGCTCGGCGTGATCTACTCCCCGCTGGTCATCGCCGATCTGCTCAACAACATTCCCGAGTACGCCTCCGGGCGGGTAGATATCGAGCTGTATGACACCCGCGGCGAGATGAACAGCGACAACCTGATCTTTGACGCCGACGGCAGCAAGCGCCTGCAGCACGGCATCATCGATGACCATTCGCCCCAGGAGATGCGCGCCCGCGTCTTTATCCACACCCTGCCGCTATCCCTGCCGGGGCGTACCATGATGCTGCGCATCAGCAGCACCTCCCATTTTGAGGCCTCGATAAACTACTACTCACCCTGGCTACTGTTTACCTTCGGCGTACTGCTGAGCGTGCTATTCACCAGCCTGCTGCGCCAGCAAATCCTTGGCCGCTTCCGCGCCGAACGGCTGGCGCAGGGCATGACCGCCGATCTGGAGCGTCTGGCGCTGGTGGCGCGCAACACCTCCAACGCGGTGATCCTCACCGACCCCCAGCGGCGGATCACCTGGGTAAACGATGGCTTCGAGCGCATCACCGGCTATCGCCACGACGACGTTCTCGGCAAGGTGCCCGGCGCGCTGCTGCAGTGTGAAAAAACCGATCCGCGGGTGATACAGGCGGTGCACCAGGCGCTGGATCGCGGCCTGGCGTTTAAGGGGGAACTGCTCAACCGCGGCCGCGCCGGCGAGGAGTACTGGATCGAAATGGAGATCCAGCCGCGCTACGACGCGGAGCACCGACTGATCGGTTTTATGGCCGTCGAATCCGATATTACCGAGCGCAAGAATACCCAGCACCGGCTGGAGGCGGCGCTGCGCGACAACGATGCGCTGCTGGCGACGCTTAACGTGCACGGCATCATCGCCATCACCGACCGCCACCGTCGGCTGATCGAGGTCAACGACGCCTACTGCCAAATCACCGGCTACCCGCGCGAGGCGCTGCTGGGGCAGCCCCCCTCTATCGTCAACTCCGGTACCCAGTCCCCGGCCTTCTGGCGCCAGGCGTGGGAGCTGCTGTTGGCGGGGCAACCCTGGCGCGGCGAGGTGTGTAATCGGGCCAGAGATGGCCGGGTGTACTGGGTCGATACCACCATCGCGCCGTTCAAAGACGCCGACGGACAGATCGATAAATACATCTCCATTCAGTTTGATATTACCCAGGCCAAAACGCTGCAGACCAACCTGAGCATCGCGCGCAACCAGCTGCTGCGCGCCACCGAGGTCGCCGAGCTCGGGGTGTGGAGCTGGAGCATGGCCGACGGTACGCTGATCTTTGACGAGACCATGAACGCCATCTACGCCATTCCCCCGGAGATGCAGGACCCCCACCGGCTGTACGCCTACTGGCACACGCTGATCCACCCGGACGACGTTGAAGAGGTCGATGCCACGCTGCAGGAGACCCTGCGCGCCGGACAGGGGCACGTATGTCGCCAGCGCTTCCGCATCCGGGTCGGCGATCAGGAGCGCATCATCGAATCCGCCGCCGTCGTCGAGCAGCAGGGCATCGGGGATACCCTGATGCTGGTCGGCATCAACCGCGACATCACCCGCCAGCGCCAGGCCGAAGCCACCCTGCAGGCCGCCAAGCTGGCGGCGGAAAACGCCAATCAGGCCAAGTCTGCCTTTTTGGCCAATATGAGCCATGAGCTGCGCACCCCGCTCAACGCCATTCTGGGCATGCTCACCCTGCTGCTGAAATCCGGCCTGACCCACCGTCAGGCCGACTACGCCACCAAGAGCGAGGCGGCGGCGCGCGCGCTGCTGCGCCTGCTCAACGACATTCTCGACTATTCCAAGATCGAGGCCGGCAAAATGGAGCTGGAGACCGAGCCCTTCAGCCTGTGCAACCTACTGCAGGATCTGGCCGTCATTCTCTCCAGCAGCTCACGCCAAAAGCCGGTCGAGGTGCTCTTCGATATCGATCCGAGCCTGCCGCACTGGCTGGTCGGCGACAGCCTGCGACTGCAGCAGGTCCTGATTAATCTGGGCGGCAATGCGCTCAAGTTTACCGAACGGGGCGAGGTGACCCTCTTTATCAGGCTGCTGGCCCAGGATCAGCAGACGGTCACCCTGCACTTCGGCGTTCGCGACACCGGCATCGGTATCGCGCCGGAAAAACAGCGCGCCATCTTCAGCGGTTTCTCTCAGGCCGAGGCCTCCATCACCCGCCGCTTCGGCGGCACCGGCCTTGGGCTCTCCATCAGCCAACGCTTTGTCACCATGATGGGCGGCACCCTGCAGGTTGAGAGCGAGCCCGGCAAAGGCAGCCTGTTCCACTTCACCCTGACCCTTCCGCTGGCCGCGGCCGACGCGCACCCCGACGATCAGTCGCAGCGTCTGACCCTGGCCGGGCTGCATGTCCTGATGGTGGATGACAACCCGACCGCCTGCACCCTGCTGCAGCGCATGGGGACCACCCTGGGCTGGGAGGTCGACACCGCAGGCTCCGGCGAGCAGGCGCTGGCGCGCATTGCCGAGCAGCAGCGCGCGGGCACCCACTACGATGTGATGTTTGTCGATTGGCTGATGCCGGGCCTGGACGGCTGGCAGACCATTCAGCGCCTGCACCAGCAGATACCGGATACCTCGATGCCGCTGCTGGTGATGGTGACCGCCAACGATCGCGACTGCCTGCTCCAGCGCAGCAGCGAAGAACAGGGGGTACTGGATGGCTTTCTGGTGAAGCCGGTCACGCCGCAGATCCTGCTGGAGACGGTGCTCAGCGCGCTGCATGCGCGGCAGGAGTCGAGCCAGCAGGCGATCGCCCTGCCGGCCCCGCGCGCGCGCGCCACGGGCAAACAGCTCAGCGGCGTCCGTATCCTGGTGGTGGAGGACAATCTGAATAACCAGCAAATCGCCCGAGAGCTGCTGGAGGATGAGGGCGCCAGCATCACCCTGGCCGCCCAGGGACAAGAGGCTGTCGACCGCCTGCGGGCCAGCCCGCAGGGGTTTGACCTGGTGCTGATGGATCTCCAGATGCCGGTCATGGACGGCATCAACGCCACCCAGTATATCCGCCGCCACCTTGGCCTGCGCAGCCTGCCGATCATCGCCATGACCGCCAATGCCATGGCCTCCGATCGCCAGGAGTGCCTGGCCGCCGGGATGAATGACCACATCGGCAAGCCCTTTAACCTGCGAGAGCTCATCCATGCGATTCAAAAACACCTGCCCACCCTCCCGGCGCCCGCGCCGGAAACCGAGCCGCCCCCGCCGCCGTCGGCCCTGCCAGAGGGGCTGACGCAGGCGGCGGCCCAGGCGGGAATTTCGCTGAGCGGCGCGCTGGAGCGGCTGGAGGGTGACCTGGCGCTCTACCAGCATCTGCTGAGCCTGTTCCTCGGCGAGCTGCACGATTTTCCCGACAGCTTAACCCGTCAGCTGGACGACCAGGATCTGGCCGCCGCGACGCGCTCGCTGCATACCCTGAAAGGGCTGGCCGCCCAGCTGGGGCAGGATGCCCTGTTCACCGCGGCGCGCGACGGCGAGGCCCGTCTGCGCCAGGCGCCGGGGGGACTGTTGAGCGCCGAGCTGCGCGAGACGGCGCTGGCCGTCGCGACGCTGTGCCGCCGCCGGGAGCCCGCGCTGATCGCGTTTTGTCAGCGCCTCGCCGACGATCTGCCGCCGACGGCGGCGGCGACGACGCAGGCCCAGCCGCCCGCGCCGCCGCTGCAGACCCAGCTACACGATCTGATCGCCCTGCTGGAGCGCAGCGACATGGCGGCGCTGGAGCAGATGCGGCGTCTGGCCGCCAGCCCGCAGGGGCAATCGCTGGGCGACACGCTGAAAACGCTGGATGCCGCCGTCAATCGGCTCGACTTTAATCGGGCACAGGCGATTTGCCGCCAGTGGCTAGCCCAAGCATCGTCAACCGATAAGGAAATGGATTGATATGTTAGACCAACTGACTCCCTACAGCGCCTTTAACCTGCCCGGTCGAGAACGACCGCGCCTGCTTATCGTCGACGACGAGCCGATCAATATCCAGATCCTGTACCAGCTGTTCGCCGACGATCACACCGTGTTTATGGCCACCAATGGGCAGCAGGCCCTCAATATCTGTATGAACCAGCACCCCGATCTGGTCCTGCTGGATATTGAGATGCCGGAAATGAACGGGCTAGAGGTCTGCCAACGCCTCAAGGCGTCGCCGCAGACGCAGGATATTCCGGTGATCTTCATTACCGCCCATATCGACGAAGCCATGGAGACCACCGGGCTGCGGGCCGGGGCGGTGGACTTTATCAGTAAACCCATAAACCACAACATTGTGCGGGCCCGGGTGAATACCCATCTGCTGCTGAAGATGCAGTCAGACCTGCTGCGCCAGCTGGCCTATCTGGATGGGCTGTGCGGGGTGTACAACCGCCGCTATTTTGACGTCCGTTTCGCCCACGAGTGGCAAAACGTCCAGCAGCACCAGATCCCGCTGAGCCTGATCCTGTTCGACGTCGATCTGTTCAAGGATTACAACGATCTGTATGGCCATCTGCGCGGCGATGATGCGCTGCGCCAGGTGGCGGCCACCCTGCGCGGAACCCTGAACCACCCCGGCGATCTGGTGGCCCGCTACGGCGGCGAGGAGTTTATCTGTCTGCTGCCGGCCACCCCGCTGGCCGATGCCCTCGCCTGCGCGGAGCGGATGCGCAGGAGCATTCTGGCGCTGAGCATCGAGCACGCCCGCTCGCCGGTCTCATCCTACCTGACCGTCAGCGCCGGCGTCTGCAGCGTCACGCTGACCGGCGACGCCCGGGGCGTCGACTTCCTGCAGCAAACCGACTCGCTGCTCTACCAGGCCAAGTCACAGGGGCGTAACCGCTGCTGCGCGGCCCAGTTCAACCCGGAGGCCTAGACCGTACTCCGTCGCGGGACGCGTGCCAGAAGCGTCGACGCCACGCACAGTGGCGGCCCCCAGCCTGGCCCCCAAGCGCGACGGGGGGATTCATTCTTCGCCACGCTTTGTGCTACATTGAGCCCCGGCGGGCCTTCCCACGGCCGGGTACAGTCGGCGGAAAACGGAGAGATCAACATGAAGAAAATGGGTACGCTGCTGCTCCTGGGCGGTCTCTCCCTCGGCGTCAGCCTGCTGGGCGTCCTGCTGTTCCTGGCGGTGATCTATCTGGACAAGGCGCGCTTCTTCGCGCTGCTGCATCAGCTTTAACCCGGCGAGAGCCTCTGCGCCGCCGCGCACCCTTTTCCCTGCGCCTGCCGGCGCCGCGCCACGCGATAGCCCTTATCCCCCTATCTCCCGATGACCTACGCCGCGGCCCCCCCAGTCTCCGCAGACGCTCTCCACCACGCCTCACCACGCCCACGCCCCCGGCATTGCACTCACATTGGTTAACCAAATACCCTAAAAACAATTAATTTGGCATACCAATATTACATTCATGATTAATATCACACATTAATGTTTATTTTTTATGCACTATCGCCTCATCGTTTTCACGCTGTGGAGACCCGCTGTTTTACGCATTGGCAAGGCTGTGGCACTACCCCAAACATAACAAAACCAACAACCGAATAACCAAGAGATTACTATGAAAAAGATCAAGAATTTTCGGTGGTATATGATCTTGCTGGTCTGCTTCATTACCATCATTAACTACCTCGACAGAACCGCGCTCGGCATCGCGGCACCCACGATCATGGAGAGCACCGGGATCACCAAAGAGCAGTACTCCTGGGTGGTCAGCGCCTTTCAGCTGGCCTATACAATTGGTCAACCAATCATGGGATTTTTCATTGATACCATCGGCCTGAAGCTCGGCTTCTTTATCTGCGCCATCGTCTGGGGGCTGGCCACCATGGGGCATGCGCTGACGGGCACCTGGCAGGGGCTGGCCTTTATGCGTGGCCTCATGGGATTCAGCGAGGCCTCCGCCATTCCCTCCGGCGTCAAAACGGCGTCGACGTGGTTTCCGGCCAAAGAGCGCGGCATTGCCACCGGGGTCTTCAACATGGGCACCTCATTCGGCGCCATGCTGGCGCCGCCGCTGATTGCCTGGTGTATCCTGTTCCACAGCTGGCAATTCGCGTTTATCGTCTCCGGTAGCCTGGCTATCGTCGCCGCCTTCGTCTGGTATTTTTGCTATAAGGATCCCAAAGAGGCCAAGCGCCTCTCCGATGAGGAGCGCCGCTATATTGAGGCGGGGCAAGAGTCGTTTCTGCAGTCCGCGACCCAAGAGAAAACCTCGGTTCGCCATATCATCACTCAGCGCAACTTCTGGGGGATCGGCATCGCCCGCTTCTTGGCCGATCCGGCCTGGGGAACCATTAACTTCTGGGTGCCGATCTTCTTCGTGGAGACCCTGCACTTCAGCCTGAAAGAGATCGCCATGTTTGTCTGGCTGCCCTTTCTGATGGCGGATCTCGGCTGTCTGGCCAGCGGCTTTGTGGCCAAGTTTTTCAACGACCGCGGCGTCACCCTGATCAACTCGCGCCGCATCACCTTTACGCTGGGCGCGCTGCTGATGACCACCATCGGCCTGGTCAGTATCGTGGAGAATCCCTATATCGCGGTGCTGCTGATCAGCATCGGCGGCTTCGCCCACCAGCTGCTGTCGACGGTGGCCGCGACGCTGGGTGCGGATTTGTTTAAGAAGAACGAGGTGGCGACGGCGGTCGGGATGGCCGGCGCCTGCGCCTGGTCCGGTCAGCTGATCTTCAACCTGTTTATCGGCGCCTTCGTCGGCATCATCGGCTTTGGTCCCTTCTTTATCGCCCTGGCGGTGTTCGATCTGATCGGCGCCCTGGCGCTATGGCTGCTGATCGTCGACCGCCCGCCCGCCGTACACGGCGGCGATGCGCCCCTGGCTGAACCGCGCTAACGCCCAGCGGGGCGGCCACGCCGCCGCCCTGCGCTGCGGGGTTAACGGCTCAGGATCCGGATGGAGCGGATGCGGTCGTTAAACCCGGTCGCCTCCTGCTCCCCGCCGCTGCGGGTATAGTATCCCCCGCTGTAGTCTGTCCCTTCGTAAAAACGCACCGTCCACCCCTGCGGCACCGAGAACGAGGAGATACGATCGGCGAAGCGGTAGCGGGAAAGATCGGGGATGTCGCGATCGATGCTCAGCGACGCCCCGCGCTGACGCGAATCTTCATAGACCATCAGGCGATCGGCGCCCTGGCTGTAGCCCTCATCCAGCGTCGTGGTGCTGCAGGTAGCATCCTTGGGCCGACAGAACAGGCTGCCCTCGCCCTGTCCCCGCTCACAGCGCTGCCCCACCTTATAGCGGGCAATCTGCTCGCTGCGCGCGGCGTCGGCATAGACGCTGCTGAACGGCGTGAGCATACAGATAAAGATCCGCCCGCCGCTCTGTCCGCCGCGGTACCCAGATGTATTGTCGATATTATTAATAATGATGGACGCGTCGGCGCAGCCCCCCAGGGTCAGCAGCGATGCCACCAAAAGCGTTCTGAACATAAGTAGCCCTATCTAATAAGTATGCTGTCACGACAGCCCGTCGCACGTAATCCGGCGGCGGGCGCCCATAGTACCCAATAGCCCGGCGCAGGGAATTAAGGGATCGTCTGATTTTCCGCCGCGCCGAGAAGAGCCATCCGCCGTCGGCTCAGCCACGCACCCACGCAGGCAGCCACTCGCCGTGCGCCGCGATGAGATCGTCGATCAGGGCATAGATCTCATCGATGCTCAGCGCCGCGGCCGTATGCGGATCGAGCAGCGCGGCATGGTATATCCGCTCGCGGTTTTCCGTCAGCGCCGCCTCCGTCACCAACGTTTGCACATTGATATTGGTCTGCATCAGCGCCGCCAGGTGCGAGGGCAGCGCCCCGATCCGGGTCGGCTGGATCCCGTTGGCGTCGACCAGACACGGCACCTCCACGCAGCAGCCCTGCGGCAGATTATCGATCAGCCCCGCGTTACGCACATTACCATAGATCACCTCCGGCTCCCCGCTCCACAGCGCATTCATGATCCGGCTGGCGTACTCCTGCGACGGCGTAATCGCGATAGGCTGCGCCGTCTGATACGCCGCCAGCTCGCGCTGCCAGTTCGCCATCTGCTCTACGCAGCGCTTGGGATACTCATCCAGCGGAATGCGATAACGCGCGATAAGATCGTCGCGTCCGGGCTTGATAAACCACGGCGTATATTCGGCCATATGCTCCGAGGACTCCGTGACAAAGTAACCCAGCTTCTGCAGCAGCGCATAGCGCACGATATTCTCGCAGCGCAGGTTGCCGTGGATGTTCGGCTTCGGCGCCCGCCCCTCTCGGTAGGCCTGCTGCAGCTGCGGGTAGAGATCGCGATACTGACCGTCTTCGCCGCGCTGCTCCAGCGAAAGATAGAAGGCCATATGGTTAATCCCGGCGCAGCGGTAGCGCAGCTGCGCCGGATCGATATCGAGATCCCGCGCCAGCTCCTCCGCCGTGCCCTGTACCGAGTGGCAGAGACCGACCTGCCGCAGCTGCGGATAACGCGCATACATGGCCCAGCTATTCATCGCCATCGGGTTGACATAGTTCAGCAGCGTCGCCTGCGGGCACTCCGCCATCATCATCTCGCCTAGCTGCCACAGGTGTGGAAAGGTACGCAGCGCGCGCATAATGCCGGCCGGGCCCAGGGTATCGCCGATGGTCTGGCGCAGGCCATGGCGCGCGCAGACCTCAAAATCGGTGACCGTGCAGGGCGTATAGCCACCGATCTGAAACGCCACCACCACAAAATCGGCCCCCTGCAGCGCCGGACGCAGCGTCGTATGGCACTGAATGCGTCCAGTGGCCCCGGTCGCTGCCATCAGCCGCCCCACGACGATCTGCGACTCGGCCAGACGCTGCGCATCGATATCCATCAGCGCGATATCCGCCCCCCGCAGCGCGGGGCGCTGGAAGACATCCCCGAGAATATTCTTCACAAAAATGGTTGAACCGGCGCCAATAAAGGCAATTTTAGGTGCGTTCATCGTCTCTCTCCCATAAAGGTCATCGCTGGGGGGCATCGTGACACGCCGGGCGGATCCACGCGTCCGCCTTCTGCCCAAAGCATTCCCATTTCCTCGGATTTGTCGATCTAGGTTCAAAAAAATAACTTTCTGGGAGAGAAATAGGTCAAAAGATGAGGAAAAGCGACAGAATAGCGGCGAGACTATCGACAGCGCGGTGATCCGGTGAGGCCTCTGCCGCACCGGAGATCAGCAGGAGGAAAACCATGGAAGCGCGTCGCCGCCAAGAGGCCCCCGCGGAGCTGATGTGCAACAGCACCGATCCGCAGCCGCACAGCCCCCTGATGCTCTATACCGAGCATCAGCGCCTGGCGATCGCGCTCTGTCCGCCGCTGGCGATGGCCGCCAGCCACTGGCACGCCCAGGTCGAGCTCAATATCCCTTTCGACGGCGAGATAGACTACCGCATTCACGATCGGACGCTGCGCATCCCGCAGGGACATATCGCCCTGTTCTGGGCCTGCACCCCCCACCGCCTCGTCGATCCGGGGCGCTGTCGCAGCATGGCCCTGCTCAGCCTGCCCATGCATCTGTTTCTCGCCTGGCCGTTGGATCCGCAGCTGCTCAGCCACATTACCCACGGCAGAGTGTTGACCTCTGCGCACCCGGCGCGGCTAACGCCCGTTGAGATCGGACGTTGGCAGCAGGATCTGCAGAGCCCATGCCCGCAGATGCGGCAGCTGGCCAGCGATGAAATCCTGCTGATGCTAAAGCGCTTTAGCCTCTCCGGCTGGCACGCCATGCAGCCCGGCGGCGACGATCCGCGCGCGGGCAGCGGCCAGGGGCTCTCCCGCCATGCCTTGTTCTACGTCGGCCAGATGCTGACCTTCACCGCCGCCCACTACGATCGTGCGCTGACGATAGAGCAGGTCGCCCGGCACGTCGGCCTCAACGCCCACTATGCGATGGGGCTGTTTCAGCGGGTGATGCAGATGACCCTGAAGCAGTACATTACCGCCATGCGCATCCACCATGTCCGGGCGCTGCTGAGCGATACCGACAGAACGGTCCTCGATATCGCGCTCACGGCGGGGTTCAGCTCCAGCAGCCGCTTTTACAGCACCTTCAGCAAATACACCGGCATGTCGCCGCAGCAGTACCGTCGGCTGGCGCGCACGGGCGCGACGCCGCACTCCTCAGTAGATTAATTTATCGCCATATTGCTATTTATTAGCAATAAATACTAAATTTAAATTTTTTAATAGCTACAAAGTCCAACAAAATGGTATTTTCAGGATCAAGTCGCTAGCCAGACTCATTCATCACACATAATCAGCCAAACTCGTTGACACCCACCACGCCGTTTAACGTTGGTTTAATTTCAAAATGAATGCGTATGTAATAATTTATTACCAACGCAAGCATCGCTTTTATAAGCGTGTATTATAAGCAATTCATTAGATGCTGATTAAAATAGAACCGCCGCTTTTACAGATAGGTTCCGCTATTCTGTTAAGCGTATTAACCATGAGCGCAGCAGATGCTGCTAGCGCGCCTCAAGCGGTAAAAAATACCCTTGTCCTTTCTCAAGAAGCATTAAAAACGCACCCTCAGATTATTTTCCAAGGCATGATCCAGGCGGTGATAAAATCAGACGCCGCCGCCGTCAAGATCTTGCTGCCTCTTTATCAGGCGCAGGCAGGATACGATCCGATCCTGGCCGCATGGGGCAAGGCTATTTTAGCCAAAGAGGACGGTAACTATCGCGACGCCATTCGTTATTACCGCCGCGTCATCGCCAAGGAACCACAGCTAAATATTGCCCGACTGCAGCTGGCTATCGCGCTGTTTCAGAATAAAGACCGCGCCTCTGCGCTACTGCAATTCAATAAGCTGCGGGCTAATAGCAACGGCGAAAGAGTCAATGAGATAGTGGATGGCTATATCAGGGCAATACAGCGGAAAGACAGCTGGTCATTCAACGTAGGCGTTAACTATATTAATGAGAGTAACATTAATAATGCGCCAGACGCTAACGTAAAAATTGGTCAGTGGCAGGCTGAGAAACGGCAAAGCGGACAGGGCTTTTCCTACTATCTTAGCGGTAGCAAAACCTGGTCATTGCCGGAGGGGCTGTTCAGCGAGGTCCGTACGCTGGCCTACGGGAAGTACTTCACCAACAATCATCGCTACGATCAGGCAACGGCCCGTCTGAGCGCAGGTCTGGGCCTACGCGATATCAACGCCTCCCTGCTGCTCTTGCCCTTTATAGAGCGCGAATGGGCATCGGATAATCAGGCGCCCTCCCTTTCTAGCGAAGGAGCATCGCCGGGGCTGCGTATTGAGACAGAATACCGTCTGAGCCCTCGCTGGAAAATCGATGTTGACGCTGAGAAAAGTCACACTACGAATAAACATCACGCCCAACGCGACAGCAAAAATCATCTGCTGTCTGCGACACTCTATTATTTTCCCAGCCCCGAGCAATTTTGGTTTTGGGGTAGTGACTACCAGCGTGAAAACGTTGAGCGTAAGAGCATAGCCTTTCAGAAAATAAAGTGGCGAGGCGGCTGGGGAAATGAGTGGCCGGGCGGCATATCCAGCATCATGCAGATAAACTACGCCAATAAGTTTTACGATAGCGCTGACTTCTTCGGAATTCAGCAAAGAAATAAAGAGTACGGCGCCCTGATAACGCTCTGGCACCGTGACATTTATTACTTTGGTATCACGCCAAAAATCAACCTGTCATATTTTAAAAGTGACAGCAATCATCCATTTTATGAATACGATAAAAAAATGGTCTTTCTGACCTTTAGCAAGCTTTTTTAACGATAGGGATAACAATGAAACCACGCTATAGCACACTCTTCTTACTCTTATCCTCTGCGCTGTTGACCGCCTGCGGCGGCGGTGGCAGTGGCGGCGGCGGTAGCGATGCCGCGCAGGCGCAGGCCATCGCGCCGGTGGCCCCGGCCTCCCAGTCCATCGCGCCGGTAGCCCCGCCCTCCCAGCCCATCGCGCCGATGGCTCCGGCCTCCCAGCCCATCGCGCCGGTGGCTCCCGCCTCCCAGCCCATCGCGGCAGCGCCCGAGGTGCCCCCCGCCGCGCTCCCTGCCGCCGCCTTCGGTGAGCCAGGGGCGGTATACCGCGCACAGCTGCGGGAGATCGGCCCCCATGACACCATCAAGATATACGGTTTTGACGCACTCAGCCCCGACAGCGAGTTCACCGTTAAAGTCGAGGGGACCGATATCGCCATCGAGGTCACGCCCCTCCCCCAGCGCCATGAAAAGGATAGCCGCACCATTAACGATCAGACAGTCCTGACGCTGCGCGATGCCGATGGCAAGCTGGCGGGTTACTATGGCCATGTGCACACCTATACCCACCGCGAGACGGCGCAGGATGAAGACGATCAGGATCAGACAACCAGCAGCCTGGTCTACGCGGTCAACGCCAGCGAAAGGCACCGCCCTGAAACCCAGGCGGACTATGAAGGCACGCTGTTTTATAACCACTTCGATATCCAGCGCGAGGCCGCCATCCGCCTGCACTATCAGGACAACAAGATCACCGGCGATATCAAGGGCAGCGGCCTAGCCCGCGATATCGACTACGTTATCCGAGACGATGGCGGCAACACCGTCAGCGAGGAGGGCGCCTTCGGCGCCAGACTGCACCATGTCAACGCGCCGCGCAACGCGGTGAACGGCCACCTGATCGGCGGCTTCTATGGCAAAGAGGGTGAAGTCGCCGCCGGCGAAGTCAAATTTATCGATGACTACAGCGTAGAGCGCGGCGGCGTCTTCGGCGCACAGCGGGTCAAGCGCGACTGATCCGGCCTGGGCATGGCGATACCGCCATGCCCTATGCCTATGCCTCCCCGTCGGCGGCGCGCGCCAGCGTTAGGGGGATCTCCGCCCGGGCCATCGCCCGCACCGCCGCCTCCGGCAGCCCATCGTCGCTGATGATCAGCTCAAACTGCGCCAGCGGCAGGGCCAGCCAGGTCGCTATCTGGCCATACTTCGTCGAGTCGCACACCAGCACCCGCTGACGGCTGGCCTGCGCCACCGCGCGCTTCACGCACACCTTCGCCTCATCGGGGGTGGTAATGCCGCGCAGGCTCCAAGAAGAGGCCGAGATAAAGGCCTGATCGATAATCACATTACGCAGCATTGCCGCCGCCGCCTCGCCGGTGCAGGAGCGGTTCTCCCGGCACACCGCGCCGCCGGTGTGAATAATTGTGCAGCTGCCGTGATCCATTAGAAAATCGGCGATCACAAAGTCATTGGTCACCACCGTCAGATCGGCCACCGCCGTCAGCTGCCGGGCAATGCTCAGCGTCGTAGTACCGGCATCCAGATAGATGCAGCTGCCCGCGGCAACCCGGCCGGCCGCCAGCTGACCAATGGCCTGCTTCTGCCGCTCCGCCATGGCCGTCTTGGCCTGATGCGATGGCTCCTGGGCCAGGCGCGCCGGCGACTGAACCCCGCCGGAAACCGCCACCACCGCCCCCTGCGCCTCCAGCTTCTGCACATCCCGCCGCACGGTCATATGCGAAACCTGCATACGACGGGTCAACTCCGCGATGCTTACTACCCCCTTCTCCGCCACGATGGTGAGGATCATCTGTCGCCGCTCTGCAGGGATCACCGGTGCCTCCTTAGTCTGTTTTCGCCAATTTTACGCCATTTATCTTACCGCAGTGTAGCCGGGCTACTATCGCAGCGCCCTATCTCACAAATATTCACGCATATGTGAATATTTGTGAGGATAAACACGGTTGCCGCGCGCCAGCACGCTTAATATTCACACAAAATAACATCCACTAACTTTAAGTAACATGGAGGGGCACTATGGCAACGACGACAGCCTACCGGGTTGGCGTAGTGGGGCTCGGCGCGATGGGAATGGGTGCCGCGCGCGCCTGTATCGACGCCGGACTGATCACCTATGGCGCCGATATCGATCCCGACGCCCGCCAGACGCTGCTGCAGTACGGCGGACGCGATGTCGCCGCCAGCGCCGTCGACTTTGCCGCGCAGCTGGATGCGGCGCTGATCCTGGTCGTCAACGGCGCGCAGGCCAAAGGGGTGCTGCTGGGGGAGAATGGCCTCGCGCGTCACCTGCGCCCCGGCACGGCGGTGATGCTCTCCACCACCCTCTCCGCCGCCGACGCCCGCGAGATCGCCACCGCTCTGGCGGCCTACGATCTGGAGACGCTGGATGCCCCGGTCTCCGGCGGCGCGCTCAAGGCCCGGGCCGGTGAGCTGACCGTGATGGCCGCCGGCAGCCAGCAGGCCTTTGCCCGCCTTCAGCCGCTGCTGGACGCCATCGCCTCCACGGTATATCCCCTGGGCGACGACATCGGCCAGGGCGCCACGGTCAAGATCATCCACCAGCTGCTGGCCGGCGTCCATATTGCCGCCGCCGCCGAGGCCATGGCGCTGGCGGCGCGCGCCGGGATCCCGCTGGAGCAGATGTACCAGATCGTCACCCACGCGGCGGGCAACTCCTGGATGTTTGAAGACCGTATGCGCCACGTCGTGGCGGGCGATTACCGGCCGCGCTCGGCGGTCGATATCTTCGTCAAGGATCTCACCCTGGTCGCCGAAACGGCCAGCGCCCTGCGCTTTCCGCTGCCGCTGGCCTCGACCGCCCTGACCATGTTTACCGCCGCCAGCAGCGCCGGACTCGGGCGGGAGGACGACAGCGCGGTGATCAAGATCTTCGCCGGTATTCCCCTGCCGGGCGTAGACGCTAAGGAGGCTCCATGAGCCGTCTGGGCGTCATCGCCGATGATTTCACCGGCGCCACGGATATCGCCAGCTTTCTGGTGGAGAACGGCGTCGCCACGGTACAGTTTAACGGCGTACCGTCGCAGGAGGCGCCGCCGACCTGCCGGGCGCTGGTCATCAGCCTGAAGATCCGCGCCTGCCCGCCCCACCAGGCGATCGCCCAGGCGCTACGGGCGCTGGCGTGGCTGCAGCGCCAGGGGTGTCATCAGTTCTACTATAAATACTGCTCCACCTTCGACAGCACCGCGCAGGGCAATATCGGCCCGGTCACCGACGCGCTGATGCAGGCCCTGCGGCTTCCCCTTACCGTCCTCTCTCCGGCGCTGCCGATCAACGGGCGCACCGTCTACCAGGGCTACCTGTTTGTGATGGATAGGCTACTGGCGGAGTCCAGCATGCGCCACCACCCCCTGAATCCGATGCGTGACAGCTACCTTCCCCGGCTGATGGAGGCCCAGGCCAGCGGACGCTGCGCCGTGATCCCGCTACAGACGCTGGCGCGCGGCGCCGACGCAACGCGACAGGCCCTTGAGGCGCTGCGCCAAGAGGGCTACCGCTATGCGGTGCTGGATGCCACGGAGGAGCGCCATCTGCATATTCAGGGCGAGGCGTTGGCGGATCTGGCGCTGGTCACCGGCGGATCCGGGCTGGCTATCGGGCTGGCGCGCCGCTGGGCTCACCGCGCAGCCGCGGCACACGACGCCGGCTATCCACGCGCCGGGCGGGCCATCGTGCTCTCCGGCTCCTGCTCCGCCATGACCCAGCGCCAGGTGGCGCACTACGCCGCCCGCGCCCCCTGGCGACAGATCGAGGTCGACCGCTGCCTGACGCCGGAGGCGCGCCGTCGCTACGCCGATGAGCTGAGCGAGTGGGCGCTGGCGCAGCCCGCCGCCGACCCGGCGCCGCTGCTCAGCGCCACGGTGTCCGTGCAGCAGCTGACGCAGACGCATGCCCAGCACGGCCCACGGGCCAGCCAGGCGGTAGAGGCGCTGTTCTCCGCGCTGAGCGAACGCCTCGCCGCCGGCGGGATCGTGCGCTTCATCGTCGCGGGGGCGAGACCGCCGGGGCGGTCTCCCAGGCGCTCGGCGTCAGCGGGTTTTACATCGGCCCCACCATCGCCCCCGGCGTGCCGTGGGTCAACGCGCTGAACCGGCCGCTTTCGCTGGCGCTGAAGTCCGGCAACTTCGGCGCCGAGGCGTTCTTTACCCATGCCCAGTCGGCGTTTCCCGTATGACGCAGCGCGCAGACGCCATGCAAACCCAGCGCACTGAGATGGTGCAGCTCGCCGCCTCGCTGTTTCAGCGCGGCTACGCCACCGGCGCCGCCGGTAACCTGTCGCTGCGCCTGGCGGACGGCAGCCTGCTCGCGACGCCCACCGGCGCCTCGCTGGGGCGGCTGTCACCGCCGCGCCTGTCGCACCTGAGCGCCGACGGCGTATGGCGCGGCGGCGACCAGCCCACCAAGGAGCTCCCTTTCCATCTGGCCCTGTACCAAAACAGCCCGCGCTGTCAGGCCGTGGTCCACCTGCACAGCCCCTGGTGTACCGCCCTCTCCTGCCTGGAGGGGCTGGATCCGCGCAGCGCCATCCGCCCCATGACCCCTTACCTGGTCATGCGGGTGGGCGATGTGCCCGTGGTGCCTTACCACCGCCCCGGCGACGCCCGGCTGGCCGATGCGCTGGCCGCGCTGGCGCCCAACCACCGCGCCTTTCTGTTGGCCAACCACGGCGTCGTGACCTATGGCGACAGCCTGCAGGAGGCCGTCAACAACGCCGAGGAGCTTGAAGCGACGGCCAGGCTGGTTTTCATTCTGGCCCGTCACCCCGTCCGCTATCTGAGCGCTGAGCACATCGCCCAGCTGAGGAGCTGATCATGCCGCGTTTTGCCGCCAACCTATCGACGATGTTCTGTGAATACCCCTTTACGGAGCGCTTTGCCGCCGCCGCACAGGCGGGGTTTCACGCCGTGGAGTTCCTGTTCCCCTACGGGCTGCCGGCGGCCGATCTCCGCCGCCGACTGGATGCTCACCACCTGACCCTGGCGCTGTTCAATACCCCGCCGGGCGACGCCAACGCGGGGCAGTGGGGGCGGAGCGCGCTGCCGGGCGCCGAGGCCGCCGCCCGCGCCGACATCGATCTGGCGCTGACCTACGCACAGGCGCTGGGGTGTCAGCGGGTCCACGTCATGGCGGGCGTCATTCCGCCGGGCGAGCGCCCCGCCGCCTGCCGACGGGCGTTTATTCGCAATCTGCGCTACGCCGCCGACCGCTTTGCCGACCACGGCAAACAGATCCTGGTGGAGGCCCTCAGCCCCGGCATCAAACCCGGCTATCTGTTTTCCAGTCAGTACCAGGCGCTGGCGATCGTCGATGAGGTGGATCGCCCCAACCTCACCATTCAGCTGGATCTCTTTCACGCCCAGCGGGTCGATGGCAACCTCACCCAGCTGATCCGGGACGCTGCCGGACGCTATGGCCACGTCCAGATCGCCTCGGTGCCCGACCGCCGCGAGCCGGACGAGGGAGAGATCAGCTACCCGTATATTTTCAACCTGCTGGATCAGGTGGGCTACACGGGCTGGGTCGGCTGTGAATATACCCCGCGCGCCGAGACGCTCTCTGGGCTGGGCTGGCTGACCGCCCTGCGCTAGCCGCGCCCCGCGGGGCATCGGACCCCGCTCAACGCCCGCCGCACGGCGGTGCATCACCACAGGAGGCCGACAGCATGTCAACCATCGCGCTACTCTCCATCGCCCTGCTCGGGGTGATCTTGTTACTGTGGCTGGTCATCCGTCTACGGGTACAGCCCTTTGTCGCCCTGCTGCTGGTCAGCTTTCTCGTCGCGCTGGCCAGCGGTATCCCGCCCGGCGAGGTCACCAAGGTGATGATCGCCGGCATGGGGGGCGTCCTCGGCTCGGTCACCATGATCATCGGCCTCGGCGCCATGCTGGGCAAAATGGTCGAGCGCTCCGGCGGCGCAGAGTCGCTGGCCAACGGCTTCAGCCGCCGTCTGGGGCCGAACCGCACCGTCGCCGCCCTGACGCTGGCGACCTTTTTCCTCGGGATCCCGGTGTTCTTTGACGTCGGCTTTATCATCCTGGCCCCCATCATCTACGGCTTTGCCAAGGTCGCCCGGACATCGCCGCTCACCTTCGGCCTGCCGGTGGCCGCGGTGATGCTGACGGTGCACGTGGCGCTGCCGCCCCACCCCGGGCCGGTCGCCGCCGCCGGGCTGCTGGCGGCAGACGTCGGCTGGCTGACCCTTATCGGTCTGGCGGTGTCCATTCCGCTGGGCGTCATCGGCTATTACGCGGCCAAGTGGCTCAGCCGACGCCGCTACGCGCTCTCCATCGAGGTGCTGGAACAGATGCAGCTCACCCCCGCCGACGCGGGCAACGCCCCGCCGCAGTCCGATCGTATCAATCCGCCGAGCGCCGCGCTGATCGTCGGGCTCATCGTGGTTCCCATCGGGCTTATCATGATCGGCACCGTCTCGGCGACGCTGATGCCGGCCGATCACCCCCTGCTCGGCACGCTGCAGCTGCTGGGCGCCCCGGCCACGGCGCTGATGATAGCCCTGCTGCTGGCCTTTTGGCTGCTGGCGCTGCGCCGCGGCTGGAGTCTGCCGCATACCGGCGACGTCATGGGCAGCGCGCTGCCGACGGCGGCGGTCGTGATCCTGGTGACCGGCGCCGGCGGCGTCTTTGGACGGGTGCTCGTGGCGTCCGGGGTCGGCGCCGCGCTGGCCGCTACGCTACAGGCCATGGCGCTGCCGCTGCTGCCCGCCGCCTTCATCATTTCACTGGCGCTGCGCGCCTCGCAGGGGTCGGCGACCGTCGCCATCCTGACCACCGCCGGCCTGCTGGCAGAGGCCGCCGCCGGACTCGATCCGCTACCGCGCGTTCTGGTCACCCTGGCCGCCTGCTTCGGCGGACTGGGCGCATCGCACATCAACGACTCGGGGTTCTGGATCGTCACCCGCTATCTTGGGCTGTCGGTGGCCGACGGTCTGAAAAGCTGGACGCTGCTGACCACCCTGCTCGGGTTCAGCGGGTTTATCATCGTCTACGGGATCGGGCTGGCTATCGGCATGTGATGCGCCGCCGCGGGCGGCAGCCCGACGGGCTAGCGGGAGCGCGGCGCCGTATGCTCATGCGCGGCATACGGCGCCCCGAGGGGGAGGGAGAAATTACCTGCGCGCGCTGGCGTCCGGATGGGCGGCCAGCCACGCCTTCATCTCGTTGATCTCTTTCTCCTGAGAGGCAATGATGCTTTTCGCCAGCTGACGCATCTGCGGATCTTTACCGTACTTCAGCTCGACCTTGGCCATCTCAACGGCGCCGATATGGTGCGGCAGCATCCCGGCGGCGAAGGCCACATCGGGATCGTTGCTCATCATGCCCTTCATCATATCCTCATGCATGGTGCCCATGGCGCCGTGCAGCTCATGGTGCATCGCCGCCGCCTGCTCTGCGGGCAGATCGGCCGCCAGCGCGGGCGCCGCGGCAGCGGCCAGTAATAACGCGCTCGCTAACGCTATCGTTTTCATACAACGCTCCTGTTCGGTGGGATACTGCAGATAATCCTAATCCCTCCCCTAAGGGGAAGGTCAAGCGTTTAATTTACTGATGTAAAAGGACTTTAAAAATCAGTGTCCACATAGCGACCACACTTTGGTAAAAGCGCCCGCTTACAAAAAGGCCCCGCATAATTTGCGGGGCCTTTTTTATATAGCCAGATTCAACTGCTCTTTACCGCGATGTGAAGCCGGGAAAGCATCATGAGGGATGAAGCTATCCGGCAGAGGGTTTTCTTTCTGTCGCCTGGTCAGGCGCTCCACGCTTTCCAGGGTGGAGAATCCAACACCACATTCTAGGCTGTTGCACTGATAAAACTTGCGCCTGACGGTGTTGGTGTCATTCATCGGTGAACTGGTTCTGATGCGGGCTGATGCACCGCAAATCGGACATCTGAACATAATGGCTCCCCCACGGGAGTTGAACTCCTGGCCATTGTATTCTGCTTATTCCATTTCGGCTATCCATTCGGGAATTTTGGCTTCCAGCTCCAACTGCGTGGTAAATCCGCCGCTGTCGTCAATCACATGCTCCGCTTTTGCAATGATCCAGTCCTGGTTGTCGATTTCCGTTTTAAACCCCGATACCGTACCGTGCATTTCCGGGTAGAGGTCAGCTCGGCCACGCGCCAGAGTGATAGAGAATTCCGCAGCACCCCGCTGTAGCTGTTGCCACTTGGCTGCCGCCGCTCGCTTTGCTGCCTCTTCGTTCTGGTAGGTTTTCCGCAGGATATACACGTTGCCTTCGGCCCCTTCCATGTAGTCACCTTCGCGGCGACAGCTCTTTTCTTTTTGGGGCTTTGATGGCTTGCGGCGTTTGACGCTTACTTTTTTCTTTTTGCCAAAGTTCAGGTCCAGCCAGTAAGCCTGTACCCCGGTATAGGCCTGTCTGTCTGCAATGCGGAAACGGTGCCGGTCTCCGTGGCTTCTTGTCAGTGCAAAAGAGGGTAACGGTTTACCGTTAGCCGTGATACCACCTCCCGGCTGGATAAACAGCAGGTAGCCATTTTTTACGGTGGTAATAGCGCCCAGCATGTCGGCCATCCTCGTTAAAAAAGACAGGTCGCTTTCTTCAGTCTGGTCAGCGTGGTCAATTTCGATATTCATCAGCATTTCACTGATCTGCGCCTTCAGTTTGTAGCGATGGGCGATCGCGGAGACTACGCGTTCAACCGTCACGTCATGCCAGGATACTTCCCGCTTAACGTTGAACTCCTCCCGAAAATCGGCACTGCTGGCGGTGATCAGCAGCGTATCAGGCGGGCCCTCATGGGATATTTCATCCACTGTATAAAGCCCCTTGTAAATCAGTGGATCGCCTTTCCATCCTATCGACAGTGCCAACTGTGTACCGCGCGGCGGCAGCTGTACCAGCCCATCCGCATCATCCACGCTAAGGGTGATTTGGTCCGCCTCAAATCCCCGGTTGTCGGTTATTGATACCGACATGATTCGGTCATTCAGGTCAGACAGTGCATTACCTCCGGCGGTGATGCTGTAATCAGGACACTTTATCGCATCGTCCAGGTTGTCCAGCCAGCTATTGATTTTCAGGTTGAGTGGGTTAGTCGGTGTCATAGCGCCTCCGTTGCTCCGCATGATTTCACGCGCGCGCGGGAAGCGATAACCCCTTTTTATTGTGGCCTGAAGGTCAGAATCCTTAATACGTGAAGTGGCGGCAGGCATAGGTAATTATCACTGCGAACTCAAACAACATAATGGTGGAAAACATGACTGAAGAGCGTTTCCACGGTGCGCGCGTCAGAGAACATACCGACCTGGTGACAGCCATTGATGACATTGACTCCAGTGTGATCGGGATTGTCGCCGTGGCGGATGATGCTGACGCCGACACCTTCCCCCTGAATAAACCCGTTCTTCTTCACCGGGTCAACGACGCGCTTGGCCTGACGGGGAAGACCGGGACGCTGTACAAGAGCCTGAAGGCTGCAGCCGACCAGGTCAGCACAAAAGTCATCGTCGTGCGTGTTGCAGGGGCGGAGGCTGGCGAGGGCAAAAAAACGCAGTCGCAGCTGGTAATTGGTGGTACGGAGCCTGATGGCACCTATACCGGGATGTATGCCCTGCTGGTTGCCGAACAGGATGAACGTATCGGATATCGTCCGCGTATTCTGGCGGCTCCCGATCTCGACACGGAAGAGGTGACCTCCTCACTGTGCGTCATTGCTGAGAAGCTGCGCGCCTTTGTTTATGCCGGGTGCAACGGATGCGAAACGATGGCGGATGCCATCGCCTACCGTGCCACCTTCGCATATCGCGAGCTGATGCTTATCTGGCCTGACTTTATCGCCTATAACCCGCTGTCCGGCAAAAATGAAGTCTTCCCGGCCTCGGCATATGCCTGCGGTCTACGCGCACAAATCGATCACGCCCAGGGCTGGCACAAGTCACTGTCAAACGTCCCGGTCAAAAACGTGCTGGGGATTTCAAAACAGGTGTTCTGGTCTCTTCAGGCTGAAGATAGCGACGCCAACGCACTGAACAACAAAGAAATCACCACGCTGATTAAGCGTAATGGTTTTCGTTTTTGGGGCAACCGCACGCCGGATACCAAAGACTATATCTTTGAGGTCTACACCCGAACCGCCCAGGTGCTGGCCGACAGCATTGCAGAGGCGCAGTTTGAAGATGTTGACGAACCGCTGACACCGGCGAACGTGAAAGATGTTATCAGCGGTATCCGCGCGAAGCTGGATAAGTTGGTGACGTCCGGGCGTCTTATCGGTGCGGAATGTTGGTATGACGTAGTGGACAATAGCACCACTGACCTTCGTCAGGGCCGGGTGCGCATCCGTTATAAATACACGCCGGTGCCGCCGCTGGAAGATCTGACGCTGCACCAGACCTTCACAGACGAATTCTTCGGGCCTGCATTTGCTTCTTTGGGAGGTGCATAAATGTCTGTTCCTCACAAACTCCGCCTGTTCACCTGCTTTGTGAACGGCGATAACCAGATCGGGAAAGTCACTTCATTTACCCGCCCGAAGCTCAGCCGCAAGCTGGAAGACTACCAAGGGGGCGGCATGATTGGATCCGTTGGTGTGGATCTCGGGCTGGATGCTGGGGCGCTGGATTCCTCCATTGAATTCGGCGGCGTGATTAAGGCGCTTTTTCTTGAATATAGTGCAGATATCGACGGCACCCGCCTGCGCTTCGCTGGTGAATACTACACCGATGGTGACAGCCAGCTTGTTGAAGTAGAGCTGCGCGGACGCTTTACCGAGCTTGACGGCGGCGACAGCAAACAAGGGGAAAACACCGTCGAGAAATACACGTTCAAATCGACGTATTACAAATTCTCCATCGACGATAAGCCGATTATTGAGATTGACCTGCTGAACTTTATTTACAAGAAAGACGGCAAGAATATCTACCCTGACCGTATCACGTCTGCCCTGGGAATGGGCTGATCATTAACCATGATGGCGGCACATCGGTGTGCCGCCCGGAGACTCAACGATGAAAAAAATGATACTGCAGCAGTAGCGGCTAGCAGTGGTGTGACACTGGCCCAGCCGATTGTGCGCGGCGAAGAGAAGATCACCTATGTGGAGATTGGCGAGGCAATTAAGCAGTCTGGCTCGCTACGCGGCCTGTCGCTCTCGGACGTGCTCAACATGAAGACGGATACACTGGTGACACTGTTCGCGCGCGTAACCTCACCACGTCTTAAAGAAAGTGAAATTAAAACGCTGGCCACCGCTGATTTTATCGCGCTATCTCAGGCGATCGTGCCTTTTTTGGTGCCTACGAGCTCTGGAGCACAGAACGAGCCGGAGACGGAAGCACTGTAACGGTGGTGAAATTTGATCAGATTGAAGAGCTGGTCGCCGATATTGCCGTTGTTTTTAACTGGTCGCGCACCGATATCTACATGATGGATCCGGGTGAGGTTATCACCTGGCGCGAACGGGCCGCGCGACGTAGCGGAGCCCGTGAAGATGAAGACACTTGATATCCGTATCGCCTTCAGCGCGATCGATAAACTTACCCGACCTGTTGAGACCGCCCGCCAGAGTGTGGGCGGTCTCTCTAATTCCCTCAAAAAAACGCAGTCCGATATTGAATCACTTGGCACGCAGTCAAAAGCGTTTGTCCGCCTGCGCGAGAGCTTCACCAAAACCACCGAAAAGATCCAGGCGACACAACGGGAGCTAAACGGACTCAGGCAGGCGCAGCAGGCCGGGAATGCAATGACAGACAAGCAGCGCGAGCATATGGCGCAACTTGCCGCAAAGCTTAGCCGTCTGAATGAAGTCCGCACCCGAGAGAAAGAGAAGCTGCGTGAAGCGACAGCGATGATGGTCAGGCATGGCATCACGCTTTCCGGTAGCGATCGAACCATCCAAAGCGCTATACGGCGTACCGAACAGTACAACCAAACGCTGGAGCGCGAACGGCAGATGCTGGCGCGGGTGACGCAGGCGCGTGCACGCTATGACCATGCCCAGCAGATGGCGGGTAAGTTACGCGGTGGTGGTGCGGTTGCCGTGGGGGCCGCTACCGTTGCTGGTTATGGCGCCGGTCGCTTTCTGGCTCCTGCTGTCGGTTTTGATAGAGAAATGTCCCGAGTACAGGCGCTGACCCGCATTGATAAAAGCAGCGCCACGTTTACCGCTCTGCGTGAGCAGGCTAAAAAACTGGGGGCTGAAACGCAGTTTACCTCCCGTGACGCCGCCAGCGGTCAGGCATTTCTCGCAATGGCGGGCTTCACACCACAGGCCATACAGGCTGCGCTACCCGGTGTTCTCAATATGGCATTGGCCGGCGGGATGGAGCTGGGCGAAAGTGCCGATATCGGATCAAACATTCTGTCTCAGTTCAAGCTGGATCCCAAAGAGATGGACAGGGTCAGTGATGTGCTGACGGCGGCATTTACGCGTACCAACACCGACCTGACCAATATTGGCGAGGCGATGAAGTACGCCGGTACGGGGATGGCAGGCCTTGGCGTCAGCGTCGAACAGACCACTGCGATGATCGGCGTAATGGCCAACGTGGGGTTGCGCGGCAGCATCGCCGGCACGGGTTTGCAGTCCACCTTCTCCCGCATGGCTGCACCAACGGGCAAAGCCAAAGATGCGCTAAAGGAACTCGGGGTCAGCGTCGCCGATGCAACCGGAAAGATGCGACCGGCAGAAGTTGTCCTTGCTGATGTTTACAAAGCCGTCAGCAAATACGGCGACGTGGATAAGCTTTCATTCTTCAAAGATATTGCTGGCGAGGAAGCCGCAAAATCCTTCCAGGCACTGGTGCAGTCAGCGGGCAGCGGTGAGCTGCAAAAGCTGCTTGCTGAACTGAAAAAGGCGCAAGGGGAATCCGCCGCGGTTGCGAAAAAAATGGCGGACAACCTTGATGGGGATCTGAAAAACCTCGACAGCGCCTGGGAAGGATTCCGCATCCAGATTGAAGAGTTGCTTGATGGGCCGTTACGTGGACTGGTTCAGGCGCTCAGCGATGTTGCTGGGGCAATGACGGCCTGGGCAAAAGAAAACCCCCGGTTAACGCAGACATTGCTGATCATTGGCGGTAGCGCGTTGGCCTTTACGGCCATCGTCGGCGGATTGTCTCTGGTTGTTGGGCTGCTTCTGGGCCCAATCGCAAAACTGCAACTTGGCTTTGCCCTACTCACCGGGACAAAAGGGCTTGGTCGGGCCATTCCGATGTTCTCCCAGCTGCGCGCGCTCATGGGCGGACCAATGGGAAGTATCAAAGGCTGGCCCGTAGCGTTCTCCTCTATGGCGACAGGGGCCGGCAGGCTTACGGGTTTCCTGGCACCACTAAGGGGAATGCTGCTGGCGGCGTTTGCCTCACCCGGTGCAGCGCTGGGTTCTCTGGTGCGTGGCATCGGGATGTTAGCACTCCGCCTTACGGGTATTCCTGCTCTATGGGGAGTGGTCACCGGCGCGGTATCGGTGCTGGGCGGTGCATTGTCGTTGCTGTTGAGCCCCATAAGTCTTGTCGGTGCGGCATTTGTCGCGGCTGGCCTGCTGATATGGAGATACTGGGAGCCCATCAAGGCATTTTTTGGCGGTGTGTTCAGCGGGATTATAGAAATGCTGGCACCGCTCCGTGACTCGTTTGCACAGTTTAGCCCGCTGTTTGATGCAATTAGCAATGGCATCAGCCAGGTATGGAGCTGGTTCAAAGAACTCCTTAGCCCGATGGAGTCCAGCAAAGAAACGCTGGATAAGTGCGCCAGCGCGGGGGAAGTTTTCGGTAACGTGCTCGGCGGGGCGCTGCGACTGGTGCTGACTCCAGCTAAAGCCCTTCTTGATACGCTGGCCTGGATACTAGAAAAGCTAGGGGTATTGCCCGATGAAGCAGAAAGGGCCAGAAAGAAGATCGAGGATGCGCAGAGCACTGCGTTATTGCAGGGCAAAGTTGCGCTCTTACAGGGTGATATTGCGAAAATCACCCCCAAAAAAACAGATGCTAGCACGGTAACGCCGTCCGTAATAAATACACCCCTTAGCGGTGATAACGGGACGCAACGGCGACTACAAAAAATATCTGACAACACGGGTGGCATGCTTCAGGAGACGAAAAAGCGGATAGGTCCCGGCGATATCGTCTTCAAGAACCTACCCCGTGCGCTGGCGGTACGTGGTGAATGGCAGGAGTCAAGACTTGCGCAAACCTCCGCGACTATCGCCCCGACGCTTGCCCCGGTCGTTGCAGCAGCGGCCGCACCAGTTGTACAGGCCATGTTACCTCCGGTCACGCCGGCGGCCACCGCCAGAAGTGACGGCGCTGCAAGCGGGTTTAACGGTGAAATTCACGTTCATCTGCATAACGTAGTGACGCAGAACCCCCGTGAGCTGGCGAAGACGGTTGGAGAAATGGTGAAAGCAGAATTAGAGCGGCTGACCCGCGCAGGTCGCGGCAGTTTCCGAGATCGTGATTAGGGTAAGGAGATAACAGCATGATGATGATTTATGGCATGTTTGTGTTTGAGCTAAAGACGCTGCCACATCAGCAGCTACAGCAAAATAAGTCCTGGCGGCACGTCAAAAACGAGCGCATTAACCGCTCGGCAAGCTGGCAGTATATTGGCGCCGGTGAAGATCAGATCACGCTTGCCGGCGTGCTTTACCCAGAAATTACTGGTGGCGAGATCTCACTAACGGTATTGACCACACAGGCCTATACCGGGCGCCCCTGGCCGTTGATCGATGGGACAGGGCAGATTTACGGGATGTATGTTATTACCGGGCTGCAAACCACCCGCTCTGAGCTTGATCGTTACGGGAAGGCAAAAAAATTGAGTTCTCAATAAGTTTTCAGCGTTGCGATGAAGACCTACGCGAGCGGCTTCAGTCTTCATCTGTTGGCGATCTGTTAACCGGCCTGAAGGATGGGGCTAACACGGCGTATAATTCAATAAACAGCACGCTGTCCGGGATGGTGTAGCGTTACAGAGCATCGGGGGCGGCCAAATATGGGGACAGCCTTACTGATTTCCTGACGCTGGGAACCGTTTATATAGAGTAGAAACACCCACATCAAATATCATCGCCACGCGCCGCTGCGGCTCTCCTGCTGCGAGCAGCCGACCAGCCTGTGCCCATGCTTCAGGCGTCAGCTTTGGCCCGCTCCACCGGCGCCGTAGTCCAGACGGGTGCCGCTGTATCAACGCGCATCAGCAGTACCCGATAGCGTTTCCACTCAGCCAACGCCGCGGTTTCTGCGGCGGTCGCTATCCCCGCATCGACAGCGTCCTGCCGCCACGCAATCTCAGCATCAGCGGTGGCGCGCAGCTGTATTTTTTTAGCCTCAGCCTCTGCTATTACCTCATCCTGAGTCGGTGGGGGATTAGCTATATCCATCGCTTCTTTTTCAGTGATGGGGATAATGCTAGGTTTTATAAATTTATCTTGTGAACCGTCAGAAGCGTACGCGTACACGCAATGATTATCATCTTTAAAGTATTTCACTATGACAGCTCCGACCATGTTGTAGTTATAGGATTTGAACCAACGTACCCCTTCACTATATACGTGCTACCAGGTGGAACTATGGCCAGGCATCCAGCGGTAAATGAGGCGTAATCTGCATTTATATTTTTGGCAGTGGCAACAATAACATCATCAACAGATATTCCTGATGTACCATTTATTGGGGGTTTTACCTCCACAAAAACAACTATTGGCCTCTTTTCGCTATTTACATAATTAACCCCAACGGATCGAGATGATAATACGTTTTTCCATGTCTGACCTATCCCGATCTGTTGGGATAGTCTGACGTCATCCCCAGCCGCCACGGTTCCTGACGTCGTGCCGACATCCCGTTTCGCCGCTTCCCCCAATTGAAGGTATTTGAGAATCCCAGCAACGTCCTTCCCGCTGATGTCGGTAAGCGTGCTGTCTAGCGGTTGCTTTCCTGCCAGCTGCCTGATCATTTCGTTGGCAAAATTCGGATTATTATTCAGTGCAGCGGCAATCTCCTGCAGAGTATCCAATACCCCCGGAGCCGATCCGACAAGCGACGCGATCTTTGCCGCAACGAACGCCGCGTTGGCAATCTCTAAACCGCTGGCCGCCGTCGGCGGGGTCGGCGTGGTCGGCGCTCCGGTGAGTGTGGGGCTATCGATCGGTGCTTTAGTCTCAGCCAGCGCCCGGACTTTTTTAACGGCGGCCGGCGTAGCCGCCTTATCCTCAGCTGCACTATTATCGTCGCTGCTTAGCTGCACAAAGCCCTTGGCAGCTGTTGTCGCGTCTGGGTGATTGCGTGACCGCGCATGGGCCTCCAGCTGGCTATCAACATACGCACGCACCTCAATTACCTTATCATCGACATACTGGCGCGTTGCCAGTACGACGGCGGGATCAATCTTCAGTGTTACCGCTTCGGTGCTGCTGACAATCAGGATCACGCGGATGGCCTGAACGCGTCCACTTCCCTCCTGCAGCTGCGGCTTGTAAGTCTCCGCGCAGTTGGCAACAGCAATCATGTCGCCGTCTTTGTCGAACAGACCGATTTCGCGGATCCACCATCCGCCCACATCTTCTGGTATGACTTGCTCCGCGATTATTTGGCTGGCGTTTGCCGGGTCGACGGTCAGCATATTTAGCGGAGCGCGACGCATTTCATGCACCAGCGCGGTCTGTGCAGGATTCGGGGTTGGTAGTACGCCGTTGCCATCGCCTACGGCCATCTGGGTGATCTCAACCTTCGAGCCCAACGCCGCGGCTTTTGCCAGTTTTGCCGCCCCGATATTGGTTAACAGGGCTAGATATTTAGTCGCCAAATGCTACCTCCACGGTATCAGTAAAATGGACTGCCGCGCCGGTGTAGCCGCCACCGCTTACGGATATGGTTTCAGGAAAATAGGGGTAAACGGTTAGCGTATCCCCCGTGTAACATCCAGCACCTGCGGTGATTGCGCCCTGCGTCTGCAATGACAGAGTGAGCCCCGTCAGGTGGCGGCTCCGAGGCTTTGCATCATCAATCAGGCGCTCCAGCTCGCGGTAGGTTTCCTCGGTGATCCCCTGTTCCTGAATGCCAATCTCAAGCCTGAAGGTGCCCGGCTCTTCGTTGCTCTGCCACCACTCGATCACCCGCAGTAAAAAACCGAAAGGCTCAACAACACGCTTCAGCGCTGAAATCGTGCCTTTGTGACGATGAACGAGCCATGCGGCCTTAATCACCTGTCGCTTTGTCTGCTCTGACCAGCTCTTGTCCCAACGGTCAACGGACAGCGCCCAGGCAAGATAGGGAAGCAGATCAACGGGGCATTCGTCCAGGTTCCACAGTTTGCGAAGGTCAACCGGAATACGATCAATCCGTGACGTGACTTTCTCCACATCCCGCATGAAGCGACTGGCAGAAGGTGGGAGTAGGCTGTTATTCATCCGTTCCCCCGACCGTGATAGTGAATGACTCGCACCGTGCTGCCTGCGTATCGTTAATAACGATATCGCTGATGGGGTCCGGCAACACCACGCGCTGGACACCCTGCACATGCAGTGCCGCCATAATGGCGGAGCGGGCAACGTCGCGGCCAATCTTGCCCTGCTGGCTTACCCATGCCCGCAGGGCGTTCTCAGCGGCGGTACGGATGGGCTCAGACTCCGGCCCCGGATAGAGATACAGAACGGCGTTAATGCGGTAATTCACAATCTCCGCCGCCTGAACAATCAGGCGATCGGCAACCGGTCTTTTGTCGTCAGCAGACAGCGCTTTAGTAACGGTTTCCAGTAACGCTTGACCTGGCGTTCCGTCTCCTTCGGTGGAGAGCACGGAAACCACGACCACGGCAGGCGATGGGCTGGTTGCTTTGGCGTCAGCCACCTTACCGCTGGCGCTTTTGGCAAAATATTCATACGCACCAGTTGGCCCCGCGACGCTCAGACCTTCAAAAGCAGCCTGAATGCGTAACCGGAATGCAGCGTCGCTTTCATCGACGGCGTCAGTGGTATCAGTGGCCTCCTGAGTGACCAGGCGCTGGGTATTATTGTTGGCTCCCAGATTGTCCAGGTCGCCTAAGGTGGCGTGACTCAGCATGCACGCTGCAGCACCGTCATTGATGCGCTGCATAAGCATCATTTCCCGGTAGGCCACCACCTGGGCGATGACGTTCAACGGCTCAGACTCCAGATCCAGCGCGGCAGCAACAGCGGCCTGCTGCTCCTGTGGAAATGCCTCAACCATGAATGCCTTAACCTCGACAAGGATCGTCTCGAAGTCCAGCACTTTAATGATCTGCGGCCGTGGAAGCTGCGATAAGTCAATCGTCGCCATGGCTGCTCTCCCGCAGTGTCATCGTGACGGTGGCCGGTTGCATGTTCCGGGTGATAATGCCGGTGAGTTCCGCTATAGCCCGTCCGTCCCTTGACCAGCGAATATCAATGGTGTTGAGCGCAATTCGGGTTTCCCAGCGTGCCAGCGCGATAACGGCGGCGCTCATGCACTGAAGGCGGGTGGCATCATTCTGAGGCTCATCAATCAGGTCTGGCACCAGACTGCCGTAATCACGCCGCATCACCCGACTGGCAAGCGGTGTAGTCAATATGTCTTTCACTGAGTGCCACAGCTGATCGGCATCGTTCAGGGTGCCGGTCCCGTTGGGATTCATCCCCGTGTAGCTCGCTGTCATTTAGTACCCTCCGTCCAGTCCCCGCCCTGCTTCACACCACCGTGACCGTGGTTATCAACCTGCACGCCGTTAGAGGTCATTTTTCCACCGCTGTGCTCAATATCACCGTGCATCTCGCCGCCTTTTGTGACTTCAAACGTGGCGGCTTTTAGATGATTAGTGCATTCCACAACAGGCGCATCCAGCGTGACGCTAACCGCTACCTCAATCTTCGCGGTCCTCATGCCGGTAGCTTCCAGCGCGCTGGCGTCGGCGTTGTAGCGAACAACAGCACCGTCCGGTGCCGTTATCACGATTTCTTTCAGGCTGCTGCCCGGTGCCGGATGGTCATTGCTGTACAGGCTTCCCAGAACAATGGCGGTCTCCGGGTTGCCGCCGATGCAGGCAATAGATACCTGCTCCCCCACGGAAGGCGGGATCCAGATATTGAACCCTCCGGCCCGTGAAGCATTCCAGCGTAGCCAGCCCGTTTCCAGATTCCCGCTACGCACGCGGACACGCCATTTTTTTTATCAACGGCAAAAATCACGCCGATGCGAATGATGTTTTCCAGCAGGCGCATCAGTTCGGCGTTCATCGTGCAGCGCCTCCCAGGCTGTTAATGGTGGTGTTATAAATCAGCCCCTCATCCGCCGAAGACAGCCCCAGCAGCTCACGGACAGGGTATTTAGCAATCACGCCCGGCCCAACCTGGTCACGCTGGCCATACTGGTGTACACGGGCAATACGTGCGGCCACGCCGTCATAACCCACGGTTACACCCTGTGCGTCAGGGTGCATCTTCAGAAAGCGCAGCGTACGCAGGCGCTCAAACATCGGCGCTTTGCGGGCAGTATCGCGGCGCAGCGCGCGCGTATTAATTTCCAGATAGCGTTCAATATCGCTGCGGTAAAAAGTTCGAATGTCATTACGATCGGTATCAAAACCGGTGATAGTGCGTCCGTATTTACCTCGCCCGCCGTGCCAGTTTTTCAACGTCCTGACCTCATCATTCCATATAAATTTAATGCCCTGCTGCGAGCGAATGATCCGGCGTTTGCGTTGTGGGTACGCGGCCCCGTCTGGGCCTTTCTGCGCCCGGACTCGGCGCTGCTGGCTGCGGCGTACCTCCTGTCCAATGAGGCGGGCAGAGCGAGTCCGTCCTGATGCTGAAAGACTGGCGAGAATATCGCTAAATACTTTATCCAGCTCACGAAAGCGATCGTCACTCATACCGCGGCCTCCCACGTCACGCCTTCAAAAACAGCACTCCAGTCCCCTCCCATTGAAGGAATGCGTGGTTTAGGCTCCGGCAGGTGTTCTGCATGAATGGTTCCGTCGCCCTTGCGACTGACCTTCACGCGCTCCAGAACGGGAATTTCATAGAGAATATCGGCGCTGTCGTCGTCATTGATGGCGACTGAAAACTTAATATCTTTGTTCTTCTCCGGGTTCAGCAGCAGATCCGGCTGGTTGTGCCAGAGCCATGCCATCAGCGGCAAGGTGAAATCGTCGATATCGCCCGGAAAATCCATGGCGAAAAACACCAGGTTATAGCGATAGGCAAAAGAGGGTGTTTCGCCGGTCGTCTCAATGCCGCCGCTTTCCACAAAGACCGTGAATTTCTCCGGGTTGGCTTTACACCAGCGGCTGGCGTTGACCATTGCTTCCCGCAGCGAGTTAATTTTCAGCATGGCAGCACCTTTTTAACGTGCGAAACGCTCAATCGCGCCCGCAATAATCAGCAGATAAATAAGCGTCCAAAATGGATGTTCAGCAATAAAATCAAATAACGTCACTGTCCGGCTCCCGCGTGCTCAGCTAATCGTTTCAGGCGGCGAATGTCGATCTCACCAATCGCGGCCTTATCGGCATTACAGCTATCCAGCGCATCGCGCAGGCGATCACTCCAACTGGCTATTCCGCCCCATGTGACGGGGCTTGACAGTTCCGGCCGTGGCGTTGCGGCCGTCAGACTTTCCGGAACCGGTTCGCACACCATTTGCACCCGCGGCACTGGCGTGGCGGTCTTGCAGGCTGTTACTGACAGCAGCAGGCACAACAGTGTTAGCGCACGCATCGTTTTTCGTTGCTTCACGCATGTTTTCACGCCGGGTTTCTCCTAGTACGTTTCGTTGCTGTTCATCTGCCTGTCGTTGTGCCAGTACCGCGGTGACGTCTGCCTTTATCGCCCGCAGCTCATCCATGATTTCGCCGGTCTTTTTCAGCTCACGGGAAAGTTCGTCATTGCGAACCGAATCTTTCCCGCGCTGGTTTGTCTGCCAGAGTAAGCCCCCGGTGACCAGCGCCAGCAGCAAGCAGAGCGTGATTGTCTGATTCACCCCGACACCTCAACATCCCGCAGGCACCAGGCCTTAAAATCGATGCGACGGTTGAACAGTCCCTGTACACGTCTCCCGCCGCTGTTAACGAAATCAGTCAGCCGGTTGCACATGGGAGCCCACTGATGTGCCTGAGCCTGTTTCCAGATAGTGGTACGCTGACGTATTCCATTTCTATCTTTGAACCACATCAGGCCAGAACAGCCCAGGTTATAGGCCGCGTCCGTCATGGACTCAAACGCAGACTGTGGCATATTCGCGCCGTTAAAATTCTGGTTAATGCAGTTTTCTGCATGGTGCAGACCATTAACCCAACGTGTCGCCACTTCGCTTTCGCTGTACAGCCGGTTTTGCACATTGCCAGTGGATCCACAGCCGACCGTTGCTACTCCAGCAATATCCCGGTAGGGGGTGGCGCGGCAGTCTTCCCATGTGGCAATTTTTACCTGTGCATCTTCGGATGTGCGTAGGGCTTCCGGGGCCAGCGAGATACCCAGAGCCACGATGACGGCGACGGCGTAACGCTTAACGGGAAGATTCATCGCAATGCCCGTCATGCTGTAGCAGCTCAAGCGCCCGGCGTTCCGCTTCGCACAGGCTCCTGGCTTCAGACTGACTGAGGATCTGTGCAATCAGATCGTTACGGCGCTTTTGCGCCCGTTCCATCCTGCCACGATGCAGCCAGGCGCGGGCCAGTGAAAGCACCCCCAACAGCAGACCCGCCATCGCGATCTTTTCGCTGATGGTCATTACGCCGATACCGGTGACCACCACTGACATAAAAAAAGTGATGTGGTCATGTATCCGCTGGAATATATTCAGCCCCATAGCTGTACCATCTCCCGTAGTTTCTTTTGCCCCTGATCCGGCAGCTCCACCTCTTGACCAGGGTTCAGAAATAACTGCTTACTCAGCCCTGGATTGGCTGCGATCACTTTCTCCGTCATCCCCTGCGTGGTGCCGTAATGACGCCAGCACAGTAAATCCACGGTGTCGCCCTGTAGCGCTTTCACCTTCATCAGCAAAGCTCCGCCCAGATACGCTGAGCGCCGCGAATATCGGCAATGGCCCAGCGAACATCGCGCCAGAGGTCTTCCGCCTGGGTATCCAGCGCGTCCGCTTTCCGGTCGCTCTTGTTGGTGGTATCCACGTCGCGGGCGTTCTCAAGAATAAGCGCGCGGGAAGCGGCGTAGACCGCACGGCGGTAGCGGTGAATATTGACGCTCTCGCCGTTGATTTCTCGCGGAGGCACTTCGGGCTCGCCATTCGGTTTCATGGTCGGGGCGTCCGCCAGCGTGGTGTAGCCCGCTGCCAACTGTTGCCGCTGCCACTCCTGAAGCTCATCGGTAACATGCGCGACGGCCTCGGTGGTGACGTACATCAGCCGTGAAGTGGTCGTCCTGCCCGGAATACGGCTGGCAAGGCGCAGCTCACGAAGCACAATGTCAGGCCAGAACGCTCCGGCTGTGACTTTCTCTTCACCATCATCAATATCGGTGGTGTCGTTCTCTGCAGGTGCTATACGAGGCTTTGCCACCATGCTCATAGGGTGCTCTCCAGAAAAACCAGGCGGTGGGCGGCCGGTAAAAAGAACACGGAGAGAGCTCAGATCGCCGGTCGCGCCGCCTGTCGACGGGGGTCGAAGTCTTAATTATTTTTTTGTGGTTCTGCGGGCGGCGCTGGCCTTCCCGGTAGTTGCTTTCCGCGGCGCTTTGCGGGCTTTAGCCTCCGCTGGTGCAGGTGCTTTCTCTTCTGCAGCCGCGTCATTTTCGGCGGTGGTGGCCATATCACTATCGTCACCTGCACCCTGAACCTTTTTAAGTGCGCGGGTTAGCGCGGCGATATCACGCTTAACGCCGGCGTTTGGGTTAAGGTGCATCGCCTGGCGAAGCAACTTCAGCGAGGAACCCTGTGTTTCCGGGTCAGTGGATGCGCGACGAGCGAAGGCGCAGGCCTTGCAGAGCTTGGCAAGCACTTCGTCAGGCATATCCCGGTTCGTGACGGTTTCCCACAGCGTATCCAGCGGCGCGATGAAGCCGGATAAATCCGCGTCCGGGTCGGTGCCCGCCAGCGTCAGGATCGGATTGCAGATCTCTTCTGTCAGCGCCGTCACGGCGTCGCGTCCGAAATTGTCCGGCAGACTGAGGTTATGGCGTATCACGTACTCGCCGATACGCAAGGCAAGCGCCAGATCGCCACAGTCGACCGCCCACACCATCAGGGTGGTGATCACTTCGTCCTGGCGACCGCTGTCGCCTTCAAGCGTGCCGTCAATCCATCCGGCGAAATCGGGCAGAAGCTCTTTTTTAACCTCTGCTTTTGCCGCGTTGGACTGGATCCCGCTTAACCGTGACTGCGCGAGGCGAAGGCGATGCAGGATCTGCTCGTGTGCGGTACGCTCGCCCAGGGTCTCTTCATCAGTATTCAGTCCCGTACGCTGCGCCATGACGCTCTGAAAATGTTTCTGTGCCGGTGTCAGCATCAGTTATGTCCTCCGTTATGACGGGCGCATTGCGCCCGTTCCGCCAGTTACGCACCGCCACCTTCAGCAGGAGCATCAGCAAACTTAATGCCCTGAATCAGCGCGCTCTTGCCGTAGTCTTCCACCACGTAGGCATCGTTCATCGACTGGTAGGTTGCGATGCGGTTGTACTCCGGCTCTTCCTTCATCAGGCGGCGTAGCGACCCCTTATGGAAGTAGATCGACAGGTTGCTGAACGAGGTGATCAGCATGGCGTCTTTCGGGAAGAACGGGGCAAGGAACACCTGCAAACCGCCAATAAAGCGTGAAGAGATAATCAGCTGTCCGGCCATCAGTTCCGTGTTGGGGTTAGTGGTGCTCATCGCGTTAATCAGCGGCAGGCGCAGGGTGTTGAACAGGTCGCGTCCCATCAGCACCACCAGATCCGGTGCGTCTTTATGCCATTCATCCAGCAAGGAAGAGCGGGCATCCTGTACCAATGCGTCAGGGTTGCCATACAGGCCCTTTGCGGTGACTCTGTTATCCATATCGCGCGTGGAAATGGTCACATCAGACATAACGCGGGCCGGTGCCTGTTTGCGGACTTGCTCCAGCCACCCGGTATTCACGTCCTGAAGCAGCGGGTTAGTGGCGAAATCAGAGATCAGCGCATGCGAGGTGCCGTTAAAACCGATCATGATGCGGTCAAGCGCAATCTGTCGTGCGATTTGCTGACTGACTCTGGCCTGAAAATCTGGGTGGGCACTCCATGCATCCAGCTGTGAATAACTGATGAAGGTGTCGTAGTTCACCTGCTCGCAGCGGTAACGACGCGCGGCCAGCTCGTGAGCGCTCGCCGGGTTACGGCGCTTCGTACCGTCGCTGCTGGAGTTGGTGCGGGCAATCGGCCCGGTGGTATCAATCAGGACTTTATCGCCTTCCTGATCGTCAACGCCGATGACGTTGATTTTTTGCGTCAGCTCGGTGCTGTCTTTGGCGGCATTTTCCAGCCGCTGCTGCACGGACGGTTCCACCGAATAGCGCTTAGCCAGGTTGCTGACGGTCACGCCACTCAGTTGCGCCTGACGCTGCATGTACAGCTCAAGCTGTGCGCGGGTATTCCCGGAAAGTACGATTGTCATTAGTCTGTCTCTCTTCGTTAAATCAGAAATCAACCAGCTGTGCGCCATTACCACCAGTGGCAGCAAAGCGGGATGTCGGGTTGCTGTCCTGGGCCTGCAACTGTTCCCGCAGGGTGGTCAATTCACCGGTGAGTTTTTCAACCTGCTGGCTGGCTTCGCTGTTCTTCTGCTCCAGTGCATTGAAACGATCGAGGAGGTCGGCGTGAGACTGCGCCACGCTCTCCACGGCTTCACGCACTTGGCTGAACTGCTCGCCGTCTGATTTACGGCCTTTGCCAATGAGATCCATTACGCGGCTGAACCACTGCTTACCCTCTTCATTGCGCTGCTGTGTCAGTTCAATGACTTCCGCCTCCATCGCTTCGGTAAACATCGGCGGTTCGGTCTGCTGGTTATTGAACGCCATGACCTGGGCGCGCTGCTGGGCAGCAAACTTCAAACGGTCCGTGCCAAGGCTTGCCGGGGTGTCCGTCATGGCGAGCCCGACAACATAGGCGTTGCCGTTCAGCGCAAACTGCGGGTGCAGTTCAATGCTGGAATACACCTTTTTGCCTTCATCGGTGAGCTGCTTCATTCGTACTGAGGGTTCGATTTCCGCATAGAGCGCGGTGCGGCCTTTTAACGGGCCATCGGTGATATCTTCGGCGCTGAGTCCGGTCACGTCCCCCATTGCGCTGAAATCACTGTTCGGAAGCATCGACAGGTAGTGCTCCACGTTCACACGTGCAGCGTAAACGCTCGGATCATAACTTTCCGCAGCGGCCTTCAGGTGTTCGCCGCTGATTTCGCGACCGTCAACGGTAGCGCCGGAAACGGCGACGCGAAACTTTTTGCGGGCTGGTTTTGCGGTGCTCGCCATGCTGATTGTCCTGTTACTGGTTGGTTTATGGTCATGATGACAGAGCGTAACTCGCTGTCTCAACGTGCTTTTGTTGTCGGGGATAGCGCAGAACTGAAAGAGGGCGAAAGCGGGATCGCGCGCGCGGTAATCTTCCCTGCATACAAGGGGAGACGAGATGATTCAGGACGCTTTTGTACGGCTACGCGCAAAACAACTCTACTGGCAGGGCTACCCGCCGGCGGAGATCTCGCGCCTGATGGGTATCAGCCAGAACACCGTTTATTCGTGGAAAAAACGCGACGAATGGGACGAAACGCCCACTATCCAGCGCGTCACGCAGTCCATGGATGCGCGACTTATCCAACTGACAGACAAGAAAGAGAAGACCGGTGGCGACTTCAAAGAAATTGACCTGCTGACCAGGCAGATAAAGAAGCTGAATGATGGTCAGTCAGCAGAGGTGGCTGGCGGAAAAAAAACGCGCAGGCGCAAGCTGAAGAACCATTTCACCGATGAGCAAATAACGGCGCTACGGGAAAAAATTCTTGACTCCCTGTCCTGGCATCAACGCGGCTGGTATGAACAGCGTCATCACCGTAACCGCATGATCCTGAAGTCGCGCCAGATTGGCGCCACTTGGTATTTTGCCCGCGAGGCGCTGCTTGATGCGCTGCGGGATGATGTGAAATACCCGTATCAGCGCAACCAGATCTTTTTGTCGGCGTCCCGGCGTCAGGCGCACCAGTTCAGGGGATTCATCCAGAAGGTGGCAGAAGAAGTGGACGTTGAACTGAAAGGTGGCGATAAGATTGTGTTGTCCAACGGCGCAGAGCTGCATTTTCTCGGTACATCAGCGGCAACCGCGCAGTCATATACCGGCAACCTGAAATTCGATGAATTCTTCTGGGTCAGTAACTTCACCAACCTGCGCAAAGTGGCGGGGGCAATGGCGACGCTGAAAGGGCTGACGCGAACGTACTTTTCTACGCCTTCCGGTGAAACCCATGAGGCTTACCCGTTCTGGACGGGCGATCGCTGGAACGAGAAGCGCGCCAAAGCGAAGCGGCAGGCGTTTGACGTGGGGTGGAAAACGCTGAACAGCGGCCTGCTATGCCCGGATAAAACCTGGCGTCAGATCGTCACCCTGAAGGATGTGATAGACCACGGCTGGGAGTATACCGACCTTGAAGAGATTCAGGACGAGAACAGCGATGATGAATTTCGCAACCTGTACATGTGCGAGTTCGTTCGTGATGGTGAGTCGGCCTTTAACCTTAACGCCCTGATCAGCTGCGGTGCTGACGGTTATGACGAGTGGCCCGACTGGAAACCTTTCGCCAGCAGGCCAATGGGGCAACGCGCGGTCTGGATAGGCTATGACGCCAACGGTAGCAGCGGGAACGGCGACAGCGGCGGCGTGTCCGTCACAGTGCCACCCCTGGTGTCAGGTGGCAAGTTCCGTACGATTGAAACCATCCAGGTGCAAGGGCTGGAGTTCGAAGAACAGGCCAAAGTGATCGAGGATCTGACGTTTAAATATAACGTTCAGCATATTGGCATTGACGTGACGGGTGGCAACGGCGAAGCCGTCTATCAGATAGTAAAAAAGTTCTTCCCTATGGTGGTTCCGTACACCTTTAACCTGACCTCAAAGCGCGCCCTGGTGCTGAAAATGCTCCAGATTATCCGCGCCGGTCGCTGGGAGTACGATCGCAGTGAGCGGGCGCTGGTGACGGCGTTCAATGCCGTACGAAAGGTGAAAACGCCGGGCGGATTTATCACCTATGACACCGACCGAGCCCGCGGTATCAGCCACGGAGATCTGGCCTGGGCGACGATGCTCGCCATTATCAACGAACCGCTGGGACAGGAAAGAGACGGCAGCGGTGGATTCGCAATGGAGTTCTAATGAGAAAGAGTAAAAAAAATTACAACCGCCGGCCAGCCGCAGCGCGTGACCTGTCTGATGCACTGAAAAGTGCGCCGTCACTGAGTGCCTTCAGCTTTGATGGGCCCTACCGCGCGGAAAGCTATGATCTGTTGGATAACATGTATTGCGCCGATAATGGCCGGTACTTTGAAACGCCGGTTGACTGGTACGGGCTGGCGCGAGCATCACGCAAAACGTCATGGCATCAGTCCGCGCTGTACTTTAAGCGCAACGTGCTGCTCGGGTGTTTCATCCCCCACAGGCTGCTATCGCGGCAGGCATTTTCCGGGTTTGCTCTTGACTGGTTTGTCTTTGGCAACACTTATCTTGAGATGCGCACCAACCGGCTCGGTGGGCCGCTGGAGCTGCGGCATGCCTTGGCGAAATATACGCGTAGGGGAGTCGATCTCGATACCTATTGGTACGTGCAGGAAGGAAAGGAAGAGTACACATTCCGACGTGGTGATGTGTGCCACATCATGAACCCCGATATCAATCAGGAAATCTACGGTATGCCGGAGTATATCGGCGGGCTGCTGTCTGCCAGCCTGGCGCACTCTGCAGATACGTTCCGCAAGCTGTACTATGATAACGGCTCCCATGCTGGCTGTATTATTTACATCAGCTCAGCACAGGCCAACGACAAGAGCGTGGAGGTGGTAAAGAAAACGCTGTCGGAGTCCAGAGGGAGGGGGGCTTTCAAAAATATCCTACTGCATGCACCCGGCGGAGGCAAAGATGGCGTGCAAATCCTGCCATTCCAGCAGATCACCGCGAAAGATGAATTCATGAACGTCAAGGCTTCTTCCCGCGACGATATCCTTGCAGCCCATCGCGTGCCACCGCAGCTGATGGGAGCCATGCCAGGCGAAAAGGGATCGTTCGGTGACGTGGAAAAGGCTGCACGGGTCTATGCGATTAATGAGCTTATGCCGGTGATGGAGGCCATGAAACACGTCAATGACTGGCTGGGTGAAGAGGTGATCCGATTTAACCCTTACGCACTGCTGGATCAGAGTTAACCCGCAACGTCTCAGCCATAAACCACCGTCAGCGCTGACTGTTCCGGCCAGCGCATGGCGAACCGTCCAACGCATCATCAAATACCTTCAACACCCCCGTCTCTTCCTATAGTGAGCAGCGCGCTGGCGCCTGAACACCTCGCAATACATCGATCACACTGTAGCGCCTCAGCGCCACGCTGGCGGGCGCTTTTCCACACCATCAAAACACTACACCCCATAGCTAAACGACGCGCTAATAGGCGATTGCGGCGTTAATCAGCGTATCTATAGGGCATCCCCGCCCCTGTTGCGGGGGCTGTTCCCCCGTCACCAGCGCGCGACATTTGCTTCGTTTTTTGTGCATTTGCCGATCCTGAGCCAGACCGCGCCGCCACAGGGCGGAAAGAGTATAAATAGCCTCAAAAAAATTGTGCAAATTTGCGCACTATTGTGCAGCACCCCACTTATAAAAAAGAGCCTTATCGGCCCTTTTAATGTCATGGTTGGTTTACGTTGAAGAACCATTCCCACCAGGCATAAATGTAGGTAACAGAGTAGTTGAGCCTGAACGATCATCCTCTTCTTTGGCCTTGAATTGAGAGTAGGTATAGGTATCGAAGAATGATATTCCTTCTATCTCACGCTTCGGTACTAACGTCCGAAAATTAGCCAAGCTCATTGTACTACTCTCTAAACCACCCACAATTCCACTGTCTATGTAGTGGCGCTTGTAGTTAGTCGTGACTGTGATAGTGAGGGTATCTTTGTCACGGTAGCCACTAAGAAGCGGCAGCAACTGTAAATAATCTGCGCTCCCATGCTCGAACTCTGGACAGTCCACAATCCCAACGTAAAACTTGCGTGAACTAAGAGTGATTATCACTGGGAATTTTCTTACGGCAGCCTCGATAAGAAGGCTTTCAAGTGGATCATGGTGCACCGCTTTTACAAGAGCCTCAATTCGCCTATCTTCATTACGACAAACGAACCAGCGCATAAAATGCCCACATCCCCATGCTATGAACATTGACGCAACGCCAAAAAGAGCAAATTTGAAATCAGCAAAGTTAAATTGCTCGGCGGGGGATAGTGGAAAAACCCGCGTGATGGAGTTTGAGTCGATAATTTCGCATGAAAGAAGGAAGTTATAGGCCCATCGGAAAAGCCCCAACACACTAAGCAAGGAGCAAAGCATCCATGACACTAAAGTGAACAGAACACCCCATGCTGCAACATAAAAATAAGCGTCCCAACCTTCGGAACGCTTAAATATGTATCTTGCTGAAACAGCTCTAGTTACGTACAGATAGCCACTTATCAAAGCAATCGCCAGGATGATTGTATTCATTCACCTTTTTTTCCGTTTTCTTCCTTGATATCACCCAGTTTTTCGATCTGGCGAGTAATGGCTTCCACGACTTCGGCATCATTGAGATTCAATGACACATGACCATCACGGCTAATGGTATAGCTGTTTTTGTTATCTTTCAGAGCCTTAGTCAGTCGCTCCTTTGAACTGAACATAGCTCCAGATAATGACAGCCCGTATGCAAAAGACATATCCGCCTCCTTCTCGTTACAACATACAAAATCAATAAAAACAAACAAATAACTTAGTTACAAAGAACAACTCTAAGAATCTGTTGCGCTTTCAGTGTATCTGAAGGCGCTTGTTGCTACGTTATTTATATTAAAGCATGAACCATATCAACAGTTTTTGCTGTATGTGTTCGTATTATTTAGACACCACACAACATGTTGTGTTCAGTTTGAGTTTTTAACACAACTACCATCCACTGGTTTAACTGCTGCTTTCCAGAGGTCAATCAACTCGTCAACCTTGTGTTTGGATATGGATTTACGCCACGGCTGATCGGTACCGGCGATAATCAACTCACCCGTAACCGGATGTGCGCGATACACGGTATCGAGTACCGTCACTTCATTACCGCGCGCCAGTTGCATGGCCTGCGGCTTGCTGATCTGTACCTTCTTAACCTGCGCCCATGACTGAACCAGCCCAGCCAAACCAGCAATTGCCGGTGATAAAACCTGCTCTTGCTGCCTGATCGCATGGGCGGCTTTGAGGTAACTTTCTGCCCGCTGGGTGTCATATTCGGAACAGTCGCCGCTGGTAATGCTGCGCGCCAGCTCCTCAAACTCATCAGCAGGCGATTTCTGCCGCTTCGGTTTGTGGTTATGAAGGCTTTCACGCACCTGTTTTCGCTGTTCCTGAGTCAACTGACCGATCTCAAACTGTTCCGGCCCTTCCCGCTCAGCTGGCACTGTCATTAATGACGGTGATCCGGGCGGTGAATTTGTTCGTTTTTTGACCTCAGTACAGTTATTGACACGAGTCCTAGAGGGCGCGGACGCGCCCCGAAGGTCAAAATCAAAGTCAACGGCCTGCCCGGAGTCGTCTAAAACCTCCGGTTTCTTACGCACAACGCGGTAGGTATGCAGGCGGGTTTCAATCGGTGGCAAGAAGGTGTGAGGCATCACCAGCCCTTTGATAAGGTTCTGATATTCGCCGTGGTCGTTTGGTTGGTCTTTCTGTTGATACCAGATGCGTAACGGCAGATCACGGCGGGCAACCAGTGCCCCACCCTGCAATTGAGTGTATTGCTGCCAGTCGCCAGCATCCGCTGCGCGGTGCAACTCAGCAAACAGCGGGTTTATCTTGTCGGCCTGCTCCTGATTGCGGAGCCGGCGCAGCTCACGCCAGACAGATACCGGCGCACCGCCCAAAAACTGAAACTGACGGATGCCCCAGCACGATGCCCAGGCGGTAGCGTGTTTTGATGTTTCTTTCAGCGGCCTGCCGCTCTCGTCGTCCGTTTCGCCGTCGAGCGCGTAGCCGTCAATATTCTTACTGATGTACTTCACCACGTAGCCGGTGGCGCTGCCGATTTCCTGATCGATCGGCTTCATATCAAAACGGGGCTGATTGCCGTGCTTACCCTGCAACTCCTCCGCATCTTCGCGGGTTGCATATCGCTCCATCGTTTCATGAAGATCGGCTTCATGCTCTGGTAGCGTAAACAGCAGGCCGTGCCAGTGCGGCGTACCATCATGATGGGACTCAGCCACCCGCAGACCAAAAATCGGTATTTTGTTTCGGGCTAACTCGGCGCGGATCTGTTGCCATACACGGTTAAGGTAGCGCTGCGTTGCTCTTGGGCTAGCACCGTTCCATTTGGCATTACGATGACCGAATACGGTATAAGCGTGATATTTGGATGGAGCTGTCAGAGTAAAAAACTGGCCCGCGTAGCCGCTTTCGGTGGCCACTTTCTCAAAGCCGCCGATACGGGTCATCAGTTCAACGCGGCGCAATGCCGGGTTAGATATGCTCTTATCGATCTGCTCAATAAGCGAAATACGCTCTTTGGTGTCCTGGTCCTCCAGCTCAAGACGGGACATGATCGCGCGGCTGCGCTTGCGTCTGGCATCCCACTCATCAACGTGGTGCTTACTGCAATATGGCGCAGCACCTCGCTTTACATCACCAAAGGCAATATGCAGGTGCTCACGCCAGCGCGTGGCGTACTTTTTCAGGTTACGGTGCCAGTAGCGATCATCCAGCATCTTGCTAATGCCGGTAGTTGTCTCATCAATAAACAGCGCCCCCCGGCAATACTTTGCCCAGCTCGGAGGCGTCAGGAAGAAAAGCCGCGCGAGGATAGCCGCTTCGGTGTAAAGGTATCCGGCATATTTGCGATCACTCTGCGTTTCTACTGTTTCGTGAACCTCACTCAGCACAGACCGCATATAGATAGCAATATCCTGCGCCAATAGCTCAACATCTTCTGGCGTGAAGTCCGGCAGGTGGTTAAAGCGCTCAACCAATCCATGCAGAATGTTAAACGTGTGGTAAAGCGGGTTTAACCCTTTGAATGCTGTATCAGCCTGAGATTTAGCCTCATCGGTCATCGCAATAGCGTATTGCTCATTCACCATGTTGATAGGCGGCAGATCCCTGCGGATGATATCGCGCAGCGCCAGACGGGCTATGTGCCTGCCCTTCATGGTGTGAATACTGTCAATTCGGGAAGCCAGACGCAGGCGAATAAAGCGAGGTAGCGGCGCAAGAGTGACTTTCACCCACGCCAAAAACTCCTGTTCTTGACCCAGCTCGACTAGATCAACAACGGGAGTCTTATCAACAAAAATGGCAGCTTTTGGCCTCTGCCATTCGTAATCGTACCGGGTGGCGTCTGGGGCACTACCCGGATACGGTGGAGGTGGAGAAGGGGCGCGACGGCCACGGGTTGCCGTGGTCATTGCGCACTTTTCAGATAGGCAGTTATGAACGCTTCCGCGACCGGCGCAACGATGGCATTACCGTAGGCGCGCAGCTGGCCCACTCGTCCGGCAACCCCATCAACCAAAGGGCTAATGCCGGGTTTAACTGGCCTCCACTTTCCATCGCGGCAGAAAAGCCAGTCCGCAGATCCCCAGAAACCGTTAACCGTGCCGGTCCCGCTATTGCCGCCAAATCCTGCAGACGCTTCTGAATCTTGGAGCCATTCTCCCGGTAATTCATCAAGGCATCCTGCGGGCGCGGGTTTCTGTCGTTGCAGGTGTTCGGCGTTGGCCATCCCGCAAGCTGCGCCGTTACATCCAGCCGATCCGTTGATAACTTCCCGTTGCGAACTCTCCCGCCCTGATACCCCCCCTTCCCGTCCGACGCTGTTGGTGTCGGCCAGCCTGCCAGCTTCACTAATTGCGCTAGACTGCTGCCGGACATACCCGGAGTAATCCCCGCTCCGCCCCGCGTTCCGTCGCTCGCACTTGGCGTAGTCCACCCCGATAAGACTGCCGCTGTCTGCAAGTTCAATCCTCCCTCCCGGCCCGCATTCGATGGATGCTTCCATGAATTGGCTATCGGCGTCGGCCACCCAGAAGAGGCGCTGGCGGATGTGCGGGGCACCGAAGCCCGCAGCGCAGAGATCGAAACCTGCGAAGGCATAATCCGCGTTTTCCAGATCAGCCTGTACAGCGTCGAGCCATGCGAGGCCGTCTTTGCTTGCAACCTGTTCCCCAAAGACAACGTGAGGCGAGCACTCCTTAATAAGGTGAACCCATGATGGCCAGTGGTGGCGTGGATCGTCAAATCCCTGGCGCTTTCCGCAGGCGCTAAAAGGCTGGCAGGGGCAAGAACCTGTCCAGACGGGGCGATTATCGGGCCATCCGGCACGGCGCAGGGCGTAAGACCAGACACCGATCCCGGCAAAGAAGTGGCATTGCGTGAATCCTTTAAGGTCATTTGCGGTTACTTCCTCAATTGAGCGTGTGTCTACGACGCCCGGGGCAATGTGCCCAGCGTCGATCAGGTTGCGCAGCCATTGCGCGGCGAAGGGATCTATCTCGTTGTAATAGGCAGTCATAGAGGGCGTCTCACAGTGGAATCGGGTTTTCTTCTGACTCCCAATAGCCGGGGAGCACATCGCTATCGGATTCATCTCCGCATCCGGCTGAATACCCAGCGCATGGGCCGCAGTCTGGGCAATGACCACCTCCATGACGCCCGCAGCCATCACAGACAGGTAGCACGCCGATCACTTCTTTGGCCTTCTGGCGGTTGTCTTTGTCAGTGCTGACGGAACGTTGCACACTGATTTCGTGCAGCTTGAATGGTTGGTAAATCTCGCGGGTGGTTTCGGTGTCGCTGTTTGAAATAACGACCTTCGCGCCATGCTTGCGGTTAACTTCCAGCAGCTCCGCCACCAACTGGCGGTGATCCTTTTTGGTGAATGGCTCGGCGTGGTATTGGGTGAAATTGGCTGTTTCGCTGGTAGGCAGGTACGGCGGATCACAGTAGATGGCTTCATCCGTTCCAACCATCACTTTGAAGGTGCTTTGAAACGAGCAGCACAGGAAGATAGCTTTGGTGTCGTTAGCCTTCTCAGAAAACTGACGGATCTCCGCTTCCGGGAAGTAAGGCGCGGTTTTATGCTGACCAAACGGCACGTTATAACCGCCACTCCGGTTGTAACGCACCACGCCGTTGTAGCCGTGGCGGTTTAGGTAAAGAAATAAGGCTGAGCGGTAAGTATTAAGCAGACCTTTTGTATCGTTAAAAATGCGGCGGTTCTGTAAATACGCCTCTTTGGCGTTGCCATTTACAAAGAGCTGGCGCGCAAGATCAATCACCAGCTCAGGGTTGACCTTCACCTCACGATAAAGTTGGATCAGGTCTGGGTTGATATCCGCAAGGATATAGCGGCGATAATCGGTATTGAGGAACACGGAAGCGCCGCCAACAAAAGGCTCAACGAGGCAACCAGCCGTTGGTAAATGAGGGAGCAGCTCAGACATTACCCGGCTTTTGCCACCGGGCCATTTGAGTAGCGATCGAATCATCTTGCTTTCTCCTGGGTGTAGGAAGCCCGGCGCGGTGATGCGCCTGACTACTGGTTAATCATTCAGTGGTTAATCGACTGCGCCATCCGGTGCGGGTGGTGGTGATTCGCGTAAGGCCTGCATTTCAAGGCGCGACGCAGCATGATCAGAGAACTCCCACGGCATCGCCGCAGCCAGCTCCGCAAGGCGCTTAATGCCCAACATCAGGCTTACTTTGTCCTGAGTACTGAACTGTTCGAAAGGCATGGTGAGATGGGAGTGAGTCAGCGGCGGCAGATTTTTAAACCGCTGCGCGGCTTCGTTTGCCAGCAGGATGATCGCTTTTTTTTGAACTTCGCTCAGGCGGTCAAACCGACGAGCGGTATCACTTGTGCGTGAAGTGGAAAGACTTTGCTTCAACCTGTCGTACTGAGCAAGGAACATCAGGCGACCTGACTGCTCGTACTGCTGTTTGTTTTTCCGCATATTCATCACCGGTCTCCGTGACACCACTGTTATCTATATTGTTCATTATCATGTGCCGGTTTTTTAGGCTTCGACCGGCGAAGAAGCCGTGCTATGTTGTCTACGCCTGTTACGTTTTCGAAGGCATGACAGGCGTAAACTTTCACTACGTGCAAGGAATCGTTATGTCCCAAACTAAAAATGATGCACTGTGCTCTTTGCTGAATTCGATTGACTTTAGCCATTCTCGCGTTACGTTTGATGCTCATCACGAGTGCGAAAGCGACCATCTCTTCTCTCCTGATGAGCAGGAAAAACTAAATCTTAAAGATCGGCTTGTTGCTGCTGAAACCATGATTACTCTCATCACATCGTGTCTTGATGAGGAAGCTAAAAAGCGTCTTTCAGATAAAATAATCACGTTATCTCATAATCCCGCAGCTATTAATGAATCAGAAATCGCCCGTTCAAAGTTAATTAGCGATTATCTTGAAAGACTATCTGCCTTATAACCAACCATGGCGCGCTGTAGCTTGTCAGCTAATTCGGCTATGGCGCGATTGATAGTTAGAAGATCATCCATACTCACCCCCCTTGTTTCTGATACTTCTTTAACCATAAAAACCACGCTCGCTGTTTTAACTACGCTTCTGGCAACCTCGCTACAGATATTGGCATTTGTCAGGCTTAATGATGGCTTTAAATAACTTTTTAGTCTGAATGCAATAATATCCATAATATGCTTGGTGTCATTCCTGAAAAGATCAAAATCCAGTGCAGCAAAGTGTTCTATCAGTTCATCTTTTCTTATTGATGCGTAGCTGCTGCGAGTCTGTCTGCCAGCCTCCGTATGGCGTATGGCGGACAGATCATACGGCTGTGGTACATTACCCTCGGTGATTTCGATTGTGAGCTTGCGGATCTCTTCGATGGTTGCAACATCAACCTCACCTGAGCACACGGCCAGAAAGTACAAATGAGAAACACCATGGCGCAATAAACCCAACGAGTTATCGTAAGGCATTCCGACAAGCTCATTATTGAAATAAAAACACTCTAGTAAAGCGTTAATTTTTTTGGCGTAGTCTGTTTTCATATTGCTTACTCCGTAATCTAATTTTTCTTTTGAGTTGAACCCGGCGACAGTGATCCCTGATGATGGCCTGTACCGAATATAGAAATATTTGAGAAAAAGCGAATAGCCAGAAAGCAAGTCGCCAGCTATCACTATCACATCGGGATAAAGCATCCATTTTGCATCATCCTATCAATGGTTCGCATCGCTTCAGACAAGGCAAAGTCACGGCCATAATAATTATCAATACTGCCGTTATCATCCCACTTGTTTATCGAATACGAATTGCTTCGATTAAAAGCATTACGTGATGATTTGCGGATAGTGAAGCCGGAATATACATAAACGTTTTTGCTTACCTGAACCAATCCCGGAATGCTTCCAGCATATGACCCGTGTTGTGAGTAGAACTTTTTCATTTTGCTTACTTGAACCAATCCCGGAATACTCCCGGCATATGACCCATATTGTGAGTAGCGCTTTTTCATGTCTGCGTTTTCCTATGCTCGGCCACGAGAAAGCGCATTGCGGCTATTACGCTTCAACACATTGTGCGTGTTCCCGGTGGTGCGTCGATAAGTGGCCTTGTCGCGCATCAGGCGATCGATGTAATGCTTTTCTTCCGGAGTAACCAGGGCGCGACAGTGTGCAACGGCTTCCCAATATTCTTGCAGCATGATGAAGCGCTTTGGTCGTTTTGAGCCTGGCATGCCTTCGCGGTGAACCGGAAGCTGTGCGCGATCCATCAGGTTGCGAACTGATTTGAGTGTGCGGCCGGTGAGGTAGGCAAACTCAGCAGGAGTGACGAAGATCTGCGCTTGCAGTTCTTCGGTGTTCATGTCTCGAATGCCGTCAGCTTGCATTTGAGACATTTTACAGATGCGCTCCACTCTGGCGTTATCTAACGGGAACTGCCGCAAATGTTGAGATCCCGCGATTAATTCAATTTCTCGTGATTCTGTCATTTGTTAGACTCCTTGATTAACCTCTATAGAGGCTTGTTGAGTCGGTTTGATGCTATGCAGCAAACCTTGAATAAATGCGATTATCTGGAGATCTCAAGGTTATGTCAACCAGTCAAGGTGAGAAGTTGCGGCTGATTCGTTTCTCAGAACAGCTGAATAAGCAGCAATTTGTTGATTTAGTAGGAATTAACTACACAACATATTTGGGGTATGAGAGCGGTAAATCGCGAATGACTTTAGATTCCGCGATCAAAATATTTGGGCACCCCAGGTTTCATAAGTACCAGGAGTGGTTCTTATATGACCGCACCGATCCAAGCCGAGGCCAGATAGCACCGGCTCTCGCACACAATGGGCCTGGAGAAACTCAATCAGACCACTCCGGGAAACAGATTGGCTAACGATCTATAAGCATTACATTTTCACTATTTGTTACCAGGATAGTGATCTGACTGTTGGAGGGATTTCTTATGTCCGTTAAGAAACTCGAAGATGGTCGCTATGAAGTGGATGTAAGACCTCGGGGGCGCGACGGAAAGCGCATCCGTAGGAAGTTTGAACGCAAAGCCGATGCTCATGCTTTTGAGCGGAGCATCATTGCGAAGTACCAGAATCATGAATACCTGAACCGACCAGCAGATAAACGACGCTTAAGCGAATTTATAGCGCTTTGGTGGCAGCTTATCGGACGCAACAAGAGTTATGCAAATCGCCGTCTCAGTACCGCTAACTGCATATGCACCGACATGGGGGATCCAATGATTTACCAGATTGATGCGAGAAGCCTAATTGATTACCGGGCCTATCGACTTGAAGAGGGGATCAAAGCGTCCACTATCAACCATGATCTGTTTGCCCTCAGTGGCATATTTAAATCAATGGCAGAAATTGACGAATTTCATGGGGAAAACCCGGTAAGTGCAATCAAGGCACTAAAAGAGCCTAAAACCGAAATGACCTATCTGACACAAGAGGAGGTTGAGTGCTTGCTAGGGATGACGGCGGGTGATTACTACCGTATAGCCGTTTTACTCCTGGCTACCGGTGCTCGTTGGGGTGAGGCCTATCAACTTAAGGCTGAAAATATCGTCGGGAACCGGGTCATGTTCACTCTCACAAAAAACGGTGAACGGCGCGTTGTCCCGATCTCTGATGAGGTGGTCAACATTGTTAAAAACCGCAAGTCCGGGCGTTTGTTCCGCGTTAGTTATAAAACGTTCCGCCTGCGGATGAAAGCTGCAAAACCTAACCTGCCAGACGGGCAGGCAGCGCATGCTTTAAGGCATACCTTTGCAACACATTTCATGATGAAGGGCGGCAATATCATCGCACTGCAAAGAATTCTTGGGCATGCTGATATTTCACAGACGATGGTTTACGCACACTTTGCGCCTGACTATTTGCTTGATGCAGTGAACTATAACCCTCTCAGTGAAATGTCCACATTGTGTCCACACTCTGGAGGCAATATGGGGTTTTGAGGGTCAGTTAAGTATCTAATTTATTGAATTGTCGCGGTATGTTACGATGCTGCGCCGCTTGAAATCCCACCCCTAAGGGGAAGGTCAAGGGGGCTTTCGCCGCACGCCCGGCGCCCGAGTCATATTCATTTCCGTTCTAACTGTTTACTTTATATTCTTTAGCGAGCTAACCGCGCCACGCTATAGTCCGGACTACCGCTCACTCACCCGGGCCCCTTATGATCACGGACTCCCTACTGGATTTAATTGGCAATACGCCGCTGCTGCGCCTATCGCGCTTCGACAGCGGCCCCTGCGAGCTGCTGCTAAAGCTGGAGAATCACAATCCCGGCGGCTCGATTAAGGATCGCGTCGCCCTGTCGATGATCAGCGCGGCGGAGCGCAGCGGCGCCCTGCGCCCCGGCGGAACCCTGATCGAGGCCAGCGCGGGCAATACCGGACTGGGGCTGGCGCTGATTGCCGCCCACCGGGGCTACCGCCTGATCCTGGTGGTGCCGGACAAGATGAGCGGAGAGAAGATCGCCCATCTGCGGGCGCTGGACGTCGACGTTCGGCTGACCCGCTCCGACGTGGGCAAAGGTCATCCTGACTACTATCAGGACTATGCCCGCCGCCTCGCCGAGCAGACGCCGGGCAGCCTGTATATCGACCAATTCGCTAACCCGGCCAACCCCGCGGCCCACGAGGAGACCACCGCCCGCGAGCTCTGGCGCCAGACCGGTGGCCGGATCGACGCCATCGTGGTTGGCGTTGGCTCCGGCGGTACGCTCCACGGCCTGCACCGCTTCTTTTCCCGCTATTCGCCGCACACCCGCTTCATCCTCGCCGATCCCTGCGGATCGATCCTGGCCGACGCGGTGCAGCACGGCCGCCACCGGGCGGCGGGCAGTTGGCTGGTCGAAGGGATCGGCGAGGACTTTATTCCCCCGCTGATGAAGACGGAGGCGATCAGCCAGGTCTACCGCATCCCGGATCGGGAGGCGATTGCCACCGCCCGCGCCCTGCTGAGCCGCGAAGGGGTGCTGGCCGGCTCCTCCACCGGCACCCTGCTCGCCGCGGCGCTGCGCTACTGTCAGGCGCAGCCCCGTGCTCAGCGCGTGGTGACCTTTGCCTGCGACAGCGGCAACAAGTATCTGTCCAAGATGTTTAACCCCCAGTGGCTCAGCCAAAACCAGCTGATTTAGCCCACCGTTGTTAAGGAGACGCCATGCGTCAGTTTGCGACCCAAAGCGTACACAGCGGCAGCCATGACGACGCCTATGGCGCGGTAATGCCGCCGATTTATGCCACCTCAACCTTTGCCCAGCGCGCGCCGGGCGAGCACCGCGGCTTTGAATACGCCCGTAGCGGCAACCCCACGCGCCAGGCGCTGGAGCAGGCCATCGCCGAGCTGGAGGGGGGACGACAGGGCTATGCCTTTGCCTCTGGGCTGGCGGCTATCGCCACGGTGCTGGAGCTGCTGGACAGCGGCAGCCACATCATCGCGCTGGACGACGTCTACGGCGGCACCTGGCGCCTGCTGGAGTGCGTGCGCAGTCGCAGCGCCGGGCTGCAGGTCAGCTGGGTGAGCCCCGACGACCTGGCGGGAATCGAGGCCGCCATTCGGCCACAGACCAAGATGATCTGGGTAGAGACGCCGACCAATCCCCTGCTGAAGCTGGCGGATCTGCGCGCCATCGCCGCGCTGGCGCAGCGCCACGATCTGCTCTGCGTCGCCGACAATACCTTTGCCTCTCCGGCGCTGCAGCGGCCGCTGGAGAGCGGGTTTGATATCGTCGTGCACTCGGCCACCAAGTACCTCAACGGTCACTCCGACGTACTGGCCGGGCTCGCCGTGGTGGGCGACAACCCGCCGCTGGCCGAGCGTCTGGCCTATCTGCACAACGCCCTCGGCGCCGTACTTGACCCGTTCAGTAGCTTCCTGACGCTGCGCGGGATCCGCACCCTGGCCCTGCGCATGGAGCGCCACAGCACCAATGCGAGCGCGCTGGCGCAGTGGCTGGCGCAGCACCCGAGCGTCGAGCGCGTCTACTATCCCGGCCTGCCAAGCCACCCGCAGTACGCGCTGGCGCAGCGGCAGATGCACCACCCCGGCGGCATCATCTCCTGCGTGCTGCGCGGCGATGCCGAACAGGTCGCTCAGCGCATCGGGCGGCTGCGTCTGTTTACCCTGGCCGAGAGCCTGGGCGGCGTGGAGAGCCTGGTCTGTCAGCCCTTCAGCATGACCCACGCCTCGATCCCGCTGACGCAGCGGCTGGCGCGCGGCATCGTTCCCCAGCTCATCCGCCTGTCGGTCGGTATCGAAGATGTCGCCGATCTGCAGGCAGACCTCGCACAGGCGCTCGACTGAGCGCCTGTGCGAGGAGCCGTAATGAAACAAGCGGCCATCCTCCGATGGCCGCCCCGCGCCTCAGGCGGAGTAGAGCGACGTCAGCGCGCCGTGCATCTTCTCCAGCAGCTCAGAGGTGACATACTTATCGGTGACGACCTCGATATAGGCGCCGCAGTCACCGGCTTCGGCATGGCGGATCGCCTCATCCAGCGCCTCGCAGGTGGTCACCCGGGCGGTAAACCAATCGCGGCAGCCCAGCCCCGCCGGCAGTTGACTGTAGTCCCACTGCGCCAGATCGTTGTAGTAGATGTCGCCGTCCTTGCACAGCATACGCTCGACCAGATAACCGCTGTTGTTCACCACAAAGATCAGCGGCTTCAGGCCAAAGCGATAGAACTGGCCGATCTCCTGCGCCGTCATCTGGTGCGAGCCTTCGCCGGTGATCAGAATGGTGCGCTTCTCCGGCTCCGCCATCGCTACGCCGAATGCCGCCGGCGTCGCCCAGCCGATGGAGCCCCACAGGGTCTGCTGATAAAATACGGCGCCCTGCGGCATCTGGGCGAACGCCAGCCCCATGGAGGTGGTGCCGGTCTCCGCCACCAGCCGATCGTTCGGCTTCAGCATCTGCTGCCAGCGTGCGTAGAGATACTCCGCGGTCAGCTTGCCGCTGCCGCTCACCGCGGGGATCCCCTGCACCGTCGGCATATCGTGACGGCGGGCCCGGCGGGTCACCCGCCCCACCAGTCCGTTCAGCACATCCTTCATCAGCACGTTTTCATAGACCGCCTTACCGATACGGACCGACTCCGGCTCTACGCTGATGCACTGCGCCTCGTCCAGGTTCGAGGTAAACGCCCCGGTGTTAAAGTCGCTCATGATGGTGCCGATTTGCAGTACGCAATCGCTGCTCTCCACAAACTGGCGTACCCGTTGGTCCATCAGCTGACCGACATACATCCCAACGTAGTTCGGATGGGACTCATCGATCACGCACTTATCCATCATCATGGTGGCAAACGGCAGGTTAGCGGCGTCGATCAGCGCCGTCGCCGCCTTCTGTGCGCCGTGGCGGGCCAGATAAATCCCCGGCAGCGCGCAGACGCTATCGCTGTTATTCAGCCGCTCGGCGATAACATCGATCACCGCGTTCAGGGTCAGCGGATCGCTGACGGGGGCTACCGGCTGCGGCGCGGCGCTCGCCACGATCGGCATCGTGGCGTAATCGCTGGGGAAAGCCATATACACCGGCTTACGGTAGCGCAGCGCCGCCGCGATCAGACGCTCGGTCTCGGCGATGCAGTTTTCCGGCGTCATAATGGCGCGGGCGCAGACAAAGGAGGCCGTGGCCTCATAGAACGCCGTAAAGTAGCCGTTGCCCAGCGTATGGTGCACCCGCTCCCCCTGCGCCTGGACGTGGCTGGCCGGCATGCCGACCAGATGAAACAGCGTGACCGACTCGGCGCAGGCGCCGGCGATGCCGTTTATTGCGCTCAGCTCACCCACGCCAAAGGTGGTGCTCAGCGCGGCCAGGCCCTGGGTGCGGGCATAGGCATCGGCCGCATAGGCGGCGTTCAGCTCATTACAGTTGCCTATCCAGCGCAGGCGTTTGTCCGCACAGATGGCATCCTCAATCGGGAAGGCGTAATCCCCCGGAACGCCGAAAATGTCATGAATACCCAACTCATATAGCCGTGACAGCACATATTCGATAACCGTTGTAGACATAATAAATTCCCGTTTTATCAGATTGTTCAGTAGGCGTTGGTGCTTTATCGATAGTATTTGGCCGGAGGAAAAATAATAACAACCAGTTATTTTCGTTAGGGCTATAGGAAAAATATATTTGTATTACTAATTAACCTTTACTGATACGGGGACAAATAAAGTCACGTTTCGCCATCGCCTCGCGCGCGCCCCCGTACGACGCGCCGCCCGACCCAACCGGTGACGATAATCACACGAAATCCCCGCGTGACGCGGCCTGCACGTCGCGGCGACGCGGTGTGCCCCGCCAGCGCCCCTACGGCGCCGGGTCGCCCTGAGCGCGCCGCACATATCGAGCGCTACGCTATGCCTTAGCGTTATTCTAGATAGGCCAAAAGATAATCACAGCCCGTAATGCTAAATCGCGTAACGGTTCCCCGTGCCACTATCTTATTCTGGTAAAAATAGATAAAAATCGACGTCCGTTTTCCACGCCCGCAGAAAAAGACAACGCCGCCGACGTAAGCGGCCATATCAGTTAGGAACAAGCCGCCGCAGAATACCGAAGCGGGCCATCAGCCACAGCACCGCCAGCGCCAGTCCGTGGGTCAACGTATTCTCCAGCCAGGCATGCTGCCAGAGGCCGAAGCGCACCCACTGACTGATCGCCATCACGACGTACAGATGCAAAATAAAGACATACAGCGAGTTCTGCCCCATCAGAATAAAAAACCAGCCGACGGCGCGGCTGATCGGCAGCCACAGATAGCTCAGCAGCAGATACAGGGCCAGCAGCAGGCAGGCGTCGTTCACCACCCGCAGCAGCCCCAGCTCATTCTTTCCCGCCAGCACGTTGTTGATATAGTCAAAGCGGTAGTCGGGCAGCACGTGCAGAAAGAAGCGGGCGGGGATAAAGGGGTTGGTATTATTCTGGATCACGAAGAACAGCACCAGAAATATGACCATCATCAGGCCGATCACCCGTTTGCCGGGCCGCGTTTTCGCCAGCGACTGCAGCTCGCTTTTATACCAGCCGCACATCACCCCCAGCGTATAGATAAACTGCCAGGCCAGCGGGGGAAAGGCATACTCGAACTGCGCATCGATAATATCCACGGGATACAGCTGATAGGCGATGTACAGCTCCAGCGAAATGATAAACAGCGCGCCGCCGTACCCCCGCTGCAGCATCCACACCACCAGCGGCGTCCCCAGCAGCAGATAAAAATAGAGCCCCAGGATCTGCGTCTGCTGCGGCCCTATCTGTAAAAAGAGGATCTGGTTAAGCCAGGCTTCGCGCGACTGCGCGGCAATCGGATAGAGGGAATAGATCAGCTCATCGTGACGTTGGGTAAAATGGGTTACCTCAAAGCTATTGAGCCACGGTAGCTGGCTGAGGGCCAACACCGACACAATGATCACGATATTCACCGCATACAGCGTCACCGCCCGGCGCAGCAGGGAGTAGGAGACGGTCGGCATATCGCTGTGCTGCAGCTGGCGGCGCTTCGTCTGCCCCAGCACAAAGCCGGACAGAATGACAAAGATTTCGGCGCCGGTGGTAAAGCCAAAGCGCTCTGAGGTAAACAGGTTAAAGACAGAGATAATCTCAACGTGCGTGACGATCATCAGCATCAGCGCAATGCCGCGCATAAAGTCGATGCGCAGATCGCGCGGGCCGTCCGGCACATAGCGCCAGCGGCGCAGATACCCCAGCCCCCTCACCCCTTCTCTGCGTATCCCCGTCATCAGCATGGCACTCTTCATCCACTCCGCGTCGCCGCCCTCTTTGCAGTGTAGAAACAGAGTGAAAAAAAGCCAACTTACGCGGGCGGCGCGGAGTGCCGCAGGAGACGCCCCGACACTCTGCGCCGGCGATCAGCCGACGATCGTCGCCAAGCGATGATTGACCGGAATATTGTAGCTCTCCAGACCCGGCGTCTGGCCCCCGAGATCGAACTCGATATTGACCTGCGGCCCGAAGAACAGGCAGTGGGTCGAGCCGCCAAAGTGGAACATCCCTATCTGTTCGCCCTTCTTGACATGCTGCCCTTCATACACCGTCACATCGCAGGTGGAGACCTCGGCCATTCCGACCGCCATAAAGCAAAACAGTCCAATTTTGGGATTATCCGCCTGAATGAAGACCAGCGCGCGGGTGGCCAGCTCGGTGATATAGCCCTGAGAGGCATTCGGCCCGGCGGCGTCGTCGCCCTCGCTGAGGGTCTCGGAGTAGTAGCTGCCGGGGATCACACGCACCTTGACCACCTTACCGGAGAGCGGCGCGTGCCAGCGATGGTAGCTCAGCGCGCTGAGGAAGGCCTGATAGACGGTGCCGCCGACAAAGTGGCTGACCAGCGCATCGTTATCCATCATAAACTGCAGCGCGTAGGGCTGTGACTTGATCCAGAACCGATCGCGCAGCTGGACACGGCGGGCCAGGCGGTAGGGCGCCGACTCGCACGCATTGACGATCACGTCGTCATTGTCCGGCTCCGCGACAGGCCGCACCCCCTCGCGAAACTGACGGGTAAAGAAATTATCCCATGAGGTAAAGCCATAGTGCGGCAGCGTGGGATCGCAGATAAAGTCCGAGGCAAAGGTCGGCATTGCCCTGCGCGCATCCTCGCCAAACCAGCCGGAGCGCGGATCCTCGCTCAGTACGTAGGTGCTGTCGGCGGAGCTAAGGAACACGGCCCACGCGTCAAGGATCGTTTTGATATGCTGGTTGATGCGTGCATCCAGAAAACCGCTCCAGCCGCCCTGCGTTGCCATCGACCAGTTAAGAATGGCGTTAAACGGAAAGCCCACCAGCCCGCTCTCATCAAACTCTGGCGCATGGGTCATAATCACATTCATCAGCGCGAGCATATGCTGGTAATCGCGCACCTGGGGTAATCCCACCGGGGAAAGAGGGTGATCTTTTTCCGATACCTGATCAAACATCTGCGTAAACAGCATAAATGCTTTAGGGTCGTTTTCAATAAACTGTTTAAACGATGCAATAACCGGCAGCAGCGGCCCCGTTTGCTGCTCGGCCTTATTCATGATCTTTAGCATCCAGCTGTGAAGCGTCCGCTGATCAGAGGGCATCCATTTCCCTACCGTGTAGGTCTTTTTACAGGGTTTAGCGTTACTATTCATAACAACCTCACTATTAATGGGTGGATTATGACATGCTGTAGACTTGCGGTAAGTGTCCCGTCAGCAACATCCATAGCCCAACGACGGCGGCGATAACAATAAAGAGTGCGAACAGAATCTCCCAGCGCGTAAATACCGCTTCATGGGGCGCCTGCTCTTTACGTGCGACGATAAACACGATCAGTCCAACGGCGTAAATAGCGCAGCCCACCAGAATAAATGACAGCCCCGCGGCGTAGACCAACCAAATACCAAACAGCGTTGCGATCGCGCTGGTAATAAACGCATTGGCGCGGCCACAGCTGGCCTTGGGCGGATATTTTCCGGTCGCCATCACCTTCCAGAGAAACGCCGCGGAGCCAATATATGCCGGCAGGATAACCACCCCGGTAATAGAGAGCATCACGTTCCAGGCATTATTGGAGAAGAAGACCAACAGCATCGCCGCCTGCATGATGAGGGTGGATACCCACAGCGAGTGGGAGGCGACGCCGTTTTTATTCAGCGTAGAAAAGAACGTTGGAAAGGTCCCATCTTTGGCGCAGGCCCAGGGGAGTTCGGCAACCAACAGCGTCCATACCAGCCACGAGGAGAGCAGCGCGATAATCACGCCAATATTGATAAAGACGCCGCCCCATTTCCCCACCAGCGACGCCAGGATCGCCGCCGTCGAAGGGGGTGACATCGTGGCCAGTTCGCCCTGGGAGAACACGCCGAACGGAATGATGCTGACCAGCACGAACAGAACGGTGGCAATGATAAAGCCGAGGATCGTGGCGCGGCTGACCGTCCGCTCATCAGACTTATCTGACATCACCACCGCCCCCTCAATCCCGATATACATCCACAGCGTCACCAGCATGGTGCTGCGGATCTGGTCAAAGATATCGCCCAGCGGCTTATCGTGCAGCGCGCGGTTATACGCCTCGCCCCAGAAGTCGATGGTCAGCATATGGTGATGAAATGAAAAGAAAAGTAGGATAGCGATAAACAGCAGAATCGGTATAAACTTCGCGATCGTACCGATATTATTCAGCACCGAGGTACCTTTCACCCCCCGCATCACCAGTATGCTCAGCCCCCAGATAATGACCGAGGCAACCGTAATCGCCTGCCAGGTATTACCGCCTTTGAAATAGGGAGGGAAAAAGAAGTTCAGCGCATCCATCAATAGTACGGCATAGCCCACGTTACCAAACGCGGCGGACATCCAATATCCCCAGGCGATAAGAAACCCGGTCAGCTTACCGAAGCCGGCGCGAGAATACATATAGATCCCGGAGGTCATTTCCGGATGAATCGCAGAGAGAATTTGAAAGGTTCTCGCCAGAGTAAATATACCCACCCCGGTGATAACCCATGCGATTAATATCGCCCCCAGCGCGGCCGACTGCGCCATATTTTGCGGGATATTAAAAACACCACCGCCAAACATCGCGCTGATGACTAATAGCGTCATCGCCAACACGCCTAGCGGCTAGCGGCTTTGCTTTTCCTTCGTCTTGCTGATGACTATCGGACATAATTATCTGCTCCAGATGACGAAAAATTTATTATGGCAGCGCCCCCATACAGTTAAAAGCGACTTTATCGAATCAGCGTATAAATTTATCTATCCGGTGTATTTTTTAGGCTGTTAATTACTTACGTGGATAAATAGCCATGTATTATATTTGATAAGAAAACACAACTAACCGTATGATAATAAGTAAAAACACCGCCATCAGATTATATATCAAGGTACCCAACGGCAAATTCCGCGCTATTTTCACCGCGGCACAGATGACGGCGATGTTAAACAGTAGCCGGCGCCGCGCCATTTTGTGAAATATTCTATTTAATCAGCAGGGTGGCATAATAATATAGACGCCCGGCGCCCTTTCCACCGCCCCCCGCCTCGCGGGATTCGCCGGTCCGTCTCCGCCGCGCCGATAGGGGATATAGCATCCTCATCGGCGCGAACGATTTATCCCGCCCGTCGCCTTGCCGCCTGTTAAGCCTACGCTACACTGATACGGTAAAGCGCTGTCATCATGCGAAGGATCCGGGGAGACTGCCATGCACTTTTATTTTTCACCGTTTGAAGCGCGGCGTCCCCCGCCCCCTCTGATCAACCATCCCTGGATAAACTTTCTCTGGCAAATGCTGATCGTGGCGGCTCTGCTGCTGGGGGCCAACTATATTCGCTGGCGCTGGATGGACTCCCTCAATTACGACGCGCTCTGGTACTCCGTGCCGCTGGCGTTGGCCGAAACCCTGGCCTATATCGGCACCTGTCTGTTTACCATCAACCTCTGGCAGGTGCGGGACCCTCTGCCGCATCCGGCCCCCGACGATATCCGCCAGTGTCTGGCCGACCCCGAGGGGATCGCGGCGCGCCCGCTGAAGGTCGACCTGTTTATCGCCACCTACTCCGAAGACCCCGAGCTGGTGCGTCTCTCCATTCAGGATGCCAAGCGGATCGACTACCCGCATCCCCTGGAGTATAAAATTCACGTGCTGGACGACGGCCGCCGCGACGCCATGCGCCAGGTGGCCGAGCAGGAGGGCGTCAACTACCTGACCCGCGACAATAACGCGGGCTTCAAGGCCGGCAACCTGCGTAACGGCATTGAGCAGACCGACGGCGACTTTATCGTCATTTGCGATGCCGACACCCGGGTCTTTCCCACCCTGCTGACGCACACGCTGGGCTATTTCTGCGATCCGAACGTCGCCTGGGTACAGACCCCGCAGTGGTTTTACGATCTGGCGCAGGGCACGCCGCTGCCGCACTGGCTGGCGCGCAAGGCCGGGCGCGTCGGCGCGCTGACCGGGCGACTGATCGAGCGGCTGGTCGGTCCCCTGCGCGTCGGCGAAGATCCCTTCATGAACGATCCGCAGATGTTTTACGACGTGATCCAGCGTCGCCGCAACTGGGCCTATGCCTCGTTCTGCTGCGGCGCGGCCTCGCTGCACCGGCGTGAGGCCATCATGCAGACCGCCCTGCGCCAATACGCGATGGATATCGAATACGAGATCGATCGCCATACCCACGCGGTGGACGATCCGCAGCTACGACGGGATCTGCAGCAGGCCATGCTGCCCCACGTCGCCTATGATATGGAGCTGATGCCCTACCGTTTTCACGTCTCGGAGGATATCTATACCTCGATCATGCTGCACGGCGACCTTGAGCACCCCTGGCGATCCGTGCTGCACCCGCAGGTCGAGTCCAAAATGCTCTCGCCGCAGGATCTGCAGACCTGGATGATCCAGCGCTTTAAATACGCCGCCGGTTCACTGGATATTCTGCTGCACGACGGCGTGCTGCACAGCCGGCAAATCCGCCTGTCGCTGGCGCAGAAGCTGCTGTACGGCGCCACCTTCTGGTCCTATCTGGCCTGCCTCTGGAATCTGATTTTCCTGATTGCGCCGCTGGTTTACCTGTTCAGCGGGATCCCGCCGCTCTCCACCTACTCCACCCCGTTCTATCTGCACTTTGTGCCGTACCTGGTGCTGTGCGAGCTGGCGTTTATGTTCGGCACCTGGGGGATCGCCTCCTGGAACGGCAAAGCCAGCTATCTGGCCCTGTTCTCCATGAATCTCCGGGCGCTGGATACCGTGCTGCGCGGGGAGAAGATCCGCTTTCGCGTCACGCCCAAGGAGCGGCAGCAGGGCAACTTTCTCAGCCTGATCAAGCCACAGCTGGCCATCGTCACCCTGACTCTGCTGGGGCTGGTCTGGGGTGCGATCCAGCTGGCGCTGGGGAACATCCGCGATCCCTCCGGCTATATCATCAATATCTTCTGGGGCGGTATGAACATCCTGGCGATGCTGCCGATGATCAGCGCCGCCCTCTGGCAGCCGCCGGCGGAAGACGCCGAAAGCGGGGAGCGCTGATATGAGGCTATCGACCCACCTGCTGCGCGCCAGAAGCTATATCGCCACGCTGTGCGGTTTTCTGCTGGCCCTCGCCATCGTGCTGCATATCGAGCGCCACCAGCCGCCGCCGCCCATTCCGCTGACCCTGCAGACCCTCGGCGGCGACTTTCCCCAGTTGCCCGCGACGCGCGGCCTGACCTTTCAAGAGGCCATCTGGGCGCGCATCGCCTGGCAATACTTCATCAATAACACCCAGCCCAGCGGGCTGGTCAACGCCGTCGATCGCCAGCCCTACGCCAGCCTGTGGAGCAGCGGCGATCAGCTGATGGCGCTGATGGCCGCCCAGCGGCTGGGGATCATCGGTCAGGCCGAGCTGGATCGGCGCCTGGATGCGACGCTGCAGGCGCTCGCCGCCCTGCCGCGCTCGGCGCAGCGAATGCCCTGGCAGTACTACCACAGCGCCACCCTGCAGCCCCTGTCACCGCAGACCGATGACGGGGTCACCTGGTCCGCCAACGACATCGGGCGCCTGCTCAGCGCGCTGCAGATCTGCGCCGCCCGCTATCCCGAACACGGCGCGGCGATCAACCGTCTGCTCGCCGACTGGCCGCTGGCGCAGATGTTTCGCCAGCGCCCCTACGCCCCCTTCGCCCTGCGCGATACCCCGCGCTGGCGCCTGATCGGGCTGAATGACCGCCCCGGCCTCGGCTACCGCCTGTACGCCCAGGCGACGCTGGGCGGCATCACCCCCAGCGCCGCCGTTACGCTGCAGCAACCGCTGAGCGATCAGCCCACCGTTAATATCGACGGCATGGTGCTGCCCTACGATGCGCTGATCACCCTACGCCAGACCGACCACCCGCTGATCTTCGTGCAGCCCTACATCCTGGCGGCGCTGGAGTATGGATTCAGCCTCGACAATGCGGCGGTCACCTGGCGCATGGTGCTGGCGCAGGAGAGCCGCTATAACCCGCAGACGGGCAAAAACTTTATCTTTGACGATCGCGAGTCGCCCACGCTCGCCGCGCTGAGCGTCCGCCCCACGACCACGCCGCCCCCGCTGCTGTTTTCGGCCAAGGCCGCCTTCGGCTGGTACGCCCTGCTGGGCACCCCGTGGAGCGAACGGCAGCGACAGCAGGTTCTGCCGCTGCTGCAGCCTGGCCGCGGGTGGCATGATGGCCTCCGCCTGGACGGCAGCGTCAGTCCAACCCTGAGCGCCGCCACCAACGCCCTAATCCTGGAAAGTCTGCTATACCAAATACAGGGACCGCTGCGCTGTGCCTACTGCCAGCCCGACGATCCGCCGCTCTCCGCCCCCCCTGCGGGAATACAGATGCAATAAGGAATGCCTATGTCACTGCCCATGCCGCACCCACGTTCCCTCCTGCGCCTGATCGGCTTGCTGTGGCTGGCGCTGCTGCTGATCCTGGGCGGCGCCGCCGCGCGAGCTGAAACCATTCTGCCGGCGGCCGGCTACCCGCCGCGCCACGGCGATCTGACGCCGCAGGAGATGGCGGTCGCCCAGAAGGCCTGGTCCTACTTCGTCACCAACTATCAGCCGACCACCGGGCTGGTTAACGCGGCCAACGCCTACCCCTCGACCACCATGTGGGATACGGCGTCGTACATAGCGGCGCTGACGGCGGCGCGCGAGCTGGGGCTGGTGGATAAAGCCACCTTCGATCAGCGCATGATTAAGCTGCTGGCCACCCTGAATAACCTGGATCTGTTTCAGGGACAGGCGCCGAATAAGGCCTATAACACCCTAACCGCCCAGAAGGTGAACTATATCAACCAGCCGGGCGAAATCGGCTACTCCGCGCTGGATCTGGGGCGCATGCTGATCTGGCTGAAAATCATCAAAAATCGCTATCCCGAATACGCCAACGATATCGACAATCTGGTGCTGCGCTGGGACTTTAGCCATATCATCGATCCCTGCGGCACCCTGTATGGCGCCGTGCTGGACGGAAAAAATCAGCCGCTCTACGTGCAGGAGGGACGCCTGGGCTACGAGGAGTACGCCGCCGCTGGCTTCCAGCTGTGGGGGTTTAACACCTGCCAGGCCTCCCGCGCGGAGCCCTACCAGCTGGCCGATATTTATTGCGTGCTGGTCCCCTACGATGCGCGCGATCCCAGACCGACCCAGCAGCACAACTATGTCACCACCGAGCCCTATGTGCTGTATGGCATCGAGCTGGGCTGGAATAAGGCCGGCGCCGCGCGCGCGGCCGATGGCAAGGAGAACCACCCGTGGATGCATGACTTCGCCAACCGCGTCTATCAGGCACAGGAAAACCGCTACCAGATAGCCGGGATCGTGACCGCCCGCTCCGAACACCAGCTGGATCGCGCCCCCTACTTCGTCTATGACACGGTCTTCTCCGACGGCTACGACTGGAACACCATCACCGACAAAGGGGTATACACGCCGGAGGATGCGGCCGTCTCCCTGAAGGCGGCGCTGGGAATGTGGGCGCTGTGGCAGTCCCCCTATACCGATCTGCTGTTCAGCACCATTGAGAATGCCAACGACGCGCCCAAAGGCTTTTACGAGGGGCTGTACGAAAACGGCAGCGGCCCGATCCGTGAATTCACCGCCAACAACAACGGCATCATGCTGGAGGCCCTGCTGTTTAAAAAACAGGGTAGCCTGTTCGCCCCCGCGCGCGCCGGCGGCGATGGCGCCGCTCCGTCGCTGTGGGATAAAACCCTGCTGAACGCCTTTGATGAAAGCAACCGGACCCATAATCGCCCCTACCTGTCGGCGACGCCCCATCAGAACAGCTGGTGTAAACAGCAGGGGATCGCCCTGCGCGCCGCGCCGGCCTGCCCGAGCTGCCAGTGCGCCGCCTGCACCTTGGACGCCCCCATCCAACTGCCGCCGGTCAGCGCATCATGCTTAAAACCCTGATCGGCGCAGCCGCGATCGCTATCCTGGCGCTGACGGCCTGGTCGCTGTCGGCGCCGCCGACGGCGCTGGAGACGGGCTGGCGCTACCTCAGCCAGGGAGGCTGGCACCACGCGGGCCGACTGGGGCAGCTTACCCCCGACGAGCGCCAGTGGGCGACCATCGCCTGGCGCTATTTCCAGAACAACACCCAGCCCGACACCGGGCTGGTCAACGGCCAGGACAACTATCCGCTGACCACCCCGGCGCAGATGGGCGATACCCTGGTGGCGCTGGTCGCGGCGCAGCGGCTGGGGCTGCTGGAGGCCGAGGAGTTTGACCGGCGCCTCTCCGCGCTGCTGGCCACCCTCTCCCGCCTGCCCTTAAACGGCGCCGGGTTGCCCAACCGCTACTACGACAGCCAGCGGCTGACCATGGTGAACGGGGCGCGCCAGCCCGCCGACGACGGCTGGTCAGCCGGCGACATCGCCCGCCTGCTGCTGGGGCTGCGGCTGGTCACGCTGGCGGCGCCGCAGTACGGCGGCTTTATCGATCGCATCGTCATGGGGTGGAACTTCTGCCCTATGCTGACCCCGCAGGGGGCGCTGCAGGACGGCGAGTGGCGGCAGAATCACTGGCAAACCCGCCCTATCGCCAATCTGGCCCAAAGCCAATACGCCGCCGCCGCGATGGGGCTGTGGGGTTTTGATGCCCCGCTCAGCGCGGCGCCGCCCTATAAGCACGCCATCATCGGCCCCAATTCCATCGCGACGGCAGACCGGGATCCCCGCCTGGGCGGCGGCAACCTCAGCGTCGACTCGACCCCCTATCTGCTGGCCGGTCTGGAGTTCAACTGGTCGCCGCCGGGCAAGGCTTCGCTCACCCTGCAGGATCTCAGGTCGCGCGCCCAGTCGGTATACCAGGCGCAGGCCTGGCGCTGGCAGCGCGACGGTATCCTGACGGCGCGCGCAGACTATGCGCTCAACCGCGCGCCCTGGCGGGTCGATAACGCCGTCTTCGCCAACGGCTATCCCTGGAACGTACTGACGGAGGGGGGAGAGTTCCGCCCCGAGCTGGCGTTGACCGCGACCCGGGCGCTGTTCGGCCTGTGGGTGCTGTGGGATAGCCCCTATACCGATGCCCTGATGCAGCTAGGGCGCTGGCCGCGGGACGATCGGCGCGGCTGGTACGAAGGCCGCTTTGAGCGCAGCGGCGAATACAATCCGGTGATGACGCTCAGCACCAACGCCATGGTGCTGGAGTCTCTGCTGTATAAGCAGAACAACGGCCCGCTGATCGACCGCCTGCCGCCGCCCGGCTATCTGGAAAGCCAGCTGCGCGAGCCCCTGAACTGGCCGCGGCGCTGTCTGCCCCAGGAAGGACGTTAACGTTACTACGCCAAGGAGCGCACATGACCCGAACGCCGATCACCGCGCTGACGCTGCTGCTGAGTCTGCTGCCGCGCCCCGGTGCCAGCCAGACGCTGAGCCTGGACGGCGCCTGGCAGACCCACGACGCCAATCCCCCCTTCAGCACGCCCGAGACCCTGCGCCAGCAGGGCGAAGCCTGGCGGACGCTGCGGGTTCCCGCCAACTGGTACAGCCAGGGGGTCGATCACCAGGGTGCCCTCTGGTACCAGCGCGAGTTTACCCTGCCGCCCTTGGCGCCAGACCGCATGGCCACGCTGATCTTTAACGGCGTCGACTACCGGGCCGACGTCTGGCTCAACCAGCGCTACCTGGGCGCCCATCAGGGCTATTTCCAGCGCTTCGCACTGGACGCGGCGCCGGCGCTGCGGCGCCACAACCGCCTGCTGGTGCGCGTCGACAGCCCCTTTGAAACGCCGGGGCGCGTCTGGCCGCTGCACAAACAGAGCATCAAGGGTATCCTGACCCAGCACGACACGCGTCCCGGCGGCGCCTGGTCGGCGCAGGGGCAGGATGCGAACTCCGGCGGCATCTGGCAACCCGTCAGCCTGAAAATCAGCCGCCGGGCCGCCATCGATAATCTGCTGCTGACCCCGACTTTCTCCGCCGATGGCCAGCAGGCCTCGCTGGCGCTGCGTCTGGACTATCGCGCCCAGGAGACGCTGCCGGCCACGCTGACGCTGCAGATGACGCCCTACAATTTTGTCGGGCGCACCTACCGCCTGACGCTGCCGCTGACCCTGCGGCGCGACGGCGAGGTCGAGGCCCAGCTGCCGCTGCCGCGGGTCGTCCGCTGGTGGCCCGACGGCTATGGCTATCCCGCGCTGTACCACGTCCGCGTCGCGCTGCGCGATGCGCAGGGCGTGATGGACAGCACATCGCAGATCACCGGCATCCGCCAGTTCAGCCAGAATGCGCAGACCAAAGCCTGGTATATCAACGGCAAGCGGATTTTCCTGCGCGGCACCAACTACATCGCCTCGCCCTGGCTCGGCCAGGTCAACGCCGCGGACTATCGCCGCGATCTGCTGATGATGAAGCGCGCCAACGTCAACACCGTGCGCGTCCACGCCCACGTCGCCGGACAGGCGCTGTACCGTCAGGCCGACGAACTGGGCATGATGCTGTGGCAGGATATGCCGCTGCAGTGGGGCTATGACGACTCCGCCGCCTTCGCCGCCGAAGCCGCCCGACAGGCCACCGCGCTGGTGCGTCAGTTTGGCTCTCATCCCTCCATCATTATCTGGGCCGGACAGAACGAACCGCCGTTCAACGCCCCGTGGATGAAGGATCTGTTCGCCGACTGGCGGCCAGACCTGAACCGGAATCTGGCTCAGCGGGTCGCCGAGGCGCTGGGACAGGATAGATCCCGCGGCCTGCACCCTTGGTCGAAGGTCGATGAACACTTTTGGCAGGGCTGGTACTTCGGTAAGGTCACCGATGTGCTGAAGCCCGCCTACAGCGCCATCATCACCGAATTTGGCGCCCAGGCCCTGCCCTCTCTGCCGACGCTGCAGACCATCATTCCCCCGGCGGATCGCTGGCCGGCCAGCGAGGATGGCCGCGATCCCGCCTGGCGGGTCTGGATGTACCATGACTTCCAGCCCGGCAATGCCTTTGGGCTGGCCGGGCTGCACCGGGGCCGCGATCTGGCCGACTTTATCACCCGTACCCAGCAGAATCAGGCGCACATCATCCAGCTGGCCGCCGAGAGCTATCGCCGCCAGCGCTTTCAGCCGGTCACCACCCTGATGCAGTTCATGTTCAGCGAGAGCTGGCCCTCGATCAACTGGGCGGTGGTGGACTACACCCGCCAGCCCAAGCCGGGGTACTTCGCCCTCCAGCGCGCCTTTCAGCCGATTCTGCCCTCCATTGAGCCGATCACCCTGCAGTGGCACCCCGGCCAGCCGGGGCAGATCGCGCTGTGGGCCATTAACGATACCTGGCGCGCCCACCCCAACAGCCGCCTAGTTTGGCAGCTGCGTCAGGGCGGTATCGTGTTAAATCAGGGGGCGTTGACCTTTGCCCTGCCCGCCGACAGCGGACAGCGGCTGCGCCAGCTGACGGTAACCCCCCGCGACCAGCAGGATATGTGGCTCTACGCCACGCTGTATGATGCGCAGGGGGAACCGCTGGGGAAAAACAGCTACCGTATCGAGGTGCAGGCACCGATCCCGCGCTAGCGACGCGCGGGGCTCAAAACGGCAGCGTCCAGCTCAGGTTGAGGGTGCCCTGGCGGAAGTTGGCGTTGCGATCGCCGCGCCAGGCATAGCGCGTGCCGCTGTAGTTATCATAGTGAATCGACAGCGATCCGGGCTCATAGCCGGAGACATAGCCCACGCTGTAGCTATAGTCGGAATCCCAGGGCTGCTGCTGCCCGCGGTCTGGGTAGTAAAACGCGGAGACGCGCAGAAAGTAGTGCTGCTTCAGGGTATAGCCGCAGCTGCCCAGCAGCGTATTTTTCCCACGCTTCATCTGATTGTCCTGCAGGGAGTAGTAGCGTGGGCCATAGCTGTAGCCCACCTGACAGGACAGGCTGTCCTGGGGGAACAGCAGCAGATGCTTATTCCAGCTCTCCGGCAGGGCAAACTTATAGGCCGCGGTGATGGTTCCCTGCTCGATATAGGTCCGCCGCTGCCCCTGCTGGGGGTAAAAATGGTTGTTATCGCCATAGTTACTGTATACCAGGCTAAAGGTGCCGGGATGCCAGTCGTCATAGCCAAAGCTGTAGACAAAGTCAGTCTGATAGCGGTTGAGATCCTGCAGCGGGACCCGCACCGTCATATTGGCAAAAAAGTAGCTCAGCGGTGAATACTGAAAGCTGGCCAGCATGCGCTGGTTGACGATATTACGCATCTCGCTCTGGGTGTCGTTCACCGGCACATTTATCCACTGATGCGACAGCGGCATGCTGTAGGTCAGCGCCGTGGAAAACGTCGCCTCACTGCCGGAGAACAGACGCGCCCATGGGGTGGTAAACACCTTTACCGGCGGCGGCGTTCCACCGCCCTGATCGGCCTGCGCCGCCAGCGGCGCAGTACAAAATAACAATGCCAAACCTACGCTAATACCAACCTGCTTATCCATTATGTTATCCGCCTATTATTCGCCGCGGCGCTCCCTATCATAAAGGATAGATAACATTTGAACCCTCTACCAGTTCGCTCAATAAAAAATAGAGCATCATCATTTAGTTAACCGTCGAGCCCTCGGCGTCGTGCCATTCAGACAAGCGACCGCACCGCCGCGCGCCGCGAAGAGGCAGAGTCGTCAATCTTCTCTATACTCAAATAAGCACTCCTCAGCCTAAGGCAGGACGTCCCGACGATGTTTATCAAATATGTCATGATCGGTATTTTGAATACCGCCTTGCACTGGGCGGTGTTTTTTACCCTGCACAGCCAGGCGGCCCTGTCGCAGTCATTCAGCAACCTGTATGCCTTTATCGTCGCCGTCACCTTTTCGTTTTTCTGTAATGCCCGCTTCACCTTTCAGGATCGCCCCACCCTGAAGCGCTATCTGCTGTTCACCAGTTTTATGGGATTTCTCAGCTGGCTGACCGGTTATCTCGGCGATCGGCTGCATATTGCGCCGCTGCTCACCGTCATGGCCTTTTCGCTGATCAGCCTGATCATGGGCTTCTTCTATTCCAAATACATCGTCTTCCGGAGCGCGGCGTAATGAAAATATCCCTGGTAGTCCCGGTATTCAACGAAGAGAGCGCTATTCCCCTGTTTCACGACGCGGTAAGGCAGTGTGACGATCTGGCGCCCTACCGCATCGAAATCGTCTTCGTCAACGACGGCAGCAGCGACCGGACGGAAGAGGTCATCTCCGGAATAATCGATGACGATCCGCTGGTGATTATGGTCAACTTTTCACGCAACTTCGGCAAAGAGGCCGCGCTGTTCGCCGGGCTGAAGTACGCCACCGGCGAGGCGATAATCCCTATCGACGTCGATCTGCAGGATCCTATCGAGCTCATTCCACAGCTGATCGCCCGCTGGCGCAACGGCGCGGACGTGGTGCTGGCCAAGCGCATCGATCGCACCTCGGACACGCTGATGAAGCGCCTGACCGCCAGCCTGTTCTACCGGGTGCACAACCAGATAGCCAACCCCAAGATCGAAATGAACGTGGGGGACTACCGTCTCATGAGCCGCCAGGTGGTCGATGCGGTTCTGATGCTGCACGAACGCAACCTGTTCATGAAGGGGTTGCTCAGCTGGGTTGGCTTTAAAACCGCCGTCGTCACCTACGCCCGCCATGAGCGGGTGGCCGGCAGCAGCAAGTTTAACTTTTGGAAGCTCTGGAACCTGGCGCTGGAGGGGATCACCTCCTTCAGCACCATCCCCCTGCGGCTGTGGACCTATATCGGCACCTCGATTGCGGCGTTTTCCCTGTTCTACGCGCTGTACGTGATAATCAAAACGCTGATCTTTGACAACCCGGTCCCCGGCTATCCCTCGATTATGGCCGTTATTCTGTTCCTCGGCGGTATCCAGCTGATCGGCATCGGGGTGCTGGGCGAATATATCGGGCGAATTTACGTGGAAACCAAGCAACGGCCCCGTTTCATTGTCAAAGAGCTTAAGGGAAGAAAATGAACCATCTGCTGAAGCGGCCGCTCTCGAACCGAGATGCCTTTTTGTTTATCATCGCGCTGCTGCTGCTCTACGTGGTGCCGCTCATCCTGGCCAACGTCTATTACCGGGACGACACCGAGCGCATTCTGAACCCGGCCGCGCCCTGGTATACCTTAGGACGCCCAGGCGCCGATCTGCTGATGCGCCTGTTTACCTTCAACCTGTACGAGCTGACCGACACCGCACCGCTGACCCTGCTCCTCGGGGTGCTGTTCTTCGCCTGGACGCTGGTGTATGCGGCGCGTCGCGCCGAGGGCACCCTCAGTATCGCCGCGCTGTCACCCTATATCCTTTTATTTTTTAACCCGTTTTTCCTGCAAAACCTCTCCTACAAATACGACAGCTTTCCCATGGTGGTCGCGCTGGCGCTCTCGATCTTAGCCTTTTTCTGCCCGCGTAACCGCGGTCTGCTCAGCTACCTGCTGCCGACCCTGCTGCTGTTTTGCGCCCTGACGCTCTACCAGCCGTGCGCCAATATCTTCATCGGCCTGTACGGCGCCAACCTGATGATCAACTTTCTCAAGGTCGAGCGGAGCCCGCTGCAGGAGACCGTTTGGGCGGCGGTGGTCATGCTGCTCACCAACTCGCTGTACATTCTGATCATCGACCACCTCTTGGCGCTGGGCGGCGGTAACCGCGGCAACATGATCGGCGCCCAGGACGCGCTGTTCTGGCTGACCCAGGACTGGCTGATGCTGAAAAAGCTGCTCACCTTTGTCCTCAGCAAGGAGCTGAAATTCCTGTTCTACCCGGCGCTGCTCTGCGTCGTTTGGATCTTTGCCCTGCGCCTGACGCAGTTCTGGCGCGCCCAGCCCCTGACGCTCAGCAGGCTGCTGTCGCTGCTGCTGATCCTCTGTTCGCCGCTGGTGCTGTTTATCGCCCTGCTGGGGCCGCTGTTCCTGCTGAAGGAGGGGGTGACCGACGTCCGCGTCCTGTGCGGCTTCTCCGCCACCCTGTTCGTGTTTGCCCACGCCGTCTACCAGGTACTGGCGCGCTGGCGCCCCGCCTGGCTGCCGCTGTGCACCCTGCCGCTGTTCTATTTTCTGGCCTTCAGCTTCCAGTACGGCAACGCGGTACGCAATCAGCGCGACTATGAGGCCCGCATCTTTGGCTGGCTGAGCTATGACCTGCTCTCCCTTAACGCCACCGGCCACGGTAAGATCCTGCTCAACAACTACCCCGATACCGCGCCGGTAACCCAGAAGATCGTCGAACATCAGGCGCTGATCGACATGATGTTCAGCCCGGCCTATAACTGGACCGCCCGGCGCATCATCGCCTCCTACGGCATCAGCAATATCGACGCCGGCTGGGGGCCGGACTACCGCGATCGGCTGAATGTCCTCTGCGCTGAGCAAACGGCGCCGCTGCGCGACAATAAGTTTTACGCCATCTACGCCCTGAATGACGACACCATCGTCTGGCTGAAGAACAAGTACTTCACCGTCTGCGGCCCGGCACACTGAGACGATGCTCCCGGCACAAAGCGCATGATTTCCGCCGGGAGTATTCACATAATGCGCGCCGCTATTCGGCGCGCATGTTTAGATAAATAAAAAAATAAAAAAATGGGCGGCCCTTTGGCCGCCCACCGAACATCATTAAACCATTACTGTTTCTGCGTCGCTTCGTTGCTCATCATCGTTTTTTCATGCGCGGCTTTCGATTTTTCCGTTGCCATGTGAGACTCTTTCTTCGCCTCTTCGTGCTTACCTTCCGCATGCAGCTTGGCGGCTTTTTTATGGTGTTTAACCACGGCCTCATGGTGCTGCGCAGCATCCTCATGCTTCACTACCGCAGTGTCTGCGGCCAGCGCTGAGAAGGAAACCACACCGGCGGCCAATGCAGCAACAGCGAATGCCTTTTTAAACATGATAATCTCCTTGTGAAATAAGTCCTGCATTAAAAACCTAGTACAACGCAGTAATAATTCAAGACCAAAAGTTAACTTTTGAAAAAAGAGCGCGCGCAATAAAAAATAGCCTGGAGAGGCTCTACAATAAGTATAAAATTATGCTATGAGCCGCCGTTGATTAACGCCGCGCCGCTACGTTGAGGCCCATGAAATAAGCACCGAGCCGCGCCTTGAATTAAATTCGCGCCCGGTTACACAAAGACACAGTTTAGCGCACGCAACCCCGGCACACTCGACAACGCGATAGCCCGGTTGCGCCGTCAAGGGGCGATCGCCCCTTCGTCGCCCGCGCGTCGCGTTGGCGACGCTTTACTCACACAGCACGTCGCAGCGGCGCTGCTGCCGCGGATCCAAAGGAGATATCCCATGTCGATTTACCCGGCGACCCCCGCCGATGCCGAACGCATCAACCCGCTGTTTATCGCCTATCGCCAGTTCTATGACGTTCCCTCCGACCCGGCACAGACCCTGCGCTATCTGCAGCAGCGCCTGACTAACGCCGAGTCGGTGATCTTTTACGCCGTCGATACGCAGGGAGAGTGCGTCGGCTTTACCCAGCTCTACCCGCTGTTTTGCTCGCTGGAGATGAAGCCGACCTGGCTGCTGTACGACCTGTTTGTCGCACCGCAGGCGCGCCGTCACGGCGTCGCGCGCGCGCTGATGCAGCGGGCGGAGGCCTTTGCCCGCGACGGCGGCGCGGCGTTTATCGGCCTGGATACCGGCACGGACAACACCCGCGCCCAGGCGCTGTATGAAGAGCAGGGCTACCTCCGCGACCGCGCCTTCTACCACTATCAACTGACCCTGTAAGCCCCCCGGGCCGGCGGGTACCCTCCGCAGGCCCTGCGCCAATCAAGGCGCCCGCCCTGCAACATCAAAAGAAAAGTCTGATATTAACTTTATTACCGACATAATTTACCATGTTACTATCTCGGCATGGCCTTTTATCAAGGATAAGCGCGTCACAGTCCGCAAGATGTATGGCGCCGTCCTGTTCGGTGTAAGCTACGCTTTCCCTGCGTCTTCCCGGATCGCAGAACGGTTGCCATCGTTCAGACAGTGATTATATTTAATAAACCGACAGAATTAATCATCCCCGTTAGGCGATAATTCAATGCAAAACAAACGATTGAAAGTCAGCTATGGCATCGCCACCCCCTTGGTCAGGGTGACCGACTTTCTGATGATTAACCTCTGCCTTATCGGTAGCGCCTGGATCTGGCTCAGTGACCAGCTCAACGTCGCCATCACTGTTAGCCTGCTGTTTTCACTCTCGTTCTTACTTATCGGTGAATATACCGGCATCTATCTGCACCGGATCAAAAAGATCAACTGCACCGAAATATCTCGCCTGGCCGCGACCCTGCTGCTGACCATCGCCTTTATCGAGGCCATCTACCTGGTGTTCCACTACCTGCTGCTCAGACACTATCTGCACCCCTTTCTGGGCCCCGACGTCATGACCTCGCTGTTCTGGTATCTGGCCCCGCTCTCCGGCCTGCTGCTGCTGCGCCTGCTGAGCTTTATCCACATGCGCCACACCCGGGTGCGGGTGGCCATTCTCGGCCTGACGCCCGGCGGACTCGCGGTAGAAAAAGCGCTGTTCAAAGAGTACGCCAACATGCGTCTCGACCTGGCCTTCTATGACGATCGCAGCGCGGGGCGCTTTAGCTACCTGACCAAGAGCCCCTACCGGGGCGCCGTCAGCCGCCTGATCGCCGAGGCCAAGGCGGGCCGCATCGACGAGGTCTATATCGCCCTGCCCATGGTCGCGCTGGAGCGTATCCGCCACTTTCTCTCTCTGCTGTCGGACACCACGGCCAACACCTATATCGTGCCCGATCTCTACTCCTACAGCACCCATGTCTCCCAGCTGCGGATGATCGGTAACATTCAGGCCATCAGCATCTTTGCCTCTCCCTTTGACGGCCCGGGCGCGCTGACCAAGCGCATCGAAGATCTGATCCTCGGCACTCTGATCATGCTGCTCATCGCGCCGCTGATGCTGCCGATCGCGCTGGTGATCCGGCTCACCTCGCCCGGCCCGGTGCTGTTCAAGCAGGCGCGCTATGGGCTAAACGGTCAACATATCAGCGTCTGGAAGTTTCGCACCATGCGGGTTCAGGAGAATGGTGACAACGTCATGCAGGCAACCAAGGGCGATCCGCGGGTAACCCCCTTCGGTGCCTTTCTGCGCCGCACCTCGCTGGATGAGCTGCCCCAGTTTATCAACGTATTGCAGGGCAGCATGTCGATCGTCGGGCCGCGCCCGCACGCCGTCGCGCACAATGAGCAGTACCGCCGATTGGTCGATAACTACATGATCCGCCACAAGGTTAAACCGGGTATTACCGGACTGGCGCAGATTAACGGCTACCGCGGGGAGACCGACACGCTGGACAAAATGGAGGGGCGGGTCCAGTACGATATCGACTACATCCAGCGATGGTCGCTGTGGCTGGATCTGAAAATCATTTTTCTTACTCTCTTTAACGGCTTTAGGCATGAGAACGCCTATTAGCCTGTTACTGCTGACCGGGCTGGGGCTGACCCCGGTCAGCTGGGCCGATCTGACGCCGAAGTCCCACATCGGGATCGCCGGCATCGATTTTCAGAGCCAGCTGGCCATCGACCGCGGCTACATGGGCAACGTGACCTATCTGCCCGCGGTAGCGCCGGCCCGCAACGCGGCCTTTTGGGGCGTCCGGCCGCAGCTACAGGCGCTCGCCGAGCGCGGGCAGGATCGCTATCAGCTCCACTACCGCGGCGACTACCGCCGCTATCGCCAGGCGGGCGCAGACGACTACCGCGATCACGATCTCGGCCTGCTCGCCCGCTGGCGCTATGGCGCCATGCAGGGGCTCACGCTGACCCTGCAGGATACCCTGGGCCACGAGCTGCGCGGACGCGGCATCAGCGAGGGCTTTCTGCCGCAGCAGTTCATCCGCTACGGGATCACCACCCCGCTGCGCACCACTCTGCAGGATGGTCAGCTGCGCTACAGCTACGGCGCCGATGAGGGGCGCGGCAAGGCGGAGATGATGCTCTCCTACCGACGCCTGCGCTACGGCAATACCCGCCAGGCGCAGCAGGCCGACGACGCGTTTTATAACTATATCCGCGAGCAGGAGTGGCACGAGAACGGGCAAACCCTTGAGCTGTTCGACCAGTACAGCCCCCAGACGCGTTTCCGCTACAGCCTGGTGACCCACCAGCGCTACTACCGGAGCAATGGCCAGAAAAACAGCAACGAATACTCTCTGCTGTACGGCGTCAAAAGCCAGCTGACCGGCAACAGCGCCATCGATGCCAACGTCTCCTGGCTGTATAAGACCTTCAACGCCGACCCTGCCCGCCCCTTCAGCGGCCTCAACTGGGACGTCTCGGCGCGCTGGCAGCCCCATCCGCAGCGCAGCGTCGTGCTGCACAGCGCCCAGCGCATCAAGGACCCCTCCCAGGTCGGCGGCTATATTTTGGTGTCCGAATACGGACTCTCCTATACTCAGGATCTGTGGCGTAACCGGCTGTCATCCACGCTGGACTACCGCTATCGCACTGAGGATTACAAAAAGCAGGCGGATAGCCGCCGCGATCGCAACGCGATCCTATCGCTGGCGTTGGACTATGACTTTCGCCCATCCATCTGCTTTCAACTCAAATACATGCGCGACACGCTGCGCTCCTCTAAGCGCAGCGACCTCTTCTATATCGGCCCCGATGAGGATCAGCCGGTGGAGAGGACCCTCGGCTATGACAACGATCTGATTATGTTTACGGCAAAGGTGCAGATTTAACGTGAAATGGATAAAACGGAACGCCCTGCTGCTGGTCGGCTGCCTGCTGACGGCCTGCAGCTCAACGCCCCCCCTGCAGGATCCGCCCGATCCGCAGCCCCGCTACCTGCTGGGCGCCGGGGACACGGTCAATATTCTGGTCGCCGGTGAGCCGGAGATGAGCATGCGCCTGACGCTAGACAGCAGCGGCACCCTCAACTTTCCCTATATCGGCACCCTGACGCTCTGCGGCAAAACCCCGCAGCAGGTGGCCCTTGAGCTCACCGAGCGCCTGCGCGGCGACTACCTGCGCCAGCCGATGGTAACCGTCAGCGTCGCCCAGTTCCGCGACTTCTTTATTCTGGGCCAGGTGAAGCGCCCCGATGGCTATGCCTACCAACCGGGGCTTACGGTAGAGAAAGCGCTGGCGCTGGCCGGCGGGTTCACCGATCGCGCCGATCACGGCGACTTGAGCATTCGGCAGGCCGGCAGCGACCGTCTGTTGAAAAATGTGGCCATGACCCACAGGGTGCAGCCCGGCGACACCGTCATCGTCGGCATGAGTTTCTTTTAGCCTATGAGACAATCCATGGTAGCGCGCGGAAGCCAGCGCGAAAGCAGTATCGATTTTGCCCCGCTGGTGCGCGCCCTGCGCCGCCAGGGCGGGAAGTGTCTTCTGGTCGCGCTGGTCGCCGGGCTGCTCGCCTACCCGCTGATCCGGATGCTGCCGCAGCACTATACGGCGCACGCCACGCTGCTGCTCAAGGCCCAGCCGGATAACATCACCCCGCTGCCGCAGGTCTCCGGCTACGATGCCTCGCGCAGCGACTACTACCAGACCCAGTATGCGCTGATGCAGTCCCGCAGCGTACTGATGCGGGTGATCAACACGCAGGGGCTGCTGCAGGATCCCGCCTTTAACGGCGGCCTGCGCGACGACGGCCCGGAGAGCCTCCGCCTGCGCCAGGCGAATGCGCTGGAGCACCTGCGACAGAACCTGACCGTCAGCGGCGTGCGCGGCACCCAGCTGGTGAGCATCGCCTATGAGTCCACCTCGCCCAGCCAGGCGGCGCAGATAGCCAATGCGGTAACGCAGGCCTATCTGGCGGAAAACGTCGCCCAAAAGCAGCGAAAAACCCTGGCGGCGCGCGACTGGAACCAGCGGCAAATGCGCGAAGTTCGCGCGCAGGTGGACGCCCAAAAGGCGCAGATAGAGGCCTACCTCAAGCAGCAGGGGATCCTGACCTTCCGCGGCGTGGACGGTTTTCAGACCGAAGAGCTGGGCATCGTCACCAACCGCCTGGCCGACGCCACCCAGCGGCGGATCGCCGCCCAGGCGCAGTATGATGAGGTACGCCAGGCCGTCGCCGGCTCGCTGGAGAACGCCCTCTCCGTCCCGGCGATTGCCGACCACGCCCAGATCCAGGATCTGCGGATTGCGCTGATCCAGACCGAACGCAGCCTGTACGAGCTGCGCAAACGCTATGGGCCAGACCACCTGCAGATCCGCCAGGCCCAGGCCCAGGTCGCTGCGGTGCAGAGCCAGCTGCATCAGGTGTTGACGGAGCTGGTCGAGGGGATCCACCGCCAATACCTGGCGGCTCAGGATGACGAGCGCCGCTATCGCCAGATGCTGACGCAGCAAAAAGTCGATTTTCAGGGGCTGACGGCCAAGCGCGACCGCTACAACTCCATGCAGACGACCCTGAACAAAACCGAAGAGCTGTATAAATCCCTCTACCAGCGGGCGCAGGAGCTGACCCTCTCCGACTCGCTGGAGCAGGCCAACGCCGAGATCGTCGATCCCGCGATCGCCCCGGTGCACCCCGCCAAACCCAACCGGACGCTGCTGCTGGCCATGGTCATCACACTGGCGCTGACGATCGCCCTGCTGTTTAGCGTGGTGCGCGCCGCGCTGGATACCCGGATCTACACCCTGAGCCAGCTGGCCCGGCGACTGCGCCTGACGCCCCTGGGCGAGCTGCGCGTCTTTGACGACGCGGGCGATGGCGCGCGGCTGGCGCAGGCCATCATGAGCAATCCCGCCGAGGCCGAGGCGCCGTATGCCATGCGCACCCGTCTGCTGCTGGCGTCATCGCCCGCACAGGTCCTGGCGCTGGTCTCCGCCGACGCCCGCGAGGGCCGCTCGCTGTGCGCCGCGCTGCTGGCCCGCGCCTTCAGCGCGGATCGTCGAACCCTTCTGATCGACATGGACTATCTCAATGACGACGGCCTGTCGACCGCGCTGGCGCCGGCAAGCGACGCCGGCCTGGCCCCGTGGGTGATGAGCGACGCCGATGCGCCGCCGTGCATCCCGCTGAGCGGGCAGCTGGATTTCCTGCCGCGCGGTACCCTGAACGGCTCTGCGCTGCTGCTGCTCTCCTCGCCGCAGCTGGCGCAGCGGTTGACCGAGCTGCGCCGCCGCTACGCGCAGATCGTCATCGACCTGCCGGCCCTGAGCCAGGCTCAGGATAGCCGGCTGGGCGCCGCGCTGGCCGACGCCTGCGTGACGGTGGTTCAGGCGGGCCGCCTCCCTACGCCGCCGCTGATCCACGCGCTGGCGGCGCTGGACGGACTGCCCCAGGCCGGCGTCATCCTTAACCGGGTCACCCGCGCCAATCTGGAGAGCCGCGAGGCGCTGCGGGCGCTCAGCGTGGGCATGGCCCTGACGCTGCCGGCCACAAAACCATGAACCTGCTGCGCGGCATCTCCACCCTGGCCGGATCGTCGGTGCTCTCCCAGCTCATCGGCGCCCTCTCCCTGTGGCTGGTCTCCCACCGCTATGGCATGAGCGAGGTCGGCACCTATGGCCTGATGTACAGCATGGTGCTGATCGGTGCCCAGGTCAGTACCTTCGCCTCACAGCTGCTGATCCCGCGCCAAACGGCGGAGACGCTGGGGCAGAACGTCGCGTTCTGCCTGCTGCAGAGCCTGCTGCTGGCGCTGCCCTATGCCCTGCTGTGCGCCTGGCTCTTTCAGCGCAGTCCGCTCCAGCTCTACCTGCTGACCTGGAGCTACGCCCTGGTGCTGATCGCCGAAAACCTGTGCCTGCGCGATGGGCACTACCGCGCCCTGGCGCTGCAGCGCCTGGCGATGTCCGGCGTCGTCGTGGCCGCCCTGCTGCTGACGCGCAGCCCCGCCCAGTTCTACTGGGGCTGGACGCTGGCCATGCTGCTGCTGATGCTGATCTGCCTGCTGCGCCGCCTGCGCCACCAACGCCTCACCCGCCGCCAGCTGGCCCCCGCGGCCAATCTGGCCTTCGCCCGCGCCCACTGGCGCCACCTGAGCCGGGTCGGCAGCGCAGAGGTGCTGGCCATGGCCAACAACAACCTGCCCATTATCCTGATCAACTTTTGGTTCTCGTCGCTGACGGCGGGCTACTTCGCCATCGTCAGCCGCTTTTGTCTGGCGCCGGTGATGATCGCCGGCAACGCGGTGCGCAGCGCCATCTTTTCCCGCTGGTCGGCCGACTTCCGCCAGCGGCGCTTCAACGCCGCAGAATACCGGCGAATTCGCCTGCTGCTGCTGGGATTGGGGGGCGCCGCCGTACTGGGAGTGGCCACGCTCTACCCGCCGGTGATGCACCTGGGGCTGGGCCACGGCTGGGCCGACTCCATCCCCACCTCCCGCTATATGCTGCCCTATCTGTTCGCCGCGTTGGCCATCAGCCCCCTGACGGTCATTGAGCTGATCTTTGGCTCCCACGCCTATTTCCTGCGGATCCAACTCGATCAGCTGGCGATTATTCTGCTGGCGCTGCTGGCGCTGCCGGCCCTGGGACCAGGCTACGGCGTCAGCCTGCTGCTGTTCTCCAGCCTGACGCTGCTGCGCTATGGCTTTATCTTCCGGCGCATGAACCGACGGGCGCAGCAGCTGCGCCAGCAAGGGGTGACGCCATGCGCCTGAATACCGGCACTTATTTACAGGCGTACCTCTATATCACCCTGATCGTCTGCGGTACGGCGCAATACTTCAGCGGCATCGGCGCCATTCTGTGGATCCCCTTCTTTATGACCCTGGCGATCCCCGTGCTGATGCTGCTGCAAAACCGCACCGAGCGGCTGGATCTGACGCTGCCGGAGCGGATTATCCTGCTGCTGTACCTAGCCTTTATGGCGCTGAGCACGATCTCTACCCTGCTGCAGGGGGGGCTGACGGTGACCCTGGTCGGGTTCAAAAACGAGCTGGCCCTCTCCCTGATCGCGATGAGTCTGCTGCTCGGCTTTTGTCGCGAGTCGCAGGTCTACCGCCTGCTGCGCAGCCTGGACTGGGTGTTCTACGCCCAGTTTCCGCTGGTGATCATCCAGATCCTGTTTATTCTGCCCAAACGCATCGCCCTGCGCGGCGAGAGCGAGATGTGGGACGCGGTGGTCGGCACCTTCGGCGGCGATCCGATGGGGGGCGGCAACACCGCGGCCCTGGGGCTATTTTGCCTGCTGATCATGCTGCTGAAGGTATCGGCGTACCGTCACGGCGTCATCTCCCTGCGCTCGGCGCTGCTTCACGTGGTGCTGGCCTTTGCCCTGTGCGTGGTCGGCGAGGTCAAGTTCGTCATTCTGCTGGCGCCGCTGCTGCTGCTGCTGGTCTGGGTGATGCCCAGCTACCTGCGCGGCATGGGGCGGATCAACCTGAAATCCCTGCTGCTGATCCTGCTGGGCGCGCTGCTGCTGGTGGCGCTGGCGATCCTGGTCCTCGCCTCCGGCTACACCGCCGCCTTCGGCGGCGAGCAGGGCCGCAGCGCGCTGGCCATCTTTTTTGACTCCATGGGCTATATCGTCGATCCCCATTTCATCATGCCATCCGGCGAGCTGGGGCGTCTGACCACCCTGTTCTTCTGGCTGCAAAACAACGATCTATGGGGCATCTCCAGCCAGCTGTTCGGCTACGGACTCAATGCGACCAACAGCGGCAGCAGCGTCTCCGCCGGTTATCTGCACACCCTGTTTAACCTGATCCTCGACGCCACCTCCCTAAGCATGCTGCTGTGGGAGGTCGGTATCGTCGGCACCCTGCTGTTTATCGGCCTGATCGTCGCTATCCTGGCGGCGACCTGGCCCCGCCCGTTACTCTCGCCGACGGGCCTGAGCGACGCGGATCGCTATCTGCTGAGCAGCGCCCCGGCGCTGACGATCTTTGCCATTGGCTGCCTGCTCAGCCTGCCCTACAGTCAAATACTGATGATCATCCCCATGCTGCAATGTCTGTTTTATCTGGCGCTGGGCGCCCTGCTGGTGATCCGACGCGGCGTACGCCACTACCGGGAGGCGACCAATGACTGAGCGCCCGTTTATCACCGTGAGCATTAAGACCTTTAACGAGGCGCAGGGCATCGCGGCCACGATTGACAGCGTACGGCGCCAACTGGCCGACTACCCTCACCAGATCATCGTCGCCGACGGCCTATCGACGGATTCTACCGTCGCGCTGGCGCTGGCGCAGGGGGCCCGGGTGATCACCCTGACCCACCCAGCAGATCGCTGCTGCGGCGTCGGCCACCAGATGGGCTACCTGTTTAGCCAGGGCGAGTATCTGCTGCTGCTGGACGGCGACATGATCCTCGCCCCCGGCTTTATCGACGCCGCGGTCGACTTTTTATCCCACCATCCCGACTACGCCGGCGTAGCGGGCCAGGTCGAGATGGATGACGCCGCCAACCATGACTTTCGCTCGCGCCGGCAGCGTCTGGCGCGCATCTACCCGCTGGGCGACTGCGATCACCTGGGGGGCGGCGGCCTGTATCGGCGCAGCGCCATCGCGCAGATAGGCTACCTGACCAACCGGAATCTGCACGGCCTGGAGGAGGCCGAGCTGGGCATGCGTCTGGGGGCCGCGGGCTACCGCCTGCGGCGGCTGGCCATCCCCTACTTTCGCCATCGCTCTCACGCGCTGCCGACCGCGGCGATGCTGAAATACCGCTGGCGCAGCGGCTTTCTATGGGGGCCCGGCGAACTGCTGCGCAGCGCATGGGGCAAGCCCTACGTCGGCGCCGCGCTGCGCTGCGTCAGAAACGAGCTGCTGTTTACGCTCTACCTGCTGGCGCTGCTGCTGACCCTGCCCGCCCTGTGGTTTAGCCCGTGGCCTCTGCTGCTGATGCTGCTGCCGCTGGCCGCCTTTACCCTGCGTAAAAGCCTGCAAAGCCGCTCGCTGGCCGACGGTGCCCTCAGCGTTGTCACCCTGACGCTGTTTGCCGCCGGCCTGCTGCGCGGCCTGCTGCGCCCACAGCGCGATCCGCGCCAGCCGCCGGCGTGCCGGGAACGCGTCGCGGAGGGACGTCTATGAAGGTCGTTCTGGTCAATAAATTCTTCTTTATCAAAGGCGGCGCGGAAACCGTCTATTTTCAGCAGCGCGATGGGCTGCGGCGGGCCGGGGTTCAGGTGATCGACTTCTCCATGCAGCACCCGCGCAACGCCCCCTCCGCCTATGCGGCGAACTTTGTCTCCAACGTGGACTACCACCGGCAAGCAGGCGTCGCGCAGGCGCTGAAAACCGCCTGGCGCTTTATCCGCAACGGCGAGGCCTGCCGTCAGCTGCAGGCGCTCCTGCAGCGAGAGCGGCCGGATATCGTCCACTTTCACAATATTTACCACCAGCTGACCCCGGCGCTGATCGGCGTGGCGCAGCGCTTCGGCTGCAAGACGGTGCTCACCGCCCACGACTATAAAATCGTCTGTCCGGCCTACTCCTGCCTGCGCGACGGCCACCCCTGCGAGGCCTGCCTGACCGGCACGGTATGGAACGCCTTTCGCTACCGCTGCCAGCAGGGCTCCGCGACAAAAAGCCTGCTGCTGACGCTGGAGGCGCTGTGGCAGGATCTGGCGCGGGACTACCAAAAGCTCGATATGATCGTCTCGCCCAGCCGCTTTCTCCGCGATCTGCTCCAGCGCCGCCTGCCGCAGATCCCCATGACGGTGATCCCCAACGGCCTCGATGACAGCCAGCCCTTTAGCGCGGGTCAGGATCAGGGCTATTTCCTGTTCGTCGGCCGGCTCAGCCCAGGCAAGGGGGTCGCGACGCTGGCGCAGGCCCACGCGATGATGGCGCACCCGCTGCCGCTGAATATCGCCGGGGACGGCCCGCTGTTCGACGCGCTCGCCTCCCGCTTTCCGACGGCGCACTTTTTGGGCTACTGCCAGCAGGGGGCGCCGCTGGATACCCTGATCCGCGGCGCCCGGGCGATCGTCGTCCCCTCCGAAAGCTATGAAAACTGCTCAATGGCGGTGCTGGAGGCTATGGCCCAGGGTAAACCGGTGATCGGGGCGCATATCGGCGGCATTCCGGAGCAAATCCGCGACGGCGTCGAGGGGCTGCTGTTCCCCCCCGGCGATGCCCGGGCGCTGAGCGCGGCGCTGAGCCGCCTGGCGGACGATCCGGCGCTGGCGCGACGTCTGGGAGAGCATGGTCGCCGCCGCCTCTGCCGCCATTTCTCGCTGCATCAGCACACCCAGGCGCTGCTGGCGCTCTATCAACGATTACTGCGCGGACAACATCATGAAGAATAAGATAATCGTACTGGGAACCCGCGGGATCCCCAACGTGCAGGGCGGCGTAGAGACCCACTGCCAGCGGCTGTACCCGGCGATCCTACAGCGGGCCGCCCTGAATATCTGCGTGCTGGCGCGCGCCCCCTACGTCAGCTTCCGCCGCGGCGCCTACCGCGGCGTGCAGATCCGCGCGCTGTGGGCCCCCCGACGCCGCGCCCTCGAAGCCATTGTCCACTCGCTGCTGGCGGCCGGCTACTGTCGCCTTCACGGCGCGGATCTGGTCCATGTGCACGCCATCGGCCCCGGCCTGGTGGTGCCGCTGCTGCGCCTGATGGGGCTCAAGGTGGTCTTCACCCACCACGGGGCCGACTACCAGCGGCAAAAATGGGGCTGGCTGGCCCGGCGTATGCTGATGCTGGGGGAACGCCTGGCCGTCCGCTACGCCAATCAGGTGATCGTCATCTCCGCCGGCATCGAGGCGCTGGTTCGCCAACGCTATGGCCGCGGCGATGCCCACCTGATCCCCAACGGGGTCTGCGCCCCGGCGCCGCTGCCGTCCCAGATAGCCCGGGATACGCTGGCGACATACGGACTGCAGGCCGGGAGATACCTGGTGGCGGTCGGGCGCTTTGTCGAAGAGAAAGGGCTGCATGATCTGATCGACGCCTACCGCCTCAGCGGCGTCACGCTGCCGCTGGTGCTGGTGGGGGATGCCGACCATCCGGATGCCTATAGCCGCCGGCTGAAACGGCTGGCGCACCAGACCCCTAACGTGGTCCTTACCGGCTTTCTGCGCGGCGAGCCGCTGCAGGCGGTCTTTTCCCAGGCGGCGCTGTTCGTGATGCCCTCCTACCATGAGGGGCTACCGATCGCCCTGCTGGAGGCGATGTCCTACTCCCTGCCGGCGCTGGTCAGCGACATTCCGGCCAATCAAGAGGTGGGGCTGTCGCCCGACGCCTACTTCCCGCGGGGCAACGTCGCCGCGCTGGCGGCCGCGCTGCGGGAGCGCGCCGCGCTGCCGCGCGAGGACTACCGTTCGCTGCTCACCCGCTACGACTGGCAGCAGATCGCTGACCAAACGCTACGGGTCTATCATCAAGCCAATCATTCAATAGGTTAACTGTGGATACCCAGACCAAACAGCCGCGGGCTGTCACCTACTTTTATCAATCCCTGGACCCGGACGTCGCGGCGGGTCTGAGCGCGGAGCAAAAGCGGGCGCTGGAAGAGGCGGTGATCGCCATGACCCTCTCCTCGCGGCACCGCATTGACATCCGCCACGGCTTTCCTTTCTTCCACGCCCGCTTCTATTTCGTGTTCCTCTTTGGCCGCGACCTGCGCCGGCGGCCCCGGGAGCACCCGCGCTGGTACGACGCGCTGATCACCCTGCTGATCGTCATCGGCCTGCTGTTTTGCACCGCATCGGTGCTGCTGGCGCTGTATATGATTAAATCCGCCCTGCATATAGATATCTTTAAAGACTATCATCTGGGCGTATGGGACTGGTTTATGTCGCTGTACGGCAATCCGCCGCAGCGCTGAGGGAGACCGCATGACGCACCGCCTACGCCGTTTACTGAGCGGCCTCTCGCTGCTCCTGAGCCTGCCGCTCTGCGCCGCCGGAGCCACCGAGTGGGTCACGGTCACCCCCCGGGCCATCGACGATATCCTGACCAACCCCGGCATCGGCGTCGCCAGCTTCCACGACGGCTACGGCGAACACCTGGGCCTGGCGCAGTACCCCGACACTGGCTATGAATACTTTCGCTTTTACTGGAACCAGCTTGAGCCGCAGGAGGGGCAGTTCAACTTTGCGCCGATCGATCGGGTCTTTGCCCTGGCCGCCGCCCATCGACCGGCCATGAACGTGGCGCTGCGCATAATGGCGCTGGATGCGCCGGAAAGCGGCTCCATGGTGCCGAACTGGCTGATCCAAAAGGGAATAAACGGCAGCTGGAGCGCCAATGGCCAGACCTTTATCCCCGATCTCAGCGATCCGCGCTTTATCCGCTATGCCCAGCGTCTGATGAACGCCCTGGGCCGGCGCTACGACGGCAACCCGGCGCTCGCCTTTATCGATATTGGTCTGGTCGGCGCCTGGGGCGAGTGGCATAACAGCAACTTTCCCAGCCAGCCTCCCCTGCTGCAGCGCTACACCACCGCCCAGCTCAACCGCTATGTCGACATGCACTTCTCCGCCTTTCCCCAGACCCCGAAAGTGATGCAGATAACCGGCGGCGCTTCGCTGCCCTACGCCGTACAGCGCGGCGCCGGGTGGCGGGCCGACTGCTGGGGCGACTGGCATAACTTCTCCCGCGCCTGGAGCCATATGAAGGACGCCTACCCCGCGGCGCTGCAGGCCGCGCGCCAGCGCGACCCCAGCTTCAGCGAGGCCTGGCGCCATGCCCCGGTCAGCCTGGAGATCTGCGGCTATATGACCCAGTGGCAGACGCCGCTGGACTACACCCGCGCCCAGGTGCAGGCGACCTTCGACTGGGCGCTGGCGCACCATGCCAGCACCATCAATCTCAAGTCACGCCCGGTGCCGCCGGCGTACCGCGACATTGTCGACCAGGCGCTGCGACGCCTGGGCTACCGCTTCCGCCTGGCGCAGCTGCGCTATCCGGATGCCCCGCAGGCCGGGCAACCGCTGCGGCTGGAGGCGCGCTGGCGCAACGACGGCGTCGCCCCCATCTACCTGCGCTATACCCTGGCCTATCGCCTGCGCGATAGGCAGCAGCGCACCGTTGCCCAGGGCAGCGCACCGGACGATATCCGCCGCTGGCAGCCGGGCGAGAGCGTCAGCGACTATGCCCTGCCGCTGCCCGCCGACCTGCCCGCCGGGCGCTATGCTCTGGAGACCGCCCTGCTCGACGACCAGGGCAAGGCACAGATCAGCCTGGCCAACGACGGCCGCCAGCCCGACGGCTGGTATCGCCTGACCACCCTAACGCTGCGCTGACGTCGGTCAGCCGCAGAGGAGAGCGCACCGTGACCATCCTTCGCTACATCCGCAGCGATCTGCACCGCTACGTCGGCCCGGAACGGATCGGCGTAAGGACGTTTATTGTCGAATACGTGAAAAACCCCGGGTTCAAGTTCAGCGTATGGCTGCGCCTGTGCCATAGCCGCTGCCGGCCGCTGCGGGCGCTGGCGCGGCTACAGCATTTCCGCTTTAAACGAAAGTACTTCCTGGAGATCCCCTACCAGACCCGGATCGGCTACGGACTTTATCTGGGGCACGCGGGCTGTATCGTGGTCAGCCCCACGGCGAGCATCGGTAATAACGTTAACCTGTCCCACTTCTCTACCGTCGGCGCCGTACACACGCCGGCGGCCGTCATCGGCGATCGGGTCTACGTCGGCCCCAGCGCCTGCCTCGTCGGCGCCGTCACCATTGGCAGCGATGTCAAAATCGGCGCCGGCGCCGTCGTCACCCACGATATTCCGGCGCACAGCGTCGCCGCCGGGGTTCCCGCCCGCCCGATCGGCGCCTGCGCAAACAATGACTATATTCAGTGGCCCTGGCCCGTCGAGGCGCCCGCGCCGACGGAAGAGCGCTGAGACTGGACTGGGGCGGGGGAAATAACCTGCCTCAGCGCCGCTGAAAAAACAGACATCTCCGCATTGACATTAACCAATCCTAATAAAATATCAACAATCACTATATAAATATATGACTGTAACAATTTGTAATGTATCATAAGGAAAAACGAAATATAAAGGCATTGCTATGTTGTTCAAATTTTCGGGGTGGGATGAGTGCGGTATCGATGAGTATATGGAATGCTGCTCAAAATATGGCTACAACTCAGAGTCATCGCCTCATTATATTAAATTTATGTTACACCATGGTGCGGATCTGCGATTTGTCGCCTACAGAAAAAAGAAGTTGCTGGGCGCCGCCTGCCTTGATGGGAAATGGCTGGTCAATGACTTTAAAAATCCGAATAAGTCGATAAGCAGTCTGCCTATTCCCAATTCTTCGATCGTTCTGCCGTTCTCTTCGGACGTCAAATGCATTGCGCCATTCAAAACCAAGTGCCTTAGTCCGCTCAAGAAAAATATCATCAATTCGTCATTTAACCTTTTTACTAAGCGGACCGCGGCCTTTGCAAAAAACGTAAGGGAAGACTTTTCCAAAAAGACCGTCTCCACCCGACGACGTGAAATTAAAAAATTTATCGCCGACGGTGGATACTTTGTCGACGTCAGCCAACTTAGCGGTGAAGAATTATTTTCAATATATGAAAATCTATTTTTTATGCGTAGAGGCGCGATTATTCCCGAGCGAGAGATTAATATCGATTTCTTTGTTAAGTTTAAAGATGACTTTATCGGCGAGGTTCTCTACCTCAATGATAATCCCGTTGGGATCCAGCTACTCATCACCTCAACCTCGACGCTGGGCTTCTTCGTCGACTTTATCAACATTGGTTATGATATGGAGATAAAGGCGCACTCGATAGGTACTATCCTGATGTGGAACAATCTGGAAAAAGCGACCGAGAAAGCCCATGCCCTCGCGCTCCCGCTGCATTTCTCCTTCGGCTTTATGTCAGGAAAATACAAGCAACGGTGGTGCAATCCGGTCGGCGTCGGCAGAACCCTGATATAGCCGCCCGACGGCGCTAGCGCCTATTTCGCCCCACGCCGGGCGCGCCGCCTAAGCCCACTGTGCCAGAGTGCAGTGGGCATATCGCCCCCCCTTACCAACGCCTCGCAGAGGGCGCCATCGGCAGCTGAAAATAATCTCAACTTACCTTCACCGAGATAACTATGATAGTATTTGTAATACCATTAAAATAGTATTACCTAACGAGATAATACCGTAAATAAACAACATTTATTTTTCCTCTGTATCCTATCTACCGCCCCCCTACTGCTCTCCGCCTGCGCCCAACCTGAAAGCAGCGCCGCGCGCCACGCTAAACACCTCACCTACGCCTCCGATGATAATTTCGACCCTAACTACCGCACTAAACTCTATGACTCATACCAATCCTCCATCCCCTTTTTGCAGCAGTTCTGGGAACTAGGGAAAAAAGATCGCGCCGCCGCCATCACCCAGGCTCAGCAGCAGCAGCGCATCGACGAATTTAAAAGCCAGGCGTTTCTAACCAGAATAAATGGCAAAGAGCATTTCGCGGGAAAAGCGTACAACAGCTATAGCCATCGGGAACAGAAATGGCGTCAGGCGATGTCCGATGCCATCATACAAACCTATATGGATGGTTATAACGGTATTAAGTGAGCCGTTTTCTCTGCAATCAATAAAAGATGCCCCGCTAAGGCGGGGCATCTTTTATTTCTATCGATCGTTTCTATCGATCGTTTCTATCGATCGTTTCTATCGATCGTTTCTGCGGCGCAGAGGCGCGGATCCGCACGTCGAATAGCGAAAGCTCGCACCGTCAGCGCTGGCGCGCCTTAAAGCGGGGGTCGCTTTTGCAGATGACATACAGCCTGCCGCGGCGGCGCACGATACGGCAGTCCGGGTGGCGATGCTTGGCCGTTTTCAGCGAGGAGAGGATCTTCATCGGCGCGATCCCCCGCCCAGCGCGGCGGCGCGAATGCCCCGCAGAGAGAGTACATCCGCCGCCGTCGTGACACAGGGCGTCCGGCGGCACGCCGGGTAAATAGGTGGTTTCATCTCAGCTCCTAGCATATGTTATGTTATAACAATACTATTGTAATTGAGATCGGATCGCATTCGCAAGCTCAAGTTAGCCCAGTCTCGCCAGATCGCGCCGCTCCCCTCCGCCTGGTCGGCGGATACCAAGGGCGCCCCGCACCACACAGCGCCTGTTCCTGCCCCACGCCTCACATGCTAATAATTTTCATTTACATCAATATTGATATTGATTAGCGTTATCACTTTATTATTCCTACGGTATTCCAGCCATGAAAACACCCTACTCCACAGGGGTCGCCGCGCCCCGCGAAGCCGACGCGCCGCTCAGGCCAGGCGTAGACGCCATCGCCGTCCAGCGCGCCTATCGCCGCATCCTGCGGCGGCGCCTGTGGCTCATCGCCGCGATGCTGGCCGCCATCGCCGCCTCGCTGCTGCTCGATTTCACCCTTGGGCCGTCGGATCTGTCGCCCTCACGCCTCTGGCAAACGCTGTGGCACCCCGCCGCCGCCGAGGCCGCGGCGCAGGTCATCGTCTGGGATATCCGCCTGCCCTATGCCCTTATGGCCGTCACGGTCGGTATGATCCTGGGGTTGGCCGGCGCTGAAATGCAGACCATCCTCAATAATCCGCTGGCCAGCCCCTTCACCCTGGGCGTCTCCTCCGCCGCCGCCTTCGGCGCCGCCCTGGCCATCGTGCTGGGGCTCAGCGTGCCGGGACTCCCGGCGCAGTGGGCGATCTCCGCCAATGCGCTCCTCTTCGCCCTGCTCGCCACCCTGCTGCTGTATGGCATCACCCGCTGGAGCCGCGTCGCCGCCTCCGGCGTCGTGCTGTTTGGGATCGCGCTGGTGTTCACCTTCAACGCGCTGGTCGCCCTGATGCAGTTTATCGCCAGCGAGGATACCCTGCAGGGGCTGGTGTTCTGGACCATGGGCAGCCTGGCCCGCGCCTCCTGGACGACGCTGGGGATCCTGGGCACCGCCCTGATCGTGCTGCTGCCCCTCTCCCTGCGCAGCGCCTGGCAGCTCACCGCCCTGCGCCTGGGCGAGGATCGGGCGAGCAGCTTCGGTATCGACGTCCGTCGACTGCGCCTGAGCACCCTGCTGCGCATCAGCATCCTGTCCGCGCTGGCGGTCGCGTTCGTCGGGCCGATCGGCTTTATCGGCCTGGTCGCGCCCCATATCGCCCGTCTACTGTTTGGCGAGGATCACCGTTTTTACCTGCCCGGCAGCGCCCTTAGCGGCGCGCTGGTGCTCTCGCTGGCCTCCGTCGCCGCCAAGAACCTCTTTGCCGGCGTCGTCATTCCCGTCGGTATCGTCACCGCGCTGGTCGGCGTGCCGTTTTTCCTCAGCATCCTCTTCCGCCAGCGGGGGCTCCTATAATGTCGGGTCTACAGATAAACGCGCTGAGCGCAGGCTACGGCGAGCGCCGCGTGATTGACGGCCTCAGCGTCGAACGGCTGGCGGGCGGCCAGGTCTGCGCACTGCTGGGGCCCAACGGCTGCGGAAAGTCGACCCTACTGCGGGCGATGGCCGGCCTACACCCGGCGCGCGGCAGCCTGCTGCTCAACGGATGCCAGCTGGTGGGGTGCTCTGCGGCTCACCGTAGCCGTCAGGTGGTCTACCTGCCGCAAACGCTGCCGGAGGGGGTACGCCTGAGCGTACTGGAGTCGGTCATGGTGGCCCGCCATGCCACCGCCGAAGGCGACGCCAACGAGCGCGAGGTGCTGGCGCTGCTGACCCGGCTGGGGATCGCCCACCTGGCGCTGCACAGCCTGACGACCCTGTCCGGCGGGCAAAAGCAGCTGGTTGGGCTGGCGCAATCGCTGATCCGCCGCCCCGCGCTGCTGCTGCTGGATGAACCCCTCAGCGCGCTGGATCTCAACTACCAGTTTCACGTCATGACGCTGCTGCGTGAGGAGACGCAAAAACGTGACATTGTCACAATTGTGGTACTGCACGATCTGAATATCGCCCTGCGCCACGCCGATCATGCCCTGCTGCTCTCGCAGGGGCGGCGCATCGCCGATGGCCCTCCGCAGGCGGTGATCACCCCAGCCCACCTGGCCGACGTCTATGGCGTCCGCGGCCGGGTCGAGTCCTGCTCCCGCGGACGCCCCCAGCTGGTGGTGGATGGACTCAGCGCCCCGCCAGCGCCCTGACCCGGTCGCGCCTCCCCGTCGCCGTCGCTCCCCGCCGCGGCGACAGGGCGCGGGATAATCACAATAACCATAATAAACATACTGTTATATAACACTGCCGCCGCCGCCAGCCGCCGCCCCGCTCCGACGCATTCTGAAATAATTTGCAACAATTATTCACTATCTCACCACGATCATCCCCGCTAGATTAATTTGAATGAAAATCATTACCATTATCATTAATAACTATGCTGGAATTATCGCTCCCCGCTAAGCTGGGTAAACAGCCGGTTTTCGGCATCCTCAATTCGCTGCTCCACCCCCTGCTGGTGGAGATGATCGCCTGCGCCGGGTATGACTTTGTCATCCTGGATATGGAGCATCTGCCCCACGATGAGGAGCGCCTGCAGCACTGCATTCATCTGGCCCAGAGCCACGGCTGCGCGCCGCTGGTGCGCGTTCCCGACGCCACGGCCAAGCGCATTGGCCGCGTGCTGGATCTCGGTGCCCACGGCATCGTCCTGCCGCAGGTCGAGTCCATCGCCGAGGTCACCGCGGCGCGCGACGCTATGCGCTTTCCGCCCCTTGGACGACGCGGTATCACCGGCGGCGGCGTCACCGGTTTCGGCACCCGACCGCTGGACGCCTATTGTCAGCAGGCCAACCAGGGACTGATGCTGATCCCGATGATCGAGTCAGCCGCCGGGCTGGCCATCCTCGATGAGCTGCTGGCGCTCGACGGGGTCGCCATGATCCTGGAGGGGGCGCTGGACATGGCGCTCAGCCTGGGGCTGGGCGCGCAGCCGACGCACCCGCGGGTGACCCGCCAGCTGCGCCGCATCGCCCGCCGCTGCCGCGCCGCCGGCGTCCCCTTCTGCGCCAACCCCCGCAGCGAACGGCAGCAGGCCGACTGGCTGCGCCGCGGGATCGACGCCTGGCTGTGCGGCGAAGATCGCGGCCTGCTGTTCCGCGCGTTACGTCAGCGGCGCGACGACCTCCGCGCCGCGACCTCCCGTGGCCCGCGCGCCACCGATCTTTCCCTGTAAAACGGATACCGCCTATGTCTCGTTCCGCACCTCTGGTCATCGTCAGTCACGTGGTCAATGCCGCCACCACCCAGGGCTTTGTTCCCGCCGCCCTACGGCTGGATCTCCCCGTACTGCTGCTGACCGATCGCGCCGCCGAACACCGCGCCTGCCTCGCTGAGCCAGTGACGGTGGTCGAATGCGATGTCTTTAATCCGCTCGCCATCCTGGAGACGCTGACGGCGCTGGACGTCACGCCCCGCGCGCTCTTCACCAACAGCGACCACCTGCAGAGCGCCTGCGCCATCGCCGCCGCCGCGCTGGATCTGCCGGGAAAACCCTGGCCCATCTGCTATGCGGCCAAGGAGAAGTGGCGTATGCGCCAGCGCTTAGCCCAGCTGGGCCTGCCCTCCCTCTGGTCGCAGCGGCTGCTGCCGGAGACCCCCATCGATCCCGACTGGCCCTGGCCGCTGGTGCTCAAGCCCAGTCAGGGCGTGGCGTCGATGAACGTCACGCGGGTCGACGATCCCGCGCAGCTGGCCCGGGCGCGCGCCGCCTTTCCCCCCGGCTGCACGCTGCTGCTGGAGCAGTACCTCGACGGACCGCTGTTCACCCTGGAGACCCTGGGCGACGGCGAGCGGCTGATCGCGATCGGCGGCTTCGACGTCACGCTCGGCGCCGCGCCTCACTTTATCGAAGCCCAGGCGCGCTGGCCGGGGACGCTAAGCCAGCGCTGGCAGGCCCAGGCCCTGGCGCAGCTGCAGCGCTTCGGCGTCGGCCTGGGGGTGTGCCACAGCGAGTTTATCGCCGACGCGCAGGGGCCGCGGCTGGTCGAGATCAACTACCGCAGCATCGGCGATGGGCGCGAGTTCCTGCTGGATAGACTGCTGCCCGGCGGCTGGTTTACCCCGATTCTGCGCCTGCATCTGGGGCAGCCGCTGCCCGACGTCACCCCACCCGCCGCCGCCGCCCTGATCCACTATCTGATCGCGGAAAACAGCGGCACCCTGCACCGCCCGCCGCAGCCCCACTGCCCGCCCGGCGTCAGCTACCGGGCGCTGCGCCAACGCGGCGAGCGCATTACGCAAACCCACTCCAACAAAGACTACCTGGGCGTGCTTTACCTGCAGGCGGCGGACCCGATGCGGCTGCAGAGCCTGGCGGAGCGCGTCCTGCCATCACTGACCTGGGAGATCGCGCCATGAACCAACGCCGCTATATTACGCAGCGCATTATCGATGCCTGCCTCCGCGAGGATGTCGCCGGGGTACTGAGCCGCGCGACGCTGCACCGAGAGGGCGACACCCACTGGCTATACGCCTCGCACTTCGCCGTTCCGCTGCGCCTGGCGGTCTCTCCCCACGACTACATGCAGTCCTGGCGGGCCACCGCGCCGCGCTGGCAGGAGTATCACGACGGCGAATGGCGCGACTGCGAGGGCTACGATGCCTGGCTGGCGCGCCTGACGCCGCCGGACGATCCCGAGGCGCAGCGGCTGTACCACGCCTACCGCGCCGAAGCCGACGCCGCCTGCGCGCAGGGCGAGCTCTGCCGCGCTATCTTCGCCGAGCAGGCCGCCGCGCTGACCCCCGATCTGGCGCGCTGCAGCTGGGGCGAGCGACTGCGCCACGCCGATCGCATGGCCAGCTTCCTCGACCACCCCTACTACCCCACGGCGCGCGCCAAATTTGGCTTCGACGCCGCACAGCTGCGCCGCTACGCCCCGGAGTTCGCCCAGCCCTTCGCGCTGCGCTGGCTCGCCGTGCCGCGCGATGCCGTCACCCTGTGCAGCGAGCAGCCGCGGCCGGCCTGGTGGCCCCGCCCCGCGCAGGTCGGACTGCCGCCGCAGATCGCCTGCGACCACGTTCTGCTGCCGGTGCATCCGCTGACCTGGCCCCAGCTCAACGCGCTGCCGCCCGATTTTCTGCCCGCCCCCGACCCGTATCTGGAGGTCTACCCCACACTGTCGGTTCGCACCCTGCAGCTGGCCGAGCACCCCGATTGTCATCTTAAGGTCCCCCTGGCGATGCGCACCCTGGGGCAAAAAAATCTGCGCTTAATCAAGCCCTCTACGCTGTATGACGGGCAGTGGTTCGCCGACGTTCTGCCGCGGCTGGCGCAGCGCGATCCGCTGCTGCGCGGGCGCCTGCGCCACGTCGATGAAAGCGACGGCGGCCACGTAGGCGATGAGATGCTGCTGGCCTTCCTGCTACGCCGCTATCCGGCCCCCCGCGCCGACGAGACCCTGGCGCCGGTGGCCGCGCTCGGCAGCCCGATGCCCGACGGCGGCAGCTATCTCGCCTTTGTCCTGCGTCAGCCCAACATGCCCACGCTCTACCAATGGTGGCAGTCATACTGCACACTGATGGCCGAGGTACACCTGACCCTGTGGCTGCGCTACGGCATCGCGCTGGAGTCTAACCAGCAGAACGCCATGCTCAGCCTGGCTCCCGGCCAACCGCTGACGCTGGTGCTGAAGGACAACGACGCCGCCCGCCTCTGGCCCGCGCGCTTCTGCGCCGCCTGCCCCGATCTGGCCCCACGGCTGGCGCAGCTGCGCGATCCGCGCATCTGCGTAGACGACGAACGGGCGCTGGCGCAGATGTTCATCACCATCACCCTGCAGCTGGACCTGGCCGCGGTGCTGGAGAGCCTGGCCGCCGCCGGCGAGCTTAACCGCGCCGCCGCCTACCACATACTGCGCCAGGCGCTGGCGAACACCCTCGCCACCCTGGCACAGCGCGGCGTCGATACCGCCTTCGCCCAACGCTGCCTGTTCGAGGATCCCCACCAGCCGGTGAAATACCTGCTGCAAAGCGGCAGCCTGCTCAGCAAGCAGGCCTCCGGCGCGGCGGACATCAACAAGTTTTACGGCCACAGCGGCCCTAACTTCCTGCGCGCCGAGACGAGCTGATATGGCGCCGATCCTGCCCATCGTGCTGGCCTGCCACTTTTTGGCCGCCTTTACCGTCCTTGGCGTACCGCTGTTTCTGCCGACGCTGCTGCGCGGGTTTTCGGTGGCGCCGGACAGCCCCTGGATCGGCCTGATCGCGACGCTGCCGACGGTCCTGATGGCCCTGAGCACCCCCTACTGGGGGCGCTTCGCCGACCGCTACGGCCGCCGCCGCTCGCTGCAGCGGGCGCTGCTGGGGCTGGCGCTGGCCTTTGCCTGGGCAGGCGTCGCCCCCTCACTGCCCTGGCTGATCGCAGCCTTGGCGCTGCAGGGGCTGGCCGGCGGCACGCTGGCGGCCGCCAACGGCTATCTTTACCGCGCCTGCCCGGGCGAGAGGCTGGCCCATGCGCTCAACTGGACCCAGTTCTCCGCCCGTCTGGCGCTGCTGACGGCCCCGCCGCTGATCGGCGCGGCGCTGGAGTTCGCGCCGCTGCAGGCGCAGCGTCTGTGGCTCTGGCTGGCCCTGCTGCCGCTGCTCGCGCTGCTGCTCACACGCTGGCTGCCGGACGATCGCGGCCCGGCCTGGGAAAACGGCGAGGATCGCCCCCAGCGCGGCGCGGCGGCGTCAACGGCGGCGCCGGCGGGCTATACGCTGCTCAGGGTGCAGCAGATCCTGTTCAGCTTCGCCATGGTCGTCACCTTTCCCTACTTTTTGCCCTACGCCCAGCCGTGGGTCGCCGGTTCGGCGATGGTCGGGGCGCTCTACAGCTGGCCCCACCTGCTCTATTTGCTGCTGCTGCCGCCGCTGCACCGCACGGCCGCGTCCCGTCATCATCTCCCGCTGGGGCTGGCGCTGCTGGCGATCGCCGCCCTGTGGCAATACGCCCTCTCGGGCGCGGCGGCGCTGCTGGCCGCCAGAACCCTGTTCGGCGTGGGCATTCTGCTGGCCTACGCCGGGCTTAACCGACGCATCGCCGAACGCCTTCGCGCCCATGACGCCGCCTACCGCCTGGCGCAGCTGGATGCCGCCGGCAAATGGGCCGGCGTCGGCGCCGGCCTGTGCGCCGCGCTGCTGAGCGCGCAGGCTTCGCCGTCGGCCCCCTTTATCGCGTCTGCCGTCGCGGCGCTTGCCGCACTGGCACTCTGTCTCGTTTTTCCCTTTAAGGAGCCCTGCCATGACCACCGATGCCCTGACGCCTAATCCCGAGGTCACCGCCGTCGCCTGTCACGCGACCTTTACCGCGCTGCTGAATTGCTATATTCGCGAGTTTGCTCTGGCGGATGACGGCGTGCGTCTCTGCCCCCACGGCGATATTCCCCAGGCGCTGACCCGCGCGCAGGTGGCGGGCGAGCCCCTGCGCCTGACGCTGCCCGCCAGCGACTGTCTGTTGGCTATCCAGGCGCGGCGTTGGAGCCTGCTGGGGCGCGGCGACTTCGACACTGTCCCCTTTGTCAAATCCTTTGGCCGCTCCTGGCGCCCGCTCTCGCCGGCGCAGGCCATCGACCTGCTGCTGTCGGAGATGGCCGCGCGCCTGGAGGTGGCGCACAACGAGGCGCTGGCAGCGCAAATCGCCAACAGCAGCGCCGTGACGGCGGCGTTTCTCGCCCATGCGTTTCGCCCGGGCGCGGACTTTATCGGCAGCGAGCAGGGGCTGATCTGGGGACATCCGCTCCACCCCAGCCCGAAAAGCCGCAGTGGGGTCGACCCCCGGGCGCTGCTGGCCTGCTCTCCCGAGGTCGGCGCCCGCTTTCCGCTGTTCTGGTTTCGCATCGATCCGCGTCTGCTCAGCCAGCGGGGCATCGATGATATCGGCGGCGTACTGAGCGAGCTGGGCGGCGAGCCCCACCTGTACCCCTGTCATCCCTGGGAGACGGCGCACATCATGCGCTCCCCGCTTTATCTGCGCGCCGCGCGTCAGGGGCTGATTACCCCGCTGGGGCCGCGCGGGGCGGCGCTGGCGCCGACCTCCTCGGTGCGCACGCTGTACCACCCCGCGCTGCCGTGGTTCCTCAAGTGCTCTATCCACGTGCGGCTGACCAACTGCATCCGCAAAAACGCCTGGTATGAGCTAGAGAGCGCGGTCACCCTGAGCGCCCTGCTCAATGAAGACTTTCGTCAGCTGGAGCACGCCGTTCCCGGCCTGACCATTCTGCGCGAGCCCAACGCCACCACGCTGGACTTTAGCCCCCTCGCCCGGGCGGATGAGCAGGAGGCGGTGCGCCATCTGCAGGAGTGCTTTGGCATACTGTATCGCCAGGCCCTGCCGCTCAGCGTCCGCGAGGATGGACAGACCGCGCTGGCGGGGACGCTGTTCGGCCTCGATCGCGACGGCGCCAGCCCGCTGCAGCGCCTGATTCGCGAGCTGGCGGCCACCCGCGCGCTCGACTACCGAGAGACCGCGCTGCTGTGGCTGGATCACTACCTGACGCTGCTGCTGCCCAGCGTCCTCACGGCCTTCTTCGATCGCGGGATCGTCTTTGAACCCCATCTGCAGAATGTGCTTATCGGGCTACAGGATCATCTGCCCTGCCGCCTGTGGCTGCGCGATCTGGAGGGAACCAAGCTCGACAGCGCCCGCTGGGACGCCGCCCGCCTGGCCACCCTCTCCGACGCGGCGCGGCGCTCGATCAGCTACACCCGCCACCAGGGCTGGCAGCGCACCGCCTACTGCCTGTTCGTCAACCATCTCGCCGAGGCCCTGTTCCGCCTGGCCGACGGCGATCGCACGCTGGAGCAGCGGCTATGGGATCGGCTGGCGCACCACCTGCAGCGCTGGCATCACCAGCCGGAGATCGCCGCCCTGCTAGAGGGCGCGCCGCTGCCCAGCAAAAACAACCTGCGGACGCGCCTGCTGCAGCGCCGCGATCGCCACGCCGACTACACCCCCTTGCCCCACCCGATGAGGAGCCGCCCATGACGCCCTTGGTAACACGTGAAATACAGCGGCTGCAGCAGCGCCATACCCCGTTTTGCGGCTACCTTTACGATCTCTCCGCCCTGCGCGAACGCATCGCGACGATGAAGCGCCTTCTGCCCGAGCACTGTGAGCTGTTTTACGCCGCGAAGGCCAACGCCGAAGCGCCGATCCTGCACACCCTGGCGCCGTGGGTCGATGGCTTTGAGGCGGCCTCCGGCGGCGAGCTGGCCTGGCTGGCGCAGCAGTCGCTGGACAGCCGGCTCCTGTTCGGCGGCCCCGGCAAGCTGACCCGCGAGCTGGAGCAGGCCTGCGATCTGCGCGTCGACGCTCTGCACGTCGAAAGCCTGGGCGAGCTGCGGCGCCTGGCGGCGCTGGCCGAACGCCGGCGCCAGACGCTGCCCCTGCTGCTGCGCATGAACATTCCGCTGCCCGGCGGCGCGGAGACGCCGCTGATGATGGGCGGCAAGCCGACCCCCTTCGGCCTGGACCCCGCCGATCTGGCGCCGGCGCTGCGGCTCATCGGCGACGCCCGCTGGCTGCGGCTGCGCGGCTTTCACTTTCACCTGCTCTCCCACCAGCTCAGCGTGGACAGCCACCTGGCGCTGATCCAGCACTGCCTGACCCAGGTCCAGCGCTGGTGCCAGCAGTTTCACCTGCAGATAGAGATGGTCAATCTCGGCGGTGGCTTCGGCATTAACTACCGCGATCCCGCCCGCCACTTCGACTGGGCCGACTTTTGCCAGCGGCTGCCCGCCGTTCGCCGCGCCTGTCGGGCCGACCCCTGGCTGCTGCGCTTTGAGTGCGGGCGCTACATCAGCGCCCCCTGCGGCTATTACGTCATGGAGGTGCTGGACATCAAGCGCAATCTGGGCGAGTGGTTCGCCATCGGCCACGGCGGCACCCATCACTTTCGCACCCCGGCGGCGCAGGGCCATGACCATCCGTTCCAGGTGGTGCGCCGCGACACGCCGCCGGAGATCCGCGATCGGCGCGTCACGCTGGTCGGCCAACTGTGCACCCCCAAGGATGTCCTGGCGCGCCGCCAGCCTATCGCCGCGCTGGCGACGGGCGACTGGCTGGTCTTTCCGCTGGCGGGGGCCTACGCCTGGAACATCTCTCATCGCCACTTTCTGATGCACGCCGAGCCGCACACCGTTTGGCTCGAGTGATGCGAACGGCTCGGCGTCGAGCCCCATTCACCCCTTGAATGAGATCCATTATGAAGCTTATGTTCCTCTCCCTCGCGTTGATGCTGTGCGTCGCCGCGCCGCTGCGCGCCGCCCCCCTGACGCTGACCGATCTGGCGGGGCGTCAGGTCACCCTCAACGCCCCTGCGCAGCGGATCGTGCTGGGCGATAGCCGTCTGCTGCTGGCGCTCAGCCTGCTGCACCCCGGCGATCCGCTGCGCGGCATCGTCGCCTGGGATGACTCCCTGCGGCGACGCGCGCCGGACATGGCGCGCCGCTACGCTCAGGCCTACCCGCGCCTGACGCAGATCCCCGTCTTCGCCAACCCCTACCGCAGCGACCTCAGCGTGGAATTTTTGCTGCCGCTGCGCCCCGATCTGGCGATCTTCGATCTCGGTCTGCTACCGCGCCTGCGGGAGAGCGGCACCCTGGCGCTGCTGGAAAAAAGCGGCGTCGCCACCCTGTTTATCGACTTCCGCCGCCAACCGCTGCACAACACCGTCCCCTCCCTACGTCTGCTGGGACAGGCGCTGGGCGAATCCGCCAACGCCGAACGCTTTATCGCCCGCTATCAGCAGCTGCAGCAGCGCGTACAGCGGCGGGTGGCCACGATTCCGGACGCCGAGCGCCCCGGCGTGGTGTTCGAAAACCACGCCGGCATGACCGGCGATAGCTGCTGCGCCGTCTTTGGTCGCAGCGGCTTCGGTCAGTTTATCGAGGCCGCCGGCGGGCGCAATCTGCTGGCCGACCGCGTCCCCGACGGCGGCGGCGACGTCAATCTGGAGCAACTGATCGCCGTCCGCCCCGCGCGCTATCTGCTCAGCGGCGCCGACTGGAGCCAGCGCGGCGGCCTCTCCCTGGCGGTGCCCCTGGGCTACCAGGCGACCGAGGCCAGCACCCGACCGCGCCTGCAGCGCCTGCTGACGCGCCGCGGCTTCGCGACCCTGCCGGCCATCCGCGACGGCCAGGTCATGGCTATCTATCACCAGTTCTACGACAGCCCGTTCAACGTCATCGCGCTGGAGGCCATCGCCGAGTTTCTGCACCCGGCGCGCTTTGCCGACGTCGATCCGCGCGCGGATCTGCAAACCCTATACCGGCAGTACGCCGGCGTGGAGGAGCATGGCCTGTTTTTCCTGCGGGCCGACGCGACGCCGTAACCACCGTCCGAGCGGTGCGCAGCCTGTCCCGCGCGCGTTTGGACGTCATGACACACAACGGCACCCACCTTTTATCACCAGACTCAATAAGGGATCATAATGAAAACAGCCTGCCTCTCTCTCAGCCCCATCGCCGCGGCCCTGTTGCTCTCCGGAGCCGGTTTTGCCCATGCGGAGGAGCGCGTCGTCGTCAGCGGCAACCTGCTGGGCGACGCCCGGGCCGACGCGGTAAAAACCTACCCCGGCAGCCGTAGCGTCATCAGCAACCAGCAGCTGACCCAGGATGCCAACCGCTCTATCGATGACGCCCTGCAGCGCGTTCCCAACGTAAAGGTACAGGATGAAACCGGCACCGGGATACTGGCGCAGGTCGCCGTGCGCGGTCTGCAGGACAGCCGCAGCGGCTACGTGCAGATGCTGCTCGACGGCATACCGCTGGCGCTGGCGCCCTACGGCCAGACCGGCCTTTCCCTCTTTCCGGTCACCTTTCAGACCCTCGACAGGATCGACGTGGTGCGCGGCGGCGCGGCGGTGCAGTATGGCCCCAACAACGTGGGCGGGGTGATTAACCTCATCAGTAAGCCGATTCCCTATCGCTGGCAAAACCGGATATCGCAGCGCACCACGCTGGCCGGTCACGGGCGTAATCTGTCCGACACCTATATCAGCAGCGGCGGCATGCTGAATGCGCAGTTCGGCCTGCAGCTCGAAGGCAATCTGGTCAACGGCAGCGCGTTTCGTGAGCACAGTCGGCAACGGGTGCAAAACTACCGGATCAAAGGGCTGTGGAATATCAACGACGACAGCAGCCTGAATCTGACCTATCAATACTATGATGCCGACGCCCAGCTCCCCGGCGCGCTCTCCGCCGCCGACTATCAGCAGGATCGCACCCAGAGCACCCGGCTGCAGGACGGCTATCAGGGGCGCACCCAGCGCCTGAGCGCGGTCTACAACACCCTGCTGGACAGGGTTGGCCCCTTCGACACCGGCGAGCTCAACTGGACGCTGTTCGGCCACCTGTCGCACCGCAGCTTCGACGTCGGCCTGAGCCAAGCCGCGGGGATGGTCTGGGCGCCGGATCGCCCGGCGGATATCAAGCAGAGCTCGCCGCGCGACTTTAAGGTCTGGGGCACCGAACCGCGCCTGACGCTGTATCACGCCGGGGAGTACCTCAATCAGAAGTTCACCCTGGGCGCCCGGCTGATCGATGAAAACATCGACTACCTGGTCCAACGCCGCTATTTGACCCAGGCTCGCCCGGACGAGGTGACCCGCGACTGGAAGTTCCATAACCAGGGCGTGGCCGGCTACCTCAGCGACGCCGTGATGCTGTTTGACGACAGCCTGACCATCACCCCCGGGATACGCTTCGAGCGGGTTAACGAGCGCTATCGCGATAACCGCAGCGGCCAAACGGTGGAGAACCGGGATCAGCAGTGGCTACCGGGCTTGACCCTGGGCTATCAGGCGACCCCCGCCTGGTTCCTGTATGCCAACGCGCAAAAGAGCCTGCGCGCCCCGCAGGTGACCCAAATCGTCAAAGGCGACCAGCGCGGCGCCGAGCTGGCCTGGAACTACGAGTCCGGCGTGCGCTACACCCCCTGGCCGGCGCTCAGCCTGCAGGCCGACTACTACCGCATCGACTACACGGACAGTAAAATAATCTACGACAACGCCAGCGCCAGCTTCGTCAACCTGGGGCGCGCCCGCTATCAGGGTATCGAAATGGAGGCCTTCTACTCTCCCGCCTTCCTGGAGGGGATGAGGCTGCACGCGGGCTACGCCTATCTCGACAGCGAGCAGCTGATCGGGGCCAACGCCGGACGTCAGATGCCCTACGCCTCCCGTCACCAGCTGGTGCTGGATGGCCGCTACCAGTGGCGCGACACCACCTTTGCACTCTCCGGCTACTATTACAGCGCCGCCTTCTCTGACAAGGAGAACACCCGTGCCGAAACGGCGAAGGGGGATGCAGGACGCCTGCCCTCCTACACCGTATGGAACGCGCAGGTGACCCAGGCGCTGTACCACGATCGCGACAGCCAACTCTCCGGCTATATCACGGTAAATAACCTGTTTAACAAGGACTATTATTACCGCGGGATCGATACCAGTCCATGGGGCCGCCAGCCGGCGCCGGGGCGCTCCGTCACGCTGGGCGTCGACTATACCTTCTAAATCCCACGCGGCACTCAGGGCAACGCGGCGCCCCTCCGATGAGGGGCGCCGCGGGGCGCGTAGCGATATTTCACCAGCGGCACTGGCTAGGTGGCTGGCGGGGTCAGGCGATCCCGGTGGTCAGCCAGAAGCTGCGGCTCTGCTGCGGCGCCAGCTGCAGCAGCGTGCCGCTGCGCTGCGCCGCCAGATGGCCCTCTGGACGGCAGGTCGCCGGCAGCGCAAAGGCGGCCACCTGCTGATCGCCGTTGTACAGGATCCAGCGCGTCACGTAGTTAAAGTCGCCGCTGGAGAAGCGGGTCACAAAGGTCGTCCCGTCCGGCGCCTGCATCCGAAACTCCTGCCGCTCGCCATAGCGATCCAGCCGATCGGCGAAGAAGACGATCTCCGGATCGTAGCACTGCGGCGCATCCAGACGCGTCAGCGTCGCCTCCCCCTGACGCAGGCGTTCGGTGAAGCGCTGCCACTGCGGCGTCGGTACCACGTGGGCCGGTACCGACTCGCGCAGGATCAGCGCCGCGTCCGGGATCGTCTGGCTAAACAGCGCATCGGGAACATAGGCGTAGTTCATGTGGCACATGTACTGCAGCGGCATGGGTACCGACGCCAGGTTGGTCACCCGCATCCCGATATCGAACAGCGCGCTCTCCCCGCGCAGCACCACCGTCGGCTGAGCCCGGTAGTGATGGCCGAAGCCCATCACATACTCATAGCTTCCCGTGATACTCAGGCTGTCTCCGTCCAGCTCCAGCCAAGCCTCATCCATCGGCGCACAGGGCATCTCACCGTGCAGCGGGTGGCTGTCCTCCGGCGATGGACAGCCGTTGGCCAGCAGGCCGGAGTGAAAGGCGAAACAGCCGTAGGTCTCGACCACCTGCGTCGCCGCCTTCGGCTGGCGGAACATGTTGCGCATGGTCAGATCGCGCCCATCGAAGCAGGCCTCCCAGATCATCTGCCCCATCCAGGGCAGGATCACCAGATGCCCGCGGCGGTTCTCGATCCGCAGCCCCTCTACGCCGCTGTCGTAGCGCTGCGCCGTTACGCGAAAATCATCATTGCTCAACAACGTGCGCGGCTGCGCGTCAAACAGCGACCGCCATAGCATGATTTTGCTCTTCATGATGCCTCCCCCTGCACCGCGTCGCGCGCCGGTGATCCCTGCGCCTCGCGGCTCTCACGCCAAAAATAGAGGCCGACGTAGATAAAGCAGAGCATCGAGACCAGGAAGGAGAGCTGCAGCGAATGGAACATGTCGGCCACATACCCCTGTACCGCCGGCACCACCGCCGCCCCGACAATCGCCATCACGATGACGGCGCCGGCCATCTCGGTATGTTCGTTGTCTACGGTATCCAGCGTACCGGCATAGATGGTCGCCCAGCAGGGGCCAAACAGGATGCTGACGGTAACCGCGACATACACCGCGCTGAAGCTCGGCGCCAGCGAGACATAGGCCAACAGCAGCGCGCCGATCAGCGAATAGAGCACCAGCACCCGCTGCGGGTTAAAGCGGGTCATCAGGATATTGGCAATAAACTTCCCGATGAAGAAGCAGCCGAAGCTGTAGACCATAAAGGTCGAGGCATCACGCTCGTTGATATCACCCAGCTCCAGCGCCAGACGAATGGTGAACGACCAGACGGCGACCTGCATACCGACGTACAGGAACTGCGCGACGATACCGCGGCGGAAGCGGGCGTTGGCCGCCAGATAACGCAGCGTCTCCCCTGCCGAAGGGCGCGGCCGACCGGCCGTCTGCGCCACCTTACAGGTGGGGAAGCGGGTCAGTAAGAACAGCGCCATCACCACCAGCAGCACCATGATCATGTACTTATACGGCTCCAGGGTATTCTCCAGCATGGCCAGCTTAAAGGCATGGATCTGCTCGGCACTCATGCCAGCCATCTGTTTCTCTAGGCTATCGCCCTCGGAAAACACCAGGTATTTCCCCAGCAGGATCCCCGCCGCCGCGCCGATCGGGTAAAAGGTCTGGCTGATATTCAGACGCAGCGTAGCCTGCGCCTTTGGCCCCAGCATCGAACTGTAGGTGTTCGCCGCGGTCTCCAGAAAGCTCAGCCCGATGGCGATGGCGAATATCGCCGCCAAGAACATCGTATAGGTGGCCATATGCGAGGCGGGGAAAAACAGCGAGCAGCCGGCGATATACAGCGCCAGACCCATCATAATGGCTATCTTATAGCTGCTTTTCTTAATCACCAGAGAGGCGGGGATGGCAATCAGAAAATATCCGCCATAAAAGGCGCTTTGAACTAATGCCGAGGCAAAGTTACTCAACTCGAATACGCTTTTAAATTGCGTGATCAGAATATCGTTCAATGCCGCTGCGCATCCCCAGAGTGGAAATAGACAGGATAATAAAATAAATTGAAACAGAGGTGTTCGATTCAGATAGCCATCTGGCATCTGAATGATGCTTTTATTATTCATAATGAATGCTACCTTGCTATGGTTTTATTATGCGTTCAATGCCAAAAACTCATTGAACTGTTCGATACTGGGATAGGACGATTGCGTTCCTTTCCCCGTTACGCTGAATGCGGCGAACAGTGATGCCTTCTTCATCGCCGCCTCCACATCGCCGTCCTGCACATAGTAGTGGGCAAAGCAGCCAATAAAGGCATCGCCGGCGCCGCTGGTGTCCACCGCACACACCTTGAATGCAGGCACGTGCACCTCCTGATCGCGCGTCATCCACAGCGCGCCCTTCTCTCCCATGGTGACAATGATATTATTCAGTCCCTTCTCGATCAGCGTTCTGGCTGCCGTCCGCGTATGCTCATAGGAGTCAACCGGCAGCCCGGTCAAGATCTCCAGCTCGGTTTCATTGGGGACAAAGAAATCACATTTACAGGCATAGGTCATATCCAGCTCACGCAGCGCCGGCGCCGGATTCAGCAGCACCTTAATCCCATGCTTTTTGCCAAACTCAATCGCGTGATAGACGGTTTCCAGCTGAACCTCCAGCTGTAATACGATCAGCTGGCATTTCTTTAAATCCTCCGCCGCCCGATCAATATCCTCCGGAGAGAGAAACTTATTGGCGCCCTTGATAATCAGAATGCTGTTACTGGAGTTGGCGTTAACAAAAATCGGCGCGACGCCGCTGCTGGTGCAGGGGACCTTTTCCACGTAGGTGGTATTGATCCCCCAGGACTCCAGGTTACGGATCGTATTGTCCGCAAAAATATCATCGCCGACCTTAGTCAACATCATCACGTTTGAATTGAGCTTTGCCGCCGCCACCGCCTGATTGGCGCCCTTGCCGCCGCAGCCAATTTTAAATGCCGGTGCCTCCAGCGTCTCGCCCTCCTTGGGCATCTGATTGGTATAGGTAATGAGATCAACCATATTAGAACCGATAACTGCAATATCCATGCCCTTACTCCTTAGTAACGCCAATGCAACAATGATATTGAAGTAACATTATCATGTTGCTAAAGCATCATTTGTGATTATGATCGCGATTAATCACGATGAGTCGAAGAGAATGTATACAGTGAGAGCCAGGTCAGAAAAGCGCAGCGCGGCGTGTCATGCCATCGGTCGCAGGCCGCATCGCCATATAAAAACAATAAATAACAATGTGATAAATTGACATTGCGCCGGACTAGGCTTTATTTTTTCCCTATCCGGCTGTATAGTAAGCACATATTTTATATGTTCCCAGACGCGCAAAATGTTATAGAAGAAACATTTTCATCGCCGGGAGCGGAGAAAACCCATGGAAACCAAGCAAAAAGAACGCATCCGTCGTCTGCAGGCCCTGCTGCAAAAATCCGACCGCATCCATTTAAAGGATGCCGCACGCATGCTGGAAGTTTCTGTTATGACCATCCGCCGCGATCTGAGCCCGGATAACCACCCGCAGGGGCTCCCCCTCACCCTGCTCGGCGGCTATATTGTGGCGGTCAACGCGCCGCATCCGCCGACGACCCACCCCAGGCAAAACAGCCCGCGGCATCATCAGGACGATCTGCCGATCGCAATCCTGGCCGCCGGGCTGATCGCCGACGGCGACGTGGTCTTCTTTGACAACGGGCCGGAAATGCCGCTGGTGGTCAGCCTGATCCCGGAGGATATCCGCTTCACCGGGATCTGCTGCTCACACGCCGTCTTTCTGGCCCTGCGCGACAAGCCCCAGGCCGCCGCCATCCTCTGCGGCGGCAGCTATCGACCCCAAAACGACACCTTTTACGACAACGCCAACCCCTCCATGCTCGACACGCTGAACCCGCGCAAGGTCTTTATCTCCGCCGCCGGCGTAGACGAACGCCATGGCGTCACCTGGCACGAACTGGACGATGCGGCGACCAAGCGCCGGGCCATCGCCCACGGCATCCGCAGGCTCCTGCTGGCCCGCAGCGGGCTGTTCGATGAGGTCGCGCCGGTCAATATCGCCCCGCTCTCCGCCTTTGACGTGCTGATCAGCGACTGCGCCCTTCCCGGGGAGTACCCCTCATACTGCCGGGCCGCCGGGATCCAGGTCATTACCCCGGACTCCAACGCAGAGTCTCAGCTCCAGTAGCACAGGGGCGACGTCAGGCGCTGCGCGCCCTGGCGCCGTCTCCGCCGCCCGTGCGCCAAGCGCACGCACCCCATCCCGCCCCCCAGGGTACCGCGCCGGTCTTCGCCCCCTCCCGCCGCCCCGGCCTGGCGACAATCCGACTATTGCTACAATAGACGATAGTACAATCGCTATACAGTTTACTTATGTTATTAATAACAAGGATCTCGCCCCCCTGACAAAAGGAAGCCGTATGAAAAAAATCTACCTTATCGCCGCCGTATCGGCCTGGATGGTTAACCCGGCGTTCGCCGCGACAGCGCAGTGCGTCAGCGTGACTCCGCAGCAAATCGCCGCGCTGTTTGACCAGTGGAATGCGGCGCTAAAGACGGGTGACCCGCAGAAGGTGGTCGATACCTACCAGGCCGACGCGGTTTTACTGCCCACCGTATCCAATAAAACGCGCTATACCCAGGAAGAGCGGCTGGATTACTTCAGGTACTTTCTCGCCAAGAAGCCGGTGGGCGTCATCGATAGCCGCACCATAAAAATAGACTGCAATACCGCCACCGATATTGGCACCTATACCTTTACCTTTGCGGACCGGTCGAGCGCCGCCGCCCGCTATACCTTTACCTACGCCTGGAACGGCCAGGCGTGGAAGATAGCCACCCACCATTCATCGCTGATGCCCTCTTCCTAATCCCCCCACGGTAGGATGGCGGCCAACGCGCGGGCGCCATCCCGCCCGCCTCACCGGGCAGCCGGCGTTGATGCGATGCCCCCCGCGCCTCTTCAAAAACGAAACCATAGCAACAAATTTGTTACGCTCTAGGCGGCCCTTGCCGCGGTGAAAAATAAATCATCTTATTTTTCATTTAATTAAAAAAATATCCCGTCAGGAAAAAGCTGGCACGTAATCTGCTATGGCTATGGTGACGCTGCGTTAACGCCATCGCGGGGAGAGCCATTGCAATGCGGGATCAGACTGTTAGGGATTCAGTGGTACGGGACATGGCCCGCGCCGGTCGGGCCCTTCTGCGGCATGCCGCTCGCGGATATGGCCACGCACGTCATCAAAATTGAGACGCAGGAGCACGGCGGTAACCGCCGCCGCTTCGCGTCGTTTATTCACGGAGAAAGCGCCTGACTCGCCAGGGTGCGCGATGAGCCGCGCGAGACAAAGACGCTGACGTTGACCGAAATTCGAATGTGTGGCTGGCCCGCGCAGGTTAGCCTGAGCGACGTCTGCCCACGCGACGGGCTGCAGGACTCTCACCGCCGGGATCCCGGCGCCGGAGAGGCGAACGCGTATCGATGGCCTGATGGCCAGCGGCCTGACGCGGATCGAAGCGACCGCGTTTGTGCACCCGGCGGCACTCCCGCAGAGGAAGGTGTATCGACATCGTCGCACGCTATGCGCTGGCCTCTCCGCGCTCCGTGGCCACCGCTGCCCTGACCGGCAGCATCCTTTCACCGCAACGCGTCTGTGAGGTCCCCGATGGATACGCGGCTACACGGTAATGTCTGGACGTTTGGCAACAATATCAACACCGATATCATCTCACCGCCGCAGCATATGGCGCTGAGCATCGCCGAGGCCGCCCCTTACTGCCTGGCCGCCGTCAACCCCTACTTCGCCGAACAGGTGCGCCCCGGGGATATTCTGGTGGCCGGCAATAACCTGGGCTCCGGCTCGTCGCGCGAAACCTCGCCGCTCACCCTCAAGTATCTGGGGATCCAGGCGGTGGTGGCCCGCTCCTTCGCCCGCATTTTCTACCGTAACTGCATCAATCTGGGGATCCCCGCGCTCAGCGCGCCGCGCGCCAGCGAGATCCGCCAGGGCGATGCGCTCTCCATCGATATCGCCCAGGGCATTATCCTCAATATCACCCAGCAAGAGATCTACCCCTGTACCCGCCTGCCGGATCACATCATGGCGATGATCCGCGCCGGCGGCCTCGTGAACTATCTCAGACAAACCGGAGGTCGTGATGCAAACTGAAGTGACCGCACTCCCCGTCGCTATCGTGCGCGGAGGCACCAGCAAGGGCATCTTTATCATGAAGAATGCCCTCCCCACCGATCCCACCCTGCGCGATCGGGTGATCCTCTCCGTCTTCGGCAGCCCGGATCTGCGCCAGATCGATGGGCTGGGCGGCGCCGATCCGTTGACCAGCAAGCTGGCCATCATCGCCCCCGCCAGCCGGCCCGACGCGGACGTGGATTACATCTTCGGCCAGGTCAGCCTTAGCGAGGCCTTCATCGACTACGCCGGCAACTGCGGCAATATCTCGGCGGCGGTCGGCGCCTTCGCGATCCAGAAGGGGATGATCGCCGCCGACGCGCCGTTGACCCGGGTACGTATCCATATGATGAACACCGGACGGGTCCTGATCGCCGATGTGCCGGTCGCCGACGGTATGCCGCGGGTTGAGGGCGACTGCCGTATCGACGGCGTACCGGGCAGCGGCGCCCGCATCGAGATCGACTGGGCCGACTGCGGCGGGGAGAGCACCGGGGCGCTGCTGCCCAGCGGAGCGCCCTGCGACACCCTTGAGGCCGGCGGGCGGACGTATCAGGTCTCCATCATCGACGCGGGCAACGTCACGGTGTTTATCGACGCCGAGGCGCTGGGGCTGCGCGGCACGGAGACCCCGGCCGAGATCGGCGGCGATGCGCAGCGGATGGCGCTGATCGAAGAGATCCGCGCCAAAGCGGCGCAGCGGATTGGGCTGATCGATGACTGGCGCGCGGCGGCGCAGCGGATCCCCTATGCGCCCTTTTTCAGCATTGTCAGCCCACCGCGCGCGCATGATACCTTTAACGGAAAGCACATCGCGGCGGAGCAGTGCGACATTGTCTCACGCCTGGTGTTTATGCAGGCGGTGCATAAGGCCCACCCGGTGACGGGCACCGTCGCGCTGGGCGCCGCCGCCCGCATCCCCGGCACCCTGGTATACCAACGGATGGCGCCGGCGGCGCACGCCGGCGATCGCCTGCGCATCGGCCATCCCAGCGGGGTGATCGTGATCGACTGCGCGGTCGAGCGGCTGGGGGAGACATACCGGCTGCGTAAGGCGCGGGTGACCCGCACCGCGCGGATCCTGCTGGACGGGCAATTTTACCTGCGCAACAGCCTGTTGGCTCCGACGTCCGACGGGCGATAGCGCCTCACGCCGGAGTGCGCCGCGAGGGGCCGCGCACGCGGCTCCTCTGCGCTCGCGCTCACCTGGCCGCGTTGACCAAGGAGTTTCCATGAGCGCCGAATTTCACTTTGCCTTTATTGCCCCCTACCCCCAGCTGGCGACCCTGGCACGACAGCAGGCGGCGGCGCTGGGCTGCCGCCTGACGGTGATCGACGGTGCCTTTGACGCCGTCGCCCGCCAGATCGCGCGCCTGCCGGACGACATCGCGGCGGTGATCAGCCGCGGCGGCACCGCGGAGAAAATCCGTCTGTATACGCTCAAGCCGGTGGTCTCTATCGAAACCAGCGCCCTCGACCTGCTAACGCTGCTGCTGCCGCTGCGGGGAGCGGTCACCCGGGTCGGCGTGATCAGCTACCGCCAGCCGCTGCCCGGGGTGGCGCCGATTGCCCAGGCGCTGGCGATGACGATCCGGCAGGATGTGTTCCACGGCCACGACGATATCGACGCGCTGCTGCTCAGCGATGAGATCCGCGCCCTGGATGTCGTCATCGGCGGCGTTCTGGTGGTGCGGGCGGCGCAGCGGCTCGGCGTGAGCGCGCGGCTGCTGACCGCCGACGACGACGCCATTTACCGGGCGCTGCATCAGGCGATGCTGCTGGCGCACGCGGAAGATGAGAGCCGCAATAAGGCCGCACAGCTGGACACCATGCTGGCGACCATCGCCGAGGCGCTGATCGTCACCGACGCGCAGGATCGCATCATTCAGGTTAATCCGGCGGCGCTGGCGATCCTACGCCGCGAGCTGCCGGCGGTGATCGGCCGTGAGGTCCGTACCCTGATCCCGGACTCGCGCACCCGGGATGTGCTGAAGAGCCAGCGGAGCCAGCTGGGCCAGGTGGTGGAGGTCAACGGCGATACCTTTATCGTGAACCGGGTGCCCATCGTCAGCCAGGGGCGCAGCCTCGGGGTGGTCTGTACCCTGTCGGCTTCGCGCCTGATCCGCCACGCCGAGCACCGCCTGCGCCAGCAGGAGGGGCGGCGGCAGGGGTTTGTCGCGCGCTATGACTTTGACGATATCCTCACCGCCGATCCGGCGATGCAGGATATCAAAACCCTGGCGCGTCACTACGCTGCCACGCAGGCCAACGTCTTGATTCAAGGGGAGTCTGGCACGGGCAAGGAGCTGTTTGCCCAGAGCCTGCACCGCAGCAGCGCGCGGCGCAGCCAGCCCTTTGTGGCGATTAACTGCGCGGCGATCCCGGAGAACCTGCTGGAGAGCGAGCTGTTTGGCTATGTGGACGGCGCCTTCACCGGCGCCAATCGCAGGGGCAAGGCCGGGCTGTTCGAGCTGGCGCACGGCGGCACCCTGTTTTTGGATGAGATAGGCGAGCTGCCGCTGAGCATGCAGACCAAACTGCTGCGCGCCCTGCAGGAAAAGGAGATCATGCGCATCGGCGGTAGCGAGGTGCTGCCGGTCGACGTGCGCATCATCACCGCCACCAACCAGGACCTGCGACGCCGGATCGATGAGCGGCTGTTCCGCGGCGATCTCTACTACCGGCTGAACACGCTGCATATCCTGCTGCCGCCGCTGCGTAGCCGCGACGACGATATCCGCCTGCTGGGGCGCCGCTTTCTGCACACCCTGGGGTGTCGCCTGGACGAGGAGCAGGAGGCGGCGCTGCTGACGGCGCTGTGCCGCCACCCGTTTCACGGCAACGTCCGCGAGCTACGGGCCATCATCGAGCGCTTCGCCATCCTCTACCGGGTGTTCCCCGCCCTGACCCCGACCCAGATCCTGCTGCGCTACTGCCAGCCAGACGCGGCCGACGGCGCGGCGAGCGGCGACGTCTTGACCTGTCGCATCCCGCTGCTGGATGACTTCAAGCTCATGACCGGCCATTGCCAACGCCAGATCGTGCAATATTATCTGGCGCGCAATCAGCAGAATCAGCAGAAGGCGGCGCGCCAATTAAATATCAGCAAAATGAGTATCTACCGTCACATTCACGACCCATCCTCGGAGGCGGATCGGCGCGAGGCATCCGAACCATAACAAAGTTGTGACGCTTTACGCCGCGCCTGTTACCCCCGCGAAAATAAAGTGTGACGGGGGCAGCAGCAGCGCGGCGTATCCCCTGGATATATTTGATTCATATCACAAAAAAATCCCATTTCCAGCTTGGCACACCTCTTGCTTTCCTCTCTGTCATCATTAAAAAGAGGACACACTATGCTGGATATCAATACCCTTATCATCCTGGCCATCGTCGCCTCCATCGCCCTTGGCTATTTCATCAAAATAAATATCGGTATATTCGCCATTATTTTTGCCTTTATCCTGGCCAACATGGCGGGCCTCTCCAGCGGAAAGCAGCTGGCGCTATGGCCGTTAAATCTCTTTTTCATCCTCTTCTCCATCACCTATTTTTATGGCTTTGCCATCGCCAACGGCACGCTCAACCGCGGCGCCCAGCACGCGATATACATGAGCCGCCACTTTCCCTGGCTGATGCCGGTGATCTTCTACCTGTGCGTGGTGGTGTTTTCCGGGATCGGACCGGGGCACTATGCCGCCTTCGCCTTTCTCTCGCCGCTGATCATGCTGATTGCCACCCAGATCCGCATGAGCAAGATGCTGGCGGCGGTGATCGTCTACAGCGGCGCCTGCGCCGGGGGCTTCAACCCCTTTACCCTGGGGGGACGGGTGGTCAACGGGATGCTGGAAAACCTGAACATTCCCGCCCCGCTGGCGCTGCACTATACCTACGCCATCGGGCTAAGCATGTTTTTGGCCCACACGGCGATCTTTGCCGTCAGCTACCTGCTGCTCAGGGGATACCGGATTCAGGCCGTGGAAAACATGGCGCGGCCGGCGCCGTTTACCGCCGAGCAGAAGCGCACCCTGTGGCTGGTCTGCGGCGTCTTCCTGCTGATCATCCTTCCGGCGCTGCTGTCATCGCTGCTACCGGCGTCGACGGCGCTCAAAGCGGCGGCCCGGGCGCTGAATCCCACCTTTCTCTCTTTTATCGGCATCGTCGCCAGCCTGCTGCTGAAGGTGGCCGATGAGCGCAAGGCGATGGAGAATATTCCCTGGTCGATCATTATCATGATCTGCGGCCTGGGGATGCTGATCAACCTGGCGGTCGATCGCGGCGCCGTTGACCAGATAGCCCATTGGGTTAACGACGTGCAGGGGGAGGACAGCCGCGGCTATGGCGTGGTGTATATCATGGGGGGCCTCTCCTCTGCCATGTCGCTGTTTGCCTCCAGCATGGGGGCGGTGATGCCGACCATGTTCCCCATCGCCGCCAAGATCCATACCGAACATACCGCCCTGCTGTTCTCGGTGATCGCGGCGTTCGCCACCTTTACCGGCTACTCGCCGTTCTCCAGCGGCGGGGCGTTGGTGCTGGCCGGCGTGGGGAACGATGCGGCCGAGAGTCGACGCCTGTTTGTGCAGCTCATCGTGCTACCGATCGCCATTATCATCTGCGCCGCGCTGCTGCTGATGCTGGTGCTCTCCCTGCGCTAGCCCACTCGCCGCGCGCACGGCGCGCGGTCCGCTATCGACGCCGCCGCGGCCGCCGGCGGGCTCACCCACCCCCTGGCGCCGCGCATCGTGACATTCCCCCATACGCACTATCCGCAGCCCCCGGCCAAATACGCTGGCCGGGGGTGTACCGCGATGGCTAATAACCCCAGTTATAATTCAAAATAAAAATTATTATTAACATCTATCCCGTTTACCTGGCATTGATTCTTGGCGACAAAAATTAGGTATTATTTATCCTGACAGATAAATCACACAATTACGCGCGCGCAGTAAAAATGACACCATTCGGCATTAGCTTTATTTAAGGGGAAGTCCGCCATGCAGGCTAAATGGCTATTAAAAAGGGTGGAGTATCGGCTAAAGATACTACGCACCCTGCTGCTCAGCGATAAACGATTCAAAGCCAGACGTTTCAAATATGACTTCGGCCGTGAGATTCAACTTTCGCCGCCGCAGACGTTCAATGAAAAGATCATATTCCGCATGTTGTTTGATAGAAACCAACGCTTTACCGAACTAGCGGACAAGGTCAACGCCCGGAAATTTATCGCCCAGCGGATCGGTGAGAAATATGTGGTGCCCACGCTGGGGATCTATCCTTCTTTCGATCAGATCGACCTTGACGCGCTACCGCAGCAATTCGTTATCAAGTGCTCCCACGATAGCGCCAGCGCCATCATCTGTACCGATAAGGATAAATTTGATATCGCCAGCGCGCGCGAAAAAATAAACTTTTACTTATCTCGAAATATGTATGTCACCACACGCGAGAGGCACTATAAAAATATCGTTCCGAGAATCATCTGTGAAAAATACCTGGATGTATTCGCCCACGCGGATCGCGACATTACGCCAGAGCTGTTTCGGGTACATTGCTTTGCGGGGCAGCCTCAATTTATCGAGGTGGATTTTACCGACGCCCGCGGCGAGGAGTCCGTCAATATTTATGATCCGGCGTGGCGGCGCCAGGAGGTGTGCGTAGGCTATATCGAGAGACGCTACCCCAACAACCTTGATACGCGCATCCGCAGGCCCGCCAGGCTCGATGAGATGCTGGCCCTCTCACGCCAGCTCAGCGCCGACGTCGATTACTGCCGGATGGACTGGTTCTTGGTCGGCGAGGATATTTACTTCAGCGAGTTCACCTTTACGCCCTGCGCCGGGCGGATGCGCTTCTTTCCGGCCAGCGTCGACCTGCGCTTCGGGGAGCTGTGGCAACAGCGGATTCAACCCTAAGCGCGTCGTGCGGCGCACCGCGCCCAGGGCCATCAACGCCGTGCATTGCAAGAAAAATCCGATTAAGCGCCGCGCCGAGCCTAGGCTAGAATCAGCGCATCAATCGGCACCAGGAGATAAATCAACATGAAATGGTCGGCCATCGCGTCAATCACCCTACTGCTGTCCGCGCTCAGCGCGACCGCCGTCGCCGCCGGCAGGCAGATCGACGTCGTCTTCCCCAAGGGGCATGACAGCGCACGCTACTCCGGCACCATCAAGGGGTACGACTACGACGCCTATTTCTTCCGGGCCAATAAAGATCAGCGCCTGCGCCTCACCCTGCCCAAGGAGACGGTCGCAGCGGTTTTATTCGGCCCGGGGATCGACGATGCGGTCGACTTATGGAAATACTCTCCGGCGCTGGATAGCCAGGGGCGCTATACCCTGCCCGCCAGCGGAAAGTATGAGCTGCGGATATTGCAAAGCCGCGCGGAGGCCCGGCGCAAAGAGGTGAAGCCGTATCGCTTTACGCTGCAGATAGCGCCCTAACCCCGCCCAACGCCGCCGTGCGGGCAGCGCCGGGGCGACCGCCTGCGGCCCTACTCCGCTTTAATCTGCACGCCGATCCCGGAAACCACCAGCCACACCGCCTGCGCCGCCTGCGCCAGCCGTTGGTTCGCCCGGCCGGCGATATCGACAAAGTGGCGCGCCAGTCGGTTCTCCGGGGTGATGCTCATCCCCAGCTCATTGGTCACGATGAACACCGGCGCCGCCGACTGCTGGCACGCCGCGATCAGATCGTCCACCTGACGCTGCAGCACGGCCTCAAGCGCCGGGAAATCCAGGGTCTCCGGCGAGGCGCCGCCGCTGGCCTCATAGAGCAGGTTGGCCAGCATGGTGGTGATACACTCCAGCACCACCCCCTCGCCGGGGCGCACCTGGTGGCGAATCACCTCGCCCAGATCGCGATACCCCTCCCAGGTGCGCCAGTGCGACGGGCGCTGCGCGCGGTGCTGCGCGATGCGCGCCGCCATCTCGTCATCGGTGACGCTGGCGGTCGCAATATACAGAATGCGCTCGCAGCGCTGAGCCGCCAGCCGCTCGACGTGCGCGCTCTTTCCGCTGCGCGCGCCTCCGGTCACTAAAATCATGCCTCCGCCTCCCGATGCTCGCGCATTATTTTATAAATTGCTTTAATATCAATATGCTCTCTCATTGCGCTGGCCAGAGTATCGATCTGCTGGGCTTTGTAGGCCGCATAGTCCAGCGTCCTTTGCCGCGGCGCCAGCCCCTTGCGATGACGCAGGCTGTCCACCAGGGCGTGCGTAAAGGCATCGCTGTCGAACAGTCCGTGCAGGTAGGTGCCGATCACCAGCCCATCGTCGCTGATGGCGCCATCCGCCACCCGCTCGCCGTTTCTCTCGATAAACAGCGCCGGACGGCACCCCGCCGCCCGCTGCGTTTCTCCCATGTGGATCTCGTAGCCTTTCAGCGCCACACCGGCGGCGGCGTGCAGCCACGCCGGCGGCGTCATCGTCACCTGCGCCGCGGCCAGCGCGGTGGTTTTACGCGGCGCGAAGCGGGTGACGATATGCAGCAGGCCGAGGCCGGGCTGCGTCCCCAGCCCCGACTCCACCTCGTCGATAATGGTGCTGCCCAGCATCTGGTAGCCGCCGCAAATCCCTATCAGCGGCACCCGCTGACGGTGGGCCTGCAGCAGCGCATCGGCCATGCCGCTTTCACGCAGCCAGGCCAGATCGCCCAGCGTATTTTTACTGCCCGGTAAAATCACCAGATCGGCGCCGGCCAGCGCCTGCGGATGGCTGACATAGCGCACCCGTACATCCGGCTGCGCCGCCAGGGCGTTAACGTCGGTAAAGTTCGAGATATGCGGTATCTGCACCACGGCGATATCGATATCGCGCGGCGCCGTTTGCCGGTATTTGCCCTTCTGCAGCGCGACGCCGTCCTCGTCGTCGAGATCCACCTCAAGCCACGGCATCACCCCCAGCACCGGCACCCCCGTCAGCGCTTCAATCTGTTCAATGCCGGAGTGCAGCAGCGCCACATCGCCGCGAAACTTATTGATGATCACCCCTTTCACCCGGGCCCGTTCGCCCTGGCGCAGCAGCGCCAGCGTGCCATAGATCGACGCGAAGACGCCCCCTTTGTCGATATCCGCCACCAGGATCACCGGGCAGCGCGCCATTTCGGCCATCCCCATGTTGACGATATCGCGATCGCGCAGGTTGATCTCCGCCGGACTGCCGGCCCCCTCCAGCACCAGCGCCTCATACTGCTGCGCCAGGCTCTGGTAGACCGCCAGAATGCGCTCGCGCAGACGCGGCTTGTACTGATGGTAGCTGACGGCGTCCATATCGGCCGCCACCTCCCCCATCAGCACCACCTGCGCTTTGCGATCGCTGGTCGGCTTGAGCAGCACCGGGTTCATCCGCACGTCCGGCGCAATGCCCGCCGCCTGCGCCTGAAAAATCTGGGCGCGCCCCATCTCTTTGCCATCCGGCGTAATGCCGGAGTTCAGCGCCATATTCTGTGACTTAAAGGGCGCCGTACGCAGGCCGTCCTGATAAAAAATGCGGCACAGTCCCGCCACCAGCACGCTTTTGCCTACGTCAGAGGCGGTCCCCTGCAGCATAATCGCCATCGCCTGCGTCATCGGGCCTCCTTTATCGCGTTGTGTCGCATACGTTGAAAAAACTCATCCTCACGCTTACACAGCGGCAGCCCCAGCTGCGTGTGCAGCTTCACCAGCCAAGGCTGCGTCAGCCCGGCCGCCCTCATCAGATCGGCGCGGGCGAAGACCTCGCCCGGCGCCCCCTGCGCCAGCACCTCGCCTTGGCGCAGCACGTAGACGGCATCGCTGACCTCGTAGATCAGATCGATGTCATGGCTGGAGATCACCACGTGGTTCCCCTGCGCCGCGATCCGCCGAACGATCGCGATCATCTGCGCCCGCCCGGCGGGATCGAGGCCCGCCGTCGGCTCGTCCAGCAGCAGGTATTTCGCCTGCAGCACCAGCGCCCCGGCGATGGCCACGCGCTTTTTCTGCCCATGGCTCAGGCACTGGATCGGCTGATGTCGAAACGGGTGCGCATCCACCAGCGTCAGCGCATCCTCTACGCGCCGGGCGATCTCCGCCTCTGCCACGCCCAGGTTGCGTAGGCTGAAGGCGATATCGCTGTCGATATCGGTATAAAAAAGCTGCTGATCGGGGTCCTGAAAGACCGTCGCCACCTGCTGACGCAGCGCCAGCAGACCGCGCTTACTGTAATCCAGCGGTTGGCCCTGCCACAGCACCGCCCCCTGCTGCGGCCGCAGTAGCCCGCTCAGGTTCATAAACAGCGTGGATTTGCCGCAGCCGTTGGCCCCCACCAGCCCGGTCACGGCGTGGGCGGCGAGATCCAGCGACACGCCCTTCAGTACCTGCGCCTCCTGATAGCGAAATCCGAGGTCGAGGGTAGCCAGCATGGTGCGTTCCTTAGAGGTGAAAATCACCCTGATACAGTTTGACATCCAGCGCGGTGGCCATCTGCTGATAGCGGATCAGCACCCGGCTAAACAGCAGCCCGACCAGCATCGCCAGGGAGCGGTAGCTCTGCGGCAGGCGCCGATAGCCAAAGCGCAGCGTCTGCGCGCGATGGATGGCCAGCGCCTCGTCCAGCAGAATAAAGATAAAGCGCCAGATCAGCAGGATCTGCTCGATCAGCAGCCGCGGCACCCGCCCCCGCTTAAGCAGCAGGAGCAGCTGAGGAAACGGCAGGTTCAGCACCAGCCAAAGCGTCGCCGCCAGCGCGGCGAGGCTGCGCCACAGGGTTTCATTGGCGGTGACGAGCCCGGCGGCGGCGATCCCCAGCCAGCGATCGCCCAGCGGCAGCCCCACCACCAGCGTCTGCGGGTCGCGGCTGACGCTGACCAGGATCGTCAGCACGCCGATCAGCAAAAAGCCAAACGGCAGCGCCATCCAGCGGCACCAGCGCCAGAGGCTGATGCGCAGCAGCCAGCAGGTCAGCGCGGCGGTCACCGCCAGCGTCACCCCCTGCCCCAGCGGCGGCAGGGTAAACGCCAGGATCATCAGCAGCAGCCACAGCAGAAACTTCCGCTCCGGCGCGACGTGGAGCCAGCGGCTCTGATAGCTCAGCCTATCAAGTCCGGTCATCACGGCGCTGCCTGCCCTTGGCGTATCCCAGAATGTAGAATATCACCGCCGCGCCAAGGGAGCCTTGCAGGGTAAACAGCAGGCTCTCTATCTCGCCGCTGGCGGGTTGATACAGCGGCTGGAACCAGGGCTCATAGTGCGGCGCGATCGCGAGGATCTGGCTTTCGGCCTCCCCATCCGCGCCGCCGAACTCGCCCCCGTGATCGATAAAGAAAGGCAGGATCACCAGCGCAATCACCATCGCCAGCAGTATTAACGTCTTTTTCATCGCCCTCTCCTTATGCCCTAATCAGCCGGCGTTTGGTCAACTGGTCGTAGATCATGACGGTGAGCAGCCCTTCGGCAACGGCGATCGGAACCTGCGTCAGACAGAAAATGGTCATGAACTTCACGATAGAGGCGGCGGCCCCCGCCGTCGGATCCGGGAAGGCCAGCCCCAGCTGTACCGAGGTCACAACGTAGGTCATCAAATCCGCCAGCATGGCGCACAGGAAGACCCCGACGTCGCGGCGGATCCCGGCGCGACAGGCCAGCGTCCATACCCAATAGCCGACGATAGGCCCCATCACGGCCATCGACATGCCGTTGGCGCCCAGGGTGGTTAACCCGCCGTGCGCCAGCAGCAGGGCCTGAAACAGCAGGACGATGGCCCCGAGGATGGCGACCACGCCGGGCCCAAACAGGATCACCGCCAGGCCGACGCCCGTCGGGTGTGAGCAGCTGCCGGTCACCGAGGGGATCTTCAGCGCCGAGAGGACAAAAATAAACGCGCCGCACAGCGCCAGCAGCACCTTCTGATGGCTCTCCTCCTGCACGATGCTGCGCAGGCGCACCAGGCCGTACCACAGGCAGGGCAGAAAGAGCAGCCACCACGCCAGCGCCCAGGTCGGCGGCAGAAACCCCTCCATGATGTGCATCGCAAACGCCTGCTGCGGCGCCATCAGCAGCAGCAGCGCCGCCGCCAGACCACTGAATGACAGCCGCTTGAGCTGCTGTTCGAGGTTCATCGTGATCCCCCCCACCCCTTATTGACTAAAATGGTCGAAAAATACGGCAGCGCCTGCTCGTCGTCGACCTCATTCAGGTGGCGCCAGCACCGCTCGCCGGGCAGCGTGGCGTCGGACATCATCAGCGCGCACTCCAGCAGGCCGGCCTGCGCCAGCAGCGCCTTGATGCGCGCAAACCGGCCATAGACCTTCATCAGCACCAGCGTGTCATGGCGCGAGAGCGCCTGCGCGATCTCCGCCTCCGGCGCGGTGCACGCCATCACCGCCAGCGACTGCTGCTCCATCGCCAGGGGCGTCCTGGCGCGCGCGGCGATCGCGGCAAACGAGGTCACGCCCGGAACGATCTCCAGCCAGTCGGGGCTGCCGAGACGCTGGAGTAAAAAGACCCAGGTGCTGAACAGCATGGCGTCACCGAGCGTGATAAAGCCGACCTGCTTGCCGGCCTTCACCGCCGCCTCCAGCGCCGCCGCGACCGCGTCCCAGACCGCCTCTTTCTCCGCGCCGTCGGCGCTCATGGGAAAGTGACAGCAGCGCACCTCCGTCCGCGGGCCGACATAGTCGCCAACGATGGAAAGCGCCAGGCTATCGCCGCCTTTGCGTCCCGCCGGGGCGTAGAGGATATCCAGCGAGCCGAGGATCCGCGCGGCGCGGACGGTGATCAGATCGGCGGCGCCCGGCCCCGTGCTCAGGGCGTACAGTTTGCCGCTCATGCCGCCGCCTCCATCGCGCCGCTCAGCGCCTGCTGCAGGTGCGCCACGAACATCGCCCGCACGGCCGGATTTTCGCCCAGGCCGTTCAGCCACGGCGTCGCCGGGATCCCGGCGGCGTTGAACTGCGTTCGCCAGGAGTCCGCCTCCTCTGAGGCCATGTCATTGATCGCATGATCCCCGGCCACCAGCATCAGCGGCATCAGATGCACCGCGCGAACCCCCTCCCGAGCGAGGCTCTCGATCAGAATATCGACCTGCGGATAGCTCTCTACCGCCCCCACGCAGGCCGGAAAACCCTGCGCCCGCATCATGTGATCGAGGCAGGCATAGGCCGCAAAGGCGTGGTGCGTCGCGCCGTGTCCCATAAACACCACTTTCTCCTGCGCCCCCAGCGGCGGCATCTGCTGCCGCAACGCCCGCATCAGCTGCACGTAGTCCTCATGGCTGCTCAGCAGCGGTGCCCCCAGCGTCAGGCGGGAAAACAGCGGGCGCATGCTCTGCACCTCGCGGACCACCTTCTCATACTCATCGCCGTTAATAATGTGCAGCGACTGAATCGCAACATCCTGATATCCCTGCTCCGCAAGCCGCTGCAGCGCCTGCAGCGGCGTGTCGATCGCAATGCCGTCGCGCTGCCTGAGCTTGCGGATGATCATGCCGGAGGTAAATGCCCGGAACAGATCGCGATCGGGGCAGTGGCTCGCCAGATCGCGCTCGCAGGCCGCGATATTCTTCTCACCGGTCTCGCGGTAGCTGGTGCCAAAGCTGACCACCAGAAGCGCCTTTTTCATCTCATTCTCCTTAAGCCGTGGCCAGCCAGCGCGCCAAGCGCCGTTGAAAGTCGGCCAGACTCTCCAGTAACTCCGCGCCCGTCACCTGCGGCGCCGGACGTGTAATAACGATGCAGGGAATACCGGCATCCAGACAGGGCTGCACCTTTTCCTGATAGCCGCCCTCGGCGCCGGAGGCTTTGGTTATCACCACGTCAGCCCGACAGTGGCGATAAAACGCCGCGTTAAACGCCGCGCTAAAGGGGCCGCACAGCGCGAAGATCTGCCCGACGCCGAAGCCGAGTTCGGCGCACTGCGCCATCACCTCCGCCAGCGGCAGCACGCGCACCAGCAGCGTTTTCTCCGGCAGCGCCGCGCGCCAGCGCGCCAAATCTTTGCTGCCGGTGGTCAGCAACACCCGTTCGCCAAAGCGTCGCGCCAGCGCGCTGGCCGCCTCAATGCTGGCGACGCGGTGGAGCAGCGGGTGGGTGAGATCGCTGAGCTGCTCCGGGCGCTGATAGCGGCTGAGCAGCACGCCCGCGGTGTGACAGGCCTGCGTGATGCTGCGGCTGACCAGCTCGGCATAGGGGTGCGATGCGTCGATCACCCAGCGGGTCCGGTGCGTTTCAAGCCAGGCGACCATCTCCGCCTGCGTCAGGCGCCCACAGCGCACTCGCCCGCGGATCTCGCCGGCGAGGGCCTCGCCGGTCGGCGTCGCCACCGACAAGGTGTAGGCCACCTGGGCCGCATCCAGCTGCTGGCACAGCGCCCGGGCGTCGCTGGTGCCGCCGATCACCAGCACCTCGCCAGGGTTCACAGCGCGTAGCCCCGCGGCGTGATCATCAGGCCGTCCTGCACGTAGGTGGTCTTATTGCCGACGATCACCAGGCTGGTCATATCCACCGGCGCAAAATCCATCTCCCCCAGGGTGGTCAGCCACTTCTCCTGCTTTTTACGCCCGGCGGACTTCACCACCCCCACCGGGGTTTGCGCGCTTTTGACGGCGGACAGCAGCGCAAAGGCGCGCGCCAGGTGCCCCTCGCGGCCGCGGCTGCGCGGGTTGTAGAAACAGATCACAAAGTCGGCCTCGCCGGCGGCGACGATGCGCTTTTCGATGACCGGCCAGGGGGTCAGCAGATCGCTGAGGCTGATATGACAGAAGTCATGCATCAGCGGCGCCCCGAGCAGCGACGCGGCGGCGATGCTGGCGGTCATTCCGGGGATCAGGCGAACCTCGACCGCCAGCCCCTGCCGGCTGACCAGCTCCAGCACCAGCCCCGCCATGCCATAGATCCCCGCGTCGCCGCTGCTGATCAGAGCGACGTTATGCCCCGCCTGCGCCAGATCAATCGCCGTCTGGCAGCGTTCGATCTCTTTGCACATGCCGGTCTTGATCACCTGCTTGTCGCCGGTAAAGGCTTTCACCAGGTGGGTATAGGTTTTGTAGCCGACGATGATCTCTGCCGCCTGCAGCGCCTCAGCGGCCTCCATCGTCATCATGGCCTGTGAGCCAGGGCCGATTCCAATAACGGTTAACATCCGGATGAAACTCCTAAGGTAATCGTGACGCCCTGCTCACGCAGGGTATCGCCTACGAGCTGTCCATGACTCAGCAGCCAGGCCGCCGGTCCCGAGACACTCCCGACGCCGACCGTGCGACGCACGAAGGGCGAGATCGGAAAGCGCTGCTCATGCGCGCGCAGCGCGTCGGTGGTAAAGGTGTGAAACGGGATGCGCCAGCGGGCGGCGAGCTGGATCAACCCCGGCTCATCGCGCTTGAGCGCCGCGCTGCCAATCGCCTTCAGCGCCAGCGGATCGAGCCCCTGCGCCTCCAGCTGGCGCGCCAGCAGCGCGTCCAACAGCGGGAAGGGGGTATTCCGCCGACAGCCGATGCCGGCGACCACCCGCTGCGGCACCAGCTTCCAGTGCGGCAGCGGAATTTCCGGCAGATCGCGGCGCAGGGTGATGCACACCAGCGCATCCAGCGCGGGCAGCGCCTGCAGGTCGCTCACGGTGATAAATCCCCGCCGATCGCAGCGGCTGACCTCTGCCGCCAGCGCCGGATCCCACCACAGCCCGACCCGCCGCTGGCTGACCAGCATCGAGTTAACCTCCCGAACCGCCGAGCGCAAGTCGGCCATCCGAGCGTCAAGCTGCAGCGCAAGCGTATCCAGCGCGGCCATCTCGTTCACGTCCGTGGCGGTGGTGATCACCGGATCGGCCCCCAGCATGCCCGCCAGAGCGCGGGTCAAGGCGTTGGCCCCCCCCACATGTCCGGAGAGCAGGCTGATCACGTGCTGACCGCGCTCATCGATCACCACCACGGCCGGATCGCTGAACTTGTCATTGAGCAGCGGCGCCAGCACGCGCACGGCGATCCCCGTCGCGCCGATGAAAATCAGCGCCGAATAGTGGGGAAAGGCGCGGCGAACGGTCTGGGCGAGGCCGCCGTCGAACGGGATAAACCCCGCCTCCCACAGCGCCTCGCCGGTAAAACAGGTCAGCGGCAGCCGCGCCGCCAGCCGCTTGGCCAGCCGCACGCCGCCGGGCGTCAGGCAAAATAGCGCGATGGACTCAGGCTTTACGGTATTCATGGCTAAAGTCCGCCGCATAGAGCTTTGAGTAGTGATACTCATCGCCGAGGAAGCTACCGACAAGGATCAGCGCCGTTTTACGGATCCCCGCATCGCGCACCCGATCGCCGATGTCCGCCAGCGTGCCGCGAACGGTGCGGCTCTCCGGCCAGGTTGCCTTATAGATCACCGCGACCGGCGTAGCGGCCGGATAGCCCCCCGCGATCAGCCGCTCCGCAACCCGGTGGATCCGCTGAACGGAGAGGTAAATCGCCATCGACGTCTGATGGCGGGCGAACGACTCCAGCTGCTCACGCGCCGGCACCGGCGTGCGACCTTCGAGGCGGGTGATGATCAGACTTTGCGCGACGTCGGGCACGGTATACTCCACGCCGAGCTCCGCCGCCGCGCCGAGAAAGGCGCTGACCCCCGGCACCACCTGCCAGGCGATGCCGCGCTTGGTCAGCTCCTCCCCCTGCTCACGCACGGAGCCGTAGAGGGAGACATCGCCCGTCTGCAGACGCACTACGGTTTTCCCGGCCCGGACCCCGGCCTCCATCAGATCGAGGATCTGCGCCAGATGCAGCGCCGCGCTGTCGTGGCACTCGGCCCCGGGGGGGCAGTACGCCAGCAGCTCAGGGTTGATCAGCGACCCGGCATAGATGACCACCTGCGCCTGCTGCAGCAGCCGATAGCCCTTGAGGGTAATCAGCTCACGATCGCCGGGCCCCGCGCCGACAAACCACACGCAGCGGGGATCGAATGTCTCAGACATGATGCTCCTCCTTCTGACAGGCGATAACAAAAACGGGATTATTCGGTTTGAAGTAGTGGCCCTTGCCGAGCGGAACCCACGACGCCGTCTGTATCTGCTGGCACGTCACGCCCTGCGCTCCCCGCTGCGCCAGGTAGGCCAGCGCGCTATGCAGGTTCTCCATCAGGATAAAGGTCATCACCAGGCGCCCGCCGGGATGCAGCTGCGCCATGGACCAGTCCATCAGCGCCGTCAGGTGGCCGCCGCTGCCGCCCATAAACACGGCGTCGGCCCGCGCCGCCACCGGCATCGGCGCGGTGCCGGGCAGAATGCTGACGTTGTCGCAGGCAAAGCGCCGGCAATTTTCCGCCAGCAGGCGCAGCGCCGCGGGGTTTTTCTCGATGGCGGTCACCCGCAGGGAGGGAAACTGCAGCGCGGCCTCAATCGACACGCTGCCGGTTCCCGCCCCGATATCAATCAGATGGCGGGCTCGGTGCAGCGCAAGTTTGCTGAGGGCCAGCGCGCGCACCGCCTCTTTGGTCATCGGCACCGTTTCGCCGCGCAGAAAAAGCTCATCGTTCATCGAGGATCACCACCGCGTTCATCTCATAGTCGGCGCGGACCTCACTGACGGGCAGCCAGTAAATCCGCTCTCTCTCCATCGCCAGGTTTTCACCGATCACCATCCAGCGATGCCCTTTCCCCCGCACAACCAGCTGCGCGGCGATCTCTTTCGGTCCACAGCGCGCGTCGGTGACCATCGCGACCTTGCTATGGCGCGCCAGCTCATCAAAATTGACCCGGCGGCCGTGGCTGCTGGTGAGCCACATCTCGTTCATGTCGACGCCCGCCTGCGCGCAGAGATACTGCACCGCGCTGATGCCAGGGATGATGCGCACATGCTCAATACCAAAGTGCGCCACGATCCGCGTGCCGATGCCGTAAAACAGCGGATCGCCGGAGGCCATGATCACCACGCGGCGCCGGCGCCGGGCCTCCAGCCAGGCCAGCAGCGCCGCGACGTTGGCGCCGAGGGTGAAGGTCTCGCCGCGAAAGGTCGGGAACTGCTGTAAATGACGCGCCCCGCCCACCAGGCTCTCCGCCTGCGCGATCGCATCGCGCGCCGCGGGGGTCATCAGATGGACGCCCGCCGGCCCCACCCCCACGACCGTCAACATTGCAGATCCGCCACGATCGCGGCGACCGGGCGGTTGCTGCCCAGCGTCTGGTTATCAAACGAGAACAGAATGGCGTCGCAGATCGGCAGATGCTGGGTAAAGCGCAGTCGCTGTATGACCCGCTGGCAGATACGTTCGGCGAGATGGTCATACAGCGACTGAAAGCCGTAGGCGTCGATATGCTCCATCGCGGCCTCGGTCGTGTCGCAGTCGCGCACCCGCGTCAGCAGCGCCAGCGGCGCGCCAAGCAGCGCCAGATGCGCCACCAGCGTCTCCATGCGCGCATCGGCCATATGGCTGTGGGTGTGGAAGATCCCGGCGGCGACCTTGATCAGTTTGCCCGGGTGGCCGACCAGCACGATCTGGCGAAACCCCAGGCGCACCGCCTCTTCGATCATATAGCCGACGAAGTTGCTCATCGTCACCACCGCATCGGCCTCGATCCCCATCTGCTCACGCACAAAGCGCTCGCCGTGGTTGCCCGGCACCAGCACCACCCGCGTCATCCCGGCGGCGCGCTTCATCTCCAGCGTCAGCGCCAGCGAACGCTTCCAGCTCTCCTCCGACATCGGCGTCACGATGCCCGTGGTGCCGATGATCGAGATGCCGCCCAGGATACCCAGGCGGGCGTTGTAGGTTTTCTGCGCCCGCGCGACGCCCTCCGGCGCAAAGATCTCGACCGCGGCGCCGCGCGTCGGGCCGATCGCCTCGCGCACGGCCGACTCAATGGTGTGGCGGGGCGTGCGGTTGATCGCCGCGCTGCCGATGGGCAAGCCAATTCCCTTGCGCGTCACGGTGCCGACCCCCTCGCCCCCCGACAGCGATATCGTGCCGCTGTCGTTGAGCGTGACCCGCGCAAAAATCAGCATACCGTGGGTCGCATCGACATCATCGCCGCCGTCTTTGCGAATGGCGGCGATGGCCTGCTCCCCCTCGATATGCGGCGATTCAACGCTCAGGTTCAGCGTGACGCCGGAGGGGGTGACGATGGAGACCTGGTGGATCGGCTGCTGGCGCAGCGCCATCAGCGCGGCGACCTTGGCGGCCGCGGTGGCGCAGGAGCCGGTGGTATAGCCCTTGCGCAGCGCCTTTCCGTGGTGCCACACCGGCGTATCGAAGGCCCGATCGTTCATTTTTCCCCCCGCAGGTGGTACAGCACGGCGTTAACGATCGCCGCCGCCACGTTGCTGCCGCCCTTACGCCCCAGCGCCGCAATGGCGGGCAAGCCGCTGTGCGTCAGCGCCGCTTTCGACTCCGCCGCGCCGACAAACCCCACCGGCACCCCCACCACGCCGCCGACGGCGACATCGTGCTCCAGCAGGCGAAACAGCGCCGTCGGCGCATTGCCGAAGACAAACACCGGGCGCTCCCCCTCCGCCACCGCCCGATCGACCGCCGCCATGGAGCGGGTGATCCCCTGCGCCTTCGCCTGCGCCACCACCTGCGCATCGCTGATATAGCAGCGACACTCGCCGCCAAACGTGGCCAGCAGGGGTTTATTGATCCCCGAGAGGGCCATCGTCGTATCGGTGTAGATAACGGACGGCCGGCTCAGCGCCGCGCACAGCTGCGTCAGCGCATCCGGGGAGAACCAGAGGATATCCAGCCAGTCAAAGTCGGCGGTGGTGTGGATAACCCGCTTGACGATCGCCTCATGCAGCGGGCTGGCGAACTGGTACGTCGGGCGCGTCTCACGGATGATCTCGCCAATGATGTCGAAACTTTTGGCCTCAATCGCCTGGGGTTGCTGGATATATTGCATGATCTCGTCTCCTCAGACCGCGCCGACCAGCAGCCAGCGCACCGCCATAAACAGCGCCAGCGCCAGGGCTGACGCGACCCACATCAGTCGAATCGTTCGGGAAATATCATCTGGGGTAACCGCGCGGCGCGCATCGCCGATCCAGGGCTTCTCCACCCGCAGGCCAAAATAGTCGTTCGGCCCGCCCAGCCGGATCCCCAGCGCACCGGCCACGGTCGCCTCCGGCCAGGCGCAGTTGGGGCTGCTGTGGCAGCGGCGATCGCGCCAGCCGATGCGCAGCGCGCGGGCAACATCCTCGCGGCATAGCCACGCCGCCGCGCTCAGCAGCAGCCAGCTCAGCCGCGCGGGCAGGTAGTTCGCCGCGTCATCCATCCGGGCGCTGACCATGCCGATCGCCCGGTACTTTTCATGCTTGTAGCCCACCATCGAGTCGAGGGTATTGACCGCCTTGTAGGCCAGCGCCAGCGGCGCGCCGCCCAGCAGCAGGAAGAACAGCGGCGCGATGATGCCATCCACCGTATTCTCGGCGACGGTCTCCACCACCGCCCGGTTGATCTGCGGCGGCTGCAGCGACGAGGTATCGCGCCCCACGATCCAGGAGAGCTTTTCGCGGCTCGCGGCGAGCGCACCGGCGCGCAGCGGCCGTTCGACCTCCCGGGCGGCGTCCGCCAGACAGCGGCCGGCCAACGCAGTAAAGATCATCCAGACCTCGACCGCCCACCCCAGCCACGGATGGATCGCCCGCGCCAGCGTCAATCCCCCCAGGCCACGCCCCACGTCACCCCCACCACCGTCAGCCACAGCACGCCGCCGCCGATGCGCAGCGCGCCCTCGCTGCGGCAGCAGCGGCGCACGCACCGCTGCACGACGGTGATCAGGCGCCCCATCCAGCGTACCGGGTGCGGCCAGCGCGGCGGATCGCCGATCGCGGCGTCGAGGAGCCAGGCGAGGCACCAGGCCAAGAGCGTCATAGGGCCGCCCTGGCGGCCGCCAGCCAGCGGCTCAGCATCCGCGGGCGCTGGGCGAAATGAACGTGTAGATAGCTGGCAAAGGCGCTGCCGACCTGCCATCCCCCGTCCCACGCCTGGGTGGTCACCCCATCGCGCACTTTGCGACACGCCAGCAGCGCGGGGGGGTGGGGGGAAAAGTCGGAGTAGTGGAACTCATGTCCGCGCAGCGTTTCGCCGCTATCCGCCAGCAGCGTCGGCTGACGCGCCTGCGCCTCGCAGTAGCCAAAGCGGGTCAGCCGTTGCCCCATTTTACTGTGACCGGGAATAATATTGGCCATCGGGTGGATCGCCCCGTCGGCATCCTCCAGCGAGCTGCCCAGGTACATCAGCCCGCCGCACTCGGCGTAGATCGCCGCGCCGCGCCGGTGCGCCGCGCGCAGGCTCGCCAGCATCGGTGCGTTGGCCGCCAGCCTCTCGGCATACAGCTCCGGGTAGCCGCCGCCCAGCCACACCATCTGGCAGTCGGGCAGCTGGGCGTCATGCAGGGGGCTAAAGCGGACGATCTCGACGCCCGTGCGTTCGAGCAGCGCAACGTTGTCCGGGTAATAGAAGTTGAACGCCTCATCCTCGGCCATGGCCAGCGTCAATCCGCGGCCGGCGTCGGCGGCGGGCAGCGCAGGCCAGGCGCCGGGCGGCAGCGACGCCATCGGGCACAGGGAGAGTAAGCGATCGATATCCAGGGTGCGTTCGAGCGCGGCGGCAAACGCCTGCCAGGGCTGCGCCCGCACGACGGACTCCCGGGCCGTCACCAGGCCGAGGTGGCGCTCAGGCAGGGAAACGCCCGCCATCTGCGGGATATAGCCGAGCACGGGAATGGCGCAGTAGTGTTCGATGGCCGTTTTAAGCAGCGCGAAATGCGCCTCGCTGTTGACGCGATTCACCATCACGCCCGCGATATTCAACGTGGGATCAAAGTGCTGAAAGCCCATCACCGTGGCGGCAATCGAGGTGGAGACCGCCTTGCCATCCACCAGGAGGATCACTGGGCAGCCGAGCTGCTTGGCCATCCCCGCGCTGCTGCAGTAGTTCGGATCGGTGCCGTAGCCGTCATACAGCCCCATCACCCCCTCGATGACCGCGACGTCGGCCCCCTGCATCCGTTCGCCAAACAGCGCGTTAAGCGTCGGTGCGGGCAGCATAAAGCTATCGAGGTTGCGGGAGGCGGTGCCGCACACGGCCGTATGCCAGCCGGTATCGAGGTAGTCCGGCCCCACTTTGTACGGCTGAACGCGCAGCCCACGCTGTTTCAATAGACTCAGCAATCCCAGCGTCACCGTGGTTTTGCCACAGCCGCTGCCGGTGCCCGCCAGAACGAACGCGTACTGCTGTGCCGCCATGCCCCTGATCCTGTTCAGGGTGGTTGGAGGGTATAGATACACCGTTACCCAGTCTTGCGACTGTATGCATCAGATCAACCCACTTCCCACCGAAGTTGTTGGTAGTTACCGACGGGCAGGTCTTCTGGCTTAGCGTCCTCCTCGCCCGTCCTTCCCAATCTTGCGATCAGTGGTGTACACGGGGTCGTCAGCATCACAGCAGCGGGGGCTGCGGGGGAGTTACACCCCCTTCCCTACCATTAATATGGCAAACCTGTCGGCTTATTACATGGTGAGCGAGCAACGCTCGCTCACCGTCACAAAGATCTCTTCATGCTCACGCCTGCGCGGCGCTCGTCGCCCATCACAGAAGTAAAGACGGCGCAATTTAGCATAAAAACCGCATGAGGGTACGTCTTCCACCCGTTATTATCATGCAAATAGCGTTGCCGCTGATTCTCAGACTATCACCATAGCACGCTTTTTCCCCACGCTCCCGCCGGCGCGGCAGGGCGAGGGTGAAAAGCGTGGCTTTCCTGCCGTCGCCATGCCACTATGCGGCAAAATTATCGGTTCAAAGGTGAAGGCGTGGCCGTTGCGCAGTGCCCCGCCTCCTGCGGGGAGCTTATCCAGGGCTGGATCCTGGGCAGTGAAAAGCTGATCTCCTGCCCCATCGGGTGGTACAGCACCGTTGAAGTCAGCCGCGGCGCGCCGCGGGCGGACGAACGCCCCCTGGCCCGCGCCATGGTTACGCGCCTATTGCAGCACTGGCGCTACCCGGCGCAGATGAGCCGCGAGATACGCATCGATATCCACTCCACCATTCCGGTGGCCAAGGGGATGGCCAGCAGCACGGCGGACATCGCCGCCACCGCCGTCGCCACCGCGCACCATCTGGGGCATACCCTGGATGAGGGGACGCTCGCCGCGCTTTGCGTCTCCCTGGAGCCCACCGACAGCACCCTGTTTCGCCAGTTGACCCTGTTCGATCATAACGATGCCTCCACGCAAATCGCCTGCGCGGCGCCGCCCGCGCTCGATCTGCTGGTGCTGGAGAGCCCGCTGACGCTGCGCACGGCGGACTATCACCGCGCCGCGCGCCGGGCGGCGTTACAGGCCGGTGCCCCCGCGCTCCAGCGCGCCTGGGACAAGGTACAGGCGGCCTGCGCGACACAGGATCCCTATCGGATGGGCGAGGCCGCCACCCTCAGCGCCATCGCCAGCCAGCGGCTGCTGCCCAAGCCCGGCTTTGATGCGCTGCGGTCGCTGGTCGACGCCTGTGGGCTATATGGCATCAACGTGGCGCACAGCGGCAGCGTCGTCGGGCTGCTGCTGGATCGAGGCAAAAATGACGTCGACGAGGTTAAGTGGCGGCTAACCCAACAGCGGCTTACCCGCCATTGGCCCGCGCAGCACCTGCTCAGCATGGTGCCGGGCGGAGTCACCCTGCTATAGCCGGCGCCCTCCCCACCTTGCCCTCTGCCCGCGGCGCGGCGGCGTAGTTGACCAACCGCGCGTGAATGTGCGCCTGGGGCACCGGATCCGGGGGCGCGGATTTGCCGACGTCGACGAGCCACACCTTGCCGTTATTCATGCCCCGCGCCTCGGATAAAATAGGCCGGTCCGCCGCGCAGGAGTGAATAATGCGGATTGCCAGCGCATGCATTTCCCCGCCAATAATAAATAATGCCGTCGGTACTATTTATTCATTTGCGGAATAATTTTATGGCCTATATCGATGGAGTTATATCGCATTGATGACTAAAAACCGCAGCCTATCGCCGACCTGCGACGCGAAATAGGTCGATATCGCTTATCGAACCGCCCTATTTATGCCGCGCCCGCGCGTGTTTTTTATTGATGGAGTCGGGCTCAAGGCGCTGCGGCAGCGCGCTGCCACGCACCGCAGGCGGAAAAGCGGACGCGCCGACCTCTATCAACAATAATTAAACAAATCACGACACACGCTACCAAATAAGCAATGTGCAGATACAATCATCTATATAAATCGATATAACCGACGCGACATAAGACTATTTAACGAAGACTATCGTCATATCGCAAAAAGACGTTCTCCTTTCACTTTCGGCATATAAAGAGTGTGCGCAATGAATATTAACGCCCTGCTGCATTTATTTCAGAAAAACCATAGTTACGATATAAACGACAATGCATCCAACCACGCCGACAGGGTGAATCTGGCCAGCTTTAGAAAAATATCAGAAGACAGCCATGATGCTCGCATTACATTCGATCTCACCATGCGTCAGTGCGATGACCTGCTAAAGCTTGGCTGCAATAAGCCGCTGGATAAAGTCCAGACGCTCTGCGATATCTGCACCGATTTAGCCAACAGGCTGATTATGGAGGCCACGTCTATCTCTCATGCCCGCCATGCGGTCAATCACCGCCTGGCGCAGGATATTGACTCCTATATCGGCTCACGCGCCAATGCGGTGCTCGACGACGTGCGGCACCAGCGGCAGCGAGAGATCCCCAAAAACGCCCGCGCAGAGATCGTGCGATCGGCGATGCTCGAGGGCGGCTACGAAAAAATCGTGGAAGAGAAAAGCGATGATAAATTACTGAGCTTTGCCAGACCCGGCCTAACCGCCGAGATAAATATCTTAGCCGACCAAAAATTATCGTTAACCAGCCGAGAAACCAACTATTTCAATAAAGAGATCAAACCGCTCATCTACGATCTCACCTACGATGCCATCGTCTCTCACCCCGAGATTGCTCAACAGCACCTGCAGCAACAGCATTATATGCCAGCGGCGCAGGTATTAGCGCTGGTCAGAGAGAAAGCGGAGCGGTGGCTCGCGGAACATTGATCGCTGCCCGGTTCATTATCCCTCCCCCGCGCGGCCGCTGCCCGCCTAAGGCCGTTCTCCCCCGCCGCCGGCGCGGCCTCAGCTCCCCCCGCCGCGAGGCAACCCCCCCCTTAC
>NZ_MPNU01000001.1:2274239-2619527 GCF_001896205.1 Edwardsiella piscicida
CCTGCCGTCGCGGCATCCCCGCGACGCGGCGGCGCCGCACTTGCCGGAATATGATGCGCCGCTGAGAAACCGCCGGCGCAAAATTCGATAATCGGGGTTTGCCTGCGCCGAGCCACCGGGATACCTGCATGCGCTTTTTAAGAGGGTTATACCCACGACGATTACGCAATCAAATGATACTCATGGCGATCCTGATGGTCATCGTACCGACGCTGTCGATTGGCTATATCGTCGAGATCGAGGGACGCTCCGCGGTGCTGGCCGAAAAAGAGAAAAAGCTGGCCGCCGTCGTGCAGCTGCTCGACCAGGCGCTGGGCGAACGCCTGGACCACTTCTCGGCGCTGCCGCGCGCTGAGCGTATCCGGGCGCTGAATGCCGAGCTCAGTCCCATCACCGAGCGCATCACCCAGGCGTTTCCCGGCATCGGCGCGGGCTACTACAGCAAAACGCTGGATGCGATTATTACCTATGCCCCGTTCGCGCTGTATCAAAGCAACGTCGGCGTGACCATTGCCGCCGACCACCCCGGACGCGAAGTGATGCGCAGCGATACGCCGATCGTCTTTTCCGGCCACCAGGTGCGCGGCGATATTCTCAACTCGATGCGCCCCATTCGGCGAGACGGCGAGGTGACGGGCTACATCTGGGCCAATGAGCTGACGCAGGATATTCACCGTCAGGCTCGCCAGATGGATCTGCGCATTATGGCGGCGCTGGCGGCGGGTCTGCTGTGCAGCCTGCTGCTGATCGTCCTCTTTTCACGGCGCTTCAGCGCCAATATCGACATCATCACCGAGGGGATCTCGACGCTGGCGCATAAAACGCCGGCGCCGCTCCCCGAGCTGCCCGGCGAGCTGGGGCAAATCAGCCGCAGCATCAACGCGCTGGCGCAAACGCTGCGCGAGACCAAAACCCTTAACGATCTGATCATTGAAAACGCCGCCGACGGGGTGATCGCCATCGACAGGCTGGGTGCGGTCACCACCATCAACCCCGCGGCAGAGGCCATCACCGGCTATACGCGGGATGAGCTGGTGGGACAGCCCTACGCCGCCCTGTTCTCCGACTCCCATTTCGCCAGTCCGGTGCTGGATACCCTGGCGCACGGCACCGCCCACCTGGCGCAAGAGGTCAGCTTCCCGGCGCGTCATCGCACCATTGAGATCAGCGTCACCACCAGCCGCATCCACAATCCCCATGGCGAACTGATGGGGGCGCTGGTGATCTTTTCCGATCTGACCGCCCGCAAAGAGACCCAGCGCCGCCTGGCGCAAACCGAAAGGCTTGCCACGCTGGGCGAGCTGATGGCCGGCGTCGCCCATGAGGTGCGCAATCCGCTGACCGCCATCCGCGGCTACGTGCAGATCATCCGCCAACAGACCACCCAGCCAGCGCATCAGGAGTACCTGTCCGTGGTACTCAAAGAGATTGATTCTATTAATAAAGTCATTCAGCAGCTGCTCGACTTCTCCCGGCCGCGGCAAAGCCAGTGGCAGCAGGTGTCGCTCAACGCGCTGATCGACGAGGCGCTGATCCTGGTGCAAACCTCCGGGGTTCAGGCGCGGATCGCCTTCCACTGCGCGCTGGACAGGAGGCTGCCGGCGATCGTGGCCGATCGCGAGCTGCTCAAGCAGGTGCTGCTGAATATCTTAATCAATGCGGTGCAGGCCATCAGCGCGCGCGGCGAGATTCGCATACGCACCTGGCAACCCGCCCCGGCGCAGCAGGCGGTGGCGATAGAGGACAGCGGCTGCGGCATCGATATCGCGCTACAGCAAAAAATCTTCGATCCCTTCTTCACCACCAAGGCCTCGGGGACCGGACTGGGGCTGGCGCTGAGCCAGCGCATCATCAACGCCCACCGGGGGGATATTGACGTGGTCAGCACGCCGGGAGGCGGTTCGACCTTTACCCTCACGTTACCGCGCAATCCGCCGGAGAGCCCAGCAGAATGAAAACCCGCAACCGTATTCTCATCGTGGATGACGAAGATAACGTACGCCGCATGCTCACCACCGCGTTGACGCTCCAGGGGCATGAAACACACACCGCCAGCCACGGGGCCGAGGCGCTGCAGCGCTTTGCCGACGCGCCGCCGGACGTGGTGCTGATGGATATCCGTATGCCGACCATGAACGGGATCGACGCCCTGAAAGTCATGCGCGCCCGGCAGCCGCGCACCCCCGTCATTCTGATGACCGCCTACGCCGAGGTGGAGACCGCCGTCGAGGCGCTGCGCAGCGGCGCATTCGATTATGTGATCAAGCCCTTCGATCTGGATGAGCTGAACTTACTGATCCAGCGCGCGCTGCAGCTGCAGGCGATGAAGCAGGAGATCCGCAGCCTGCATCAGGCCCTGAGCACCCGCTGGCAGTGGGGACATATCCTGACCAACAGCCCGCGCATGATGGATATCTGCAAAGACACCGCGAAAATCGCCCTTTCGCAGGCCAACGTGCTGATCAGCGGGGAGAGCGGAACCGGCAAGGAGCTGATTGCCCGCGCCATTCACTACGGCTCACGGCGCGCAAGCGGCCCCTTTATCAAGGTCAACTGCGCCGCCCTGCCGGAGTCGCTGCTGGAGAGCGAGCTGTTCGGCCATGAGAAGGGCGCATTCACCGGCGCGCAGACCCAGCGCCAGGGGTTGTTTGAGCGCGCCCATCGGGGCACCCTGCTGCTGGATGAAATCGGCGAAATGCCGCCGCCGCTGCAGGCCAAGCTGCTGCGGATCCTGCAGGAAAGGGAGTTCGAGCGCGTGGGGGGACACCAAACCATTCGGGTGGATATCCGCATCGTGGCCGCCACCAACCGGGATTTACAGGCGATGGTGCGCGAGGGCGGCTTCCGTAACGATCTCTTCTATCGCCTGAACGTCATTCATCTGCCGCTGCCGCCGCTGCGCGAGCGGCGGCAGGACATCGCCCTGCTCGCCAACCATTTCTTACAAAAGTTCAGCTCGGAGAACCAGCGCGACATGATTGAGATCGATCCGGCGGCGATGTCGCTGCTCAGCGCCTGGCCCTGGCCGGGCAACATCCGCGAGCTCTCCAACGTCATCGAGCGCGCGGTGGTGATGAGCACCGGCGCGGTCATTTTTGCCGACGATCTGCCGGCTCCGCTGCACCAGCCCATCGGCGGCGGCGCTGGCGCCAAAAGCGCCCCGCCCGGCGAGCGCAATCTGAAAGAGGAGATCAAGCGCGAGGAGCGGCGCATCATCAGCGAGGTGCTCGAACAGCAGGCGGGAAACCGCACCCGCACCGCCCTGATGCTGGGTATCAGCCGCCGCGCCCTGATGTACAAGCTGCAGGAGTACGGCATCGATCCGGCCGGGTGCTAGGCGCCGCCTATCGCCCTGCGGGGCCCCCCGCGGCCAAAATCTGCTATGCAGAATTTTGCACAGTGCGCAACGTTCTGCACAGCGCCACCGCGCGGCGGCATTCATCATAATCCATATTATTCAATACGATAATCAATAATCTCGTCCACAGGCCACTCTGGCATTCGGCTTGCTATTCCCTGTACGTACTCACATTCGCGTAAGCAACAGGGAACAATAATGAAAACCAAGCTGATGACCTTACAGAGTGCCCGCGCGCTGTTTCGCGACGGCATGACCATTATGGTGGGCGGTTTTATGGGCGTAGGCAGCCCGCCCCGCCTGATCTCGGCCCTACTGGAGTCCGGCGTCAGGGACCTGACCCTGATCGCCAACGATACCGCCTTTGTCGATACGGGCATCGGCCCGCTGATCGTCAACGGGCGGGTCAGCCGCGTCATCGCCTCCCACATCGGCACCAACCCGGAAACCGGGCGGCGCATGATTGCCGGGGAGATGGCGGTTCAGCTGGTTCCGCAGGGCACCCTCATTGAGCAGATCCGCTGCGGCGGCGCCGGGCTCGGCGGTTTTCTGACCCCCACCGGCGTCGGCACCGTCGCCGCCGAGGGCAAGCAGACCCTTGAGCTCGACGGCAAAACCTGGCTGCTGGAGCGCCCGCTGCGCGCCGATCTGGCGCTGATCCGCGCCCATCGCGCCGACCCCCTGGGCAACCTGACCTATCAGCTCAGCGCCCGCAACTTTAACCCGCTGATCGCCCTTGCCGCCGACGTCACCCTGGCTGAGCCCGACCAACTGGTGGAGACCGGCGCGCTGCTGCCTGACCACATCGTGACGCCCGGCGCGGTCATCGACCATATCGTCCTGCCTCAGGAGAATTCATAATGGATACCAAACAGCGTATTGCGCGCCGCGTGGCGCGAGAGCTGCGCGATGGCGACATCGTCAACCTGGGCATAGGCCTGCCGACGCGGGTCGCCAATTATCTGCCGCAGGGCATCCACATCACCCTGCAGTCAGAAAACGGATTCCTGGGGCTGGGGCCGGTCACCACCGCTCACCCCGATCTGGTAAACGCCGGGGGACAGCCCTGTGGGATCCTGCCGGGCGCGGCCATGTTCGACAGCGCGATGTCGTTCGCCCTGATCCGCGGCGGTCACGTGGACGCCTGCGTACTGGGCGGGCTGCAGGTCGATGAACAGGCCAGCCTCGCCAACTGGGTGATTCCCGGCAAAATGGTGCCGGGCATGGGGGGCGCCATGGATCTGGTCACCGGGGCGCGCAGGGTGATCATCGCCATGGAGCACTGCGCAAAGGATGGATCGGCCAAAATCCTCCGCCGCTGCACCCTGCCCCTTACCGCCCGCCATGCGGTGCATGTGCTGGTCACCGAGCTGGCGGTATTCCGCTTTATCGACGGCAAAATGTGGCTGACCGACATCGCCGAAGGGTGCGATCTGGCCACCCTGCGCGCGAAGACCGAGGCCCATTTTGACGTCGCCGCCGATCTGCAGATCCTGCGAGGTGACGCATGATTGGCCGCATCTCACGCTTTATGGCGCGCTTCGTCAGCCGCTGGCTGCCCGACCCCCTGATTTTCGCCATGCTGCTGACCCTGCTGACCTTCGGCATCGCGCTGTGGCTAACCCCGCAAACGCCGCTCAGCATGGTGCGCTTCTGGGGCGACGGCTTCTGGAACCTGCTGGCCTTCGGCATGCAGATGGCGCTGATCATCGTGACGGGCCACGCGCTGGCGAGCTCCGCCCCGGTGAAAAGCCTGCTGCGCACCGCCGCGTCGGCCGCCAAAACCCCCGCCCAGGGCGTGATGCTGGTGACCTTTTTCGGCTCCGTCGCCTGCGTCATCAACTGGGGATTTGGGCTGGTGGTGGGGGCGATGTTTGCCCGCGAAGTCGCCCGCCGCGTGCCGGGCTCCGACTACCCGCTGCTGATCGCCTGCGCCTACATCGGCTTTCTGACCTGGGGCGGCGGCTTTTCCGGCTCGATGCCCCTGCTGGCGGCCACCCCGGGTAACCCGGTGGAGCACGTCGCCGGGTTAATTCCGGTCAGCGATACCCTCTTCACCGGCTTTAACCTGTTTATCACCCTCGCCCTGATCGTGGTGATGCCCTTTATTACCCGCCTGATGACCCCCAGGCCGTCGGAGGTCGTCAGCATCGATCCGACCCTGCTGCAGGAGGAGGCCGATTTCCAAAAAAGATTACCGGCCGACGCCCCCCGTCGGAGAAGCTGGAAGAGAGCCGGACGCTGGCGCTGATCATCGGCGCGCTGGGCATCGCCTATCTGGGCGTCTACTTCGTCGAGAAGGGGTTCAACATCACCATCAACACCGTCAACATGATGTTTATGATCGCCGGTCTGCTGCTGCACAAAACGCCGATGGCCTATATGCGCGCCATCAGCGCCGCCGCGCGCAGCACCGCCGGCATTCTGATTCAGTTCCCGTTCTACGCCGGGATCCAGCTGATGATGGAGCACTCCGGCCTGGGCGGCCTGATCACCGAGTTCTTCATCAACGTGGCCAATAAAGACACCTTCCCGCTGATGACCTTCTTCAGCTCTGCGCTGATCAACTTTGCCGTGCCGTCCGGCGGCGGCCACTGGGTCATTCAGGGGCCGTTCGTCCTGCCCGCCGCGCAAACCCTGGGGGCCGATCTCGGGAAATCGGTGATGGCCATCGCCTACGGCGAGCAGTGGATGAACATGGCGCAGCCCTTCTGGGCGCTCCCCGCCCTGGCCATCGCCGGGCTCGGGGTACGCGACATCATGGGCTACTGCATCACCGCCCTGCTGTTCTCCGGCGTCATTTTTGTTATCGGTCTGACCCTGTTCTGACCGCGCCCTCTCCCCGTTTTTAAGGAACAGAAGATGAAAAATTGTGTCATCGTCAGCGCGGTACGCACCGCCATCGGCAGCTTCAACGGCGCCCTGTCCAGCGTCAGCGCCATCGATCTGGGCGCCTCGGTCATCAGGGCCGCCCTGGAACGCGCCCGCCTCGACCCGCAGCGGGTGGATGAGGTGATCATGGGCAACGTGCTGCAGGCCGGCCTGGGGCAAAACCCGGCGCGCCAGGCGCTGCTGCGGGCCGGCCTCAGCGAGGCGGTCTGCGGTTTTACCGTCAACAAGGTCTGCGGATCGGGGCTTAAGAGCGTGGCGCTGGCCGCCCAGGCCATTCAGGCGGGCCAGGCGCAGGCGCTGGTCGCCGGCGGTATGGAAAACATGAGTCAGGCGCCGTACCTGCTGAATGCAAAGGCGCGCTGGGGCTACCGCCTGGGCGACGGCACGCTGACCGACGTCATCCTGCAGGATGGCCTGCTGTGCGCCACCCACGGCTACCCGATGGGGATCACCGCCGAAAACATCGCCCGCGAATACGGCATCAGCCGTGAGATGCAGGACGCGCTGGCCCTGCACTCCCAGCAAAAGGCGGCCAGCGCCCTCCAGCGCGGCGCGTTTCGGGCCGAGATCGTCCCGGTCAGCGTGACATCGCGGAAAAAAACCACCCTCGTTGAGCGCGACGAATTCCCCAAAGCCGACACTACGGCGGAAGGGCTCGCCGCCCTGCGCCCGGCGTTCGATCAGGCCGGCAGCGTCACCGCCGGCAACGCCTCGGGGATCAACGACGGCGCGGCGGCGCTGGTGGTGATGGAGGAAAGCGCCGCTCGCTCGGCGGGGCTGACGCCGCTGGCGCGGATTAAGGGCTATGCCAGCGCCGGCGTCGCACCGGCGCTGATGGGGATGGGGCCGGTGCCCGCCGCCCAGAAGGCGCTGCGCCAGTGCGGGCTGCAGATGGCCGATATCGATCTGATTGAGGCCAACGAAGCCTTTGCCGCGCAGTTCCTGGCCGTCGGCAGGACGCTGGGGCTGGAGGCCGAGAAGGTCAACGTCAACGGCGGCGCCATCGCGCTGGGCCACCCCATCGGCGCCAGCGGCGCCCGGATCCTGGTCACCCTGCTGCACGCGCTCGCCGCCCGGGACAAAACCCTGGGGCTGGCGACGCTGTGCATCGGCGGCGGCCAGGGGATCGCCCTGATCGTGGAGAGGATCGGCTAAAACCGGAGCGGGCGCGCGTCGGCGCGCCCATCGGCCTGCCCGTTATCCCCCAGCCAGCGACACGCTTCAGCCGGGATGCCCCCCACCCCGCGCAGGCGCGGCCCACGCCGCCATCGCCACGGCCGGCGCGACGTTTTACGGCGCCGCAGCCGCACATTGCCGCACCACAGAACGCCCCCCTGCGGCCCGGGGCCGCCCCGCCGCAGGAGCCACTCGCCTCGCACGTCGGCCCCGGGGCCGTTGATGGCGCTACCCTGCCCCTGACCGGCCCGCACCGCTGCCCCCGCCATTGGCCGCCCGGGGCGGCGCTATCCGCGCCTCCGCGCCGGAGCCATCGCGCGCCCTGGGTCAAGATAGGTGGCTTTTCACCCCAAACCATGAAAGGCGATAACCGGGCCTTCTCACTGTTGTTTCCCATGGAGAAGGTATTTGAACACTACGTGGCGAAGACCCTGCGTGAGCAGTATGCGCCGCAGGTCGCGGTTCACGCGCAGGTTCAGAGCAAGAGCCTGGTCACCCATGCGGATGCGCAGTGGTTCAGGCTTAAACCCGACATGGTGATGATACAGGGTAAGCAGGTGATCGCCGTTCTGGATACCAAGTGGAAGCTGCTTGATCCCACCTTGGCCAATGGCGCTGATAAATATGCGCTGCAGCAGAGCGATTTCTATCCGATGTTTGCCTATGGTCATCATTATTTTGATCAGCAGATTACGGTGCGGGAGATGTTTCTGGTGTACCCGGCACATGCCAATTTTACCGCCCCGATCGCGCAGCATTTTGCGTTCCCTACGCCGGGTAAACCGCCTTTGCGCTTATGGGTGGTCCCTTTTGTCATCGATAAGGTTAATCCACGCCTGGCGCTACCCGAGGCGAGCCAGCTGTATCAGGCTTGCGCCGCTGCGGGCGCCGTATCGCTATCCGTGAGCGGATGATCGCCTGCGCCCGCCGCTCATCCACGGACTGCGGGCATACGTGGGAAAGGCGGCCGCTGCGATCAACGGCGTGAAAGACCCGCGGGTGGAACCCCCGCTTTTTTCAGGAGCACCCATCCAACATAGCGCGCCCCTTAATGCCGTATCGGCCTCATCGAGGGGCGCGGAAAAGCCGCAGGCGTTGCAACAGGGCTATCTTATCTCGGGTTCCGCGGATGGCGCTGGCTGCATGATAATCAGCGCCATGACGCCCAGGGCTACCGCCAGCATCACGGAGCTAAAGCGGATCAGGCCATCGCTGAACGCATCGATGCTGGTTGAGGTAATCGAGTAAAACACCAAGACCACGTAGCTCGAATAGAGCAGTTGAATCGAGTTGTAGCTGGCCTTTTTCTTCACCGCGTGGATCCCCATAAATAAGGCGCAAACCACCGTGACGCCCAGTTGCCCAATCAGATTGGTCTGTAGCACGCACATGATCAGCGGGGGAACAGCGTAGAGCACGCTGGCATAGGTCGTCAGTAAACGTCTGATGCCGTAGTTATGCCCCAGGGCGGGATTGGAATCTTTGATGATCAGCGCAACCACGATGGTAATAATCGTGCTCTGCTCCAGATCGAGCGAGATGCCGGTACAGAGAATCGTCAGCACCAGTGCCGCCTTAAACAGGGTGTGCCAACGCCGATGGGGACGCGTGCTGGCGCTATTGGCGGCTGCACTGGCATCGGTTAATGGCTCTCCGCCCGGGAAAATAAAATAGGCGAGGTAGGCGGTAAACCCTGCGACGAAGATATTCTTCAACAGAGCCAGCGGTATTTGATCAACCGAAATCGCTTTCTGTTTAACGAAAACGGCGATCATCGCCGTTGCCACAATAAGCAAAATCGCCACCAGGTCCTGCGCATTTTTCCGCGTTCGATCCATGCACCAGTAGAATATCCCCAGCAGCGCCAGATAATAGACCTGGGGATAATCCAGCAATAACGTTGCCAGCCAGGCCTGCACCCACGAGGTCAGGTACAATACCACGGCCATCAGAAAGACCATGATGAGCGGCGGAGGATTGTGCGTCGTGGTGAGGAATACCGCACACATGGCCGGAGCCAGCAGCGGTAAGTCCGTCCCAAATACATATTGCCAAAACAGCAGCAGCACCGGAAATAGCGCTACCCGCAGCAAGGCGTTAGCGGGACTATGAAACATAGCTGATATAGCTCCATGCCCATATCCACAGATCTTCTAGCCGCTCGCCCAGGTATGAGCGCCCCGGGTAGAAGGCAACCACCGCACGGCCACCGTAGCGCAGATTTACACCGGGCGGCAGGGGATCAAGCTGGATATTGACAGGGAAGCGCTGGGCGCTCGGGTTCGCGGTCGGTGAATCCAGCAGTCCGGTGCTCGCATCGACCTGCAGATTGCCGTTGCCGCTGCTGCCAAAGCCTATCGAGCTGATTTTGCCCGAGAAGCGCTGACCAGGATACGCATCCAACACCACTTTGACGCCATCCCCCCGCTTCAAATGCGCCAGCGAGTTCTCCCTGACCATCGCGGTCAGCCACAGTTTATCGGTATTAATAAAGGTCAGCAGCGGCTGGCCGGCGCTGGCGTAGTTGCCTTTCGCCAACGCCATATTGGTGATGACGCCATTGGCCGGCGCTCTCAAATCCGTATATTCAAGATTGAGCCGAGCCTGGGCTCGCCTGTTGAGCACGGTCTGAATTTCGGGGTTTTCCTCACCGCGTGGGCCGCTCTCAAAGCGGGCTTTTTCCAGCGCAGAGGTGGTCTGCGCCAGATTGGCCTCGGCGGTTTTCAGCTGGGTCAACGTATCATCCATGGCAGCCTGGCTAATGGTGCCCTTTTTCAGCAGCACCCGATATCGCTCCACCTGTAGCCGGGCATTATGGGCAACGGCGCGGGCAGAGGCCTCATTGGCCTGCGCGACCTTGATGGATGCCGAGTCCGCATGATAGGACTGGGCGGCCTGCTGCAAAGCCAGATCGGCCGCCTTAACCTCCAGCGCGAAAGGCGTTTTATCAATGGTGGCCAGCAGCTGCCCTTTCGTCACTTCATCGTTATTGGCGACATCAATATCAGCAATGGGGCCGGAGACCTGCGGTACCAGACGGATTATCTCTCCATTGACCCTTCCCATGTCGGTCATCGGCGTAACGCGATCGGCCCACAGGCTGTAAATCCACAGAATAACAACGGCCAGGAAAATACTATAGGTCAGCGACCGCGCCTGCGTCGTCTTATCCTGCGCAGATGGCGCCGCACTACGCGCTTCCGACGGAGTGGAATCACTCATTAACCTTATTCCTTTTCTACAATCATTAGGGGTACACAATCAATCTAACAGACTAATTTTTTTAGTAATCAGACTCTGCTTGGTGCGATACTCAATGAACAGCGTGATGACAAATGCAAATCCACCGACCAAGAAGGCTGCCCATGAACTGGGGACGATGATCTCCCCCATATATTTGGTCCAGATCACCGCAAGCGCCACAAACCAACCGAATAGCGCAGCGCATTGGGTTATCGCAATGGGAAGCATGGTACGCCAGAACGACGGATTAAATTTGTTTTGCATCGCAGGCAATGCCTTGTGCAGATGCTTCACGAACAGCGCTGCGGTAATCAGCGACAAGATGATCCCCAGCCCAAACGTCAGCGAAATCGCCTCTCCCCATACGGAGGTTTGTTCATTTGCAATGGCATTGAGTGATAAAGGGACTCGCGTAACATCCTTGAAGTGCCAGTGTGCAATCGCGCCATTGATCACTCCATTAATCAATCCCGCGGCAAGAGAATCTTGCAGCCGGATAGTCGATTTGGACATAAATAAACATCCTCATAACTGAATACAAAAATAGTTACCAATGTGAAAGTTTGGCCAAATAACGATACGCAATAGTCTATCCCGCGCAGAAAACGCAATCTGACGAAAAAACGGATGGGGCGATCATAACATCAATACCCTGCCTTAAACGATGCCTAATATTGAAGGCGTGGGATAACCACCGTGATAAGCGCAATCCCCCGCAGCTCCGCCCTATCTTATCGGGAATCCAATAGATTGTGCGCATTGACGTGATATTTTGTTACCAAATACGCGCTATTGATTCATTTCAATCGTGACGTTAATTGCGTGAAAAACACGCGACTAACGATGCCAATATAAGTAATACATTATTGCCAATGAATATCCGCCGGCGCGGTTTAGCGAATTCACTCCACGCAACCGGGATCAGCGCAAGTCTCCCCAATGGCGGTATCGCGAGACCCTCACCTACGCGCGCCACGGCGCGTTGCGCTGGCGGCGAGGCCGTACCGACGGCGTGGGAACGCGCTAAAAATGGCCATAGGCAACCCGGCTACCCGCGGTTGGGCGACCGCGCCAGCGCGGACGCCTGCGGGATCGCCGCGCGGTGCTTTATCCCGCGGGGTCGGCAGCGGGGTCTGCCTGCCAGGCGGATGAGTTAATCGGCGCACCGTCCCCAATAGCTTTCATTTTGCTTCGAAGTACGCAATGAATATTTCAATTACTGGTGACTTAGGGTTAAATAGAAAGAATAATGTCGCGGTATCATGCCTGCCCGACAGGATTTATCGACGAATAGGCGTCCGCGGTGCGCGAATTATTATCATACCAATAGCGCGCCGTCGGGAGATAGATCGTCCGCGCCGGCGCTATTACAGCCGTGGCTGTAACCCATCTTATAAATCCATGAGTAATAGAATCAATATAAATAATAATTATAGGTTAAGACTAAAAAGACAAAAGTCGATGGATTTAGCAGCGAAGTGCTTGCATACTAGGCGCGGAATATTGTCATGGAGGACCATATATTGAAATATAAGGCTGTCGTTACTGATTTAGATGGTACGTTATTGAATCCGCAGGGCCAACTTTCTACGCATACCCTCGTCATATTAAAAAAGCTCAGCGCGTTAGGAATAACGCTGGTATTCGCCACGGGACGCCACCCGCGCGATGCCCAGAGAATAGCGCAGGCGCTGGAGCAGCGACCCCATATTGTCGGACTTAATGGCTCGCTGACGCTATGTCAGCAGAGCGACGCTATTCTTTGCGAGCATGTCATCGCGCAGGATATTATCGCCGACATAATGCGCTTCATCGCGCCCTATCATATTCACCTCAGTGCATTCGATAGCCATGGCTGGAAACTCTACGAAGTCAACGAGATGGCCAACGACTACGTCAAGCTCTCTGGATTTTCCTATCTACAGATCGCACCGTCAGATATTTTTTCATTAAAAATTAATAAATTATTACTGTGGAGCCCGAATGATATCGCGCCGCTAGAGCAGCGACTGCAGCAGCAGTTCGGGCAATATTTAGCGTGTTATCGCACCTCCGCGCAGCAGTTGGAGATCGGCCCCAGGGGCATCTCCAAAGCCAGCGCCGTCGCGGCGCTACTCGCGGAGAAAGGAATCGACTTTCAGCGCCAGGCAATCGCATTCGGCGATGGGCACAATGATACAGAGATGCTACGCCAGGCGGGCCTTGGAATTGTCATGGACAATGCCCCCCGCGAATTAAAAATGCAGCTGGGCACCCTACCCGTCGCGCAGAGCAATGCTGACGATGGCGTCGCGCAGATGCTGCAGCACATTTTTAAAATATAATCTCTTTAGTTTAAGGCTCCCCTTATGAAATTGTTAGCTTCGCGCTACGAGAAGTCGTTCTATATTGAAGCGTTGACCGAAAGCCATAACGTTATATCCAACTCCTTCCTGACCCTGGACATCGAGGGCGCGTGCGATCCCGCATTAATGCAGCAGGCCATGCACCATGTCTTCAGCCACCCTGAATTCCATGTACGCTACGAGCTGCAGGGTGAACATCTATACAAATTTGTTAATCACCAAGAATACGCTATACCGCACATTGACTTAACCACACAGCGCGACCCCGAATATGCGTTCCAACAATTACTGACGACCTATTACAGTGAAAAGCTAACCTTCGAACATCCCCTGCTCTTTAAGGCCTGCCTCTGCCAAATTGCACCGGCCCATTATCGGGCAATTATTATGGTTCACCATATTTGCTTGGACGGTACGGGTTTCCAGCGATTTTTTGATGAATTAACCCAGCGCTATGGCCGACTGCGCCGGGGCGAGGCGCTGGCCCCCATCGCCGCCCCGTTAGCCCAGGAGCAGGCGCCGCCGCTGTCCGAGTCCCTGCAGCAGGAGGCATTGGCATTCTGGCGTCGCGCCCTCGACGGGCAGCCCGTACGTACCGACTTTAACCATGCCATTAACTCAGAGCAGCGCCGCGCCTGCACAGAGAAATGCGCGTTGGGCACCGACCTCAGCCAGCGGGTAAAGGCCTACTGCCGACGCCACGGACTAACGCCAAACCTGTTCTTCAAAGGGCTATATGCCCTTCTCGTCGGTCGCATGGCGAATCAGCGCATGATTGCCATCAGCTCGCCAATGGACAGACGCAGCAAGGCAATGCGGCGACAGATCGGCTGCTTCGTCAACACCCGTCTGGATCTCTTTGACCTGCGCAGCATCGCCACGCTCAGCGCCTATTGGGCGCAGATCAGGCAGTTTAATAAGGCGACCAAGCCGTACGCCGAGCTGCCCTATGCCCAACTGGTGCACGCCCTACAGAAACAAAGCCAAGACCCCGAGGCGATGCTCAGCAACGTTGTCTTTGGTAGCACCGTGGGGATCGGCGAAACATACCCGCTAGACGCACAGTGCCGCATCGCACAGGATTACCGCTTTATCGATCTCAACGCCGATCTGCAGCTCCTGTTCTGTGAGTCCAGCCAGCACAGCTTCAATTTCCGCTTCGACTACCTACAAGGCTTTCAGGCGTGTGGCCTGTTCACCCACTTCCTGGCGCGTTTCCAGCGCCTGATCGCGTGGACGTTAGCGCAGGATGACGGGGCGCTGGCGCGGATGCCCTTTCTCGGCCGCGCGGAGCTGGACAGGCTGACGCAGCTGAATCAGCGGCGCCAGCCCTACCCCGATGACAGCCTGGCGCAGCGAGTCCAGCGCTGGGTTCAGGAGACGCCCGCGGCGACGGCGCTGATCGATAGTGAAAATAATCAGGCGATCGACTACGCACAGCTGCATGAGCGGGTTTCGGATATCGCCCACTACCTCTCGACGTTGGCCCCGGCGGATCAACGCGCGCAGGGCTGCGTCGTCATTAACCTGACGAGCCTGGTGGATACCGTCATCGCCATCCTGGCGACGCAGTACAGCGGCCTCGCCTTTACCTGCGTCGATGCCAGCGCCCCGATGGCCAGAAAGCAGCTGATCATGGAGCAGCTATCACCGTTACTCCTGATCGGCGACGCGATCCCCGGCGCACAGGCGAGCCACGCCCACCATATCGCCGCGTTGGAGCTCATCCCACCGGCGCCCGGTCGATACCTGCCGCGCCCCGACGCCGCCGAGCAGATCAGCCAGTATATCTTTACCTCCGGCACCACCGGCCAGCCCAAGGCGGTCGCCCTGACGCACCGCGCCTTGGTCAGCACCCTGTATCAGAATGACGCCATCCCGGTGGGGCAGCGCCTGCTCTATTCGGCCAATGAGGCCTTCGACGCGGCCTCCCTCCAGCTCTGGCTCGCCTTACTGCATGGGCGGACGCTGGTGATCCCCCAGCGGGGCGATATCGCCAACCCGCACGCCATGACCCAGCTGCTGCAGCGCTACCAGATAGATCACCTCTTTCTGACCACCGGGCTGTTTGAAACCTACATGGCCTCCGCCAAACGCGACATCTTCGGCCAGCTGGAGATCCTGTGCTTTGGGGGCGACAGCGTCTCGCAGCAGGCGGTGGCCCAGGGGCTTGAATGCAATATTCGGCATCTGATCAACCTGTATGGCCCGACCGAGACCAGCATTTATGTTACCGCCCACCGCTGCGGCCCCCAGGATCTCGCGGCGGGGATCATCCCCATCGGGAAACCCCGGCCGAACGCCCAAACCTGGATTGTGGACGATAGCGATAATCTGTTAGGCATCGGCATGGTCGGCCATATCATCGTCAGTGGCGACGGGCTGGCGCAGGGCTATCTGGGACAGCCGCACAATGCAGCCTTCTCGTCTATCCCGCTCCCCGATGCGACGGGCGAATCCACGCGCCGCATCTACCGTACCGGCGACTATGGCTACTGGCGGGAAGATGGCGAGCTGGTCTTCTGCGGACGGCGCGACCACCAAATCAAGCTGCGAGGCTACCGCATCGAACTGGGTGAGATCCGCCAGGCGCTGGAGCAGATCGACGGGGTAACGATGGCCGTCGCGGTGCTCAGCCGCAAGGGTCAGCACAAACGGCTGCTGGGTTACTATCAGGCGGCACAGCCGCTGGACAACCCGTACCTCATCCAGCAGCTGCAGCAGCGCCTGCCGAGCTATATGGTTCCCGCGCAGCTGATTTATCTGGAGCGGCTCCCGCTCAACCGCAACGGGAAGCTGGATCGCCAGGCCCTGCCCGAGCCGGAGCTCATCGTCGAGCAGGATGACAGCCTGACGCCGCTACAGCAGACGCTGCTCGCCCAGGCCGCCAGCGTTCTATCACTGCCCTCGCTGACCCTCAGCGACGACTTCGTCGCGCAGGGCGGAGACTCCATCTCCGCCATTCTGTTCTCGGTGGGGTTAGAGGAGCAAGGGATCCGGCTCTCCACCGCCGATATTATGAAATACCGCTGCTTTGCCGATATGGCCCGCCAGGCCTCATGGGTCGCCAGCGCCCAAACCTGCCTCGGTCAACAGACGGGAGATGTCGCGCTGCTTCCCGCTCAGCGCTGGTTCTTCGCGCAGGCGTTCGACGCGCCGGCGCATTTTAACCAGGCGATCACCCTGAGGCTGCCCGCGCGGATGGAGGATACGCGTCTGGCGGCGGCGCTTGAGGCGTTGACCCGCTATCACGACAGCTTCTGGCTGCGCTTTACGCCGAGCGGGCGGCAATTTTTTGCCGATCCCGCGGCGACTCACGTCACCCTATCGACCCTTGACGCCAGCGACTGGTCGCAGGTCGAGCGACAGGTCGCGGAGATTAACGCTGCATTCCATCTGCAGCAGGGCCCCTTACTCCGGGCACTGCGCTTCACCCTCGGGGACGACGACGCCACCTATCTCTATCTTTGCGCCCATCATCTGATTGTGGACGGCGTATCCTGGCGCCGTATCGCCGCGGATCTGCAGAGCTACTATGAACAAGGCGCCGCGTTCACCCCCGCCCCCTACTCGAACACCCACTGCTACCGCAGCCAATGGGAGGCATTCCAGCCCCGCGCTCACGAGGTCGATTACTGGCTACGTCATGCCGATGCCCTCGCCGCCTGCCGCCGCGGCGCCGCCGATAGCCGGCTGCAGCGTCGCCAGATCAGCCTGACGCCGCGCCAGACGCAGGCGCTGCTCGGCCAGGCCAATCACCCCTATGGCACCCAGATCAATGAGCTATTAATCAGCGCGCTGTACCGCCTCTTGCACCATCCCGAGCACGGCCTGGGGCTCCTGCTGGAGGGGCACGGTCGTAAAGCGTTCGGCGACGCGATCCGCAGCGAGGCGACGGTGGGCTGGTTTACCAGTATCTTCCCCCTTCACCTCCCGCCGCACGCCGGCGACTGGGATACGCTGATCAAGCAAACCAAACAGACGCTGCGCACCCTTCCCGATAAGGGGGAGAACTACCTGCACATCGCCTATCACCACCCGGAGCCGCACGTTCAGCAGTCGCTGCAGGCGATGCTACAGCTCCCCGTCAGCTTCAACTTCCTGGGCCGCTTCGGCCACGGCGGCGACGGCGAATGGGCGATCGAGCATCATTTTAACCACCACCTGGTGGCCGCATCGAATAAGCCGCTGCGCGATCTGGATATCAATGCCTGGATTAGCGCAGATCGGCTCTATATCGATATTGAGATGGCCGGCGTAGAGGTCGCCGGCATGACGTTAGCGCAGCTCTGCGAGCGCCTCGGCCAGACGCTAGACCAGCTGCTGACGCACTGTTGCGATCCCCACTGCCGCGGGGGGCTGGTGCCCTGCGATCTGGACGACGTGGTCTTGGATCAGGCGACCATCGCGCGGTTAGAGCATCAGGTCGGCCCGCTGGATACGATCTACCCCGCCACCGACTTCCAGCGCGAGCTGCTCTATTTTAACCGTGCTAACCCCGACTATCAGATAGATCAGCTGGTTTTCCATCTGGAGGGCGCGCTGGATCGGCAGGCCTTTGCCGACGCCTGGCGCCGCGTGCTGGCCCGCTACGACATGCTGCGGGCCGGGTTTAGCGACAGCGTCGATCCGGGGCAGCCGCTGGCGCTGATAGCGCGCCAGGTGCCACTGCCGCTGCGCATCATGGACTGGGAGGGGCAGGACAGCGAACGCCGCCTACAGCAGTGCATCATCGATGAACGGCAGCGCCCGTTCGACTGGAGCACGCCGCCGCTCCTGCGCCTGGCGCTGGCCCGGCTGAGCGCCACGCGCCATCTGCTGGTGTTCACCTTCCACCATGTGCTATTCGATGGCTGGTCCATGCAGATCTTCCTGCGCGAAATCATGCAGGACTACCAGCGTCTCACCCACGGGGAGCGCGTCACCCAGCCGCCGAGCAGCTTTGCCGCCTTTCCGCGCTGGCTGGCCGCGCAGGATAAATCGGCCGCCGCCGACTTTTGGGGCGCCTATCTGGCCGATGCCCCAATGAATATGCGCATCCCCGCCGACGTCTGCGACGACGGCAGCCATGCCCTGCGCGTTCAGTCGGTCAAGGGCCATCTGGAGGCACAGCACGGCGCGCTGCTGCAGACCTTTGCGCGCCGGTGCGGCCTGACGCTAAACCAGCTCTGCCAATTGGCCTGGGCCATTACGCTGGCAAAATATACCCACAGCCGCGATATCGTGTTCGGCACGACCTTAACCCGGCGCCCGGTGGAAATTAGCCGGGTCACCGACTTGGTTGGACTGTTTGTCGCCACCCCACCGCTCCGGGTCAAACTCACGGAAAGCCTGGACGCAATGGCGCAGCAGCTGATCGACGCCGGCGAACCCCGCACGGAGCACGCCTTCTACGACCTGAACCACTATGACGCGCGCTGGCGCCCCACCGCCCCCTTTGGCACCCTGTTTGTGTTTGAGAACTACCCGGAGCAGAAAAGCCAGGAGCCCTATCAAGTGCAGTACCACCATCGGGGCACCGTCAGCGGCAGTAACCACCAGATCGTGCTGTGCCAGTTCCCCGCCGACAGCATGCCGTTCAGCCTGTTCTATGACAGCGCAGAGCTTTCCGCCGCGTTGGCCGAACGCATTGCGCATGACTACCGCACCACCCTGCTGCAGCTGCCCGCCAGCCGTCAGCTAAGCGATCTGTTGCCTCACGCATAGCCCCCGCCCACGGGATGCCGGTCATCCCGTGGGTCCACCTTAACCCCGCAAGCCCCAACGCCACAGACACACCCGCCCCCGATGCCCAGCAGAATTAAAGCACAGAGGCAAATAGGGATTACGCTCGCTATCTATATGCAGAGCCCACGCACAGGAAAGGCCGTGGCCTTCGGCCTGACGCGCGGTGCCCCCGCGATGGGGCGTCTCCCGCATAGCGGCGCAGGGAATGGCGTAGGGAATAAGGAGATAATGTATTGACGCTCGGGGAGATGCTGCCAGCGGTTCAGCGCTCGCGGCATGGCGGAGTCCGCCGTAGTGATAAACTGACAGGAGTCAATAGTATTGATATCTTCCTGTCAGTTTAGTTTTAACATGGCGATCTATCTATGTGACGCTTATTCAAAGGGGAAGATCTCCGCCTGCGGCGAGAATATGGTGCCCCAGCTTTTTATCCACTGGCTTTTGAAGCTTTCCGGGAACAGGAGCTTAAAGGTTTTAAAACCCTCCAGATCGATCTGCACAAATATCGTGCAGCTCTCTGAGCCGACAATGGGGATCTGCACGTCCGTTGAAATACCAACGGAAACCTGATGGCTATCAATAGTGTGGGTCTCGCCCTGCTGATCGATATAGACCACCTGTATCCTGGCTACGTATCCTCCGCCATTGTAAAATCGATAGGTGACTACCGGATCTAAACCGACATCATCCATCGCTTCAACTAGCACATGCTCCGGTATTTTATCTTTGTGTCCAAATTTATTGTATAACTTGTAGATGTCGCCAGCGAAGTCCTCCAGCTTCATACTTTTACTAAAAGCATTCTTTCTCAAATCATAAAACAAATCATATGCGGTACTGAGCGCCTCACGCACCGCCATCGTTGCCGATAATTTTTTCACCAGTTGGTGAAAAAAGTATCTAATAAACCCACCTTTTTGGTAACGCGTCATATTTGGTGTGATTTGATCTACTCGCGTGGTCGACTTTGGCACGTCATTCTCTGGGTGATCCAGTGAGCGAACTTTATCTGAGCCAAAGCTGGGGTATACATACCCGGTCCCGATAGACCAATCAATTTCATCAAAACTATTTACATTTTGGTTGATAAAGAAGCAGGCGAAGACGTCACCCCAGGCCTCAGCAAATGCCGCGGCGAAGTTTTCAACCACGAATACGCCTTGATAGTTTATTGCATGACCAACCTCATGATAAATAATACTTCTATCGCTGAGTGTTTTGAATGAAAAATTATCCTTTCCGACTTTTATTGATATTGACCTATCTTTATTCATCCAGCTTGTAGCAGCCTCTTGATATATTGACGTATCCTTGTCAAGCAACAGCGTAACTAATCCATCAAAAAGCCGTTCGCCATGGTAATTAGCGTATTTATCCAAAATCTCAGTGGCATAGGTAAATGCCTCACCAAATGGCTCGCGGATACCGTTGATACTGCCTTCCGCGATCCTGGCATCCTTCTCGTCATCAATATGATACTCAGGAAGGTAAGCTTCACCTGCGCCAGGGTTGTGAACTTTCCCCTCAACATAATTATTCAAGGCAAAAAATATCTTATTCTCTGCGAAATAGTCAACGCTCACCGCGAGCTCGACCGCAGGTTGAGATAAAGCACCGCCGATGGTTTTTGCTTTGATTCTTTTTAAATTACTGTCAGATGGTTTTTTCATAATGACCTCGTCTTTTGGTTGGTGACAGTAATAAATATAACCAAGCAAATTAAACAATCATGCAACGAAGCCAGGTGAACGAAGCTATCGGTAATTTTTAGGACGATTTCCGTTTTGTTTGAAAATATTTCAACAGGCCGAGAAAATATCCCCGGGTGAATTTAATTAATTCCACATGCTCGCTAACGATTTGTTTCAACAATATATTTAACGATTTATTTGACGCTGGGCCACGACACATATTCACCCTTTGGACGACGTAGTATTGCGCCCGGCGATCAGATAAATCAGCGCATTTTCAGCGTGAACGCTCGCAGGTGCAGCGCACCTGCGCCGCGCCTGCCCGTTGGCCCGGCGCTAACAGTAAATCAGGGTCATGACCGCCTCATCATCGCTCAGAAACTGCCCATGGAAACACCGACCGGCCGGATAGTCCGACGCCAGCGACGTCAGCAGAGTAAGGCGAAAGGTCCGCCGGCGCCAATCGATAGCCGTCATCTGGGCGTCATGAAAATCAAACCACCGCTTCACCTCGGGATACAGCGCCTTAAAGAGACTCTCTTTGGCCGAAAAGAGGAGCGTGATGAGCAGACGGCTAGCCGGTGCAGTGCCGAGCAGCGCAGCCAGCTCGTGTGGATGGGCGATCGCCGACTGAAGGGTGCACGCGCGCGACGGCGCAAGCCAGGTTTCAACGTCGATCCCCACGCCGCCGCGCCGCGAGGTCGGGTGCGCAGCGCACAGCGCCATCCCGGCAGCGTGGCTAATCGAACCGGCAATGCCCGGCGGCCACTGCGGGGCGTGGTCCGCACCGCGGGCGATCACGCCATCGCAAATCCCGAGCGCCGTCATCACCTGGCGGGCGACCCAGCGTCCCGCAATAAACTCGGCCTGCCGCTTCGGCGCCGCCTGCTGAAGCGACAGCGGCAGCGCAATCCCTTGATATGCCCCCTCATCGCGATAGCGGCTGAGCGAGAAGCGGCAGGCGCCTATCCTGCCGGGATAACCGGGAAAAGAGAGCCAGGTAACGCCCTGAATAAAATCCGCATCATCCCCCTGCTCGGCCCCATCGCGGGACACTCGGGGCACAATACTGCCGGAGGAAGAACGCATAAAAACCTCGTAATGGGTAAGACGTCATGGATATCGCCCCCCATAGTAGCAGCGAAGAGCACCCGCACTCACGGTCGGTGAGCGCCGCCGATATCAAAAAATGAGAAAAACCGATCGATCCCCGAGATAAAGGCGCATCGCTGATGGATATTCCGCCGATGCGCCGGCCTAAGGTGTCGCAGGTATTGACGGCGGCAAAGGCGGGGTGAGCGTCCACGCCGCATCGCGGATGATCGCAGCGCGTCATCGTTCAATATGTCGAAGACAACCTGGGTTACTATCGTTCAGAGGGAAGCACCACCGCCGAGCATGACATCCGCGTTGTACTGCGCGCTGATATTTCCCAACGGGGCAGTAGCCCGTGCAACGGCAGTAAGCCTCTCATATCACCGAAGATGACGATATATACTCATCTTGCTAATTTTTAGCTGCTGTGCAACCTTCTGATGGTTTTGCTGATTTTTATCCAAATAGTGCTGAATGATCTGACATTGGCAATGGTGAGTCATTAACTTGAAATCATCCAGCAAGGGGACTTGGCAAGTCAGTACCTCGCCCTCTTCAGCGCCGTTTTTTTCATCTATGCGAGATGTCTCCTCGGTCAAGCAATAACGTTGCAAAAGCTGCGCCGGTGAGAGCGCCGGGAAAACGCGGTATAGAATAGAAAAACGCTCCATAATGGCCCGCAGCTCGCGGACGTTGCCATTAAAGGGATGCCGACACAGCGCCACTAAAAGCGCCTTTTCTTGCGGCTCCGCTAAGCTACATTCCATTTCTTGCAGAAAACGACGCCCCAGAAAGCAAAGATCATCATCTCGGCTACGCAAAGGTGGAATCTGAATATGAAGCGTATTCAATCGATAGTACAGGTCATTGCGAAACAGACGCTCACCGATCTGCCCCTGCAGATCCTGATTGGTTGCGGTGATAATGCGGACATCGACAGGCACGACCTCGTTACTGCCAATACGCATGATCTCTTTCTCCTGCAAAACGCGCAGCAGCTTGGTCTGCATATTCAAGGGCAATTCACCGATCTCATCTAAGAAGAGCGTACCGCCATGTGCCAGCTCGAAAAGCCCGGCCTTACCCTTACGGGTCGCGCCAGTGAAGGCGCCATCGACATAGCCAAACAGCTCACTCTCCAACAAGTTTTCCGGAATGGCGGCACAGTTAATCGCGACAAAGGGGCGATGGCTACGTGAACTATTGCGGTGAATACTCTGAGCGAACAGCTCTTTACCGGTACCGGACTCTCCCTGTATCAATACGTTAGCCTGCGTCGCCGCATAGTGCAGCACCAGCGTTTTAAGCGCCTGCATCTTCGGCGATGATGTCAGAATATCATCGATATTATAACGCGCGACAAACCCTTGGCGGAGGCGCTCTTTCTCACGGAGACGGTGCTCGGCGTGGCGGATCAGACGCGAGGCCGACAGCGTACAGACGACGCCCAGGCTACGTCCTTGGCTGATAATGGGGACTCGGTTTGCCACAAAGGTTTCCCCTTTTACCTCAAGTACTTGTCCAAGCTGGCTCTGTTGGCTTCTTAATACATCCTGGGTTTGGGAATCGGGTATCAGAGAGCGAATCTCCAGTCCCATCACTTCAGATACCTCACACTGCAAGATCTTCAGCGCCGCCGGATTGACCTGGATGATGCGATCTTGATCGTCGGTCACAATCAGTGCCTCGGCAATCGTCGATAGCATCGTGTCCAACTGTGCGGCCTTGTGACGACTTTCATCCTCCGCCTGCGCCAACAATATCGCCTGCTGCAGCGCGCGATGAATCGCATCCTCATCCGCGGTCAACAACCGCGCATTCACCCCCAAACGCTGTGCAGCGCGCACCACGAGGATCCCCCCGACGATAATATCCAAATTGCGCATCTCATCGCGCTGCAGTAAGGCATCGATATCCTCCCGGCTATGGAATACGTCCTGGCAGATACGCATCTCCAATGCCTGAGCAATCAGTTCGACCCCAGGTAATGGCTGGCGATAGCTGATCACCCCGATGGTCGCGGCCTGCCCACGCAGCGGCAGCAGTAGCGCCAATAGATCGAGCGCGCTCGTCTCAATTGAGACGACCGGCTTATGCGTATATAAGCGGATTTTCTCCGCGGTTCCGCCGCGACTGATCACCGCCGCGATCTCTTTGGGTAAGCAGGAAACCTGGCGAGCTACGCTATCAAAAGCCCCATCAATCACCGTCAAACGACAGTTCAGCGCATCAGCCTGCTGCTGCGCTAGCGTTGCCAGCTGGGGGTAAGGCGCGATAAAGGCAAAATGAAACGGGACAGCCATAGCGATTCCTCTAAATGATGCCCCACTATAGGCTAAAACACATCAACGCTAACGGGGACAAGCTGTAAGCAATTCAGTATATTATCTTACGAAAACGATAGAGCTACAGGTTATTACACAGGCGTAACCGATCGATAATGTAGAGATGGCGCATGCGCTATCTACACCCAGCCGCTGATATCAGCTTAAGCAAAAATTTATAGCGCCACGTTCTACTGCATCAGTTCGGCGTCATAGATTATATGGCTATTTTGTCCCGCTGAATTGCATGCAGCGCAAACTTATAACATCCATCGCCACAGGTTAGATAAGTGCGACCACACGTTGTACGCGCCGGCTACGTTAACATGTCTGCATATTATTACTCAATAGTACCAGAGCACTCCCCCGTAGCCAGCAAATAATAAAGAAAGAGATCTAAATATAAAAGCAGGAAACCGCTCTGCGCTATGCCAACGTATTTTCATTAAGCGATATTATCATCACCGAAAGGAAATAAAAAACGCTAATTTAGCCTTAGCACAGCGATAGTGATCTCGATCACAACCATCATAAATATTAATATCTAATTTGGGATCGAGCGATAACAAAAAAGTTATTAACATTCTATATCACGCGCCAATGGAAAACAAAAAAACTTTATATTCAATGGGTTGCAATATTGGCATGATAGGTGCTTTATACATTCCGTCTTTTTCGTCAAATCACTTCCGATTACATAAATGAGTGAGGGTATTATGGATGGTCTGTCTAAAGATAAAAAAACAGCGTATTTGCTTCTCGTTGTCCTATGGCTAGTCTGGGGTAACTTCTGGGTTGTATCAAAGAATGCTCTCCCTGTAATGGGGGGGGCCTGGATGCTAAGCCTACTCAAGATAGCGGGGGGTGTCGTCGTATTGTTCATCGCGCTTTTCATTAAAAGAAAAAGCCTGTCAATGACACCGCCGCCGTTCCTTCCAACACTACTCTATGGATTGACTCAAACCACTGGATTTACTGCGCTGACCGTTTTTGCACTAACTCATGGCGGCGCCGGGAAAGTATCGGTGTTAGCCTATTCAATGCCGATTTGGGTTATTATCTTAAACACGTTAGTCTTAAAGCAAAAATTAGCCATTAGTCAGGCGATTAAACTCTCTATTCCTATTATTGGTTTTGTCATCGTGGTCGCACCTTGGAGTATTAATGAAAGCAAACAAGTCATATCCTCTGTCATGGCGTTACTGTGTGGACTCTCCTGGGGGATTAGCGTGCTTATCCTCAAATGGATTCTTAAAAAGAATCCTACCGTCAATGTATTAAACCTTACTGCATGGCAAATGCTTTATGGACTCATTCCGTTAATCGCACTGGCATGGTATATGCCACATCCCCCGATTGTTTTTAATCAGACATTTATTTTATCTTTCCTCTATATCGCTATCGTTGTAAGTGCATTAGGCTGGTTCTGCTGGGCAGCTATTGCCAGCAAGCTCCCGGCTAACATTGCCTCGATCAACTCACTTGCTGCTCCTGCAGTTGCCATGATGTCTGGTATGATTTTTTTAGGAAATATGTTATCCGCGACAGATTTACTGGGCGTCACGCTGATTTTTGGCGGTATCATTATCATATTTGCGACATCAAAGAAGAAAAGCAATAAAGTTTCCACCGCCGTAGCTTCATCACAAAAATCATAATATAGTGAAATGCCTGATTAATACAAGATAGAACGTTTTCCCCACCCTACAGATTGCCATCCTAGATTAGGATGGCAATTTTTAATCTTAAGATGAGCAAGCACGGTCTCTCTATCACCGCGCAATAGGTTTCCTGCTCCCATTCAAAAACAGAAAAATAGAAATGCTCCCTATTTATAGCACCGTTAATGAAAATAATACCGCTCACCAATAACAACATTAACCTTTTCTGTACATTTATCATCTTTATTATTTTTCTTTTCTAATTTATTTTTATACATTAAACGATCAACCTCAGCGGGCGTCTTTTCAAGACTGGTCTTAAATTCACAATAGCCCAGTGAAAAATCGAATCCAACATCCATATAATTGTTAAACGCAGCATGAACTAGCACCCTGATATCACAGATATGTTTTTTAATATGAGCACGACCTTCAACCGCCTTAACGATGACGAGAAAATCATCGCCACCAACTCTAGCAACAAGGCTATTATTCACTGAAAATACATTAAGCAATATATTAGAAAAAGAAACCAATATATCATCTCCGCTCGCAGGGGTATGTACTGTTAACCTGTCCGTAAATGTTGTAAAGACACATTAACGCCAATAAAAACCGCGCCTGTAGAGTAGGCAGAATATTGCCCCAGCCTCGCGCTGGCGTTGATACCAGAATCCAGACACATAACAAAATTGTTTTATAGATAACGATATTGTTATAGGCATATCCCTCCCCCCTTTTTTCTCAAAAACAAAAAGTCAATATTTTTCAATATATTACAACCAACTCTAATTGCATTAAAAGTTGGCATGATATCTGCAACCTTAATGACATCATCAACAAACACCTATAGAGAGTGATGCGCTATGAGCAACAAAACAATCAGTGACCTGGTGGTACTGGATCTGACACGTGTGTTAGCAGGCCCCTTCAGTGGGATGTTACTAGCTGATATGGGTGCCACGGTGATCAAGATAGAAACGCCGGTTCATGGCGATGACAGCCGCTCTTTTGCCCCATTTATTAATGGCGAAAGTGCTTATTACATGAACTTAAACCGTAATAAAAAAGGGATGACGATCAACCTGAAAGATCCCGATGGTGTTGATATCTTCCTGAAACTAGTCGCCAAAGCAGATATTCTTATTGAAAACTTCCGCCCAGGTACCATGGAAAAACTAGGCGTTGGCTATGAAAAATTAAAAGCAATTAATCCTCGCCTCGTATATGGCTGTGTATCGGGATTCGGTCACTATGGCCCTTATTCAAAACGAGCTGGTTACGACATCATCGGTCAAGCAATGGGAGGATTGATGAGTACCACGGGTTGGCCAGGTGGCGAAGCTACCCGATGTGGTACCGCAATTTCTGACGTCCTCGCAGGTTTGTTTATGACGGTAGGCGTTCTCGCCGCAGAGCATCGTGCAAGAATGACGGGCGAAGGACAAAAAGTGGATGTTGCCCTGGTTGACTCCGTCGTCGCTGGACTCGAAATCATTAATCAGATCTATTTAAGCTCCGGTCGTCTCCCTGGGCGTAACGGTAACCGTTATGAATCGATCTACCCGTACGACTCCTTTAAATGCTCGGATGGAAGCATGGTTATCGGGGCCGGTAACGATAAGCTGTATCATGCCCTTTGCCATCTGATGAATATGCCTCATCTGATTGATGATCCGCGTTTCCAGACCAACCCTCTGCGCGTAAAAAATCACAGCGCGCTGAAAGAAATCATTGAAGAATGGCTGAGTGATAAAACTATCGATACCGCCACCAATATGATCCTTGACGTTGGTGTTCCCGCTGGCCCAATCAATACCATTGATCGCGTCGTTAATGACCATCATATCGCCAATGTCCGTGAGATGTTTGTAGATATGGAACACCCGATCGCGGGGAAAATTAAAGTTACCGGCAACCCAATTAAGCTTAGCGAAGATCATTACGTACAGCCGGAGTCCTCACCTCAGCTGGGGGAACACAATGTAGAAATTCTGCAGAAATACCTTGGGTTGAGTATTGAAGAAGTCAATGCACTGGCCAACAAGGGGGCACTATAAAAATGAATGCTGCAACCGGTTCATTATTTAGCCTGCCTGCATCGGTAACGCTAACTGAAGTCAGTCCACGTGATGGATTTCAAAACATTGAGCAATGGATTCCAACAGAAACTAAAATCAATATAGTTGAAGGGATTTTTCGCAGTGGTGTAAAGAATATCGAAGTAACGTCATTCGTTAGCCCGAAAGCGATTCCTCAAATGAAGGATGCTGCGATAGTTGCAGAATACGCTGTTGCCATGGCAAAAAACACTGATGTTAATATCATGGCGCTAATTCCAAATGTAAAGGGCGCGGAGCGTGCGCTTTCATGCGGCATCAGAAAAGTTAACTATATTATTTCAGCAAGTCCTCTACATAATAAAAAAAATATGAATCGGACTCCACAGGAGTCATTTGAAGCATTATGTGAATTAAAGAAAAACTTTCCAGAGGCAGATGTGACCTTAGGTGTTGCAACGGCTTTTGGCTGCCCATTCCAGGGTAAAGTACCCGTCGATGATGTTATTACATTAATGCGTGCCGCCCGAGATATTGGTATCAATAGCTTCACCTTATGCGACACCATCGGTGTTGCTAACCCGCGGCAAGTCGAAACTTTACTACATGAAGTCAAGAAGAATTTTTCTGATATTCAGCTAGCACTACATCTCCATAATACCCATGGGATGGCTCTGGCAAACATCTATGCCGCCATGCTGCAGGGGGTTGACCGCTTTGAAAGCGCTATCGGTGGACTGGGAGGATGCCCCTTTGCGCCGGGTGCGGCCGGAAACGCGGCAACAGAAGATTTAGTCAACATGCTAAATCGCATGGAAATTAACAGCAATATTGATTTAGCCAAGCTTTTAGATGTTGCTAATCAAATCCGGGAACTCGTACCATGCTCTATCAGTGGTATGTTGGTAAAAGCCAGACGCTATGACGAATTCTCCTTTTAACTAATATGTTATGTAAGGGCAGTTTCCATAGTTAAACTGCCCTGCTAGAGTGAGGATGTATGGGCAAAACAATTGCTGAGAAAATTATCGCGGAAAAGGCTGGCGTTGCAGAGGTCAGTGCTGGTGATGTCGTTTGGGTTAATGTGGATAAGGCGATGATGGATGACATCCTCGGGCCTCGGGTGCAGATTGCAGAGCAGATGGAAATGCTCAAGATGCCAATTCTGTACCGCGATCGTGTCGTTGTTATCTCGGATCACTACACACCTCCGGCGAATACCCGACAGGCTGACATTGTCAAATTTACCAGGGATTGGTCCCGAGACCACGGCATCAGTAATTATCATGAATTTAAAGGGCCATGCCACCAGATCATGGTTGAAGAAGGGCATGTTCTTCCGGGTACTTTGATTCTGGGAACAGATTCACATACCTGCATGGGGGGAGCGCTTGGTGCTTTCGCCAGTGGCGTCGGCTCTACGGAGATGCTGGGGATCTTAGTCACAGGGAAAACCTGGCTAAAGGTGCCTGAAACCCAGAAGGTCGAATGGAATGGTAAACTCCAGCCGGGAGTGATGGCCAAAGACATCTCATTGAAAACGATCGGCCGTATCGGCCATGCTGGGGCGACCTATCATTCAGTTGAGTTCTGTGGTTCAACATTTGCTGATATGCCAATTGAACAGCGTATGGCCATCACCAACATGGCCGTCGAAATGGGTGCTAAAGTCGGTTTGATGCCAGTTGATAGACTGGCTCAGGAATACTTGGAGAGTATGGGCATTAGCGCCGAACAATATCAAATATATCAACCTGATGCCGATGCACACTATATTAACACGCTCCACTTTAATGCTGAGGATCTGCCTCCGCAAATCGCCTGCCCGCATAATGTGGATAATGTGACAGACATTATCAATGTTGCCGGAAAAAAAATCGATCAGGCTTACCTCGGCTCATGCACCGGTGGTCGTTATAGTGACCTAGAAGCGGCAGCCAATTTTTTGAAAGGTAAAAAAATAGCCAGTGGTATCCGCTTCCTCGTCTCCCCGGCATCACAAAAAATATGGCAAAAAGCCAGTCATGATGGGATCCTAAGCACTCTTGCTGATGCCGGCGCGACCATTCTTGCTCCAACCTGTGGCGTCTGTGTCGGCCTACATTCCGGTCTGTTAGCTGATGATGAAACATGCATTTCTGCCAGTAACCGGAACTTTATTGGCCGCATGGGAAGCAAAACATCAAATATTTACCTGGCATCACCGCTATCTGTAGCAGCAGCAGCATTAACCGGATATATAGCTTCACCGCAAAACTTTATGTGAGGAAGAGATAATGAACAATCATATTCGAGGTAAGGTTTGGAAATTCGGTGATAATATAAACACGGATATCATCTCCCCTCCTCAATATATGGAACTAAGCATTAAAGATGCTGCTCCATATTGCATGTCAGCGGTCAATCCTGATTTTGCCAGTCAGGTTAGAGTGGGTGATATTTTTGTCGCAGAAAATAACCTTGGCTCAGGATCTTCCCGCGAGACCTCTCCCTTAACATTAAAATACCTTGGTATTCAGGCTGTTGTCGCATGTTCTTTTGCTCGGATTTTTTATCGCAATTGCATTAACCTTGGTATTCCTGCAATAACGACACATCAGGCAAGCGAGATTCATCAGGGGGATGATTTAGTTATTGATATTACTCAGGGTGAGATTAAAAACATAACGCAGGGAACGATTTATCAGTGCACCAAGCTACCTGATAATATTATGGAGATGATCCGTGCCGGGGGATTGGTAAACTATTTAAAAAAAGTAGGAGCTAATCATGCAAACTGAAACAACGCTGTTTCCCGTATCTATTGTGAGAGGGGGAACCAGCAAAGGTATTTTTATTATGAAAAATGCCTTGCCGGATGATGAGGCGTTAAGAGATCGGATCATTTTATCCGTTTTTGGTAGTCCGGATCTGCGTCAAATCGATGGTCTGGGCGGTGCTGACCCGCTGACCAGCAAGCTTGCCATTATCTCTCCGTCAAGCCGAGCGGATGCCGATGTTGACTATATTTTTGGCCAGGTAAGCATTACCGATGCTTTTATCGACTATAAAGGCAATTGCGGTAATATCTCCTCTGCTGTCGGGTGTTTTGCCATCCATAAAGGCCTAGTGCAGGCTCAAGAGCCGATTACCACTATACGTATCCATATGGTCAATACGGGACGTATTCTAATCGCCCATGTTCCTGTTAAAAATGGGATGCCCAGCGTTGATGGTGAATTGCAGATTGATGGTGTGCCGGGAACGGCTGCTAACGTTGAGTTAGATTGGGCCGATAGCGGCGGTGCTACCACCGGATGCCTATTGCCTACCGGACAGCCGTATGACGTTATTGAATGTAGGGATAGAAAATATAAAGTTTCTATTGTTGATGCGGGTAACGTCACTGTTTTTATCTCCTCATCCGATTTAGGTCTACAGGGCACAGAAACACCGGCTGAAATCATTGCCGATCCAGACAGAATGAATCTAATTGAAGAAATTAGGGGTAAGGCAGCACAAAAGATAGGATTAGTTGACGATTGGCGCAACGCTGCGAATACGATTCCTTTTGCACCGTTCTTTTCAATCGTTAGTGCCCCCAAGAAGCACACTACATTTAACGGTAGGGATATTGACGAGCCCGACTGCGATATTATTTCACGCTTAGTTTTTATGCAAACGATGCATAAGGCTCACCCTGTTACGGGGACTATTGCATTAGGCGCCGCTGCACGTATTCCTGGTACGTTAGTCCATGATATATTACCATTACATGCTCATCAGCGTGAACGCTTGAACATCGGCCATCCCAGTGGAATTATCTTTATCGATACCGCCGTCATCCAAGAGGATGGTGGATATAAACTATCAAAATCAGTCGTAAACCGCACCGCTAGAATGTTGCTAGACGGTTATTTTTATCTTCGCAATAGCATTTTATATTAACAGGCGGGAAAAAGTACGCATTGGTTAAGGACACGTTCATACTTCATGACGTGCCCTTAACTGCAGCCAACAGCCAACAATAAACATATTATTATCATTGACAATTAGTGCTAAGCATAGAGGATATGGCCAACCATATCACTCATAACGATCAAGCATCTCTCGCTATAAGAATTGACATGTTCTCACCCACGATGAACAACGCAGCGTTGGAAGAACTATTTTCATAAGGTGACTGATGCGACTTGCTTCAGTTGAGTAATTATCATGGAGTATCACCATGCACTATCTCATCATCATCCGTTACCCACTACGCCTTGCTGATTAATTTATTGCGTTAAAAAATCAGATCCTATTCATTCCGGCCCATATTATTATCACATAATAATGGCCAATAACAGTCGCACCGTATGGAGATAAGCTTATGTTTGCCAAAAAAAATCTCTCTAGAGCATTAATACTATGTGGTTTATTTAGTCTGAGCGCTCATGCAATGGAGTTGAGTAGCCCAACGGTAGAAAATAACCAGGGGCTACAGAATGCGCAAATCTTTAACGGTTGGGGATGTACGGGAAAGAATGAGTCGCCGGCGCTAACATGGACCGACATTCCTAAGGGAACAAAGAGTTTTGCGCTGACCATGTATGACCCGGACGCTCCCACAGGAAGCGGTTGGTGGCATTGGATGATGATCAATATACCCGCTAATGTACACCATCTATCTGAAAATACCGGGGTAAAAAATAGCCAGACTTTACCGAAGGGCGCCATTCAGCTACGTAATGATTTCGGCTATGATGGCTTTGGCGGCGCTTGCCCTCCGGCTGGAGCAAAGCCCCATAACTACCAAATTACCATTTATGCGTTGAATGTGGCAAAGTTAGATATTCCAGCGAATGCTTCTCCTGCCTATGCGGGTTTCTTTATTTTACAGCATAAGATCGGCGCAGCACGCTTAACTGCGCCCACAAATGCACGCTGAGTATCGTTAATACACAGGATAAAAGAATCGTGATCTTCTGTTTCTTTTATCCTTCATGCTCTCATGAACAGCGCTTAAGAAGCACACCATGCTTTATTATCAATACCGCAGGACTGCACGCGATAGGCTATCGTTAACCAGGCAAGGATTCCATGTATCATCAGCAAATTAATCTTATATATAGCATTGACATAAATGTGCTGACACGGAACAAAGGGAGGCGGTCATTCGCACCGATCGCTGATCGCGACCCATGATTGAGCTGAGCAAAAATAGCCATTTAATTTGGCTCAAGCAATGGTTGCATTTTCATTGCACAGTTTACGGAGAATTGATTAAGGATTAGCGTGCCTTCCAAGATCGCCATGAACTGTTTAAACTTCATTACCGTTGGCTTCGATTTTCTAACGCTATGTAGATTTATACTTAGCGGGTTATATATGATAATCTCATTCTGCTTAACTCTAACCCCGACGATTAGCACATAATGCCCAAGGTTTAACCCCGGTATTCTTGACTTTATAGCGGCAATAATGGGTCCGTGGCGCAGTAACTCTTCTTTATATTTTTCTGGCTTATTAATGATGTTAATCTTTTGGCAAAAGCTTTCCTCCGGATCAAAGCCGAAGCTCATCCTATTACACTTTGCAGTCTTGGTGAAGATATCACTTGGCAAGTAGTTTTTTTTGCAATACCATTTTAACAACGCATCTTGGCAATACCACCCGCAGTTAAGATCAATAACGCCACCGACGCCAGGTCTCCATTGGTTAAACATCTCTACCTTGTAGAAAAAATCCATTTTCGGCCTCACCTCTGATAGTTAAAGTTAGTGTCTATGCCATTATAAGCACTTCGCTTAAAAGTCTATTCCATGTTAATATCAATAGATAATTGGTGCACCCTACCCCCCCAATCTTTACCGATATCGATATTGACGGCAAAGCCTTCACTCATCCTATGACCTATTACCATCACCCCCTGTTGATCGAGTGCATCGCTAATCGATGCCGTTATCGTCTAACCTTGGTCTCTTTGGGGTTATCGCAAAGTAGAGTATATTATCTAACCACGTTGATTTTGGAATAAATGTCAGATGTATATATGTTTATTTTCTAAACTTAAAGCTATAGCCCTCTATTTCCCCTGTCAACTTTTTTTCATATGCAGATTCAATAATCAATAGTAATGAATTTTTTCTAAAAAACTCAGAGAGCACGCGCTCCCCGCGGTTAATAGCAATAGACAGTTTTATAGAACTGTCTACAGAAAAACAAAAGCAAGCGTCATCGATAGTGCTTATGTTAACAGCATGTTAAACCAACTAATGCCGAGGGTAGCAAAATGCTAAAAAAGATCGTCCCAAATCGCCGCATTATTCTTGACGGGTTTAATAACTCATGCACCGCACCCGATCCTGGCCTCCCTCCTGATTTTTTAAAAGCATCGGGGATGATATATAATATTCAAACATCCGTAAAATCTGGAACATTTTTCAATAGGCAAAAAACCAGTTTAATCGCTGAGGGCCCACATGCAAAATCTCAATCCAGAAACTTCCTCTGGTTGCCATGGGTTGAAGGCGCCGTGACATACTCACCGATAAGCACCATCGATATACTTACAGGCCCAATGTCAGGCTGCTGGGTTTCTGTATTCGAAAGTCACGGGAAGCGCTATGTCGCGCATATTGGAACATCCTTATGCGCTGAGCTCAGTGAGCAAGCAAAGGCATCATGGCGGGCGGCGGTAAACAGTAACATAATCACTCCATTACACGCCTTCGACCCGTTTGTACCCATAGAGTCAGAATTTGAAGCATTTTACAGCATAATCACACCTCACGGACAAATATACTCCGTAGCGCTGGCCTATGCCTCAGCGTTAGACTGCAGAGAGCGAATGATTACACGAATTATACCAAGCGATAATCAACTCATGGATGTGACGGGTTTCTAATATAAAATGGGCCGCCCACCTCGGTAGACGATCCGGCCCAATCGTTGGACAGCCCAGCGTTATTGAATAAATCGGACTTTTGCTAAATAGAAGGTTCCGATCACGCATCATCCCGCCAACGCCGGCCGTTCCAAGGTAAAGCAGACGTTCAGCATCATCGACTGGCACCGTGGCAATCAAGCCCTCATCAATCGAGCGCCCATGATGCTCTGACTGCACGGTGTAGCCACTCAGGCTTGATATGCCTCGGCGACGGCCTCATAGAGGCGTGACCCCGACGGCGTCCGCTCACCGTATTCAACGCGAATACCGCCGCGACGGCGACACAGGCAGCGCCGCTCGCCGATACCGTTCGGCACACTGAAAGCGCGTATTGCCCATATTTTTATGCCGGCATATCCATTCAGCGCATTGCCTGCTGCTTGATCAGCGCATAGCGATTTAATAGTTGCTCAAAATAGATATCCTCCTGCAATATCTGCGCAGACGGCAGCGCCGCCCCCTTATCTCTCTGACTTAATCGATACAGACGCTCCTCTACGGGGATCGTCCGCCCGAAGCTTTGCGTTATGGTAAAGACCATCGATTTCAACTCTGAGCCGGTCAGATATTTGCCTTTACGCTCATCCAGGGCATTCAGGCGGCGGGTCAAATCCGTTAACCCCGCCATGCCCTGATGCCAGCCGGAAAGCGACTCGGCGGGCAGGGCGTTTCCGCTGATATAGCGCTGCCACTGTTCCCGCATTTTCTCCGCCTCAGCGGGCACCGCCCGCGCGGCCAGCGCAAAGCCATACTCCTGTCGCCACAGCGCGGGCATCTGCTCAAGCGTCTTCAGCGAGGCGCCCTTTGCCGCAACGGGCACCGGGCTGAGCGGATTCGGGTTGATCGCCTGCCAGCCCCACGCGGTGGCCGCGCCTATCGCCAGCGTCGAGCAGATGCCGGCGATGAAGAACCGCCATTTTTTCGCCGGGGGCGGTAGCGCCGCCAGCACCTCCACATTCGCCTGTCGCCTTGGCTGCGCGACATACACCCACTTGACCGAACCGCCGGGCTCATTGCGCTCTTGACGCCCGACGCCGGACAAGATATCAGCCGAGGCACCCATGCCGCTCATGACCGTCGCTGGCACGACAATACCGGCCTGAATAGCGGTATCGGCGCGGGATGCGGCGTCGCTGTTTTCCAGCCGGACCGCACTGTTGTGTATCATCGCTCGCAGGGGATCAAGCTGGCTCAGGTGCTTAAGCTCCAGACGCTGTAACACGCCCCCGAGACGGCTAAGCAGCTGCTCTGCCTGATACAGCTGACTGAGATCGCTGTAGCTTAGCGGAAGCGTACGCATCAGCTGCTGCAGACGCTGGCTCAGACCGCCGAGGATCTCCATGCGGGTATGTATCGGCTGCGGCCAGAGCGCGCCCCACTGATGGCTTATCAAGGCATCCAAAATCGCCAGCCCCTCATTGAGTCCGTACAACCCGGCCAGGTGCGTGCGGGCCAGCGTGTACCAGACCGCGGTCTGTAGCTCCACGCCATTGTGTTCAAACAGCGAGAGACAACGCTTTTCGACATAGTGCCAGTTCACATCCGGGCGCGCCGGATGGGTTAATTTGCTCATTTCATCGCGCAGGGCGGCATAATCCGGCAGGGTTCGCGGGTCACCGCCGGTTTTAATTTTACGGGGGGAGGTCTCATTCATAACCAGATATCCATCTGAGGTCTCTACAGCGGTGGAAGATAATGGTGTATGCGGCGGTGCTTCGCCTCGTCAGAACGGTGCCGATGCGCCAGAGCACCCGACGCGGGAAGACACCCGATGCAGCGACGATCGGGCGCCGGGGTTCAGCCTGCGTAGCTAACCCGACCGGCATAGCTGCGCTCGGAAATAGCAGACGTCGACGTCAAAAAAGTCATCGCTATTTGCCGCGCTCGGTATTTTAATGGGATCTTTAAATACGACGTTTCAAATGCTCAATGATCAATGCGCACGGCGCAGGTTCCCGTGCAATCAGGGCATTACTGGCTGTTTTTAATTACGCTACCTGTTTTCAATTACGCTATATTGTCCATTCCGTTTATAGCCTCTCCGCTTTACATATTATTATGGCCTTGCTGCATAGCAGGGGATGATGCGGCGCCGCGTGTGCGCTTTGGCTATTTGGCTACATCGTTTCGCCGCCCACAGGCTCATGCGCTGGCGCTATTATCGAGATACTGCTGCTGTTTGAGGTGTCGCAACAGCACTCGGCCTTCGGGCGTAAACTCGGTGCCATAGCGCACCAGGCCAACGCCCTTGAGCTCGGCATCAATGGCATAGCGCAGCTCGCCGGGGACGCTCGGTTCCAGCAGGACAACGGCTATTTTTTTCAGACGGGGCTCATATTTGAGCAGAACAGCCGACAGGGTGCCCATCAGTTCATGGGCCGACCCCGGCATCCCCTGGAGAATTTTAGTCATATCCGGCAGGCCGTAGTCCGGCAGATGCGCTAGCGTCCCGGCGCGACAGTTAACAATGCGCCGCAGGTTGTCGAGTACGGAGAGAATGACCTGATTCTGTTCACTGACCTGATTCAGGTCGAGGCCGCCGGTAAAGTTGCCAAAGAGCGTTTCATACAGCGACGGGCGTGGTGACTCACTCATCTTTCAGCGCCTTCAGGGTCAGACGGTTGTTGCCAGCCTCAATCACCCGGGCGTGATCCGGATCGAGGTCGTCACGGCTCAGAACCACCCGCCAGGTGTTGTTCTCCTGGTCAGGCGACATAAACATCCCCGCCACCGCCACGTACTGCGCGTTTTCCGCCATCGGCATATCGATCATCACCGCCCCACCCGGCTGCAGGCGGATAGCGTTCTCTGCCACTCGGTCCGCTTTGATGGCCTGGCCGTCATCGTTAAACAGTGACGGGTAGTCCGTACTGTCGAACGTTTTACGGCCCTTAAGCTGGTAGATCTGCACCACCGTCGACAGCGCTACACCACCAGCATTGCTGTTGACGGCTTCACGGGCGCGAATATCCAGATGCAGGGTCTTTATCTGCTTATAAAAAATCGATTTGGTCACCGCGACGGTGCCGTCCGTGACGCGTTGGGTCAGCCCACAGCCCGCCAGTACCAGTGTGATACCGGCGGCCAGCGCAGCCAGAGTCAATTTATCCGCGGTAATCGCCATCTTCATCGGTCTCCCTGCGGTGAATATTTTCCTGTACCCGCTCATAGCGGCCAAGATTGATGGTTATGGTTTTGGACTGTGTGGCCGTGTTCGCCGCCTTCAGCGGCCGCATCACAGCGGTACGCCCCAGCTGCACTGCGCCAGCCTCAGGTTTAGTGCTCATTGTCGCGTCCGGCAGTAGGCTAAGGTCGACGCACAGCTGCAGGCGCACATCCAGCCGAGCCCCAAGATAGACGTGCAGCAGCGCCATTAAATCCGAGTGAAGCGCCCCGCCCGGTAACCAGCCCTGCACTTCCGTCGGGTCAGGGGTCGTGAGCCTCATCAGCACCTGACTGTTCACGTCGGTGGCATAGCGCCCTATCACCGGGCGGTTTATCAGGGCGATCGGCTGACTGACGCTCATGGTCAGGGGCGTCTTCAGCGGCACCCGACGTTTATCGTGGTGCCAGACTTTCGCCTGCGTGTTGGGTGCCAGCAGACGCACCAGTGAGGCTAGACCTTCTGCGGTACGTCCCGGTAGCAACATGAGCGGCAACAGCGCCAAAAAACGTGAGGCCGGGGCCGCGATGCTTTCACTGCAGCCATCTAGCCCCAGTCCCGCCAACCCCAGCAGGTACTGCGAGATATTGTCCTTACCGCCGGCGGCGAAGCTCGCCGGGTAAGAGTATTTCCGCCAGATTCGGTAATACTGGGCAATCAACCGGTGGTTGAAGATATCGAGAAAATCGGCTGTCGCTTCATACCCTTCCCGCCGCTGGGTGATATCATCGATACAGTGCATCGGTAGCGGGGACTCCACGCCGTAGAGTCCCATAAAGGTGATGCGTACCGTCGGCGGCAGGTGCGGATACTCCGGCAGCTCTACGCCTTTGATTTCAGCGGCCGGGAACCCCATCCCCGGATGAGGCCGGAAGCGCACCGGCTCGTGCCGAACCTGCCAGGTGCTGCCGATGAGCGGCTTATCCGGCTGGCTCTGCTCCAGTAACTGGCAGAATCGGTAAAAATTCAGGTATGGCAGCCGGTCGCCCAGCTGCGCTATCAGCTGGGCAGGCGCGGGCTGTGGTTTTCTTTCCACCGGATGCATTTTCCTTCTGGCTGAACGATAAGCGTGAGCTGGTTAAACTGGTTCATGTCGGCATACAGCGCGAAGAACCGGTTGAGCATTTCGCCGAACAGGTGAATATCCCCCTCGCCGGTGAAGCCGTTACTATCGAGGGTGACCTCGATATCCAGCCCCCGCAGCAGAAAACCCTGTTCAAAGCGCTGTAGCCGATGATGAGCCACCTGCTGAATCGCCTCTAAACGGCGGGTATTCAGCTCATCCTCCTGCCAGTTATAGAGCGCCAGCGTGCCGCGCAGCACGTCGGCGGTGCTCATCATGTTCAGAAACCCCGATCCCAAGTGGCTCAGTACCCGCCAGTGGAAACGGTCCTCCGCCGGCGGGTAAACCGGCAGCGTGGGTTTGCCGAGGTTTTTCACCGACAGCGGCGTCTGGACCACCTGCTCACAGCGGTCCAGCAGCGTACTCTGCAGCGCCCGGCGCGGCAGCTGGCCGTTGGTGCCGGTGATTTGCAGCGACACGGCCTCGCGCTCAAACTGGCGGTCATCTTCCCATTGGTGGCCACCAAGAATCAGCCAGGTGTCATACAGCCCGGTGACGCCGCGCTTTACTCGGGTGTGGTAATAGCGTGGCGGGGCATGGCGGCGCATCATCCCGCCCTTGTGGCGGAAACTGCTGAACGGTACATACTCCGCGTCATGGGTCCGGTTTGAGCCGGTCACCGAATCCACCGAATAAATCTCGGTATGCCCGTCCTGAAGGCGTTTAGGGCGCAACAGGTACTCACTTTCTAGCCCGGTGATGGTGAGTGGGTCGGCTTCCAGCGTAAACAGGTTGATGACCGGCACGCAGTGGAGGCGGATGGCGTCATCGGTGACCGGCAGCTCTGATGGCCACTGTGTGCTGAACACGACTTCGATATCGAAATACTCCGCTCCAACAGGCGGTGTAATGCCGTCCAGGCCGTTGAGATGGACGAACATAAACTTATCGCGGAAGGTGAAGTACTCTAACAACAGCTGATAGCCGCTGAAGGCGGTATCACCTTTCGGCCACAGCCCCTCCTCTTCGGCAAAACCGCCCGGCGAGAAGTACCCGTCAAGCCGGATACGGTCGCTCTGCCCGGGCAGGCGCATATACAGGGCGGCCTGCCGTTTGGTCAGCATCAGATGCAGCTGGCTGCTGACGGGCGCATCCGCGCCGAGATACAGGCTTAGGCGGCGGAGATCAGCGCTGGACCAGTCCGCCTGGCGGCTGCAGGCAAAGCGCATCTGCAACAACGAACGCCCGTCAGGCTCCGTGGCCATGGTCACCCCTGTGATGCTCAGCGGGTTGAGCATCACATCACGGGTGGTGCGGTAACGGCAGACCGTGTTCTTCGGCCCCACCGGACGGGAGTACACCTCAAGGCCCGCTGGCACGACCTCCGCCATTTTCATGGCATGGAGCGAGGGGGTCAGCGCCACCACCGAGAGGGACGGAATGGTGCGCAGGTAGTGTGGCCAGAGCATACTGACCAGCCCTTCGGTCAGTTCCGGCAGGTCGTCATCAATCTTTTCGCGCAGCCGCCCCATCGAGAAGGCAAAGCCTTCGAACAGGCGTTCAACGTAGGGATCGGGTGTGCCAGCCTTATCCAGATCCAGCATCGCGGCCCGATCGGGGTGGGTCTGAGCAAACTCTTTTGCCGCCTCGCGGAGATAGCGCATTTCCGCATCGAAATAGCGCAGGGTTAAATCTTTCATAAAAATAAATCCCGGGTAATTAATTTATCGAATCAGAAGATGAGGTCGGGTATTTTATTTTTGTTGGTTTACAACATAACCAGACCAGGGCAAACGCGAGCATGATGAGATGTGGTATATCATCAATTCATCGTCATCAGGAGATATAAAGGAAGCAGCAGGATGTCTCCGGTCAGAGTGACGGGGGTCATCAATACATTGAATGCAAGCTTCCCTCCGCCCATACCTACACTGGATGTGTATTTATAAAAACGAGCCTGATAGCGGTCATTGAGAGATGCTTCACCCGGTATAACTCCTCCGAGTCTTGACTTATTGATAATCACACCTTTGATCTCGATAGACCGTTGATAGAATCCATCTTTTAATTGAAAAGAGGCATCCGTAAGACGGGTTCTTTCTTTAATCGTTAATGATGACGCAGGTTGCCGAGTTTTTACATGAATGAACTAATTAAATCCGGCGTTACCATAACCCTGATAATCGCTGACAAGACTAATATCTACATACTTACCATTTCCAATTTCCTTAAGCGGAATATCTTTCATTAGTTTATTGAGGGATAGCAAAGCATTGCCATTCTGAGTGACAAAATACACATTCTTCTTACCAATAAAACCGACACCTTCAGATGGAAGCTCAATACTTCCTGTTTCTCCTGAGAGTGACTTAGTACTCAGATTGACATTTTTGTATTCAAAAGCAGGCTGGATTTCATCACTATATGCTTCAACTCGTTCAGAATGTCTGCGACTATCATTTGGATTATTCAAGGCCCAAAGGATTGGAGTACACACACTTAATATCACGGTTGATAAAAATAGCATTACAGCTAAATATTTTTTACTCATTATTTTCTCATTAATCTTATTAAAAATAAATTACGCGCACAAGACAGAAGCACGAACCGGATCAACCGCAATCAGTCCAGCCAGCAACTGTTCCATCAGTGGATTCAGGCGCACCTTGTCAGCCTCACTGCGAGCGGCTTTCAAGCGCAGGAGTTTCAGATGACGGGCCTGGACCTCGAACAGCAGCTCAGGCTCCCAGTTGCTAAGGGTCACTTCTCTTGCACGTTCACCCAGCTCTGCAAACAGGTGCACCGCCAGCTCATTTTTACCGTACTGCTCGGCAATACGGCCCATTAGCAGACGCAGCAGCCACTGTTGCCGCGCCGTGGTGACACCGGGACGCCGCTGTAACCAGGCCAACGCGGCATCCGGGCCTTCACTGTCGGCCAGTGCCACCGCTTCCGGCTCCAGCGCCAGAATGTCGTCGTTACCAGAGGTAACCGGGGCTGATGGCGTGTCATCACCCCACCCACCGACGGTGTCCAGCACGCGCTGCTGGATCCAGTTCAGCGTCACGTCGTCCGCAAACGGGGTACCGTCACTGAACGCCAGCGTCTCCAGCCCGGACAGGCGCGACAACAGCCCTTTCAGGTCAGCCGCGACAATGTCGGCCAGCGTCTCTTGGCCGGATTTCGTCAGCGCCTGGTGGATATACCACTGCAAATCCAGCCACAGGTGGTTGGCACCGCGGGAAAAGGTGCTGTCAGCCGTTTCCAGCATTTCAGCCCAGTTCTGCTGCAGATAGAGGCGTTTGAGCAGTGCACGCTGGTCCGCCCTTGGTGGCTCGATGCGTGTACGCCCCTGCGCATCCGGGGCCGGAATGGCCCGCAGGGTGTCGTGACGCAGGCTTTTCATCAGATGATGTGCTGACAGCCAGCCGTCCGGCTGTTCGCGCAAATATTCGGTGAGCGTGCGGGCCTGGGCCAGCAAATCCTGACCGGAGGTGATGCGCCCGATGGCCGGGGCATCGCGGTGGCTGGCCGCTGAGGGTGTTTCGCTGCTACCGGCGTTCTGCGGCACCACCGCATCCACCCCGCCCGCTTTCTGCAGACGGTTTTCCAGCGCACCGTACAGCGCATTGAGTTCCGGGCGGGTTTGATCCGGTTCATGTTCGGTAAGCTGCGCTATCAGCAGCAGCGCCCCGCTGGTCCGCATCGCATCGTTCCTGACCACTTCCGGATACAGGGAAAGTGAATCAGCCATACGCGAGCCGGCCAGCCACTCCAGCGCCGCCTTACGGCTGCGGTCACGCTGCGGATGCAGCTGCGCGCCGAAGCGGTCTATCAGACCGGCCAACAATTCAAAGCCCTCGGCCAATCCCTTCTCGCCTTCACGGTGCAGCTTTGCCCAGCAGTAGTAGGTGGCAACACGGATATCTTTGGCGAGGGTGGTGAGCAGCTTCTCTGCCAGCCGGCAGATAAGATCCGTGTCTGCCCCGGAGAGTTTATTGACCTCCTCGCGCATCCGCTGGAAGTCATCGTCATAGCTCGGATCGTCACCGACGGGGGATGAGCCGGGCAACGGCTGCAGCCAGTTATCCCACTGCGCCACGCGCTCACGGGTCGCGGCAAGCAGTGATGCAGGCTCAGCCTGGCAGGCCTGCAATAACGCATTCAGCGTACTCATCAGTAGACCTCCTCGGCACCACGGGTTGCGCCGGCGAGCGGATCTGGCGCCGCCACGCCGGTGGTGCTGAAGATGGTCTCAGGCAGGCGGAAATTGCGCAGCTTCAGCAGCGCCAGCGGCCCTTCTCCGGCATCGGTACGCAGGGTGTAATTGAGCATGCGCCCGTCCTGTGCCCTCCAGCTCAGGCTGTAACCGCTGCCGAGCCCCGGGTAAGCCTCCACCGCCGCCTTCTCAAGCAGGCGTACCCAGCCCCAGGCGCCGGGAATGTCCGCATACTGACGGGTGCCCGCCTGCGTGCTAATCCAGCTCAGGTGCGTGCCGGGCGCCTCCGTATCCGCAGGCCAGGTGAAACGCTTCCACGCCGGCAGCTGGTTCACATAGGTCAACGTCTGGCTATCGATAATCAGGTCGGTCTGCATCACGCCCGCGGCGGTGCCTGGGCGCAGTTCGAAGCTCATGCCGGCGTTGCCTTCGGGGAAGGCCACGTCCGAGATATAACTCAGGGTATTGATGGCATTGAGGAACGCCGGGTTGAACGCGAGCCCCTGCGCGTTGATGCTGTCCGGCACCCAGTGGTTGCCCTCTTGGTGCAGTACGCCCTTAAGACGGGTCTGCAGGAACTGCGCAATACGCCCGGAGTCGGCATTGAGGTATTTGGCCAGCAACGGCAGGGACACGTCACTGCTGGAGTGGTTAAACGGATAGCGTCCTCCAAAGGCACGGTTCCACTCGGCCACCACCGCCTGCTGCCACTGGGCATTGAGGCTTTCGGCCGCCGGGGTCAGCACCTGTTGCCAGGCCCGCTCCATCGGGTTCACAAACACCGTACGCCCAAAGCCACTCCACTCCTGACCCAGACCCGCGGCAATCAGGCTGCCGTAGTCACGGGTTTCGGTCAGATCCACCGCCTTGCCCTGGAAGACCGTCTGGGCCATGGTCTGGGCCATCGCCTGCGGGTCGGCGGCGTTGGTCACCTGCTGCAGGCGCAGACGTACCTGGGTCACCCGGGTCAAGTACGACTGCAGGCTCTGCTCCTGTGTCCCCGTGCGGTTCTTGTCCATCAGCGCCAGCAGCGGGCCAAAGGTGGCATCCAGCGGGCCATGAACGCCGGCACTCTGGTCTATGGCCTTCTTGCTGTCACCACCGAGCAGGTTTTTGGCTGATTTCACCAGGGAGTCGGAAATCGCCTCGCCAGTCTGCCCAGCGCGTCCCTGAACGTTCAGGGTATTCATCAGCGCCACCAGCGGCGACTGGCGCACGTCGGCCATCAGGGTCAGTTGATCAATGGCATCCGACAGCGTGGTCGCCCGGCGAAGCCGCAGGCTGTTGAGAAACGACAACCAGGCCCCGCCAAAGTCAGCAAAGTAACGCGCGGTCAGGCGCCTTTTCAGCGCATCCGGCGAGGCTTCGTCCTGCATTTTTGCCTGACGAGTGTTGTCCGTAAGCACCCAGTCCAGCTCGTCCCGTCGCGCCTTCACCACCTTCTCAATGGCAGGCTGCACCGCCTGCTCCCAGGCCTGACGGGTAAACATTCCCGGTACGATGTTGGTGGTGCTGAACAGACGGGATGCGTCGGTATCGCCGGTCATATCGTCAAGGCGCATGTCGACATACAGATGGGCTACCTCAGAGAGCATCGTCTGATAAAGGGACGATTCGCTATTACGCACGCCCATCAGGCGCACCAGCAGGGAGCGTACTTGACTGACCATGCGCTCATCCGCTCGAATCCTCCACTCTGGGTGCGCGACCAGCTGCGCGCCATAGAACGACAGCAGCGACGGTGCCATCCCCTGCCAGACGCCGTCTCTCACGCCATCACGCTTTGGCCAGTCGTTCAGCAAGGCAGCGCTGAACCAGGCTGCGTCCATATGCGCTGGACGCGCCAGCATCAGGTAGAGCCTAAGCTGGCCATAGGTGGTTTTTGCCCTCTGCTCGCGCAGTGGGCTGCTCGGCGGCAGGGCATTAAAGATATTTAGCTGTTTCTGCAAATGGTCAGCGGCCGTATCGCGCAGCAAAGGCAGCGCGCTGTCCTGATAACGTGGCCAGAGCGCCGCCAGCAGGGCGTCATTCTGGCTCAGCCCGGCCTGCTCATACCATGGCACCCCATGCTCAGCGCGGTACTGCAGACGGGCCAGCGTTTTCTGCAGCTCCAACAGCACGTACAGGCGCTGTGGGAGCGGCTGATTCTGACGGGCGGCAAGTTCGGCCTGAGCATTTGCACCGTCAATCTGGCTGCGGTTGGTGACATACGCGATGCTCATCCATGCAGCCCAGCCCACCATCGCCAGGGCAATAACCGACGCAAACAGGTTACGCCAGGGCATGCCCGGCTTGCGCGGACGCAGTCCGGCAGGGAGCATCCGTACCGCTTCAGGCAGAGCCTCCCAGCGCTTATCCATGCCCCAGTGGTGCGGCACGGCACGGTCGGCGCCGGCTGAAGGCTGACTGAACACCACCCCGGCCAGCGGCAGCGGACGGTACGGATTGAGCATCACCGACAGCGGCGCGGTCACGCTTTCCGGCTCACGAATAAGCTGGTCGGCAAGCGTCAGCAGGAAGTTGTGTTTTACCTCACCACAGCTCTGCTGCAGACCCTGTGAAGTCAAATCTGGCGTCAGTGCCGCAAGCTGTTCAGCCAACCCTTCAGGAGTGCATCCGGCTGACAGCAGGCAACCTGTGGCCTGCACGGTGCGGCCTTCCGGCTTACCAGCGCGCGGGTGCAGGGACCAAACATACAGCGGGAGCTGCCAGCCAAGCGTTTCCATACGGACGCTGATGGCATGAGAGAGGGAATCCATAGTGCTTTCCGACGGCAGCGGCAGCGGCTGTTCCAGCCCCGGCGCTGAGAGCTGGTCAAACGCCGAGGTGACCCACACCAGTCCATCCACCGGACGACGACGCAATTTGCGCAGCGCGCTTAGCCAGACGCTGTCGGCCGGGATATTGAGATCACCGCCCCACAGCAACAGCGTGCCGCGGTCTTCCTGCCAGAGCTGGCTGGTAAGGCCGGGAGTCAGTTGCTCCACTTCAGCGGCCGTACCGGTTATCAGCAGGATGCGTGTTTTACGTCCCCAGCGACGACCATAGAGGTTACGCATGGCGTCACGGATGGTGTCGACGGTGACGTTGCGGGGTGCGGTCTGCTTGACGCGGCCTTCATCGGCAGGCAGGACACTTAGACGCTTTGCCTGAAAACGATGCCAGCCCTGTTTGATGGCGAGCGTGATGGTTTTGCCGTGGCGGAACATGAGTAACAGAAATAAAACGCCGGCAAGCGCTAGGCTTTTCAGCAGCGTAGTGTGCAGCCCAATCTGGTCGCCAAAGTGCCAGATTAACCAGGTAATCCCCCCTGCAATAAGAGCGGAGAATCCCAGCTTGCCCCACCCTCCACGCCATGACGAATTACCTGTTGTCATTATCTCGGTTCCCTGTTTGCACTGTATTAATAAATTTTCGCTCACCATCTGTAGAAAGAATCAGACAGTCTGCTTTTTGTATATTCACGATATCGCTGGCGACTGCGGCCATTATCCATGGAGAAAAGGGGCCGCTGAGCCCGGCATATTTTTCCAGCCAGTGGAGCTGTTCAGGTTTCCAGTGACCACCATAACTTTGTGCTGCTTCAAGCAGACCAGAGAATGCATTTCCCCATTCCACGTTGTCGCCAACAATACTGGCGGTGGCACAGGCCTGAGTCTGCGTCGAGAAAAACGTATCCAGTGATTTATTCATATCACCCATATCTAACGACATTGGCCGTAGCAGGCAGGCATCATGAGTAAGTTGATATTTTGTGGCAACATCATTTGATGTCAGCAACAAAGAGGCCAGGATGTCGCTATAACGCCCTTTCCCCTGAGTCTGATGCACCAGAATAAGATCCACATCCAGCGTTGGCGATTTGATCCGTTCTTCCAGCCAGATAAAGGTATTTGCGGTCTGTATATTCAAAACAGGTGCAGGGCATAAAGGAACTATTTCCTGCCAGACCTTTGCAAATTCGGCCTGAAGTATCAGAGGATCTTCCTGCCAATCCGTCAGCAAAGTGGCACCAAGGGGTAAGTCTGATGGAACCCAGACCAGGGCATCACTGACACATTCAAGTAGTTGTGAAAAACAGTTTTCTGGAGTTGAGTGATAAAAATGCTGCGTCAATGTTGTGCGCTGCACCTGCTCAGCTGAGGCCTGCAAAAAACGAAATGGCGTCAGGGCTTCCGGAAAAATGACACTGCTATGGAGCACTGCAATGTTTCTGCCGGCCCATTCAGTCCATTGTTGCTGGGCGTAATCAGCCTCATTAGCCTCGAACTCATGCTTATCAAATGCACTATTGAAGAGCCAACCCCGCAGGCAAAGGAAGAAAAACCAGATAACGATGGGGCTTGCTGTGACGACCCAAATATTAAATTCCTGTAAAGGCCCTGAAAGCTTATTAACATGCAGGACGAACAGCACCACACTCCCTACAACTGCGATAACTCCCAACATAAGCCAAAGAACAAAAGAAGGCTCTTCAGGCTTCTTGGATACCGTTGATTTCTCACGCTCCCAGCTCATTAATTATCCTACAACACAATCCGGTGCGCTGGATATCAGCTGACAACCACATTCACAGCGGCAACCATCCACAGCAATCGCTTTACCGTCTGAAGACCATTCAGGCGAACCTTCAATAATGGTATTAACACCATGCCCTTCTTTCGGACAGCTAACTTTATCTCCGATCAGAGCAACCTTTTTACCATTAACAATCATGGTCGAGGATGCTGAAAGCACCTGCCCCCCATGGGTAGTTTGATCACCGAGTAATACGAATCCTTTGGACATGACAATCTTCCTTTTGCTATAAAAAAGTAATTAATTGACTGGCTGTACATTTTCAATAACCATCCAGAAAACCAGAGTCGGATCTTTCTCTGCCGATATCTTCACAAATTGCTGAGATTCAATAGTTCTTATTTCCTGAACAATGGCATCAACACCAGTTCTTGCCGAGCCACAGTTCTTTTCGTCAGGAGAGTTATTCAAATCCTTACAAACCATATAATCACCCAGCACTTTCACAGCACTGCCTTTCTTTGGGCTGGATAGTTTAGGTTCTACAAACGGATAAGCAACATCACCATGCGAAACCGTAACCGCACCATTCATTTCACCTTTAACCTCAAAGGAAGTGATATTAAAACCACCAGAAAGATCTATTTTTATTAAATCTCCCTTATCTGTAGTCACGGAATAAAAGTAGTCATCACCGACTGGGTATTGTACAGTTTCTAATCCTGCATCGTACTTATTAAAAAGCTGCTGATAGTTATCATTGCTGTTTTCAGAGTTATTTTCTGATGTGGCATTTGCCGTGTAAGCATACCATGTAGGCTTTGCTCTCCCCTCAAGAAGCATTGCGATTTTACGCTCACCATCAACTATATAAAATTGTTTTACTTTATATTTAACACCATTCAAATACGGCAGTATAATTTTATTAACAACACCGTTCCTCATATTCATTGACAATATCGCAGAAAATCCACACCCCTCATTATATTAAACAGACGCACTGGTGTATAAAGCATCTCCATTATCAGAAAGAGAGGCAAAGTCGCCAAGTGATTTAAGTGAATAATTTATGTTTTTTTAGAAAATGGGCCACTGTCAGCTTATTACCCTTCGTGCTCTTTGATAAAAGAGAAAAGTGCTTATCAAAAAGAGCAATAGTTACATTATTTTTATCGTCAAAGAAAACTCGGTGAGCTTTATCTGAGGCATTGCTTGCTGCCCCGGAAAACATGATTCTAGATACAGGGGCGTCAATGCTGTAAGAATAAAAACCATTCCCGTCAGTAAAGATACAATGGCTATCACTTGAAGAAATGATAACATCATTCATGGGTGCAACGTTGGAGTACACATCTCTCGGTCGAAACTGTATTCTCTTAACCCCGGACTTAACGTCAGCAGCCCATAGATAATGACTTGCTCCACCTATCCCACCCCAGATAACCCCGGTAGTCGCATTAAAATCCATGCCACCTGATAAATTGTATCCAATTAGCATTCGTTCTTTAACATCTGGACCGTTCCACAAGTACAGATTGAGGTTCTTAATATCTCTAACAAGATAATACTGGTTACTCGCAAGAGAATTTAATGAAAAAAGCAATGAGCAAAAAACAACAAGAACTTTAGGGAATGTTAATTTCATACATAAATCCATTTTATCTAGTCGTTAACCACATACCGAAAAACATAGGTAGGCAGAATCCCATCTTTATCATAATTGAAAACGGATACGTTTTGAAATTAGGCCTGAGCACTGAAAAAGTGGTTACTTATTAATCACACAACGAAAAACACCATCGTCATAATCATGATCGTCTTCTGATTTTTGACTTGGTGGTGAAGATTGCCTGAACATCGTTAACGCATATTGGTCATCCCCACCTACAGCTCCGCGCTGAACTTTCCTTTCTCCTTTCGTTGGTCCCCGTGGATCTTTCATTGGAGAATACGAATAATAATCTGATGCATACCAGTCATTCGTCCATTCCTTTCCACTTAATCCCATATCATAAAGCCCCAATGGATTTGGGGGGTATTTACCAATTGGGTATATTGGTAAATATAACCCACCAGTAAACTTTTGCAATGCATCATATGTTGGATAGTTGCTGCCACGCTCTAACTTTCCATTATCGGTTGCAAAAGGTAAATACTTACCCTCTGAGCGAGCTGCATACTCCCATTGAGCTTCTGTCGGTAAATCTATTTCTTTCCCTGACTGCGCCCCTAGCCATATACAATAATCCTTTGCTCGCTGCCAGGTAACACTCGCAGAGTAATCATCACTCAGAAGCAACGGAGAGTTCTTGGAAAGAATGTCAACAAGCGGGGAGGGTGTGCCTGTCACTTCCAGATATATTTTATAGTCGGCATTTGTGACCTTATATTTTGAGATCATAAAGCTTCCAAGAACGACCTTATGAAGTACTTTATCGTCTTGTTGAATACTAAAAGGTAATTTCTCCCCAACCAACGGTCCAAAGTCTCCCATCAGAAAATCACCGCCATTAACACTCACCATGTTTGCAATTGATTTATCAATAAGCTTATTGGCTAATTCTGATTTTTTTGATGAACCATCACAAGCAACAATTGTGAAAACAAGGAGCAACAATGTTTTTTCTACATTTCTATTTTTCATTACTACCTGCCTTATGCCATTTGAGTATTAACATTGTGACAATCATTAATCAATGCAATATATTGTTTCATTTCGTCATGAGGAATTGGTCTAAAAGGTTCATCTGAGTCAACTGTGTCAGGAAGCCTTTCATAGAGAGTATGGATATTTTGTTCGTATTGCGTGGAGTAACTCCCCATCAATCCGAACTCCGTCATTCCTAAAAAACTCAACAATGCCTTTTCATTAACTTCTGCACTACCCTTTCCTTCTGCCGGTATAGCAGTCATGTGTTGCATAACATTATTATAATCTGCTTTACTCTGCACCCATTTGAAGCAATACATTATTGCTGTTTTCCTTAACTGCATCACCCCCCATTTACTAGTGTCCTTTTTTTGGTTTCTTTGATCTATAACATCCAAGGCGTTAAAATTCATTAATTGTGATATTATAGAGCCTTTTGTTTCTGGTGGAGTATATTTCAACTGATCAGGGTTATCTATAATATTCTTCATCAATACAACCCTTTTTTCTTCATTATCCAGTGCGTTATCAAGCTGTTTCAAGACACCTTGAATATCGCTTTTAATGCTCTTAAACATATCGATTCCCACTTGAATCCCTTCGGCAGCTAATATTATTGGTATCGCGCATAACGACTGAAAGGTATCTGGCGGCATCATTTTTTCAAGCTTCTGGTAGTCAACATTCCTGAGCATATACATAAAACTCTTCATAAATGCAGAAAATGAATTACCGTCAACTTCAAAGCCTAAAGACCCCTTGGCACCAACACCCCAGCAAAGTGCTGCCTTACAATAAATTCTGAAGCGACTGTTAATATACGTCACGTAAAAAACTGCGGATCCGCCAGCTCCAGCCTGAGCAGTTACACCAAGAGACAGTTTGGCAATCGCTGTGAATTTTTTCTCTTTAGCAAAAATTTTCTTGTTACTATCGTGAGCGATTTGCTTGTCGACATCAGGATACGGATCAAACCATTCAATAGCACCGCTGACATTGCCACCCGCCTGAACGCCAGCAAAAGCGCCAATTTCTTCACCAGCCTGAGCATCCGGCAGTGGAATGGCCAAATTAATCTTCCTCTGACCTGGAGGTGGCGGAGGTGCAAGTTTCGCAGGGCTTCCCTTAATCCCATAGCCCTTTGCCATTTCTCCACTAAAATCAGCTTCCACACCCAGCTCAATCCCCAGGCTTGCCCCGACATTACCGGACAACACCGCATTAATCGTGTAGCGGATAGCACCCATGTTACAGACATCACCCGCTAACCCCGCAGATGCTTTGGCAGGAAACAACAATGCAATACCAAGTCGATCGGGAATAAATAGTTCAGTCGATGCTTTCGCCTCACCCAGTGCAAAACTTGAGTGGCCTTCCATCTTTGCGGAGGCTTTCTTTTCTAAAGGGTTAAATTCAGCAGACAGTCCGGCCCCCTGGCTATAGCGCATCAACTGTGCCTGTGCGCTGATGTCGACGTACTGATGATAAGTAGACTCATCGTCAGGCTTATCATTTTCTTTGGGCCAGGTAAGCCCTTTATTCATTTTTTTTGCCCAGTCAGTAAGCGCAACATTGCTATCTTCTAATAGCTCATCTTCAAACTTAAGGCTTACTGATGCTTCTTTTAATTGTTTTATTAACTCTTCGGCATCAATCTTTCCCGATCGAACTGTTTTTTTTGTTTCATTCCCATTAGCATCGACACCCGTAACTTCTTTATCTGTATATTTAATGAAGCTGGCCTCACCGCTTTCCTTATCTACCTCACTAAGTTTGTACTTCCGCCAGTGGCTGCGAATTTTATCGGAGCGAACATAAGTACTCTTAAACCCGGCAGTCTTCTGGAGAGGAATCAACTCAATAAGGCCTATCGCTGAACCCTTGGAGTTCTCATCAAGCAGTTCCCCCTCGGGAATCTTTGCAGTCAGCGTTTTAAGCTCTGCCTTTAATTGTTCGTTAGCGTCATTGAGTTGTTGATAGGTGATCTGAAGTTTGCTGTCATAAGTACGCTGCGGTTGCTTGCCTGCCTGAGTCAACATTTCGAAATTGAGTTCATCCAATGCAATTTGCGCTCTCTTCTGATTTTCCAGCAACGCTGTCATTTTTAGCTGTTCCTGTATGAGGAAGCGGTTATCTTTTACATCAACGCAAAGTAGCGTTGCACTGCCCGGGTGAAAATAAACCTGAGGACCATGTTCTCCGTTGACGACAGTATTTTTACTCACGTTATCCAGGCTACTTTGCTGTGTACCTTTAGTCATTTTCTAACTCCCTGAGTTAGCCACCGAGTAGTTCAATATTGATTTTGCTTTTTGCCACACCGAATATTTCAGCTGTCTTACCTTCACTGTCAGTACGCCCTTCATAAACAGAACCATCAGCAGTGGTTATCCGATATCGCGTATTAGCCAGGATATCGCCAGACTCCTTATCCTGTGCAATAAAGTTCTCACTATATCCTTGCGGAAGTTCCGGTTTAGGTGCGTCATAGTCCGCACTTCCCATTTTCTGAACGTTGGCACATTTCAGTAGAATATTTCCTGGAGCACCGAACTCCATATCTCCTCCCGCCAGCTTTATAAATGCACCGTCACAGTTAACAACCAGCTCTGTTGCCCCTGTGATGACTACTTTGCCTTCCACACTGGTCACCGTGACGTCTTTTTTTGCAATAGCCTCAATCGCATCATCCTGAGCCTGGATTTCTACTTTGCCCTTCGCCGCAAAAAGCTTCATCCCGGCCTTTCGGGCCAGCATACTCACAGCTTCACCCGCTGCCACAGTAAAACGCTTAAGCGCGCTGATGTCTGTATTCTGCTGGGACATAATCCCGACGCTTGCACTCCCCGATGCCATACGAACCGCCTGTGGGCTAGTGATGCTCACACCTTCAGGCGCATTCAGCACCATTCCAGGCTGGACAAGGTCTTTCAGGGCATCTGTCAGATTAACCTGGCTCTGAATATCTGCTGGCAATGCGTCTGCCGTTTCGGCAGCATCAGAAAGGCTTCTGGCAATACTTAATGCATTTTCCAGTTGAGATATCGCTTCCCGCATGGACAGCATCTTATCGCTGGCAAACGGCTGTTTATCAGCGGTGATGAACACTCCGGCACCACCCCGGATGGACACATACCGATCGGTACGTAACTCCGCACCCTCGCCGCGCGGTTCGCGGGCAGCATCAACGTTGTGCCCTAAATTCAGCTGCGTTTTTCCCCCGTACTCTGTACTGAGCTTGACGTGCTCCTCGCCGCGCTTGTCCTCCATCCGCAGCTTGTTCAGGCCAGCGGTGCGGATAACGTTACGCGTGCTGTTGGCCTCAGTGACGTGGTCAACGTGGCGGGAGTCGTGCATCGCATGGGCGATATACGGACGATCGGGGTCGCCTTCATGGAACGCAATCGCGACCTCAGTGCCCTGTATCAGCGGGAAGTGGAAGCCGTATTTATCACCGCCGTAAGGCTTGGCAAAGCGCACCGGCATACTTTCCATGCCCTGGCGTTTATCATCGCGGTCTGCATCAAACTTCACCCGGTACATGCCGGAGGCATCCTGCCAGGCATAGATATCGTTATCTTTGGCGCTGGTTACGCGCGCCGTCAGGGTGCCGCTGACCACTGGGCGCTTTTTAGCGGCAGGACGCCAGCAGCGGTTCTCGTAGTACGGCATCGCTACCCATGCCACTTTCAGGGCATTCTTACGGCTGGCGTAGTAACCAGTGCGGATGATAACAACACCGTTCTCCGTTTCCCGGGGCAGTGTTGGCGGGATAGCCATGTCGGTAATAGTCACTACCTGCGCCGGGCCGAGGGTGTGGTCGGTGCTGCTGCCAGTCACCGTGGTCTGGGTAGACAGGAAACGTTCATGCTCCAGACGCGCCCAGAAGTTACCGGTTTCCGCCGTCGGCGTGATTTTGTCGCCACGCTCAAGATGACGTGGCAGGTAGTGATAGACCTCACCGTAGGTAACACCGTCACCGTCGCCGCGGGTCATGTCCGCCGGTACCGAGGTCAGGACATTCTGGGCTTCACGGTGATTGTAATCACTGGCGGTGACAGAGCGCTCCACCACGCTCTGTCGGACGTGCACATCCCACACCGAGTCGACCCCATTGTCACTCATTCCCGATGGGCTGCTGAGCGGCAGTTTTTTACCGAACGTCCATGCGCTCTGTTTATCCGCGAAATGCACCACTTCGGTCTGGGTGTCGGGCTGCAGGGTAAAGAAATAGAAAATCCCCACTTCGGCCAGCAGGCGTTCAATAAACGCGAGGTCATTTTCCTTGTACTGGTTAATCTGTTCACGCTTTGGATAGTCGGCTTTGAGGGTGAACTCATACTCCCAGCCTTTGAGCCCATGCTCCATGAGCACCTCTGCCACCACTTCCGGGACCGACTTATTGACAAAAAAGCGGTGAGTTCGGAATTGCTTGCGCAGCAAAGACAGGAACGGCTCAATAATAATCTGGTACGTCGCCTGGTCACGAGAGCCACTGATACGCTTAAAATGCGTCACCACGCCATGCACCACTTTCTGCCCGGTCAGCCCCATCAGTGGCCCGGTTCCCATAGTCAGCGTGGCAGGCTTAGTCAACAACTGCGCTGAACTGATATTCTGATCGCTGCTGGTAAAGATAACTTCGTAGTAGTAGAGCTCACTCATGAACTCCTTACCGTTAAACTCTTCCACATCCAGTGAGGCTGTGCAGGACGGAATATCTAGACGGTAGCGATTAAGTCCGCCTTCAGTTAGCGCAGACAGGGGGTTCTTAAGCGTATCTGTCAGACTCATGATTATTGACTCCATGGGATAACCTGCAGTCCATTACTTTTCTTACCGACGGGCAAGTAACAGGTTTAATCGGGGTACTCAGCGAGTACGAAAAAGCGTGATTACGGCTCCAGCCCCGATGGCTCCGACGAGGGTTTTCATCGCAAAACGGTCATTTCAAAATTGTTCATGCTGTATTCACCGTCGCCACTAATGGGGATAAAGCGCTTAACAAATGTGTAAAAGTATGTATCCGGAAGAAACAGCACTCCCGCCACCACTAAAGTTAAAAAGATAAAAATATTCATGATGTTATGCTAGGGTACTATTCAGAAACTTTAATTGAGCCATAAGGTCTTGAGATTTCGCGATCGGTTAAAGGAAAGTTATATACCTTGGCTTTATTAACACCTACTCCGACAACAAAATTCCGGGATTCATCTTTGTTGCCTGCTGAATGAAGCACGAATTCAACAATGTATTTATTACTATCCATAAAGTGGTAGTAAGACGAAGGAATGCACAATGCACCATCAATAATCTTAAGGCCTGGCGAGAAGTTGAATTTTTTCTCTTTAGGCGGCGTTCCCCGAAGATTGATTCCCATGTCTGCAGGCTGATAATCTCGCGCATCATTAATACTCATGCAAACGTCATTACCCTGCCTGCTTACCTGCGCAGTTTCATCCAAGCTCATTCTGTCGCCAGGCCCCGGACACCCTGTCAGGGCTACCGAAAAAATGCCTAATGAAACGATAAAGATAATTTTTCGAAAATGGCTCACGCTTACCATGGAAAACCTCTCAGGGAATTTTTATACCCTTCGCGTATTTCTGCCTCAGACGTGTCACCATCAAGCGTAATATCGGGATATTTTCCATTTTCAAGGTGCCACCAGATTTCATAGCCAAATGTCTGTAAAACAAAATTATCGGCAATTATCTGCGCCTGCTGTTCCATTGGATAATCGCTTAACAGACGACCATCAAGGGTGTAGCGGTAGCTGACAAGCCAGCTTACAAGCCCTCTTCCAATAACATTCATTCCTTTTTCACGCTGCCAGATATGACTCATTTCGTGAATAAACAGATGTTGAAGCGAATACGTCGATTGTGAAAAATCATCCTGGTACTGATTAATGAAATATATTTCACCATTAGGTGTCATTGCCACATTCTCACCCTGCAATCCAAATGGCAGATAACTGCCATGATGAATTTTCACCATCTCGTAATCGATCCGGTTACCGAATACTGTTCTGGCTAAGGCGATTTCCCCGGTGGTCAGTTTTCTGACAGAATCATCCTCCTGCTTCTTGTCGTCCTTCTTTTTCTTCCCACTGGCATCATGAATGGACATTCCCTACCTCCGGATTAGCTTCAGCCGCGCCTAAAAACTCCAGCCCGATACCCTCTTCCTCACTCCAGCTAAGGCATAGCGACTGAGGTTTCTGTCTGGCCGCCATGTGGGCCAGCAGCTGCTGGCTGAGCACCGGCAGGATCTGTTGATTGAGCAGGCTGTCGACGTTGCGCGCGCCGGTATCCGGCAGCAGGCAGGCGGCGGTCAGCGCGTCGTATAGGCTTTCATCAATCTGCGTGGTCAGGCCGTAGTGGCGGTTGAGGCGCTTGCTGACCTGGTCGAGCTTCATTGCCACGATGCTGCGCATGGCAGGCTCATTCAGCGGCCGGTAGATCACGGTTTGAAAGCGGGCCAGCAGCGCGGGCTGGAAGTGGGCGCGCAGGATCGGGTGCAGCAGCTCATACAGCGCCGCCTCGCTGGCGTCTGGCCGTTCATCGAGCCGCTGCATCAGCGGGTCGCTGCCCAGGTTGGCGGTCATCAGAATGACGGTGTTGCGAAAGTCGATTTCACGCCCCTCGCCGTCGCGCATGACGCCGCGATCGAACACCTGATAGAACAGGCTCATCACGTCGCGGTGCGCCTTTTCCACTTCATCCAGCAGCACCACGCTGTACGGGCGCTTACGCACCGCTTCGGTGAGGATGCCGCCCTGACCGTAGCCGACGTAGCCCGGCGGTGAGCCTTTGAGTTGGGAAACGGTGTGCGGCTCCTGGTATTCGGACAAGTTGATGGTGATCAGCGACTTCTCGCCGCCGTACAGCACATCGGCCAGCGCCAGGGCGGTTTCGGTTTTACCGACGCCGCTGGGCCCCACCAGCAGGAACACCCCCTGCGGGCCGTTTTCCGACGTCAGGCCGGTTTTGGCCGCGCGCAGGCGCTGCGCGATGGCCATCAGGGCGATATCTTGCCCCACCACCCGCTGGCCGATGGCAGCCTCCAGGGTCAGCAGTTCACTCTGCTCGTCTTTCATCAGCGCGGAGAGCGGCACGCCGGTCCAGTCGGCAATCACGTTGGCCACCGCGCGGGGATCGACATCAATCTGGATCAGCCCGTCATCCTGCCGCGCCCGATCCAGCTGCCGCTGCAGCGCACACATGTCGGCCCGCTGACTGATATCTTGACGGCTGGCCATCAGCTGCAGGGCGATCTCTTTTTGCTGTTCAAAGCGTGCCTGCTGCTGCTGCAGGCGGTTTTCCAGCGCGCTCTGCTGCCGGGCGATAGCGCACAGGCGCTCACCCTGTTGGCTGTCGCCGACGGCGGCATCGTCCCGCAGCGCCTGCGCTTCTAATTCCAGCGCCGTCCGCTGCGCGCTCAGGAGAGCGATCGCCTCCGGCACGGTATCCAGGCTCATACGTACGCGGGCGGCGGCGGTGTCCAGCAGATCCACGGCTTTATCCGGCAGCTGACGCCCGGTCAGGTAGCGGCGCGACAGCGTGACGGCGGCGCGCACCGCGGCATCGGTAATGTGCACACCGTGGTGTTCGGCGTAGCGGGACTTCAGGCCGCGCAGCATCAGGCAGGCGGTGTCATCATCCGGTTCGTCCACCAACACCCGCTGGAAACGGCGCTCCAGCGCGGCGTCGCGCTCGAAGTACTGCTTATATTCAGACCAGGTGGTGGCGGCGATAGTGCGCAGCTCACCGCGCGCCAGGGCGGGTTTCAGCAGATTAGCCGCATCCGCGCCGCCGGCCTGGTTACCGGCGCCGATGATGGTGTGCGCTTCGTCGATAAACAGCAGGACAGGCACCGACGACTGCTGCACGGCGTCGATCACGTTTTTCAGGCGCTGTTCAAACTCGCCTTTCACCCCCGCCCCCGCCTGCAACAGGCCGAGGTCAAAGGTGCGCAGGACGACCGGCTTAAGGGCGTCCGGTACGTTGCCCTCGGCGATGCGCAGCGCCAGGCCTTCGACCAGTGCGGTTTTACCCACCCCCGGCTCCCCCACCAGGATTGGGTTGTTCTTACGCCGGCGCGAGAGAATATCGACCATCTGGCGAATTTCGCTGTCACGGCCGAAGACCGGGTCGATGCTACCCGCTTTCGCTTTGGCGGTAACGTCGAGAGTGAACTTATCCAGGGCGCTCCGCAGGGCCGGGCTGAGTTCGCCCGCATTTCTCTGCGCGTCGGCCGGGTGTTCAGCTCCCGCCCTATCCTCAGCGTGACTCTGCGCAAGCGCCGACGCCGGCGGTCTATCCGGGCGTTCGTCCGACTGCGCATCCAGCAGCGGGCGCAGGCGCTCAAGCTGACGCTGGCCCAGGGTCAGCAGCGGCCACAGGCCATCGCAGCGCGCCAGGCTCGGTGTCTCCACCAGCGCCATCAGCAGGTGCACACTGCGGATGCGCTCTTCGCTGTTCAGCGAGGCCAGCAGCCAGGCCTGCTGCATCAGCGTCTGGATAGCGGCGGATAGCTGCGGGCGGCTGCGCACCGAACGCGGCTGTTTATCCAGCCAGGCCAGCAGATCCTGCCACAAGGCATCCATATCCCATTCGTAGCGGCGCGCCAGCACCGTTAGGTCGCCTTCGCCCTGCTCCAGCAGCTTAAGCAGCCAGTGCTCAGGCAGGATCTCCGCATGGCCGCGGGTCTGGCACAGGGAGGCGGCACCTTCCAGCGCACGGGCGCAGTAAGGATGTAGTCGACGTAGCAGGATGGCGGGATTTTCCATGACGTTCTCTCTTTATCGGTTCCGGGACACGCTACCGCCCTTCGCTGTTTCCCGTTCCGGGGACCGAAGCGCATACGGTCGAGCAGGCAGACTGTGGGTTTCTTTGCTGAACGCCCGTTTACGACAGGCACTCAGCAAAAACTGCGGACAGGAAACCCTGTCCGCATCGGGCTTAGGCGGTGGCGCGCTCGTTCCAGGAGTCGGAGTGAATGATGTTGCCGTCTTTGTAGGTCCAGGTGATTTTTTCGTAGCGCAGTTCGATCTGCTCCAGGTGGTTGTGCTTCTCGTAGGCCGGATCCTTGATGTCATGCATCACCGGATTCACTTTCACCACCTTCACGTTTTCCAGTTTGGTGTTGAAGTACTCCACCTCCTGGCCCGCGTCGTTGATTTTGTACCACTTGAACTCCGCGGACTTCAGGGTCTGTCCGGTGGTCACCGCCTTGTACAGGTACGGACTGGCGGAGTCGATTTCCTTGGTGAACAGGAACGGGGTGTGGATACGGGTGCCGGTCAGCTTGCCGGTATTGTTATCGGTCGGGATATACAGGTTATGCTGCTGCGCCACCACCTCGATGCTGCCATCACGATCCTGAACGTCCACGGACCCTTTAATGGCCGCGCCGCCGTCGTCTTTCAGCCACAGATAAACAGGAATTGCCATGAGATTTACTCCATTACAGTGTTATTACCGTCATCATTCTGCGATGACCTGAGGGTGTTGCCCGGTATCTGGCAGGCGTTGGCCTGGGGTACCAGGCTGATTTCGACACGGCGGTTGAGCGCACGCCCCGCCGCGGTGTCATTGGTTGCGATGGGACGGTCCGCTCCATATCCCTGAACCGCAAAACAGCGCTCCGGCACATCGCCGGTATCCCGTATCCAGTTGCGTACGGATTCAGCGCGTTGCTGCGACAGCGTGTAATTCAGTGCGCGGCTGCCGGTGCTGTCGGTGTAGCCACGGACGACGATCAGCCAGCCGTTTTTGGCTCGGATATCGACCAGCGCGTTGACCAGCATTTTGCTGGAGCCCGCTTTCAGCACCGATTTACCGGGATCGAACAGCGACAGGCTGTCAAGGCGAATGGTTTTCGGCGCCGCCGGGATCGTGTGTTCAATAACAGGAGGTGAAGATGAATGCGGAGATAACGGCGGAGGTGGCGCCCAGTCGTTTACTGCCGCCTCCACGACGGGAAGCAGACGCAGCCCCTGATACAGCCCGAGGCGATAGCGCACAGGCTCACCGCGACGCTGCCAGTCGTCCAGCCGTGCGCCATCGGCGCGCAGCCGCTGCTGCGCACGGAGCTTCGGCGCGACGGGTGTGCCGGTAAGATGGTGATATAAGGCAAGATGGTCACCGACATTGCGGATCAAACGCTGGTTGTTTACCCAGGATGCCAGCATCGCCAGCGCCAGGAAAATCCCCCCCAGCAGCCCGGCATAGCGCCAGAACACCATCTGAAGGCTGACACCACGCCGACGCGGCAGCGCCGGCAGCAGAAGCTCAGGCAACGGCAAAGGCGCATCGTTATCCATCGCATCTGGTGGCAGCGCAGTGACAGAGGCGATGTGATGCTGCCAGAGGTTATCGGCACCCCCCTTCACCGGCACCAGACATAGGCCGAATGCACAGGGTTTCATCGTCGGCAAATCACCGTGGCGGGCCGACAACGGGCGGATAACGGTGCGATTCAGCCAGGCGAGCCCACGGTCAAGCCACAGCCCCTGACTCAAGCGGGAAAGGCGCTCGTCCGCCGCCGGATCCCGACCCCAATCGGTCAGAGTCTGATGACCCCGTCCAGGCTGATACACCTGAATACCCGACCGCTGGCTGAGGGTGGTAAACCAGACCGGTCCCATATCTGCACCCGCGGCCGGCGGTGACAGCCACGCCACCACCCACAATGGCGGAAGCCAGCCAAGCGCCACGCGACACTGCGCCACCGCACGCTGCCAGCGGAGCAGATGCTGAGTAAAATCAGCGTCCCGGGTATGACGCTCTGGCAATACGGCCAGCAATACGGAGAGTTGTGGCTCCAGCGCTGGGCGAGCCTGACACAGGTACTGCGCCAGCTCGGGCAACTGATCGGCGTCGTTTACGCGCAGATACCACCCCTGACGCGTCTCACGATGCTGCATCTCCCCAGCGAAAAGCGCGCCGCTATCGCCACAGACCAGAATGACGGATCCCTTAAACGCTTCCGGCGGCAGGCTCTCGTCCACCGTCGCCCTCAGCGCCTGAGTTCGCCGCTGCGATGCCCGCTGCTGACGCCAGAGCATCACACCGCATACCAGAGAGACCAGCAGGCTGAATGCCACACGACTCCCGACCGACAGCGGCCAGAAGCCCAAGATAAGCCACAGTGCCAGTACGCCCGCCAAGGCAGTTAACAGACCTCGGTAAACATCACGCATCCGTTACCCCAGCCTGATCGTCTGGCCCACCAGGTCGGTGAGAGAGGAGGAAAGAATGCACCACAGCGCCGCCAGGGCCGCCGCCCCGATAATCCAGGAGATCCAGAACAGTCGGCGGCCGCTGCGCAGGTGGGATGCTCGGATAACCATCGGCGCATCCTGGGCAACCGTAAAGGCCGGCACCCGTTCCCCCAGCGCACGTACCACGTCTTCACGGCGCTCGTCATCCTGGGCGCGATACTGACCGACGAACCCCAGCTGCAGAGTACGGTACATGCAGGTGAGTACGGCGGTGTCCGGGGCGGACGCTTTCAGCAGGTTGCGGATACGCTCCCACAGCTCCTCCCCGGCGTTCAGGGTGCCAAAGAAGTGGGCCTGAAGTGGGTCGCGGCGCCAGTTCAGGTAACCGTCATCGAGGGTTCCCCGGTTCAGAACACTCTCATCAAGCAGGGCACATAGGGCGTATACCATGTGATCCCGGCTGATATCGCTGTAGCCGGCCTCCGCCAGCGCAGTTCTCGCCTCCTGCACCAGACGGCAGGCCCGGCGATAGAGCCCCTCTCCATCTCGGACTTCCTGTCCACCGCGCAGCTGACTGGCCATCAGCCAGCCCGGATAAAAAATCTGCTCAATTTGACTGATACCGGGTCTATTCATGTGCGCAACACCGCGAAGAGTTCAAGTTTTACCTCCCCCAGCGAGCGCGGGGTGTAGAGGGTGCAGCTTCCCATTTCCAGCATGCTACGGGCCGCCTCTGAGCTCAGATCCAGTGAGAAGTACTGGTTCTCTAGGCGCAAAGGAATTGCCGCCGGCACATGCGTCAGCGGTTTGATCATCATCCCGCTCAGGGCCACATTCACCACATCTGAGACATCGGCAAAGCTACCCGCCTTACACAACAGCGGGAATTTGGTCTGCAGTTCATGATTCGGCATGGAGGAGCGCACGGAGAGATAGAAATCGGCCCCTTCGCGCAGGCGCGCATCGTGCAAGGTGCCTTTCCACATTTGCTCCTGATGCTCAAGCTGAATGCTGATCACTCGCGATGGCAGGCTGGCTTCCAGCAGCTTATCAAGCAGCGTCAGTAACGGCGGGAACACACGTTCAGGCATATCATGCTGATAAACAGGAATATCACCGGCACCATGCTCCAGTGAAAACGTCAGTAGACTGCCCGCAAGACGGGCCAGCTCACGATACAGCAACTCTGGATGACGTCCCGGAGTCTGCAGCAGTTCGACTAGCACGGGCTCGGCGCTGTTCAGCGCATTAAGCAACCAGAACAGAGAGACATCAGCCACGGCAAAATCGGCCATACGCTCGTTGCTTTCACGCCGCATCGCCATCAGTCGCGTACGCCGCGCCTGCAGGCGCACCAGCAGGTCGCCCAGTTCAGTCATTAGCACAGGGCTTGCCGTAGCCGACAGCATCGGCGGGATAAAGGCCGGGTCACGGCTCCACAGCCCCAGGGCGTTACGTGCTAGGCGAGCGACCGGACAGGTCAGGTAGGCGCTATTTTCCTGCGAGGACAGACGAAGCGTAATGGCATGACGCAGAATGGCCAGCTCACCACTTTCATGCCCGACCAGATCCTGGACCACAACGCGCTCAGCTTTCCAGCGGCGCGGGCGCTCACTGTCCTGACCATTATCCAGGTTGCCGCCACTGGCGCTCAGCAGTGGCAGCGCGGCAACCACGTCAATGGATTCAGCGCCGGAGGCGGCGGATAAATCACAGACTGGCGGAAGCGTATCTGCCAAATCCGTATCAACAATCGTGCCATCCTGGAAACGGACCACCAGACGGGTAGCATTCAGGCGCGAAAGCGCTAGCGCGGCATCATCAAATTCAGCCACAGCCACGCCCCAGGGATGAGAAATTCCCATCCGTGCGACCCTGTCGGCAACGTACGCACTCCAGTGGGCCTGCTGCTGGAACTGTTGCGGGGCCAGAGCGGCCCCATCCTCCCAAAGTGGGCGAAAAATCTTCATCCCTGACGTTCCCTCGCCTTATGATTTCGCTTTAGGCATCTGAGAAACCAGCGACAGATTGACGTCCATCCCTTCGACCTGAAAGTGCGGCACGGCGAAGAGTTTCACGCGGAAGAAGCCCGGGTTGTCTTCAATATCCTCCACCACCACGTTGCCGTCGCGTAGCGGGTGTGACGCCTGCAGCGCGTCGCCCGGATCGGTCATTTCGGTCACCAGTCCGCGGATCCAGTTATTCAGCTCCAGCTCAAGCAGGCGCCGATCCTTAGTGGTGCCGATGTTTTCACGCTGGATCAGCTTCAGATAATGCGCAATACGCGACAGCAGGAAGATATACGGCAGACGCGCATTGATGCGGCTATTCGCCGTCGCATCCGGGGTATCGTAAATAGCCGGCTTTTGCGCCGAGTTGGCGGAGAAGAAACACGCGTAGTCGCGGTTCTTATAGTAGGAGAGCGGAATAAAGCCCAAATTGGCAAACTCAAACTCACGGGTCTCCGGGATCATCACCTCCGACGGGATCTTCACCTGATTACCGGTACCCAGATCGTACAGGTGGATAGGCAGATCCTGAACGGCACCGCCGGCCTGCGGGCCGCGGATCTGTATACACCAGCCGTTGTTGATGAAGCTGCGCACCATGTTGGCCGCAAAGGAAAATGCCGCATTGGTCCACAGGTATTTACTGTGATCCGGCCCCTTGACCTCCTCCACATAGTTAAAGCTGCGCACCGGGACGGTATCCGGGCCATAGGGCAAACGCCCCAGTACCCGTGGCAGCGTTAAGCCGATATAGCGCGCATCATCCGTTTCACGAAAGGACTGCCATTTGATGTACTCAGCCCGATCGAAGTAATTGCCGATATCCTTGATCGCCGCGACCTCTTCCATTGAATCCTTGAGGAAGAACGCCGGCCCCACGGCACCAATAAATGGCATATGCGCCGCCGCAGACACCTTAGAAATATTACGCAGTAACGCCATATCCTGAGCCGACGCATCAAATTCATAGGCTGAGATCAGCGCACCTATCGGCTCTCCCCCCGGCGTATCGTATTCGGCGATATAGGTCTGTCGGTATAAGCCGCTCTGAATAATCTCCGGCGCGTCTTCAAAATCCTGGCGTAAATCGTCTTTAGACAGGTCAAGGATTTCCAGCTTCACATTCTGGCGAAAGTCAGTCTTATCGACTAACGATTTTAAACCGCGCCACAGCGACTCCACCTGTTGAAATTCGGGGTGGTGCATCACGGCATCCAGCTGTCGACTGATCTGGTGATCTAATTCGGCAATATGATGATCCAATAATGTCTTATCCAGCTTTTCAATTGACGTCCCCGACTGCTTGAGACGCTGCAAAAAAACCTGCATCGCCGCGGTAATACGCTCATCCGCGCTGGCTTCTGCCATCGCTTGGCTATCCTGCCAAATATGAATATCGCTGAGCCGTTCCACCGGCGTTAAATTAATTTTTTCAAACAGTGAGGCATACACATTACCGCCCGCGGCCTTTTCCAGCGCAAGACGCTCACCCGACTCTGAGGTAGTATTCTGTACAGACATTAGCATTCTCTCGTATTAATCCATTAATAAATCAGCGATTACGCCTGCTTTGGCGCCAGAGCGGACAGCTCATTACGCAGCTCATCACTCAATGTCGGATCTTTTAAAATCAGCTCCAGCTCTTTACGAAATGCCGTATTGTCCAGGAGGTTAGATTTCAGATCGCGCAGCAAATTGCGCATGGCCAACATCGCGCGCAGCTGTGGGATCTGACGGGCAACCTGCTCCGGTGAGAAGTCATCAATATGCTGAAATGCAAGCGAAATAGCGGTGTCTTGCCCTTCACCAGTCAGGGTGTTTTCAACGCGCATTCTGACGCTCGGGTGGATATCGGCCAGCACGTTGTTAAAATTGTTTTTATTAACGTCAACCTTACTCCGTTCGGATAAAGGTCGCTGCTCCTGGCCATTGCTGAAGTCGCCTACCGCCAGTAACTTCAAGGGTAATTCAACCTGTTTTTTTGCCTGTCCCGTGTGCAGATCTAATTTAATATTAACCCGTGCCTTCGGCACCTCACCCTGGAAACTCTCTGCCATACACCCCATCCTGTTTATATCACTGTAGCGGCCCAAGAAATACCTAAACGCCAGCTAGACTAAGGTGCAGTCATTGATCAATATTCCAGAACGAAAAGCAAGGCAATTATATTTATTTCAGAAAGATCCGAAATTAATTCAGTTATTATCGGAATTTTTTGATTTTCACCAAACTTTGTTACATACACCCAATAAATAAATACCACCAGAACAATATGAGCCAATCGATTAATATTGATTTGATGAATGTGTTGATTCTCTGGAAAATATGGAGACCTATTCCAAATAAACCATAGCAAGTAAAAAATGATAAATGGCGCCGTCGTATCTGACGAAAGCCGCATCTAGCCGTTGATACGAACACACATCAAATTGTCTGTGCTGACCTATCGCTGAGCTATGTCATAAAACCAGAGAGTTTTCCCCAGATAATTTTTTAATCTCACCAAAAAGTGAGTTTATGAGGGGGTGTGCAATAGCTCTGTAGCACCCAAAACCCAAGGGCCTAACTCGCTCGACGGGCGTTATTTTTTGGTTATTTGCGCAGAAGAGGGAAAGACGATAGATTAGCCGCGGGTGCCTTGGACTTGTCTGTCTGGGCAACCAGCAGGCAAAGAAAAAGCCCCACCTGACGATAAATCAACGTGGAGCTTCTCTCATGCACAGACAACATGATAGTAGCCCACTTACTCGCCAAATGGCAAGGAGAAGTCGGCTATGGAGCCACAAAAGCCAGCGCTCATCGCGCTGATCGTTATTAGCATCACCCTGCTGGGCGTGTTGCTACTGACAAACAAGAGTCTCTGCGAGGTTAGCTTCCGAAACGGCAAAGTGGAGATAGTGGCTCACATGGCCTACGGATCCGAGTAAGTGAGCGACAGGGGCGGTTCGCCGCCCCGATCGCTTTGTCGAACGCATGGCCCCAAGGCACCCAAACCTCTGTAACACAAAAAGCCCGCAGGGAAACCTGCGGGCTTTTCTGTTTATACGTTGCATGGCTACGTCGCCACCCTATCGCCATTTCATCGCAACGAGAAAGCTGAGGGGCAGCCGCATAGGCAAGCCAGTGACCGTATCGCGACCCTCCGCAGAAACCCCACGCAAAACGGACCGTAGACTACGCGGCGGCAGAATGAGTATGCGGTGATTATTTGCGCTGAACAGCGAAAGGCGATAGATTAGCCGCGGATGCCTTGGACTTGTCTGTCTGGGCAACCTGCAGGCAAAGAAAAAGCCCCACCTGACGATAAATCAACGTGGAGCCTCTCTTATGCATGACAACATGATAGTAGCCCACTTACTCGCCAAATGGCAAAGAGAAGTCGGCTATGGAGCCACACAAACCAGCGCTTATCGCGCTAATCGTTATCAGTATCACGCTATTAGGCATATTACTGCTGACAAAACAAAATCTCTGCGACGTTAGCTTCCGAAGCGGCAAAGTGGAGATAGTGGCTCACATGGCCTACGGATCCGAGTAAGTGAGCGACAGGGGCGGTTCGCCGCCCCTGTCGCTTTGTCTGAACTCATGGCCCCAAGGCACCCAAACCTCAGTAACACAAAAAGCCCGCAGGGAGACCTGCGGGCTTTTCTGTTTATACGTTGCATGGCGGGGAAACCGCGGGTAGAAAAACACGGAGAAGCCGGTGGCGCGTTTTTATCTGCTGCCACTCTATCGCCATTTTATCGCCACTCTATCGCCACTGAACAAATTTAAGACACAAAAAAACCACCTTTCGGTGGCTTAAATACAAAACATATTGTTTTGATTTTTATACTATTTTGTCATGGTGCCCGGAGCGGGACTTGAACCCGCACAGCGCGAACGCCGAGGGATTTTAAATCCCTTGTGTCTACCGATTCCACCATCCGGGCGGCGACAAATAAAATGGAGGCGCGTTCCGGAGTCGAACCGGACTAGACGGATTTGCAATCCGCTACATAACCGCTTTGTTAACGCGCCAAACTGATTGACCCTGCCGTGGAGCAAGATCTTAAATTTGGAGCGGGAAACGAGACTCGAACTCGCGACCCCAACCTTGGCAAGGTTGTGCTCTACCAACTGAGCTATTCCCGCATAATCAACTTATTTAGTTGTATCTTCTGGCTTTTCATTATTGCCGTCCGATGCGATGCATTCTACTTATCTGACCGGCGGCGTCAACTCTCTTTTTCGCATCGGCCGCCCGTTTGCCGCTTTTTAACGCAACGTCATCAGGAGTCCAGCAGATCGCTGCGGGCGGCGCTCAGGTATTGGAACATCGACCAGAAGGTCAACACCGCGGCGATATACAGCGCGACGATCCCGGCGACGGTGATATAGATGTCCGGGCGCCACAGCAGGCCGACCAGCGCCATCATCTGCGCGGTGGTTTTCACCTTGCCGATCCAAGAGACGGCGACGCTGCTGCGCTTGCCGATCTCCGCCATCCACTCACGCAGGGCAGAGATGATAATTTCGCGGGCGATCATGGTCGCGGCCGGCAGGGTCACCCACCAAACGTGGTAATACTCCGTGACCAGCACCAGCGCCGTCGCCACCATCACTTTATCGGCCACCGGATCAAGGAAGGCACCAAAGCGGGTGGTCTGCTTCAAGCGGCGGGCGAGATAGCCGTCAAACCAGTCGGTCACCGCTGCCACCACAAAGATCAGCGCGCAGGCGAAGGGGGCCCAGGCAAACGGAAGATAGAACGCCAGAACAAAAAACGGAATCAATATAACGCGGAACAGCGTTAATAACGTGGGGATATTTAATCGCATAGTACTGGACTATCTTCCTTTCGTGGATACTGCGTTTATGTTGCTACAACGCCCTCATTGTTTCAACGCATAGTGGATCTTTTCCGCCAATGCGACTGAAATACCGGGCACTTTTGCGATCTCATCAACACTGGCATCGCGCAGCGGTTGCATTCCGCCCATATATTTGAGCAGCTGCTGGCGCCGCTTGGGTCCGATGCCTTCAATGGACTCAAGCGCGCTGGTGCTGCGTACCTTCGCCCGTTTTTTCCGATGCCCGGCGATCGCGTGGTTATGCGACTCATCGCGGATATGCTGGATCAAATGCAGCGCCGCTGAGTCTGGCGCCAGAGAGAAGCCCTCCCCCTGTGCTTCAAAGAACAGCGTCTCCAGCCCCGCCTTGCGATCGCTCCCTTTGGCAATCCCCAGCAGCAGCGGATGATGCGTATCCCAAGGCACCTCCAGTTCGGCAAACACCTGCTTAGCCTGCGCCAGCTGTCCCTTGCCGCCGTCGATAAAAATAACGTCGGGGATTTTCTCTTCGTTCAGCGCCTTACCATAGCGACGGCGCAGCACCTGGCGCATGGCGGCATAGTCGTCGCCCGGGGTAATGTCACTGATATTATAGCGCCGATATTCGCTGCGCAGCGGTCCATTGCGATCGAATACCACGCAGGAAGCCACCGTCTCCTCCCCCATGGTGTGGCTGATATCAAAACACTCCATGCGTTGAATGTCCGCCCGTCGCAGCACCTGCTCCAGCTGCACCAGGCGCTGCAGAATGGTCGACTGCTGGGAGAGCTTGCTGTTCAAGGCCGTCGAGGCGTTGGTGCGCGCCAGCTTAAGGTAGCGGGCGCGATCGCCGCGCGGCTGCGACTGGATGTGGATCCGTCGTCCGGCCAGCTCACTGATGGAGTCCGCCAGCAGCTGGCGATCCGGCAGGGCAAAGTCGATCAGGATCTCTCCCGGCAGCGTGCGCATCTGACTGCCCTGCAGGTAAAACTGGCCGACAAAGGTCTGCAGGACCTCAGCCAACGTCGTGCCGGCGGGAACCCGAGGGAAGTAGCTGCGGCTGCCCAGCACCTGCCCCTGGCGAATAAACAGCACATGGATGCAGGCCATCCCCGCCTCAAAGGCGACGCCAATCACGTCGATATCATCGTGATCGCCGGAGATAAACTGGCGCTCGGTCACCCGTCGCACCGCCTGGATTTGATCGCGCAGCCGCGCGGCCTCCTCAAAGCGCAGCGCCCGGCTGGCCTCCTCCATCCTGGCCACCAGCGCGTCGATCACCTGACTGTCCTTTCCCGAGAGGAACAGCCGCACATACTCTACCTGGCGGGCATACTCCTCATCGCTGACCAGCCCGGCGACGCAGGGGCCCAGGCAGCGCTGGATCTGGTATTGCAGGCAGGGACGTGAGCGGTTGCGGTAGACGCTGTCTTCACACTGGCGAATGGGGAACAGCTTCTGCAGCAGAGCTAGCGTCTCACGCACCGCGTTCGCGTTGGGAAACGGGCCAAAGTAGTCGCCCCGGGCGCGCTTGGCGCCGCGGTGTACCGCCAAACGCGGGTGGCGCTCGGCGCTGAGAAAGATCAGGGGGTAGGATTTGTCGTCGCGCAGCAGCACGTTATAGCGGGGCTGGTAGCGCTTGATGTAATTGTGCTCCAGCAGCAGCGCCTCCGTTTCCGTGTGGGTCACGGTCACGTCGATCTGGGCTATCTGACGTACCAGGGCTTCGGTTTTACGGCTGGCAAGCTGGCGACGGAAGTAGCTGGCGAGGCGTTTTTTGAGATCTTTTGCCTTACCGACATAAATAACCTCTGCGCCGGCATCGTACATCCGGTATACACCCGGTTGGTTGGTCACCGTCTTTAGGAAGGCGACCGCATCAAAGCGCTCACTCACTGCTCAAGATTTTCTCTGCGTTGCACAGCCCGTGACGGATAGCCAGGTGGGTTAACTCGACATCCCCGCTGATGTTCAGCTTGCTGAACATACGGTAACGATAGCTGTTCACTGTTTTTGGGCTCAGATTCAGCTGTTCAGAAATCTCGGTCACCTTGCTGCCTTTGGTGATCATCAACATAATCTGTAGCTCGCGCTCAGAAAGCGAGCCAAACGGGGATTCACTCTGCGGCGTCAGCTGGCTCAGCGCCATCTGCTGGGCGATATCAGAGGCGATATAGCGCTGACCGGCGTATACCGCCCGGATCGCGCTGATCATCTCCTGCGGCGCCGCCCCTTTGCTCAGATAGCCGAACGCGCCGGCCTGCATCACCTTCGCCGGCAGCGGATTTTCCGTATGAATGGTCAGCATGATGACTTTGATCTCCGGCTTTACCCGTAGGATCTTACGTGTGGCCTCCAGCCCGCCGATGCCCGGCATGTTCATGTCCATCAATACGATATCTGCACAGTTGCTGCGGCACCACTTCACCGCATCTTCGCCGCACTGCGCCTCGCCTACCACTTTAATCCCTTTGATATCTTCAAGAATGCGTCGGATCCCTGCGCGCACCAGTTCGTGGTCATCAACAAGAAGAACGCTAATCAAAGATAAATCTCCCAGCTAGAGGAAACAACAGCATACTTTTATACCAAACTGTCTCAGTTTACTGTTTTTTGCCGAAAGAATGAATAGTGTAAATGTTACTTAATGCGGAAATATTGATAAGGCGGTTGGCGTGTACCGATATCCTCACGCGCCGGCATCGCACCGAAACACTCCTTTAAAACCAATAAGTTATCTGTAAATCGTTTAAAAACGCTGCGCTACCCCATAAACTGCCGCGTAAAAAAACACGATTTTGACGCAGCCTCGTAATAGGCTGAATATAATCAGCGCATTGAGAAAATACACGACAAAAATGACTTAATCCCACCGCAGATAAATGGCGTGCCTATCGCCTTAGTGTATACAAAAACGACATTTTTCTGTGTATATAAAGTAAAAAATAAACGGCGCTATAATCGGATCAATCCCCGTAACGTTACAGCGCAATAAACTGGGTTTTGTGATATACTCCGCTATCGATTTTGCCCTGCGCAATTGCTATCGACCCCCTATGAACAGCCGTGTGCCACAGGCGAGCGGTATATTATCTGAACGAAAGGTAACCTATGAGTAACGTTGATTTTTCTACCGAAGCGACCATTGAAGCCTTAACGCACGAGGTCACCTGCCTGAAAGCGACCCTGACCGAGATGCTCAAGGCGATGGGCCAGGCCGACGCCGGTAAAGTGATCATCAACATGGAAAAATACGCCGCCCGCATCGAGGATCAGGACCAATCCGACGCCTTTAAGAAAACCATGGCGCAGATCAAGCACGTCTACCGCCAGTAACCGGTTCTCCCCGGCGCGGCGGGTGCCGTTGTCAACGGCGCATCCGCGTCGGGGGTCTCCTCCGCAGCCCATCCGCAAAGGAGTGCCGCGCCATGGGACTCACCCTCAAAGCGCTGATTGGCGCGCTGGCGGTATTGCTAATCGCCCTGCTCTCGCGCAGTAAAAGCTACTACCTGGCTGGGCTGGTGCCCATGTTCCCCACCTTCGCGCTGATCGCGCACTATATCGTCGGCCGTGAACACAGCGTCGATGCCCTGCGTCGGACGATCCTGTTCGGCATCTGGGCCATCATTCCCTATCTTGTCTACCTGCTCTCGCTGTACCTGCTGGTTCCCCACCTTCGCCTCTCCCTGGCGCTGCTGAGCGCCGTCGTCGCCTGGGGGATCGCCGCCGCGCTGCTGATCCTGCTGTGGGGACGTTAAGCATCCCCACTCACAGAAAACGCGCCGCAGCGCCTCAGGCGCCGTACTGCGCCAGCAGCGTCCGCGCGGCCAGCTGCCCCAGCGCGTTGGCGGCAAACGGGCTGTCTCCGCTCAGCAGCTTGCGATCCTGGTGCACCTGCCCCGAAATCGCCGTATTGACCAAGGTCATTCCCATCGCCTGTAGCCGCTCCCCGAAAAACCACGGCAGCTCGCCCGGCATATAGCCGATCGCCGGCGTTTGTCGATCGGCGCTGTCGGGAAAGGCGCACAGGGCATAGCCCCGCAGCGGGTTCTCCCCCAGCGCCAGAGAGAGAAACGCCGCCGGACCATGACAAATGGCGATCAGATAGCGATCTTCGCGCATGGTCCAGCGGATCGTCTCCGCCACGTCGGCGTCAAAGGGCAGGCCGATCAGCGCGCCGTGACCGCCGGGAATAAATACGCCGGCATAGTCCTGCTCTCCCGCCGTCAGCGCCGACAGGACCTCTCGCAGACGACGCGGGCGACGAAACTGCGGTAGATAATGCTGGTACAGCCCCTGAATCGCCGCATCTTCACAGGGCATGGCCCAATGCTCAAACTTCACCATCAGGCCCGAGGGCGTCGCAATATCAAACGCAAAGCCCGCCTGGTGCAGATGATACATCGGCAGCAGCGTCTCTACCGGATGGTTCCCGGTGGAGAAAAGCGTACCGTTCGCCATCGCGAGATAGCGCTCATCCGTCGCAATAACTAAGATTTTTTTACCGCCGTCGTAGCGCTGCGCATAGTCCGCGCCGCTCAGATCGGAGGTGGAACGGGTAAATTGATTCAGCGAAAACGCCGAGGGAAAAAACGCATTCGGCTCCGCGCGGTCGGGCACCGGTTGCTGACTGAGCTCCTGTTTCATTCCATTCCCCATCGTGGCTATCAATATGCCCGTTAAGTATAGGAGGCGCCGTCATTACCAGGGATGATAAAGCGTATTATTGTTTAACCGAAAGCCACTCGTCTCTGTATCCATTGGTGGCCACTGGCGCATCAACTCCCCGCGCTACGAGCCGCCGCGCTTCTACGGCAGCATGAGGATTTAACCTTCGGACGTAGGCTGGCGCCTTACCCTGCCTCTCGTGACAAACCACAGTCTGCCCCGAGCGTTTTGAGAACGCAGAGCGAACCACGCCATAGAGAGGCCGCCTTGGCCGGCTGGGGAGTCATTCATAACAGAACGCCCCGAAAACGGGGCATTCATTTCAAAGTGAATAAAACGATCAATAAATATCAGCGTATCCCAGCGGGATTAACCCTACTAAAATGTTACCAGCGAAGCGGTAACGTCGGAGAACCGGCGTAATGCGCAGCGTGGCGTAAGGTTGTCAAAGACAGTATTCTCTTCTCTATATAAATTCCCCGATATGTCAATCGTGTTGATTATCCGTAATCAGCGCGAGGCGCTAATGTGTGGAGATAAGCATAACGTTTAGATTGATTGATCGTTTAGCCAAAAACGATATTCAGCACGCCGTGCCTGATGGGAAGTCGTTTACCGTGACGAAGGGGCCATCGACCCAAAAGTATGGAGCGATGCGCGGATGTCAGCAGACGATACCAGGCAAAACGTATTATCTATATGCGGTATACCCGGCAATTGTCGAGCCATAAATCATCCAATTAGCCGGTGAGATACCGATGATGATAGGCGGAGAAAAACGGGCGACAAACTCGGTGTCGCGGTGTAATGAAGGGAGCGTCGGTCATTTTTTGATGTCCATTCGCATACGACAAAACCAAACGGAGGTTATTACACCTCCGTTGATTTTCTAACCACTCAGAACATCACATGTTGTCGATGATCGCATCACCAAACTCTGAACATTTCAGCAGCTTAGCGCCATCCATCAGACGTTCGAAGTCATAGGTCACGGTCTTATTGGCGATCGCCCCTTCCATACCTTTAACAATCAGGTCCGCCGCTTCCGTCCAGCCCATGTGACGCAGCATCATTTCGGCAGACAGGATGATCGAACCGGGGTTCACCTTATCCTGACCCGCGTACTTCGGCGCGGTGCCGTGGGTCGCCTCAAACAGCGCGCACGCGTCGCCAATGTTGGCGCCCGGCGCAATGCCGATGCCACCGACCTGCGCCGCCAGAGCGTCGGAGATATAGTCGCCGTTCAGGTTCATGCAGGCGATCACGTCATACTCCGCCGGACGCAGCAGGATCTGCTGCAGGAAGGCATCGGCGATCACATCCTTGATCACGATGGTTTTCCCACTGTGTGGATTCTTCACCGCCAGCCACGGGCCGCCGTCGATGGGCTCGCCGCCAAACTCCTCGCGCGCCAGCTGGTATCCCCAATCTTTAAAGGCCCCTTCGGTAAACTTCATGATGTTGCCCTTGTGCACCAGGGTCACCGAGTCGCGATCGTTGGCGATAGCGTACTCGATCGCCGCGCGCACCAGGCGCTGGGTCCCCTGCTCGGAGCACGGCTTCACCCCGATGCCGCAGTGCTCAGGGAAGCGGATCTTATTGACGCCCATCTCTTTGCGCAGGAAATCGATGACTTTTTTGGCCTCGGGGCTGTCGGCTTTCCACTCGATGCCGGCGTAAATATCCTCGGCGTTTTCACGGAAGATCACCATGTCCGTCAGCTCCGGCTGTTTGACCGGGCTGGGCGTCCCTTGGTAATAGCGCACCGGACGCAGGCAGATATACAGATCCAGCCGCTGGCGCAGCGCCACGTTGAGAGAGCGGATCCCGCCGCCGACCGGCGTCGTCAGGGGGCCCTTAATCGCTACGCGGTATTCGCGGATCAGATCCAGCGTCTCATCGGGCAGCCAGACATCCGGGCCATAGACCTGGGTCGCCTTCTCTCCGGTGTAGATCTCCATCCAGGCGATGCGGCGCTCACCGCGGTACGCCTTGGCGACGGCGGCATCCACCACCTTGATCATCGCCGGCGTTACATCGACCCCGATACCATCGCCTTCGATGAAGGGAATAATCGGCGTCGCCGGGACACTCAGCTTTCCCTGCGCATCGGCGCTAATCTTCTGCCCGTTGACCGGAATAACGACTTTACTTTCCATTAACCTATCCCTCCGCGTAACTCTCAGGCCTCGCCTGCGTTAACAGACGCCAACCGGTTGATTTAATAAAAATTACACCTTATCTTTCTCTGCTATTTTGTTAAATCACTGTAAAACTTATGTCAATATTACTGAAATTAAAGACAGACGCCAATCGGAATCCATTTTTAGGTATAATCCGTGCGCCGCCGCACAATCCTGCGCGGACAGCTCCTTGCTAACATCCTATATGGCCACAGAAATGTCAAAAACAGCCCCCATTTCCCGCGCTCGGCGTCCGGCGTCATTCTCCCGCCGTCCCAGTATAGCCAAGCGTCCCGCGGCGCCGCGTCAGGTGGTGATTTTTAATAAGCCCTTCGACGTCCTGCCGCAGTTTACCGATGAGCAGGGGCGCGCCACCCTGAAAGACTATATCTCGCTGCAGGGGATTTACGCCGCGGGGCGGCTGGATCGCGACAGCGAGGGGCTGCTGGTGCTGACCAACGATGGTCGGCTGCAGGCGCAGCTGACCCAGCCCGGCAAGCGCACCGGCAAAGTCTACTATGTGCAGGTCGAGGGCGAGCCTGACGAGGCGGATCTCCGGCGCTTTTGCCAAGGGCTGACGCTGAAAGATGGCCCGACCCTGCCCGCCCTGGCCGAGCGCGTCGCACAGCCGGAGTGGCTCTGGCCGCGCAATCCGCCGATCCGCGAACGTAAAAATATCCCGACCAGCTGGCTTAAAATCACCCTGTATGAGGGGCGTAACCGCCAGGTTCGCCGCATGACGGCCCATATCGGTTATCCTACGCTGCGCCTGATCCGCTATAGTATGGGTTCTCTTACCCTGCAGGATCTGGCGCCGGGGGAATGGCGCCTGATCGACTGGCCCTGACGGCCTCTGGCCTCAGCGCCGCGACGGAGGCATCACCGTGCTCAAACCCCATGTGACCGTGGCCTGCGTAGTTCAGGCCGAAGGGCGTTTTTTAATCGTTGAAGAGACCATTGACGGCCAGCCGCGCTGGAACCAGCCCGCCGGGCACCTGGAGGCCGGGGAGACCCTGCTGCAGGCGGCGTCCCGCGAACTCTGGGAGGAGAGCGGCCTCCGCGCCGATCCGCAGCATCTGCTGCAGATCTTTCAGTGGGTGGCGCCGGACGCCACGCCGTTTCTGCGTTTTACCTTCGCCATCGATCTGCCGCGCATGGTCGACGCTGTCCCCCATGATGACGACATCGACCGCTGCCTGTGGCTAGACGCGGCGCAAATCCTTCGCGCCACGCAGCTGCGCTCCCCTCTGGTGGCGGAAAGCCTGCGCTGTTACCAGCGGGGCGCACGCTACCCGCTGGCCCTGCTGTGCGCCTACCCCACCCAGCCCTGAGGCGAACGGGGCACCGGAGAGGCGGTGCGCGCACGTAGGCAACGTGATAAAATGCGGCTTCGTTTATGTTCCACTCAGACTGCGAGAGTCTCATGTCAGATAACAGCCAGAAAAAAGTGATCGTCGGAATGTCCGGCGGCGTCGATTCCTCCGTATCCGCCTACCTATTACAACAACAGGGATATCAGGTTGCTGGCCTGTTCATGAAGAACTGGGAAGAGGACGATAGCGACGAATACTGTTCAGCGGCGACCGATTTAGCCGATGCCCAGGCCGTCTGCGATAGGCTGGGCATCGAGCTGCATACCGTCAACTTCGCCGCCGAATACTGGGACAATGTCTTCGAGCTGTTCCTGCAGGAGTACCGCGCCGGGCGCACGCCCAATCCGGATATTCTGTGCAACAAAGAGATCAAGTTTAAGGCGTTTCTGGAGTTCGCCGCCGAAGATCTGGGCGCTGACTACATTGCCACCGGCCACTATGTGCGCCGCCGCGACATCAACGGCACCACCCAACTGCTGCGCGGCGTCGATGCCAATAAAGATCAGAGCTACTTCCTGTACACCCTCAGCCACCAGCAGGTTGCGCAGAGCCTGTTCCCGGTAGGCGAGCTGGAGAAGCCCGAGGTGCGGCGCATCGCCGCCCAGCTGGATCTGGCCACCGCCAAGAAAAAGGACTCTACCGGCATCTGCTTTATCGGCGAACGGAAGTTCCGCGAGTTTCTGGGCCGCTATCTGCCGGCGCAGCCGGGTAAGATCGTCACCGTGGACGGTGAGACGATCGGCGAGCATCAGGGGCTGATGTACCACACCCTGGGACAGCGCAAAGGGCTCGGCATCGGCGGCACCAAAGAGGGCAGCGAAGAGCCGTGGTACGTGGTGGACAAAGATCTGGACAACAATGTTCTGGTGGTCGCCCAGGGCCATGACCACCCGCGCCTGTTCTCCAACGGCCTGATCGCCCAGCAGCTGCACTGGGTCGATCGTCGTCCCCTCGGCGCGCCGCTGCGCTGCACGGTGAAAACCCGCTACCGTCAGGCCGACATTCCCTGCCTGGTCACCCCGCTCTCCGACGACCGCATCGCGGTGCGCTTTGACCAACCCGTCGCCGCCGTCACGCCGGGGCAGTCTGCGGTGTTCTACCAGGATGAGGTCTGCCTGGGCGGCGGGATCATCGAAACCCGCCTGGTCGACTGATCGCACCAGCGCTTCCCGCGCGCCCCCTCGGTGCGCGGGTCTTTCCCGGTGTCTGGCTGGCTTTACATTCCCCCGGCAACGATTCCGCCCGTGCTTTTCGGCTGCCCGCCTCCCTGTGCTAGACTAAGAAAAATCTTAATTTTGCGCCCGTAGTCCTGATGAGCCCGCTGCAATCCCTCGACGTTCTGTACATCAACGCCTGCGTTACCTACGCCACGCTCTCCGTGAGCTATTTCGCGCTGAGTAAACAGGGGGCCCTGGGGCCCGCATCGCCGCTCTCTGGCCGTATTCTGTGGGGGATCGTCGCCGGCCTGCTCTCCTGGTATCTGACCGGCAGCAAGATGTACTTTACCGCGCAGATCCACTACACCTTTGAAATCGTTCCGATGCTGCTGGTGACCTTCTTCGGCGGCTGGTGCGCTGGCCTGACGGCCTGGCTGCTCAACTTCGTCACCACCGGTGGCTTTGTCCTCGACAACCTGTTTATCGGGATGATGCTGGCGCCGGTGCTGCTGGCACGCGTGTGGCGGCGCAATACCCTGCGCACCTTTATCCTGTGCATTTCGCTGGTAACGCTGTTCCGCCTGCTGATCGTGATCCCCTATGTGACCCAGCGCATCTATCTGCTGGACGTACTGCTGCATCAGACCATCTCCTACTTCTGCCTGCTGGTCTGCTACCAGACCCTGGCCCTCAAGCAGCGCAGCATCAGCGCCTATTTCACCCTGAGCGAGTCGGCCCTGCGCGACCAGCTGACCCAGACCAATAATCGCCAGGGGCTCCAGCAGCAGATCCTGCGCCTGGAGCACAGCCGCAGCGCCTGCTGCATCGCCATGATCGATATCGATAACTTTAAGCAGATCAACGATCGCTACGGCCATCTGTGCGGCGACCGGGTCTTGACCGCCGTCGCCGCCATCGCCTCGCAGACCCTGCAGCCCCGGGACTACATGGCCCGCTTCGGCGGAGAGGAGTTTGTCATCCTGTTTCCCGGGAAGACGCTCGAGCGGGCCAACGCGCGCTGCGAGCAAATTCGCCAGGCCATCTGCAGTACCCCCATCTACCTTTGCCATAACCAGCAAATCCGGGTGACCGCCTCCTTCGGCCTCAGCTATTTCGACGGTCGCGACAGCCTGCAGCAGGCCATCGCGCGGGCCGACGGCGCCCTGTACCGCGCCAAGCGCCGCGGTAAAAACCGCGTTGAGTGCGCCTGACGCACCGCGCGGGCGCCATCGTTTGCGCAGATGTGCGCCAGTTACCCGCGCCAATCGCCCGTGCCGCTAGGTTTAACGCCGCGTTTATGGCATGATCGTGCGTCAGAATCTGACACCGACGCCGCGGCGCCGGTGTTTCGCTGCCCGCAAACAGGAGTCCACGTGGCGAAGAATTACTATGACATCACTCTGGCGCTGGCCGGCATCTGTCAGTCAGCGCGTCTGGTTCAGCAGCTGGCCCATGAAGGGCAATGCGACAATGCCGCGCTGCGTACCTCGCTGAACAGTATTCTTCAAACCGATCCGCCGAACACCCTGGCCGTCTTCGGCGACCATGAGCGCGTGCTGAAGCCGGGTCTGGAGACCCTGCTCAACGTACTGAACGCCAACCGCCAGGGACCGGGCGCAGAGCTGACCCGCTACTGCCTTAGCCTGATGCTGCTGGAGCGTAAGCTGTTCGGCAACCCGCAGGCCCTGCGCACCCTCTCAGAGCGTATCGGCGAGCTCGATCGCCAGCTGGCGCACTTCGATCTGGAGTCCGACACCATCGTCAGCGCGCTGGCCGCCATCTATGTGGATGTGATCAGCCCGCTGGGGCCGCGTATTCAGGTCACCGGCTCTCCCGCCGTGCTGCAAAATGCCCTGGTGCAGGCGCGGGTGCGCGCCGCGCTGCTGGCGGGGATCCGCGCCGGGATCCTGTGGCAACAGGTCGGCGGCAGCCGACTGCAGCTGATGTTCTCTCGTAACCGCCTGTTCCAGATGGCGCAGAATTTATTGACCCACAGTTAACCTTTCCCAATCCCAGGAGTTGCTACCGATGGAATTATCCTCCCTGACCGCCGTATCCCCGATCGACGGCCGCTACGGCGACAAAGTCAGTGCCCTGCGGCCGATCTTTAGTGAGTTCGGCCTGCTGAAGTTTCGCGTCCAGGTAGAAGTGCGTTGGCTGCAAAAACTGGCCGCCTGCGCAGAAATCGGCGAAGTTCCCGCTTTTGACGCGGACGCAAACGCTTTCCTTGACCGGATCGTCGACCAATTCAGCGAAGAGGATGCCCGCCGCATCAAAACCATCGAGCGTACCACCAATCACGACGTGAAGGCGGTCGAGTACTTCCTGAAAGAAAAAGTGGCTGACCAGCCCGCGCTGCACGCGGTCTCCGAGTTTATCCACTTCGCCTGCACCTCCGAGGATATCAACAACCTCTCCCATGCCCTGATGCTGAACAGCGCGCGTGAAGAGGTGCTTAAGCCGGTCTGGCGCCAGCTGATCGATACCCTGCGCGATCTGGCGCAGCGCTACCGCGATATTCCGCTGATGGCGCGCACCCATGGTCAGCCGGCCACTCCCTCGACCGTCGGCAAAGAGTTCGCCAACGTCGCCTACCGCCTGGAGCGTCAGTTCCGTCAGCTGACGCAGGTTGAGATCCTGGGCAAAATCAACGGCGCCGTCGGCAACTATAACGCCCATCTGGCCGCCTACCCGCAGATCGACTGGCACGCCTTCAGCGAAAGCTTTGTCACCTCGCTGGGGATCCAGTGGAACCCCTACACCACCCAGATCGAGCCGCACGACTATATCGCCGAGCTGTTTGACTGCGTCGCCCGCTTTAACACCATTCTGCTCGACTTTGACCGCGACGTATGGGGCTATATCGCGCTCAACCACTTCAAGCAGAGAACCATCGCTGGCGAAATCGGCTCCTCGACCATGCCGCACAAGGTCAATCCGATCGACTTCGAAAACTCCGAAGGCAATCTGGGCCTCTCCAACGCCCTGCTGGGACACCTGGCGTCCAAGCTGCCGGTATCGCGCTGGCAGCGCGATCTGACCGACTCCACCGTCCTGCGCAACCTGGGGGTCGGCCTCGGCTACGCCCTGATCGCCTACGCCTCGACCCTCAAGGGGCTGAGCAAGCTGGAGGTCAACCAGGATCATCTGCTGGACGAACTGGATCACAACTGGGAGCTGCTGGCCGAGCCGGTGCAGACGGTGATGCGCCGCTACGGTATCGAAAAGCCCTATGAGAAGCTCAAGGAGCTGACCCGCGGCAAACGGGTCGACGCCGCCGGGATGCAGCGCTTTATCGACGGTCTGGCGCTGCCGGAAGAGGAGAAGGCGCGCCTGAAGGCCATGACCCCGGCCGCGTATACCGGTGCGGCCGCCGCGCTGGTCGATAAATTAAAGTAACACGCTGAACTGCATGAAATTACGCCACCCGTCTACGCGGGTGGCGTCGCCGTACTCCTCCACGCGCCCGCGGTCACACTGCGCCGACTTTTTGCTTCTGCCGCGCCCCGTCAGCGACTACACTGATATCCTACAATATTGCTTATCATTGAGACCATCTCCGGACCCTGAACGCTATGAGTGCCGACCCGACCCCACTGTTACAAAAGCTGCGTGACGATCTCGCGCAAAGCGGCTCAATGCCGATCTATCTGCGCTTTAACGAATCCATCCGCCAGGCCATCGCCCACGGCATGCTGCAGCCGGGCGACTTTCTGCCCAGCGAGCGCGCCTTTACCGATGCCCTGAAAATTTCACGCATTACGGTACGCAAGGCGCTGGCCTGCCTTGAGCAGGATGACATCATTGGTCGCGGACGCGGCTTTGGTACCCAGATCAAGCAGGTGCCAATGTCCTCGCTGGCCTACTCGCTGGCCAACATCAAGGGCTTCTCCGGCGAGGTCGCTATGCAGGGGCGCCAGCCCGGCACCCGCTGGCTATCGCGTGAGCTGGTGCCCGCCTCGGCGACCATCGCCGACAAGCTGGACATCGCGATCGATACCCCGGTCTACCGTCTGGAGCGCATTCGCACCGTGGACGGCCAGGCGCTCTCCGTCGCCATCTCCTACGTGATTCGCGAGGCTATCGATGACTGTCAGGCGATCGGCGAGTCGCTGTATGACTACCTGCGCGCGCGTCAGATCCAGTTCGGCCGCCTCTCCAGCCAAATCGGCGCCTGTCTGGCCGACCCCTCGCTGCAGCAGAAGCTGGGGATCGGCGCACCGACCGCCATGCTGGTGATCCGTCAGGTGCTTAGCGATCGCGCCCAGCGTCCCCTGGAGTACAGCATTAACTACTGTCGCGGGGACATGTACGAATATACGGCGGAAGAGTAAGCGGCGCGGCCCGTCGTCGCGACGGCCCGGCCTTGGCGGCGACGGCGCGGATCAGCCCGCGCAGCGCCGCTGACGCAGACGCAGCAGCTCGGCGCCGTAGTGACCCATATCGCGCGGATTCACCTGGCGCAGCGTCGCCAGCCAGTCAGCGCGGATCCCCTGAACCCCGGAGAGCGCCCCGCAGATCGCCGTCGCCATCGCCCCGATGGTGTCGGTATCGCCGCCCAGGTTGGCACACAGCTCGGCGCAGCGATTGGGGCACCCGCCGGCCAGATCGACCATGGCGATCGCCGCCGGCACCGACTCAACGGTGTCAACCCCGGCGCCGATCAGCTGATACACCCGCTCGCTGCCCTGCTCATAGCCCGTCGTCGCCGCCGTCAGCGACAGCGCCAGCTCGATCCGCGCCGCCAGCGAGGGGCTGAAGGTCGACGGGCGATAGCGCTGGGCATAGTCGGCAACGCCCGGCAGCGCCAGGCGGATGGTCGCCCAGTCGGCCCCGTCGATGGCGCGGGAGACCGCCCAGGCGATCACCGCGGCGCCGGCGACCGCGATATCCGACTTGTGGGTGGGGCTGGAGGCCAGCCATACCTGCTCGACAAACGCCGGCAGCGGTGCCGACGGCAGCAGACAGCCCAGCGGGGAGACCCGCATGGCGGCGCCGTTGGTCACCCCGTTGTTCTCCAGATCGGCGATGGCCACCCCCTCCTGCTGCGCACTCAGCGCGCGGCGAGAGCTGGGGCCAAGAATATTGCGCTCAAAGGCGTCAAACCCCTGCGCCCAGGCCATGATATTGCGCGCGATCAGCTCAGGGACGACCTCGCCCTCCGCCTCCAGCAGCGCATCGGCCAGCGCTAGCGCCATCGCGGTATCATCGGTATACTGCCCGGCGCTAAAATAGCAGGCGGCGCAGTTCTCCTGCGGCCCGTCCAGAAAGCGGTCTATCCAGCCAAAGTGACGGCGCACGCGCTCACGCGGCCACAGCTCCGACGGCATCCCCAGCGCATCGCCCAGCATCTGCCCGTACAGCGCGCCGAGAATGCGCTGCTCGATCTCGGCTTCGCCCGTGGTTTGTGCGGTTGCCTGTGCGGTGGATAATGTCATACCTTCCTCTCTCTCTGTCCGACGGCGACGCTGCCGCGGCGCCACATAGTACCTTAATAATACCACAAGAGACAGTCTACGACAGCGCCCCCGTCGACCTTCGCCCTCGATCACATTATTCCGTCATACAAGTGCCCACGATCACCCCAGCCTCTCCGTCAGTTTACCTACCGTTGACGCTACGGTGTTTATGGTTAGCCGACGGAGGCTCCGCTACGGCGCCCCACCGCGGCCTAGGGAGAGTCGTTCTCGGCATCATTATGCATGGACGCTACACAGACTTTCCGCTAGGGTGAAACAGTGGATCCGGCGAACGGCCGGTAACCCGATTCGGGAGTGAAAGAACCTATACATGCGTATCTTAGTCGTCGAAGACAACAATCTGCTGCGCCATCACCTGTCGGTACAGATGCGCGAGCTGGGCCACCAGGTCGATGCCGCGGAAAACGCCAAAGAGGCGGACTTTTTTGTCCGCGAACAGAGCCCTGATATCGCGATCGTCGACCTCGGCCTGCCGGGAGAAGACGGCATGAGCATGATCCGCCGCTGGCGCAGCGAGCAGATCACCCTGCCCATTCTGGTGCTCACCGCCCGGGAGAGCTGGCAGGAAAAGGTGGCGGTGCTGGAGGCGGGCGCCGATGACTATGTCACCAAACCCTTCCATTTAGAAGAGGTGCTGGCGCGCATGCAGGCGCTGATGCGCCGCAACAGCGGCCTGGCCTCACAGATCATCAGCATGCCCCCTTTCCAGGCGGATCTCTCTCGCCGCGAGCTGCGGGTCAACGAAACGCTGATCAAGCTCACCGCTTTCGAGTACACCATCATAGAGACCCTGATCCGCAACAGCGGCAAAGTGGTCAGCAAAGATGCCCTGATGCTGCAGCTCTATCCCGACGCCGAGCTGCGCGAAAGCCATACCATCGACGTACTGATGGGACGCCTGCGCAAAAAGCTGCAGAATGAGTACCCGGGCGACGTCATCACCACCGTGCGCGGTCAGGGCTACCGCTTCGACGTGCCGGCATGATGCTACAGCGCTGGCGGGCATGGAAAGCCCGCCCCTTCTCGCTGCGCACCCGCTTTATGCTGGCCACCGCCGCGATGGTGTTTCTGCTCTCGCTGGCCTATGGCCTGGTGGCGGTGGTGGGCTACGCCGTCAGCTTTGACAAGACCACCTATCGCCTGCTGCGCGGCGAGAGTAATCTGTTTTTTAGCCTGGCCCACTGGCAAGATGGACGCCTGACCATCACCCCGCCGCCCAACATGGCGCTGAATACCCCGACGCTAGTGATGATTTACGACCGCGAAGGGCGCCTGCTCTGGTCTCAGCGCCAGGTGCCGGCGCTGGAAAAGCGCATTGCGCGCAGCTGGCTGGAGAAGCCGGGCTTCTATGAGATCGACAGCAACAAGCATTTCAGTAGCACGGTGCTCGGCGACAACCCGCAGATGCAGGATCAGCTGAAGGACTACGACGACGACAGCGCCGACGCCATGACCCACTCCGTCGCCGTCAGCCAATATACCGCCACCGCGCACCTGCCGGCGCTGACCATCGTGGTGGTCGATACCATCCCCCAAGAGCTGCAAAACTCCGACATGGTCTGGGGCTGGTTCAGCTATGTGCTGATCGCCAACGTGCTGCTGGTGATCCCCCTGCTGTGGCTCGCCGCCTACTGGAGCCTGCAGCCGATCAAGGCCCTGGCCACCCAGGTGCGCGAGCTGGAGAAGGGGCAGCGCGATAGCCTCAGCGAAAATCCGCCCCATGAGCTGCGCGGGCTGGTGCGCAACCTTAATATTCTGCTGAGCAACGAGCGCCAGCGCTATACCCGCTACCGCACCACCCTCGCCGATCTGACCCACAGTCTGAAGACCCCGCTGGCGGTGCTGCAAAGCACCCTGCGCTCCCTGCGCAACGGCAAAACGCTGAGCGTCGAACAGGCCGAGCCGATCATGCTGGAGCAGATCAGCCGTATCTCCCAGCAGATCGGCTACTACCTGCACCGCGCCAGCGCCCATTCGGAGCACAGCGTGCTCAACCGCGAGGTACACTCGGTATCGGCGATCCTCGACGCCCTGACCTCGGCGTTGAACAAGGTTTACCAGCGCAAGGGGGTGGACATTTCGCTGGATATCCCGCCGGAGCTCACCTTTATCGGTGAAAAAAACGATCTGATGGAGGTGATGGGGAACCTGCTGGATAACGCCTGCAAATACTGCCTGGAGTTTGTGGAGGTCAGCGCCTGCCTGCACGGCGACGGCCTGATGCTGTGGGTCGACGACGACGGCCCCGGCATTCCGCGCGACAAACGCGAGCTGGTGTTCGCCCGCGGTCAGCGCGCCGACACTCTGCGCCCCGGCCAGGGGCTGGGGTTGGCCCTGGTGGACGAGCTGGTCAATCAGTACGACGGCAGCATCACCGTCGGCGACAGCCCGCTGGGCGGCGCACGCATCTGCGTACGCTTTGGCCAGCAGCAGCCGGATTGCGATTAAATCGGCCACCGGCCGCACAATATTCCCCTTAGCCCGGCGGATCGCCCCGCATCATCCGTTATACTAGGCTGTACCCCGCCGCGCGCTGTGACCCCGATGTCCTCGCGCGGCGGAGCACCTGCGACCGCTGTGCCCACCACCATCACAGGACACTCACCATGGATTATCAGCTCGATCTCGACTGGCAGGACTTTCTGCAAAACTATTGGCAAAAACGCCCGCTGGTTATCCGGCACGGTTTCAAGAACTTCATCGATCCGCTCTCACCGGATGAGCTGGCCGGACTGGCGATGGAGCAAGAGGTGGATAGCCGCCTGGTCTGCCGCGACGACGCGCAGTGGCAGGTGTCCCACGGCCCGTTTACCAGCTACGATCACCTGGGCGAGACCAACTGGTCGCTGCTGGTGCAGGCCGTCGACCACTGGCACACGCCGGCGGCGGCGCTGATGCGGCCGTTTCGGCGCCTGCCGGACTGGCGCCTCGACGATCTGATGATCTCCTTTTCGGTCCCCGGCGGCGGCGTCGGCCCCCATATCGACCAGTATGATGTCTTTATCATCCAGGGCAGCGGGCGGCGACGCTGGCGCGTCGGCGAGAAAGGACAGCGCCGCCAGCACTGCCCGCACCCGGATCTGCTGCAGGTCGATCCCTTTGACGCCATCATCGACGTCGAGCTGTCCCCGGGCGATATCCTGTATATCCCGCCCCACTTCCCCCATGAGGGCTATGCGCTGGAGAACGCCCTGAACTACTCGGTGGGGTTCCGGGCGCCCAATGCCCGCGAGCTGATCAGCGGCTTTGCCGATCACATGCTGGCCCACGATCTCGGCGGCAACCACTATGCCGATCCGCAGCTGGCGCTGCGCGACAATCCGGCGGAGATCCTGCCGCAGGAGCTGGAGGCCCTGCGCGCCATGATGGTGGCCCAGCTCAACGACGGCGACAGCTTCCAGCGCTGGTTCGGCGAGTTCATCAGCCAGTCTCGCCACGAACTGGACATCGCGCCGCCGGAGCCGCCCTACCAGGCTGGCGAGGTGTATGAGCTGCTGCAGGCCGGTGAGGTGCTGGAGCGTCTGGGGGGAATTCGGGTGCTGCGTATCGCGGAGCGCTGCTATATCAACGGGGAGCCCCTCGACTGCGAGAACGCCGTCGCGCTCGATACGCTGGCGCGTCATACCTGCCTGAACGCCGCCGCGCTGGGCTGTGCGCTGGACGATCCCGCCTTCCTGACCGCCCTGACCGGGCTTATCAACAGCGGCTACTGGTTCTTCCAGGACTGAACGCGCGCACAAGTCGCGCCGTAAACGGGGCGGCCGTCAGCCGCCCTTGACGCCACCGCACCGCGGCGGGCGCGGGCATTACTGCCCGTTGGAGGGAAAGCCGCAGCGGATCAGCAGCTGCTGCAGATACTGCGGCACCACCTGACTGGCCGGCCCGTAGTGTCGCTCATCGAACTCGCTCTCCACCTGGCTCGGCTCCAGATTCAGCTCCACCGTATGGGCGCCGCACAGACGCGCCTCATGGACAAACCCTGCGGCGGGATAGACATGGCCCGAAGTGCCGATGGCGATAAACTCATCGGCCTGCTGCAGCGCCTGGTAGATCTCATCCATCCCGATCGGCATCTCACCGAACCACACGACGTGCGGGCGCAGCGGTGCCGGGATCTGGCAGCAGTGGCAGCGGTCGTCCACGCTCAGATCGCCGCCCCAGCGGAACACCTGACCGGACTGGGTGCAGCGCACCTTGAGCAGCTCGCCGTGCATGTGGATCACCCGCTGGCTCCCGGCGCGCTCGTGCAGGTTATCGATATTCTGGGTGACCAGCAAAAAACGGTCGCCCAGCGCCTGCTCCAGACGCGCCAGCGCCAGGTGCGCCGCGTTGGGCTGGATCGCCGGCTGCTGCAGCTGGCGGCGGCGATCGTTATAGAACGCCTGCACCAGCGCGGGATCGCGCTGATAGCCCTCCGGCGTGGCCACGTCCTCCACCCGGTGCTCTTCCCACAGGCCATCCGCCGCGCGGAAGGTCCGGATCCCGGACTCCGCCGATACGCCGGCCCCCGTCAGTACCACGATGAAAGGTAACTTCATGGTCTCCCCCCTATCGGCCTCCGCGGCGTGCCCCCAGACGATATCCTGATAATAGACCAGAGAGCGCAGACGCTGGTGGCGTAGCCGTTTGTTTTTCCTGATGCGACAAATACGATGACGCGTTTTCATTATGATGACTCCTTATCCGCGCAGGCCGCCGTGCGGGCCATGCAGCGGGTGTCGCTCAGATGTAAAAAAGCGGCGCCGCGCGTGCCACCGTCGTCCCCATAGCGGGCCGCAATGATCGGCGGCACCCGGGCGACGCGCAGCAGGTAACGCGCAATCCGCGTTTCCAGCAGGGCAAACAGCTCGCTAAAGTTAGACAGCCCGCCGCCGATCACGACCAGATGGGGATCGAGGACGGTGAACAGATTGGCCAGACAGATGGCCAGCAGATCGGCGAAGCGCGCGACGTGGGCCTGCGCCCGCGCATCGCCTTCCCGATAGCGGGCCACGATCTGCGGCGCCGTCAGCGCCTCGCCATAGAGATGATGGTACAGCCAGGCAAATCCGCGCCCCGAGATGTAGTTCTCCATACAACCGCGCTGACCGCAGCCGCAGGCCAGACGCGGCGTATCCGCGCCCAGCAAATCGAGCGCATCCAGCGGCAGGCGCAAATGGCCAAACTCGCCGGCGACGCCGTTAGCGCCGCGGTATACCCGCCCGTCGATCGCCAGACCGCCGCCGACGCCGGTGCCCAGAATGATCCCCAGCACGCTGGGGTAGGCCTGCGCCGCGCTGTCCCACGCCTCGGACAGGGTAAAACAGTTGGCATCGTTCTCTACCCGCACCTCGCGGCCAACGCGCGCCGCCAGATCCTGGGCCAGCGGACGCCCCATCGCCGCCGGCACATTGGCGCAAAACAGGGTGCCGTCCGGGCGCTGCAGGCCGGGGATACCGATCCCGACGCAGCCGCATGTGCCGTAGCGGCGATCGGCCTCGTGGATCAGCGACTCCAGCGCCGTCAGCAGCGCGGCGTAATCCTCGCGCGGCGTCGCCACGCGCCGGTAGCCGACCTGGCTCAGGCGCTCATCATACACCCCCAGCGCCAGCTTACTGCCGCCGAGATCGAAACCGTAGTACATCGGCCCCCCCGTCACTGACCGCCGCTCAGCACCCGCGCAGGGTCGATGCGGCTGGCGCGCCGCGCCGGATACCAGCTGGCCAGCAGACTCAGCACGATGGCCGTCAGCAGCACCGCCAACACGTCGCTCCACTGCAGCTGACTGGGCAGGAAGTCGATGGGATAGATATCGCCCGAGAGCAGGCGATGTCCCAGCAGGCGCTCGATCAGGCGGCCAATCAGCGTCAGCTTCAGCGACGCCGCGACGCCGATAGCCACCCCGCACAGGCTGCCCACCAGCCCGGACAGCAGTCCATACCAGATAAAGATGGCGCGGATCAGCCCATCCCGGGCGCCCAGCGTACGCAGCACGGCGATATCGCCGCTCTTGTCCTTCACCGCCATCACCAGGGTCGAGACGATATTGAAACAGGCGACGCCGATCACCAGCACCATGGCCAGATACATGATGACGCGGATCATCTGAATATCGCGGAACATATAGCCGTAGGTGCCCTTCCAACTGCGGATGTAGACATAGTCGTTAGTCACCTCCCCCGCCGCGCGCACCACCTTGTCGGCCTGGAACGGATCGGCGACCCTGATGGCTATCCCGGTCACGCTGTCGCCCAGATCCTGATACTGCTGGGCATCGGCCAAGGGGACCAGCGCCAGGGTATGGTCCAGCATTCCGCTCAGCTGCAGAATCCCCCCCACCTGCAGTCGAATGCGCTTGGGCTGCAGCAGCTTCATCTGCGGATCGCTGTTGGGCACCATCACCGTCACCCAGTCTCCGCGCCGGACGCCCAGCGCATCGGCGACCCCCTTACCCAGGATCACCTGCTGTCCACCGGCGCGAAAGTCCGCCCAGGCGTTATCCAGAACATAGCGCGGCAGGGAGCTAACCCGGCTCTCTTGGGCGGGATCGACCCCGCGCACCTGTACCGCACGCAGCTGACTGCCGTGCTCCATCAGTCCGGTAAAATTGACGTAGGGCGCAGCGCCGACCACGTCCTTCACCCGATCGACGCGCGCCAGCACCGACTGCCAGTCGTTAAAGGGCTGCTCCACCGGGTAGATCTCGCCGTGCGGTACCACCGACAGGATGCGCTGATCCAGCTCGCGCTCAAACCCGTTCATCGCGCTGAGGCCGACGATCAGCACCGCCACCCCGAGCGCAATACCGACCGTGGAAATCACCGAGATCAGCGATACCATGCCGCCCCGACGCCGCCCGCGGCTGAAGCGGCGCGCGATGTGTAACGCGAGCGCCAGATCCATCAGCGAGTCTCCATCAGCGTCAGCTCCTGGGTCAGCTGACCGTCACGCATCTCCAGCTGGCGGCGCAGACGGCTCGCCAGGGCCAGATCGTGCGTCACCACCAAAAAGGCCGTCCCCTGACGTACGTTCAGCTCGCCCAGCAGATCGAAGATGGTATCGGCGGTGCGCATATCCAGATTACCGGTCGGCTCATCGGCCAGCACCAGCGATGGGTTATGCACCAGCGCCCGCGCAATGGCGACGCGCTGCCGCTCACCGCCCGACAGCTCCGATGGCCGATGGTGGGCGCGGTGCGCCAGCCCGACGGCCTTGAGCATCGCCAGCGCCTGCGGCTGCGCCTGCTTAGGCTTCATGCCGCCGATCAGCAGCGGCATCATGACGTTCTCCAGCGCATTAAAGTCCGGCAGCAGGTGGTGAAACTGATAAATGAATCCCAGCTCACGGTTACGCAGCGCCGCCTTGGCCGACGCCGACATGGCGTTCAGCGAATTCCCCTTGAAGATCACCTCGCCGCTGGTCGGGGTATCCAGCCCTCCCAGCAGGTGCAGCAGGGTACTCTTGCCGGAGCCGGAGCTACCGACGATCGCCATCATTTCTCCCGGATGGATATCAAACGAGACCTGACGCAGAACGTCGGTGCTCAGTTTGCCCTCCTGGTAGCTTTTGCTCAGCCCCTTGCACTGCAGCAGTGCGGGGGTCCGGGATGAAGGGTTACTCATAACGTAGTGCCTCGGCAGGATGAACGGCGGCGGCGCGCCATGAAGGATAAATCGTTGACAGCAGGGAGAGCAGCATGGCCACCAGCGCGATGGTCACCACCTGACCACCGTGAATATCGACCGGCAGCGTGCCGCCGCCGAGCATATCGCCCAGCCCCGGCAGCAGCGTATTCAGCTGGCTGGCCAACAGGGCCCCCAGCAGGGCCCCCAGCAGCGAGCCGATGATCCCGGCGCTGGCGCCCTGCACCATAAAGACGCTCATGATCTGACGTCGGGTCAGCCCCTGGGTCTGCAGAATGGCCACCTCGCCCTGCTTCTCCATCACCAGCAGCCCCAGCGACGTAATGATATTGAAGGCGGCCACGGCGATGATCAGGCTGAGCAGCAGCCCCATCATGTTTTTCTCCATCTTCACCGCCTGGAACAGCTCACCCTTGCGGGCGCGCCAGTCCTGCCATACCAATCCGTCGGGCAGCGCGTGCGCCACCAGCGCCTCGATATCCAGCGGACGATCCATAAACAGACGCCAGCCGCTGATGTGACCCAGCGGGTAACGCATCAGCCGCGAGGCATCCTGCTGGTTCACCAGCAGCTGCGTCTGATCCACCTCGCTGTCGGCGTTAAAGGTGCCGATCACGGTAAAGATGCGCTGGCTGGGAATCCGCCCCATCGGGGTAAACTGGCTGGCGCTCGGCACCATCAGGCGCACCCGATCGCCGGCCTTGACACCGAGCTCGGCGGCCAGCTGGCTACCGAGGATAGCGCGGTACTGGCCCGGCTGCAGCGCGCTTTGGCTAACGCCGTTCAGATAGCGATCCAAGGGATCGGCCTCGGCGGGATTGACGCCGATCATCACGCCGACACCCACGCTGTGCGGACTCTGCAGCACCACATCGCCGGTGGTCAGCGGTGCCACCCGGTGTACGCCGGGCAGCCCCTGCAGCAGCGACGCCGGATAGCGGGCGGGGTCCAGCTGCCCCTGCGGGGTGGTCACCACCGCCTGCGGCATCAGGTTTAAAATGCTCTGCTCCAGATCGCGCTCAAAGCCGTTCATCACCGACAGTACGGTGACCAGCGCCATCACCCCCAGCGTAATACCGATGGTGGATAGCCAGGACACAAACCGCCCGAAGCGGTCCGAGGCGCGCCCACGCATATAGCGCAGGCCAATAAATAGGGCGACAGGTTGATGCATGGCTCTCTTTCTTGCAATGCGCAAAGTGATTGGCAAGTATATGTCTGTGAACAGGTTATCACAATGGTCATCTCCGCGCCCGCCGCGCAGAGACGCACGCAGCGCACGCGTGAAACCCACGCTTGTCTCCCTGCGGGTTTATAGTGATATTATCTACGCTGACATCCGTTGAGTTCCCCGCACCGGGAGACGACGTACACGAGATCCTCAAACGCCCTATGTCTGAACAATACCGTCTTACCCTGCCAGAACGTTACCCGCTGCCCGCGCGCGCGGGCGACGTCCGCCAACTGGGCCAGCTGAGCGGCTCCGCCTGCGCGCTGGAGTGCGCCGAAATCGCTGAGCGGCACGCCGGCCCCGTGATGCTGGTGGTGCCCGACATGCAGACCGCCCTGCGCCTGCGCGACGAAATTCCCCAGTTCAGCCGCCAGTGGGTCACGACCCTGGCCGACTGGGAGACGCTGCCCTACGATAGCTTCTCGCCGCACCAGGATATCATCTCCGCCCGCCTCTCCTGCCTCTACCATCTGCCGGGGATGGAGCGCGGGATCATCATACTGCCGATCAATACGCTGATGCAGCGCGTCTGCCCGCACAGCTTCCTGCACGGACATGCGCTGGTGATGAAAAAGGGGCAGCGCCTGTCGCGCGATGTCCTGCGCGCCCAGCTGGAGCAGGCGGGCTACCGCAGCGTGGATCAGGTGATGGAGCACGGGGAGTTCGCGACCCGCGGCGCCCTACTCGACCTGTTCCCGATGGGCAGCGACGAACCCTATCGCATCGACTTTTTCGACGATGAGATCGACAGCCTGCGCCTGTTCGACGTCGACAGTCAGCGCACCCTGAACGAGGTCGAGCGCATCGATCTGCTGCCGGCCCACGAGTTTCCCACCGATCAGACGGCCATCGAACTGTTCCGCAGCCAGTGGCGCGAACACTTTGAGGTGCGCCGTGACGCCGAGCACATCTACCAGCAGGTCAGTAAAAGGATCTGGCCCGCCGGGATCGAATACTGGCAGCCGCTGTTCTTTAACCAGCCGCTGCCGACGCTGTTCAGCTACCTGCCGGCGGGTACGCTGCTGCTGGGGCTGGGCGATCTGCACCAGGCCGCCGAACGCTTCTGGCAGGACATTGAACAGCGCCGGGCCAGCCGCGGCATCGACCCGATGCGTCCGCTGCTGCCGCCGGAAAGCCTGTGGATGCGCGTGGATGAACTGTTCGCCGCCCTCAAGCAGTGGCCGCGCATTCAGCTGACCCGCGACGCGCTCGACGACCACGCCGGTCACACCAACCTGCACTACCAGCCGCTGCCGACCCTGGCGGTAGAGGCGCAGAGCAAGAAGCCCCTGGCTAATCTGCAGCGCTTCCTGGCGGAGTTTAGCGGCAGCGTGGTGTTCAGCGCAGAAAGCGAAGGCCGCCGCGAAACCCTGCTGGAGCTGCTGGCGCGCATTCAGGTGGCGCCGCGGCTGATCGCCCGGCTTGAGGAGGCCGAGCCCGGCGGTCGCTACATCATGGTCGGCGCCAGCGAGCACGGTTTTATCAACGCACCGCTGGCGCTGGCGCTGATCTGCGAAAGCGATCTGCTCGGCGAGCGCGTTAGCCGCCGTCGCCAGGATAGCCGCCGCACCATCAACACCGATACGCTGATCCGCAACCTGGCGGAGCTGACGCCCGGTCAACCGGTCGTACACCTGGAGCACGGCGTGGGCCGCTACGGCGGGATGACCACCCTGGAGGCGGGCGGGATCAAGGGCGAATACCTGATCCTCAGCTACGCCGGCGACGCCAAGCTGTACGTTCCGGTCTCCTCGCTGCACCTGCTCAGCCGCTACGCCGGCGGCGCCGATGACAGCGCGCCGCTGCACCGCCTGGGCGGCGATGCCTGGACCCGCGCCCGGCAAAAGGCCGCGGAAAAGGTGCGCGACGTGGCGGCCGAGCTGCTGGATATCTATGCGATGCGCGCCGCCAAGGCGGGGTTTGCCTTCCGTCACGACCGCGAGGCCTACCAGCTGTTCTGTCAAGGTTTCCCGTTTGAAACCACCGCGGATCAGGAGATCGCCATCAACGCGGTGCTCAGCGACATGTGCCAGCCGCTGGCCATGGATCGCCTGGTGTGCGGCGACGTCGGCTTCGGGAAAACCGAAGTGGCCATGCGCGCCGCCTTCCTGGCGGTGCACAGCGGCAAGCAGGTAGCGGTGCTGGTGCCGACCACCCTGCTGGCCCAGCAGCACTACGATAACTTCCGCGACCGCTTCGCCAACTGGCCGGTGCGCATTGAGCTGATCTCCCGTTTCCGCAGCGCCAAAGAGCAGGCGCAGGTGCTGGCGGACACCGCCGACGGCAAGGTCGATATTCTGATCGGCACCCACAAGCTGCTGCAGAACGACGTACAGTGGAGCGATCTGGGGCTGCTGATCGTCGACGAAGAGCATCGCTTCGGCGTACGCCAGAAGGAGCGCATCAAGGCGATGCGCGCCGATGTGGATATTCTGACGCTCACGGCGACGCCGATCCCGCGCACCCTGAACATGGCCATGAGCGGCATGCGCGATCTCTCCATCATCGCCACCCCGCCGGCGCGGCGCATGGCGGTAAAGACCTTTGTCCGCGAATATGACAGCCTGGTGGTGCGCGAGGCCATTCTGCGTGAAACCCTGCGCGGCGGTCAGGTGTACTACCTGTACAACGACGTCGACACCATCCAGAAAGCCGCCGATCGCCTGGCGACCCTGGTGCCGGAGGCGCGCATCGCCATCGGCCACGGGCAGATGCGCGAGCGCGAGCTGGAGCGGGTGATGAATGATTTTCACCACCAGCGCTTTAACGTATTGGTCTGCACCACCATAATCGAAACCGGTATCGATATTCCCAGCGCCAACACCATCATCATTGAGCGAGCGGACCACTTTGGCCTGGCGCAGCTGCACCAGCTGCGCGGGCGCGTCGGGCGCTCGTATCATCAGGCCTATGCCTACCTGCTCACCCCACCGCCCAAGGCGATGACCGTCGATGCGCAGAAGCGGCTGGAGGCGATTGCCTCGCTGGAGGATCTCGGCGCCGGCTTTGCCCTGGCGACGCACGATCTGGAGATCCGCGGCGCCGGCGAGCTGCTGGGGGACGATCAGAGCGGTCAGATGGCCAGCGTAGGCTTCTCGCTGTATATGGAGCTGCTGGAAAGCGCGGTCACGGCGCTGAAAGAGGGGCGCGAACCCTCCCTGGAGGATCTCACCAGCCAGCAGACCGAGGTGGAGCTGCGTATGCCTACCCTGCTGCCGGAGGAGATGATCCCCGACGTCGGCACCCGTCTCTCTTTCTACAAGCGTATCGCCAGCGCCAGCGATGGGGATACCCTCGCCGACCTGCGCGCGGAGCTGATCGATCGCTTCGGGGCGCTGCCCGATGCGGCGCGTAACCTGCTGCAGTGCGCCGCACTGCGCCAGCAGGCCGCGGCGCTGGGGATCCGCCGGATTGAGGGGCACGATAAGGGGGGATTCATCGAGTTCAGCGAAAAGAACCACGTCGATCCGCTGTATCTGATCGGCCTGCTGCAGCAGCAGCCGGGCGTCTTCCGACTGGATGGCCCCAGTAAGCTGAAGTTCATCTGCGATCTCAGCGAGCGTCAGGCGCGCCTCGCCTTCGTCGAGCGTCTGCTGGCCGACTTCGCCGAACATCGCATCTAGCGGCGGCGCACCCGCTCAGAAGAGCGGCGTCGGCCTCTGGCCGCGCCGCGTCTCTTCGCCTCAGGCCCGGCGATCGCCCTGCCCGATGATCAGCTGGCCGTTGCCGTCCAGCGGGATCTGCTGGCCGGGATCGCTCTCCATGCGCACCCGACCGCGCCGATCGCCGATGCGGTAGGTCACATCGTAGCCTAGCAGACGACGGGATTTATCATACTCCGTGGTGCAGCGCTGCTCACGGGTGGTGTAGGTGTCATTCTGCTGCATCGTCCCCTGGATCTGATGACCGGCATAGCCGCCGCCCAGCGCGCCCAGCACGGTCGCCACATCGCGTCCTCGACCGTTGCCGACCTGGTGACCCAGCACCCCGCCGGCCACGGCCCCCAGCAGCGAGCCCGCCAGCCGGTTTTCGTCCTGCACCGCCCGGCGGTGGGTCACCGCCACGTCGCGGCACACCCTACGCGGCGTCTTGATGGTGTCATGGATCGGCACCGCCGACAGCACCTGCGCATACTGCGGCGGCGCATCAAACACCTTCAGCCCGGCCACGGCGGCCACGCTCAGCGCCGCCGCCACCCCAATACCGATACCGCCCAGCATGGATTTATTCATCCCGATCTTCTCCCTTAGCGGTCCGCCGTGCGCAGAAGTGGGCACGGGCGCGACCGGTGATTTCGCAATAATCGCCGCCAGTGTGCGCAGCCTACGCCCGGGCAACAATCGGAATAAGGGAGAAAATCACCGCGCGGCCGCGGCATGGAGCAGATTCAGGATAATTCTGACGTCGGGCGGTGGCGGCCGCGGCGGCGCGGCTTCAGCTCGCTGATCAGCACCCCCACCACGATCAGCGCCGCGCCCAGCAGCGCCACCCCCGGCAGACGCTCACCGGCGATACGCCCCACCACCCCGGCCCACACCGGCTCGCCGGCGTAGATCACCGTGGCGCGGGTTGGCGAAACGCTGCGCTGCGCCCAGTTCATGGTCACCTGAATGATCCCGCTGGCCAGACCCAGTCCCAGCGCGCTGAGCAGCAGGTAGCCTGAATAGGGCGGCACCGATTCGCCGTTTGGCGCCATCAGCGCAAAGCCGAGCAGCGAGGCCGTCGCCAGCTGGATCACCGTGACCCGCCGCACGTCCACCCGTCCGGCGCAGCCGCTGATCAGGATGATCTCCGCCGCAATGGCCAAGGTGCTGAATAGCGTCGCCGTCTCTCCGGCCCCCAGCGTCAGCGTGCCATCCTGCGGCCCGGCCAGCAGCAGTAGCCCGACAAATGCCAGCCCGATGCCCAGCCACGCCATCAGACGCGGGCGACGCCCCAGAAACAGCCACTGCAGCAGCGGCACCAGCGGCACATACAGCGCGGTCATAAAGGCGGACTTGCTACTGCTGATGGTCTGTAGCCCATAGGTTTGCAGGCCATAGCCGGCGGCGATCGCCGCCCCGATGCAAAGCCCCCACAGCAGCTCCCGCCGGGTAAAACCGCGCAGATGACGCCAGGAGATCGCCCCCAGCACCAGCGTGGCGGCGGCAAAGCGCAGGCCGACAAAGAAAAACGGGCCGCTCACCGTCATGGCGCGGTGCACGATCAGAAAGGTGCCGCCCCACAGCATGGTGATGAAGATCAGGATCAGCTCTTGCGGCGTCAGGGAGAAGCGGACGGCGGATAGACGAGGCATTATGGACAACCACTGCGATATTAATGAGCTATCCAGTGTGCGCGCCGCGCTGGGCAGGGTCAAGGGGGGGAAAGCGACGGGCGCCGCGGCGGCGTCCGTCGTCTCGCGATGCGATCAGTGCAGCTTCAGGTGCGGGCGGATCACCCGGTTGATGCTATCGACCAGCATCATCAGACCGGTCTTCATATATCCGTGCAGCGCAATCTGGTGCATGCGGTACAGCGAGACATACATGATGCGCGCGATACGCCCTTCGATCATCATTGAGCCCCGCGTCAGATTCCCCATCAGGCTGCCCACGGTGCTGAACTCCGACAGGGAGACCAGCGACCCGCGATCGTGATAGAGATAATCCTTCAGCGGCGCCGCCTTCAGCAGCGCCAGGATATTGGCGGCGCACAGCGTCGCCATCTGGTGGGCCGCCTGGCCGCGCGGCGGCACATTGCGCCCGTCCGGCTGTGCGCAGGCCGCGCAGTCGCCGATGGCGAAGATATGGCTATCCAGGGTAGTCTGCAGCGTCGGCTTCACCACCAGCTGATTGATTCGGTTGGTCTCCAGGCCGCCGATATCGCGCAGGAAGTCCGGCGCCTTGATCCCGGCCGCCCACACCATCAGATCGGCCGGGATAAACTCGCCCGCTTTGGTCTGCAGGCCGTTGGCCTCGGCGCGGGTCACCATGGTGTTGGTCAAGACACGCACCCCAAGATTGGTCAGCTCTTGGTGGGCCGCGGCGGAGATACGCGGCGGCAGCGCCGGCAGAATGCGTTCGCCCGCCTCCACCAGCGTCACGTTTAGCGCGGCGCTGCTCAGATTCTCATAGCCGTAGCTCTGCAGCTGTTTCACCGCGTTGTGCAGCTCGGCGGACAGTTCGACGCCGGTCGCCCCGCCGCCGACGATGGCAATATTCACCTGCTCGTCCGTTTTTCCCGCCGCAGAGTACTTCAGGAACAGATTAAGCATTTCGTTATGGAAGCGGTGCGCCTGCTGCGGGCTGTCCAGGAAGATGCAGTTCTGACTCACGCCCGGCGTGCCGAAATCGTTTGAGGTGCTGCCCAGGGCCATCACCAGAATGTCATAGTCCAGCTGACGCTCGGCAACCAGCAGCGTATCCTGCTCATCGCGGATCTCCGCCAGCGTGACCCGGCGGGACTGACGATCGAGCGCCGTCATGCTGCCCAGCTGAAAGGTGAAATGGTGGTTACGCGCATGGGCCAGATAGCTCAGCGCATCGACGCCGTCATCCAGCGATCCCGTCGCCACTTCATGCAGCAGCGGCTTCCACAGGTGGCTGTGGTTGCGATCGATAAGCACGATCTCCGCCTTACCCTTGCGCCCCAGCGAATGCCCCAGGCTGGTTGCCAGTTCGAGTCCGCCGGCACCACCGCCAACAATCACGATTTTTTTCTTTGCTGCGCTCAAAGCTTTCTCCCTTGGTAAAAAATGCAAACCATTCGTTAACCAAAGATGACTTCCGCATGACCCAGAGTGGCGGCTTGGCTGACGAAGGTTACTGTCGTTCGTTCACGGTGGCCACGATACCACAAAGGGTAATTTGGTCATACCAAAATTGATTCAAATCAAATAAAGCAGAGATTGTTCGCCTGTTTTTTGTGCGCTAGAGCTGATTTTTTGACCTTAGGCAGCATAAGCGCAACAGACGCCTTACACTCCGCACCCCTCGCCACCGCGCGCCTCTGCGGCGCGAACGCCCCGCGGCGTATTCATCCCGCCGGGCTGCGGTGTTATCATGGCGAAAAACGACGGCATGGAAACACACCGGCATCCGCCGTCTGCCCGCACAGGACACTATGAACGCCAGACAACAACGCATTCTGCAATTGGTCAACGATCAGCGTCGCATCAGCGTCGCCGACCTGGCCCGCACCTGCCAGGTTTCCGAGGTCACCATCCGTCAGGATCTGACGCAGCTGGAAAAACGCAGCTACCTCAAGCGGGTGCACGGCTTCGCCGTCGCCCTGGAGAGCGAGGACGTCGATGCTCGCATGATGATTAACTTCACCCTGAAGCAGCAGCTGGCCGCCTACGCGGCGTCCCTGGTCAACGACGGGGAGACCATCTTCATCGAAAGCGGCAGCACCAACGCCCTGCTGGCCCGCTATCTGGCCGAGCGCAAGCAGGTCACTCTGGTCACCGTCAGCACCTATATCGCCCATCTGCTGAAAGAGACCGACTGCGACGTGATCCTGATGGGCGGTCTGCATCAGAAGCGCAGTGAAACCGTGGTCGGCCCGCTGACTCGCCAGTGCATCCAGCAGGTCTACTTCAGTAAGGCCTTCATCGGCATCGACGGCTTTCATCCCGAGGCCGGCTTTACCGGGCGCGACATGATGCGCGCCGAGGTGGTCAACGCCGTGCTGGCCAAGGGCGTGGAGAACATCATCCTGACCGACGCCTCCAAGTTCGGCCAGATCCACCCCAACCCGCTGCAGCCCATCGGCGCCATCAGCCGGGTGATCACCGACTACCGCTTAAGCGATGCGCAGCGCGGCTCGCTGGAGGCGCTGGGCATCGCGGTCGATAAAGTCTCTGAAAACGGCATCCGCTGATCCTGCGCAGAGAAAAATCCCGGGCGCCCCTTGCAACCCTAAGATAATAGCTGTATATATTTACAGTAAATTACTCATAGGGAGTTACCCATGCGCATCGAACTGACGTTGGACAAGCGCAACCCTCTGCCTCCGGGTGCGCTTGACGCCTTTCACCAGGAATTTTCCCGCCGAATCCAGCGCCACTACCCCGACTGCGCCGTGCAGGTGCGCCAGGCCGGCGCCAACGGCCTGAGCATACTGGGCGGCATCAAGAGCGATCGGGAGATCGTCGAAACCATCCTGCAGGAGACCTGGGAAAGCGCCGACGACTGGTTCTCTCCCGACGACCCCGAGTAGCGACGCCGCCCCGCGTGCAGAAAAAATAGGCCGGGCGGCCCAGAGATGCATATACTGAGAAAGCGCATGGTATGCGTTTATTGATCCTGGTGAGTAACTCATGTCAGTCACTACGCTTAAGGGGGTCTTATGAACGGCAAGGATGAAGTTATCCAGACGCATCCCGTTATTGGTTGGGATATCAGTACCGTAGACAGCTACGACGCTCTCATGATCCGCCTTCACTATCTTTCATCACAGAATCAGCCACCGGAAGATGCTCGGGTTGACCGTACCCTGTGGTTAACCACCGACGTTGCCCGGCAACTGATCACCATACTGGAAGCGGGCATTGCCAAAATTGAGTCCGGCGACTGCCTGCAGAGTGACTACATCAGGCACTAGGGACGGTGGGATTAGCACCGCGCCCCCGTCCGATCCCGCCCCGCCGCCCACGGCGGTGGCCGACACCCCACACCAACACCGCCGCGGCGGTGTTTCTTTTTCCCATCCCGCCGCGCGCGATAGCGGGGTGCCATGCAGCGCCCGCTATCCCGATATATACTTATCCATATCCCGCGGCGATGCGCGGGCCACGGGGCTGGGCCCCACCTCTCGGAGGCGGATATGGATTATGATCTGGCTATCGTTGGCAGTGGCTCCGTCGGCGCGGCAGCGGGTTACTACGCGGCGCTGGCCGGTCTGCGCGTCGCGCTGTTTGACAGCCACAGCCCGCCGCACCGCCTGGGTGGCCACCACGGTGACACCCGGATTATCCGCCACGCCGGCGCCGGCGGAGATATCTATACGCCGCTGGCCCTGCGAGCCCAGCAGCTGTGGCAGGCGCTAGAGGAGATCAGCGCCCTGCCCCTGTTTCACCGCTGCGGCGTGCTCAGCCTGGCGCCGCGAGATACCGCCTTTCTCCGCGAGATCCACGCCAGCGCCCGCGCCCACAGGATCGCCATCCACGCCCTGGATCGCGCCGCGCTGCGCGAACGCTGGCCGACGATTACCGCGCCGGAGCACTACGCCGCCCTGCTGGAGCCCAACGCCGGTTATCTGAAGTGCCATCTGGCTATCGCCACCCTGCTTGAAAAAGCCGTTGAGCTGGGTGCTCACCCCTATTTTGACTGTCCGCTGCACGCCGTGCTGGCCGAGCGCGATGGCGTGCGTCTGCTCGGCCCGCGCGGCGAATGGCGGGCGCGCCGCGTCGCCCTCTGCGCCGGCGCCGGGGTGCGCGCGCTGCTGCCTACGCTGCCGCTGCAAACCCGGTGTAAACCCTTTGCCTGGTATCAGGCCGACGCTCGCTTCAGCGAACAGCGCCATTTCCCGGCCCTGCATACGATGATGCCCCAGGGCGCCCACTTCTACAGCTTTCCCGCCGTCGACGGCGCCCTGAAGGCCGGGCGCTACGATGGCGGCCTCATCCCCCCTTCGCCCAGCGCCCGCTGCCCCAGCGCGCGGGACGTCGGCGAAGATATCGAAATCCACGACTACCTGCGCGCCTTTCTGCCCCAGACAGGCGACTGCCTCTACGGTGATATTGCCAGCGTGGCCATGACGCCGGATGGCCACTTTATAATCGATACGCTGCCCACCGCCCCGGCCATCAGCATCGTCAGCGGACTGGGCGTCAACGGCTTTAAGTTCGCCACCGCGCTGGGAGAATTGGTGGTGCGCCTGGCGACGGACGCCGCGCCCGGCTACGATTTAACCCCTTTCCGCCTGAGCCGCTTTGCGCCGCGCACGGAATAGTCCTCTACCGATCGGGGACGCGCGACCGATCGGATTATTTTTGATAAAAACGAAAATAGTGACAATAATAAATTCATTCTTTATATATTTTATTATTTACAGATAGAAATAATGCATTAGTTGACGCAATAATATATTTTCCATTGACAGCGTAGGTAATAAAACCCTAGGCTGTGCTCCTGTATTATCCGCCGTTTTCTCTCTGCGCCCCTCCGCATGCGTTTATTCCTGCCTGCACCCCGGCACAACGGTAATAGCGGCGATAACGGCAAACACGGACGATGCCAGCGTTAAGGATACCCCATGGAACTACTGGTGCTTGAACCCTGCCGCTATACCCGGCTGGGGATCAGTCTTTTTATTCAAAATGAAAAAAATATAAATGTTAATTATGTCTCAACCCTGGATGCGCTCATCGCCGGCGGAATGGAGAAAAACCCAGATATTATCTTTGCCAACCTGACGCCTTATTGTAAACACGATCCTCTCGACCTGCCGCTGCAGGCATTCTTTCGCTATCCGCAGCGGGCGACCTGCTTTATTTACACCCAGGCTCACTATCCCTATACGCAGCTGCCGCTCTACCTTCAGCGCAACATCTACCTCATCAATAAAAAAATGACGCCAACCCTGCTGCGCCTGCTTTGCTGTCACGCCCCGCGCCAGACGCCGCCGGCGCACCTGCTGGAGCAGCGCTACGGCGCCTGGCCGCTGCTGACTACGCGTGAAATCATGGTGATGCACGACTGGATGCAGCAGACGCCCAACCACCGTATCGCACAGCGCCTGCGCCTCAGCCCGCGCACCGTCTATGCCTATAAGCGCCGTCTGGTCGAAAAGATCCGGGTCAAGAATCGCATCGAACTGTGCTATCTGTATAACCTGATCCGCCATATTTACTGACGTCGCGTCCGTCCGCGCGGCCTAACGCCGCGGTCTGCGCCCGGGTTGAGGGCGCGCGCCATTTTACCTATACTCAGGCTCCGTCTCCTGCGCCGTGAAAGCCCATGTTCAATCGCCTGATTCACCGCTTTATCGATAACGTCCGTCACCACCTGCTGTTCTATCTGGCCGTCTCACTGCTGCTGCTGGCCTTTGATCTCTACTACCTGTGGTTTGCCTGAGCATCCAAGGTAAACGCCAAGCGCTGACAGCGCCGTACAATTTATGTGGACAGCCGCGCATGCCGCGTGCACATCGCCATCCACTGTGATAATAGTGGATCCATTAGGTCATTGATCCCGTTTGGAACAGGCATGCTGTCGTTTACTTTGGACCGTAACAGCCCACTTTCGCTGCAAAAACAAATCTACCAACAGTTTCATACCGCCCTGCACGATGGTTCGCTGCAGTGCGGCGAACGCCTGCCCTCGATTCGCGAGCTGGGCAGCAAGCTGCAGGTCTCACGCAATACCATTACCGCCGTCTATGAGAAGCTGCTGCAGGAGGGGTTCATCGCCAGTCGCCCCGGCGTCGGCTATAACGTCGTGCTGGCCAGCCACATCGATCTGCCGGAGACCCCGGCGGCGCAGCAGGAGCTGGATCATCCGCCCAGCGTGCTGTGTACCCAGGCGCCGGAAACCTACGTCGACGTCAACAGCCCGCTGTTCTTCAGCCTGGGCAATCCCGATGAGTCGGCCTTTCCCTGGCAGCGCTGGCGCAGCTGGAACAACAAGGCCTCGCGCAGCAAGCACCTGCTGATGACCCGCTATCATCCTCCGGCCGGACTGCTGTCGCTGCGCCAGGAGCTGGTTAAATACCTGGCCAGCGCCCGCGGCATCCACACCGATCCGCAGCACATCATCGTCACCAACGGCGTGCAGGAGGGGCTGGCGCTGCTGGCGCGCACCCTGCTGACGCCGCAGGAGCACATCGCCGTCGAATCGCCGTGCTACTCCGGCGCCTGGAACCTGTTCAACAGCTTCGCTCCCCATATTCACGCCATCCCGGTCGATGACGGCGGACTGCGCACCGATCTGCTGCCTGAGCAGCAGTGCGCGCTGGCCTATGTGACCCCGTCGCACCAATATCCGGTGGGCAGCACCCTGCCGCTGGCGCGCCGCCTGGCCCTGCTCGACTGGTCGCGCCGCTCCAACGCCTACGTGATCGAAGATGACTACGACACCACGTTCCTCTACGGGACGCAGCCGCTGCCGGCGCTAAAGTCGCTGGAGGACGCTAACAACGTGATCTACCTGAGCAGCTTCTCCAAAACTCTGGGGCCGGGCATGCGGCTCGGATTTATGGTCTGCCCGGATCGGCTGGTGGAGCCGATCCTTAATCTGAAGGCGCTGTGGAACCACGGCGCCAGCTGGCTATATCAACAGTTTCTGGCCGATTTTATGCAGGATCAGGGCTATCACCGCCACCTGCGCAAGCTGGAGCTGGAGTACGCTGCGCGGCAGAAGCTGCTGCGCGAAGGGCTAAGCGCCCTGTTTCCACGCGCGCGTCTGCTGGGCACCTCATCGGGACTGCACCTGACCCTGAAGACCGATCTCCCGGCGCAGCGGGTTAATCAGCTGCGCGAGCGCTGCCTGCGCGACGGCGTGCGCTTCGATACGCTGCAAAGCATGTGCAACGGCTCGGAATGCGCCTATATGGAGCACAACGGCGCGCCGCTGATGCTGTTTGGATTTAGCGCCCTGTCTGAAGTGAAGATCCGGCGGGCGCTGGAGATCATCGCCAACGCCGCCAAAGAGCTGGGGCTCGCCTAAACGCAGCGCTAGGCGTGGGGCGGCTCATCGGCCGGCAGCTGCAGGCGGAAATCCTGCTGCAGAGCGCCGGGCGCGGCGCTGTTCAGCAGCTGCTGATAAATATCGCCGGCCACGGCGCAGCGCTGGCGATCCGGATCGCTGGCCATCGCCATTCCCAGCGCGTTACCCGCCATCTCGTTATACAGCAGATCCGTCAGGCGATTCTTCTCCCCCAGCGAGGTCACCGTGCGCAGCGCATCTACCGTGGCGCTATACAGCGGCGACAGGCTATTTTGCTGATTACAGCGCCGGTAGACCTCATGATAAAACGCCAGCTGCAGCGCCTGCGCATAGCGCAGGCTGGCGGCGGGAACCTTAATCTGCGCCTGCGCCGCACCGGACGGTGCCGCGGGTGCGGCGGACGGCGACGCCGCGGCGTGGGAGGCGATGACGGGCTGCGGCGCATCGATCGCCACGGAGGTATTGGGCTCCGCCGCCGCGCCGCCGACGTACAGTGCCATCAGGCCGACACCCAGCCATAGAACGGCTTTACTCATTATACTTTCCCCTAAAAACGGTCTGCTACTATCCTAATCCGTCAATAATACAATGAAAGCGCCAATCTGTTGTGGCGGCAACCATTCTGTATCAGTCTGTTTCCCTCGCAAACGCCGCCTCGCCCACGCGATGGCGCCCAAACGGCTTACGAAAACGTCTGCGGTTCATCCGATATTCCCCCCGTTTTTCAGCCCGTTGCCGACGATGTCACATTACCGCACGCTATTTCAGATTGATTTACAATTGTATGATTTTATTTATGGTAACATCGCAGCGCGTCCGTTTTTCGGCGGCCTTGTGCTATATTGGGTAGGTAATTACGCTGTCTATCAGACTGGCGCAGCGTCTGTTACGCTCTCTGGGTCAGGGGCATCCGATCCAATGTTTCCCCAGGCGCCTGTCCGCAGTTAATTAAGGTAAGGTAATGGAAGTCATTAAAGAGATCCTGCATGCACTGTGGGCACAAGATTTCGCCGTGCTGAGCGATCCGCATATCGTCTGGGTCATTTACGCCATTCTGTTCACCACGCTGGTGCTGGAGAATGGCCTGCTGCCCGCCGCCTTTCTGCCCGGCGACAGCCTGCTGTTGCTCTCTGGAGCCCTGATCGCCCGCTCCGTACTGCCCTTTTTCCCCACCCTGTGCCTGCTGGTCGTGGCCTCCAGCCTGGGCTGCTGGCTCAGCTATCTGCAGGGGCGCTGGCTGGGGGATACCCGCCTGGTTCAGGGATGGCTGCTGCGGCTACCGCCCCAGTACCACCAGCGCGCCTACAATCTGTTTCATCGCCACGGTCTGATGGCGCTGCTGATCGGCCGCTTTTTGGCCTTTGTCCGCACCATTCTGCCGGTGCTGGCCGGGCTATCCGGGCTGCATAACGCCCGCTTTCAGCTCTTCAACTGGCTCAGCGCCCTGCTGTGGGTCGGCGTGGTCATGGGGCTGGGGCTGGCCATCAGCAACATTCCCTTCGTTAAACAGCACCAGGATCAGGTGATGTCCATCCTGCTCATCCTGCCGGTGGTTCTGCTGGTCAGCGGACTGCTGGGCACCCTGATGCTGCTGCTGCGCCGACGCCGTCAGCCGCACGGCTGATCGCGGCGAGCACCGCCGTCGCAGCGTCGTCCAGCGTAGGGCGACGCTGCAAATCAGACTATTTACCTGTTCGCCCTTTCTCCTGCGCCTATACTGCTCTCACCGTCATCCCCCTGTTCCGTCAGCGCATAGACTATACTCAACACGTGTCGGAACGCAGTAAGGAGCCCAATATGAATCGTACCTTAACACGCGTCGCTACAGTTGCCCTTGCGCTGACGCTTGCCGCCTCGCTCAGCGCCTGTTCCAACATGTCCAAACGCGATCGCAATACCGCCATCGGCGCGGGCGCCGGTGCCCTGGGCGGCGCAATCCTGACCGACGGCAGCGCGCTCGGCACCGTGGGCGGCGCCGCCATCGGCGGTCTTATCGGCCACCAGGTGGGCAAGTAATCCCCCCTCTCACCGATAAAAAAGCCGGCTTACGCCGGCTTTCTTGTCAGAATGCGCGCACGATCAGCCCCCGGACAGCTTGACTCGCATCCCTTTCGCTTCCAGCAGTTGCTTAATCACATCGCGTTTATCTCCCTGGATCTCGATAACGCCATCGCGCGCGCTGCCGCCGCAGCCGCAGCGCTTCTTCAGCTCGGCCGCCAGCGCCAGCGTCGCCGCGTCGTCCAGATCCAGGCCGGTGATCACGCATACCCCTTTGCCTTTACGTCCGCTGGTCTGACGCTGAATACGCACCGTGCCGTCACCCTTTGGCCGCGGCGCCGCGGCCGCCGTTTCATGAATACGCCCCGCGTCGGTGGTGTAGACCAGGCGACTGTTACTCTCTTGCATTTTTACCTGCTCCCGTCTCGATTTAGGCCAGCGTCGCCAGAATGGCGCGCAGCGCCTCGGCCGGCTGCGCCGCTTGGGTGATCGGACGTCCGATCACCATATAGTCGACCCCGGCGGCGACGGCCTGCTGCGGCGTCATAATCCGACGCTGATCGCCGGCCTCACTGCCCGCGGGCCGGATCCCCGGCGTCACCAGTTTGAATGCGGAGCCACAGGCGGCTTTGATGCGCACCGCCTCCTGGGCCGAGCAGACCACCCCATCCAGCCCGCACTGCTGCGTCAGACGCGCCAGGCGCTCGGCATAGTCGGCCGGCGCCTCGTCGATACCGATCGCCTGCAGATCGGCCTGCTCCATGCTGGTCAGCACCGTCACGGCGATCAGCAGCGGCGCCTCCTTGCCGTAGGGCCGCAGCGCCTCTCGGGCCGCGCTCATCATGCGTAGGCTGCCGCTGGCGTGCACGTTGACCATCCACACCCCCAGATCCGCCGCCGCTGCCACGGCGCGTGCGACGGTATTGGGGATATCGTGAAACTTAAGATCCAGAAAAACATCGAATCCGCGCTGCTGCAGAGTGCGAACCCACTCGGGGCCGAACAGGGTGAACATTTCCTTACCGACCTTCAGCCGACAGTCGCGCGGATCGAGCGCATCCACCAGCGCGAGGGCGGCGTTGCGATCGGCATAATCAAGGGCGACAACGATCGGAGAGTGGCTATGGGCACGCATCGGAGTAGATATTGACATGGTGGGTTCCTGAATCTGGCGTTAGCGGAGAAATACCTTTTTCAGGAGCGGCATTGTACACAGCACGCCCCGCTCTGCCTAGGGCGTACGTGCAGTGCGCCGTAAAATCGCGCCTATTGGCCGTCCAGGCCGCGGATCGGTTTGATGGTCGCCCAGGCCCGACAGGAGGGGCAGTGCCAGTACAGACTGTGCGGCGTAAACCCGCACTTCAGGCAGCGATAGCGCGGCTTGGTGCGGATCTGCTCGCCGACCATATCGCGCAGCAGCTGCAGACTTTCGCGGGCGCGTCCGTCCTCCGCTTCGGCCAGATGGTAGTCTATCAGGCGGTGGAATACGCGCATCGTCGGGTGGCGCTGCAGCTGACGGCTGACGTACACCTGCGCCGCCTCCAGCCCTTCCTGCGCCTCGATAACCTGTCCCAGCATCAGCTCTGCGCTGGCGCCGGCGTCCTCATCGACGCAGCGACGCAAAAAGTCATGCCAAGGCTCAGGCTGCCCCAGCGCCTGGTAGCACGTCTCCATCAGCGGCAGCACTTCGCTGACAAATGCCTTATCCTGCTCCAGCACCTGAGAAAAGGCGGCAACCGCTTTGGCCGGTTCGCCCAGCGCCTGGAACACCCGCCCGCGCATTATCGAGACGCGGGCGCAGCCCTTATCCGCCGCCGCGGCTTTCTTCAGCAGGCTCTGCGCCCTATCGAGATCGTCGCTGCCCATCGCCTGTAGCGCCAGCTCACAGTAAAAGTGCGCGATTTCGCCCCGCTGCTGATCTTTGCCCAACCGCACCAGCTTTTCGGCCGCGTCGATGGCCTTATGCCAGTCGCTGGTCGCCTGATGGATCAGCAGCAGCTGCTGCAGGGCGGACACCCTGAAATCCGCCTCATCCACCAGCTGGCTGAACATCTCCTCCGCCCGGTCATACAGCCCCGCCGCCATATAGTCACGCCCCAGCTGCTGTACGGCCAGCAGGCGCTGCTCAAAGGAGAGCGAGGCGCTTTCCATCAGGGATTGGTGAATGCGGATGGCGCGATCGACCTCGCCGCGGGAGCGGAACAGGTTGCCGAGCGTCAGGTGAGCCTCAACGGTGTTGCTGTCTTCCTTGAGCATGTCCAAAAACAGCTCAACCGCTTTATCCTGCTGGTTAGACAGCAGAAAGTTCACCCCGGTCACGTACTCGCGCGACAGGCGGTTAGCCTCCTGCTGTTTATCCTGCTGTGCGCTCCTGCGCCCCATATACCAGCCGTAGGCAGCCGCTACCGGGAGAAGCAGAAACAGCAGCTCAAGCATAGCGGTTATTCCTTCGTAGCCGAAGCCGCGGCGCTGCTGCCCTGCGGCTCCGTCGGCGCCAACTGCTGCTCTAGGCGGCGAATTTTACGCTGCGCCCGCGCCAGACCCAGGCGTACGCGCAGATAGAACAGGCCGCAGATCACCCAGCCAAGGATAAAACCGGCGGCAAACAGCGTCGCCAGCAGCGTCGACAGGCGATACTCGCCCTTGGCCAACAGATAGTTGAAGGCCACGACCTGATCATTTTGCGCCCCAAGGGTGACAGACAGTACAAAAATGGCCAGGACGATCAGAAAAATCAGCAAATATTTCACATTTCTTCCTGTTGTTCAGGTTAAGCAAATGAATAATGCTTAAAAAATCGAAACCATCTCTAAATTAACATTTAGTCATGGGGCATGGAAACCCCGCCCGCCAGAAAGGCACCGGATTCTTATATCCGCGCTGTGCTCCGGTACATTTGCGCAGCGGTAAGCGACGCCATTTTACCCAATCTGCCCCCCGCTCAGCCCCCGGCGGTGAATATACCAGCCGAACGGCAGCGCCCATAGCCAGCCCAGCAACACGGCGGCCAGCAGATCGCGCGGCCAATGCATCCCCAGCGCAAAACGGCTGTACATCACCGCCGCCGCCCATGCCAACAGCGGCACCATCACGGCGTAGCGCCGCCGCGGCAGTACGATCGCGGCCAGCGCCACCCAGGTTGCGACAAACAGCCCATGGCCAGAGGGAAAGGCAAACCCCGTTTCCCGCGCCCAGTGGTCGCCCAGCCACGCCGGCTGCGATGCGACGTGGCGCGCCGCCGCGCTGCGGGCGTAAAAATCGGCGGGCGCCACGCCCGCCGCCGCCGTCAGGCTCAGAACATAGGGACGCGGCGCCTGGATCCAGCGCTTGATCCCCGCATTGACGCCCTGCGCGCTGCCGACGCACAGCATCAGCAGCAGGAACAGTCGCAGCGCGGCCCGCCCGCGCAGCGCCAGCAGGCGAACCACCACCCCGCCGAGTAGCGCGGCGCTGAGTATCCCCCATGGCTGGCTGACGCTCTGCGTGACGACAAACCAGTATGGGCCGTCGCCCCCCAGCGAGGCCGGAGACCACCGCCAGCCGCTCACCTGCAGCGCCAGGGGGAGCACCAGCAGCACCAGCAGCGCCGGCGCGCTCTTTTTGACCATCATCATCATCCGTTCGTTCCTGAGCCGTTAACCTTTTCTCGCAGATCTCTATATCCAATAATACTTCTGCTATTCATGCAGCATTTTTATTCCGTTTTTTTCAAGCTGGGTAGCAATAAATGTGTTTTCCAAGCCGGGATCGCCGCCCGTTTTGTGGCAAAATAGCGTCAGGCTTTTAGGACAAAGTTAGGAAGGCGTCACGCACTCCGCGCGCATCACTGTGTCATCTACATCCACGGTGAGCACCGCAAAAGGTGACGCTGTCACGATGACAAAAATGATATGGTTGTGGAGACAAACATGCAGCTTAAACGAGTGGCAGAGGCAAAACTGCCGACGCCATGGGGCGATTTTTTAATGGTCGGCTTTGAAGAGATTGCCACCGGTCACGATCATCTGGCGCTGGTTTATGGGGACATCAGCGGTGAGACACCGGTGCTGGCGCGTGTTCACTCCGAGTGCCTGACGGGCGATGCGCTGTTCAGCCTGCGCTGCGACTGTGGCTTTCAGCTCGAGGCCGCGCTGGAGCATATCGCCGAAGCGGGGCGCGGCATTCTGCTGTACCACCGCCAAGAGGGGCGTAACATTGGCCTGCTGAATAAAATCCGCGCCTATGCGCTGCAGGATCAGGGCGCCGATACCGTCGAGGCTAATCATCAGCTGGGCTTTGCCGCCGACGAGCGTGACTTTACCCTGTGTGCCGATATGTTCAAACTGCTGGGCGTCAGCCAGGTCCGGCTGCTGACCAATAACCCGAACAAAGTCGATATTCTTACCCAGGCGGGGATCAATATCGTCGAACGCGTTCCGCTGATCGTCGGCCGCAACCCGAAGAACGAACGCTACCTGGCGACCAAGGCCGCCAAAATGGGCCATCTGCTGAACGGCTGAGCGCGTTCGGGGCGCACCCGCCGCCCCTCAGTGCATTCATGCTCCGGCTTCGCGCCCGCCTCTCCCGCGGGCGCCTCCTTTTAGAAGCGATAGCGCAGGGTGGCCTGGACGCTATAGTCCAGGTTGTAATCCCCCAGGCTGCTGCGCTCCACCTCCAGTCCCAGCTGCAGCGCGTCGCCTATCCGACTCTCAGCCCCCAGGCTATAGCGCAGCCGAGCGTCGCGCTCGCCGCGGATCGTCCGCTCGCCGCTGGCGTCACGCAGCAGCGTATCCCCCCCCGAAATCAGCTCGCGCTGGTAATCCACCCCCGCGCGCAGCGTGGTCTGCCACTCCCCCAGCGTAAACTGCTTGCCCAACGCAACGCCCGCCGTCGCCAGCAGCGGCGTAAAGCGCGGCTGAGCCAGCGACACCGCCATCCCCTGATCCCGCCAGTCGAAGCGGGTGGATGAGTACGTACCGTACACCATCTCCAGGTGCGGCTCGACAAAGGCGCTCTCGCTCAGCCCGTAGCGGTAGCCCACGTCGGCGCGCGCGTACCAGGCATGGTTGGTCGCCTTGCGCTCCCCCAGCCCCGCCAGGCTGACCTGGTACTCGGTGCTGTGGTGGACATATTTGCCGTTCAGATCGACAAACAGTCCGGAGGGGAACAGCGCGGTGGCGTACAGCCCGGCCCCCAGCGCACGGCTCTTGCTGCTAAAGGCATCGCCGCTGGCCCGGCCATCGGTAAAGGTAGCGGTGGCGCCGGCGAACAGATCGCCCGTTTCCCCCAGCCCATAGCGACGATCGGCCCCCACCTGCAGGTGCAGATAGCGGTCGCGGTAGTTTTCCGCCGCGCTGCCCGCCCCGTGCAGAACCCGAGCCCACACGCCGCTGTCCGTCGGATCGTTGCGCAGATCCAGCTGGCGTTTGTCCAGATACTGCACCTCGGCCATAAAGCTGCGGTAGTTCAGCGCGAGCAGGCTGGCGGCGTCCTCTTCACGCTCGCTATCCGGCGCCACATCAAAACCGATCAGCACCCAGTCCAGCTGACGGTCCGCCTCTCGGGTGACCAGCGCCGGCATCACCTCGCTAAAGCCCATATGCTGCCGGCGGGCGGTAAAGGTCTCCCGATCGCTGCCCGCCGGGGCGCTGATCAGGCTTAGGTTCAGCGGCGCCTCCGGCAGCGTCGGCTCCAGATAGTTCACCAGCACGGTATTGTGACCACCGCTCAGGCGCTCGTTGATCACCAGCCGATCGCTGGCCTCTGCGTCGGCGCGCAGCGCCAGCGCGACGCCGTCGGCGTGCAGGCGGTCCACGCTCAGGGTCATAAAGGCGCCGTCGGTCGCGGTGATCAGGGACGCCTCGGCCCGCAGCGAGCCGAGCGTGGAATCACCGTTCACCCGCCACAGGGTATCGCGCATCTCCGCGTGGGCCTGCGGCGCCGCGATGCGACCGCGGTAGTCCACCGGCCCGACGGCGAGCGGTGCGGCGGCGGCGATCTCCGGCGCCGGCGGGACGCCAAAGCGCAGCAGACTCGCACCGTCGACAGACAGATCGCCCTGCAGCGACGCCCCCGGCAGCACCGCCAGATGAGCGTCGTCGCCCTGCAGGAAGAGATCGCCCCGGTGCTGACTCGCCGGCCCAAAGTAGGCCTCACTGTCGCTCAGGCTCACCCTCCCCTGGCTGCGACCTTCGCTGACGAGGCGCGCCCCCTGGCTAAGCGCAATATCGCCCCGCTGTGCGGCGCTGCGCCCCAGGGTCAGCAGGCTCGCCTCGGCGAGGATAGCGCTCTGATTACGCCCCGCCAGCGCCAGCGTCGCGCCATCGCTTAACGCGATATCGCCGCCCCGGTGCAGGCTCCCCGGCAGCAGATACAGCGCGCTCTCTGAGGCGCTCACCGCGCCATCGATACTCCCCGCCGAGATCAGCGATGACGCCGCCGTCAGGGTCACCTCTCCCTGCAGCTGCATCGCCTCGCGGCCATCCGCGCTGATGGCGATCGCCTCCGGCGCCGGGGTCGGCGCTTGAATGGTCAGCGTAGCGCCACGGTTCAGGGCCACCGCCCCCGTATGCTGCCCGCCCGCCTGCAGCGTCACGCGGCTGGCATCGGCGCTCAGTGTCCCCTCGGTGCGGCCCCCCGCGTTAAGCTGCGCGCTGTCGCTCAGCGTAATATCGCCCTGATGTGCGCTCTGCGCTCCCAAATTCAGGACGCTACCGCCGGCGGCGGTCATCGTTCCCTTGCTCTGCCCCATTGAGTTCAGCGTCGAGGCGCCGCGCAGATCGATATCGCCATCGACCTGAGGCGGCCGCGCCGCGAGGGCGCGTACCGTCGTGCGGGGCGCGATGGCGTCCAGCGACATCTGCAGCGTCAGCGCCGCGTGTTCTGCCAGATTAATCGCCCCGCGGTGCTGCCCGGCGTCTGACAGCGTCACCTGACTGTTGTTCGCGTTGATGACGCCGCGGTTTTGCCCCTGAATATCGAGGCTGGCGCGATCGCTCAGCGCGATCGCGGCGGTGTGCTCACTGCCCGCGGCCAGCGTAATCTGGCTGGCCGCGGCCGTAATGACGCTGCTATCCTGGTTTTCCAGCGCCAGCGTCGAGCCATTTTTCAGCGCCAGCGTGCCCTGATCCTTCAGCTGGCCGCCGCGGCTAAGAACGATATGGCTATTGTCAGCCAGGATCGCATCGGCGCGGCTCTCCCCCTTCACGGTCAGGGTGGCGTTATCCGTCAGCTGGGTCGTCGCGCCAACATGAACGCTGCCGCTGTCCAGCAGCACCTGGCTATCGGACGCCGTGATCTCACCGGCCAGCAGCGCGCCACGATGGATCAAGTCCGCGCCGTTGGTCAGAGTGATATTCCCCGATTGACTGCCGCCGGCGCCCACGATCACGCGGCTGGCATCAGCCGAGATCGCGCCGCGGCTCGCCTCTGCCTGACTCCACAGGGTCGCGTCGTTGCTCAGCGTCATCGTCCCCTGATGCACCCCGCCGTGTCTCAGCACAATCACGCTATTGTCGGCGGCAATCGCATTGGTGGTGCTGCCGTCGCTGAGCAGCACAGCGTCATTGCGCAGCGCGATCTCCCCCTGATTATTTGCCTGTTCACCCAGGGTGATCTGGCTGTGATCCGCCGTCACCGCGCCGTGATTACGTCGCTGGATGTCAAGGGTGGATCCGTCGTGCAGATCGATGCGCCCCTGGTTCGCGCCGCCCTCCATCAGCGTGACCTGGCTGCCGTAGGCCGTCACGGCGCTGGCGTTCGCGTTTTGCACCTTCAGCGTCGACGCGTTGCGCAGCGTAATATCGCCGCCCTGTACGCTGTTCCGCGCCAGGGAAACTCGGCTGCCGTCGGCCGTGATGCTGCCCTGACTCGTGCCCCAGAGGGCCAGGCTGGCATCGGCGCTCAGCGCGATATTGCCCTGATGCTCGGCACTCGACAGCAGGCTGATGTCGCTGTTATCAGCGCTAATATCACCCTGCGTCAGCGCGCTAGAGTCCAGTTTCGAATCGTTAGTGAGGTGAATATTGCCGTGATAGCGACTGCGCGCCGGCGCGGGTGCAGGCGATTGCCCCCCCTTAATCTCCGTCGCTACGCCTTCGCCGTCTTTGTTATCCACAAACACCCGGCTGTCGTTGAATAGGATATGGCTGGCATTGGCCTGGATATCCCCGCGCAGGGTTGCATTACGCGCTAGGCTAAAGATGGACTGCGTCAACGTCAGCGTTTTCAACCTAAACAGACGATCTTCCCAGTCAGGCTGCGTCGTGGAGACCGGCGGGCTACCGGTAGAGTAATCGCGCGCGTGGATCACCGGATGCCCCTGAAACTGCAGATGCCCCCCGCTGGCGCTGACGTTGCCGTCAATATCGATGCCGCCGTCAACGATCAGCCGGGCATTCGACGGCGATATCTGAGCGACCAGATCCAGCTTGCCGCGGAACTGACCATGAACCAGGGCGGTACCGTTCAACGCGAGCGTGACCGTCGCCGCCTCGCTGGCGCTATTGGTTAATACTGCGCCGGCGTCGGCCATATTTAGCCGGTGAAAGGTCAGATCATGGCCATTAACGTCTAACTGCCCGCCGCGAAAGCCCCAGGTCACCGAGTCCGGATCGATCTGTCGCTCCGCCATCAATTTTACCGTTGGACGGCCGCTGGCGATATTCAGGGAGCTAAAGGCCCGCACCTTGCCTGCCGCATCGGGGCGCTGATCCAGCAGCGTCAGCCCGTCGCCCACCTTCAGTCCGCCCGGGTTCACCCCCACCCCGTTAACATGCAGCGTCCCCGTCCCCAAGCGATGTAAATTATCCCCGGCGACGCCGTTAAGCTGCCAATCGACCTGCTTATCCGGGTTGACGATCACCCCGGCGCCTTGCCAGGTCTGCCCGTTCTGCGCGCTGATCCGATAGTCGGCGTCAAAGGTCAGCACCCCGGCCCCCTGGTTAATATGACTCTTCAGCAGGATCTCACCGCGCGTACCTGGGCCATCCGTTTGAAAGACCAGGTTTTTACCGGCATTCAGATCATTCCCCGCCTGCCCATGCATGGTAAACTGAGCGCCGCTCTGCGACTGGGAAAGAGAACCACGGTTCGCCCCGCTATCGTAGGTCCACTGCAGCGCGCCCTGATCCGTCTTAAAGGTGACCGCCGGATCGCTGTCCTTCGCCATCTCCTCGCGGATGAAATCGGGCGGCAGCACTACCCACCAGTTGGTGGCACCGGAATCGCCATTGTAGGCCCGCAGCACCGCCACCAGCACCCAGCGCCCCTCCTGGGCATCATAGGCATACAGCGGCGAACCGCTGTCTCCCGGTGTTCCGTAGCTGGCCAGCGGCCCATTGACCGGATCAAAGATATTGCCCGGGTTGGTGACAATCGAGTGATCTGAAATCAACGGCACCCCGATGGTCCCCCCGGTCACATAGCTGTAGGCACCCTGCAGGTACCGTAATTCCCCGCTTCGCGTCTTTGTGTACTGAGTACCGCTCCCGACGCGGTAAAAGATCGGGAAACGGGTGGTGTTCTTATAGGTATCCCGACCGGTGCCCGCCGTCGTCATCGGGATGGGTGCCACTTCGGTAACGATTTTATTTAGCCGGGGAATATGGAAATCCCCCCCGCTATACACATTGCGGTCCACCAGAGAATAGTTATTGCTGCCATCGCTGCTGGCGCCGAACGAGACCGCAGAGTAGCCGCCGTTATGGGCGACGCTGACGATGTACTGCGGCGCCACCAGCGTCGCGATACCAGAGGAGGCGGAGGCGGAGCTGAAGTCAGGAAACGGCGCCTTATCAAGCACCCCGACCAGTTCGCCCACTTTATTATAAATTTTTATATTTTCAGCGCCGGGCTGAAACACCCCTTTATTTTCCGCAAAGTCGCGAAATACCGAATACGGGATCTCGTCGCTGACCACGCTGGCAATACCCGGCGACACACTCAGCCAGGCGCCCAAAAACAGCAGCAGCGTCCCCCCCAGACTGCGCTTTTGCCGCCCCGACTTTTTCGCGCCGCGACAGATCTCGGCCACCGCGATATAGCCACCGGAGATATTGCTGTATTTTAGTGAGAATATTTTGTTCATACCAAATCCTTATGATGAACGCGCCGTTGCCATTGATAAAAAAATGATTCAGAGACAATGGAATAAGCACGAAAAATATTACAGGGTATCCCCCCAGACAATCTGCCACCGACGGCGCGCTTTGCCACGCCCCATCTTCGCGCAGACGGGCGCCGCGACACGTGCCAAGACGCCGCGCGCGATGCCCCGCGGCGCGCACTGAGAAATCCCCGTTGATTTATCTGTCTATAGAATACAGAGGGGCCGCGCGCCCTGTTCGATGTCCCCCTCTCGGCCATGGTGTGGAAATAGGCGCGCCGCCGGCGTTGACGGAGCCGATTTATTCGTGCGGACCGATATACCTGTCCATATATAACAAATAAAAATTACTTAATCCCTTTTGACATCTATTTAACTCGTCCCCTATAACAAAAAGCAGCCGAGCGGAATTAGGCCGGCGCGAGAGCGCACCGAAAGGGAAAAATCCAGTCAAAGAGTAACACCGGGATGATTTAGTAATATTAAAATAAGAGTTAATGCCGCAAGAATTAAAAATTGAATTGCATTCAGTTAAATTTATCAACTGAATCTATTTACTAATGCGCGCAGGTGAGAACGAAAAGAGCGCGCAGCGGCAGAGGAGGGAGCGCAGCCTGATTGCGGTGCGGCGGGCAAAATGGCGGTGCGGCGGGCAAAAAAAAGCCCCCGTCACAGCGGGGGCGAACGAACGTAATCACCCTGTCAAAGGCGCATCACGCACTTGCATCAATGGCTACGAATATAGTCGTCCATTTCGGTTTTCAGGTTATCGGACTTGGTACCGAAGATAGCCTGAACCCCAGAGCCCGCCACCACCACGCCGGCGGCCCCCAGCTTCTTCAGCCCGGCCTGATCCACCTTGGCGACGTCGGCGACGCTGACGCGCAGACGGGTAATACAGGCGTCCAGGTTTGTAATGTTCTCTTTACCGCCAAATGCCTGCACCAGCGACGCGGCCATGTCGTTACCGCTCTGCGCGCTCTGCTCGCTGCTGCTCTCTTCGCGGCCCGGCGTCTTCAGGTTCAGTTTGACGATCAGCACGCGGAAGATCACGTAGTACAGCAGTGCGTAGCACAGGCCGACGATCGGGAACAGCCACAGCTTGCTGCCGTTGCCGCTCAGAACGATAAAGTCGATAAGGCCATGTGAGAAGCTGGTTCCGTCGCGCATCCCCAGCAGAATACAGATCGGGAACGCCAGACCGGCCAGAATCGCGTGGATCACATACAGGATCGGCGCCACGAACATGAAGGCGAACTCGATCGGCTCGGTGATCCCGGTCAGGAATGAGGTCAGCGCCGCGGAGATCATGATACCGGCCACCTTGGCGCGGTTTTCCGGCTTCGCCGAATGCCAGATGGCGATCGCCGCCGCCGGCAGACCGTACATTTTGAACAGGAAGCCGCCGGAGAGTTTACCCGCCGTCGGATCGCCGGCCATATAGCGCGGAATATCGCCGTGGAACACCTGCCCCGCCGCATTCACATACTCGCCAATCTGCATCTGGAACGGTACGTTCCAGATATGGTGCAGGCCAAACGGCACCAGCGCGCGCTCAACCAGGCCATAGATGCCGAATGCAACCACCGGGTTCTGATAGGCGGCCCACTGGGAGAAGTGCTGGATCGCGGAGCCAACCGGCGGCCAAACGAAGGAGAGCGCCACGCCCAGGGCGATGGCGGCCAGGCCGGAGATGATCGGCACAAAGCGTTTACCGGCAAAAAAGCCCAGATACTCCGGCAGCTTGATGCGGTAAAAGCGATTAAACATATAGGCGGCGATAGCGCCGGCGATGATCCCGCCGAGCACCCCGGTATCCGCCAGATGCTTGGAAGCAATCTCTTCCGCCGGCAGATGCAGCACCAGCGGCGCCACCACGGCCATGGTTTTCACCATGATGCCATAGGCGACCACGGCGGCCAGGGCCGATACCCCGTCATTATTGGTAAACCCCAGCGCCACGCCGATGGCAAAGATCAGCGGCATATTGGCGAATACCGAACCACCGGCCTCCGCCATCACATGGGAAACCACCGCGGGCAGCCAGCTAAAGTTTGCCGAGCCGACGCCGAGAAGGATACCTGCGATAGGTAAGACTGATACCGGCAGCATCAGTGACTTACCGACCTTTTGCAGGTTGGCAAATGCGTTTTTAAACATAATTGAGTGTGCTCCTGAGTAAAAATGCTCTTTTCATCCGCGCCGGAAACAGCGCGCCGCCGCAGGGAAGAGAGCCCCGGACGTCGGGTGTCTATGCACCCTCGTATTTTTTACGCAGAGTAAAATAAATAGGTCGGATTGTGTTTGATGGCTGTCACGTTTCACACATTACAGCGATCTATTTAACATTTGCAGAAAAAAAAGGCGCCTTTATTGGCTATTTTGTTGAATTATTATCCCCTTGGCACCGCAGCGTACCGCACAAAAAATGCCCGCTGGCGGGCATTTTTACACAGCATAAAATATATTAATCCGCCTCGGGCAGGGTCACACCAAACAAACGACTAAAATTCGCGCTGGTCTGCGCGGCCAGCTGCTGTGGATCGACGCCCTTCAGCACAGCCAGGTACTCCGCGACATCGCGCACGTAGGCCGGCTGGTTCTCCTTTCCGCGGTGCGGCACCGGCGCCAGATAGGGCGAGTCGGTCTCCACCAGCAGGCGATCCAACGGCACATAGCGGGCCACCTCACGCAGGGCGTCCGCCGTGCGAAACGTCACGATGCCGGAGAACGAGATGTAAAACCCGAGATCCAGCAGCGCCGCCGCCGTCGCGCGATCTTCGGTAAAGCAGTGCAGCACGCCGCCGCACGCCTCCGCCCCCTCCTCGCGCAGGATCGCCAGCGTATCGTCCCGCGCGTCGCGGGTATGCACGATCACCGGTTTCCCCAGCGCACGGCCGATGCGGATATGCTGGCGAAACGACGCCTGCTGCAGCGCGATATTATCCTGCTGGTAGTAGTAGTCGAGCCCGGTCTCCCCCAGCGCCACGACGCCCGGCTGCGCCGCCAGGCTGCGCAGCGCCTCGCTGTCATAGCCACCGTCCAGGTTCAACGGATGGACTCCGCAGGAAAATGCTACATCGCGTCGCTCGCCGATCCGCTCACGCATGCTGCGGTAGCCCGGCAGCGTCGTAGCGACCGCCAGCACAAAGCCCACGCCGCGCGCACGGGCATCGGCCAGCACGCTGTCGACGCCGTCGTGCAGCGTCTCATAGTTCAAGCCATCAAGATGGCAGTGAGAATCCACTAGATACATAAAAAACCTACAGTCTGTCTATGACCGGCTCACGGGTGGGCCGGTGCGGGTGCGTCCCATGCGCACAGCTGGCGCATGAGCATCAATTCACGGTTTACGCCCGGCGTCGCCAGCAGCTGGTGGCGGCAAGCGATCCACGCCTGCAGCAGGCGCCGCAGATCGGCCTCGCCGAGACCGGTCGCCAGCCGCTGGATGAGCGGGAGACGATCGCAGTTCGCCACGCTGGCCGCGGCGCCGTGGCACAGCTTCAGGGCATCCAGCAGCAGAGCGCACAGCCAGCCCAGCCGCTCGGTGCCGTCATCGTGGTTCAACGCGCCCAGCAGCGTCAGCCACTGGCGGCTCTCCAACGCCTGCTCCAGCGCCTGACACAGCGACTCACGCTGGGCCCAGCGCGGCGGCTGCAGCAGCGCCAGCGCCGCCACCGGCGCGCCCGCGCTCAAGCGTAGGGCGCTGCGCTGCGCCTGCGCATCCCCCGGCATCTGCTGCGCCAGCCAGCGCAGGCTGGCGTCCTCGGCCGGCGGCGCGAGATAAAGATAAAAACAGCGGCTGCGCAGCGTCGGCAGCAGCTGCGCCGGCTCGCGGGTTCCCAGCAGGAAATAGGTCTGCGCGGGCGGCTCCTCCAGCGTCTTCAGCAGAGCGTTGGCCGCGGCTTCGCTAAGCTGCTCGCAGCGGGCGATCCACACCAGCTTGGCGCCCCCCTGCTGGGCATGGTTCTGCAGTTGTTCAATGACCTGGCGCACCGGCTCAATGCCCAGCGTCGACTTGCCCTTCTCCGGCTGCAGCACGTGCCAGTCGGGATGGGTGCCCGCCATCATCAGGCGGCAGGCATGGCATTCGCCACAGCTCTTCTCCCCCTGCGGGCGCTGACAGAGCAGCCAGCGGGCCAGGGCGTACACCAGCGACTCCTCGCCCATGCCGTCGATGGCATGCAGCAGCAGCGCATGGTGACCGCGCCCCTCCTGATGCTGCGCCAGCAGCTGGCGGTACGGCGCATTGAGCCAGGGATACCAGTTCACGCCTGCGCCTCCTGAGACGCCAGCCAGGCCCGCAGCGCCCGACGGATCGCCGCGCTCACCTGCTCCAGCGGCTGCGCGGCGTCCAGGGTCACGATCGTCGCATCCGCGGCGGCCAGCGCCAGATAGCGGTCACGGGTGCGCTCAAAGAAGGCCAGAGACTCCCGCTCAATGCGATCCAGCTCACCGCGGCTGCGCGCCCGCGCCAGCCCCTGCTGCGGCGGGATATCCAGATACAGCGTCAAATCGGGTTTAAAGTCACCCAGCACCGTATCGCGCAGGGTCTGCATCAGGTGGGTATCGATGCCCCGCCCCCCGCCCTGATAGGCCTGGGACGACAGATCGTGACGATCGCCCACCACCCAGGCGCCGCGCGCCAGCGCCGGTTTGATCACATTTTCGATCAGCTGAACCCGGGCGGCATACAGCATCAGCACCTCGGCGCGGTCGGTCAGCGTTTCGCCCTCCACCCCCTCTTTCACCAGGGTGCGCAGATGCTCGGCCAACGGCGTTCCGCCCGGCTCACGGGTGAAGACCACCTCCTGAATGCCGTGGCGGCGCAGCTCATCCACCACCACGTCGCGCGCCGTCGTCTTACCGGCGCCCTCCAGCCCCTCAATTACGATGAACTTACTTTCCATTCTTATCCCTTAATGCCTGCAGATAGGCGCGCACCGCCTGATTATGGCTCTGCAGGTTGGTACTGAATACATGCCCCCCCTTGCCGTCCGCCACAAAATAGAGATAGGGCGTTTTGGCCGGGTGCGCCGCCGCATTCAGCGATGCCTTGCTCGGCATCGCGATGGGCGTCGGCGGCAGACCGGCGATGACGTAGGTGTTATAGGGCGTCGGCTGCTGTAGGTCACGCCGCGTCAGGTTGCCATTATAGGCATTTCCCAATCCATAGATCACGGTCGGATCGGTTTGCAGGCGCATACCGATCCGCAGACGATTGATGAATACGGAGGCCACCTTGGGACGCTCCTCTCCCAGCCCGGTCTCTTTCTCTACGATCGAGGCCATGGTGACCATCTGCTGCGGACTCTTATAGGGTAGCGCGACGTCACGCTGCGCCCACTGCTGCGCCACCTCTTGCTCCATCCGGGCATGTGCGCGCTTCAGCAGCATCAGATCGCTGGTGCCGGCGGTGTAGCGGTAGGTGTCGGGGTATAGCCACCCCTCCAGCGACTGCCCCGTCGTGATCCCCAGTCGTTGGGCTATCTGCGCCTCGCTCTCCCCGCGCAGCGTCTGCTGCACCTGCGGGGCATCGGCCAGCACCTTACGCCAGTCGCTAAACCGGGTGCCCTCAATAAAGCGCACGTCAAACTGCGCCTCGCGGCCGCTGCTGAACAGCGTCAGCATGTCGCGCACCGTCATCCCGGGCGTCAGCCGGTAGGTCCCGGCCTTAAACTGCGCCAGATCCGGCTCCAGCTGCAGCAGCCAGGGCAAGTAGCGCCCGCTGTGGATCAGGCGATCGCGGACCAACAGCGCCTGCAGCTTATCCCGCCCGCTGCCGGCGGGCAGCTTGAACAGCGTCGCCTGGCTCAGGGGCAGCGGCGTATGGGCAAACTGCATCACCCGGTGATAGCCCAGCCCGATCCCGGCCATCAGCAGCAATAGCGCCGCGATCAGCGCGATGATTTTTCTCTTCATTCAACCGCCGTTACACCGCTATGCCTCAACCCGCAGGCAGTGCGGTAATAAAAATTGATACAGCGTGCGCTCGCTGAAAACCTGCGTCGCTGCCCGGCGCACCGGCAGCAGCGGCATCAGCGCATTGCACACCACGACTTCATCGGCCGCCAGCAGCGCCGGCAGCGCCGCATCGACCTCGGCCAGGTGATACTCGCTGTGCGCCAGCACCCGGCAGATGCGCTGGCGCATCAGCCCATCCACGCCGCAGCGGGTCAGGCGCGGGGTAAACACCCGCTGGCCGCTGCGCCAGAACAGATTGGCCGCACAGCATTCCACCAGGTTATCCTGGGTGTCAAGCACCAGCGCCTCATCCGCCTGCGTCTGCGCCAGGCTGGCCCGGATCAGCACCTGCTCTAACCGATTCAGATGCTTGATCCCCGCCAGCAGCGGCTGGTGCGCCAGCCTGACCGGGCTCACGACCAGGCTGATCCCGCGCTCGCGCAGCGCCGGATAGTGCGCAGGGAGCGGCCCCGTGCTGAAGATCCGCCGCGGAGAATGGCTCCCGGCGGGATCATAGCCGCGTCCACCGCAGCCGCGGGTGACGATCGCCTTCAGCACGCCCTCATCGCGGGTCGCCGCAGACTGCTCGGCCTCGGCCTGCCAGCGCGGCCAGTCCACGCCGTGGATCATCAGGCGTTCGCAGGCGTGCTGCATCCGGGCCAGGTGCGCCCGCAGTCCGTCGACCCGGCCGTTGACGATGCGCGCCGTGGTAAAACAGCCGTCGCCATACTGCAGCCCGCGATCGCACAGGTCGATCTGCTGGCGCGCCTCTCCGTCAAGCCAATACATTCGCGTCTCCCTTCATCCGTGCGCATCGCCCTATTCTAACCGCCGGGACAAAAAAATGGCCCCCGAAGGAGCCATTTCCCAGCGATACGCCATTACACCTTGCGGAAAATAATGGAGCCGTTGGTACCGCCAAAGCCGAAGGAGTTGCACAGCGCATACTCCAGGCCGCTGACCTGGCGGGCTTCGTGCGGAACGAAGTCCAGATCGCAACCCTCATCCGGGTTGTCCAGGTTAATGGTCGGCGGAATCACCTGGTCGCGCAGCGCCAGAATGGTAAAGATGGACTCTACCGCACCGGCGGCGCCCAGCAGGTGGCCGGTCATCGACTTGGTCGAGCTGACCATCACACCGGCCGCATCGGCGCCGTAGACATTCTTGACCGCCTGGGTCTCCGCCTTATCGCCGGCCGCCGTAGAGGTGCCGTGGGCGTTGATATAGCCAACCTGGCTCGGGGTAACCCCCGCATCGCGCAGCGCATTTTCCATCGCCAGCGCGGCACCGGCGCCATCGGCCGGCGGTGACGTCATATGGTAGGCGTCGCTGCTCATGCCAAAGCCAACCAGCTCGGCATAGATCTTGGCACCGCGCGCCTTGGCGTGCTCGTACTCTTCCAGCACCAGAATACCGGCGCCGTCGCCCAGCACGAAGCCGTCGCGATCTTTGTCCCACGGACGGCTCGCCGCCTGCGGGTTATCATTGCGGGTCGAGAGCGCGCGTGCGGCGCCAAATCCGCCGACGCCCAGCTGAGTACTCGCCTTTTCTGCGCCGCCGGCCAGCATGGCATCGGCGTCGCCATACGCGATCATTCGCGCCGCGTGGCCAATGTTATGCACGCCAGAGGTGCAGGCCGTCGCAATGGAGATGCTCGGTCCACGCAGCCCCAGCATGATGGAGAGATGCCCTGCCACCATGTTGACGATGGTTGACGGAACGAAAAACGGGCTGATCTTGCGTGGGCCACCGTGCATCAGTGCACCGTGGTTTTCTTCGATCAGGCCGAGGCCGCCGATCCCGGAGCCGATAGCGGCGCCAATACGCGGGGCATTTTCTTCCGTAATTTCCAGTCCAGAGTCCTGAAAGGCCTGAATACCGGCCATGATCCCGTACTGGATGAAGAGATCCATCTTACGCGCGTCTTTGCGCGAAATATGCTCTTCGCAATTAAAATCCTTTACTAAGCCCGCAAAACGCGTTGCATAGGCGCTAGTATCGAAATGGTCGATCAGGCTGATGCCACTCTGACCGGCAAGAATCGCATTCCATGTGGAATCTACGGTATTGCCGACAGGAGACAACATGCCCAGTCCGGTCACAACAACTCGACGCTTAGACACGTTTGTCCTCCAGGGAGGGAAGTGATACTTGATGAATGCAGGAAAAACGTAGGCGGTCGAATGACCGCCTAGATGAGTTCACTTACTTGTTTGCAGCTTCGATGTAGTCGATAGCGGCCTGAACAGTGGTGATCTTCTCTGCTTCTTCGTCCGGAATCTCAGTATCAAACTCTTCTTCCAGAGCCATAACCAGTTCAACGGTGTCAAGAGAATCAGCACCCAGATCGTCAACGAAAGAAGCTGAATTCACAACTTCGTCTTCTTTAACACCCAGCTGTTCAACAATGATTTTCTTAACGCGTTCTTCGATAGTGCTCATACTCTTAAATTTCCTATCAAAACTCGCTTGCGCGATGGTTTTCGTAGTGTATTGAAAGTTGAAAAAGATGCAACCAAATCCCGGCTGGTCAAACCACGATTTTGCTCTATTTTGCGGTGTTTTGCTCAATAAAGGCAAATAGTTTTCGTGATTTTTAGATCATGTACATGCCGCCGTTGACATGTAGCGTCTCGCCGGTGATGTAGGCCGCCTCATCCGAGGCCAAAAAGGCAACGGCGTAGGCGATCTCTTTAGCATCACCCAGACGACCGGCCGGCACCGCGGCCAAAATGCCGCTGCGCTGCTCATCGGAGAGCGCGCGCGTCATATCGGTCTCGATAAATCCCGGCGCCACCACGTTAACGGTGATGCCGCGGGAGGCGACTTCACGCGCCAGCGACTTGCTGAAGCCGATAAGGCCCGCTTTAGCCGCGGCGTAGTTCGCCTGCCCAGCGTTCCCCATGGTGCCTACCACGGAGCCGATGGTAATAATACGCCCGCAGCGCTTCTTCATCATAGCGCGCATGACGGCTTTTGACAGGCGGAACACCGACGTCAGGTTGGTGTCCAGGATATCCTGCCACTCATCATCCTTCATCCGCATCAGCAGATTGTCGCGGGTGATCCCGGCGTTATTGACCAGAATATCGATCTCGCCAAACTCCGCGCGCACGCGCTCCAGCATGCTGTCGATAGAGGCAGAGTCGGTCACGTTCAGCGCCATTCCCATACCGTTATCGCCCAGATAAGCGCTGATCGCCTCTGCGCCCTTGTCGCTGGTGGCCGTACCGATGACGCGGGCGCCGCGGGCGACCAGCGTCTCGGCGATGGCGCGGCCGATGCCACGGCTTGCGCCGGTTACCAGTGCAATTTTACCTTCTAAGCTCATGTTTTCCTCGTATTACTGTTCGAGAGCGGCGGTCAGGGATGCGCAGTCATTCACCGCCGCAGCGGTCATGGTATCGACGATACGCTTGGTCAGGCCGGTCAACACTTTGCCCGGGCCCATCTCCAGCAGATGGTCAACGCCTTCGGCGGCCATCAGCTGCACGGTCTCCGTCCAGCGAACCGGGCTGTAGAGCTGGCGCACCAGCGCATCGCGTATCGCATCAGCGTCGCTCGCCGCCGTCACATCGACATTATTGATCACCGGACAGGACGGCGCATGGAAGTCGATCGCCTTCAGCGCCTCGGCCAGCTGGTCCGCGGCCGGCTTCATCAGCGCACAGTGCGACGGTACGCTGACCGGCAGCGGCAGCGCACGCTTGGCACCGGCGGCCTTACAGGCGGCGCCGGCGCGCTCGACGGCCTCTTTTTCACCGGCGATCACCACCTGCCCCGGCGAGTTGAAGTTGACCGGCGCGACCACCTGCCCCAGCGCCGCCTCGGCGCAGGCGGCGGCGATGGCGTCGTTGTCCAGACCGATGATGGCATACATCGCACCGGTGCCTGCCGGCACCGCCTGCTGCATCAGCTTGCCGCGCAGCTCGACCAGGCGTACCGCCTGCGTAAAGTCGAGGACGCCGGCGCAGACCAGCGCAGAGTATTCACCCAGGCTGTGCCCAGCCATCATCGCCGGCTGTTTGCCATGGTTCTGCTGCCAGACGCGATAAATTGCGACGGAGGCCGTCAGCAGCGCCGGCTGGGTCTGCCAGGTCTTGTTCAGCTCTTCGGCCGGCCCTTGCTGCACCAGGCTCCACAAATCATAACCCAGCGCCTCGGAGGCCTCGGCGAAGGTCTGCTCGACCACCGGGTACTGTGCGGCTAAATCGGCCAGCATACCCACGGTCTGTGACCCCTGCCCGGGGAATACCATTGCAAATGTAGACATGAGTGTTTTCCTGAACAAAAAAAATCAAAAACGAACCAGCGCGGAGCCCCAGGTGAAACCGCCACCGAAGGCCTCCAGCAGAATCAGTTGACCACGCTGGATACGGCCATCGCGTACCGCCTCGTCCAGCGCCGCCGGCACCGAGGCCGCCGAGGTATTACCGTGGCGATCCAGCGTCACCACCACGCTGTCCAGGCTCATGCCCAGCTTCTTCGCGGTCGCGCTGATGATGCGCAGGTTGGCCTGATGCGGCACCAGCCAGTCCAGATCGTCGCGGGACAGCTGGTTAGCCTGCAGCGTCTCATCCACGATATGCGCCAGCTCGGTCACGGCCACTTTAAACACCTCGTTCCCCGCCATGGTCAGGTACGCCTGATCCTCGGTATGGCGCGGGCGGTTAGGCAGCGTCAGCAGCTCGCCATAGCGGCCGTCGGCATGAATATGGGTCGACAGGATGCCCGGCTGCTCAGCGGCGCCCAGCACCACGGCACCGGCGCCGTCGCCAAACAGGATCACCGTGCCGCGATCCTGCTGATCCACGGTGCGCGCCAGCGCATCCGAACCGATCACCAGCGCGTAGCGTACCGCGCCGCCTTTAATGTACTGATCGGCGATACTCAGCGCGTAGGTGAACCCGGCACAGGCCGCACCGACGTCGAAAGCCGGAGAGCCGTTACGGATCTCCAGCATATTCTGGACTTCGCAGGCCGCGCTGGGAAACGCGTTATTGGCCGAGGTGGTCGCCACGATGATCAGGCCGATGTCATCCTTGTCGATCTGTGCCATTTCCAGAGCGTGTTTGGCAGCTTCAAATGCCATAGTGGCGACGGACTCGTCCGCCGCGGCAATGCGCCGCTCACGGATGCCGGTACGGCTGACGATCCACTCGTCAGAGGTCTCCACCATTTTCTCTAAATCAGCATTGGTGCGTACTTGTACGGGCAGGTAGCTCCCCGTACCGAGAATTCTTGTATGCATGTACGATTAGTCACTCTTGGGTAATACAGCCTTAAGGCGCAGCGCGATCCGCTCGGGGATCTGCCGTTGCACCGCCTGCACAGCCTGTTGTATGGCGACGGCGAACGCCCGTTGGTTGGCCGCCCCATGGCTCTTGATTACGGTGCCACGTAATCCTAACAGACAAGCGCCATTATACTGGTCGGGGTTCAAATGCCCGAAACGCTTTGCCACTCTTTTTTGTATCCAGCGACCCAGCCAGCGCAGCCACCAGGCACTGCGCGGTTTATCGCCCGCCGGCTTCAGCAGGGAGAGGAACATGCGCACCACTCCCTCCATGGTTTTCAGCGTAACATTACCCACGAAGCCGTCACAGACCAAGACATCGGTTTTTCCGCTCAGCAAGTCATTGCCTTCCAGATAACCAATATAGTCGATGGCCGGCGTCGTCTTCAGCACAGCGGCGGCTTCGCGGATATTGTCCAGTCCCTTACACTCTTCTTCCCCGATATTCAGTAACGCGACGCGCGGCGCCGGGATACCGACAATCTCTTCTGCCAGCACCGCGCCCATCACGGCGAACTGTACCAGCATGGCGCTGCTGCAGGCCACGTTGGCCCCGAGATCCAGCACCACGGTCTTACTCTTGCGCTGATTGGGCAGCACCGTCACCAGCGCCGGACGGTCGATGCCCTCCAGCGGCTTTAGCAACAGCGTCGCCAGTCCCATCAGTGCGCCGGTGTTTCCCGCGCTGACCACCGCCTGAGCCTCGCCGCGCTTCACCAGCTCCAGCGCAATGCGCATTGAGCTGCCGCGACTGTTGCGGATAGCGTGTGACGGCTTAGCGTCGTTGGGGATCACGGTTTCGGCTGCCACCACCCGTAGCCGGGAGCGCAGTGAAGCGTCTGCGGCGGAAAGGTAAGGCGCGATGGCGTCGGGCTGGCCGACCAACAAAAGGGACAGTGACGAAGTTGAAGTCAGTGCCTGCAGCGCGGCAGGCACTGTGATGCAGGGACCAAAGTCCCCGCTCATCGCATCTAACGCAAGGGTTAGACGAGTCAAAGTATCGCCTTGTTAATACAGAGCTGTATTACTTAGCGATGACCTTGCGACCGCGGTAGAAACCGTCCGCAGTGACGTGGTGACGCAGGTGAGTTTCACCGGAAACCTTGTCAACAGAGACGGTTGCAGTGGTCAGCGCATCGTGGGAACGACGCATACCACGGCAAGAGCGGGTTTTTTTGTTCTGCTGTACGGCCATGGACCTTACTCCTTGATTACTTTCGCTTTAAACTGGCTAGTGCGGCAAATGGATTCGGTTTTTCCGCCTCGGGAGGCAGCTTACCGAACACCATGTCCGCGTCGGACACTTCACAGTGTTCAGATTCATGCACCGGAACCACCGGCAAGGCGAGGATGATTTCATCTTCGACCATCGCCAGCAGATCGACTTCGCCGTATTCATTGACGTCGATCGGCTCGTAAATTTCCGGCAATGCTTCAGCCTGCTCGTCATTGGCGACCGGACTGAAACAATACGTTACGTGGAGGTGATGCTGGAATGGCTGATTACAGCGCTGGCACTGCAACGTTACGCTAACGTCGGCATGCCCACGGATCACAGCCAACCGCTGATTGTCGATTGAAAAGGACATCTCAGCGGAGACATCGCTGTCCACGCTGACCACAGATTCAGCTAAGCGCGTTAACTGCTCGGAAGCATAGACACCAACATAGTCTAAACGCTTCTGCGCAGCGCGTACCGGATCAAGGGTCAAGGGTAATTTTACCTTTTGCATAGGGCGCGCATATTAACTTTGTAAAGCCATAGAGTCAAAGGAAAAGGCCACTCTCGCGCCCCTTTCCCCCAATATTCGCTTCCTGAGCGGCGGACAGTTTAAAATGATGCCATCATTAACGCCATGCTTTCGGGAAAAAATATGTTGCCCCTGCTGCTCGCCTCGACCTCGCCCTACCGCCGCGCCCTGCTGGAGAAGCTGGCGCTGCCTTTTATCTGCGCAGCGCCACACACGGACGAAACGCCGCAGCCCAATGAAACCGCCCAGGCGCTGGTCTGTCGCTTGGCCGAGGCCAAGGCGCGCGCGCTGGCCGCCGACTATCCGGCGCACCTGATCATCGGCAGCGATCAGGTCTGCGTACTCAACGGCCAAATCACCGGGAAACCCCTAAGCCATGAGCGCGCCTGCGCCCAGCTGCGCGCCGCCAGCGGACAACGCATTACGTTTTATAGCGGCCTGAGCGTGCTCAACAGCGCCAGCGGCGCCTGCCATACGCTGTGTGAGCCGTTTCATGTTCACTTTCGGTCGCTGAGCGATGCCGAGATCGAGGCCTATGTGACGCTGGAGCAGCCGCTCCACTGTGCCGGCAGCTTTATGTGCGAAGGCGCCGGCATTCTGCTGTTCGACCGTCTGGAGGGGCGAGACCCCAATGCCCTGATTGGACTGCCGCTGATCGCGCTGAATACGCTGCTGCTGCGCCACGGCGTGAATCCGCTGCTGGCCGCCCGATAATCGACCGGCGGCGGAAGGGTGCCTTTTGCGGATGCCGCTAAGACGCCCTTGCCCTCATACTTAAGCCGTGACGACCTCCCCCCCTTTTATTACTGCACTATTTACTGCATTGCCGTACTACCGTCTTCATTCTCTCCCGCCCGGATGCACGGAATAATACCCACACACCATATTCATCATTTCTAATAAATTCTTGATAATTATATTTTCCAACATTTCATTCGCGCAAAAGACAATAAGATACCTATATTAAAATCGGTATATTTTTCGGAGTAATGTTTACAGCGCAGAGTAAATACCCCTTATCCAAATACATGGAAACAGTGAAACAACGCCTCACGCCAGCGGCATAACGCGACAAGCCACGCCGAGGGAAAACAATGAGATATATCACAGCCCAGCACAGATTAAAATACGCGGAGATAAAATATACAACAGATTGATTTTAAATCATTTAAATCAATTCCCCACCGAAGAAAGAACGAGACGCGCCATAACGTTAATTATTTATTAATTCAGTAGCAAGATACTTAGACAAGGATTGATAAGATGAAGAAAAATATTATTACCTCTGCTATTAGCGCTAGCCTATTTATCATGACATGCCAGGCCTTCGCGGCGGCACCGGAACGTGGCGACATTACCCTCGAGGGCGTAGAAAATAGAAAATGGGAAGATCCCATCACTATTTCAGAGTCGCTAAATACGTTGGAGCAACATATTATCCCAAAAATAAATCAGGCTGATACTAAGGCCAGCGTTGCAGAGACCAAAGCCGAAGCGAACACGCAGGCACTCGCCACGCTGCAGACCAGCCTGGGCGGGCTGAACGGCGTCTTTGCCAACCTTTCCAACGCCTTCAGCGCCACCGGAGAGGATGGCAGCGGCCCGAGCTCGCTGGAAACATTTCTGGGCCTGCCGTCGGTAAAAAGGCTGATCGACAGAGTAGATGACGATATGGTAGATGCCAAGGCTGATATCAACGGACTAAGAACGGCGGTGCGGGCCGCGGATACTAAGGCCAGCACCGCAGATAACAAAGCCGATACGAACGCGGAGGCGCTCACCACGCTGCAGACCAGCCTGGGCGGGCTGAACGGCGTCTTTGCCAACCTTTCCGGCGCCTTCAGCGCCACCGGAGAGGATGGCAGCGGCCCGAGCTCGCTGGAAGAATTCCTGAAACTGCCGGCGGTAAAAGAGCAGCTCGCCAGCGTAAATACCGCGACGACTGAGGCCAAGGCTGAAATCGACACGCTAAAAACGGCGCTGCAGGCAGCATTTATCGATAGCGCGGCGGATGACGGCGCGGTCACCCCCTCCGCATTCACCACCTATATCAACGACCTGAAGCAAGCCATCGATGAGGGTAATACCGCGAACCTGCAGCGGCTGGTCACCCAGCTGCAGCGCGACTTCACCCTGACGCCGTCCGAAGAGGGAACGCCGGCGAACTCTGGCCTCTCCCGCGTCTTGCAGGGTGTGCACGATGCCGGACAGGAGGCAACCGATGCCAAGCTGCAGGTAACGCAGGCAGCGAGCGATGGGAAGATACAGGCGCTGGCCAACGCGATCAATGCGCGGCTTGATACGATTGACCCCACGGAGGGGTCCCCGCTGGATCAGCGCGTTACGACGCTGGAGAGCGAGCTAAGCCAGGGGCTGAAAAGCTATACCGAGACGATTGCCAACGCCGAGGCCAAAGTGCAGGCCGAGCGGACGCTCAATGCGGCGATAGGCTATACCGATCTTCGGCAGGAGCTGACTCAGGCTTGGCAGGACACCGCCCAGCGGCAGATCAACGATCTCTACCGCGAGGTCGACAATAACCGCAAAGAGCTGCGCCAGACCGCCGCGAAAACGGCGGCGCTCTCCGGCCTGTTCCAGCCCTATGGGATCGGAAACGTCAACGTGACGGCGGCCATGGGCGGATATAAGGATGAGCAGGCCGCCGCCGTCGGCGTCGGCTATCGCGTCAATGAAACCTTCGCCGCCAAGGCGGGCATCGCCTTTGGCAGCGGCTCTGCCGCTTACAACGTTGGGGTCAATCTGGAGTTTTAAGCCGTAGCGTCCAACGCAGTAGACCCCGCTAACGCGGGGCCTACTTTGTCACACCTACGCCGCCTCGCCTCAGCTAAGCGCGCTGCGTGCGCGCAGCACGCTCAGACAGTGGCGCAGCGCGGCATCCAGCGGCGCCTCGACGCGCAGGGTCTCACCACTGTGCGGATGCACAAAGCGCAGCGCCGCCGCGTGCAGGAACAGGCGGTTTAAGCCGGTATCCGCCAGCTCGCGGTCGAAGTCGCGGTCGCCGTAGCGATCGTCAAAGGCGATCGGGTGGCCGGCGTGCAGGGTATGAACGCGGATCTGATGGGTTCGCCCGGTCACCGGGCTGGCCTTAACCAGCGTGGCGTTAGCAAAGCGCTCCTCTACCTTAAAGCGGGTTTCCGACGGCTTGCCTTCGGCGTTCACCCGTACGACGCGTTCACCGCTTTGCAGGGTATTTTTCAGCAGCGGCGCCTGTACCACTTTACAGTGTGACTGCCACTGGCCGCGCACCAGCGCCAGATAATCCTTCTGCATCCCCTTCTCACGCAGCTGCTCATGCAGCGAGCGCAGCGCCGAGCGCTTCTTCGCCACCAGAAGCACCCCGGAGGTCTCGCGATCCAACCGATGCACCAGCTCCAGGAAACGGGCCTCTGGGCGCAGGGCACGCAGCCCCTCAATCACGCCAAAGCTAAGGCCGCTGCCGCCGTGTACCGCGGTGCCAGAGGGCTTATTCAGCACCAGCAGGTAGTCATCTTCATACAGGATACAGTCATTGAGCGCGGCGACCTTATCCAGACGGGCTGACACCGGCGCCTCATCGCGTTCGGCCACCCGCACCGGCGGGATCCGGACCTGATCCCCGGCTTCCAGCTTATATTCCGGCTTGATGCGTTTCTTGTTGACCCGCACCTCACCCTTACGCACGATGCGATAGATCATACTCTTCGGCACACCCTTTAACTGGTTGCGCAAAAAATTATCGATTCGCTGTCCCGCCTCATCGGCGGCGATCGTGACTAACTTGACGGAGATGTTTTGTGTATTCATGGGCGCGATTTTAAAGAGCGCCGCGCCGCCGCGCTACTGCTATTTTCAGCCGCTGTGCAATAATTCAGCGATAGCGCGCGCGACGGCGACGCACGGACATACCTATCAGCAGAGTTTATGGTGTGACATGTCGTCATAGGGCAATTTTCTGCGAACAACCCGCAATGGCGTCTTGCTATATTTGTCATTGCAGTGAAATAATGGAGTAGTTTTCCGCGCTTTTTTCCATCAAAGCGAAAAAAGAGGTGGGATTCAACGTTTACCTGATAGCGCAGAAATGCAGCAATGGCGTAAGACGTAGTGCGAAATCAAGTAATTAGCGGGCTGCGGGTCGCAGTCTGACCAACAACATGGAGTCAGTTGGCCGCATCCTTTTTCTGCGGTGTCATCCTGATAAACAGCGCTGCCTTTCACAAAGAAATGCAGGCTTACCGAATATTGCGCCCCTATGCAGGCGACAACCGTGAGGTTGACGACTTTGCGATAAGACTCGGGGTCATCGGTCTTCCTCCCGGTCAGAAAGGTCTTTTCGCCCGCAGCTTAAGTTGCCAATGCAAAAAAAACGAGTACGTTAACGATGAAAAGAATGTTAATCAACGCAACTCAGCAGGAGGAGTTGCGTGTCGCCCTTGTGGATGGTCAGCGACTGTACGATCTGGATATTGAAAGCCCGGGTCACGAACAGAAGAAAGCAAACATTTACAAGGGTAAAATCACCCGTATTGAGCCCAGTCTGGAAGCAGCCTTTGTTGACTACGGCGCCGAACGACACGGTTTCCTGCCCCTTAAAGAGATCGCCCGCGAATATTTCCCCAGCAACTACTCCGCCCACGGCCGTCCCAACATTAAGGACGTGCTGCGCGAAGGGCAGGAGGTCATTGTTCAGGTTGATAAGGAAGAGCGCGGCAACAAAGGGGCTGCGCTGACCACCTTTATCAGCCTGGCGGGCAGCTATCTGGTGCTGATGCCCAACAACCCGCGCGCCGGCGGTATCTCCCGCCGTATCGAGGGCGATGACCGCACCGAGCTGAAGGAAGCGCTCTCCTCTCTGCAAATTCCCGACGGCATGGGGCTGATCGTCCGCACCGCCGGCGTCGGCAAATCCGCCGAAGCCCTGCAGTGGGATCTCTCCTTCCGCCTGAAGCACTGGGACGCCATCAAGAAAGCCGCCGAAGGCCGCTCTGCGCCGTTCCTGATCCATCAGGAAAGCAACGTCATCGTCCGCGCCTTCCGCGACTATCTGCGCCCGGACATCGGCGAAATCCTGATCGATAACCCGAAGATCCTCGACCTGGCCAAGCAGCATATCGCCGCCCTGGGCCGTCCGGACTTCAGCAGCAAAATCAAGCTGTACACCGGGGAAATCCCGCTGTTCAGCCACTATCAGATCGAGTCACAGATCGAGTCCGCCTTCCAGCGTGAAGTCCGCCTGCCCTCCGGCGGCTCTATCGTTATCGACAGCACCGAGGCGCTGACCGCCATCGATATCAACTCCGCCCGCGCTACCCGCGGCGGCGATATCGAAGAGACGGCGTTCAACACCAACCTGGAGGCCGCCGATGAAATCGCCCGCCAGCTGCGTCTGCGCGACCTGGGTGGTCTGATCGTGATCGACTTTATCGATATGACCCCGGTACGCCACCAGCGCGAGGTCGAAAACCGCCTGCGTGACGCCGTGCGTCAGGATCGCGCCCGTATTCAGATCGGTCGGATCTCCCGCTTTGGCCTGCTGGAGATGTCCCGCCAGCGCCTCAGCCCCTCTCTGGGCGAATCCAGCCACCACGTCTGCCCGCGCTGTAATGGCACCGGTACCGTGCGTGACAACGAATCGCTGGCGCTGTCCATCCTGCGTCTGATCGAAGAGGAAGCGCTGAAGGAGAACACCCGTGAAGTGCACGCCATCGTGCCGGTACCGGTCGCCTCTTATCTGCTGAACGAGAAGCGTGACGCCGTAAGCGCCATTGAAAAACGCCAGCCGGACGTGCGCGTCATCGTGGTGCCTAACGAGCAAATGCAGACCCCGCACTACGCCGTTATGCGGGTTCGTAAAGGCGAAGAGACCCATACCCTGAGCTACAAGCTGCCGCAGCTGCACGAAGCGGAAGCCTGCGGTGAGGAAGAAGTACCGGCAGAGCGCAAGCGCCCGGAGCAACCGGCGCTGGCCGCCTTTAGCCTGGATGTGGCCGCACCGCCGATCGACGCCGCGCAGGATAAGCCTGTCGCTGTCGACGTCGCGCCGACCGAACGCCCGCAGCCGGTCGCCGACGCCCGTCCGGGTCTGTTTGGTCGCCTGGTGGCCTCCCTGAAAGGGATCTTCGCCGGCGACGACGCCCCGGCGCCGGTGCAGGAAGAGAAACCTGCCGCCAGCGCAGAGCGTCCGCGTGACGAGAGCCGTTCCTCGCAGGAGCGCCGCGGTCGTCGCCAGAATCCGCGTCGTGAACGCGGTGAACGCGGCGATCGTCCGGAGCGCGGTGAACGCGGCGATCGTCCGGAGCGCGGTGAACGCCCGGAGCGCGGTGAACGTCCAGAGCGTGCGAACCGCGACGGCCGTGAAAACCGCGACGAACAGCGCCGTGGCCGCCGTCAGGCTCAGCCGACGCCGGTGACAGAGAACGGCGTAGAAGAGAATGCCCAGCAGCGCGAAGAGCAGCAGCAGCGCCGCGAGCAGCGCAACGAGCGTCAGCGCCGTCGTCAGGAAGAGAAGCGCCAGGCCCAGCAAGAGGTCAAGGCACTGGACTCCGCCGCACAGCCTGAGGAAGAGATCGCAGAGGAGAGCGTACCGGCCCAGCGCCGTCAACGCCGCCAGCTGAGCCAGAAAATCCGCATCGGCGAGAGCGCGTCAGCCGTTGTCAGCGCCGACGCAGATGCCGCCGTGGCACCGGTCGCCGACGCGACCGCCGCTCCGGCTCTGCCGGTGGTTAGCGCTCAGCCTCAGGAGAGCGCCGCCGTCGCCGCGGAAGAGGATAACGCGCCGCGCCATGAGAATGGCATGCCGCGTCGCTCACGTCGCTCACCGCGTCACCTGCGCGTCAGCGGGCAGCGCCGTCGCCGCTATCGCGACGAGCGTTATCCGCAGCAGTCACCGATGCCGCTGACGCTGGCGGTCTACTCTCCGGAGATGGCCTCTGGCAAGGTGTGGATCAGCTATCCTATCGCCACCCCTGCGGCCGTCGAGAGCGTCGAGCGCGAAGCGCCGCGCGCCACAGAGGAGAGCGCCACCGCGGTAGCGGTAGAGACCCTCGCCGCCGCACCGGTGGAAGCCGCACGTCCGAGCGTCACCGCCGAGACCGTCGTCAACGACGCCGTGGCCGCCGAGCCGGTGGTGCAGGCGATCATCGCCCCGGCCGCAGCCGTTGAGGAGCCGACCCGCGACGCGATCGCGCAGCAGCCGGCGCCGGTAGTCGCAGAGGAGAGCGCCGCGCACGCCGTCTGTGCCGCCGCCGCACCGACGCTGGAAGAGGCGCTGCCTGCATTGGCCCAGGCCGAAGCACAGGCTGCCGAAGCCGAGGCCGAAACACAGGCTACCGAAGCCGAAGCCGAAGCCGAAGCCGAAGCCGAAGCCGAAGCCGAAGCCGAAGCCAGCGTAGTCGACGCCCAGGTACAGCCGTCGGCAATGGCCCCGAGCGATACGCACGAACACGGTCGCGCTAGCGCGCCGATGACTACGGCCCCGGCGCCGGCCTACGTTGCACCGGTCACGGTAGTCAGCACCTGGGTTCGCCCGGAATATGACTTCCACGGCCGCGGTGCCGCCGGTGCAGACGCCGCGACCAATCAGGCCGCGGCGCCAGCCACGAAACCGGTCATGCCGCAGGAGTAAGAGGCGGCTAGCCCAAAAAACCCGCCGAAAGGCGGGTTTTTTTATATCGGCGCTAGGCTATCTGGCGCAGTCGCGTGATCTCAACGCTGGCGCACCGCCCTTCTATCGCCTGCAGAAAAGCGGCAAAGTGGGCGCTTTTTTCATGCTGCGTCAGCGCCTGCGGCGATTGCCAGATCTCAAAGAACACCAGCGTTGCGGCCTGCCCCTCTTCCTGATGGAGGTCATAACGCACGTTTCCCGCCTCGGCGCGGCTGGGCTCAACCAACTGCAGCGCGGCGTGGCGTACCGCCTCTTGCTGCCCCGCGGATGCGACCAGCGTCGCGACAATGCGAACTTCACTCATAACACACTCCTCTTGAGACCGGGGCGCCTCGCCCTGCGGTACGGCGCAAGCGTATCGAACCGCGGCGGACGCCGCCTGGAATACATCCGTCGTGGTACGCGACGAATGCCTACCCGATCACCTTACCCGTTTTTGCCGTCCGCGACATGAGCCCTCGGCCCCTAATCGCCCCACCGCCTTGCTCAAGCGCACAAATTGATGACGCGATACAACAATCGGATGCATCCAAGCCCGTTTCCCGTTATCCTTACCGCCCGGCACAGAAATGTTCACTGCGCCCTGGCGCCCTGCCCCTACAGCGACCAGAAGCCTGCGCAGTCCATCAGACATATCCACCAGCCGGAGTCCGTAATGACCGTAATGCAGCACACCCTGAAGATCCGCCGCCCTGACGATTGGCACCTCCATCTGCGCGATGATGAGATGCTGCACAGCGTGTTACCCTATACCAGCCGCCACTTTTCCCGGGCCGTGGTGATGCCCAACCTGGTTCCGCCGGTCACCTCCGTGGAGCAGTGCATCGCCTATCGCCAGCGCATTCTCGACGCCGTGCCGCAGGGACACGCGTTTACCCCGCTGATGACCTGCTATCTGACCGACGCCCTCTCGGTAGACTCGCTGATGCACGGCCAGCGGGAAGGCGTATTCACCGCCGCCAAGCTGTATCCGGCCAACGCCACCACGAACTCGGCCTGCGGCGTGACCTCCATTCCCGGACTGTACCCGCTGTTTGAGGCGATGCAGAAGAGCGGTATGCCGCTGCTGATCCACGGCGAAGTCACCCAGGCGGATATCGACATATTCGATCGCGAAGCGCGCTTTATCGAGCAGGTGATGCTACCGCTGCGCCGCGACTTCCCCGAACTGCGTATCGTCTTTGAGCACATCACCACCCGCGAAGCGGCCCAGTTTGTCGCCGAGGGCGATCGCTATCTGGCGGCGACCATTACTCCTCAGCACCTGATGTTCAACCGCAACCACATGCTGGTCGGCGGGATTCGTCCGCACCTGTACTGCCTGCCGATCCTCAAGCGCAGCGTACACCAACAGGCGCTACGCAAGGCGGCCACCAGCGGAAAAACCTGCTTCTTCCTCGGCACCGACTCCGCGCCGCACCTGCGCGGGCGCAAAGAGTCAGCCTGCGGCTGCGCCGGGGTCTTCAACGCGCCGACGGCGCTACAGGCCTACGCAACGGTCTTTGACGAGGAGCAGGCGCTGCAGCACCTGGAGGCCTTCTGTTCGCTGAACGGACCGGCTTTTTATGGACTCCCGGCCAATGAGGCGTATATTGAGCTGGTACAAGAGCCTGCGTCTGTCGTCGACAGTATCGCCAGCGGTGATGAAACCCTGATCCCCTTCTTGGCAGGGGAAACGCTGCGATGGTCGGTACGCGCGTAGGCTCAGGACGCTATTTACTCCGGCCTGTCCCTTAGGACAGGCCTTTTTGTTGGTACCCGTGAGGGAGAATATGACCGCAACACCGCTACTGGCGCTTAATCACATCGACTTCAGCGCTAATGGACGCCCCATTCTGCACGACGTATCGCTGACGCTACAGCCCGGCGAATTCAAAGTAATCACGGGCCCCTCGGGCTGCGGCAAGAGCACGCTGCTCAAGATTGCGGCCTCACTGCTGGAGCCGCAGCGCGGCGAGATCCTGCTGCAGGGAACCCCCCTGAGCGCCTATCCTCCGGAGGCGTATCGCAAACAGGTCTCCTATAGCTTCCAAACGCCGGTGCTGTTCGGCGATACGGTGCGCGACAACCTGCTGTTTCCCTACCAGATCCGCGGCGACGCGCCGGATATGGATCGCATCCGTCGTGGCCTGATGCAGTTCGGCCTGCCGCTGCATACGCTGGATCAGCGCATCGAAGATCTCTCCGGCGGCGAGCGTCAGCGCGTGGCGCTGCTGCGTAACATTCAATATATGCCGCAGGTGTTGCTGCTGGACGAAATCACCAGCGCGCTGGATGAGCACAATCGAACCATCGTGCATGAGGTCATCACGCACCTCAATCAGCAGCAGGGGATCGCCATTATCTGGGTCACGCACAGCAGCGACGAGATTACCCAGTGCGACAATGTGATAACCCTACCGCGCCTGGCCGATAGCGACGACGCAGAGGAAGACGGGACTCAGTCAAACGGGGAGCTACGCCATGAATAGCCATAACATTACCGATCAGTCTCTGGTCATGGCCCTGGCGCTGGTCGCCATTGCGCTGGTCATCAGCGGGCGGGAAAAGCTGGGGCTCGGCAAAGACATTCTGTGGAGCGTCAGTCGTGCCATCGTCCAGCTGATCCTGGTAGGCTACGTTTTAAAGTATATCTTTCATCTGGACAGCGCCCTGCTGACCCTATTGATGGTGCTGTTTATCTGCGTCAACGCGGCCTGGAACGCGAAGAAGCGCAGTAAGAACCTCAGCAATGCCTTTGCCATGTCGCTGATCGCCATCGTCACCGGCACCGCGCTGACCCTGGCGATCCTGATCGTCAGCGGCTCCATCGAATTTACCCCGATGCAGGTGATCCCCATCGCCGGAATGATCGCCGGTAACGCCATGGTGGCCGTCGGCCTGTGCTATAACAACCTGCGTCAGCGCTTTCACGACGAACGCCAGCGGGTGCAGGAGATGCTCAGCCTGGGCGCGACCCCGAAGCAGGCGTCGGCGAGGATTATCCGCGCCAGCATCAAGGCGGCGATGATCCCCACCGTCGACTCCGCCAAAACCGTCGGACTGGTCAGCCTGCCGGGCATGATGTCGGGCCTGATCTTCGCCGGTATCGATCCGGTCAAGGCCATCCGCTATCAGATTATGGTGACCTTTATGCTGATCTCCACCGCCAGCCTCTCCACCATCATCGCGGGCTACCTCGCCTACGCCAAGTTCTACACGGCCCGCGATCAGCTGCGTTAAGCCCATACAAAAATCCCCACGCCATGGCGTGGGGATCAACGCGATAACCTGACCGGTAGCGGTAGCGCGACCGGGATTCGTCGCTTATTTCATGCAGCTACTGCAGCGGCTGCTCAAAATCTGCTGGAAGAAGTCATTTCCCTTGTCATCCACCAGGATGAAGGCCGGGAAGTCTTCTACCTCAATCTTCCAGATAGCCTCCATCCCCAGCTCAGGATAGGCCACGCAGGTCAGGCTCTTGATGCTCTGCTGGGCCAGTACCGCCGCCGGGCCACCGATGCTGCCCAGATAGAAGCCACCGTGTTTATGGCAGGCGTCGGTGACCTGCTGGCTGCGGTTCCCTTTGGCCAGCATGATCATGCTGCCGCCGTTGGCCTGCAGCAGGTCGACATAGGAGTCCATACGGCCTGCCGTGGTTGGCCCCAGTGAGCCAGAGGCATGGCCCGCCGGCGTCTTGGCCGGGCCTGCGTAGTAGATCGGGTGATCCTTCACATACTGCGGTAGCGGCTTGCCTTCGTCCAGCAGCGCCTTCAGCTTGGCGTGGGCGATATCACGCCCGACGATGATGGTACCGGAGAGCGACAGACGGGTAGAGACCGGATACTGGGAGAGCTGCGCCAGGATCGCCTTCATCGGACGGTTGAGATCCACCTTGATGGCCTCCCCCTCGCCGGCTTGGCGCAGATGCTCAGGAATATATTTACCTGGGTTATGCTCCAGCTTCTCGATCCAGATCCCCTCGCGGTTAATCTTGGCCTTGATATTACGATCCGCCGAGCAGGAAACCCCCATGCCAACCGGACAGGAGGCGCCGTGGCGCGGCAGGCGGATCACCCGCACGTCGTGGGCAAAGTATTTGCCGCCGAACTGTGCACCCAGCCCCAGCGCTTGCGCCGCCAGCAGCAGCTCCTGCTCCAGCGCCACATCGCGGAACGCCTGGCCGTGCTCATTGCCCTCGGTCGGCAGCGCATCATAGTACTTGGTCGACGCCAGCTTCACCGTCTTCAGCGTAGACTCCGCCGACGTACCGCCGATAACGAAGGCCACGTGGTACGGCGGACAGGCCGCGGTACCCAGGGTACGCATCTTCTCGATCAGGAAAGCCTTCAGCTTCTCCGGCGTCAGCAGCGCCTTGGTCTCCTGATACAGGTAGGTTTTATTGGCTGAACCGCCGCCTTTGGCGACGCACAGGAATTTGTACTCCTCGCCCTCGGTGGCGTACAGGTCGATCTGCGCCGGCAGGTTGGTTCCGGTATTGACCTCGTTATACATATCCAGCGCGGCATTCTGGGAGTAGCGCAGGTTATCTTCGATATAGGTGTTATAAACCCCGCGCGACAGCGCCTCGGCATCGCCGCCGCCGGTCCACACGCGCTGGCCTTTTTTACCCACGATAATCGCCGTCCCGGTGTCCTGACAGGTCGGCAGTACCCCCTTGGCGGCGATCTCGGAGTTACGCAGGAACTGCAGCGCGACGTATTTATCGTTTTCGCTGGCCTGCGGATCGTCAAGAATCGCGGCGACCTGGCGCTGATGAGCCGGGCGCAGCATAAACGAGGCGTCGTGGAACGCCTGCTGGGCCAACAGCGTCAGCGCCTGCGGCTCGACCTTCAGCATATCCTGGCCTTCAAAGCTGACCACGGAGACATGCTCCTTGCTCAGCAGATAATAGTCGGTGTCATCGCCTTGCAGCGGAAACGGATCTTGATAATGGAAGGGTTTATTTGACATTTTTCTCTCGCTTACAACGTCAGCTTCTATAAATTTACCGAGCCGCGCAGCACCATCGGCGTGATGCTCGATAAGAAAAACCGCGCGGCCTGTTAACTTTACCGCCCGATGTTAACATGTTATTTACAATAAGCGTTGTGCGACCGCGCTCAGTATCGGCATGAAACGGGACTCAACCTAATCATCAGGTGAATCCATCCTGCCAAATAACCCAAGCGAGGTAACAGGATCAAAATCAAACTATGGGGGATTAATTGTCGTATGTTTGGGGAAAGGAGAGGTTAATCACCTTGATTTAAAAAGAAAATGAACAAAATGGCTAAAATCGACGTATCCAGGCCCACGCATATTGCCCAGCCCGCCTTACCTCAGGCATCCCTCATCCGCCTGCGCATATTCACAAATCGTATCTGCCATAGCCTGCGCAGCGCAGGAGAACGGGTGATGCATGAGGCTTACTAAGCCGAAGCGGTTTTCAATCACCGGCTCGATCAACGGCAGGCACACTGCGCCCAACTGCCGCATTTGCCGGGCGCACCACGCCGGTACCGCACTGACGCCCAGCCCGTTTGCGACCATATTGCCTACCGTTATCAATTGGTGACTTTCAAACGCCACCGGCAATTGTTTACCGTTCTGTGCCAGACGCTGCTCCAGCAGCAGGCGCATGGACGAAGGGCGCTGTAGCGTAATAAAGTCCAGCGAGAGCAACTGCCGCCAACCGATATCCTGCTGCCGGGCAAAAGGACACCCCGGCGGAACAATGGCAATAAACCGATTCATGCCCAGCGGGGTAAAATGCAATCGCGCACCAGGCTCCGGTTCAAAGGCGATGCCCATTTCTACCCGCCTTTCAGCAATCATTTCATACACGGCTTCATTAATGACATCATGCACCACCACGTTGACCCCGGCAAACGTTGCAAAATAAACGGTAATGGGTTCGCGGCAAACGAGGGCATCGCGGCAATGGCGACTTTACCGACCTGTAATGTAAAACGCTGTCTTATCGTTTCAGTCGTATTATCCCAGTCCACCAGCAGCTGACGCACTAGCGGGAAAAACGCCTCGCCTTCAGGCGTTAGCCTCACTTGACGCGTCGTTCGCACAAACAGCGCCCCCCCCAAAGCGTCCTCCAGGCTACGGATAGCCAGACTCAACGCCGGCTGAGAAAGGTTCAATCTCACGCTAGCCTGCGCAAAGTTTAAAGTGTGAGCAACAGCTAAAAATGCACGCAATTGCTTAATACTCATTGCCATCGGTTATCTCCCCAACCATTTATTAATCAGGGACTAATTCATAATTAATAAAAATAATAAACTAATACATTGGAAAAACAAACTTAACAAAACGCTCGACCTTGTCAATTATTTCACCACAAAAGTGGCTAATGACATTCGCCGCTATCGATACCAACTTTGATGATGAATATAACTTGGCAATTTATGTTTTTTATTTCCCGATAACGATAAATAGCAGTAAGCCGAATTAATTATAATTAACTAAGGAATAGTAAATGAGCATTATAGTTGCCATCGCATCCCTAAGTTTACTTATGCTAGCCGCTTACCGGGGTTACAGCGTCATTCTTTTTGCCCCCTTAGCCGCACTCGGCGCCGTACTGTTTACCGACCCCAGTGCTGTCGGCCCAGCGTTCAGCGGACTATTCATGGATAAAATGGTCAGTTTTATCCAGCTCTATTTTCCGGTATTCCTGCTGGGCGCCCTTTTTGGCAAACTGATTGAGCTCGCTGGTTTCTCGCGCGCCATTGTGGTGACCGTTATTCGTATACTCGGGCAGCGGCATGCCATGCCGGTGATTGTCATCGTCTGCGCTCTGCTCACCTATGGCGGCGTGTCTCTGTTTGTTGTCGCCTTCGCCGTCTATCCCTTTGCCGCAGAGATGTTCCGGCAAAGCAATATTCCCAAGCACTTAATCCCGGCCACGATCGCCCTGGGAGCATTTTCATTCACCATGGATACCTTGCCCGGAACACCGCAGATCCAAAATATTATCCCGGCCGCCTTCTTTAACACCAATGCCTGGGCGGCCCCCTTGCTGAGCCTTACCGGCGCACTTTTTATGCTCGCGCTCGGCCTAGCCTACCTTGAGCGCCAGCGGCGTAAAGCCCACCAGGCCCATGAAGGTTACGGCACCGATTTAGTAAATGAGCCCGAAACCCCCGACACGCTTAACTTACCTCATCCTGTTATCGCGCTCGCGCCACTGCTTCTGGTGGGTATCTGTAACCTACTGTTCACGCATTATATTCCGCAATGGTATGGCACATTACACTCATTCGCCCTGCCCGGCATGACAAGCCCGATCGTGATTTCCATAGAGAAGGTCACCGCGATCTGGGCGGTAGAGGCGGCGCTGCTGGTCGGCATTCTGGTGGTCGCACTCTTCGGCTTTCGCAATATCGGTGGGCGTCTGGCTGAGGGCAGTAAAAATGCCGTCTCCGGCGCCATCCTCGCCGCCATGAATACCGCGTCAGAATATGGTTTTGGCGCCGTTATCGCCGCGCTCCCCGGCTTTCTGTTACTCGCCAAAGGGCTGGAGGCCATTCCCGATCCCTTAGTCAACGAGGCGATCAGCATCACGCTGTTGGCCGGGATTACCGGCTCTGCCTCCGGCGGGATGAGTATTGCGCTGGCGGCGATGTCCGACACTTTTATTGCGGCGGCCAACGCAAACGGCATCCCTATGGAAGTCCTGCACCGCATCGCCGCCATGGCCAGCGGCGGTATGGATACGCTGCCGCACAATGGTGCCGTCATTACATTACTGGCCATTACCGGCTTAAGCCATCGCCAATCCTATGGCGGCATCTTTGCCATCACCCTGATTAAAACCCTTGCGGTCTTTTTTGTCATCGCCGTGTTCTATCTGACCGGCATTGTTTAACGCGTGCCGCTGTGCGGCGCAATGAATGATACGGAGTTCATATGATAAACCTACAGGGCAAAGTCGCATTGATAACCGGCTCAACCAGTGGAATCGGGTTGGGTATTGCGAAAACGCTGGCGCAGCAGGGCGCGCAGGTCATTCTGAATGGCTTTGGCGACGTTGCGCACGCCACCGGGCAAATAGCCGCGTGCGGCCTCCCCCCGGGCTACCACTCGGCTGACCTGAGCCATCCCGACCATATCGCCGCCATGATGGATTACGCCACTACACAGTTCGGCGGCGTGGACATTCTGGTCAATAACGCGGGAATACAGCATGTCGCCAGCGTAGAGCATTTCCCGGAGGAGCAATGGGATGCAATCCTCGCAGTCAACCTCTCTTCTGTATTTCATACCAGCCGCCTGGCCTTGCCTGCCCTACGGGAGAAGGGCTGGGGCCGCATAATCAATATCGCCTCCGTGCACGGCTTGGTCGCCTCCACGCAAAAGGCGGCATACGTGGCGGCCAAGCATGGCGTGGTGGGGCTGACGAAGGTGATTGCGCTGGAAACCGCGCGCAGCCCGGTCACCTGTAATGCCATCTGCCCCGGTTGGGTACTCACGCCCCTGGTGCAACAGCAGATAGCGGCGCGGGCTGCCGACGGTGATACCCAGCAGGCTCGGGATGCGCTACTGGCAGAGAAGCAGCCGTCGCTGGATTTTGTGACGCCGCAGCAATTAGGCGCGCTGGCGCTATTTTTATGCAGCCCGGCGGCCGATCAGGTGCGCGGTGCGGCGTGGAATGTGGACGGGGGCTGGCTGGCTCAATAGCGGCCTGCCGTAGCCACCGGATAGGCAGCCGATATACGGGCGTATGCCGCCTTAGCCGATACGGCGAGAGCGCAGACAGTAAGTCGCCCCAGATGGCCCCTTCTACATCGATTTAATGGCGCCGCCTGGGCGAGCCCATCTCCCTGAGATGGTCAGTCAGTAACAAGGAATCGTCATGCAGAATAAACAAATCACAGTAGCGCAGACTTATGCACATTTTGCTGATGGAATAACCCTCATGATCGGCGGTTTTATGGGCTGTGGTACCCCGCCGCGATTAATTCAGGCATTGCTCGACTCTGGCGCTAAAGAGTTAACGATCATCGCTAACGACACGGCGTTTATCAATAGCGGAATCGGTATTCTCATCCACCACGGCCGGGTGAAAAAAGTGATTGCCTCGCATATTGGGACTAACCCGGAGACCGGCCGTCTAATGATCGCCGGAGAGCTGGAGGTCCAACTGGTTCCCCAGGGGACCCTCATAGAGCAAATCCGCTGCGGCGGGGCCGGGTTAGGCGGCGTGCTTACGCCAACCGGCGTCGGCACGTTGGTTGAAGAAGGGAAACAAAAAATAACGCTGGGGGGAAAACCTTATTTACTGGAGCGCCCACTGAGGGCCGATCTGGCCCTCATCCAAGCCTACCAGGCCGATACGCTGGGCAACTTATGTTACCAACTGAGCGCGCGCAACTTTAATCCACTGATCGCCTTAGCTGCCGATATCACCCTTGCAGAACCCGACCATATAGTAACCGCTGGAGAATTAGATCCCGACCTTATCGTCACGCCCGGTGCCGTGATTGATTATATCCTGTCGCCAGAGGAGAAATAGAGATGAATGCAAAACAGCGCATTGCCTATCGCATCGCACAGGAGTTTAACGATGGCGATATTGTTAATCTGGGGATAGGCATTCCCATCCTCGTCGCCGACTATTTACCTCCGGGCGTAGATATTATTTTGCAATCCGAGAACGGCTTTCTTGGCCTTGGCCCACTGAACCAGGTTCAACGTAACCTGGTCAATGCCGGAGGACAACCCTGCGGCAGGATACCCGGTGCCGCCATGTTTGACAGTGCGTTATCTTTTGCCCTCATCCGCGGGGGCCATTTGGACGTCTGTGTCTTGGGCGGGCTACAGGTCGATCAACTGGCCAATCTGGCCAATTGGGTTATTCCGGGGGAAATGGTGCCCGGCATGGGCGGCGCAATGGATCTGGTGACCGGCGCACGCAAAGTCATTATCGGAATGGAACACTGCACCAAAACGGGGGCGGCCAAAATTCTCCCCCGCTGTACCCTGCCGCTGACCGCGGTCAATGCCGTGCATATGCTGGTCACTGAACTGGCCGTGTTTCATTTTGAACACCGGCAAATGGTGCTCACTGAGCTGGCGCCGGGCATCGATCTCAACACTCTGCAGCGGAAAACAACGGCGCACTTCACGGTATCCCCTCGCCTCTCAACCATGCCCCAACCACAGGATGCCTGCGAATGAAAAACATTGTGATTGGCAGCGCCGTTCGCAGCGCTATTGGCAGCTTCGGCGGTGCGTTTGCTCACCTCGGCGCCGTCGCGCTGGGGGCCACCGTCATTGCAGAGGCGCTCAAGCGAGCCGCGCTGGAGCAGACGATGATCGACGAAGTCATTATGGGGAACGTGCTACAGGCCGGCCTCGGACAAAACCCGGCGCGGCAAGCGGCGTTAAAAAGCGGCCTGCCGGATAGCGTCACGGCGTATACGGTCAATAAAGTGTGCGGCTCCGGCCTGAAAAGTATTGCGCTGGCCGCACAGGCAATCCAGGCGGGCGATGCCTCGGTCATTGTCGCCGGGGGGATGGAAAACATGAGCCAGGCGCCCTATTTGCTGGCGCACACTGCGCGCTGGGGATACCGGATGGGCCATAATTCACTGCTGGACGTCATCTTGCAAGATGGCCTGACCTGTGCCATTGAAGGCTACGCCATGGGGATCACGGCTGAGAATATCGCCAAACAGTATGGCATAGGTCGTGAAGCCCAAGACGCACTGGCTCTACACTCCCAGCAAAAAGCCAGCCAAGCCATTGCGCGCGGCGCATTTGCGGACGAAATCGTGTCGATCCCGATCACCTCGCGTCGGGTCACACGGCAGATAGCGCAAGATGAGTTCCCCCGCGCCGATACCACGCAGGAAACGCTGGCCAAGCTCTCACCGGCCTTTGATAAACTCGGGACCGTCACGGCGGGCAATGCCTCGGGCATTAATGATGGCGCCGCCGCGCTGGTCATTATGGAGGAGCAGCGCGCCAGGGCGCTGGGCGTTCGCCCTTTAGCACGGATACGCAGCTATGCCAGCGGCGGCGTCGCACCGGCCCTGATGGGGATGGGGCCGGTACCAGCCTGCTGGCGCGCGCTGAAAAAAGCCGGACTGACGCTTACCGACATTGACCTAATTGAAGCAAACGAAGCCTTTGCCGCCCAGTTCCTGGCCGTGAGCAATCAAATGGCGTGGGATGGGGATAAAGTCAACGTTAACGGCGGCGCGATTGCCCTTGGCCACCCAATTGGCGCCAGCGGCGCTCGCATTATGGTCACGCTGTTACATGCGCTACGCGCCCGCGATAAATCGCTGGGGCTGGCTACGCTCTGTATCGGCGGCGGTCAGGGAATGGCCATGATTGTGGAAAGGCTCAACTGAGCCTCGGTAAGCCTCCCCGTCATAGAGCCAGAATCGGCCCCGTGACGGAGACGATGTACAGCCCTGCACGGGCCGTTACGGGACTCGTCAAGACGGTTACTCGCCGCGCTCCGCCAGTAGCCAGCGGTACAGCAGGCCGCCCAGTACGCCGCCGACCAGCGGCATCACCCAGAAGAACCACAGCTGCTGCAGCGCCCAGGTGCCCTGGAACAGCGCCACCGCGGTGCTGCGCGCCGGGTTAACGGAGGTATTGGTCACCGGAATGCTGACCAGATGGATTAAGGTCAGCGCCAGACCGATCGCCAGCGGGGCAAATCCGGCCGGGGCTCGCTTATCCGTGCTGCCCTGGATCACCAGCAGGAAAAAGGCGCTAAGAATAATTTCGACCACCATCCCCGCCTGCATCGAGAAGCCGTCCGGCGAATGGGCACCGTATCCATTGCTGGCGAACCCGCTGGCCGTGGCATCGAACCCGGCCTTACCGCTGGCGATAACATACAGCGCGGCGGCGGCGGCGATCCCACCGATCACCTGACTCAGCATGTAGGGCAGTACCGTGCGGCCAGAGAAACGACCGCCGGCCCACAGCCCCAGCGTTACCGCCGGGTTAAAGTGACCGCCGGAGATAGGGCCGACGGCGTAAGCCATGGTCAGCACGCTCAGGCCAAAGGCCAGGGCGACCCCCAGAAAGCCGATGCCCAGCTGGGGAAATGCCGCCGCCAGCACGGCGCTGCCGCAGCCGCCGAAGACCAGCCAGAAAGTACCCAAAAACTCTGCCGCCAATTTATTAAACATCAACCACCTCAACATAAATAATGAATTGTTCGCGCCATCGGGATACCCAGCGCACCGCGCAGTGTGCTGGGCAGCATGCGGGTTACCACAAAAAAAAGAATGAGGCGCCTTGCCCGGAACAATGCAGGCAAAAACAAGTAAAACCGCTTGAAATAAACGCACCATCCAACGCTCATCACATGACGTAAGATGTCATCACTGCGTTTAATTGCGGGATATTATTCTGTATAAGTCGGGATAGGCACAAGAAAAAATATATGGGATTTTTCTAGCAAGGCGAAATGACTGCCTTAATAAAAATAGAATTAAGACATGTCCGATTACTTATTAGAAATAAAATATTTATTTAGGTATATGTGGGGGGGAAATATCAACCCGGCGGCAAAAGTCAGAAAACAGCGCCTGATGCTCACACACTTTATCTGCGCTGTACAGCACCGCATAGGCAAACAGCGCCCCGCCCAACAGGCTAGCCAGTAACATCCATCGTTTGATTTTCATTCGGTCCATTCCGTGTCACCTATCACTGATGGCATCAGTGTATGCTCACCAGGCTAAACTATGGCTCTACGGCTACCGATTACGCACCCGACGCACGCGGGAAAAGAGACAAAATGCCAACAGATGAAACGCCCCCGACACAGAAAAGACACGCGCTACATGGAGGTGCCGAACGCGTTTCTCTGTTAACACTCACACCTCAAGCCTAGCCAGCCTTAGGTAAAGATGCAAGCCACCGACGGCGACAACCCGCTGTTAATTAAGAGGGATCATCAATACGGCGCCGCTATGCGAACGGCGCTTTCTGCGCGGGAAAGGTAGGGAGTCGCCCTTGGGAAGCAGGCTGAAGAGGAGCGGGATGGCGCCTCACGCGACGCTGAGACGCGCGCAATACCGCCCACGGCGCAGAGAGGGGTCAGCCCTGCCGATAAGGCAGAGTGATACCCCACGTCGGTGAATAAGGCGCAACCCCTTGCCGATAGGGCTGAGTGACACCCCGTACAGCGGCGGTTGGTCTAGATTTCAAACTCGGGCGCCATTATCTCCTCCAGATATTGGGCCAGGAACTGACGAGTACGCGGATGACGGGGCCGGCTGAACAGGATCTCGGCCGGGCCCTGCTCGACGATACGCCCGCCGTCCATAAAGATCACCCGCTGCGCCACGTCGCGGGCAAAGCGCATTTCATGAGTGACGATCACCATGGTACGCTGCTCCTGCGCCAGGCCGCGCAGGGTGGCGAGCACCTCGCCCACCAGCTCCGGATCCAGCGCCGAGGTAGGCTCATCAAACAGCAGAACCTGCGGCTGCATGGCCAGCGCCCGGGCGATGGCCACCCGCTGCTGCTGACCGCCGGAGAGCCGTTTGGGATAGGCATCGGCCTTATCGGCCAGTCCGACCCGCGCCAGCAGCGCCCTCCCCTGACGTTCGGCCTCTGCGGGCGCAACCCCATTAACCACCCGCGGCCCTTCGGTCACGTTCTCCAGCGCCGTCAGGTGTGGAAACAGATTGAAGTTCTGAAAGACAAAGCCGACCTGGCGGCGTAGACGACGGATCTGCGCCTTCTGACGCGCCAGCGAGCGGTTGGCGTCCACGCGAATATCGCCGACCCGCAGGCTCCCCGCGTCCGGCGTCTCCAGCAGGTTAATGCAGCGCAGCAGGGTACTCTTGCCCGAGCCGCTCGGCCCGATGATAGCGACCACCTCGCCCGGCTGAACGCACAGATCGACGCCGTGCAGTACCTGCTGATGGTGAAAGGACTTCACCAGCTGTGTCAGTTCGATGGCGCTCACGCTCTTCTCTCCCCCTCCGCGCCGCACGCCGACGCTCCGAGCCGTCACTGTAGCAAGGCGTGACGGCATGGAAAGGAATAAAAAGTAATATGCTAATAATTGCGGGAAATAACCGCCGACAGGCGTCAGGCCGCCTGCGCGAACTGAAGATACTGCTGATACTTGCGCAGCGCGATACGATAATTGTTTTGGCTGCACTGGGGCAGCGCCGCCAGCCAGCGATCGGACAGCTCGCTCAGCGCCGTCGAGGGCGGAACATGGTGCGCCAGCAGCTCGTCCAAACGCCGCAGACGCACCACATACTCACGAATGCTGCTGTGCCGCATGTCGGTCTGCTCGCACAGATACTGTTTAAACCCCATGATGTCAAAACGACTGCACTGCGCATGGCAGTAGACATCGCTACAGAAGCGGCACAGCGCCAGCAGCCCCTGCTGCAGGGCCGCCCAGCCGGCGTCGTCGATCAGCCGCTCCATCTGCGCCTGGCGCGCACGATTCAGCAGTGTGCCGTCCAGCACCAGCGAGATGCGATCCAGCGGGCGACCGCAGTGTGAGCAGTAGCACTGCGCATGTTTAAAGTCTTTCAGATAGCGGCTCAGCGGCCTGCGCCCGGCGGGGGATGAGGGAAAAGAGGTCAATGGCATCTCTGCACTCCATAGCTATGGCAGAAAGGCGACTTACCGCTGGCTGAGCAGACGGGTACGCAGGCGTTTTATCGCCTGGCTGTGCAGCTGACTGACGCGCGATTCGCCGACCTCGAGCACCGCGCCGATCTCCTTGAGGTTGAGCTCCTCCTGGTAGTACAGCGTCAGCACCAGCTTTTCACGCTCCGGCAACGCCTCGATGGCGGCGATCACCCGACCGCGCAGATCGCTCTCCAGCAGCTGACGCAGCGGGTTGGCCTCTTCGCTCTGCTCCAAGGCTGGCTCAGCGCTGTCGCCGTGCTCCTCTCGCCACTCGTCATAGGAAAACAGCTGGCTGGTGTTGGTATCCAGCAGGATTTGCTGATACTCCTCCAGCGGGATCCCCATCTCTTGGGCTATCTCGCTGTCGCCCGGCGTTCGCCCCAGACGCTGCTCGGCACGCTGCATGGCGGCAGATACCCCGCGGGCATTCCGCCGTACGCTGCGCGGCACCCAGTCTCGGCTGCGCAGTTCATCCAGCATCGCCCCGCGGATACGCTGAATGGCATAGGTGGTAAACGCAGTCCCCTGCATGGCGTCATAGCGCTCGACCGCATGCAGCAGCCCGATGCCGCCCGCCTGCAGCAAATCATCCAGCTCTACGCTGGCCGGAAGGCGAACCTGCAGGCGCAGCGCCTCATGACGAACCAGTGGCGCATAGCGCTGCCATAACGTATTTTTGTCAATCACGCCTTCGGCGGTATACAAATCAGTCACGTCGACAGAACTCGGGTTGATGAATGCCCGCTTATTATCCCGTGTCTATGCCAATCCAATGCCGCGATAAGTCGGTAAAAAAGTGGCCTTTTAGCCGCTTTGTTCTGCGTAACGCGCAGGCATTGCGCGTAGTAAAGGTAAAAAAAACCCCGCCGCAGCGGGGTTTAACCTGACTCAGCGTGCGATTAACGCAGCAGGGACAGGACGTTCTGGGTAGACTGGTTAGCCTGAGCCAGTACGGAGGTACCGGCCTGCTGCAGGATCTGCGCACGGCTCATGTTGGACACTTCGGTCGCGTAGTCAGCGTCCTGAATACGTGAACGGGAAGCGGACAGGTTGTTCACGGTGCTGTTCAGGTTGTTGATAACGGAATCGAAACGGTTCTGTACCGCACCCAGGCCGCTGCGCAGGTCATCAACCTGAGACAGGGCTTTATCCAGGGTTGCCAGCGGATCGGCAGTCTTGGCCGTGGTAGACAGGGCAGAGCCTTTGGTCACGGTGCCGTCTTCAGCAACGCTAGCCTTAAAGTATTTAGCGTCAGCGCCAGTGCCTTCTTTAATCACATAGGCAGAAGCACCTTTCTCGGTACCGGTGTAAGCATAGACGTTAGCCGCGTCAGCCCCTTTCGGTGCAACTTTAGAGGTCACCTGGCTAACCGCGTTAGTCGTACCTGACGGTGCAGCTGAAGTAGTGTCTACCGCGGTCACTTTACCATCGTCGCCGATAGTTGCTTTCGCATATTTATCCGCACCGGTACCGCCCGCTTTATAAACTGCGTAAACGTCGCCCTTATCGTCTTTCACATAGCCAGTGATATCATCGGTACCCGCTTTCTTACTATTGGTGTCGATATTTACCTGCGGACCGTCAACCTTAGTCGCAGCGGCAGCGGCAACCTTAGTCGTGTCAACGCTGTCAGCCACGTTAAACTTATCCAGGCCCAGGCTCTGTGCGTTGATGTTTTTCAGATCGATATCGATGGTTTCACCGTCGTTGGCACCGACCTGGATGGTCAGCTTCTGATCTTTGCTCAGTACCTTCACGCCGTTGAAGTCGGTCTGCTGGGAGATACGGTCGATCTCGGACAGGCGCTGGGTGATTTCGTCCTGGATGGACTGCAGGTCGCTGGAGGAGTTAGAGCCGTTCTGTGCCTGTACGGTCAGACGACGGATGTTCTGCAGGTTGTCGTTGACTTCGTTCAGCGCGCCTTCGGTGGTCTGCGCCAGGGAGATACCGTCGTTGGCGTTGCGAGAGGCCTGGGTCAGGCCGTTGATGTTGGCGGTGAAGCGGTTGGAGATCGCCTGACCGGCGGCATCATCCTTGGCGCTGTTGATGCGCAGACCGGAAGACAGACGCTCGATGGCGGTGCCCAGGGCAGACTGGGATTTGTTCAGGTTGTTCTGTGCCATCAGCGACAGGCTGTTGGTGTTGATTACTTGTGCCATGATAAATTTCCTTACTACATGATTGGTTATACAAATCTATTTATCGACCCCCTTCGGCAAAGCTTTAGCAGAGTTTTTGTTTTTTTGTATAATTTACCGGCAGTTAATCCTAATCGCCGACAATATGGCCACCGCGCTCAATCGCGCCCTTGATTGCCCACCCTCCCCCCGCAGGGGTGATGCGCCAGTCCGCGTTTACGGACATAAAAAAACCCGCCGATGGGCGGGTTTTTGCGCGCGGCAACGCGGGCCGCGCACGCGGTAATGCGCGATTAACGCAGCAGGGACAGGACGTTCTGGGTAGACTGGTTAGCCTGGGCCAGTACGGAGGTACCGGCCTGCTGCAGGATCTGCGCACGGCTCATGTTGGACACTTCGGTCGCGTAGTCAGCGTCCTGAATACGTGAACGGGAAGCGGACAGGTTGTTCACGGTGCTGTTCAGGTTGTTGATAACGGAATCGAAACGGTTCTGTACCGCACCCAGGCCGCTGCGCAGGTCATCAACCTGAGACAGGGCTTTATCCAGGGTTGCCAGCGGATCGGCAGTCTTGGCCGTGGTAGACAGGGCAGAGCCTTTGGTCACGGTGCCGTCTTCAGCAACGCTAGCCTTAAAGTATTTAGCGTCAGCGCCAGTGCCTTCTTTAATCACATAGGCAGAAGCACCTTTCTCGGTACCGGTGTAAGCATAGACGTTAGCCGCGTCAGCCCCTTTCGGTGCAACTTTAGACTGAACCTGAGTTACAGCTGCGGAAGTACCTGACGGCGTAGCTGATGCTGTATCGAATGCAGTTACCTTACCATCATCGCCAATGGTGGCTTTAGCATACTTAGTTGTACCAGCATCATCATAAGCGCCGTATACGTCGCCCTTATCATCCTTGACATAACCAGTAATTGTCTTACCACCGGCATCTTTACCGTTCGTGTCAATATTAACCATCGGGCCATTGACTTTAGTCGCAGCGGCAGCGGCGACCTTAGTCGTGTCAACGCTGTCAGCCACGTTAAACTTATCCAGACCCAGGCTCTGTGCGTTGATGTTTTTCAGATCGATATCGATGGTTTCACCGTCGTTGGCGCCAACCTGGATGGTCAGCTTCTGATCTTTGCTCAGCACCTTCACGCCGTTGAAGTCGGTCTGCTGGGAGATACGGTCGATCTCGGACAGACGCTGGGTGATTTCGTCCTGGATGGACTGCAGGTCGCTGGAGGAGTTAGAGCCGTTCTGCGCCTGTACGGTCAGACGACGGATGTTCTGCAGGTTGTCGTTGACTTCGTTCAGCGCGCCTTCGGTGGTCTGCGCCAGGGAGATACCGTCGTTGGCGTTGCGAGAGGCCTGGGTCAGGCCGTTGATGTTGGCAGTGAAGCGGTTGGAGATCGCCTGACCGGCGGCGTCATCCTTGGCGCTGTTGATGCGCAGACCGGAAGACAGACGCTCGATGGCGGTGCCCAGCGCTGACTGGGATTTGTTCAGGTTGTTCTGTGCCATCAGCGACAGGCTGTTGGTATTAATTACTTGTGCCATAGTGTGCTTTCCTTCGAATGTTGCGCCACTGCGCATCACGGTTAATCGTTCGGGCCTGATTGCCCTACGGCGTCATCAGCCACCGTCCCCTCAGGTATCGGCGCTCCCCTTGGCAACCTTTAGTAAATTTTTTAATTTTTTTTACCCTCGCGCCAATCGGTGAAAAAGCCCCCATTTTCCTGCTTCTATTGACCCATCGTTTTTTATTATTTTTCTGTAAACTTTTGCCCAACAGAGCCGATAACGCGTATAGCGCACTCGTCATTAAGAAAGGAAATATTCATGGCAACCATTTCATCACTGGGGATCGGCTCTGGGCTCGACCTCAACTCCCTGCTGACCAAGCTGACCGGGGTCGAGAAGCAACGTTTGACTCCCTACACCACCCAACAGAGCAGCTACAAGGCCAAGCTGACCGCCTATGGCACCCTGAAAGGGGCGCTGGAAAAGTTTGATGATGTGAGTAAGGATCTGGCCAAAACCGATGCCTTTACCATCACCAAGGCCAGCAGCCACGATCAGTTTAGCGTCACCACCAGCGCCAGCGCGGTACCGGGTAACTATGCCATCAATGTGACCCAGCTGGCTCAGGCGCAGAGCCTGACGGCTAAAACCCACGCCACCAGCCAGACCGACCAGCTGGGCAGCGCGGGCGCCAGCGGACGTGAGCTGACCATTACCGTCGGTGAGCCGCCGAAAGAGACCAAGATCTCCCTCAGCGACGAGCAGACCTCGCTGACCGGACTGCGCGACGCCATCAACAAATCCGACGCCGGCGTCAAGGCCAGCGTGATCCAGATCTCTGACAAGGAGTACACCCTGTCGGTGACCGCCGCCGATACCGGCGCGAAAAGCGACATCAAGATGAACGTCAGCGGCGACAGCAAGCTGGCGGGAATGCTGAACTACGATGGTCATAAAGACAGCGCCGCCAACGGCATGGCGCAGACCGTAGAAGGAAGAGATGCCAAAATGACGCTCAACGGCATCGATATCACCCGCAGCAGCAATAAGATCACCGATGCGCCGCAGGGCGTGACCCTGGAGCTGAAGGCGGTCACCAAAGATACCCAAAACCTGGTGATCAGCAGCGACAGCGAAGGCGTCAGCAAAAAGATCCACGACTGGGTCGACAGCTACAACTCGCTGATCGATACCTTCTCCTCGCTGACCAAGTTTACCCCGGTCAAGAAAGGGGAAGCCGAAAACTTCACCAACGGCCCGCTGCTCGGTGACAATACCCTGCGCGCCATCCAGTCCGGCGTCAAAGGGGTCATGAGTTCGGCGCAGGACAACCCCAACCTCAAAGGGCTGGGCAACCTGGGCATCAGCACCGACCCGCAGACCGGCAAGCTGAACATCGACGACAGCAAGCTGAAGAAAGCCATTGATGAGTATCCGGGCCAGGTACAGAACTTCTTTGTCGGCAACGGCAAGGACACCGGTATGGCCAACATGGTGCACAGCGAAATCCAGAGCTATATCAAGAGCGACGGCGTCATCGACTCCACCACCAAGAGCATCAATAACAGCCTGCAGCACCTGAGCGACCGCATCGATAGCGTCAACCAGAGCATCGATGAAACCATCAACCGCTACAAGGCGCAGTTTGTCCAGCTCGACAAGATGATGGCCAAGTTAAACAGCACCAGTTCCTACCTGACCCAACAGTTTAACGCCATGAGTAACAGTAAGTAAGGGTAACCGCCACTATGTATAACGCAATGGGCACACAGGCCTATGCCAAAGTCGGACTGGAGAGCGGCGCGATGAGTGCCAGTCCGCATCAACTGATTGTCATGCTGTTTGACGGGGCGCATAGCGCCCTGGTTCGCGCGGCGCTGCATATCGAGGCGGGGCAAATCCCGCTAAAGGGGCTGGCCCTCAGCAAGGCTATCAACATTATCGACAACGGTCTCAAGGCCGGACTGGATCTGGACAAAGGCGGCGAGGTAGCGCAAAACCTTAGCGCGCTGTATGACTATATGGTGCAACGCCTGCTGCAGGCTAACCTGCATAACGACGCCGACACCGTACGCCACGTCACGGAATTACTCGACAATATTGCAGATGCCTGGCGCCAGATAGGCCCACACGCTGCAACCACCCAGCAGGGGTAACAATATGTATGGACTACCGCCGCTACTCCAGGCCTACCACCAGGTTCTGGCCTTAAGCGAGCGCATGCGCGATTTGGCACAGCGCGACGAGTGGGAGGCGCTGGTGGCGCTGGAAATGGAGTACCTGACGGCGGTGTCAAGCACAGCCAAACTGATGTCCCAGGCCAATCCTACGCCAACGCAGCAGGAGGATCTGCGCCAGGTGCTTAAGCAGATCCTGCTCAACGAAACCCACGTCAAACAGCGGCTCCAGGCACGCATGGATGAGCTACGCCAGCTGATCGGCAACGGCAGCCGTCAGCAGGCGCTAAGCCATGCCTATGGGCAGTTCACGGGTGAGATCCTACTGCCCGGCGAACACCTATAATCATACGCCGAACATCACTGCCTCTGGCTGACCCTCTTTATCTTTGCCCGCTGGCGTCCCACATTGTCATGGTATTCGACCACGACAATAGGTGGTGCGCCGGGCGTCACTCCCCTTTCCGCACCTTTTCTACCGGCCATAAAAAAACCCGCGCCCAAAAGCGCGGGGAGTGAAAGCAAAAATAAAGCAGACTGTTAAAAACAATGTGAGCGAATGGCCGTGAGCAATCGGGATCAGCCATCGCTATATATATAACTATACAACGTTTAGCCGCAGATCACCAGCGTCAGCGCATACAGAGCATCTGATTACTTTTGCGTCGTCACCTGCGCCCGCACCGGCTGATAAACACACAGGTAGGCCACCCGCGTTAGCCCCGTCGCGCTCGGTTTCAGCGTGCCGACCTCATCGGCACGATCAAAGCCGTGGCTGCGGCAGTAGGCCAATGCATCGGCCTGCATCGCGGCCCGATCGACCACCTCGGGATCGAAACGGTATACCAGCGAATGCGATACCGGATCCTCTTCACTGCGGACAAAATGCCCCGGCGCGCTGCTGCAGGCGCTCAATACGAACAGCGGCGCGAATAGGCCGAGCCAACGCATAATACTCTCCTTAAGGGATATCTCGGATCGCGCGGCGACGTAGCGCCCCGCGCTCGGATGACGGAATAGTGCGACAGCGGCGCCGCGCGCGCCAGTCACCGCGTATAACGGCGCACTGCACCGTCTTACCGACATCAGTGTAACGCAGGGATTATCGAAAAGTGAACCACCGCCGTGACGCCAAGCGTACCGCGCCCGCGCTCGTGGCGGCGCGCCTGGCAAGCCCAAGGCACGGCAACGCCACGGTATTGGCGGCCTATTTCCACGAGCGACCTAGAGATAAAGAGCAAACGTGGGGGGAGCGCGCCAGGTATCAGCCCATCCGGACGGCTAAAATAAAACTTGTACTTACTGACCCACTATGCGTTAATAGCCACACGGTTTGCAGAACAGACCTTAATAAAGCAGTTTTAGTAAAGTAGCCTCAGTTCCAGTGTTATCTTCTGATTTCCCTTTATCGTGAGTCTCCTCCTTCAATGCCTTAGTAAGTTATTCTGTCAGAGCAGACCTCTTTCGTCACGCTGAGTGACTCACAAAATTGAGAAGGTAATATTATGTCTAATAAAATGACTGGTTCTGTAAAATGGTTCAACGCCGATAAAGGCTTCGGCTTTATCTCCCCGGCTGATGGCAGCAAGGACGTTTTCGTTCATTTCTCTGCCATTCAAAGCAACGAATTCCGCACTCTGGATGAAGGCCAACAGGTTGAGTTCTCTGTAGAGAATGGTCCTAAAGGTCCTTCAGCTGTAAACGTAGTTGCTATCAACTAAGTTTTATAGGCTCGCTCTCCTGCAACAACGAAGATGGCTAAAGCCGGAGTAGACAGAATAGAGAGCCTATATGAGAAAACCGGAGCTAACGCAGCTCCGGTTTTTATATCCCTCTAGAATGCCCCAAAATAGACCCTTCTTATTATATTCACTCTCTCCGCATTACGAATTCTAATGATTACCGGGTAACACCATCAATGACGGTACTGCGCTCCGCGCATAAGCGCCCTGCCATATAACGGCCTAAGGTTAATAACGTTAACGTCGGCGGTATGCCCCAAGGTTCTGGAATGGCGGAGGCATCGCAGACATATAGCCCTGATAGGCGGGTCTGTAAATCGGTATCTAAATGGGTCCCCAAGGCGACCGTCCCACCGGGATGCGCAGCGAAAGGCCGAGTGCGGAACAGTTTATGCGCCCCGGCCGCTCGGAGAATTGATTCGGCTTGTTGGCATCCACTATTGAGCCTGACGAAATCATCATCGGTCATAACCTTCTCAGGGAGTCCTTTCGCATTGATGCACCCCGACATATTATCTCTTGCTTTCACCATGATAGATAACGTTTTCGCGGGGTTCGCTATCTTGCCGACCAGCGAGGAGAAAAGATGCTGCAGCGCTGACGGCAATGCTAAATCAGACAGAGTATAGCCAGCGTCGTGGTTATAGTGGCCATAAACCATGGCGATTTCTTTTTTGCTGACTACCGGGGTATTAACAACGCCCATCACCGCAATCACCGGATCGATAAACAACCTATCACCGACCTCGTCTAATCCCGACTTACGTAAAATAACAGGCGTGCCAATACCACCGGCGGCGACGATTATTTTGGGTGCATAGGCGAAGGATTCAACACCCCGCTGCCGAAAGGCCACACCATACGCCTGATTATTTTTATGAAGAATATGCGACACAAACGCATCGGCTTTTAATTGTGCACCCTGCTCACATGCCAACGCCACCCATAATCCAGGGTGCCATTTAGCCTGATATGGGCATCCATATGTACAGAGATCACATCCACGTCGGCATGATGACTGAAAGATCATCTTATCTAATGGCTCAAAGGGAATGCCCAGCGAGGCGGCTGCATCATAAATTAAACCAGCCCTTGGTCCGATTAAGTCAGAGGAGAGCTTAGCGATAGGCAACTCACGCTGAACCGACGAGAAGGCGGAGGTAAGATCAATGCGATGACGCTGGAAAAGATCGAACGGCGGCGCCTTCGCCGTAGCGTAATTGATAAAACCGCTGCCCCCCAACGTCAGAGCACGCAGAATAACCAACCAATCATGAGTCAAAAACACATGTTTTCTCGGGATCGCGGCCTTAGCCATGAAGCTGAGTAACGAGCCGCTGGATTGATTGACCCCGCCACGCTCTAACACCAGTACCTTCATTCCCCTCCGGCTCAGCTCAAGAGAAGCCGCGGCACCGCCAGGTCCCGTACCAATGACAATCGCATCAAAATATTCTTTTTTCATTCAGCTGAACCAGACAAAATACCCTCACTTGGTCAATAAAGTAACCTACCTGGCATTACCCGCGCCAGCGATATCAGCCCCTCGTGGCGTGGATGCCTGGCGAAGGTAATCTATCGCGTTTAGAGAATTGACAAGTTCGCGCTTTCTCGCTGTTTTAACGATTTTTTCGACAACGCCTTGCAGGAGCCGGTTTCCAGACTGAGATCAGCCCCCCACTGTTTACGTCGTCAATTGTCGTCCTCAAGGTCTTTCACGCTTTGGAGAGCAGAGTCCTTCATCCCTCCGAATTTTGCTTTTCAATTGTAGTACGAGACTTCAGATATTCCGGCTGCGCGGAAGACTTACAGGTTAAAAGAGAGGTACTGAGGAGTCAGGCTGAAATGCCCCGGTGAGGATCACCGTATCTCGTTGAGGTTAAACGGAGGGCGTTCGGGTGGAGGACACAGCATCCATGCACGTTCGTGTTCAATCCACGGATCGTTACGCCTCGTGGTCTGGCGGCGCATCATGACGCCGTCGCGTCGATTCACCCGCCTTGGGAAACTTGCGATGCGGCGAACCGAGACACGCTACCGCAACGGCGCCCCATCGCTCCTACGCGCGGGTCTTTACGTGCGGGCGCCCCCCAACGTTACCGCCCCTCGGCTCGGTCATGCCGATGCGCAGAGGATGTATAAGGCTGAGGGGAAATGGATGTCAGATAAAAATGCGGCTCAGTTGGCCATCCTCAATCAGTGCCTGATCACGGAGGCCCACTGATGTCCCATGCATCGTTAACACACGGGAAATTTAATTATTTATCAAATAATTAAACTATCTATACCTGCATGTTCATAATATCTTGGTAGGCGGCGACCAGGCGGTTGCGCACCTGAATCCCCATCTGCAGCGACACGCTGGATTTCTGCATATCCAGCATCACGTCGTTCAGCGCCACACCGGGAACCCCCATCTCAAACTGCTGAGCCTGCAGGCGGGCATGGTTCTGATTGTCGCTGATACGGTCGATCGCCGACTTCAGCTCGGAAGAAAACGTCCCCTGCGCCACCCCATCCTGCGGGGTGCGGTTGGCGGCGGAAAGCGCGGTGGCCTGAAGCTGCTGTAAAACGTTCTCGATGCCGGTGACTGCCACGAAAGGCTCCTTAATGATTGAACACTACCGATTGCATGACAACCTACCATAAGGCGTGAAACCCAAAGCGGGTAAATAACGCTAAAAATGACCCTTTCTCCCGCCATCGATTTTGCCGCATGCGCCAATAATAAAGTGCCTGCTTTTGCAGGTTTTCCGCGATTCGCATTGCCGCGTCAGGGAGTCTGATTTGTTACACATCCATTCATACCGGCCTCAAGTCCGGACGCAACTGAACAATAAGGTAAGCCCATGAACGCTTCAGCCACCGGTACCGCTGGCACCGCAGCAAAAAGCGCTGAGAATAGTATTAAAGCCATACTGGAGCGCGTGCGAGCCAATCCCAAAATTCCCTTACTGTTGGCCAGCGCCGTCGCCATCGCCATCGTGGTTGTTTTGGCGCTTTGGGCGCGCGCGCCCGATTATCGGGTACTGTACAGCAACATTAGCGATCGCGACGGCGGCGCCATTGTCACACAGCTGACCCAGATGAATATCCCCTATCGCTTTGCCAATAACGGCGCCACGCTCATGGTGCCGGCGGACAAGGTGTATGACACACGTCTGAAGCTGGCCCAGCAGGGGCTCCCCAAGGGGGGCGCCGTCGGTTTTGAGCTGCTCGATCAGGAGAAGTTCGGCATCAGCCAGTTCAGCGAGCAGATCAACTACCAGCGTGCGCTGGAGGGTGAGCTGGCGCGCACCATCGAGACCCTTGGCCCGGTGGTCAGCGCCCGCGTGCATCTGGCGATGCCTAAGCCGTCGCTGTTCGTCCGCGAGCAGAAGCAGCCTTCCGCCTCCGTCACGCTGACGCTGGAGCCGGGACGCGCGCTGGACGATGGTCAGATCAACGCCATCGTCTATATGGTCTCCAGCAGCGTCGCAGGCCTACCGCCGGGCAACGTCACCGTCGTCGATCAGTTCGGTCACCTGCTGACTCAGCCGGACGGCACCGGACGGGATCTGAACGCCGCCCAGCTGAAGTTCACCTCGGAGGTCGAAGGCCGCCTGCAGCGCCGGATCGAAACGATCCTGCAGCCGATGCTCGGCAGCGGTAACGTGCACGCCCAGGTCACGGCCCAGCTGGACTTTGCCAGCCGGGAGCAGACCGACGAGGAGTACAAGCCCAACCAGTTACCTAACCAGGCCGCGATCCGCAGCCAGCAGATAAGCCAGAGCGATCAGTCCGGCGGACAGCTGAACGGCGGCGTGCCCGGCGCCCTCTCCAATGAACCCGCGCCGCCGGCCACCGGCAACATCGACAAGCCGCGCAGCGCGCAGGGGACCGCGGGCCGCAATACGCCGACCCCGAGCCGCAGCAGCGCCATCAGCAATAACGGTCGTCTGACCAGCCGCAATGAGAATATCCGGCGCGACGAAACCACCAACTACGAGGTGGACAGGACGATTCGCCATACCCAGGCCCGCGCCGGCAATATCGAGCGTCTGTCGGTCGCCGTGGTGGTTAACTACGCCACCGACACCAAGGGTAAAGAGATCGCCCTCAGCCAAGAGAAGATGGACCAGATCAACAATCTGGTGCGTGAAGCCATGGGCTTCTCCCAGAGCCGCGGCGATACCCTGAGCGTCGTCAACACGCCGTTTAACAGCGTGGAAGACAACGGCGGTGAACTGCCCTTCTGGCAGAAGCAGTCCTTTATCGATCTGCTGACCACGCTGGGACGCTATCTGCTGGTCGCCCTGGTCGCCTGGCTGCTGTGGCGCAAGCTGGTTAAACCGATGCTGACCAAACAGCAGCGGGCCGCCGCCGCCGCGCAGCAGCGCGTCGACGCCCCGCCGCTATCGGTGCAGCCGGCCAAACAGCCGAGCAATGAGGAGCTGCAGCAGCGTCGTAAGCTGCAGCAGCGCAGCACCGCCGAAGCGCAGACCGAGCGCGTACGCGAAATGGCCGAACAGGATCCGCGCGTCGTGGCGCTGGTGATCCGCCAATGGATGAGCACAGAACAACAATGAGCCTGACTGCAACCGAAAAAAGCGCGGTACTTTTGATGACCATCGGCGAAGACCGCGCCGCCGAAGTGTTTAAACACCTCTCTACCCGGGAGGTACAACAGCTCAGTACCACCATGGCCGGCATGCGTCAGGTCTCCCATCAGCAGCTGACCGAGGTATTGGGCGAGTTTCAGGATGAGGCGGAGCAGTTCGCCGCCCTGAGCGTCAACGCCAGCGACTACCTGCGTACGGTGCTGGTCAAGGCCCTGGGCGAGGAGCGCGCCGCCAGCCTGCTGGAGGATATTCTGGAGTCGCGCGATACCGCCAACGGTATCGAAACCCTCAACTTTATGGAGCCGCAGGCGGCCGCGGATATTATCCGCGAAGAGCACCCGCAGATCATCGCCACTATCCTGGTGCACCTGAAGCGTGCCCAGGCGGCCGATATTCTGGCGCAGTTCGACGAACGCCAGCGTAACGACGTCATGCTGCGTATCGCCACCTTCGGCGGCGTGCAGCCGACCGCCCTGCAGGAGCTGACCGAAGTGCTCAACAACCTGCTCGACGGTCAGAATCTCAAGCGCAGCAAGCTGGGCGGTATTCGCACCGCGGCCGAGATTATCAACCTGATGAAGAGCCAGCAGGAAGAGTCGGTCATCGATGCCATGCGCACCCACGACGGCGAGCTGGCGCAGAAGATCATCGACGAGATGTTCCTGTTCGAAAACCTGGTGGACGTCGACGATCGCAGTATCCAGCGGATTCTGCAGGAGGTCGAGAACGAGTCGCTGCTGATCGCCCTGAAGGGCGCGGACGAAGCGCTGCGCGAGAAGTTCATGCGCAATATGTCCCAGCGTGCGGCCGATATCCTGCGCGACGACCTGGCGACCCGCGGTCCGATACGTCTGTCGCTGGTCGAGGCGGAGCAGAAGTCTATCCTGCTCATCGTCCGCCGTCTGGCGGAGACCGGCGAGATCGTGATTGGCGGCGGCGAGGATACCTATGTCTAACTCTCCATTCCGTAAACAGGTGCTGCCCAAGGGCAGCCCCGAAGCCAGCGATCCGCGCTGGAAGCGCTGGGAAATGCATGACTTTGCCGCGCCGCGCCGACCGCTGCGTCCGCGCATTGAGGCGGACGAGCAGAGCGACGGCGCCGCCAGCAGTGCCGCAGCCCAGGCTGCCGCCCAGGCCGAAGCGGAGCGTCTGCGTCACGACGCACAGCAGCAGGGGCTGCAGATCGGCCTACAGCAGGGTGAAAAACAGGGTTATGACGCGGGTTTTCAACAGGGACTGGCGGAAGGGCGCACCCAGGGCATGCAGCAGGCGATGGCCGAACAGCAGCCGATGCTGGACTCCTGGCGTACCCTGTCAGCCGAGTTTCAGCGCTCCCTCAACTCCCTTGATAGCGTCATTGCCGCCCGCCTGATGCAGCTGGCGCTGACCGCAGCGAAGCAGATCATCGGCCAGACCCCGCTGTGCGACGCCAGCGGGGTGCTGCAGCAAATCCAGCAGCTGATCCACCAGGAGCCGCTGTTCAGCGGCAGCCTGCAGCTGCGCGTCAACCCGCAGGATCTGCCGCTGGTACAGCAGCATCTGGGGGTGCAGCTTGAGCAGCAGGGCTGGAAGCTGCTAGCGGACACCCAGCTGCACCGCGGCGGCTGCAAGATCAGCGCCGAGGGCGGCGAGCTGGATGCCAGCATCGCGACCCGCTGGCAGGAGCTGTGTAAGCTGGCCGCGCCGGAGCTGCCGCTATGAGCAGTCGGCTTGACACCTGGCTCGGCGCGCTGGCCAACCTTGAGCGCCGTATCCCTACCCTACCGGAAGCGCGCCGCTACGGTAAGCTGACCCGCGCGACCGGCCTGGTGCTGGAAGCGACCGGCCTGCAGCTGCCGATCGGCGCCACCTGCCGCGTCGAACGCCACGACGGTCACCAGGTGCTGGACGTCGAGGCCGAAGTGGTCGGCTTTAACGGCCGACAGTTATTCCTGATGCCGCTGGAAGAGGTCGAGGGCATTGTGCCCGGCGCCCGCGTCTGGGCACCGGCCGCCGCCTTAAACAGCGGCAAGCAGCTTCCCCTGGGCCCCGCCCTGCTGGGCCGCGTACTCGACGGCAGCGCCCGCCCCCTCGACGGCCTGCCGCCGCCGGATGAAAGCGACCACGGCGGACTGAGCAGCCAACCCTTCAACCCGCTGCAGCGAACGCCGATCACCCAGGTGCTGGACGTCGGCGTACGCGCCATTAACGCTCTGCTGACGGTGGGGCGCGGCCAGCGCATGGGGCTGTTTGCCGGCTCCGGGGTCGGTAAGAGCGTGCTGCTCGGCATGATGGCGCGCTACACCCAGGCCGACGTGATCGTCGTCGGGCTGATCGGTGAGCGCGGCCGCGAGGTCAAAGACTTTATTGAGAATATCCTCGGCGAGGAGGGACGCCAGCGCTCGGTGGTGATCGCCGCCCCGGCGGATGTCTCGCCGCTGCTGCGTATGCAGGGCGCCGCCTACGCCACCCGTATCGCCGAAGACTTTCGCGATCGGGGCCAGCACGTGCTGCTGATCATGGACTCCCTGACCCGCTACGCCATGGCCCAGCGTGAAATCGCGCTGGCTATCGGCGAACCGCCGGCCACCAAAGGCTACCCACCGTCGGTCTTCGCCAAGCTGCCCGCGCTGGTGGAGCGCGCCGGCAACGGGATCAGCGGCGGTGGCTCCATCACCGCATTTTATACCGTCCTCACCGAGGGTGACGATCAGCAGGATCCCATCGCCGACTCGGCGCGCGCCATCCTTGATGGTCACGTGGTGCTGTCGCGTCATCTGGCGGAGGCCGGCCACTACCCGGCTATCGATATCGAAGCCTCCATCAGCCGCGCCATGACCTCGCTGATCGATGAGGCGCACTATGCGCGGGTGCGCAGCTTCAAACAGCTGCTCTCCAGCTATCAGCGCAACCGGGATCTGATCAGCGTCGGCGCCTATGCGCGCGGCAGCGATCCGCTGCTGGATCAGGCCATCGCGCTCTATCCGCAGCTTGAGGCGTTTCTGCAGCAGGGCATTTTTGAGCGCAGCGACTATCAACAGGCCTGTACGGCGCTGCAGGCGCTGTTCAGCGCATAGCCATCGATGATGGCCTAAGGGGAGGTTGGCATGTCATCAGCATTAAACACCCTACGCGAACTGGCGCAGCAGGATGTCGATCAGGCGACCCGGGCGCTGGGGCATGCCCGTCAGGCCTGTCAACAGGCTCAGCAGCAGCTGGAGATGCTACTCAACTATCAAGATGAGTATCGCAAACGCCTGAATCAGGGGATGAGCGGCGGGATCGCCGCGGCCAGCTGGTACAACTACCAGCAGTTTATCCTGACGCTGGAGCAGGCCATCGAGCAGCACCGGGCGCAGCTGACCCAGTGCCACTCCCGTCTGGAGCACGCGACCCACAGCTGGCAGCAGAAGCAGCAGCGCCTGAGCGCCTTCAGCGCCCTGCACGAGCGCGCCGAGGTGCAGCGCCAGATAGTACTGAATAAACAGGATCAAAAACGGATGGATGAGTACGCACAGCGTGCCAGCCAAAGGAGAGAAAAATCATGACAACGCCCGTTGCCATCACGCTTAACACCGCCTCCGCGTCGACGGACAGCCCGGCGGCGGATGCCGGCGATGGCTTCCCGTTTGCCGATATTCTGGCGCTGATCAGCCAGCCGGGCAGCAAGCAGGCGCTGATCCAGGCGCTGCAGCAGCCGGAAGGCCAGACGCCGACCGGGCCGCACAGCGCCCTGCTCAGCCGCCTGTCCCAAATGAGCGCCACGCAGCGTCAGGCGCTGTTGGCCAGCCTAGAGAATCAGCACGGCCAGCGGCTTGACCCGGCGGAGATCGCCGCGGCGGCGCGCCAGACCCCGGCGCTGACGACGTCGGATCACCCGCAGAAAATCGCGCCGGAAACCGCCGACGCAACGACCCAGCAGGCGATCGCTGCCCTGCTGGCGATGCTGCCGCCGCGCGCCGATGCCCCGTCCCAGACCTTTACGCCGGGCAGCGCACGCACCGGCGACGACCTGATGCGTCTGCTCTCCCCGCGCCGAGGGGCGCAGGAGAGCCCGCTGGCCTCGCTGCTGGGCAACGCCAACGCGCGCCCTGACGCCCTGACGCAGCGCGCCGACATCGCCCCGCTGCTCAGCGCCAAGGCGTCCCCCACGACGCCGGGGATCAATACGCTGGATACCGCCAGTTCACTGGTCAGCCTGAATACCCCGGATCGCCGCAGTCTACCGCACGACCTCCAGCCGAGCCACAGCGCACAGGCCATTACGCCGACCGCCCTGCACGCCGCGCCGCTGCCGGCGACGCCTCAGCTCAGCGCGACGCCGCTGGCCTCTGCCGCCACCGCCAGCGCTCCGCTGCTCAACGCGCCCCTCGGCAGCGGTGAGTGGCAGCAGGCGCTGGGACAGCAGGTGCTGATGTTTGCCCGCAACGGCCAGCATCAGGCCGAGCTGCGCCTGCACCCGCAGGATCTCGGCGCCGTCCAGATCACTCTGCGCCTGGACGATAATCAGGCGCAGCTGCATATGGCCGCCGCGCACGGTCAGGTCCGCGCCGCGCTAGAGGCCGCCTTGCCGCATCTGCGCACGGCGCTGGCGGAGAGCGGTATTCAGCTGGGACAGAGCAGCATCGGCAGCGAGGCCCAATCGCAGTGGGGCAATGGCCAACAGCAGGGGCAGGCCCCGCAGCCGGACGCCACGCCGTTTATCGTGGCCGACAATGCGGTCTCGACGCCGCTGGACGCCGTTGCGCCAACCACGGTGCGTCGCCATCTGGGCGCAGTCGATATCAGCGTTTAGCGCGCCTGACAGAAACCGAACGGGGCAATCGCCCGATTAGCCCCGTTTTTTGACGTTATTCCCGCCATTGTTCCGGCCTGACGGCAGGGATAATAGCTTTAGCGAATTTCCATGCGCGTTGCGCACACAGCTACAGGAATCATCCCCCTTATGTCTGATATGTCACTCCCAAACCGCTCCGCTAAACGGCGCAAATGGGTATTGATCCTGTTGGTGCTCTTTGCCGCGCTGGCCGCCGGCGGCGGCTACTTCGGCTGGCACTATTATCAACAGACACAGCAGCACACCGTCAAGCAGGCGCCGATTCCTCTGCCGGTCTTTATGGCGCTGGATCCGTTTACGGTTAACCTGCTGAGTAACGGCGACGACAGCGACCGCGTCCTGTACGTCGGCATTACCCTGCGTCTGCCTGATGAGGGTACTCGTAAGCGTCTAAACGACTATCTGCCTGAGGTACGTAGCCGTCTGTTAATGCTGCTCTCTCGCCAGCAGGCTGCAACGCTGGCCTCCGAGCAGGGTAAAAAAGCGTTGATGGACGAAATTAAATCCACCCTGCGCGCGCCGGTCGTCAGCGGCCAGCCCGCACAGATGGTCAATGACGTTATGTTCACAGCGTTCATCCTGCGGTAACCGTTATGTCCGATAGCATTCTGTCTCAAGCCGAAATAGACGCGCTGCTCAATGGCGACAGCGATGCCGCGCCCAGCGAGCAGCATGCGTCACTGGAAAATCACGACGGCGACGTCCGTCCCTACGATCCCACCACCCAACGACGCGTCGTGCGCGAACGTCTGCAGGCCCTGGAGATCGTCAACGAGCGTTTCGCCCGTCAGTTCCGAATGGGACTGTTTAACCTGCTGCGCCGCAGTCCGGATATCACGGTAGGCGCGGTGCGTATTCAGCCCTACCATGAGTTTGCCCGTAACCTGCCGGTGCCGACCAACCTTAACCTGGTGCACCTGAAGCCCCTGCGCGGTACCGCGCTGATGGTCTTCGAACCCAGCCTGGTGTTTATGGCGGTCGATAACCTGTTCGGCGGCGATGGCCGCTTCCCCACCAAGGTGGACGGCCGTGAGTTTACCCACACCGAACAGCGGGTGATCCAGCGCATGCTGCGACTGGCGCTGGACGCCTATCGCGATGCCTGGGGCGCCATCTTCAAGCTGGACGTCGAATATGTCCGCTCAGAGATCCAGGTAAAATTTACCAATATCACCACCTCCCCTAACGATATCGTGGTCACGACGCCCTTTACCGTTGAGGTCGGAGCCCTGAGCGGGGAGTTCAATATCTGTATCCCCTTCTCAATGATCGAACCGCTGCGCGAGCTGCTGGTCAACCCGCCGCTGGAGAACTCCAAACAGGAGGATCAGCACTGGCGCGATACCCTTAGCAAGCAGGTACAGCACTCCGAGCTGGAGCTGGTGGCCAATTTTGTCGACGTTCCGCTGCGTCTGTCTGACGTTCTTAAGCTGCAGATCGGCGATGTATTGCCCATCGACCGGCCCGACCGCCTGGTGGCCAACGTAGACGGTGTGCCGGTGTTAACCTGCCAGTATGGCTGCTATCACGGCCAGTATGCACTGCGCGTAGAAAAAATGATTAACCCTATTTTAGATGCGACTTCGCGAGGAAATTCCGATGAGTGACGCCAACAAGCCGTCAGCTGACGCTCAGGATGACGCCGCCGACCTGTGGGCGGAAGCAATGGGAGAACAACAGACCGCCGGTCAGAATAACGGCGATATTTTTCAGAATCTGGATGAGACGCCGACGCTCGGCGCCGGCAGCGGTCAGGATATCGATCTGATCCTGGACATCCCGGTCAAGCTGACCGTGGAGCTGGGCCGCACCAAGATGACCATCAAAGAGCTGCTGCGCCTGTCGCAGGGATCCGTGGTGGCGCTGGATGGCCTGGCCGGGGAGCCGCTGGATGTGCTGATCAACGGCTATCTGATAGCCCAGGGCGAGGTGGTGGTGGTCAACGATAAATTCGGCGTCCGCATTACCGATATCATCACTCCGTCAGAACGCATGCGTCGCCTGAGCCGCTGATATGTCCAGCGTCGTCGCGGCGATCCCCGCCGCCCCCGCACTGCCGACGGAAAGCGTACTGACCCAGGTGGGCGGTACGCTGGGCGGCATTCTACTGCTGATCCTGGCGCTGGCCTGGCTGGTCAAGCGTCTGGGATTCGCCGCCCGTCCACGCGGTGAGCGTCTGCTCAACGTCCGCGCCAGCTGTAGCCTAGGGCAGCGTGAGCGTCTGGTGGTGGTCGAGGTGGATAACCAATGTCTGGTGCTCGGCGTCACGGCTCAGAGCATCACCCATCTACATACCTTTGATGTGCCGGCGACGACGGAGCACGATGCGGCCGGACGACCGACCTCATTCCAGCACCTGCTGCGCCAGGCTGCACGTCACCGATTTGGCCGAAGTAAAGAGAACTCCTGATGCGGCGTATTCTGCGTTACACCCTGCTGTCGGGGCTGCTGCTGTGCGCGCCCGCGGCACTGGCCCAGCTACCCGGCATTATCAGTCAACCGCTGGCACACGGCGGGCAGAGCTGGTCCCTGCCGGTCCAAACGCTGGTCTTCCTGACCTCGCTCAGCTTCCTGCCGGCCGCGCTGCTGCTGATGACCAGCTTTACCCGGATCATCATCGTTCTCGGCCTGCTGCGCAACGCGCTGGGCACCCCCTCTGCGCCGCCGAATCAGGTGCTACTGGGGCTCGCGCTGTTTTTAACCTTTTTTATCATGTCGCCGGTGCTCGATAAGATCTACCAGGACGCCTATCAACCGTTCAGCGAGCAGAAAATCAGCATGGAGACCGCCCTGGATCGCGGCGCCAAACCGCTGCGGGCCTTTATGCTGCGTCAGACCCGTGAAACCGATCTGGCGCTGTTCTCCCGCCTGGCCAAACAGCCAGAGATGCAGGGGCCTGAGGATGTGCCGATGCGGATTCTGCTGCCGGCCTACGTCACCAGCGAACTGAAAACGGCGTTCCAGATCGGCTTTACCGTCTTTATTCCGTTTTTGATCATCGACCTGGTCGTCGCCAGCGTATTGATGGCGCTGGGGATGATGATGGTGCCCCCGGCCACCATCTCGCTGCCGTTTAAGCTGATGCTGTTTGTCCTGGTGGACGGCTGGCAGCTGCTGCTCGGCTCGCTGGCGCAAAGCTTCTACACCTAACGCCCACCGCGTTAGGCTATTTATCCGCCGCCCTGCCCCGGCGAGCATACCGCGTACGCCGCATCGGCGGCGGTATCGCCGTCCGCGTCGGGGCCGCGCGGCTTTCACAATCACGCCTACTGGGATAGGCGATACGAGGAGGACGCCATGACGCCGGAATCGGTAATGGCCCTGGGATATCAGGCAATGAAAGTGGGGCTGGCGCTGGCCACTCCGCTGCTGCTGGCCGCGCTGATCAGCGGTCTGCTGATCAGCCTGCTGCAGGCGGCGACCCAAATCAACGAAATGACCCTGTCGTTTATTCCCAAAATTCTGGCCGTCTTCGCCACCCTGGTGGTCGCCGGCCCCTGGATGCTCAGCCTGCTGCTGGACTATATGCGCACCCTCTTCAGCAGTCTGCCAACCCTGATCGGCTAGCCATGATCACCTTCGACCCCGCCCAGCTCACGCTCTGGCTAGGGCAGTTTTTCTGGCCCTTTATCCGCCTGCTGGCCCTGTACAGCACCGCGCCGATGCTGGGCGAGAAAGCGGTACCGCGCAAGATCCGCATCGCTCTGGCCGCGCTGACGGCCTTTCTGCTGGCCCCCCAGCTGCCGCCGACGGATATTACGCTGGCCAGCGGCGGCGCCCTGTGGCTGGCTATCCAACAGATCCTGATCGGCTGCGCCATCGGCTTGACCATGCAGCTCGCCTTCGCCGCCGTGCGTCTGGCCGGTGAGGTGATCGGCATGCAGATGGGGCTGTCGTTTGCCACCTTCTTTGACCCCTCCGGCGGCCCCAATATGCCGGTCCTGGCGCGCCTGCTTAACCTGCTGGCCCTGCTGCTGTTCCTCAGCGTAAACGGCCACCTGTGGACCATCTCCCTGCTGGCCGACAGCTTCCGCACGCTGCCCCTGTCAACACACCCGCTGAACGGCAACGGGTTCTTGGCCCTGGCCCAGAGCGGCAATCTGATCTTCCTCAACGGCATGATGCTGGCCCTGCCGCTGATCGCCCTGCTGCTGACCCTCAACATGGCGCTGGGGCTGCTCAACCGCATGACGCCCCAGCTATCCATCTTCGTCGTCGGCTTTCCGCTGACCCTCACCATCGGCATGATGACCCTCAGCATGCTGATGCCGATGCTGGCGCCCTTTGTCGAACACCTGATGCAGACCCTGTTTGACCGTCTTACGATCATTCTGGGCGGTATGCAGATGATCTCGTGAGCCCGCGCGACAAAGATCAAAAAAGACGCGCTAAGGCGTCTTTCCGTCGAGAGGGTAAAGCGGCGCCAAACGGCGCCGCTACCAGTTTTCCGGCTCGTCGCGCACGTAAGGGTTGCTGCGTCGCTCTTCACCGATGGTCGACATGGGGCCGTGACCGGGAATAAACGCCACGTCATCGCCCAGAGTAAACAGACGGGTCCAGATGCTGTTGAGCAGATCGCGGTGGTTGCCGCCGGCAAAATCGCTGCGCCCGATGCTGCCGCGAAACAGCACATCGCCCACCTGCGCCAGACGCGCCTTCTCGCAGAAGTAAACGACGTGGCCCGGCGTATGACCCGGACAGTGCAGCACCGTCAGCTGCTCCTCGCCCACCGCCAGGGTGTCGCCCTGCTGCAGCCAGCGGGTCGGCATAAACGGCTGACAGTCGGTAAAGCCAAACATATCGGCCTGCTGCGACAGCTGATCCAGCCAATACTGGTCCTCCTGCTGCGGGCCATAGATGGGCACCGACAGGGTCTGCGCCAGACGCGCCGCCGCGCCGACGTGGTCGATGTGGCCGTGGGTCAGCAGAATTTGCGTCACCTTCAGATCCCGGGCGCCGATCTCCCGCAGGATCTTGGCACTCTCGCCGCCGGGATCGACAATCGCCGCCTCCCGGGTCGCCTCACACCACAGCAAGGTGCAGTTTTGCTGAAAAGCGGTAACCGGAATGATGTGGTATTTCATGGTACTCTCCGCGCATAAAAACGCCGGCTCACGGCCGGCAGTCGCCCTTACCAGACTCCATCATACGCATCCGCGCGAGGATCACCAACTTCTCACCGGCCCGGTATCGATATGGACAAAATTACTGCGCGGATAATAGCCTACGCCACCGGAGCGCATACGCATCGCCGCCTTGCGCACGTTAGCCAGCGTCACGCCGTCGATGTGAAAATCCATCGCCTGCCCTTTGGTATGGAAGCTCTGCTTGGCGACGCCGCGGCTACGCTCGCGCAGCTCGCTGTTGGTATGGGGCGAGCGATAGCCGGACACCAGCTGAATCGGCTTCTTGCTGCCCAGCATCACCTGAAGCCGGAAGATCTGATCGAACAGACGCGGATCGATCCGCTTCACCTGATTGGCGCGATAGTCGCGGAAAAAGTGGTTTAGACGCGCCAGCTCCTCAGGAATATAGGCACGACCATCAAAAAACTCGGCGCGCAGGCGCTCGCCGGTATTTAAGTTATTGAGCACCAGCACCCGCGGGCGCGGTGTAGAAAGGGTCGCCTGGGCGACGCCCGGCAGCAGGGCAAATCCAAGTGCCGCACCACCGAGCGCCAGCCATTTACGGCGCTGAAAATCTATCGGTTCCATGAGCAAATATGACCCGGCCAAAAAGTGTCTGAATAACACGCCCAAAGCGCACAGATTGGGGCCTTTGCGGCCCCTGTTATCTCGCGTCCCGCCCAGCCGAACCGATCGTGGCTATCAACAGCACGAAAAGCGCTTGCGCGACGCCTCACTCAGCGCACCTTAACCGCCCCATCCGGCGGCGTCAACCCGCCCCGCGCGCCCCGGCGTGGGCCATCACAAAAATCACCCCGCCGCCGCGGCGGCCGCGGCCCCGCACGCGGCGGGATAACCGTCTGCTACAGATGGAAAAGCTGGCGCGCCTGCGCCACGCTGCGGCTACCGCTGCGGGCCAGCTGATCATAATTGTAAATATCTGTGCGGAACTGGGGCTCCCCGCCGTCGCTGACCCAGGCGGTCTGATAGTAGAGCCGCACCGGAATGCGCTGTCGGATAGGAACATACTGCGTATTGCCCGCCTGCAGCGCGGAGGCCACCCGCTCAGGGCTCCACCCGGCGTCGGCCAGCAGCATATCCGCCAGCGTCGAGGCCTTATTGATGCGAACGCAGCCGGAGCTGAGCGCACGGATATCCTGATTGAACAGCGCATGGTTCGGCGTATCGTGCAGGTAGATAGCGTCCTGGCTCGGCATGTTAAATTTAAAGCGGCCCAGCGAGTTGCTCGCCCCCGGCGCCTGGCGTACCCGGTAAGGGAAGTTGCGCGCCGACACGCTGTTCCAGTCGATCATGTAGGGGTTTATCACCTGAACATCGCCGCTCCAGCCGGAGAGCAGCGTATAGCCGTGGCGCTCAAAGTAGCCGGGATCGCGCATGGCCTTGGGGACGATATCCTCACGCACTAGCTTCGTCGGCACATTCCACGGCGGATTGACCACCACGTTGTTCAGCTCACTGTTCATCAGCGGCGTCTTACGCGCCGGGCGCCCGACGATCACCCGAGACGAGAGCACATCCTTACCATCGCGGTAGTAGGTCATGGAATAGTTGGGGATGTTGACCATGATCCCGGTATGCACCGAGGCGGGCAGCAGACGCAGACGCTGAATATTCAACGCCAGCAGCGCGGCTCGCATCGACGGCGTGACGTTCAGCCAGGCATAGGTGCGCGGACCGATCACCCCATCCGGCGTCAGCCCCTGACCGCTCTGGAAACGCTTCACCGCCGCCACCAGCGCCGGCGTATAGACATCGCCGTCGCCCGCCTCCGCCGTCGACAGTGCGCCGCTGCGCAGCAGGATCGCGCGCAGCGTGGCGATGGCCGGGCTGCTGTCGCCTGGACGCAGCGTCGGCCCGCTGGGCATCTGCGGCCAGGGCTGGGTATCGGCCAGCAGCGTCTCCAGCGCCGTGCGCATCGCCGGGTACTGCGGGTTCGAAGGCGCCAGCGAACGAATAAAGACCGTCAGCGTCCCCTGGCGCAGCGCCCGCTGCCAGTTATCGACCAGTCCGGCGGGCGGGGCCGCGAGCGTATAGCTCTTATTGCCGTACAGCCAGGCGTCACCGTTGGCCGCCACGCCGGCCACATACTGCAGGTAGCCCATCATGGCGTCAGACAGCAGGATATCCCGCGCCATACCGTGGATGCGGGGATCCGTCAGCGCATCGGCCCAGTGAGCAAACTGCGGCTGTACGCCGGACAGCGCCAGCTCCGCCAGCTGCTGCTGAAAGTCCCGCACCGCCTCGCTATCCTGCCACATCGGCTGCTCACGGTGGGCCGCGTACAGCGCCGCCAGCGCATCGCCATAGCGTAGCGTGACCCCCGACGGTAGCTGCGCCTGCAGCGCCGACGCGGCAGAGGCCGCCTCCGCGTGTGCGGGCGCCGTTTGTGCCAGCGCCGGTGTACCCCAAGGTGCCAGCGTTACCGCCAGCAGCGTGCCGGCCATACGCCGGCGAAAACCGAATTTAGCGCTCAGCATGACTTCCTTGCTCCCTCTTCGCCCACAGCGATACTGTCGGGCACCTAATGCAAATTATACAGAATAAACCGCCGTTTGGCGGTCTCGCTACGGCAGCAGGCTGCGCTGCCGCCCTGTGCGCCATCATCGATTCGATCCGGTCACGCCCACGCCACAGGCATAGGTAACATGACTATGTTGCTATTTTGCCAAAAAAAAGACGAGGGGAAAAAGCATCGCAGGCACAGATTTATGTCACTTTATGACATCATGCGCGCCGCCGATAGTCGAATACAAGCGCGCGGCCGCGCTTTCAGATATCCCTCATCCCGCGCGCATTCTGTGGTTAAAAAGACAACGGCCCGCGCAGGGCGGGCCGTCGAGGCGCCGTCAGACGACGACGCGGTGCGTCAACGCGCGCCCTCAGGCCGGGGTATCCTCCAGCGGCTGCGCCGAGCGCTCGCCCGCCTCCTCCGCCGCGGCGCTAAAGCCGCGCAGCCCCACCACGTGCACGTGTTCGGTATGGTTGAATACCTTACGCACCAGTTTGTAGGTGGTGCCTTTTTCCGGGCTGATATTCTCGGGGGCGGCGATGATCAGCTGCATCTCCAACCGCTCACACAGCTCGAACAGCGTCGCGATGGACTTGGCGTCAAGACGCGCCGCCTCATCCAGGAACAGCAGCCGGCAGGGGGAGATATCCTTGCCGCGCAGGCGACGTGACTCCTCCTCCCAGCTCTGCACCACCATCACCAGGATCGACATCCCGGTACCGATCGCCTCGCCGGTCGACAGCGCGCCGCTTTCCGCGCGCAGCCAGCCGTCCGATCCACGGTTCACCTCCACCTCCATCTCCAGGTAGCTGCGGTAGTCCAGCAGCTCCTCACCGATGGTCTGCGGGGTACGCTGCCCCATATCGATCTGCGGGTTCAGGCGCTGATACAGCTTGGCCAGCGCCTCCGAGAAGGTCAGGCGGTTGCTGTTGAACAGATCCTGATGCTGCTCCTGCTGCTCGGAGAGCACGTTCAGCAGCATGGCGTGGCTGTCGCGCACGTTCACGTTCAGGCGCACGCTGTTGACCTGGCCAAAGGCCACCGACTGCAGCCCCTGGTTCAGCAGGCGGATACGGTTCTGCTCGCGCTGAATGGTCTTGCGAATGATGTTCGCCACGCTGCGGGCGCTGATGGCCAGCTTCTGCTCACGCGCCGTCAGCTCCTCCGTCAGGCGGGCCAGCTCGATCTCCATCTGCTCAATGGCATCGATGGGATCGTCGCTGCGGATAATATCCTGACGGATACGCTCGCGCAGATGCTGATAGACCGCCACATAGAACTGGACCTTGCGCTCGGGACGCTTCGGATCCTCCGACAGACGCAGCACGTCGCGCAGATGCTCGTTATCCGCCACCGCCAGACGCAGGGCGCCCAGCGCCTTATCCGACATGGAGCGCAGCTCGTCTGCATCCATATAGGCCAGCTCACGCCGGTGCAGACGACGCTCGACGCCGTTATCTTTCACCAAACGCATCACCGCGCACCAGCCCGCCTTGGCCTGCGTCACCTGAGTTCGCATCAGATGATACTCACGCTCGGCCTTACGCAGCCGCTTGATCAGCGACTCCATCTCCGCCTCGCAGATGGTGATCTGCTTCTCCAACTGGTTGCGTCGGCTGCGGTTTTCGCTCAGGGCAGCGTGCAGCTCATCGCGGCGCGTACGGGCCCGCGCCTCGGCGCTCGCGTCCGCCGTTACGCCGATATCCTGCATCTCCTGCTGCAGCTCCTGCAGCATGTCGCGCTTGGCATCGAAGGCGCTCTTCAGCGACGCCAGCACCTGATTGTACTGGGCCAGCTGGGCCTGATGCTGACGCAGCTGCTCACGGCTGCGGCTGCGCTCGGTCTCTGCATGCTCCAAACGCTGACGCAGACGCTCGTTGAGGTCGGCGTTTTCGCTCAGCATCCCCACCGCATCGCTATAGCTGAAATGGGCGCGACGCTGCGCCACCTCGGTCAGGGCAAAGGCCTGCTGCTTGGTCAGGCGCTGACGCTGCAGCGCCTGCTGATAATCCTGCTGCAGCTGCTCATGCTGCTGCGGATCGCTCTGCAGCACGCCGATCACCGGCTCCAGCGCCGCCAGCGTGGCGCCGTGCTGCTGCAGATAGCGCGCCGCATCGCGCGCCTGCTCCAGTTCGTCACGCAGTTCGTCGACCCGATCGGGCAGCGTCTCGTCCGCCAGCAGCGCCGCCTGGGGTGCCAGGCGATTCAGCAGCCCGGCCAGCTCGCGCGCCTGCTGCAGCTGCTGACGCTGTTGCTGGGTCTGGGCATCCTGACCGGCAAACTCGCGCTCAATCTCCCCCCGACGCTGCTGCAGCTGACGCAGCGCCTGCTCCGGATCGTCGTCAAAGACCACCGCCAGATGGCTGCCGATAAAGCGGCTGAAGGCGTGGTGCAGACGCTGGATCTTCTGCACGTCGAACGACAGCGTGGCATAACGCTCCGCCAGCGCCTCGCGCTCGGCGTACAGCGTCTCCAGACGGCTCTCGCGCGCCGCGCGGCCAAACAGCGGCAGCGACGGGAAACGGGAGTAGCGCCACTGGCGATCGGCGATCTTCACCACCACCGCCTTCTCCAGCTCCTCAACGGCAAAAACGCTGTCGTCGAAGGACTGCGGATCCCCCTCGATCAGGTAGAGATCCTCCGGACACTCCTCCAGCCCCGCTAGCTGAGCGCGCACCGCGGCCAGATCCGGCACCACGATGGCGTGGCGCGACGGCCCATACAGCGCCGAGAAGTAGGGGGCATCGTCCAGCGTAACGTCGTCGTAGATCTCCGACAGCAGCACGCCGCCAAAGCGCTCTGCCAGCGCGATCAGCCGGGCATCCTCGGCGCCGCCGGGCTGGCTCAGGCGCTCGATCTCCCGCTCCAGTGCCCCCTTGCGGGCGGCGACCTCGTCGCGTTCGACGGTATATTCGCGCTCGCGCTCCAGCAGCTGCTGCATCTGGTCAGTCACCGCGCGACTGTCCTCCAGCGTTTCGCCGCACTGCGACTCCAGGGCATTCAGCGCCTCTTGGGCGGCGAGCCACGCCGGCGCCCGCGCGCTCAGCGCGCCGACCCGCTCGGTGATCTGCTCCAGCTCCTGACGCAGCGCCATGCTGCGTTCACCGGCGTCGGCCGCCTGCTGCGCCAGGGTTTCGATCTGCGCCTCCAGCTCGGCCTGCAGGGCATCCAGCTGCTGCACGTCACAGTCACGCCCGCTGCGCTTAATGCACTCCTGCAGCAGCCGCTCGGCATCCTGCTGGGCATTCAGCCGCTGCTCCAGCTCGGCCAGGCGAGCGCCGATGGGCGCAACGCGCTGGGCCTGATGCTGTAGCGCCGGCCACTCGCGCAGCAGCGCGCGCCCGGCCTGCCAGGCGTCGCTGCGGCTGACCTCGCCCACCACGCGGTTCACCAGGCGGTAGGCCTCTTCAAACTGGCTGTGCGCCGCGTTGGCTACGCTCAGCTTCTGCTCCAGCTGCAGCAGCAGCTCGGTCGCCTCCTCTTCACGAGCGCGAAAGTCCTCCAGCCAGGTTTCCACGTCGTCGGCGCTCAGCGTCGGCAGCGCGCACAGCGTCTGCGCCCGCGCCAGCGCCTGCAGCGCCTGCTGATACTGGATAGCTCGCGTCTGCTGTACGTCCAACGCCTGCTGGTAATCGGCCAGCTGGCTCTTCAGCTCATCGACCTCTGCCTCCGCCGCCTCGCTGCGCTCCTGCCAGGATTCATACTGCTCCTGCGCTTCGGCCGCGACCTCACTCTGTTCGTCCAGACGGTAGCTCAGCTCCTCCAGATCGCCCTGATAGCGTTCGATCTTCTCTCGCTGTCGCAGCGCGGTCTGCACCAGATTCAGGTGGTCACTGGCCGCCTGATAATCGGTATCCAGATCCGCTTCGGCGCCGTTCTGCTCCTCCAGCTCGCGCGCCATCTCCACGTGACGATACTGTTCGCTCAGCAGCTGTCGCCGCCCGCCGAGCAGCTCGCGACGCAGCTGCAGCGCCTGATCCAGGTGGCTACGCCGCTCGTTGGCATGCCGCATATAGTCCGCCGACACGTAGGCGGTGGCCTCGCTGATCAGATGCTTAAACAGATCGCGGTCGGATTGGGTTACCCGGATGGCCTCCAGCGTCATGCGGTTCTCGCGCAGCGCCGCCTCCATGTCCTGGAACGCCTTACGCACCCCGCCGTTCTCCGGCAGCAGGTAGTCGCGCAGCGAGCGGGTGATCGCGCTGGAGATCCCGCCGTACAGCGAGGCCTCAATCAGCCGGTAGAATTTGCTGCGATCCGCCGCAGAGCGCAGGCGGCGCGGTACCACGCCCAGATCGAACATCAGCGCATGGTAGTCGGTAATCGAGTTGAACTGCTTGAACTGCACCCCTTCGATCGCCTCTACGCGCTCCTTCAGCTCCGGCAGCGCCAGCACTCGCGCCTGACGGCCTTCGACCGTCTCGGTCAGCAGCTGGGTCGGCTGGTATGCCGTCGGCAGCCCCTGAATGGCGAAGGGCTTGATATCCACCTTGCGATCGCGGCCGGCCACCTGCTGCAGGCGCACGCCAACCAGCACCCGCTGGTGACGGGAGTTCACCACGTCCAGCGCGGCATAGCACACCCCGGGGCGCAGCTTGCCGTGCAGGCCCTTATCGCGCGATCCGCTGGTGGCGCCAGCCTCGGTGGTGTTGCGGAAATGCAGCAGGGTCAGATCCGGGATCAGGGCGGTAACAAAGGCCGCCATGGTGGTGGACTTTCCCGCCCCGTTACCGCCGGAGAGGGTGGTCACCAGCTCGTCTAAATCGAAGGTTCGGGCAAAGAAGCCGTTCCAGTTAACCAGGGTCAGCGAGCGAAACTTACCGCGTTCAATCATTCCTGTTCATCCTCTGCATCCTCGGATTCTTGCTCCGCCTGTGCGTCATCCGCCGCGCCGTCATTGAGCGCCAGCGATGGCTCCAGCGTAACCGCCTCGCCGTCGCGGATCAGGCGCATCTGGGCATCGCGCGCATCGTCGCCGGCGCGTACGTCGGCGCCGAAGCGGAATACCGCCTCGGTAATGCGGAACTTAGCGCTGTCGCTCCCGATAAAGAACACCATTCCCAGCCGGCGCAGGCGATTCAGCGAGGTACGCAGCTTCTCCTGCAGCTTTTGGCGATCCAGATCGGAGCCGGTCGAGCGCTGGTTAACCAGCCTGAGCAGCTTGCTCTCATCGGTCAGGGTCAGCAGCTCGTCATACAGCTCCTGCTGGCTGAAGATCCCCTCATGGGCTAGCCGCTCCGGGCTGAGGTAGAGATAACAGAGGATCTTGCCCACCAGCATGTCCAGCTCAGACAGCACCGAGCGGGGGATTAGGGTCGTGGAGCGGGGACGCAGATAGAAGAAGCCCTCCGGCGCGCGGATCAGCTCTACGTTATAGCGCCCGTAAAACAGCTCCAGCTCCTCCTGGAAATCCATCAGGAAGGCGTGATTGTCCAGATCGTCAATGCCGATATGGCGCCCGGCGCGCAGCTGGCTGTCCAGCGCGGGAAACAGCGGATTAAACACCGCCTGCGCCAGCTTGGCCGGCATAGTATTTTCAGTATTTGTCGATGACATGGGCCTGCACCTTGGCTCCGTACTCATTGATCGCCTGCCACTGGGCCTGCAATCCGTTAAAATCTGCTTCGGCTACACCCAGGCGCACCGCCTGGTCAACCAAAATTCTTGCCACGTCGAAATGGCGCTGGCGCGGATAGCGCGCCAGGTATTCGCGCAGTACCCGCCCCAGATCCAGCGGCCGCTGCTCCTGGCGGTAGACCTGCAGCTCCTGCTCGATCAGCGCCGCCAGCCGCTCACGCAGCTCGGAATACTCCTCAAACTCCAAATCAGGCGGCAGTTCGCCGGTCACCTCGGCATTGAGCAGCATCAGCTCTTCGTCGCGCATATCCAGCAGCCGATCGGCGTTGGCGTAGGTCAGCGCCCAGGGCGCCTCCAGATACCCCTGCACCGACTGGCGCAGACGCTGGGCGAAGACCCGGTTCTTATCCATATCGATAGCGGTACGGATAAATTTATGTACGTGGCGGTCATAGCCGATCCACAGATCGATCGCCTGCTGCCCCCAGCTGATAATACGATCCAGCTTGGCCTGCAGGTCGAACACCAGCTTATCGACAAAGCCCAGCGCCGCCTGCCCCAGGGTCGCATCCTGGATGCGCAGCAGGTTGGCCTGCAGCTTATCTCCCGCCGCCTCCAGGGTGTCCTGCAGCTCGCGCAGGGTACCGGAGGTTTCCGACAGCAGCAGCTCACAGCTGGAGATCGCCGCCCGCCAGTCCTGGGTGAGCAGCCCGGCGATATCGCGCTTAACCCCCTGCTGCTGCTCATCCATCAGTCGCTGAGTCAGATCGATGCTGTCAAAGATCTCCGCCACCGAATATTTCAGCGGCGCAAACACGTTGCGGTGCCAGTGAAACTCATCGCCGCCCTCTTCTGCCGCGTCGCCTGCCGCCCGCAGCTCCTGAGCCACGATAGAGAGCTGCATCGACAGACGCAGGGTCGAGAACTCGCGCTGACGGATATAGTAATCGGAAATACTGATCCCCAGCGGGGTCAGACGGTAGATAGCGTTCCCCTCCGCCAACTCGCTGGTAAAGCGGTTAAGCAGACGCTGCTTAACCAGATCGTTAATCGCATTGTTGGCGCGCTGGGCGACGGTTTCGTGCGTCTGTTCAAATGTCTTGCTGACATGACGGAATACGTCGACCAGATCCCCCTCGCTCATTTCACCGTCCAAACGCTCGCCGTTAAGGGTAGCGATAGCCAGCAAAAAGGCCAGCCGCTCGGTCGGGAGCGTTAAGGCGAAATCATTTTTGCGCGCCCAGGCAACCAGCTCCGGTACCGTCTGGGAAAAATCGCTCATAATGGATCCTTCATGTCACCTTTTTTGTGCGCCATCACGTGAATATAGCGCCCCAAACTTACAAAGGGCTCCTGACGACAATAGCGCTGCTCCAGCGCCAGCAGATCGTCAAAGGCCCCGATTTGTTGTGTCTTATCCCGCAGGTAATCATGGAATACCCGCACCCCGGTCTTCCCGCTGATGGTCAGCCCCATCTGCTCCAGCCAGCCATAGACCTGCACGGGATCCAGCGGATGGTCGGGCGAGAGCGAACGCCGCTTGCGCTTTGGCATGCCGAGCTTCACATATTCCATATTCCCCACCAGGGTATTCAGCATCAGCAACCCGTTGTAGTTATAGAACATCAACGACAGCGCGCCGCCCGGCGCCAGGCATTTCTCCAGCGCCGCCAGCACCGCCTGCGGCTGTGCCACCCATTCCAAGACGGCATGAAACAATACCAGATCCACCGGCTCAGCCAAATGGCGATGCATCTCCTGCGCCGGACTTTGTACCAATTCCATGCGCGCGCTAACACCCTGCTCCTCGGCGTGCTGTGCCGCACGCTGCAGCATCTGCGCCGAAATATCGCACAGGATCACCCGGTGGCCGCGCGCCGCCAGCTGGCAGGCGATCTGCCCCTGTCCGCCGCCGGCGTCCAGAATGCGCAGCGGACGCTGCGGTAAACCGGCCAGCAGGGTTTCCAAATCCTGCCACAGAACCGCCTGACGGATACGCCCCTTGGTGGTGCCATAAATATTACGCGCAAACTTCTCCGCGATATCGTCAAAATTACGATCCTGCATACTCCCCACTCCGCACGCCGGGTGACTTAGGCTGGCCAGCCCCCTTCGGGCCGCGCGGTTAGCCGCCGCGCGAGGTCCAAAGGAACAAAGGTATATTTTGACACAGGCTATCGTAGAATGAATATTATCAGCCTGATATTCGACGCGAATGACGTTTTTTCATCCAAAAGAGACGGTTGCCATGCTATTTGAGCTCAAAAAATTTGTCGGCATGCTGCTATTACCGCTGCCGCTGCTCCTGTCGCTCTGCGCGCTCGGCCTGGCGCTGCTCTGGTTCACTCGCCGTCAGCGAACAGGAAAAGTCCTCGTTTCGCTCGCTTGGCTGGGTATTCTCCTGCTGAGCATGCAACCGCTGGCCGATCGCCTGCTCGCTCCGCTGGAGGATCGCTACCCGACCCTGAACGGCCCGCACCAGGCCCGCTATGTGGTGGTGCTCGGCGGCGGCTATACCTATAACCCGCAGTGGGCGCCCAGCTCCAACCTGATCGGCAACAGCCTGCCGCGGGTGACCGAGGGCATTCGCCAGCTCGCCCTGAACCCGCAGGCGCGGCTTATCGTTACCGGCGCAGCGGCGCAGGGGAACCCGGTCAGCAGCGCCGAGGTCGCAGCGCGGGTGGCGCGTTCGCTGGGCGTCGATGAGCAGCGTATTATCGTTTTAGACAGTCCCCGGGATACCGGCCAAGAGGCGCAGGCCGTCGCCGACGTCGTCGGGAACGCGCCGCTGATTCTGGTGACCTCGGCCAACCATATGCCGCGGGCGCTGGGCTTTTTCCATCACCAGGGGCTCGATCCGATCCCGGCGCCGGCCAACCAACTGGCGATCGCCAGCCCGCTCAATCCCTGGGAGCGCTGGCTCCCCTCTCCGCTCTATCTGGGACACAGCGAACGCGCCTGGTATGAAACGCTGGGGCGTCTCTGGCAGGGACTCACGGGACAGGCTCAGGATCGGCGCCCGGCGGCGCCAACGGAGGAGAAATGACCCTACGGACCTTAACGCGGCGACGCGCTCGCCTCTACAGCCTGGCCGTCGCGCTGCTGATCTTTGAAGGGCAGGTGCTGCTATTCGACGCGCTCGCCAAGCCGCAGAACGCCGCGCTGAACGGCAATCCGCTGGAAACCGTCAGCATGCTGGGGTTCTTTTTTGCCTGGACCACCGGTCTGGGCTCCACGGCGGCGCTGCTGACCGGCGCCGCCTGCCTGCTGCTGCTGCCGGCGACGGCCTACCTGCTGTGCCGTCGCTGGCTGTGGCGCACCCGCTAGGCTACAGCGGCTCGGCGTGTAGCAGCAGCGTGCTCAGGCGGTTATGCTTCGCGATCACCTGCGGCAGATCGATCGTCTGCAGCTGACCGTCGCGGATCACCACCCGACCATTGATCACGCTGAGGGCCACGTTGCCCGGGTTGCAGAACACCAGCGCCGCCAGCGGATCGTGACGGGCGCCGGCGGTGCCCAGGCCGCGCAGATCAAAGGCGACAAAGTCCGCCGCCATATCCGGCGCCAGCGCGCCGATGTCATCGCGGTTCAGGATCTGCGCCCCACCCCGCGTCGCCAGCCACAGCGCCTCGCGCGCGCTCATAGCCTGTGGCCCGCTGGCGACGCGCTGTAGCAGCATCGCCTGACGCGCCTCGGCCAGCAGTGAGCTGCCGTCGTTAGAGGCCGAGCCATCCACGCCGATACCGACCGGCACCCCGGCGTCCACCATCTGACGGATCGGCGCGATCCCCGACGCCAGACGCATGTTGGAGCATGGGCAGTGGGCGACCCCGGTCTGGGTGCGGGCAAACAGATCGATCCCCTGCGCATCCAGCTTCACGCAGTGCGCATGCCAAACGTCCGGGCCGGTCCAGCCCAGATCGTGCGCATACTCCGCCGGCGTCATGCCAAAGTGGCGCTGGCTGTAGCTGACGTCGTTATCATTCTCCGCCAGATGGGTATGCAGCGAAACACCGTGCTGACGCGCCAGCTGCGCACTCTTTTTCATCAGCTCTCGACTGACGGAAAAGGGCGAGCAAGGCGCCAACGCGATGCGCAGCATGCTGAAGCGCGCCGCATCATGGTAGGCCTGGATCAGCCGCAGCGAATCCTCCAGAATCGCCTCCTCACGCTCTACCAGCGCATCGGGCGGCAGGCCGCCGCGGCTGCGTCCCAGGCTCATGCTGCCGCGACAGGCGTGAAAACGCATGCCGATTTCGCGCGCCGCGTCGATGCTGTCATCCAGGCGACAGCCGTTGGGAAACAGGTACAGGTGGTCGCTGGAGGTCGTGCAGCCGGAGAGCATCAGCTCCGCCATCGCCGTCTGGGCCGAGATATAAATCATCTCCGGCGTCAGGCGCCCCCACACCGGGTACAGCGTCTCCAGCCAGGAGAACAGCTCGGCATCCTGAGCACCGGGCAGCGCTCGGGTCAGGGTTTGGAACATATGGTGATGGGTGTTCACCATCCCCGGGATCACTACGTGCCCGCGCAGATCCAACTCCTCGTCGGCGCCGGCGGCCAATAGCTCGCTGCCGCCGACCGCCACAATGCGGCATCCCTCCACCAGCATGCAGCCACCGCGGATCTCCCGGCGCCGATCGTCCATCGTGACCAGCAGATCGGCATTCTTAATCACCAGCGTCTTCTTCGTGTGCATCGCTTTCCCCTCTGCGGGCGAGCGCATCCGCTGCGCGCCGCTCCGCGGCTGATTTAACGGTGCCATAGCCCCAGCGGCGGCCTACGGCATCTGAGCGCCTACGGCGCCTAAGAGGCCTGTGATGAGTCGGCCTGGCGGGCCGCCCGCCGCTCGGCGCGCATTTTGACGACGCGCTCATCGCGCTGATAGCCGTTAAAGAACAGATTCAGAGCGACGGCGCTAACGCTGGCCAGCAGGATTCCACTGTGCAGCAGCGGCTGCAGGACGGGTGGCAGCTGGCTAAAGAAGTGACTCGATACCGTCGGGATCATCCCGACCCCCAGGCTAATGGCGACGATATACAGATTAAACCGGTTATGGCTGAAGTCCGTACGCGCCAGAATACGGATCCCGGTGGCCAGGACCATGCCAAACATCACGATCCCGGCGCCACCCAGCACAAACTGCGGCACCGAGGCCACGATCACCGACATCTTGGGGATCAGCCCGAACAGCAGCAGGATGACGCCGGACATCACGCAGACCCAGCGGCTGGCGACCCCGGTCACGCTCACCAGACCGACGTTCTGCGAAAAGGAGGTGTGCGGAAAACTGTTAAACATGCCGCCGATAATGGTGCCGATGCCATCCACCCGCAGGCCGCGCACGATATCGTGCTGCTTGGCCGGGCGGCCAACGATGTCGCCCAGCGCCAGAAACATCCCCATCGATTCGATAAAGGTAATCAACATCACCACCGTCAACGTCACGATGGAGACCGGCTCGAAGGTGGGCCAGCCAAAGGCAAAGGGGTGGATCGGCGCGAACCAGGCGGCGTCGCTCAGCCCGTCAAAGCTGACCTCCCCCAGCCACAGCGCCACCAGGAAACCGAAGACGATGCCCAGCAGCACCGAAATATTGCCGAGAAAGCCCTTGGCATAGCGGGTCACCAGCAGGATAAACACCAGCACCAGCAGCGAGGTCCCCAGATACAGCGGGCTGCCGTAGTCCGGATTCCCCTTGCCCCCCGCCGCCCAGTCGATCCCCACCTGCATAATGCTGATGCCGATGGAGGTGATCACGACCCCGGTCACCACGTTGGGAAACAGCGGCATCAGGCGCCCGACCAGCGGGACCATCAGGGTCGCCAGAATCCCCGAGGCGATGGTCGCGCCAAAGATCCCGGTCAGGCCGATGGTGGGATCCGCGCCAATCGCCAGCAGCGGCGTGACGGCGGCGAAGGTAACCGACATGATCACCGGCAGGCGGATACCGGCAAAGCGACCGATCCCCAGGCACTGCAGCAGGGTCACTACGCCGCAGCAGAACAGATCGGAGCTGATCAGAAAGGCGATTTGATCTTTGGGCAGGCCGAGGCTGCCGCCGATCACCAACGGCACCGCCACGGCACCGGCATACATCACCAGCACATGCTGCAATCCTAGGGTAAACAGCTGCACGATAGGCAGCTTACGCTCAACTTCATCGACAGGCTGCGCAGCACTTTCCGCTGGCGGATTCTTCATGACGCTCATGGACTCATCACTCCTTACGGCGCGGCGGCGTCCGCCGTCGGCTACGATTCGAGAGGCATTCGCTTCCCCTAGCTCAGGCGCGCTCCATCACTGCGCACGGCGCCGCGCGCAGTGATGGAAGACACCTATATCATGGCATCTGCCGCATCCCGCTCTCGCCGGACGCTGGCGTTATCACCATGCACAGAGCATGCGCATTTGCCGTCTAAAACGGCATTCAGAGTAAAATGAAATGAGAATTGAGGAAGGCGTCACACTTATCGCCGACAGCGGCGGCGCGGCATGACGAGATGGCGGTTAAACGTTTGCGTCGCACTATCAAAGTGGTAGGCGACGTATCATTTTCGATGCGAAAGAGCCTCAAAGTGATTGACGGCGCGGCGACCCTGCGCCGAGGAACCCAGAGAGCGCTATCCCAGCCACGGCAGCAGCTGCTGCGCCGCCCGGGCGAGCACCGCCTGCTCTTGAACCCCCGTGTGCAGATAGCGGTTGGCCGCCTCCCACAGCATATACAGCCAGCGGCGCGCCATAAACGCCTCGCTGACCGGCGCCTTGCGCAGGTAGCTGCCCAGCAGATCGGCCGACATATCGTCCTCGCACAGGCGAAACAGATCGTACTCCCGCGGAGCCCACAGGATCATGCCGGGATTCAGCATCGCCAGCAGCTGATCGCTACGGCTCTCTTTCAGCACGCTGCGCAGCGTCAGGTTGCCGTGCACCAGCACCGCGCCATCATCAAAATCCGCGAACAGCGTCGTTAGCTGCGCCTGGCTGCGCACCAGCGCCCGTCGCACGGGCATCGCTAGCGGCCCCATATGCGCCGCGTCCAGCAGCGATCCGATCACCGTCACCCGCTGCTGATACCACTCGGCCCAGCCATTCTCCTGCACGCTATCGACGTTACCCACGCAGCCGTGGCTATCGATACGATGCCAGCTCAGCAGCCCCTCAACGATCTGCTCTTTCAGGCTTTCCCAGCGCGCCGGGGTGCGGGCGGGCGCCTCGGCGGCCACCCCGGAGAGGCGCTCCATCAGCAGCACCTCCTGAAACGGGCTCTGCTGCGTCATCAGTACGCCGAATACGGCGGGCAGGCGGACGGTCCCCTGACGGGCCAGCATCGAGAGCTTATAGGCCTCCTGCTGCGCCACGCCGCCGCACAGATAGCTTTTCGCCACCAGCGGGATCGCCGTACCCTGGCGCGTATAGAGCGCATACAGGCGAGCATAGGGTTGCTCGCTGATTTGCACCATCCGCCCCACGGGTTCCCCCAGCGCGGCGCTTAACTCCGCTTTCAGTTGCTCCATCCGTCATACCCTTTTCGTCACCGGATACTTTATCATGGGCGAGAATGCGCGCCGCCACACGCGCTAAGATCAAAAAAGCGTGCAATCGCACGCTTTTACGTTAACTCGCATCACCGCAGGCGCAGTCACTCCTGCCCCTGCGATGCCAGGATCGCCCGAACGCAGGCCAGATCCTCAGGGGTGTCTACCCCAGTGCCCGGCGCCTGCAGCGCGACGTCTACGTGGATCTTCTCGCCGTACCACAGCACCCGCAGCTGCTCCAGCATCTCAATCTGCTCAAGCTGACTGGGCACCCACGTCACATAGCGGCGAATAAAACCGGCGCGATAGGCATAAATGCCGATGTGGCGCAGAAACGTCTGCCCGATCTGACTCTGCGAGACGGCAAAGCGATCGCGATCCCAGGGAATCGTGGCGCGCGAGAAATAGAGCGCATAGCCTTGGCTGTCGCGCACCACCTTCACCGCGTTGGGGTTAAAGGCTTCAGCGGCGTCGTGGATCGGCACCGCCAGCGTCGCCATACCGGCGTCACAGCGCGCCAGGTTCTCCGCCACCTGACGGATAATCTGCGGCGGGATCAGCGGCTCATCGCCCTGTACGTTGACGATGATGTCGTCATCGGCAAAGCCACAGCGTTCAACCACCTCGGCCAGGCGCTCGGTCCCCGAATGGTGGTCGGCGCGCGTCATACACACCTCGCCCCCCGCCTGCAGCACGGCGCGCTGCACATCCGGGTGATCGGTCGCCACAATGACCCGCTCAGCGCCAGAGGCCTGAGCCTGGGCCATCACATGTACCACCATAGGTTTACCGGCGATATCCGCCAGCGGCTTCCCCGGCAGGCGGGTCGATGCATATCGGGATGGGATAATAGCAATAAAACTCATCAATTCTCTTCCAGCGGCAGGGGTCGGGCCTCGTTTTCCAGCATCACGGGGATGCCGTCGCGCAGCGGAAAGGCCAAACGGTCAATTTTACAGACGAGCTCCTGATGCTCTTGGTTAAAAGAGAGCTTTCCGTTACATACCGGGCAGGCAACTATCTCGAGTAAACGGTGATCCATGCGTAAAGGGTCCTACTGATTTTGCTATCCAAAAGTAGCGCTAGCATACCCCCTTCGGGGGAATTAATCATCCGCTGGCGCAGCCCAGGGGGCGCAGAATGCAGCCCAGTGAACGTCAGCGCGCTACGGCGTGATTCACTATGATGCAAATCAGGATGCTGCGCTATCGCAAAATCTGAAAACATGAAGTTGTTGACGAAAATCAGGTGAATCAATACGCGGGGGAGCGAGGGGGAAAGGCGCTATCAGCAGCCAGCGTGGAGACGTGTGTAGGGAAAACGCTGGCTGCACGGTACATCAGTAGGCGATCACATCTTCCGCCATCTGACTGCGGCGACCGCGCGGCGTCGAAAACTCGACCCGCTGCCCTTCGCGCAGCAGCTTATTGCGCGCGCTGGCGATACCGGTCCGGTTGACGTACAGATCGTCACCGCCGTCCAGAGGAGAGATTACGCCCAGACCCGCACTCGGGTCATACCACTTCACGAAACCCATTTTTAATGTCATTTTACTTATCCTTCTTATCAGTACACCCGCGCGGACATACGCCCTTAGGGTGGTCATGCTCTGTCAAGTTATCGTTATCAACCTCATGAGCCTTGGTGAATTACAGATACAAAAAGCCCGCCGTAAGAGGCGGGCTTTCTCGAGAGACAATGCACGTCACGGGCGAACGCATCGCCGCGCTAACGATAAGTGCATTGTCACACGTTATGCGATGTAATTACAGCGCAACAACGTTGGCGGCAGCCGGCCCGCGCGGGCTGTCCTGAATGGTGTACTCTACACGCTGGCCTTCAGCCAACGTTTTGAAACCGTCACCGGTGATGGCAGAAAAATGTACGAAGACATCTTTACCGCCGTCATGCTGCTCGATAAAGCCGAAGCCTTTGCTTTCGTTGAACCACTTTACCTGACCAGTCTTCTTAGACATTTGAATTACCTTAAATTTTAACTGAAATTGCCCCATCGGGGGGTTAGGCCGAATGCAGAAACTAACTTATGGGTGGCACTAAGAAGAGGGTTCTCGAACAAGCGGAATCACCAAGGATAACGTCTTAAAAGAGTAACAGCTTTATTCTCATGTCGTACATAAATCGGGTCTGTTTTACAGGCCGAGACCATTTACGCATAAACGCCGCGATTGAGCAAGTCGTTTTTTGCCTTAAAATTTCCCTTTTAAAATATTTACCGCCTAAACGACCGGCGCGACGGCGCCCTGCCGCCGCCGCGGACGGCCCTAACCGCGCGGCCGCGCCGCAATCAGCGCGGTGATACGCGCCAGCAGACGCTCGCCGGCCTCCGCGGGCAGCGTCGCGCTGACCGGCAGATACCACCAGTTGTCTTGGGCAAAGGCGCGACATTTCACCGCGTCTTTTTCGGTCATCAGCAGCGGCTGCGCCTGCGGCGTCAGCGCCGTCAGCGCCTGCGCCTGATACGCCTGGTGATCGGCAAAGGCATGGCTCGCCTGCAGCGGGATCCCCAGCTGTGTCAGGGTATGAAAAAAGCGCGGCGGATGGCCAATCCCGGCCATGGCGACAACCGGCGTCACAAACTGCGCCGCCGCACGCCGCTCCCCGCTGCGCAGGTTGACCAGCGTATGGCCAGCCAACGACATCGGGATCTCGCCGGATCGGGGCGTGCCGCCGTTGACGATCACCGCATCGACGCTGCGCAGCCGAGCGGCCCGCTCGCGCATCGGCCCGGCCGGCAGCCACCAGCCGTTGCCAAAGCGGCGCTCCCCGTCGACCACCACCAGCTCCATATCGCGCGCCAGCGCATAGTGCTGCAGGCCATCGTCGGTGATCACCACGTCCAGCGGCCCCTGGGCCAGCAGCGCCTGCACCGCCGCGCTGCGCTGCGGCGCCACCGCCACCCGGGCACCGGTGCGCTGGGCTATCAGCAGCGGCTCATCGCCGCACTCCGCGCTGCGGGTATCCGGCCCCAGCACCAGCGGATAGTGCGCGGCCCGGCCACCGTAGCCGCGCGAGACCACCCCGACCCGGTAGCCACGCTGCTGCAGCTGCTCAACTAGCCAGATCACCAGCGGCGTCTTGCCATTGCCCCCGGCGGTTAGGTTCCCCACCACCACCAGCGGCAGCGGCGCCCGCCAGACCCGCAGCCAACCGCGGCGGTAGGCCTCACGGCGCAGCAGCGCCACCAGGCCATACAGCCAGGAGAGCGGCAGCAGCAGCAGATACAGCGGCGATCGCCCAGACCAGATCCGCGCGATCATTGGCCGAACTGCATCCGGTAGAGCTGGGCATAAACGCCGTCGCTGTCCAGCAGCGTGCGGTGGTTGCCGCGCTCCACAATACAGCCGTCCTCCACAACCAGGATCTCGTCGGCGCTCTCGATGGTCGAGAGGCGATGGGCGATCACCAGCGAGGTCCGGTTTTTCTGCAGCTCATCCAGCGCCGCCTGAATCGCGCGCTCGGACTCAGTATCCAGCGCCGAGGTCGCCTCATCGAGGATCAGGATCGGGCAGTCGCGCAGCAGCGCTCGGGCAATCGCGATACGCTGGCGCTGACCGCCGGAGAGCATCACGCCGTTCTCCCCGATGATGGTATCCAACCCCTGCGGCATTTTATCGATAAAGTCCATCGCATAGGCCAAACGCGCCGCGTGCTCGATCTCCTCACGGGTGTAGGTATTATCACGCGCATAGGCGATGTTGTTGGCGATGGTATCGTTAAACAGGTGCACGCTCTGTGAAACCAGCGCCACCTGATCGCGCAGCGAGCTCAGGGTATATTCACGCAGATCGTGTCCATCGATCAGGATCGTCCCCTGCTGAATGTCATAGAAGCGCGTCAGCAAATGCGCGATGGTCGACTTCCCGGAGCCGGAGCGGCCCACCAGCGCCACCGTCTTGCTGGCCGGAATGGTCAGGCTGATATCGCGCAGCGCCGGCACCTCTTTGCCCTGATAGGTAAAGGTCACCTGCTTGAAATGGATATCCCCTTTGGCGTGATCTGCCGTCAGCACGCGCTTGCCTTCGTCTTTCTCCTGCTCCAAATCCAGAATGGCGAACAGGGTCTGACAGGCCGCCATACCGCGCTGGAACTGCGAGTTGACGTTGGTCAGCGACTTCAGCGGACGCATCAGGGCGATCATGGAAGAGAACACCACGGTAATGGTCCCGGCGGTCAGCGTATCCATCACGCTCGGAAAACTGGCGGCGTAGAGGACGAAGGCCAGCGAAAACGAGGCGATAAGCTGGATGATCGGGTCAGAGATCGACGACGCCGTCACCATCTTCATGCTCTGCTGACGCATGTGATTGCTCACCTGGTTGAAGCGCTCGCTCTCGACCTTCTGCCCGCCGAAGATCAGCACCTCTTTGTGCCCCTTCAGCATCTGCTCCGCGCTGGCGGTCACCTGCCCCATGGAGCTCTGCATATTCTTACTGATGTTGCGAAAGCGCTTGGAGACATAGCGGATCGCGAACGACACGATCGGCGCCAAAACGATCAGGATCACCGACAGCTGCCAGCTGTAGTAAAACATCAGGCAGAACAGCGCGATAATCGAAGCCCCTTCGCGCACCACGGTGATCAGCGCGCCGGAGGAGGAGGAGGCCACCTGCTCGGAGTCATAGGTGATGCGCGACAGCAGCGTCCCGGTCGACTGTTGGTCGAAGAACGAGACCGGCATGCCCATCATGTGGGAAAACAGGCCGCGGCGCATATTCATCACCACCTTGCCGGACACCCAGGACACGCAGTACGAGGAGACAAAGCCGGACAGGCCGCGCAGCACCATCAGCCCGATAACGGCAAAAGGCATCCACTTAAGGATGTCGGACCCCGCCTTACCAAACCCGTCGTCCAGCAGCGGCTTAAGCAACGACAGCATGTAGGCATCGCTGGCCGCGTTGATCACCAACGCCACCGACGCCACGATGAGCCCCGCTTTAAAGGGAGCGATCATCGGCCACAGCCGACGAAACGTCTGCCAGGTCGAGAGATCTTTATCATTCAGCATTTAATGAACCAGTTAGGAATGAAACAGCGGATTATTTTACCCGTTATGGCCGTCAACGCCAAACCAAGCATGATACCAATGCGGATCTATTTGCTGCCGTTGGGCGCTGACCCGCCAGCCGGCGGCAGAAAAATCCACCCGAATCATCCCCTCGTGAGCGGTATCCCGCCAGGCGATCCCCCGCTGCTCGTAGCGCTGGCGCACCGACGGTGCGGGAAAGCGCCAGGGAGAGTAACGGGCGGCCGACGACAGCGCCAAGGCCGGCTGCACCGCCTGCAGCAGCTCCTCGCTGGAGGAGCTGCGGCTGCCGTGATGGGGAACCTGCATCACCGCGGCGCGCAGGTCCGTCCCCGTCGCCAACAGCGCCCGCTCGCTGTCAGCCTCAATGTCCCCCGTCAGCAGCAGCGCGCCCCCCGGCCCGCTGATACGCACGACGCACGAGTCGTTGTTACGCGGGCGAGCCACCGCCCGAGGCGGCCAGAGAAAGTCGATCCGTAGCCCCTGCCAATAGGTATGCAGACCGCGCCGGCACGGGAGATCGTTCGGCGCCGGCGAGGCGAGCCAGACCAGAGGATAGGCCTGGGTCAGCGTTCGCCGCCCTCCCGCATGATCGCTGTCGGCATGGCTGATGATGATCCCGCTCAGCCGGAGCCCCTGCCAACGAAGGTATGGCAGCACGATCTGCTGCGCCGCGTCGCCACCCGGCCAGCGTCCCCCGCTGTCATACAGCAGCGCCTGTCCGCGCCGGCTGATCGCGATGGCCTGCCCGTGGCCGACATCCATCATCTCGACCCGCCACCCCTCGCCACCGCTGCGTCCGCGCAGCGCCCCTCCGGCGGCCAGCAGCCCGCACAGCAGGCACAGCCACAGATCGCGCCCCCCTTGGCGAATCGACCACAGCAGAGCCAGCGCTAGCGCCAGCGCGCTATAAACCAAGGCGAGCGAGCTCGGCGTCAGCCAGCCATCGGGCAAGCGGCGCAGCAGCGCCAGCAGCGCCTCCAGTAGCCACAGCGCCACGCCCCACGCCCCCTCTCCCGCCCACGGTAAACCGACCAGCGTCAGTAACAGCCCCGCCAGCGCCAAGGGCATGACGCCCAGCGAGACCAGCGGTACCGCCGCCAGATTGGCCAGCGGCGCGGTCCAGCTGATGCCGTGGAACAGCGCCAGCTGCAGCGGTGACAGCAGCAGCAGTAGCCCCAGCTGCAGGTGCAGTAATCGCAGCGGCGCACAGCCGGGGCGGCGCAGTCGATCGCTTAACGGCTGCCAGGCGGACCAGAACAGCAGCGACGCCACCGCGCTCACCGACAGCCAAAAGCCCGACGACAGCAGCAGCAGCGGCTCAGTTAGCAGCCCCAGCGACAGGGTCAGCGTGAGCACATCGCGCAGCGTAGACTGGCGTCCGCGCCAGCGCCACAGGGCATACAGCGTCACCATCAGCGCAGCGCGCAGCGTCGGCGGCGGTACTCCCGCCAGCCAGGCATAGCCCCAGGCGGCCAGCACCGCCAGCGCCAAAGGCTGGCGCGGCGTCTGCCAATGCAGCGGCAACAGCAGCGCTACCCCGCGCCAGAGCCCGTGAGCCAGCGCGGCGGCCAGGGCAATATGCAGCCCGGAGATCGCCAGCAGGTGCAGCGTCCCGCTCTGGCGCAGCAGCGTGCGTGATTCTGCCGTTATCCCTCCCCGCTCGCCGAACAGCAGCGCCAGCAGCAGCGGTTGGGCTGAATGGTCGGCTAGGCGCCGGACGGCAAGATCGATGATGCGCTGGCGCAGCGTGCGCCGGGGATCCAGCAGACGATAGCCACGCGGCGTCGCGCTCAGCACCACGTCCTGAGACAGATAATGACGCTGGCGATCGAAGCCCGCCGGGTTCAGGGTACCGTGCAGCGCCCGCGGCATCGCATCCACCTGCCAGCGCTGCCCGGCCGCGAAGGGAAAGCGGAGGCTGTCCCAGTGCAACAGCAGACGGAACGGCGCAACCGCCCGCCCCGCCAGACGGGTTACCCGCAGAATAACCGGCTGACGCGGCGCGGCGCTCGCCAGCGACGCCGACACCACCTGCCCTTCAAGGGTCACCGCACGATCGGCGTAGGCGAGCGGCCGCAGCGCCTGATGGCCCCGCTCGCTGCCCCACAGCAGCCCCAGGCACAGCAGCCCGATCCGCAGGCTCACCCCGCCGCGCCGCCGCAGACACAGCAGCGCTACGCCCAGCAGCAGCGCCGATGCGCCCCCCGACGGCAGCGTCGGCAGCCACAGCAGCGGCAGCATACCGCACGCCAGATAAAATAACGCCGTCGGCAGCCCCATCCATCCTCCACCGCAGGTTAAAACGGGGAGTGTGCACGCAAAGGCAGACGGGGTAATCCGGCAAGATACACGCCTGCGCAGCGGCGCGCAAAAAGCGTCATCGCCAATGAAAATCTACGCCGCTCACGGACTGGGGGGTAAAGAAATGGAGAGCGCGCGCGGGCGCGCTGGAGGCCCCATGAACGATCGCCGCCGCCATCGGAGGGGGTCTACGATTGATAAGAAAAATGGCGCCATTCGGCGCCATTTTAATCAATTCAATCCGCAATCAAGCGTAGATGTTTGCCCGATCGCGTAACTCTTTACCCGGTTTAAAGTGGGGAACGTATTTACCTTCCAGCTCCACTTTTTCGCCGGTTTTCGGGTTACGGCCGACGCGGGGAGCACGGTAGTGAAGTGAAAAACTGCCAAAACCACGGATCTCGATGCGTTCACCATCGGCGAGCGTAGCTGCCATATGTTCCAGCATCTCTTTTACCGCATCCTCAACGGCCTTAGCAGGCAGATGGGGCTGCTGACTGGCAAGTCTTTCAATGAGTTCTGACTTGGTCATATATCCTCCAAGCTGTGTCTCCCATGACGGGAGAGCGCACGATGCAGCTTAACTACCGTTACAGGGCGGCTTACGCCGCCCTCATCATTATTCGCCTTTAGCAGCCTTGAATGCTTCAGCCATAGCGTTGTTGGAGAAGTTTGCATCGTCCTGGCTGTTTACGGCAGCCATGGCATCTTTCTCTTCCGCTTCGTCTTTAGCACGTACAGACAGGCTTACAACGCGGTTTTTGCGATCAACGCCGGTGAACTTAGCTTCGACTTCGTCGCCTACGTTCAGAACCAGAGTCGCATCTTCAACGCGGTCGCGAGAGGCTTCAGAAGCACGCAGATAGCCTTCTACGCCATCAGCTAATTCAACTGTAGCACCTTTCGCGTCAACAGCGGTGACTTTACCAGTAACAATTGCACCTTTCTTGTTCAGAGAGATGTAGTTGTTGAACGGATCTTCCGCCAGCTGTTTAACGCCCAGGGAGATACGCTCACGCTCTGCGTCAACCTGCAGAACGACGGCTGCGATTTCGTCGCCTTTCTTGTATTCGCGGACGGCTTCTTCGCCGGCAACGTTCCAAGAGATGTCAGACAGGTGCACCAGACCGTCGATGCCGCCTTCCAGGCCGATGAAGATACCGAAGTCAGTGATTGACTTGATCTTACCTTCAACGCGATCGCCCTTGTTGTGGGTTTCAGCGAACTGCTGCCACGGGTTGGCTTTGCACTGCTTCAGGCCCAGGGAGATACGGCGACGCTCTTCGTCGATATCCAGAACCATAACTTCCACAACGTCACCAACGTTAACAACTTTGGACGGGTGGATGTTCTTGTTGGTCCAATCCATTTCGGATACGTGAACCAGGCCTTCAACGCCTTCTTCGATTTCAACGAAGCAGCCGTAGTCGGTCAGGTTGGTCACGCGACCGGTCAGTTTGGTACCTTCCGGATAACGCTTGGCGATAGCGACCCACGGATCTTCGCCCAGCTGCTTCAGACCCAGGGATACACGGGTACGCTCGCGGTCGAACTTCAGCACCTTAACGGTGATTTCATCGCCAACGTTGACGATTTCGCTCGGATGCTTAACGCGTTTCCAAGCCATGTCAGTGATGTGCAGCAGGCCGTCAACGCCGCCCAGATCAACGAATGCACCGTAGTCAGTGAGGTTCTTAACGATACCTTTAACTTCCATGCCTTCCTGCAGGTTTTCCAGCAGCTGATCGCGTTCTGCGCTGTTTTCAGACTCGATGACAGCACGACGAGAAACTACAACGTTGTTGCGCTTCTGGTCCAGCTTGATAACTTTAAACTCAAGCTCTTTGCCTTCCAGGTGCAGAGTGTCACGCACCGGACGTACGTCTACCAGGGAGCCCGGCAGGAACGCGCGGATACCGTTCAGCTCTACGGTGAAGCCACCCTTCACTTTACCGTTGATAACACCGGTAACAGTTGCAGCGTCTTCGTAAGCTTTTTCCAGCATCAGCCAAGCTTCGTGACGCTTAGCTTTTTCGCGGGACAGCTGGGTTTCACCGAAGCCGTCTTCTACTGCATCCAGAGCCACATCAACTTCGTCGCCTACCGCGATTTCCAGTTCGCCCTGAGCGTTTTTGAACTGCTCGGCCGGAATGGCAGACTCAGACTTCAGACCGGCGTCAACCAGGACTACGTCTTTGTCGATAGCAACAACAACGCCACGAACGATGGAACCCGGGCGGGTTTCGATTTCTTTCAGTGATTCTTCAAAGAGTTGAGCAAAAGATTCAGTCATGTTGATAATCTTCAGGATTCTTTAATTGAACGTCCATCCGGCATCCGGCCAGACGGGGTTGTTTAACATACCTCGGCTGCATTCCATCGCGGCGAGGGGTACTAATTATACAACGTTTTTCACGGCTAAACGAACTAATTTATCAATAACAACAATAGACAGCGCGTAAAAATAACGACGCACCGCCCCGTTGACTGCGGCCATGCCGCACCGCCGTGAATGCCCGCTTACGCCAGCGTCTGGCGCGCATGGGCCAAGGCCTGCGCGATAACCTGCTCGATAGACAGGGTCGTCGAGTCGAGCAGCAGCGCCCCCGCCGCCGGGACCAACGGTGCCACGGCCCGGTTACGATCGCGGAAATCGCGCTCTTTAATTTCGGCTAAAAGACTTTCAAAGTTAACATCAAAGCCCTTTTCCTGCAACTGCAACATCCGGCGGCGCGCGCGCTCTTGCGCGCTGGCGTCCAGAAATATTTTCACCGGCGCATCGGGGAAGACCACCGTTCCCATATCGCGACCGTCGGCGATCAGCCCCGGCGCCTCGCGGAACGCGCGCTGACGACGCAGCAGCGCCTCACGCACCCGGGGAAAGGCCGCCGCGCGCGACGCGGTGTTGCCGACGGTCTCCGTGCGGATCGCCGTGCTGACATCCTCCCCCTCTAGGATCACCCGCAGATCGCCTTCGGCGGCGTCAAAGCGCACGTCCAGGTGCGCCGCCAGCGGAACCAGCGCCTCTTCTGAATCGATATTAACCTGGTGGTGCAGCGCCGCCAGCGCCAGCACGCGGTAAATCGCACCGGAGTCGAGTAAATGCCAACCAAGGGCCTGTGCCAGCGCCTTGCACAGCGTTCCTTTACCTGCGCCGCTGGGCCCATCTACGGTAATGACCGGGACTATCGCCGTCATTCTTGTCTCCTCTCAATTGGAACCTCCGATCCCGCGGATCGGCGAAAACATGTTGGGGAATGGCGACGTCGCCGCACTCGCGCCATTCCCCAACACGCTCAGCGATGGGCATGAAATACGCCGGCATTATACGCTGCCACCGGGCGAACTGTTACCCTTGAGGAGACGGTTGCTGGAAAAACGGGCGCCGGAAGACGCCGCGCGGGCGCCCCCCAAACGATTGCCTGTGCCGCTGCGCAGGCGATCAGAGAGCAAAAAGCCGGCGTACGCCTACGCCGGCTTTTCAGATTACCCCCTAACGCAAACGCGGCTTAGCGCGGATGGCACAGGGCGGAAAACTGGCTAAAGTAGTCGGGAAAGGTTTTCGCGGTGCAGCCGGGATCGCAGATGGTCACCGGCGTGTCCGAAAGCGCCACCAGCGAAAAGCACATGGCCATGCGGTGGTCGTTATAGGTGGCGATCTGCGCCGCCCGCAGCTGCGCCGGCGGCTCGATGCGCAGAAAGTCCGGCCCCTCTTCGACCACGGCCCCCACCTTCTGCAGCTCACAGGCCATCGCCGCCAGGCGATCGGTCTCCTTAACGCGCCAGTTGTAAATATTGCGCAGGGTCGTCGGCCCTGTGGCGAACAGCGCGGTAGTGGCGAGGGTCATCGCCGCATCGGGGATCGCGTTCATATCCATATCGATACCGTGCAGGCTATCCCGGGTGCAGGCGATATAGTCATCGCCCCATTCAATATGGGCCCCCATTTTCTCCAGCGCGTCGGCAAAGTGAATGTCCCCCTGCATGCTGTGGCGGCCGATCCCGGTCACCCGGACAGTGCCGCCGGCGATCGCCGCACCGGCCAAGAAGTATGACGCCGAGGAGGCATCCCCTTCGACCAGGTAGTCGCCCGGGGCCTGATAGGTCTGGCCCCCGCGCACCACGAAATGGCGATACGCGTGATGCTCCACCTCCACGCCGAACGTCCGCATCATCGCCAGCGTGATAGCGATATAGGGCTTGGAAACCAGCTCCCCCAGAATGGTGATACGGGTCTCCTCTGCCGCCATCGGCGCCGCCATCAGCAGCGCAGTCAGAAACTGGCTGGAGACCGAACCGTCAACGCTGATGTCGCCGCCGTTAAAGCCGCCGCGCAGGCGCACGGGCGGATAGCCATCGCTCTCCAGATAGTCAACGTGCGCGCCGCCCTGACGCAGGGCCGTCACCAGATGCGCGATCGGGCGCTCCTTCATGCGCGGCTCCCCGGTCAGGATCACATCGCGCTGCCCCAGGCTGAGCGCCGCCGCCAGCGGGCGCATCGCCGTGCCGGCGTTGCCCAGAAACAGCGTCAGCGCGCCGTGGGCGCTCAGCGTCCCCCCGAGCCCCTGCACCTCGCAGCGGGTGCGGCAGTCCGACAGCTGATAGCGCACGCCCAGCGCTTTAAGGGCATCGAGCATGTAGCGCACATCGTCGCTGTCGAGCAGGTTGTGCAGCCGCGTCACGCCGCGGGCCTGCGCCGCCAGGAGCAGGGCGCGGTTGGAGACGCTTTTCGAACCAGGCAGATTAATCTCGCCGCTAAAGCGGCGCACGGGGTGTAACGTCAGGGCGGACGACATGCTAAATCACTCCTGCTGGGCAAACGGCGCCGCCGTCATGGCCGCGCTTCCTATGAAGGGTTAAGGGTATTTTTGTACCGTTTTTATTGAGCGCTGTCACTATACGGCGCGCCATCGGCGTCTGCTCGGCGGCGATGCCAATAAAAAAAGCCCCGCGGATACGGGGCTTAGGTCGCGCGCTGAAAATCAGCCGTGGCGACGGGCGAAGTCTGCCATAAACGCCACCAGCGCCTGCACGCCGGCCAGCGGCATGGCGTTATAGATGGAGGCGCGCATGCCGCCGGCGACCTTATGCCCCTTCAGCGCATGCAGCCCGGCCTTTTGCGCCTCGTCCCAAAACAGCGGATCCAGCGCGCTGTCCACCATCTGGAACGGAACGTTCATCCGCGAACGGTTGGCGGGCGCCACATCGTTGCGGTAAAACTCGCAGCCGTCGATCGCGTGATACAGCAGATCGGCCTTAGCCTGATTGCGGCGCGCCATTTCGCTCAGCCCCCCCTGCTCTTTAAGCCACTTGAAGACCATTCCCGACAGATACCAGGCAAAGGTCGGCGGCGTGTTGAACATGGAGTCATTTTCCGCCAGCACCTGGTAGTCGAGGATCGACGGGATCTCCCGACGCGCGCGCCCCAACAGATCCTCCCGAACGATCACCAGCGTGATCCCCGCAGGACCGACGTTCTTCTGAGCGCCGGCATAGATAAGCCCATAGCGACTCACGTCGATAGGGCGTGAAAGAATGGTCGAGGACATATCGGCCACCACCACCCGATCGCCGAAGTCCGGCTCCTCATCGATCGTGACGCCGTCGATAGTTTCATTCGGGCAATAGTGCAGATAGGCACTATCGTCCAGCAGATCCCACTGCGCCATGGGCTTCATCGCCAGCTTACCGTCCACGCGGTGGGCGATATCGATCGCATGGGGATCGCAGTACCGCTGCGCCTCTTTTGCCGCGCTCTGCGCCCAGTAGCCGCCAACGGCATAGTCGGCCCGCGCCGTCCGCTCAGACCCCAGTAGGTTGAGCGGGACCGCGGCAAACTGACCGCGGGCGCCGCCGTGACAGAACAGGATACGGTAATCTGCCGGTACCTTGAGTAAATCGCGCAGATCCTGCTCGGCCTCGGCGGCCACCTGCATAAACGCCTCACCTCGGTGGCTGATCTCCATTACCGAGGTCCCCAGCCCGTGCCAGTTACACAGCTCCTGTTCGGCCCGGCGCAGTACCTCTACCGGCAGCATCGCTGGCCCGGCGCAGAAATTATAAACCTGAGTCATGTCACTCACCGCTCTCGCTAAATTTCACCCGTAGGTGTTTGGTTGACAGGTCTTTGGTTGTATCACCGCTGGACAGACGCCGCAACGGTTATCACCCGCCGTGCCCATGCCGCCGTCGCCCATGGCCCCAAGAGGACGCAGCGCCCCTGTCATAAGCGTAGCCAAAATGGAAGAACCGGCGCAGAAAGATGCAGTATGGCGCCCATAGGGCGCCATCGGGTAATCGGCGGGAAACGGGGGACGTCTGCCCCCGTCCGCTATCAGTAGGTGTTGAAGATTTTCTGGATCTGCTGCGGATTTTTGGTCTCCGTCAGCGCCAGCTGCAGCAGGATACGGGCCTTCTGCGGATTCAGCGTACCGGATGCGATAAAGCCGTACTTGGCGTCGTCCACTTCGGCGTCCTGCGTGGTTGAGCCCGTCGGCACGCGGGAGGAGCGAACCACCGCGACGCCGTCGTGCGCGGCATTGGCCAGCGCGTCGAATACCGTCTTATATATGTTGCCATTGCCGACGCCGGCGCTCACGATCCCCTGGTAACCGTCTTTCACCAGCGCCTCAACCGGCAGCGCGCTGGCGTTGGCATAGTTATAGACGATGCCGACTTTCGGCAGCGAGGTCAGCTTGCTGACGTCAAACGGCGTTTGGGTCGTATGCTTACGCGCCGGCGTACGCTGGTAGTCGATCTTGCCGTTGTGAATATAGCCCAGCGGGCCATAGTTCACGGACTTAAAGGTTTCCACCCCGGTAGTGTTTGTCTTGGTTACGTCGCGACCATCCAGCACCGTATCATTCATGGCGACCAGCACACCGCGGTTGGCGGAGGCCGGATCGGCGGCGGTAACGACCGCGTTATACAGATTGAACGGGCCGTCTGCGCTCATCGCCGTGGACGGGCGCATCGCGCCGACCAGCACCACCGGCTTATCGCACTTCACGGTCAGATCCAGGAAATAGGCCGTCTCTTCCATCGTGTCGGTGCCGTGGGTGATCACGAACCCGTCGGTCTTGCTGCACTCGGCGTTGATTTTCTTCGCCAGCTTCAGCCAAACCTGATCGTTCATGTCCTGGGAACCGATGTTCACCAGCTGCTCACCCTTGATGTTGGCAATGTTTTTCAGCTGCGGCACCGCGTCCACCAGCGCCTCTACCCCGACCTTCCCGGCGGTGTAGTTGGACTTGGTGGCGGAATCGCCGCCGCCGGCAATGGTACCGCCCGTCGCCAGTACGGTGATGCTCGGCAGCGCCAGCGCCGCGCCGCTAAAGCCGGAAACCAATAGTGCCAACAGGCTAACCTTGACTAACTTCATCCCAATTCTCCTTATGTTAACTGCATGAATTATCTATTTTATCCATACAAAAAATGTGACCTCAGACAGACATAGCGAATACGTGGAGGAATAGGCTAAAAAAACGTATCATGCGCTTTTGACCTCCGCATAAAGTGACACAAATGACACAGACCTTTATCCCCGGCAAAGATGCCGCGCTGGAAGATTCGATCGATCGTTTTCAGCAACAGCTGCAGGCGCTGGGCTTTAATATAGAAGAGGCCAGCTGGCTGAACCCGGTTCCGCACGTCTGGTCGGTACATATCCGCGATCGCGACTGCCCGCAGTGCTTCACCAACGGCAAAGGCGCTAGCAAAAAGGCGGCGCTGGCCTCCGCGCTGGGCGAATACTTTGAGCGCCTGTCCACCAACTACTTCTTTGCCGACTTCTATTTGGGCCGCGCTATCGCCAACGGCGACTTTGTGCACTATCCGGATGAAAAATGGTTCCCGCTGCCGGAGGATGACCGTCTGCCCGCCGGGCTGCTGGACGATGGCCTGCGCGCCTTCTACGATCCCGACGGCGATCTGACCGCCGGCGATCTGATCGATCTGCAGTCCGGCAACGCCGAACGCGGGATCTGCGCGCTGCCCTTTATCCGCCAGTCCGACGCGGCCACGGTCTATATTCCGGTCAATATCATCGGCAATCTGTATGTCTCCAACGGGATGGCCGCAGGCAATACCCCCAGCGAAGCGCGGGTGCAGGGGATGTCCGAGATCTTCGAGCGCTATGTCAAGAACCGCATCATCGCCGAGGCCATCAGCCTGCCGACAATCCCGCCGGAGACGCTGGCGCGCTATCCCCAGGTTGTCGAGGCCATCGCCTCCTTGGAGCGCGAGGGCTTCCCGATTCTGGCCTATGATGCCTCGCTGGGCGGACGCTATCCGGTGATCTGCGTCGTGCTGTTCAACCCGGCCAACGGCACCTGCTTCGCCTCTTTCGGCGCCCACCCGAACTTTGGCGTCGCGCTGGAGCGTACCGTCACCGAGCTGCTGCAGGGCCGCAGCCTGAAGGATCTGGACGTCTTCGCCGCGCCGACCTTCGATGATGAAGAGGTCGCCGATCACACCAACCTGGAGACCCACTTCATCGACTCCAGCGGCGCGATCTCCTGGGATCTGTTCAAGTCAGATGCCGACTACCCGTTTGTCGACTGGAACTTCAGCGGCAGCAGCGAGCAGGAGTTCGCTACCCTGATGGCGCTGTTCGCCCGCGATGGTCAAGAGGTCTATATCGCCGACTACCGGCATCTGGGCGTCGACGCCTGCCGCATCCTGGCGCCGGGCATGTCCGACATCTATCCGGCGGAGGATCTGCTGCTGGCCAACAACAGCATGGGCGCCGGTCTGCGCGCCACCCTGCTGCAGCTGCCGGACAGCGAATGGGAAGAGGAAGAGTACCTGCAGCTACTGGCGCGCCTGGATGACGAGGGGATGGATGACTTTACCCGGGTACGAGAGCTGCTGGGCATCGTCTGCGACAGCGGCAGCGCCTGGCATACCCTGCGCATCGGCGAACTGAAGGCGCTACTGGCGCTGGCCGGCGGCGATCTGGAGCAGGCGCTGACCTGGACGGAGTGGACCCAAGAGTTCAACGCCTCCGTCTTCAGCGCCGAGCGCGCCGCATTTTACCGCTGCCTGCACACCCTGCTGCTGCTGGCGATGGAGGAGCAGCGCGATCCCGACCAATATATGGACGCCTTTGAGCGCATGTACGGCGCAAACACCCTTGAGACAGCGCTGGCTAGCCTGAACGGCGATCTGCGCTTCCATGGGCTGACGGCGGTCGACGACGCGTTCAGCGCGCTGCCGGCCCACCGAGCCATGCTGGCGGCCTATGAAAAGCTACAGCAGGCCAAGCGTCGTTTCTGGCAAGCCTGATATACAGCGGCCGGCGACCGCTGCGGTGGACGCCGGTTTACAGCGCGCGCCGTGCGCCTTATGCTGTTTACCGCTCGGCAACGGGCGGTGGCGGTATTACCGTCGCATTACAACAATAAATTTACCTTGGCAACACAAATAAAACAAAGAAAGCAATAAATACACGAGAGCATTACCTCTATAACGATATTTCCGCTTTTTTTTCGACTGTCCCAACGGATTTTTTCAACTCAGAGCGTAAAATTTAAAAATTTTTTTTCCTTTCTATTTCAATGAGTTTTGCTATTAACCCTCTGTTTTTGGGGTGTTTTTGCCTGCCTCACCGCCGCTCGACATGATCCATGTCAATTTTTGCCGTATACTGCTTTGCTAGTATCTCGGCGCTGATTAATCTTAAGAGAGAGTTAGTGTGAAAGCTGACAACCCCTTTGACCTACTTTTACCCGCAGCAATGGCCAAAGTGGCCGAAGATGCCGGTGTTTACAAAGCCACTAAGCACCCGCTAAAAACCTTTTATTTAGCGATCACCGCTGGTGTCTTCATTTCTATCGCCTTCACCTTTTACATCACCGTTACGACAGGGACTGCTACCGTTCCGTTTGGCCTGGCCAAGCTGGTAGGCGGTATCTGCTTCTCGCTCGGTTTGATGCTGGTCGTCGTCTGCGGCGCCGATCTGTTTACCTCTACCGTGTTGATCGTGGTCGCCAAAGCCAGCGGCCGCGTCACCTGGAAACAACTGGGTTTAAACTGGCTGAATGTCTACGTCGGTAACCTGATCGGCGCGCTGTTCTTCGTGGCGCTGATGTGGTTTGCCGGCGAATATATGGCGGCGAACGGCGGCTGGGGACTTAACGTGCTCAAAACGGCCGATCACAAGATGCACCACACCTTTGTGGAAGCCGTCTGCCTGGGCATTCTGGCTAACCTAATGGTCTGTCTGGCCGTGTGGATGAGTTACTCCGGACGCAGCCTGATGGACAAAATGTTTGCCATGGTCCTACCGGTGGCCATGTTTGTTGCCAGTGGCTTTGAGCACAGCATCGCAAACATGTTTATGATCCCCTTTGGTATCGTAATCAAAAATTTTGCAACGCCGGAATTCTGGCAGGCAGTAGGCGCTGCACCGGAACAGTTCTCAAACCTGACAGTAAGTCACTTTATTACGGCCAACCTGATCCCGGTCACTCTCGGGAATATCATCGGCGGCGGCCTGCTGGTAGGTCTGACATACTGGGTAATTTATCTGCGCGGCGGTGATAAGCATTAATGTCATGTTTATCCCGCGCAGGGACGGGTTTACAAAGAAATCCACACTAGAAGGTAGGTGTTAAATGACCGAACTTAATGAAAAACAAGCAGCTGCATGGGAAGGTTTCACCGGCGGCGACTGGCAGAACGAAGTCAACATTCGTGACTTCATCCAGAAAAACTACACCCCGTATGAAGGTGACGAGTCCTTCCTGGCCGGTGCTACCCCTGCGACCACTGCCCTGTGGGACAAAGTCATGGAAGGCATCAAAATCGAAAACCGCACCCATGCGCCGGTCGATTTTGATACCAACATCGCCTCTACCATTACCGCGCACGACGCCGGTTACATCACTAAAGATCTGGAGCAGATCGTCGGTCTGCAGACCGATGCTCCGCTGAAGCGCGCCATCATCCCGTTTGGCGGCATCAAGATGGTCGAAAGTTCCTGCAAAGCGTACAACCGCGAGCTGGATCCGATGATCAAGAAGATCTTCACCGAATACCGTAAGACCCATAACCAGGGCGTATTCGACGTTTACACCCCGGACATCCTGCGCTGCCGTAAATCCGGCGTGCTGACCGGTCTGCCGGATGCCTACGGCCGTGGCCGTATCATCGGTGACTACCGTCGTATCGCCGTATACGGTATCGACTACCTGATGAAAGACAAGTTTGCCCAGTTCACCTCGCTGCAGGAAAAACTGGAAAACGGCGTCGATCTGGAAGCGACCATCCGTCTGCGTGAAGAGATCTCTGAACAGCACCGTGCGCTGGGTCAGATCAAAGAGATGGCCGCTAAATACGGCTGCGATATCTCCGGTCCGGCAACCAACGCTCGCGAAGCCGTACAGTGGACCTACTTCGGCTACCTGGCCGCCGTTAAGTCTCAGAACGGTGCCGCCATGTCCTTCGGCCGCGTATCCAGCTTCCTGGATATCTACATCGAACGCGACCTGAAAGCCGGCAAACTGACCGAAGAAGAAGCGCAGGAAATGATCGACCACCTGGTCATGAAACTGCGTATGGTACGCTTCCTGCGTACTCCGGAGTACGATGAGCTGTTCTCCGGCGACCCGATCTGGGCAACCGAATCCCTGGCCGGTATGGGCCTGGACGGTCGTACCCTGGTTACCCGCACCAGCTTCCGTTTCCTGAACACCCTGTACACCATGGGGCCGTCTCCGGAACCGAACATGACCATCCTGTGGTCTGAAAAACTGCCGCTGGCGTTCAAAAAATACGCAGCCAAGGTCTCCATCGACACCTCATCCGTACAGTATGAGAACGATGACCTGATGCGTCCGGACTTCAACAACGACGACTACGCTATCGCCTGCTGCGTAAGCCCGATGGTTGTCGGCAAGCAGATGCAGTTCTTCGGCGCCCGCGCTAACCTGGCGAAAACCATGCTGTACGCAATCAACGGCGGCGTGGACGAAAAACTGAAGATGCAGGTTGGCCCGAAATCCGAGCCGATCAAAGGCGACGTTCTGAACTTCGACGAAGTGATGGAGCGCATGGATCACTTCATGGACTGGCTGGCTAAGCAGTATGTCACCGCCCTGAACATCATCCACTACATGCACGACAAGTACAGCTACGAAGCCTCTCTGATGGCGCTGCACGATCGTGACGTGTTCCGTACCATGGCCTGCGGTATCGCCGGTCTGTCCGTTGCCGCCGACTCCCTGTCCGCCATCAAGTACGCCAAAGTTAAGCCGATCCGTGACGAAAACGGCCTGGCTATCGACTTTGACATCGAAGGCGAATACCCGCAGTTCGGTAACAACGATCCGCGCGTTGACGACATGGCCTGCGACCTGGTTGAACGTTTCATGAAGAAAATTCAGAAACTGAACACCTACCGTGGCGCTACCCCGACCCAGTCTGTACTGACCATCACCTCTAACGTGGTTTATGGTAAGAAGACCGGTAACACCCCGGACGGCCGTCGCGCCGGCGCACCGTTTGGCCCGGGTGCTAACCCGATGCACGGCCGCGATCAGAAAGGCGCCGTTGCCTCTCTGACCTCCGTCGCCAAACTGCCGTTCGCCTACGCGAAGGATGGTATCTCTTATACCTTCTCTATCGTGCCGAACGCGCTGGGTAAAGATGACGAAGTGCGTAAAGCTAACCTGGCAGGCCTGATGGATGGTTACTTCCACCACGAAGCCTCCATCGAAGGCGGCCAGCACCTGAACGTCAACGTCATGAACCGTGAGATGCTGCTGGATGCGATGGAAAACCCGGAGAAATATCCGCAGCTGACCATCCGTGTATCCGGCTATGCCGTCCGCTTCAACTCGCTGACCAAAGAGCAGCAGCAGGACGTTATTACCCGTACCTTCACGCAGTCCATCTAATTCCCTGACCGCGTAAAATGGCATAAAATAAAGGCTCCACCCCGGTGGGGCCTTTTTATCATCAGGAGTCTGCCACAGACTAAACCATCCAAAAAAACAACAGGATTGACTGTTTTGCCGGGGCGCTCTCTGGCACGCTGGTGCCAAGGGATACCGGGCAAAACAGTTACTACCCTCGGGACAGGGCGGTATCCGCATATCGACCTGCCCCATGTGGTTTTATGACTGCTATTGATCAGTCAATTTTGGAGATAACCCCGCAATGTCAGTAACAGGTCGCATCCACTCGTTCGAATCCTGCGGTACCGTTGACGGCCCAGGCATCCGCTTTATCACCTTCTTCCAGGGCTGCCTAATGCGCTGCCTGTATTGCCATAACCGCGACACCTGGGATACCCACGGCGGCAAAGAGGTCACCGTAGAAGAGCTGATGAAAGACACCGTCACCTACCGCCACTTTATGAATGCCTCCGGCGGCGGCGTGACGGCCTCCGGCGGCGAGGCCATGCTGCAGGCCGAGTTTGTGCGCGACTGGTTCCGCGCCTGTCAGGCTGAGGGCATCCACACCTGTCTGGACACCAACGGCTTCGTACGCCGCTACGATCCGGTCATTGACGAACTGCTGGATGTCACCGATCTGGTGATGCTCGACCTCAAGCAGATGAACGACGATATCCATAAGAATCTGGTCGGCGTCTCCAATCATCGCACCCTGGAGTTTTGCCGCTACCTGGCCAAGCGCAACCAGAAAACCTGGATTCGCTACGTGGTGGTCCCGGGCTGGTCAGACGATGAGGCCTCGGCGCGCCTGCTGGGGGAATTCACCAAGGATATGAAGAACATCGAGAAGATAGAGCTGCTGCCCTACCATGAGCTTGGCAAGCACAAGTGGGAAGCGATGGGGGAAACCTATCAGCTGGGCGACGTGAAGCCCCCCTCCCGCGAGATCATGGAGAGAGTCAAAGGCATTCTGACCGAGTATGGCCACAAGGTTATCTATTAAGCGCCTCCGCTCCCGAGGCGGCGCCCGACGGCGCCGCCTCGCGTTAACGCCATCGCCCGCTTAGCGCGTCAGCATCTGCACAAACTGGCGGCTAATGTGCAGCAGCATATCGCGATCGCTCCCCGCCTTCGCCTGCATGGCCAACCCCTTTTCGAAGGCCAAGATCAGCGTCGCCGTCTCCTGCGGCGTGCCCGCCCCGTGGATCTCACCGCGCTCGATCCCCTGCGCCACCATCGCGCAGAATTCGTTGAAAAAGGCGAGCCCGGCGCTATTCAGCCCGGCAAAGACCGTCGGTGGCTTCTTGTGATAGGTAAACAGCTCAAACAGCAGCATGCAGCCGCGCGGATAGCCAGGCTGGGTGATCACCTCGACAAAGCGGGTTAAAAACAGCGCGAGTCGGGCCGGCACCGACAGCCCCGGCGTTTTGATGCTGGCGATCACCGGGCTCAGGTACTGCGAGACATAGCGCTCCATCACCAGCGCAAACACCTGCTCCTTACTGCCGAATGACGCATACAGCGTCGGCGGGTTAATCCCCGCGCACTTCACGATCTCGGCGATAGAGGTTCCCTCATACCCCTGCATCCAGAACAGCTGCAGCAGCTTATCCAATACCTGTTCTCGCTCAAACTTCTGTGGCCGCCCTGCCTTTTTATTGTTGTGCTCTTTCATTTTTCACCCTGCGTATCGATTTTTGTATCGATAGATACAAAAATGCTTGACTCAACTTGCCAATACCATAATAGTATATTGTATCGAACATTACAAAAAGGTGGGATTATGAATTCATGCAAATACAGCGGACGACGCGGCTATCTGATCGGCCTGTGGGCAACGGCGCTGATCCTGATTTGGCTCGGCATCTTCAAATTTACGCCGACGGAGGCCGCCGCGATTAAGCCGCTGGTCGAGCACCATATCCTGATGGGGTGGCTGTACGGCGTATTCAGCGTCCAGATGGTCTCTAACCTGATCGGCGTGAGTGAAGTCGTGGTGGGCGCAGCGCTGCTGATCGGCATCACCCGACCGCATATCGGCTTCTATGCCGGGCTGGCCGCCAGCGTGATTTTCCTGGTGACCCTGAGCTTCATGTTTACCACCCCGGGCGTCTTCAAAGTGGTCGACGGGGTGCCGGTAACCGAGTTTTTCCTGTTTAAGGATCTGGCCTTTTTGGGCATCAGCCTGAGTATTGCCGAGCGCAGCCGTGCGGTGATGCAGGCCTCTACCGCGGAGAAAGCATCATGAAAACCCTGAGCACCCTACTGTTTATTCCCGCCCTGCTGCTGTCGGCGGCCGTACAGGCCGCTAGCGTAGAGCCCTATAGCGACGCCGCCTTTACCCAGGCGCAGGCCAGCGGCGCACCGGTGCTGGTTGACGTCTACGCCGACTGGTGCCCGGTGTGCAAACGGCAGGAGCGTGAACTCACGCCGCTGTTTGCCCAGCCGGCCCAGCGCGATCTGCGCGTCTTTAAGGTCAACTTCGATACCCAAAAGGCGGCGCTGCAGCAGTTTCGCGTCAGCCAGCAAAGCACCCTGATCCTCTATCGTAACGGTCAGGAGGTCCGCCGCAGCATCGGTGAAACGTCGCAAAGCGCGCTCTCTGACTTTCTGACCCGCTAAGGACGCCCCATGGAGATAAGCCTGCTGACACTGGGATTCAGCCTGCTGGCCGGCATGCTGACGACCCTCTCCCCCTGCGTCCTGCCGATCCTGCCTATCGTGGCCTCATCGGCGATGGATCGCAGCCGCTGGGGGCTGTTATTCCTGGCCGCCGGTATGGCCGTGGCGTTTACCCTGACCGGCGTGCTCGTCGCCTCGCTGGGCTTCAGCCTGGGATTTGACGGCCGTACGCTGCGCTACGGTGCCGCGGTGCTGATGCTGCTGGTCGCCCTGTGGCTATTGAACCGCCGGATACAGGCCTGGATGAGCCTGAAGACCAGCGCGCTGACCGGACACGGGCAGACCTGGCTCAGCACCTTCCAGCCGCGATCCGCCGCCGGCCAGCTGATCGTCGGCCTGCTGCTGGGGCTGGTTTGGACCCCCTGTATCGGTCCGACCCTGGGCGCCGCCATCGCCCTGGCCAGCCGCGGCGAAAGCCTGCTCAGCGTCAGCGTCGTCATGCTGGTGTTTAGCCTCGGCGCGCTGGTGCCGCTGATGGCGATCGGCATGCTATCGCGCCAGTTTTTCCTGCAGCGCCGCGCCAAGCTGGCGCAGCTGGGGGAGTCCGGTCGCAAGATCATGGGCTGGAGCCTGGTCGCCGTCGCGCTGCTGGTGCTGAGTGGCCTGGATAAAACCCTGGAGAAGTGGCTCATCGCGCTGTCTCCTGAGTGGCTCATTAACCTGACCACCGCGCTGTAATCACGTATTGACTGATTAAGACAATGCTATTGACCTGCAAAAACAAGAAGGATAATTCTATGAAAACCTATACCATCGCAACCACCCTGGCCCTGCTGCTCAGCGCCACCTCCGCCTTCGCCGCCAGCCAGATCGATGCCCGTCAGGCCATGGATCAGCAGCGTATCGGCGCCGTACGGATCCAGATCCCCAACGGCACGCTGGATCAGACCGTCGATGCCCTAGCGCAGAAAACCGCGCAGCAGGGGGGCGACTACTTCCATATCACCTCGATAGGTTCGACCGGCATGGGTAGCAGCATCACCGCAACCGCTGAAATCTATAAATAGCGCTCTCTGCGACAGGCCTCCCTCCCGGAGGCCGCTCTCCCCCGCCCCCCATCGCCGTTCGGCATACCATTCATCACGCAATTCCCGTTATTTTCAGTATATTCATCGCACATAATGCCTTTTTGCTGAATTATTACGCTAATATCGCGGCGATGATTTAAGTAATGTAATGAGACGATCGCGATTATTAGAAATTCTTCTAGTCAGTGACTTCTGTGACCTGAGTCGATACACTGTTTTTACACCGCAAGAGATTAGATGTTATTAATCAATCTGTTACGTGTGATGTATCGTTATTTTAATGCTGAACTTGTACCCGCGTCTTATCGTCACTGCGACCGTAGACGGCTCAATGAAATTATCACTAGGGACAGCACAGATAATTATTTCAGGTACAAGGTTACCGGAGGATTTTATGTCTATTGATGCAACTCTCGACCAACGCTGGCAGTATTGCCACCAGCCGCTGAGCTGGCGCCATGCCATCCATCTTGCCTGTCAACCGCTGATCAGCGATAAGAAGGTTAGCGCCCATTATCCGCTGCACATCATCGACGCACTGAAACGGGGCAAGCAGGATTTCATGGTACGCGAAGGTGTGATGCTGGTATTCGCCCAACCGCAGCATGGGGTACTCAGTGAACAGGGAGAGGCATCCGTACTCAAGTGTGATAAACCGGTCGTGATGCCGGATGGCGCTGAGGTAAACCTGATTATCACCCTTTCCGCCGGAACCCAGCAGGCGCTGTATGATCTGCACAGCCGAATCGAAAACTGGCTGGAGATCAACAACGGCTTCGAGCTGTTCACCCAGGCAACCAGCCAGAACATGCTGGGGGCTCGAATTCAGGCCGCGCTGCTGCACTGACGGCGGCGTCCCGCCCCACCGCGGGCGGGCATATGCTGCACCATCGCGACACCCTGCGCTCTGCGCGGGGTGTCTTGCTTTAGGCCGCCGGCAGCGCGGAGTGTCCTTCGGGGCGTCGCCACAGCATCAGCCCATAGCACAGCGCAATCGCGGCGATCGTCACAAACATCCAGCGATCGGAGAAATGCTGCATCAGCAGCGCCACCAGGGTGGGGCCGGCCAGGCTGCCCAGGGTATAGCTCATCAGCAGCGCCTGATTCATCGCCACCAGCTCATGACGATCGGCTCGCTCACACGCCCACGACATGGCGACGGGGTAGAGCGTAAATCCGGCGCCGCCCAGAATCACCAGCGCCGCCAGCGCCCCCTGCGGCGTCGATAGCATCACCAGACTACCGAGGATCAGCAGCGTGACCTGTACCCGCAGCACCCGCAGGCGGCCATAGCGATCGGCCAGACGCCCCACCGGCCACTGGCCGAGGATCCCCGCGCTGACCAGCAGCGCCATCCAGTAACCGACGCGGGCATCGCTAATCCCCTGATGGCTCAGGTACAGCGGCAGCAGCCCATACAGGGTGCCCAGTATCGCCCCAGAAATAACGCAGCCGTTGACCCCCAGCCGGGCGCTGCGACGGCGCAGCAGCGGCCAGATCGCCAGCGCCGCGCGCCGCGGCTGAGGCCGTTCGATACGGGCGAAACACAGCGGCAGCATCGCCACCACCATCAGCGCCGTCGTCCAGGGGATCACCCTCAGCAGCGCCGTCGAGATCACCCCCAGCGCGAGCTGTCCCAGCACGGTGCCCAAGTAGTAGATGGTCATATAGGCCGCCAGCAGCTGGCCCCGGTTGGCGTTGCTGCCGCTGCGCAGCAGGGCGCTCTCGACGATCACCCAGATCATGGCACAGCCGATCCCGGCCAGAAAACGCCACAGTAGCCAGCCCCAGAACTCACTGGCGATCCCCAGCGCCGCCGTCGAGGCGGCAAACAGCAGGCAGGCGTAGTAGTAGCTCTGATTGAAGCCGCGCCGCAGAATCACTCGCCCGGTGACCAGCGTCCCGACCAGATTACCAAGAAAATAGGCCGATCCCACCAGCCCGACCTGCCACGTCGCTAGGTGCTGCTGATCCAGCCACAGCGGCACCAGCGTATTGAGTAAGGCCATGGCGACCGTCAGCAGTAATAGCCCGCAGAGCAGCAGCAGCACCGGGCGAGAAAGCGAGAGCATGGAAGAGTGACCGCACAGACAGAAAAAGTGAGCGCATCATGCCACCGGTGACAAAAATGTCAATGGCTCGTTAACTGCTCAACCGCGGGCCGGCAAGGGGACGGGACAGCGCGTTACCCTCTCCCGCGCGCAACGGCGGCAACCAGCTGCAGATGACCATCGTGACAGGCGATTTTACACTGACCACAGCCGTCGCAGGCGCTCTCCTCAAGCTGCGGCTGTCCCGCGTCGTCGAAGCACAGCGCCTGCTGGGGACAGGCCCGCTGACACAGACGACACGCCGCGTAGCGACCCAGGCAGTGCGGGCCAACCTGCGGACGCCAGGCAGTATCCGCGGGGAGCCACGGCTGCAGCGCCCCCGTAGGACAGGCGTCGACGCAGGCCCGACAGCGCTGCGTGTCGCAGGCGCAAAAGGCGATATCCAGCCAGGCGTGCCCTTCGTGCAGAGCGATAAGCCCATAGGGGCAGGCGTCGACACACTCCCCGCAGCCATCGCAGCAGGCCAAGAAGGCCGCCTCCGCCAGCGCATAGGGCGGTCTCCCCGCGGCCCGGCATTCGGAGATCAGCGCCGCCTGCCGCTGCGCCTGGCGACCTCCCCCCAGCAGACCGCGCAGCAGACCACGCCGGCTGACGTGGCGGTGCGTCATCCAGGCACGATAGTAACGTTCGTCGCGGCGATCGCGCATCAGCGATAGAGCCGTACGTCGCCGTCGACGATGGCGAACTGGCGCTGCCACGCCTGCAGCGTCAACGCCGCCAGCGACGCCAGTCCCTGATAAAACGGGTGATCCGCGCCCAGCTGCAGCAGCGTCAGATAGCGTCCGCCCCACGGCAACAGATGCTGCTGCAGCAGCGCCGGCAGCTGCTGCGGCTGCCCCTCGGCCAGCCAGGCGGTCAGCAGCAGCAAAATACCGATATGATCCTCCGGCTCGCGGGCATCGGACTGCCAGCTGATCCCCTGCGCATGCATCCAGTGGCGCAGCGCCAGGGTGGATTCGCCGAACAGCACGCTTTCCCGATCCAGATAGACCGATCCCCAAGGCGGTGCCGCCAGCGCGTGGGGGCCGATAAACAGCCGCTGATAAGCCGAGGCCAGCGACTCCTGCGCAGGCGCGCACAGCAGCGCGGCGCAGTGTTCACGCTGCGCCGACGAGCCATAGGGCCAGCGCTGCGTCTCCTGCGGCTGACGCAGCAGCGTCACCAGCGGCGCCGCCTGTTCACTGTCCGGCGGCCAGTATAACAAGGCCCCCAGCGCCCGCGCCGTCAGCGCCATATCCTGCAGTTGTTCAGGTTGTAACATAACCAACGCATTCCTTACGCGATGGGCGGCGCCTCGGCGCCGCCCCACTCTGTCATTAGCCGGCAACCGCCACGCCGACGGTCATATGCAGACCATAGAACACCCCGCGTCCCACCAGCTCACCCGCCAGCACCAGGATCAGGGCAAGCGTCAGCGTCGTCAGCGACGGCGCCTTACCGCGCAGCAGCGGACACAGCCAGCAGCCCAGTCCCAGCGCCAGCAGCACGCTGCGCAGCGCCAGCAGACCGGCAAAATCCGGAACCAGGGCATAGGCCTGCTGCACCGCGCTGTGGATGGTGGCCAGGCCACTCCCCTGCATGCCAGCGGCCACCACGCCGACCAACGCGGCGAAGCAGCTCAGCAGCGGCAGCAGGCGCAGCGAGGCGCTGTCCATCTCCACCGACCGCAGCAGCAGATAGCCCAGCAGCGGCCCGCCGATCAGCATGGTGACAAAGAAGCTCAGCGTGGTGTACCCGCTATACCAGGTCGGCACCGTATTGATCTGGTACACCTGGCTCATCGCCCAGACAAACAGCAGCGCCAGCGCCATCGTCAGCATCAGCCACAGGCGCCCCAGGGCGACCGGCATCTTGCCCAGCACCGCCAGCAGCCAGTACAGGCCCCCGGCGGCAAAGAACAGCGAACCGCACAGGATCTCGTTGCTCAGCCCAGAGACCCCGATCCGGTTCAGCGAGTTCAGGGCGCGCAGCGGCGAGCCGAGATGCAGCACCGACGCCACAAAGGCGATCCCCAGCAGCAGCCACAGGAAGAACATCCGCCCCTGGATCCGCAGGGCGCGATCGGCCTCCAGACGCCCGCGCAGCAGTACCGCCGCCATCACGATAAAGGCACCGGCTACGCTCTGTCCCAGCACCGTGAAGATCATCAACGGCCATTCATGCCATCCCATTCCCATCTCAGACCTCCTTTGGATTCGCCAGGTAGCCGCAGGTATCACCGACCGGACGGCTGTTGGCATTCGGCTTCAGCACCAGGTTCGGCCGGGTATAGTGCGCCGCCGGCAGCGGCGCTACCGCGGCCAGATCGCCGTAGCGAGCGCGCAGCTCCTCAATCGGCCCCATATCGAGCGCACGCAGCGGGCAAGACTCGACGCAGATCGGCTTCTGCCCCTGCGCCACTCGCTCATAGCAGCCGTCGCACTTGGTCATATGTCCCTTCTGCGCATTGTACTGCGGCGCGCCATAGGGACAGGCCATATGGCAATAGCGGCAGCCGATGCACACCGATTCGTCCACCACCACGAAGCCATCCTCTCGCTTGTGCATCGCACCGCTCGGACACACCTTCACGCAGGCGGGGTCGTCGCAGTGGTTGCAGGAGATCGAGAGGTAGTAGGCAAACACGTCGTGATGCCAGCCGTCGCCCTCGCGCTGCCACTCGCCGCCGGCGTACTCATAGATGCGACGGAAGCTGACGTCCGGCGTCAGATCCTTGTAATCCTTACAGGCCAGCTCGCAGGTCTTACACCCGGTGCAGCGGCTGGAGTCAATATAAAAACCGTATTGCGTTGTCATCAGCTACTCCTTAGGCCTTGGCAACCTGTACCAGATTGGTGTGTGACGGATTACCCTTGGCCAGCGGCGACGGACGCTGAGTCGTCAGGACGTTAATACAGCCGCCGTAGTCGACCCGCTCACCGTCCGGGCTATACCAGGCCCCTTCGCTCAGCGCCACGACGCCGGGCAGCACGCGCGGCGTCACCTTGGCGCTGATGCGCACCTCACCGCGATCGTTGTAGATCCGCACCAGATCGCCCTGGGCGATACCGCGCGGAGCGGCATCCAGCGGATTGATCCACATCTCCTGGGGACAGGCCGCCTTCAGCACGTCCACGTTGCCATAGGTGGAGTGGGTACGCGCCTTATAGTGAAAACCGCTCAGCTGCAGTGGGAACTTGGCGATCAGCGGATCCTGATAGCTTTCAAACCCGGGGCTGTAGATCGGCAGCGGATCGATAACGTCGTCCGGCCCCAGCTGCCAGGTGGCGGCGATCTCGGCCAGCGCAGCGGAGTAGATCTCGATTTTGCCCGACGGCGTGGTCAGGGGGTGCGCCTGGGGATCGGCGCGGAAGTCGCGATAGGCCACGTGGTGCCCCTGCGGATCTCGCTGCTTGTAGATCCCCTGTTCGCGGAACGCCTCAAACGACGGCAGCCCTGGGATCGCCTGCTGTGACTGGGCATACAGATGGCGCAGCCACTCCTCCTGCGTACGCCCCTCGGTAAACTGCTGGCCGACGCCCATACGCTTGGCGATCTCGCTGGTCATGTCATAGATAGTGCGGCACTCGAAGCGCGGCGCAATGACCTGGTCGGCAAAGATCACATAGCTCATGTTGCCGCTGGAGGCATCCAGGCAGAAGTCCATCTGCTCGGAGGCGGTGCAGTCCGGCAGCAGGATATCGGCATACTTGGCCGAGGCGGTCATATGGTTATCGATCACCACAATCATCTCGCACTTACTGTCATCCTGCAGGATTTCGTGGGTGCGATTCACCTCTGAATGCTGATTAATTAAGCAGTTTCCGGCGTAGTTCCAGATCATCTTGATCGGGACATCCAGCTTATCCTTGCCGCGCACCCCGTCGCGCGTGGCCGTCATCTCCGGCCCCCGCACGATGGCATCGGTCCACAGGAACATCGAAATGCTGGTCTTCACCGGGTTCTCCAGCGTCGGCATCCGCACAAACGGCAGGCTGTAGGAGCCTTCGCGGGCGCCGCTGTTGCCGCCGTTGATCCCCACGTTGCCGGTCAGGATCGGCAGCATGGCGATGGCGCGCGACGTCAGCTCACCGTTGGCGTGACGCTGCGGTCCCCAGCCCTGGCAGATATAGGCCGGCTTGGCGCCGCCGATCTCCCGCGCCAGCTTGATGATCTTATCCTGCGGGATCCCGGTAATCGCCGCTGCCCAGGCCGGCGTCTTGGCGGTTTTATCCGGCCCCTGACCCAGAATATAGGCCTTATAGTGGCCGTTGGCCGGTGCGCCCGCGGGCAGGGTCCGCTCGTCATAGCCGACGCAGTAGCGATCCAGAAACGGCTGATCGACCATCGCTTCGGTGATCAGCACATAGGCTAGCCCCGCCGCCAGCGCCGCATCGGTGCCGGGACGGATCGGGATCCACTCATCCTCACGCCCGGCGCCGGTGTCGGTGTAGCGCGGGTCGATAATGATCATTTTCGCGTTGGACTTGGCGCGCGCCTGCTCCACATAGTAGGTCACACCGCCGCCGCTCATCCGGGTTTCGCCCGGGTTATTGCCGAACATCACCACCAGCTGGCTGTTTTCAATGTCCGACGGGCTGTTGCCGTCGGCCCAGCCGCCGTAGGTGTAGTTCAGTCCGGCGGCGATTTGCGCGGTGCTGTAGTCGCCATAGTGGTTGAGATAGCCGCCGCAGCAGTTCATCAGTCGGGCGATCAGCGTCGCGCCCGGCGGCCACGAGCGGGTCAGAGTGCCGCCCAGCGTCCCGGTGCCATAGTTCAGGTAGATCGCTTCGTTACCGTAGGTCTTGATAATTCCCTTCATGCTGACGGCGATAGTGTCGAACGCCTCTTCCCAGGTGATGCGCTTAAATTTACCTTCGCCGCGCTTGCCGACCCGCTTCATCGGGTATTTTAAGCGATCGGCGTTGTAGACTCGGCGGCGCATCGAACGGCCGCGCAGGCAGGCGCGCACCTGATGCAGTCCCTCGTAGCGATCGTCGCCGGTATTATCGGTTTCGACATAGGCGATTTCACCATCGACCACGTGCATCCGCAGCGGGCAACGGCTGCCGCAGTTAACGGTACAGGCGCTCCAGATCACCTGCTCATCCTGCGCCGCCGGCTTATTCTGCGCGGGCGTAGCCTGAGCCTGGCGGACAAAGGGCAATGACAGCGCGCCGCTGGCCGCCGCCAGCCCACCAATCGCCCCGCCCTTCACCACGGTTCGCCGACTCAGCGACGCATCCAGTAACGCCGTCCGACTGTTTTTTTTCATAGCATGCTCACTTTTATTTTGCTTTCTACTGGTTAATACAGCAAAGACCACTTTCCCTATTGGAAAAGCGGCACACTCAAAGAAAACAGAAAAGAGGTGACAGGCGCCCAGGCGACCCGACAGTAGCGCTGCCGAGTGCTCAGGCTGACGCTAAGGATATAATAATCATTAAAATAATCACCTAGCTATGTAACGCCACGGCCTAGCTCACGCTCTCTTAAAAGAGAATACGGTTTTCACTACCGCCCTATTTGTTTCACATCAAGAAATAAGACGTTGCATTTCACATAATGAAAAAACACGTTTAAAGCCTTTCAATCGAAATTAATAAATTACGGGTGATAACCACAATCATTTATTTTTACGACGGCGGGCGCGGCGGCAGCGGGAGAATATACGATGGGCGGACGACAATAAAAAAAACCCCGCGATGCGGGGTTTTAACGCTGGAGAATAACGGATTAACCGATATATTCCAGACCGTTCATATACGGGCGCAGCACTTCCGGCACCTGAATACGGCCATCGGCCTGCTGATAGTTTTCCATCACGGCGACCAGGGTACGCCCCACCGCCAGGCCAGAGCCGTTCAGCGTGTGCACCAGACGCGGCTTCTTGTCGTCCTTGCTGCGGTAGCGGGCCTGCATACGGCGCGCCTGGAAGTCCCACATGTTGGAGCAGGAGGAGATTTCGCGGTAGGTGTTCTGCGCCGGAACCCAGACCTCCAGATCGTAGGTCTTGCTGGAGCCAAAGCCCATATCGCCGGTGCACAGCAGCACCTTACGGTACGGCAGATTCAGCAGCTGCAGCACTTTCTCCGCGTGCGCGGTCAGCTCTTCCAGCGCCGCCATCGAGTCCTCCGGACGGACGATCTGTACCAGCTCAACTTTGTCGAACTGGTGCATACGGATCAGACCGCGGGTATCGCGACCATAGGAGCCGGCTTCAGAGCGGAAGCACGGGGTATGGGCGGTCATCTTCAGCGGCAGCGCGCTCTCTTCCAGGATCTCGCCACGCACCAGGTTGGTTACCGGCACTTCGGCGGTCGGGATCAGCGCATAGGTGCTGCTGTCGGCCTCTTCTTCCAGCGGACGGGTGTGGAACAGATCCGCGCCGAACTTCGGCAGCTGGCCGGTACCGTACAGGGTATCGTGGTTGACCAGGTACGGCACGTAGGTTTCCAGGTAGCCATGCTGCTCCGTGTGCAGATCCAGCATAAACTGGGCCAGGGCACGATGCATGCGGGCGATCTGACCTTTCATTACCACAAAGCGGGCGCCGGTCAGCTTCACCGCGGCAGCGAAATCCAGGCCATCGGCCATTTCACCCAGGGTGACGTGGTCGCGAACGTCAAAATCGTAGCGGCGCGGCTCACCCCAGCGGCAGATCTCCTGGTTATCGTTCTCATCACGACCGACCGGCACGGAGTCATCCGGCAGGTTGGGGATCGAGAGCGCCAGATCGCGAATTTCCTGCTGCAGTTGATCCAGCTCGGCCTTGGCGGCATCCAGCTTTTCACCCAATTCATTGACTTCACGGCGCAGCGGTTCGATATCCTCACCACGCGCTTTCGCCGCACCGATGGATTTGGATCGCGAGTTACGCTCAGCCTGCAGGGATTCCGTTTCGACCTGCAGCACTTTACGGCGTTCTTCCTGTTGACGCAGTGTGTCAACATCCAGTTTATAGCCTCGGCGAGCCAGTTTTTCGGCGACTGCGTCTAGCTCATTACGCAGCAAATTGGGATCTAGCATGCTAATCCTGTGAATTATTGAGGGGTTTTTAATAAACAATACATCGAGGCGACAGCCGCATCCGCGGCAGTGCGCTCAATGCAAAGCGGATTTCTTCATAACCTTACCGCAATGAATGGGTTAGCGGTAGCGTTTTGTCGGGCTATTTTGATCCTGCTCAGCGAGCCAGGCCAGCTTATCGCCGATCTTGCCCTCAAGGCCGCGCGCCGTCGGCTGATAATAGCGCGTCTGCGCCATTTCCGGCGGGAAGTAGACCTCGCCGGCGGCATAGGCATTCGGCTCATCGTGGGCATAGCGGTACTCCTGCCCCAGCCCCATCGACTTCATCAGCGACGTCGGCGCATTGCGCAGGTGGGGCGGCACATCGTAGTCCGGACGCTCCTTGGCATCGCGCATCGCCGCCTTGAAGGCGGTATAGACGGCGTTGCTCTTCGGCGCACAGGCCAGGTAGACGATCGCCTGGGCAATGGCGCGCTCTCCCTCGGCGGGGCCGACGCGGGTAAAGCAGTCCCAGGCGGCGATCGCCACCTGCATCGCACGGGGATCGGCATTGCCCACATCCTCCGACGCAATGGCCAGTAGACGGCGCGCCACGTACAGCGGATCGCCGCCCGCCGTAATAATGCGTGCATACCAGTACAGCGCGGCATCCGGCGCCGACCCGCGCACGGACTTATGCAGCGCGGAGATCAGATCGTAATAGCGATCGCCGTGGTTATCGAAGCGCGCGCTGCGCTCGCCGGACACCGACCGCAGCAGATCCAGGGTTAGCACCCGCTGCCCCTGGGCGTCCGCTTCGACCATATCCGCCATCATTTCCAGCGTATTCAGCGCCCGGCGCGCATCGCCACTGACCAGCTCCGCCAGCGCATCGCGGGTCTCCGTCGGCAGCGTCAGATCCTGCGCGCCATAGCCGCGCTCGCGATCCGTCATCGCCTGCTGCACCACCTGGGCAATATCCTGCGCGTCCAGCGCCTTGAGCAGGTATACCCGCGCCCGCGACAGCAGCGCCGAGTTCAGCTCAAACGACGGGTTTTCCGTGGTGGCCCCGATAAAGGTGATGGTGCCATCCTCGATATGGGGTAAAAAGGCGTCCTGCTGGCTCTTGTTAAAGCGGTGCACCTCATCAACAAACAGGATCGTGCGTCGCCCCGCGTCGCGATTGTGGCGCGCGCGCTCAATGGCCTCACGGATCTCCTTGATCCCCGAAGTCACCGCCGAAATCCGCTCAACCTCGGCGTGACCGTAGCGGGCGATCAGCTCCGCCAGCGTCGTCTTGCCGGTCCCCGGAGGCCCCCACAGGATCATCGAGTGCAGGTGCCCCGCCAAAATGGCGCGCGGCAGCGGTTTGCCCGCCGCCAGCAGGTGACGCTGTCCGATGTACTGCTCCAGCGCCGTCGGCCGCATCCGTGCGGCCAACGGCTGAAATGCATTCTGGGAGAAATCGAGGGAAAGGTTGCTCACGTCGCGGTTCCGCCCCTTATTTTTGGCGCTGATCGTCCAGCGTCACGCCCGCCGGCGGCGTAAAGCGGAACTTGGCCGCATCCACCGCGCCATTCTGCTGACGCTTCAGCGTATAGACGCTGCGCTGACCGTCCTGTTCAACGGCGCTAAAGCCGTTGATGGTGCCGTCAGGCATCACGCTGATGGTGAACTTTTTCAGGTTATTCTTGGCGCTCTTCGGCATCAGGTCGAAGGTATCGCCCTTCTGGGTCACGTTATACTGCGCCCAGTCGCTGGCGTCGTTGCGGGTGATCAGCATAAACGGCGTATTGCCGGTGGCGCGGTTAAGCCAGGTGGCGGTCACCTGCTCGACGAAGGGGTTATAAAACCACAGGGTCTTGCCATCGGACACCAGCACGCTCTCATCCGGCGAAATCATATGCCAGTTAAACAGATTGGGGCGTTTTACCCACAGCTCCCCTTCGCCCTGCTGCACCGGCGTGCCGTCCGCCGCGCTGACCGTCTGGGTAAAGCTGGCGTGGAAACTGTTTACCTTATTCAAGCGGCCCTGCAGATCGCTGCTCGGCGACGCCAGAGCGGAGGCCGACATCATGCCGCTAACGACGCAGCACGCAACTAACAGCTTTTTCATCGGTATGATTACCTTAAGCAAGAATAAATTGGGCCTGACCGCCGCGATGCCGCGATCAGGTGTCACAATACCCGTTGATTATACGTCAGGCCGCGCGGCGCCACGCGAGAAAAACGCCGCGCCGCACCGCCCGTCAGTCATAGTCGCCAGACGGCGGCGCCAGCACCTCACGGTTACCGTTGTGCCCCTGCGGGCTAACGATCCCCTGCGCCTCCATCTGCTCCACGATGCGCGCCGCCCGGTTATAGCCGATACGGAACTGGCGCTGCACCCCGGAAATCGACGCCCGACGCTTGTCGATCACGAACGCGACGGCCTGATCGAACAGCGGATCCAACTCATCGTCGCTGTCCAGCCCCGCGCCGCCGCCTTCGCTGTCATCGCAGGCGGTAATGCTGTCAATATACTGTGGACGCCCGCGCGCCTTCCAGTCCTGCACCACCGCGTGAACCTCTTCGTCGCGCACAAAGGCGCCATGCACGCGCACCGGCGTCGAGGTATTGGGCGGAATATACAGCATGTCGCCCATCCCCAGCAGGGATTCGGCGCCGCCCTGATCCAGGATGGTGCGCGAGTCGATCTTGCTGGAGACGGTAAAGGCGATACGGGTCGGAATGTTGGCCTTGATCAGGCCCGTGATCACGTCGACCGACGGACGCTGGGTCGCCAGCACCAGGTGAATACCCGCCGCGCGTGCCTTCTGCGCCAGGCGGGCGATCAGCTCTTCGACCTTCTTGCCCACCGCCATCATCAGGTCGGCGAACTCGTCCACCATCACCACGATATAGGGCAGCTTTTCCAGCGCCGGCGGCAATGCGTCCATACTGTCGCCCGGCCGCCACAGCGGATCGGGGATCGGACGGCCCATCGCCTCGGCCTGGCGCACCTTATCGTTATACCCGGCCAGGTTACGAACCCCGAGCGCGGACATCAGGCGGTAGCGCCGCTCCATCTCGCCGACGCACCAGCGCAGCGCGTTGGCCGCGTCCTTCATATCCGTGACCACCTCGGTCAGCAGGTGCGGGATGCCTTCGTAGACCGACAGCTCCAGCATCTTCGGGTCGATCATGATAAAGCGCACTTCGTCCGGCGTGGATTTGAACAGCATGCTCAGGATCATCGCGTTCACCCCCACCGACTTACCGGAGCCGGTCGTACCGGCCACCAGCAGGTGAGGCATGCGGGCCAGATCGGCGATCACCGGCTGACCAGCGATATCCTTACCCAGCACCACCGTCAGCGGTGAAGGGCTCTCGCGGAACTGCGGGCAGTCGAGCACCTCGCGCAGGTAGACGGTCTGGCGATGCTTGTTTGGCAGCTCCAGACCCACGTAGGGTTTACCTGGGATCACCTCCACCACGCGAACCGCCACGGCCGACAGGGAGCGCGCCAGATCGCGCGATAGGTTGGAGATACGCGCCGCTTTCACGCCCGGCGCCAGATCCAGCTCGAAACGGGTGATCACCGGCCCCGGCGAAATACCGACCACCGCGGCCTTAACCCGATAGTCCGCCAGGCGCGCCTCTACCAGCTGCCCCTGCTGCTCCAAGGCAAACATATCGACCGGCTCGGCGTTAGCCGGCGGCGACGTCAACAGATCCAGGGTCGGCAGCGGCGTCGTCGGCTTATGCAGCGGTCGCTCGTCGCGCATCAGGAAGGGATGAACCAGCCCGGCCATCGGCGCCTGCGCGGCGGCGGGCGGCTCTGGGGGCGCGACGGCGGGCGGCGCGCTCTCCGGCGGCGGCGTAAACAGCGGCTCCTGCGGCCCATCGTCCACGGCGCTAAAATCGGCAAAGCCGAAGGCGGGCGCCGGCTGTTCGGCCTGCGCCAGCGCCTCGTGGGCGGAGAACGACATCAGCCCGCCCTGCGGCGGCACGGCGACCGTCTGGGGCGCCGGGATCGCCTGCGCTGCCGGCGTGCCGCGATCCCGACCTTCGTCGGCATCGCCATAGCGCTGCTGCTGCGCGGCCAAAAACTCGCGCTGCAGGCGACTTTGCTCCAGCGCGCGCTCATCGTCGTCCTCGTGCAGGTAATCCTGCCCATAGCGGGCCCGCTGCTGGCTGACAAAGGCCTCGCGCAGCGCGGCCTGCTCTCGCAGCGCCGCACGCTCGGCCTCATCCTCTGCCGCTGCGGCAACCGGATGCGCCTGCGGCGCTGAGTAGGCGGAGAACGACGGCAGCGATGCCGTCTCAGGCGCGGCGCCACCGGCCCCGGTGGCCAGCGCCGAGGCCTGGGCAAAGATGGACTGACCGGCCGCGGCGGTGCTCTCCTGCCCCAGCGGCGTCACCTGCAGCGGCGGCGTCTGCTCCAGCTCGGCCTGCGCCTCCTGTGCGCGGCGCTCCTGGGCCTCACGGCGGGCGCGATCCTCCGCTATCCGCTGTGACGGCAGCTTGATCCCCAGCGATGCCAACTCGCGGCGGGTCGGAATACGAACCGGGTTCGGGCGCGGCAGCTCGGGACCGATGCCCTGCTTCACCTGCACTCCGCCGTCCAGCGCATCGATAGCCGGGGTAAAGGCCGCCGCGGAGGCCACCGCGGCCAAGGTGGCCGACTCATCGTGACGGCTGGCGGCCCCAAACACCGGCAGATCCGGCGACAGCCCCGGATTGAGATAGGGAAGATCTGCCGCGCCAGGCGCAGCGTTCGTCTCATCGACGCTCGGCGTAGACCACTGACCGAGCGGCGGCTCGGCGTCGCGCGACGGGTGGAGACGCCCGGACGTTGCCGGACGCGGCGCGGCCGGAGACGGCGTATGGGGACGATCCTCCGGCAGGGTAAACGAGTACATCGGGGCGATCGGCTCACTGCTTTCCGGCTCGCTGGCGCTGAAGGTGAACGGCGCCGTATCGACGCCCGCCGCAGCGGCGTGCGGCGCTGTCGGCGACGCGACAAACTGCTGATCGCTCGACGCGTGCGGCGCTGCTGGCGACGCGGCAAACTGCGGATCGCTCGACGCGTGCGGCGCTGTCGGCGACGCGGCAAACAGCGGATCGCTCGACGCATGCGGTGCTGCCGGCGACGCGGCAAACAGCGGATCGCTCGACGCGTGCGGCGCTGCCGACGACGCGGCAAACCGCGGATCGCTCGACGCGGCAAACTGCGGATCGCTCGACGCATGCGGCGCTGCCGATGACGCGGCAAACCGCGGATCGCTCGACGCGTGCGGCGCTGCCGACGACGCGGCAAACAGCGGATCGCTCGACGCGTGCGACGCTGTCGGCGACGCGGCAAACCGCGGATCGCTCGACGCGTGCGGCGCCGCCGGCGACGCGGCAAACCGCGGATCGCTCGACGGCACGGCGGCGGAAACCGCGGCAGGCGTCACCGCGATACCCGGAGCGCTAAGCACCGCGGCGGCAGCGGCCGTCGCCAAGGCCGTATCAGGGTCATCCTGCGCCTGCGGCGGCGCGTCATCCACCTGCGCCAGCGGACGCAGGCCCTTCATTTCCGGCGCGGCGTCGGACGCATCATCTGACGCCCGCAGACCGGACAGCAGCGGATCGTCCGCCTCGCCCAACAGCGGATCGACGACGCGGTGCGCCTCCGCCGCCGGCGTATCGATATCGGCGACGCGACGCTCATCCGCGTCGTAGGCATCCGCGTCGTATACCTCGGTGTCGTCGTCATCGTCCGTCCGCACATCGCGGCGCGAGCGGTTGCTCATCAAGGTCAGACCGCCGAGCAGCAGCGCGCCGAGCTTCTCCGCGATGGTCAACCATGACCAGCCGGTGAACAGCGACAGCCCCACGGCCCAGGCGCCCAGCATCGCCAGCGTAGCCCCAATGCTGCCCAGCAGCGGCAGCACCACGCTACTGATCAGACTGCCGATCACGCCGCCGGAGGCGAAGTAGTACAGATCATCGACGTTCAGCGCCGCCAGCCCACAGGAGGCGATCACCAGCGCTAGCATGCCGATCAGGCGCAGGGCGATGGCAAAGTAGTCCACATGGCCACTGTCGTCGCGCTTACGGTAGGCTACCCAGCAGAGGATCACCATGATCGGAGGAATGGCATAGGCCAGTACGCCAAAGACGAAGAACAGCGTATCGGCCATCCAGGCGCCGGCGCCGCCGCCGATATTGTGGATCGGCTCATGCCAGGCGGTCTGCGACCAGCTGGGATCGGAGGGATCGAACGTCACCAGCGATGCCATCATATACACAGCAAACAGCGCTACCAAAATCAGCAGCACCTCATACACTCGCCGTCCGCCGCTCACGTGCTTCAGGGTAACTTCTTTTTCTTCTGTATATTCCTGGCTCAAGAAAGGCTCTCCAGGGTCCTGTTTTCTGCCATTGCGTGCAGCCTAAGCTGCATGCCCGCCATAAGAACAGCGCCGAGGCGTCGCCCGGCGCTGAAACTGTATACATACACAGGAGTGTACCCAAATTATTGCGGCTTTGCACCTGTCCGCGCGTCAGCGCGTCTTGATCACCAGGCGGTTGCTCTGCTTCACCTCTTCCATCACCACATAGGTGCGGGTATCGTTCACCCCCGGCAGACGCAGCAGGGTCTCCCCCAGCAGCTTACGGTAGGCGGACATGTCCGGTACGCGGGTCTTCAACAGATAGTCGAAGTCACCGGAAACCAGGTGACACTCCTGGATCTCCTCCAGCTTCTGCACCGCGGTATTGAACTGTTCAAACACATCCGGCGCTCCGCGATTCAGCGTGATCTCGACGAACACCAGCAGGGATGCATCCAGATAGTGCGGATTCAGCAGCGCGGTATAGCCCTGAATGAAGCCCTGCCGCTCCAGTCGGCGCACGCGCTCCAGGCACGGCGTCGGCGACAGCCCCACGCGCTTGGAAAGCTCGACGTTGGAGATACGGCCATCTTTCTGTAACTCATTCAGGATATTACGGTCAATACGATCCAGATCCTTACCAGGGCGTTTCTTATTGTCTGCCATCTTGTTATCTCTCTTATATTCTTCCCTGTTGCCATCCCTGCGACAAGGTCACATTGCCAAGGAATAGTCCCAAAAGAAGACGTTGTGCCTGCCCGTCAACTGGCAATTTCCATTGCCATCTCCTGCGACCGCCGGATGGGACCGGGGTGCCTATTTTCTGCTGGGGTCTCCCCCTATTTTACGTGCCTGCTCGCGCGCTGCCGCCGCAACGGTGAGCGCAGAACGACCGTCCGTGTGGCCCCGACCATCATGCCACTCACGCACCGGGTCACGTCCCACGAGGCGGCAACCCGGCCTTATGTCACGGGTCACATTTTCATCAGATAAGAGCAAACCCGCCAATCCAGGCAACGTTTCCCCTCCTCTCCTCCATGTTTTCGCAAATGAACAGCCGATTGTCAAAGCAAAAGAAATAAAACTAGAAGAACCTGCCAAATGGTACCTTAAGGCAACGTTTCCCTAGGTTAAAAGCACCACCGTATCCTGGCTCATTTCGCTACTTTTCCGCGCCACTCACCGCCATGGTCTAGCGATAATGACTGGATATTGTCGTATTATCAGTGCATCTTACTAATATTGACTAACCTTATTGATAGTCATTACCTATTACACAGATTGATAACACCGTTGCTGCACGCTTTTTTTACACCGTAAGTTTTTTTAAAATCGAGTCCAAGACGTACCACATTGGAAAAGAGGATTTCATGAGCTCCGTAAAACATTGCAAGCTTCTCATTCTGGGCTCAGGCCCGGCGGGATACACCGCGGCCGTCTATGCGGCGCGTGCCAACCTCAACCCGGTGCTGATCACCGGCATGGAAAAAGGCGGTCAGCTCACCACCACCAGCGAGCTGGAAAACTGGCCGGGCGATCCGGAAGGGCTGACCGGGCCTCTGCTGATGGAGCGCATGAATCAGCATGCGGCCAAATTCAATACCGAGATCATCCTTGACCATATCCAGCGCGTGGATCTCAGCCAGCGCCCGTTTCGTCTGTTTGGCGACAGCCAGGAGTACAGCTGCGACGCGCTGATCATCGCCACCGGCGCCTCTGCCCGCTATCTGGGCCTGCCGTCGGAAGAGGCCTTTAAAGGCCGCGGCGTCTCCGCCTGCGCCACCTGCGATGGCTTTTTCTACCGCCAGCAAGAGATCGCCGTGATCGGCGGCGGTAACACCGCCGTAGAAGAGGCGCTGTACCTGGCCAACATCGCCGCCAAGGTGCATCTGATCCACCGCCGCGACAGCTTCCGCGCCGAGAAAATCCTTATCGACCGCCTGATGGACAAGGTGCGCAGCGGTAATATCGTCCTGCACACCAACCGGACTCTGGACGAGGTACTCGGCGATGATATGGGCGTTAACGCCCTGCGTCTGAAAGATACCCAAAGCGGAGCCTGCGAAGAGCTGGCCGTCAGCGGCCTGTTTGTCGCGATCGGCCACAGCCCGAACACCGCTATCTTCGATGGCCAGCTGACGCTGAATAACGGCTACATTCAGGTACAGTCAGGTCTGAACGGCAACGCGACCCAGACCAGCGTCCCGGGCGTATTCGCCGCCGGCGACGTCATGGACCATATCTATCGTCAGGCGATCACCTCTGCCGGGACCGGCTGCATGGCGGCGCTGGACGCCGAGCGCTATCTCGATAGCCTGGCCGATGCCGCTCGCCACGCCTAATCTTGACCTATCGGGGCCGCCGTCGGCGGCCCGCATTTTACGCACGCTTCTCCTTTGGCAGCAGAATTTACGGCGGCTTGGTTTCAACTCCTTGAGCAGCGTTGTAATATCGAGTGCGGCGTCGACCCGTGAGTAGTCCGACGCTACCGTTCAGCCTGCCGTACGCCTGTGCTCCGGGCCTGATCTCTACTTCACCTGCATCAGACTAGACACCATCGCTTAATGAATAAACAACGACAACGCGAACTCACGCAGTGGCTGAAACAGCGCAGTCGCCCGGCCCAGCGCTGGCTCCGGCTCTCCATGCTGCTCGGCCTGCTCTCCGGGCTCCTGATCATCGCCCAATCCTGGCTACTGGCAACCCTGCTGCAGCGGCTGATCATTGACCATACGCCGCGCGGCGACCTCGTGCAGGACTTCGCCCTGCTGATCGTCGCCATCGCGCTGCGCGCGCTGCTGGGCTGGCTGCGCGAGCGCGTCGGCTTTCGCTGCGGACAGGTGGTCCGCCGCGAGATCCGCGCGCTGGTGCTCAACCGCCTGGCGCAGCTGGGGCCAGCCTGGATCCAGGAGCAGCCCGCCGGACACTGGGCGACGCTGATCCTGGAGCAGATCGAGGAGATGCAGGATTTCTACGCCCGCTATCTGCCGCAGATGGCGCTGGCCGTCACCATACCACTGCTGATCCTCGCCGCCGTCTTCCCCATCAACTGGGCCGCCGGGCTGATTCTGTTCGCCACCGCGCCGCTGATCCCGCTGTTTATGGCGCTGGTCGGGATGGGCGCCGCCGATGCCAACCGGCGCAACTTTCTGGCGCTGAGCCGCCTGAGCGCCAACTTCTTAGATCGCCTGCGCGGTATGGAGACCCTGCGCCTGTTTCACCGCGCCCGCGCCGAGACTCAGCATATCGCCCAGGCCTCTGAGGATTTTCGCAAACGCACCATGGAGGTGCTGCGCCTGGCGTTCCTCTCCTCTGCGGTGCTGGAATTCTTTGCCTCCGTCTCCATCGCCGTGGTGGCGGTCTACTTCGGTTTCTCCTACCTCGGTGAGCTGAACTTTGGCCACTACGACCGCGGCGTAACCCTGTTCGCCGGCTTTCTGGTCTTGATCCTGGCGCCGGAGTTCTTCCAGCCCCTGCGCGATCTGGGGACGTTTTACCACGCCAAGGCACAGGCCATCGGCGCCGCCGAGGCGCTGGTGACCTTCCTCGACGCCAGCGATGAGGCGCAGCCGGCGCCGGACAGCGCGGCGACGGCAGACAGCGCAACGGTCAGCGCAACGGTCAACGACCGCCCCCTGACGCTGGAGGCGCACAACCTGGAGATCCTCTCGCCGCAGGGCAAGGTCTTGGCCGGTCCCCTTAACTTTCGCATCAGCGCCGGTGAGCGCATCGCGCTGGTCGGCTATAGCGGCGCGGGCAAAAGCTCGCTGATCAACCTGCTGCTCGGCTTTCTACCCTACCGCGGTGAGCTGCTGATCGATGGACAGCCGCTGAGCGATCTGCCGCTCGCCAGCTGGCGCCGCCAGCTGGCCTGGGTCGGCCAGAACCCAACGCTGCCGCTGCCGACGCTGCGGGCCAATATCCTGCTGGGCGCCCCGCAGGCCGACGATGCGCAGCTGCAAAGCGCCGTCGAGCGGGCCTACGTCGACGAGTTTCTTCCCCTGCTGCCGCAGGGGCTCGATACCCCAATAGGCGAGGATGCCGCCCGCCTCTCCGTCGGCCAGGCCCAGCGCGGCGCCGTCGCCCGGGCGCTGATCCGCCCCTGTCGACTGCTGCTGCTGGATGAGCCGACCGCCAGCCTGGACGCCAACAGCGAGCGTCTGGTGATGCGCGCGCTGCAGGCCGCCGCCCGCCATCAAACCACCCTGATGGTGACCCATCAGCTTGATGAACTGGCACAGTTTGATCGTATTTGGGTTATGGAACAGGGGCAACTGGTGCAGCAGGGCGACTTCAACGCGCTCTCCCAGCAGCGCGGCAGCCCGTTTGCCACCCTTCTCGCCACCCGCCGTCAGGAGATTTAACCATGCGCGTCCTGCTGCCGTTTTTGGCCCTGTATCGCCGCCACTGGATCCGCATGTCCCTTGGCATGCTGCTGGCAATCGTCACTCTGCTGGCCAGCATCGGCCTGTTGACCCTATCAGGCTGGTTCCTCGCCGCCTCGGCGCTGGCCGGGCTCGCCGGTCTGGTCACCTTTAACTACATGCTGCCCGCCGCCGGCGTCCGCGGCGCCGCCATCATCCGTACCGCCGGCCGCTACGCCGAACGACTGGTCAGCCACGACGCCACGTTTCGGGTGCTCTCCCATCTGCGGGTGTTTACCTTCAGCCGCCTGATACCGCTGTCGCCCGGCGGGCTGGCCCGCTTCCGTCAGGCCGAACTGCTCAACCGTCTGGTGGCCGACGTCGATACGCTGGATCACCTCTATCTGCGGGTGATCTCGCCGCTGCTCAGCGCCGTGGTGATCATTGCGGTCGTGGTTTGCGGCCTCGGCTGGCTGGATCTCCGGCTGGCGCTGACGCTGGGGAGCATCATGCTCGCGCTGCTGCTGGGACTGCCGACGCTGTTTTACCTGGCCGGAAAGCCGGTCGGCGCCGCGCTAACCGCCCTGCGCGCAGACTACCGCACCCAGTTGGTCGGCTGGATCCGTGCCAACGCCGAGCTGACGGTATACGGCGCCCTGGAGAGCTTTCGCCAGCGCCTGGACTACACAGAGCGGCAGTGGCAGCGTCAGCAGCAGCGCCAGGCGGCGCTCGGCGCGCTGTCTCAGGGGATCATGATCCTGGCCTCCGGCCTGACCTTTACCCTGATCCTGTGGCTGGCGGCGGCCGGCATCGCCGGCGATCCGCGTCCCGGCGCGCTGATCGCCCTGTTCGTATTTGCCGCGCTGGCCGCCTTTGAGGCGCTGGCGCCGGTCGCCGGCGCCTTCCAGCATCTGGGGCAGGTGATCGCCTCCGCCGAGCGAGTCGGACAGCTGATCGACCAAACGCCGCAGGTGCGCTTCCCCGATCCGGGGAAGACGCTGGACGACGATGCCCCCCTAACCCTGACGCTGGACGACCTGCACTTTACCTACCCGGGACAGACGCGCCCGGTGCTCAACGGCGTCAGTCTGGATCTGCGCGCCGGGGAGCATATCGCGCTGCTGGGACGCACCGGCTGCGGTAAGTCCACCCTGCTGCAGCTGCTGACCCGCGCCTGGGACTGCGACAGCGGCGAGATCTGCCTCAACGGCCAGCCGCTTAACGCGCTGGATGAGGGGACCCTGCGCAGCGCCTGCGCCGTCGTCAGCCAGCGGGTACACATTTTCAGCGCCACGCTGCGCGATAACCTACTGCTCGCCGATCCGCAGGCCAGCGACGCGCAGCTGTGCGACGCACTGCGGGCGGTCGGGCTGGAGACGCTGCTGGAAGATCGCGCGCTGGACGCCTGGCTGGGCGACGGCGGCCGGCCGCTCTCCGGTGGTGAACAGCGACGCCTGGGCATCGCACGCGCGCTGCTGCACCGCGCACCACTGCTGCTGCTGGATGAGCCCACCGAAGGGCTAGATGCGGAAACCGAGCGCCAGATTCTGGCGCTGCTGCGCCAGCACTGCTGCCACAAAACCCTGTTGCTGATCACCCATCGCCTGCAGGGGCTGGCGCAGATGGATCGCATCTGCGTCATGGATGAGGGGCGGATCGTCGAGCAGGGGCGCCATGAGCAGCTGCTGCAGGCCCGCGGGCGCTACTATCAACTGTGTCAGCGCCTTTAGCTTACTATCACCGCGCGAGGAAATGGGATATGCGCATCATGCAACTGGACAGACACTCGCTGGGGTTCCCGTCGCCGGAGCAGGCGCTGCACGATCCCAACGGACTGCTGGCCATCGGCGGCGATCTGCAGCCGGCGCGCCTGCTGCAGGCCTACCAGCGCGGTATTTTTCCCTGGTTCTCTCCGGGAGAGCTGATCCTGTGGTGGTCGCCGGATCCGCGGGCGGTGCTGGCGCCGCAGGCGCTGCACGTCAGCCACAGCCTACGCAAGGCGCTGCGCCGAACCGCCCTGCGGATCACCCTAAACCAGGACTTCGCCGCGGTGATCGCCGGGTGCGCGGAGCAGCGCGCCGAGGGGACCTGGATCGGGCCATCGATACAGCAGGCCTACTGCCAGCTGCACCAACTGGGTCACGCCCATTCGGTGGAGGTTTGGCAGGAAGATCGTCTGGTGGGCGGGCTGTACGGCGTCGCTCAGGGCAGCCTGTTCTGCGGAGAGTCGATGTTCAGCCGGGTCAGCAATGCCTCTAAAATGGCTCTGTGGAGCTTCTGTAGCCACTTTCAGCGCATGGGCGGCCAACTCATCGACTGCCAGGTGCTCAACGCCCACACCGCGTCGCTGGGCGCCCACGACATTCCGCGCCGCCGCTATCTGCAGCATCTGCTCGACTGCCGTCGCCAGACGCTCGACCCCCGCTGCTGGCAGCCGCAGCGTCTCGCCCTGCCCCTTCCGGCGACAACGACAAAAACAGAGAATAGCGCCTGCGGGGGCTAAACGGGGCTGTCCCCCACCGCGCGCCGCGTCAAACGGCGGCTCAGCGCCGTCGTCGACTGACGCCAAACCCCGTGCGGGGCACAGCAGAAAGATAACTTACCTTTACATAACCGAGGTTTTTCGGCATTATCTTGCCGGTTAAAAACTGTGGTATTCATACCTAGAGGATTCGATGGCCAAAGAAGACAATATTGAAATGCAGGGTACCGTTCTGGATACGTTGCCCAACACGATGTTCCGCGTAGAACTGGAAAACGGACACGTCGTTACCGCTCACATCTCCGGTAAAATGCGTAAAAACTACATCCGCATCCTGACGGGCGACAAAGTCACTGTAGAGCTGACCCCGTACGACCTGAGCAAAGGCCGCATTGTCTTCCGTAGCCGCTGATAGGCTTCCTTCCCGCGCCGCAGGCAGCGTTAGGCCCGGTAGTGCGATCGATACCGACAGCGGCAAGACGGGTAATTCTGCTGGTTCGTTTTCCCGGCGGTAAAAAAAGAGCGCCTTACGGCGCTCTTTCTTTATCTGTATCGATCTCCTCGACCTCAGTGCATCGCATCCTCGGCCTTGCGCTGCTGCGCGCTGCGAAAACGGTAGCTGAGGCTCGCGCTGCCCTCGGCCACGTCAACGCTGACCGAGCCACCGTTGACCAGCTCACCGAACAGCAGCTCATTGGCTAACGGCTTTTTCAGGTTATCCTGGATCACCCGCGCCATCGGCCTGGCCCCCATCGCACGATCGTAGCCGCGCTCCGCCAGCCAGTTGCGCGCGGCGTCGCTGACCTCCAGCGAGACGCCTTTGCCATCCAGCTGCGCCTGCAGTTCGACGATAAACTTATCGACCACCTGATGGATGATCTCCGTCGACAGATGGTTAAACCAGATGATGTTATCCAGTCGGTTACGGAACTCCGGCGTAAAGATCCGCCGGATCTCCTCCATCGCGTCGCTGCTATTGTCCTGCAGGTTAAAGCCGATTGACTTACGCTGCGTCTCCTGCACCCCGGCGTTGGTGGTCATCACCAGGATCACGTTGCGGAAATCCGCCTTACGCCCATTATTATCGGTCAGGGTGCCGTTATCCATCACCTGCAGCAGCAGGTTGAATACGTCCGGGTGAGCCTTCTCGATCTCATCGAGCAGCAGCACCGCGTGAGGGCTCTTGATCACCGCGTCCGTCAGCAGCCCACCCTGATCAAAGCCGACGTACCCCGGCGGGGCGCCGATCAGACGGCTCACCGTGTGCCGCTCCATATACTCGGACATATCAAAGCGCAGCAGCGGAATGTCCAGCGCCCGGGCCAGCTGCACCGTGACCTCGGTCTTGCCGACGCCGGTCGGCCCGGCGAACAGGAACGACCCCACCGGACGGTGATCCTGATTCAGCCCCGCGCGGCTCATCTTAATCGCCTCGGTGAGCGCGCTGATGGCCTTATCCTGACCAAACACCAGCATCCGCAGGCGATCGCCCAGGCTCTTCAGCACGTCGCGGTCGCTGGCGGAGACGGTTTTCTCCGGAATACGCGCGATACGGGCCACCACCGCCTCGATATCCGCCACATTGATGGTCTTCTTACGCCGGCTCGCCGGCATCAGACGGCTACGGGCGCCGGCCTCGTCGATCACATCGATGGCCTTATCCGGCAGATGGCGATCGTTGATGTACTTCACCGACAGATCGACCGCCGCGCGCAGTGCCTTGGCGGTGTAGCGTACGTCGTGGTGCGCCTCATACTTCGCTTTCAGCCCGTTGAGGATCTGCACCGTATCGTCGGCGCTCGGTTCGTTGATGTCGATCTTCTGGAACCGGCGCGCCAGAGCGCGATCCTTTTCAAAGATATTGCTGAACTCCTGATAGGTGGTCGAGCCCATCACCCGGATGCGCCCCCCTGACAGCAGCGGCTTGATCAGATTGGCGGCATCCACCTGACCGCCGGACGCCGCCCCGGCGCCGATGATGGTGTGGATCTCATCGATAAACAGGATGCTGTCGCTGTCCTGCTCCAGCTGCTTCAGCAGCGCCTTAAAGCGCTTCTCAAAGTCGCCGCGGTACTTAGTTCCGGCCAGCAGAGAGCCGATGTCCAGCGAATAGAGGGTGCAGTTGGCCATCACCTCCGGCACCTCGCCCTGCACGATGCGCCAGGCCAGCCCCTCCGCAATGGCGGTTTTCCCCACCCCGGACTCCCCCACCAGCAGCGGGTTGTTCTTACGCCGGCGGCACAGCACCTGTATGGCGCGCTCCAGCTCACGATCGCGACCGATCAGCGGATCGATGCCGCCGACCCGCGCCAGCTGGTTCAGGTTGGTGGTGAAATTCTCCATCCGCTCTTCGCCGCCGGGGGCCGCCGCGGCGTCATCCCCGCCGGGAGCATCGTTCGGCCCGCCGCCCGCCGCCGGGCCGGACTCGTTCTTATGGGTGCCGTGAGAGATAAAATTGACGATGTCCAGACGGCTCACGTCATGCTTGCGCAGCAGGTAGGCCGCCTGGGACTCCTGCTCGCTGAAGATGGCCACCAGCACATTGGCGCCGCTGACCTCGCTGCGCCCGGAGGACTGCACGTGAAACACCGCCCGCTGCAGCACCCGCTGAAAACTCAGGGTCGGCTGAGTATCACGCTCGCTGTCCCCCTGGGGAAGCAGCGGCGTGGTCTGCTCGATAAAGGTCTCCAGCTCCTGGCGCAGCGCCGCCAGATCCACCGCACAGGCCTCCAGCGCCTCCCGCGCCGCGGGGTTCGTCAACAGCGCCAGCAGCAGGTGCTCGACGGTCATAAACTCGTGTCGATGCTCGCGCGCTCTGGCGAACGCCATGTTGAGACTGAGTTCCAGTTCTTGGTTGAGCATGGGCACCTCCCTTCAGTTACCCGGTCAGGCTTTTTCCAGCGTGCACAGCAGCGGATGTTCATTGTCACGCGCGTAGCGATTGATCAATGCCACCTTGGTCTCCGCAACCTCTGCCGTGAACACGCCGCATACCGCCTTGCCTTTATAATGCACAGTCAGCATCAGCTGCGTTGCACGTTCAATGTCATAGGCGAAGAACTTCTGCAGCACCTCGATGACAAACTCCATCGGCGTATAGTCATCGTTATTCAGTATGACACTATACAGTGACGGCGGCTTCACCGCCCTGCGAGTCCGATCCTCTACCAGCGGCTCAAGATTCAGCCAATCGTTCACGTTCGCCATTTCAATCTGTTACCTGTTCTCTTCTCCCGGCGGGGCCGGTCGATCATCTATCACTGAGCGATATCATAACTACCACCAAGATTACCAGCCAACCCTGCATTTCCGCCCGTCGATCGGACAAAAAAAGCGCACTGCCGCACAATTGCGTTAACTGCCTCAAACTTTGGTGAAAAGTTAGGGTGCTAAAAATAACCAGCCCTTGACGACAACGGAGGCATCAATAGAGTGTAGACAAGCGGGGATCGGTGGTAATTTGACCAGACCGTCCCGCCCGGTGATATGCCTGCAGCGCGAGGCTACCGCCGCCCGTAGGGTGCATTCCTAAGCCGTGGCGCAGCGATATCCGCCACGGCTTAGGAACCCATCCTGAATCAGTCTTATCTCATTAACCGTGATCGCCGCCCTTCCGCCGCGATCTGTCACCGTAACGAGGGATGTATAAGCATGGAGACGGGTACTGTAAAGTGGTTTAACAACGCCAAAGGCTTTGGCTTTATCTGCCCGGCCAGCGGCGGCGACGATATCTTCGCCCATTACACCGCCATTCAGATGGAGGGATACCGCACGCTGAAGGCGGGTCAACAGGTTCAGTTTGACCTTCATATCGGCCCCAAGGGTAATCACGCCAACACCATAATCCCCATTCTCAGCGAGCCGGCTCCCTAAGCGGCCTCACCGGCCGGATCTCCGGCCGGTCTCTTCTCGTCGCGTCGCCCCACGTCAACCTCGCCTCAACCATCCGCCGATTCCATCCCCAATGAGGTAGCATATTGTGCTGCTGTTTAGGCAAGCTCCCGGAAAATTCTGTCATCGTTAACCCGCAATGACAGGTGGCATCATGTCGTCAATCGAAATCGGCCACGCCCGGCCCGTCTCACGCCCCGCTTTACCGCTGTTTTCCCGCCTGGCGACGGGCCGTTACCGCCCGACCCGTCTCTGGAATAAAGCCGCATTTCGCGCCAAGTTTACCCTGCGATCGCTGCTGGCGCCCGGCGATACCTACCGCCTGCTGCAGATGCTGGCCGAGCTGCCGCAGCGCGATGCCATTCTACGCTGCCAGCCTCGCCTGCCGTGCCGTCTGCACCATCCCTACCTGAGCGTACGCCTCTCCCGTCCGCAGATCGTTGACGCGCTAACGGATCACTATCGCCTGCTGAACCAGCTGCTGCCGATCTCCCAGTTTCCGACGCTGTACGCTGGGCAGGCGCTGACCCTGGCGACCCTCTGCGGGAAAAACGACCAGACATACTCTCTGCGGCTGGCCATGCTGGAGAAACTGGGTAAAGAGGGGGATCTGTCTATAGCGCTGTGCGACCAGCAGAATATACTACTAGCTGTGTGCACATTTAGTTTTATCGACTATCATGGCGCCCGCACCCTCTTTATCGGCGGGCTGCAGGGGTCGTCGCCGTCGCTGCCGCACAGTCATACCCAAACGGCCACCAAAGCCTGCCACGGCCTGTTTCCCAAGCGCCTGCTGGCCGACGCCCTGTGCGAACTGGCGCGCATTGCCCGCTGCACGCAGATCCTGGCCGTCGGTAACGGCAGCCATATTTACAGCCACTGGCGCTACCGCCGCAAAAAACAGACGCAGATGCTGGCCGACTACGACGGTTTCTGGCTTTCGCTGAGCGCCACACCCACCGACGACGGCCACTTTCGCCTGCCCCTGCCCCCGCAGCGCAAGCCGCTGGAAAGTATTCCGAGCAAAAAGCGCGCCGAGTACCGTCGCCGCTATCAGCTGCTGGATGAGATGCAGCGGGCGGTATGCGCCAGCCTGGGCGCGACGGCGTAGCATCGCCGCGCTAGACGCCGGCCAGACGCGGTAGCACCTGCCACAGCCCAGCCACCAGCAGCGCGGGCCCAAACGGCGCCGGCGCCGCCAGACTCATCCCCCGCCAACGGTGCCGCAGGGCAATGCCGACCAGCGTCAATAGGGATGCCAGCAGCAGCAGCGCGGGCAGATCGGCCCAGCCGCACCAGGCACCGAGCGCGGCCAGCAGCTTAACATCCCCGCCGCCGAGCCCCTGCTCCCCGCGCCAGCGCCAGAATCCCCAGGCGATCAGCCACAGCGCCAGATATCCCGCCGCCGCGCCGAGCACCGCCTGCGGCAGATACGTCGGCTGATACAGCGCGTTCCATATCAGCCCCAGCCACAGCAGCGGCTGAGTCAGTGCGTCGGGCAGCAGCAGACTGGCCCGATCGATCAGCGCCAGGGCGAGACTCAGCGTACAGAAGCCCAGCCCGCAGAGCCAGACGATGCCGGGCGGCAGGCCCCAGGCCAGCGACAGCGAGATCGCCGCCAGCGCGGCGCTCAGCGCCGCACGGCAGGGAAAAGGAGAGAAATGGCGATCGTGCCAGAGCAGCGGGGCGCAGAGCGGACGCATGATCTGCAGCATCGCGCGCTGGAGGGGGGCGCCGAGCGCCAGGCCGCACAGGGCGGCCAGCGTCAGCCACAGATCCATGGCCACCGCCCGACGGGCGCTAGTCGGCCTTGCCGCGCGCCAGCCACAGCACCCGCGAAAACATATTCTTTAGCAGCAAGGGCACCTGACTCACGCCGACCTCCTCCGCCCGCGCGGCAACCATGATCGCCAGATCGGGCTTGGAGGCGCGGTGGATAGCCTTGGTGATCACCTTGCGCGCCGACATCGGCGCCGACGCCGGGATCCCGGCCACGTGGTGATACACATCGGCAAAGCCCTCATGATACATAAAGTGCTCCATATCCGGCGCCGGCAGCATCGTCAAACGATCGCGCTCGCTCTCCTGCATCCCCTCCAGCAGCCCGCGCACCGTCGCGGCATATTTACGCCCGGCCTCATCGCCATCCACCAGGACATGCCAAGCGATCCCCATTCGGCGGGCGAACTTAATCAGCGGGCGCAGGCCGCACTGGGCAAATTCGATCACCTTGATGCCTTCGGTATCGAAATGGTAACCGCACTGACGCGCCAGCTCGCTCAGCAGCCACACCTCCGTCTCCCCCTCGACCAGCAGCCAACAGCGGGCGAACAGCGATGAGGCACGGTTAAAGCGAATGTGAAAGGCGATGCGCCGGCTGTCTTCCGGCGTCATGCCGCGAGGCCCGATGCGGTACGCCGCCACCCGCCCAGACTGACGAACCAGGCGGCACACCCGCTCTACCGGCATCAGCGCCAGCAGATCGCCGGAGTTGGTGGTCGTCACCTTTTGCAGCGGCAGCTGGTTTAACAGCCCCCAGGCGACCGACAGCATGATCGGATGCAGACGGGTCTCCGGATCTTCAATCACCAGCAGCGGGCGCGCGTGGCGATCGAGGATCACCGCCCCCTTGGCCTGCAGCAACGTCGAAAATAGCCCCAGCAGGATCAGGCGCATATTGCGGCTGCCCGAGGCGGCGATCATCTGATTGATATTCTCCAGCGAACGCCACGCCTGGCGACCGTGAATAATCTCATTACGGTGGCGCCGTCGGGCGCCGACCGCCGTCTCGTCACCGTTGGTGGCAAAGTAGTGCTCCAGCAGCTGCTGCATAGCGCTCAAGCCGGCGCGCAGCTCGCCGTTGCTCAGCTTCTGCGGGTTACACACCAGCTCACGGGTGAACTCGTCCAGCTGCTGCGCCACCTGTGCCTGATCGGGCAGATGGCGGGCGGCCAGCACGCTGGGGTGCAGGCGGCGGATAAAGCGGGCATCCCGCAGGCGCAGCACCGGATGCAGACGGATCAGCTCGCGCGCCAGCAGATCGACGTGGTGCAAGGCCAGCGCCTCCCCCTGCTCGTTGAGAAAAGAGCGCCAGGTGCAGACCGTATCGTCGTCGCTCAGCTCGCCCTCTTGGCGAAAATAGATGCGCTGCAGGCGATCGTCGCTCTCCTGCCACAGGGGCGACAGCCGATGGTAGCGGCGGGCCCGGGCGTGGCCCCGCTCGGCCTCGCAAAAGGTAAACACGATCTGCAGGTGGTGCTCTCTGGCCGTCTCATCGCCAGGGGGAAAGTAGAAATCATGGGGCTCAAAGCGGTACAGATCGCGCTCCGGCGACAGGCACAGGGTCAAGGCGTCCAGCAGGCTCGACTTACCCCAGGCGTTTTCACCGATCAAAACGGTATTGTCATCCAGCGACAGCGAGATACGATTGATCCCGCGAAACCCGACGACCTCAATGCGTTCCAGGTACATGCCATCCCTCTCTCGTCGCCTCACTGTTATGAGGATGCGGGCAAAGCCTTATCGGGTCAAGAAATGCCCCCGCCCCGCTCGCCATTTTGTGCTGCTTTTCTAAAAAGCCAGGGGCAAAAAGAGGTAAAGATCCCTTTTTGCTCCCCCCGCGGACGCTGCGCCTTTACTCAAATCCCCCTTTTGAGTACGGTATTAGCTTTAAATTTAACACGTTAGGCTCTTATGTACTCTGGACTCTTGATCATTCTGGTGCCACTCCTGCTGGGCTACCTGCTGCACCTGCGTCATAAGACGCTGATCCGTTTAATTAACCGTATGCTGAGCTGGATGGTATACGTCATCCTCTTTTTTATGGGGATCAGCCTGGCGTTTCTCGATAACCTCGGCGCAAACCTGTGGCTAATCGGCAAATACGCCTCGGTCTTTTTCGTGCTGATTATCGCGGCCAACCTGCTGGCGCTATGGCTATTGGAAAAGCGCGCCCCTTGGCATGTCACCCACCGGCAGGAGGCGCTGCCATCGCGCCTCCATATGGCGCTGGAGTCCCTGAAGCTGTGCGGCGTCGTGGTGGGCGGCTTCCTGCTGGGCCTCACCCAGTGGCCATGGCTGAGCCACGCCACCCACGCCAGCGAATATGCCCTGATCCTGCTGCTGTTTCTGGTCGGCCTTCAGCTGCGCAACAGCGGTATGTCGCCGGCGCAGATCCTGCTGAACCGCCGCGGTATGATGATAGGCTGCGTCGTCTGCGTCAGCGCCCTGGCCGGGGGGGCTCTGGCCGCCTGGCTGCTGGGCCTGCCCCTGAAGACCGGTCTGGCTATCGCCTCGGCCTATGGCTGGTACTCCCTGTCCGGCATCATGCTGACCGAGGCCTTTGGCCCGGTGATCGGCAGCACCGCCTTCTTTAACGATCTGGCGCGCGAGCTGTTCGCCATAATGATGATCCCGACGCTGATCCAGCGCCACCGCAGCAGCGCACTGGGCCTGTGCGGCGCCACCTCCATGGACTTTACCCTGCCGGTACTGCAGCGCAGCGGCGGCATAGAGCTGGTGCCGGCGGCGATTGTCCACGGCTTTCTGCTCAGCCTGCTGGCGCCGGTGCTGATGGCGCTGTTCTCCTCCTAACCCCGCCGGGCGGCGCTCCCGTGCCGCCCTTCGCCCTTCGCCCTTCGCCCTTCGCCCTTCGCCCTTCGCCCTTCGCCCTTCGCCCTTCGCCCTTCGCCCTTCGCCCTTCGCCCTTCGCCCTTCGCCCAGAGATTAAAGAATAAATCTCATTCGCAATATAAATTGCGTTATATCAAACAAAGTAAAAGTTGCATTAGAAATTCCTTTTTTGAACGCGCAGCCGGGCTTACCCTTTAAACAAGCATAATAAATGCAACTTTAAAAGAGGGTTTTCCATGTACTGCGTTCAATGCGAGCAAACCATCCGTACCCCGGCCGGCAATGGCTGTTCCTACGCTCAGGGGATGTGCGGCAAGAGTGCCGAAACCTCCGACCTGCAAGACCTGCTGGTCGCCGCACTGCAAAGCCTCTCCGCCTGGGCGCTGCTGGCCCGCGAGCTGGATATCCGCGATCGCACCATCGACAGCTTTGCGCCGCGCGCCTTCTTCGCCACCCTGACCAACGTCAACTTCGACTCTGCGCGCATCATCGGTTACGCCCGCGAGGCGCTGGCTATGCGCGACAGCCTGCGCGCGGCCTGCCTCGCCAAGGCGCCACTGGCAACGACCGCACACCCGCTGGCCGATCTGCGCCTGCAGGGAGAGGATGTAGAGACCCTGCGCCGCCAGGCGGCGGCGTTCGCTCTGGACAGCGATCGGGCCGAAATCGGCGACGATATCCACGGCCTGCGCATGCTCAACCTGTACGGCCTGAAGGGCGCGGCGGCCTATATGGAGCACGCCCATGTGCTAGGCCAGCACAGCGAGGCGATCTACGCCCAGTATCACCACTATATGGCCTGGCTCGGCACCCAGCCGCGCGATATGGATACCCTGCTGGACAATGCCATGGGCATCGGCAAGATGAACTTCGCCATCATGGCGCAGCTGGATAAGGGGGAGACCGACGCCTACGGCGATCCCACCCCGACCACCGTCAACGTGCGCCCGGTCGCCGGCAAATGTATCCTGATCTCCGGTCACGATCTGAAGGATCTGCAGATGCTGCTGGAGCAGACCGACGGCCTCGGCATCAACGTCTATACCCACGGTGAAATGCTGCCGGCCCACGGCTATCCCGCGCTGCGTAAATACCGCCACCTGGTCGGCAACTACGGCAGCGGCTGGCAGAATCAGCAGCAGGAGTTTGCCCGCTTCCCCGGCCCGATCCTGATGACCTCCAACTGCATCATCGATCCCAACGTCGGCAACTACGGCGATCGCATCTGGACCCGCAGCATCGTCGGCTGGCCGGGCGTACGCCACCTGGAAGGCGATGATTTCAGCCAGGTGATCGCCCAGGCGCAGGTCTGCGATGGCTTCCCCTACAGCGAGATCGAACATCTGATCACCGTCGGCTTTGGCCGTGCCACCCTGCTCAACGCGGCGGACAGCGTGATCGATCTGGTCGCCCAGAAAAAGCTGCGCCATGTCTTCCTGCTCGGCGGCTGCGACGGCAGCCGCGATGAGCGCAGCTACTACACCGACTTTGCCCGTGCCATCCCGCAGGATTGCCTGATCATGACTCTGGCCTGCGGCAAGTACCGCTTTAACAAGCTGGACTTCGGCACGCTGGAGGGGCTACCGCGCCTGCTGGACGTCGGCCAGTGCAACGACGCCTACGGCGCCATCATGCTGGCGGTCAATTTGGCAGAAAAGCTCGGCTGCGGCGTCAACGATCTGCCGCTCAGTCTGATCCTCTCCTGGTTCGAGCAGAAGGCCATCGTCATCCTGCTAACCCTGCTGGCGCTGGGCGTCAAAAATATCTACACCGGGCCGACCGCGCCGGGCTTCCTGACGGATAATCTTCTGGCGATCCTCAACCAGCGCTTCGGCATGCGCGGCATCAGCACGGTCGACGCCGATCTGAACGGTATACTCGGCCACGCCTAATCCGGCGACCTTAAGCGCCCCCCGCCGCCTGGCGCGGGGCGAGATCCTGACAGCGAGACCTCATCACCATGACCATGCCAACCCCCCATTGCCCCCACCGGATGCAGGTTCACTCCCTGCGCCAGGAAACCCCCGATGTCTGGACGCTAAACCTGATCTGTCCCGACTTTTATCCCTACCGTCCCGGTCAGTATGCGCTGGTCAGCATCGACGGCAGCGACGAGACCCTGCGTGCCTACACGCTCTCCTCGACCCCGGGACTCAGCCCCTTTATTACCCTGACGGTACGCCGCCTGGACAACGGCGTCGGCTCCGGCTGGCTGACCCGCCAAGTACACCCGGGCGACGAGCTGTGGCTTTCTCCGGCGCAGGGCAGCTTCACCTGTCCGCAGGCGGATGCCACCCGCTACCTGATGCTGGCGGCCGGCTGCGGCGTCACCCCGATCATCGCCATGACCCGCTGGCTGCTGGCGCATAGCCCGAGCACGGAGGTCGCGGTGATCTATGCGGTTCGCACCCCGCGCGACCTGATCTTCGCCGACGAATGGCACCAGTTGGCCGAGACTCACCCGCAGCTGCAGCTGATCCTGCTGGCCGAGGCGGAGGCAACGGGCGCGATCCTGCCGGGACGCCTCAGCCGCGAGCTGCTACAGAGCCAGATCCACGCCTTGGCGGAGCGCACGGTGATGATCTGCGGCCCGGCCCCCTATATGCGGCAGGCGCAGACGCTGGTCGAGGCGCTGGGCGTCAGCCCGCAGCGGGTGCATCAGGAGATCTTTCGCCCACAGCAGGGGGACGGCAGCGGCGGCGATCTGCGCATTACCTCCTGCAGCCGCCCCGGCGAATACCGCGCCGCCGTCGGCGTTACCCTGCTGCACGCCATGGAGCAAAATCAGCTGCCGGTGCAGGCCGCCTGCCGCGCCGGCGTCTGCGGCTGCTGTAAAACCCGTATCCTGCACGGTAACTATCAGGTCAGCAGCACCATGACCCTCACCCCGCAGGAGATAGCCCAAGGCTACGTGCTGGCCTGCAGCTGTCAGCTCAACGGCGACGTCACGCTGGCCTGATCCCGACCGACGACGCCCTTCCCCTCCCGGCGGCCGCGCGCCGCCGTCATCCCCTGCGGCCTCGCATTTTCAGAAAAATAGTTATTTATATTTAATATGCGACTTCGATATTAACTCCTCTATTTAATATATCTGAGCCGCGAACGCCCCACGCCACCCGCCGTGATAACGCCGCGCCTCAGAAAGCGAGCCCACGCGGTGAGCGCGCCGCACACGCGCTTGGCGGCACCTGCGCCCCGCTGACGCGCGGCGCAGGTGAAAAGTCTCTCCGGTAGAAAGTTTTATTTTTCCCCGATGCGTTAGGATTTAATTGGCGAACTTTAATTTTATATTTCGCGGCACGCCGAGATTACTCTCGGAGATCGTTTATAACGCACTGTCACATATTAATATGAAATGGAATTTAAAATAACCACACTGATAAATATATTTCCACATTCTATCTTTATAGTCCGGTGGAATAAATTTATAACAATACCGATCATCAAGGAGAAAACTATGCGTCATTCTATACTGGCGGCGGTGGTGATAGCCCCCCTGCTGCCCGGCGCCGCGCTAGCCGCATCAGGCGATCTGATCAAAAACGGGACGGGGACCATTACGGTCAACGGGGTCATCGCCGAATCGACCTGCGAGGTCAGCGTTTCCAAGACCAGCCTGGACTTCTCCCTCAGCCTTGCGGAGCTTCAGGTGACCTCGCCGCAGAAGCTCACCACCCTTCCCGTTCCGGTGACCTTTCAGGGCTGCGGCAATAATACCGGCCTGATCATGACGCTCAATTCGACCCATGGCGAGATAGGCGGGGGCGGCTACGCCAAATTTAAGAACACCTCGACGAATAATACAAACACAGACTATATATTCCTTTCACTGCAGATCACCGCCAGCGAACTCCAAAATATCGATATTTACGATCCTAAGGGCAGGCTCTATCCCGTCCCCAGCACCTGGGGTATTCATATTAATGGTGATCAATTCTACGTTCACGTTAAAAACAATCAAAGCGCCTCGTTTAACTTCGACTTTAATATCATTGCCCGCGGCACCACGCAGAATGCCACCTACGTCCCCCCGGCGAGCGTCAACGCGGGCATCACCTACGCCTTTAAGTACCTCTAATCCCTCGCTCGCCGGCCGGGGCCTCGGCCCCGGCGTTTTTACCCGGCGCGATCACCCTATCAGGATAGAACAACCATGCTGCTAAAACCCTTTTCAGCCGCGCTGCTGCTCTTCTCCGCCTATTTGGCCGCCGCCGACGAGCGCGGGATCTACCTAGACAAAACCCGAGTGGTGCTGCTTAGCGATAAATCCGCCGCCCCCATCGGGGTGATCAACCGCTCCACCAGCCGCGCCTGGCTTATCCGCGGCTGGGTCGATGCCTACTCGGGCGCCGAGGATGACACCTTTCTGGTCACCCCCACCCTGTTTCGTCTGGGGCCCGACAGCCAGATCCGCCTGCGCGTCAACGCCATCCGCGCCGACCGCCTGCCCCAGGATCGCGAAAGCGTCTTTCGCCTCAACGTGCTCAGCATCCCTGCCCGCGACGCACAGACCCCGGAGGGCGACACGCAGGTGAGCGGCAGCCTGAGCACCGCCCTGAATAACCAGATCAAGCTGTTTTACCGCCCGCTCTCACTCCATCGTCCCGCCGAGATCGACGCGGCCTACCGCCGCCTGCGCTTCGAGAAAAACCCCCAGGGCGTCCGGGTGGTCAACCCCACCCCCTACTACGTCACCCTGGCCGATGTCACGATCAACGACCGCCGCCTGAACGGCGTTCAGGAGACCATGGTCGCCCCCCTCGGCGAGCTTATCCTGCCCTTTATCCCGGCGGCCAGCGCCCAGCGGATCCGCTATTCGGCCATCAACGACTACGGCGGCCGCGCCGATGTGCTGCAGCGGGATCTATAGCATGCGGCGCCCGCTGACGTTCCCGCTCGCCCTGCTGTGCCTCTATGCCCTGTCACCCACCGCCGGCCTAGCGCGCAGCGAGTTCGACGCCGACTTTTTAACCCTGCACCGCGGGGGCGGCGATGTCGATCTCGCCTACTTTAGCCGCGACGGCGCCGCCGCCCCCGGCACCTATGGACTGGCGCTCTACGTCAACGGCGATTACCAGACGCGCGAGCGCGTCGAGCTCATCGTGAACCCGACCGATAACGCCAACCTGCTGCCCCTGCTCGACGCCGCGCATCTGCAGCAGCTGGGCATCGACGCCGAGCGGCTGGCCCAGCTGCCCGCGCCGGCCAACCCAACGCTGGCCGATCCGGCACAGCGTGCGGCGACCCTGCTCAGTCGCCTGCCCGACGCCGACGTGCGCCTGGATTTCAACCGGGAGCGTCTGGAGATCACCCTGCCGCAGAAGTACCTGCTGAAAGAGGGCGACTTCAAGACCCCGCCGCCCCTGTGGGATCACGGCGTGCCCGCTCTGCTGGTCAACTACAGCTATAGCGGTCAGCGTATGGAGTCGGGCGGCGAGGGCACCTATTACAACGCCCTCGCCCTCAGCAGCAGCCTCAACTACGGCGCCTGGCGCCTGCGCAACGAGTCCCTGTGGCTGGGCGGCGGCAACGGCAGCCCACGAGGCTTTCAGTCCAACAATACCTATGTCGAGCGCATCTACACCGCCCTTAACGGCGGCCTGTTCACCGCCGGCCAGACCCATCTGGCCAGCGACTTCGCCGTCAACTTCCCCTTCACCGGGGTGCGTCTGGCCTCCGACGGCGACATGCTCAAAAGCGTCTACCGTCAGTACGCCCCGCTGATCCGCGGCGTCGCCACCGGCCAGTCGCGGGTCACCCTGCGTCAGGCCGGGCAAATCATCTACCAACGCAGCGTGCCCGCCGGCGAGTTCGAGTTCGATGACGTCAGCAACATCAGCAGCGGCGATATCGAGGTGGAGATCGAGGGCGCCGACGGCACGGTGCGTCGCTATACCCAGGCCAGCGCGGCCCTGCCGCTGATGCAGCGCGAGGGGCGCTACAGCTACCGTCTGAGCGCCGGCAAATACCGCGGTCTGGAGAGCGCCACCCGCGTTGAGCCGTGGTTTCTCTACGCCGATCTGGCGCGCGGCGTCGGCAACCAGACCACCCTGTACGGCAATCTGCTCTATGCCAGCCACTACGTCTCGCTGCTGCTGGGCGCCAGCCGCGATTTTGCCGCCCTGGGGGCGCTGGCGCTGGACATCACCCACGCCAGCGCCGAACTCCGCCGCGACGGTGCGGCCGATCCGCGTCACGGTCAGGCCTTCCGGGTGCTCTACACCAACGCCTTCGCCGCCACCGGCACTACGGTTAACCTTACCGGCTACCGCTACAGCACCCGCGACTACTACGACTTCAACGAGGCGGTCGACCGCCTCAACCAACGGGAACACGCCCTGCACCTGCGCACCAACCTGCAGGTCAGCCTCCAGCAGTCCCTGCAGGCGTGGGGGCAGCTGTCGCTGAGCCTCAGCCGCAACCGTTACTGGAACCGCACTACTCCCGGGGTCACCCTGACGTCGGGCTATATTTACACCTTTCCCGCCGCCGCGATCTCCCTGACCTACAACCACACCCGGGCGCGCGACAGCGGGCAGCGCGACGATCTGCTGTTCGCCAACCTCTCGGTGCCCCTCGACCGGCTGTTCGGCCCCTATATCAGCAGCGTGCGCAGCGACGTGCGCGCCCTCAACGGGCGGGTCACCAGCGCGCTGGGGCTGAGCGGCGGTCTACCCGGCGGCGCGCTGAGCTACGGACTGAGCAAGGATCTCCAGCGCGGCGATCAGCTAGACGTGAACACCAGCTACACCGGCCGCTACGCCGAGGCCAACGCCGCCTATGCGCGCGACGGTCGGCGCGACAACCTGACCTATGGCCTGCGCGGCGCCGTCGCCGTGCACCCCTACGGGGTGACCGCCAGCCGCCCGCTCTCCCATACCCAGGGCAATGCGCTGGTCGTCACCGACGGGGCCGGCGGGGTGCCGATCAGCGGCAGCAGCGCAGTGCAGACCGATTACTTTGGCCGCGGGATCGTCACCAACCTGAGCAGCTACGGCCCCAACGCCCTGGATATCGACGTGGCGCGCCTGGCGGACGACGTCGAGGCCGACGAGGGCACCCACCGCCGGGTGATCCCCACCCGCGGCGCCCTGGTGGTCAGTCGATTTCACGTCAATCGGGGTCAGCGGGTGCTGTTTACGCTGCAGCGCCGGGGCAAGGCGCTGCCCCTGGGCAGCAGCGTGACCCTGACGCCGGGCGCGGGGCCAGTGCGCCGCAGCTTTGTCGGCGAGGCGGGGCAGATCTACTTCAGTGGTCTGCCCGCGCGCGGCGAGCTGACGGTGCAGGCCACTCTCGACGGCGCCCGCGTCAGCTGCGACGCCCGCTACGCGCTGCCCGCGGCGGCGCAGACGATCCACCTGGTGACGCTGGAGTGTGAATAAACCATGGCCAACCGACGCTATCCCGCCGCCCTGCTGCTGTTACTCCCCGCGCTGACGGCGGCCCAGACCGATACCCGGGTCGACTTTGGCCACCTGTCCAACGGCGGCGCCGTGGCGGTGGGCGAGACGCTGGCGCGCCAGCGGCTGCGGCTGACCCTGCCCTGCACCGGCCCCTGTGACCCGGACGGCATCAGCCTGCTGCCGCGCGGCGAGGTGCTGAGCCAAGACGCGCCGCGGCGACGCTACCGCCTGGGCAGCCCGATCGCGGGGCTGGCGATCGATATTGCGCTGGAGACGGCGCCGCTGGGCGCCGACGCCCTGCAGCTGGAGGCGGAGATCGCCCTGATCAAGCGCGGCGGCCGCACCGAGGGGGGCGAGATCTCGCTGCACTCGCCGCTGGTCAGCCTGATGGAAACGCGCGATGGCCGGCGACAGAAGGCCGGGGATATCTACGTCAGCGGGACGCTGGAGCTGGCCGCCTGCGAAGTGGTGAGTAACGCGCTCACCTTTCATCTGCCGTCGCTGCCATACGTCGCGCTGAGGAGCAGTCCGCTGGCACGCCCCGTCGAGGAGGGCAAAAGCCAGCGCACGCTGCTGCTGCGCTGCGACGGCGGGGTCAGCACCGAGCTGACGATGACCTTCAGCGCCCTCAATGCCGCGACGCCGCCGTGGCTGCTGCCGGCGCAGGAGGATGCGGCGGTGGGATTTATGGTCAAGGAGGGGCTCAGCGACAGCTGGGTGCAGTGGAACAGCGAGCGCTACAGCCTGGCGCTGACGGTGCCGGAGAGCGGTACGCTGGAGGTGCCGTTTACCGCGTACTACGTCCGGCTGGGCGAGCGCCCGCACAGCGGCAGCGTCAGCGCCAAGGGGCAGTACACGGTGGTCTATCGGTAAACGCGTCTGCACCCGCTTTTTCTTTGGCAGCCCGACGGCGGCATGGTACAACTGGGGCTTTCCCATGGATTTTGCCGACCAAGGAGTGCCCCATGTTAGATCTGCGCAGCGATACCGTTACCCGCCCGAGCGAGGCCATGCGTCTGGCCATGTCACGCGCCGAGGTCGGCGATGATGTCTACGGCGACGATCCCAGCATCAACCGCCTGGAGCAGGAGGCCGCAGCGCTGAGCGGCAAAGCGGCGGCGCTGTTTCTCCCCAGCGGAACCCAGGCCAACCTGGTGGCACTGCTGAGCCACTGTCAGCGCGGCGAGGAGTATATCGTCGGCCAAAAGGCGCATAACTACCTGTATGAGGCCGGCGGCGCGGCGGTGCTCGGCAGTATCCAGCCCCAGCCCATCGACGCCTTGCCCGACGGCACCCTGCCGCTGGCGCGGGTTGCCGACGTGATCAAGCCGGACGACATTCACTTTGCCCGCAGCCGCCTGCTCAGCCTGGAGAATACCCATAACGGCAAGGTGCTACCGCTCGACTATCTGGCACAGGCCTGGGCGTTTAGCCGCGAAAAGGGGCTGAGCCTGCATATCGACGGCGCCCGTATCATGAACGCCGCGGTGGCCCTTGAGGTGCCGCTGACGACCCTGACCCAATACTGCGATACCCTCACCCTCTGCCTCTCCAAGGGGCTGGGGGCGCCGGTCGGCTCGCTGCTGTGCGCCGACGCCGACTTTATTCAGCGCGCGCGCCGCTGGCGTAAAATGACCGGTGGCGCCATGCGTCAGGCCGGTATTCTGGCCGAGGCAGGGCGTTACGCGCTGCGTCATAACGTCGAGCGTCTGCGCGACGATCACGCTAACGCCGCCTGGCTGGCCGACGCGCTCTCCTCCCTGGGAGTCCGGGTGCTGGCGCCGGGTGCCCAGACAAATATGCTATTTTTACAGTTGGAGGCCGATGAGGCCGCCGCGCTGGGCCCCTGGATGCGCCAGCGCGGGATCCTGATCAGCGCGGGCACAACCACGCGGCTGGTGACCCATCTGGACGTCACCCGCGCCGACCTGCAGCGACTGGTCGAACTGTGGCAAACCTTCCGCCAGACCTACCGTCCGGCGAACGGTGCGCCGCACGCCCACGCCACCTACGGCTAACCTCTCAGCGCGGAGATCTCACCATGGGCGAACAGCGTATTCTGGTCTTGGGTGCCAGCGGCTATATCGGGCAGCATCTGATTCCACAGCTATGCGCCCGTGGACACCGGGTGCGCGCCGCCGCCCGCCGCATTGGCTGGCTACAGGCGCGCGGTTGGCCCGGCGTCAGCTGCCAGTATATCGATCTGTACCAGCCGCAGACGCTGCCGGCGGCGCTGGACGATATCGACGTGGTCTACTATCTGGTGCATGCCATGGGCGACGGTGACGACTTCGTCCGCGCCGAGCTGCAGGCCGCGCAAAACATTAGCCGGGCGCTGAGCGTTTCCCGGGTACGTCAGGTTATCTTTCTGGGCGCGCTGCAGCCGCGGGAGGCGCAGCCCTCGTCGCGTCACCTTGCCGCCCGACGCGAAACCGGGGAGATTCTGCGCACCAGCGGCGTCCCCGTTACCGAGGTCCGCGCCGGGATCATCATCGGCCCTGGCTCCGCGGCTTTTGAGGTGATGCGCGACATGGTCTATAACCTGGCCATTCTGACGCCGCCGCTCTGGGTGCGCTCCAAAAGTTCGCCCATCGCGCTGGAGAATCTGCTGACCTATCTCAGCGCGCTGGCGGAGCTGCCTGACGACGAGAACCGGACGTTCGACGTCACCGGGCCGGAGTACATGAGCTATCAGACCATGTTTGAACGCTTTATCCGCGTCAGCGGCAAGCGGCGCTGGATGATCCCCCTGCCGATCCCGACCCGCCTGATCTCGGTCTACTTCCTACACCTGATCACCTCGGTTCCTACCAGCACCGCCCGCGCGCTGATCGAAGGGCTGAAGCACGATCTGCCCGCCGACGATGCGGCCATCGCCCGCCTGATCCCACAGACGCTGATCGGCTTTGATCGCGCGCTGAGCGAGACCCTTGCCCGTGAGCGCGAGGTGGTCGACTCCGCCGACTGGGGCTACGATCCGCAGGCCCGCGCCCGCTGGCGACCGGGCTACGGCTTCTACCCGAAGCAGGCAGGGTGCCAAATCGACACCACCGCCTCGCGCCGCGCGCTGTGGCAGGTGATACAGCAGATCGGCGGCGACAACGGCTACTTCTTTGCCAATCTGCTGTGGCAGATCCGCGCCCGTCTTGACGATCTCACCGGTAACCGGGTCGTCTATAGCCGCCCGGCGCGCCCAACCTTGCAGATAGGCGATCTTATCGACGGTTGGAAAGTGATCGCTCTGCAGCCCGAGCATCAGCTGACCCTGCTGTTTGGAATGAAGGCGCCGGGGCTGGGGCGCCTTAGCTTTACCCTGGGCGAACACAACGGTCTGCGCACGCTGGACGTGCGCGCCTGGTGGCATCCCGCCGGTTTTTCCGGCCTGCTGTATTGGTTTACCATGATGCCGGCTCACCTGTTTATCTTTCGCGGCATGGCGCAGCGCATCGCCGAACTGGCCGAGGCCTGGGACGAGGCGCATCCGCCGCAGGCCGGGAGCGCATCCGGCAAACCGCCGTCCCCGGCGTCCTAACCCCCGGCGCGCCGGGGTAAATCCGACGGCGCCGGGCTGTTCACCGCAGGGGCAACCAGCGCCGATATTACAATTCTGCTAAGTAATCCGATTGCATGTCGCGCCGATTCACGGAAAAATGGCACCCTTATTGCGCAGCCGGAGCGATCGGCGCTCCCGCAGCAGTCAGATGGCCACGTACAACCGGCCGCAACGAACGGCCCGATGGGTGGCCCACGGTGGATAGGCAAGTATGAAAGTTTTGGTGACCGGTGCAACCAGCGGTCTCGGGCGTAATGCCGTTGAATATTTACGTCAGCGGGGGATCAGCGTCCGCGCAGCGGGGGATAATCTGGCCATGGGGCAGGTGCTGCAAAAAATGGGGGCGGATTTTATCCACGCCGATCTGGGTAATCTGGTTTCGGCGCAGGCGAAAGCGATGCTGAACGACGTTGATACTCTGTGGCACTGCTCTGGATTTACCTCGCCATGGGGATCCCAGGCGCTGTTTGAAACCGCCAACGTACGGGCCACCCGCCGCCTGGGCGAATGGGCCGCCGCCTATGGCGTGGGTCAGTTTATCCATATCTCCTCCCCCGCCGTCTACTTTGACTATCGCCACCACCACGACATTAAAGAAGAGTTTACGCCGACGCGCTACGCCAACTACTATGCGCGCAGCAAGGCCGCGGGCGAGGAGGTGATCCGTACGCTGGCCCTGGCCAACCCGCAGACCCACTTTACCATTCTACGTCCGCAGGGGCTGTTTGGTCCCCACGATAAGGTGCTGCTGCCCCGTCTGATGGGCACGATGAAAAAGCATGGCTACCTACTGCTGCCGCACGGCGGCTCCACCCTGCTGGATATGACCTACGAAGAGAACGCGGTGCACGCCATGTGGCTGGCCAGTCAGCGCCCGGACACCGCCTCGGGACGGGTATATAACATCACCAACCACCAGCCGCAGACGCTGCGCCTGATGCTGCAGCAGCTGATCGATGAACTGGGGATCGCCTGCCGTCTGCGCACGATCCCCTATCCGCTGCTGGATATCATCGCCCGCGGAATGGAAAAGCTGAGCACGCGCAGCGCCAAAGAGCCGGCGCTGACCCACTACGGCGCGGCCAAGCTGAACTTTGATATGACGCTGGACACCGCCCGGGCGCAGAGTGAGCTCGGCTATCAGCCTATCGTGACGCTGGAGGACGGGATCGTGCGCACCGCCCGCTGGCTGCGTGACCATGGCCGCCTGCAGCACCGCTGAGCAGCTTAATCGACGGCGCCGTACTGCGCGATCAGTGCATCGACGATAGCGGTGGTTTCGGCGTCCGGCTCTCCGCGGAAATCCGTCGGGCGGAAGTGCATCTGAAACGCCGCAATGACCCGCCGGGAGGCCGCGTCATTAATTCCGCTGGGCTCAATCTGATATCCCCACTGCGCCAGCCGCCGCTGTAGATAAGCGACGTCCGGCGGACGCTGCCGATAGCGCTGCAGAGAGTCCCTGACCCGCGCCGCCTCCGGCCAGGCGCCGATACCCTGCTGCGCCAGCATCTGCCAGGGGAACAGCGGTCCGGGATCCACCTTGCGCTGCGGCGCAATATCCATATGCCCGACCACATTCTGCGGCGCAATGGCGTAACGCCGGACAATATCCTGCGCTAGCGCGCGAACGGCGGTGATCTGCTGCGGAGTGAAGGGATACCAGACAATTCCGTGCGACGTACGCCGGTAGCCTGGGTTTTCAATTTCAATGCCGATCGAATTATCGTTGAGATGGGTCTGCCCGCGCCAATAGCTGACCCCGGCATGCCAGGCGCTGCGCGACTCTGGCACCAGCTGCCACACCACCGGCCGGCCGCCCCGCTGCGGCGGCGCGGCGGGGACCAGATAGTGCGCGCTGACCCGTTTCCCCGTCAGCACCCGCAGGGACGACGGAAAATCCTCCGCGGTATAGTGCAGCACCAGATAGCGTATCCGGGGCTCGGCGCGCAGCGCGCGCTGGCTATCATCCACCCAATAGCCGCCGCGATCGCGCAGCGTAGGTGACTGCTGGCAGCCGACCAGCAGTAAGAGTGCCAATAGGGTGGCCGTTTTTCCCCTCATCGCGTCGCCTCTCCGGGTTATCTTCTCCAGCGCAGATATTACCCGCCGTGGTTGACGACGTCAGCTTCGCTGTCCATATTCCGCTATCCGCACAGGTGCGTATCGGCCCATTTCACCGCCTGGATCCGGTTCTTCACCGCTATTTTCTTAAATATATTATAGATATGTGTTCTGACCGTATTTTCGCTGATATACAAAATACGCGAGATATCCAGATTGCTGGCCCCCTGCTGCATCGCCTTTAGCACCTCCAGCTCGCGCAGGGTTAATCGCGTCAGGCGCGGCACGGGGATCGCCTCGCCCGGCTCGTCCTCCTGCGCGGCCACCAGCAGGGTGCGCAGCCGACGGATCAGCGCCTGCTGATGCGTCTTGGCCGGAAAGGCGGCGATGATATTCCCATGCTGATGCCACGCCAGCCCCTCATCATGCGTATTCACGTTGATCAAAATAATTCGCCGACCAACGCGCTGGTTAAATATAGCCTCAAGCCAAGACGAACGCTGCGCCGGATCACCGTCGAGCAGCATTGCATCAAATATAATCAAGGCACAGTCGTCCAATAAATAAGTTGAATTCCTGGGCGCGTCACACAGATAAATGGGTACGCTAAGATAATTATTAAGCACATCGACTAAAAGCATCGACTGTAGCGTGGGTTGGGTAATTAATGACAGCCCGTTTTTTTCCTTAAATACGTCATGGCTTATCGCCATCATGAAATCCTCTTCATGGAAACGCAGACACTAATTTTTAACGATAAGGCGAAGCGCTGACTAATAACTAATTGAGATATCACCCCACGATATAATCAGAGAAAAGTAATAAACGATGCCTCGACGTCCATAGACGCCCCACGCAGCCGGCATAAACCGCCGACTATTACTGGTATTACAATAGATTACCTATGTATACCGCGACGATAGCCGCAGGCGCAAAGGTATGAACTGAATAGGCTGCCTAAGCATATTCGGTAATTATTCAGCTGTCAAAACATCCTATCTGAATGATGGTGCAATAAAAGCTATTGACTCCACTAGGGAGCTAATCAGTGTCATGCTTATTATTTTTTCTTTAAATTAGATAGCAACAGCAGCAAATTAAAATACTCTTTTTTGCCGAGATAAATACGAACTTCGTATTAGTTACAAACTAAAAGAGTCAGACAAGAATAAAGTGCTAGAAAAAAGCAATAGCCTGTCAATCGTGATTTTATTTTTTAAAGGTGAGATTTTTCCGTTCTGTGATGCATCCCATCACGCGGCGGAATGATGTCCATCCAAAAACAAGGAGTTGTCATGAATAACGGTATTATTTCCATAGCGATGTTAAGCGGCCTTTTTATTTCATCAGCAGTATTTGCCGCCTCCAGCCCCTCGGGTCAGCTGCGGATTCAGGGCGAAATCGTGGGCGCCTCCTGCACGATGCAAAACTCAGATCAGCTGCTCCAGCTGCCGCTGGTCGGCGCCGATCAGTTTATTGACGTCAATCCGGGTGAGATTTATACCGGCGCCTCCGCGCAGGCCGATATCAACATCGTCTGCAGCGGCTATGAGGGGGATACCCTGACGCTCAGCTTCGCCAATAGCAACATGACAGACAAAGGCGTGATCACCCCGACCAACGGCGCCGAAACCGGCGTCGGCTTTCAGCTGAAGGTCAATGATACGCTGATCAATGGCTATAACACCCAACACACGCTAACCGGTACGGACGGCAGCTATGTCCTGCCCATCACCGCCTACTACCACAAAGTCGGCGACATTGTGAACAAAGGCCCGGTGAGCTCCGCCGTCACCTACACCATCACCCACGATTAACCTTAACCTCCGGGACTCCGCAGGGAGTCCCTATTCCCTTTGGTGACCCTATGAAGAAAGCTCTGCTCGCCCTGCTGTGCGCCATCGCCGCCTGGCCAGCCTGCGCCACCATCGTGATTTACGGCACGCGGATTGTCTACCCGGCCCAGCGCCAGGAGATCACCGTTCAGCTGGCCAACCGCGGTGATAAAAGCGCCCTGATCCAATCCTGGATCGATGAGGGAGACCCCAACGTCCCCCCCGAAGAAGTTAAGGCCCCCTTCCTGCTGACGCCGCCAATCGCCACCGTCACGGCCGGTAACGGCCAGCAGCTGCGGATTCGGGCCCTGCCCAACGCCCTGCCGCAGGATCGGGAGTCGCTGTTTTACCTCAACGTGATCGATATTCCGCCGGATAACCCGGCGCGCAGCGGCAACCTGCTCAAGCTGGCGATGCAAAACCGCATCAAGCTGTTCTACCGTCCCCAGGGGATCACCGCGCTTGACGAAAAAGCCATCGCTCAGCTCTCCGCCCGCCGCGATGCGCAGGGGGTGACGCTGGATAACCGTTCGCCTAACCACATCACGATTACCGCGCTCGGCGCCGGTGAACGGGCGCCGCTGCTAAAGACAACCCTGATGCTGGCCCCCTTTTCCCAACGGCACATCGCCAGCGCCGGCCTGCCGGGCGGGGTCTCCACGCTGACCCTCTCTTATCTGAATGACTATGGCGTAAAGCGTCAGCAGGCCATTCCCCTTAACTAACTTGCACGAGTGAGGCACGGATGCTCAGGTTAAACGCCATTACCCTCTCCCTGGCCCTACTGTTTCCCGCGGCCTACGCCGTGGCCAGCGCGACAGATACCTTCGATACCCACTTTCTTAAGGGCACGGCGAAAGACCGCCAGCTGAGTCAGATGACGCTGGACCCCAATGCGCCCTACCCCGGCGACTATCCGTTGGACATCATGGTCAACGGCGAATGGCGCGGCGTGTATACACTGACCGTCAGCCAACGGCCCGACAACACCTGTCTGAGCGAGTCGCAGCTGCGCGGGCTGGGTATTAAGCTCCCCGCGTCGCCGAGGGATACGCGCTGTATTCCGCTGCGCCAGGCGCTGCACGGCGGCAGCTACCGCTTTAACACCGGCCTCCTGCAGCTGGATCTGACCGTGCCACAGGCCTTCGTGATCGGCAGAGAAAAGGGCTATATCGCCCCAGAAAGCTGGGATCGCGGCATCAACGCCTTCTTCACCAGCTATAACGCCAGCTACTACTATAGCGACTACCGCGGCAGCGGCCACAGCAGCAATACCTATCTCAACCTTAACAGCGGTCTGAACCTGTTCGGTTGGCAGCTGCGCGCCGCCACCAGCTATAATCAGCGCGATACCCAGCGCGGTGACTGGAGCAGCAACAGCGCCTATCTGCAGCGCAGCTTTGCCCCGATCAACGGGGTGCTGCGCGTCGGCGACATGTACAGCGCCTCCGATCTGTTTACCGGCGTGCGCTTTCACGGCGTCCGTCTGTATAGCGATCTGCGCATGCTGCCCAGCTCCAAGCAGAACTTCACCCCGCTGGTGCGCGGCGTAGCCCAGAGCAACGCGCTGGTCACCGTCGAGCAAAACGATATCATCGTCTATCGCAAAGAGGTGCCGGCGGGGCCGTTCTCTATCGAAGATCTGCAGCTGGTCGGCGGCGGCGGCGATCTCAACGTCAGCGTGCAGGAGGCGGACGGACGCATCAATCGCTTTATTGTTCCCTACTCCTCCCTGCCTAACATGCTGCAGCCGGGGGTTGGCAAGTACGATCTGGCGGTGGGGAAAACCTACCTCAATGACATCAACGATCAGCGCGGCTTTTTTCAGGGCAGCTACCAACACGGTCTCAACAGCCTGCTGACCCTCTACGGCGGCGCCCAGGCCAGCCAGGATTACTATGCGCTACTGCTGGGCAACGGCCTTAACACGGCCATCGGCGCCTTCTCGCTGGATATCACCCACTCCGCCAGCCGCCTGACGGATCGCGGCGAACAGCGCGGGCAAAGTTACCAGATAGCCTACAACAAATACCTGACCGCCACGGCGACCCAGTTTTCGCTGGCCGCCTACCGCTACTCGTCACGCCACTACCGCACCCTGAGCGATCATCTCTATCTTAATGACAACCGCGGCAGCCCGACCCGCGACTGGGACTATTACCGCTACGATCCGGGCCGTAAGAATAACTATGCCATCAACCTGAGCCAGACGCTGCCGCAGGGCTGGGGCTCCGTGTTCTTCTCCGGCACCTGGCGCGACTACTGGGGCGACGGCGCCCGTCGCCAGGATTATCAGGTGAGCTACAGCAACAGCTGGCAGCAGCTCAGCTATACCCTGGCCGCCAGCCAGACCTACGATCAGGGGCTGAACAGCGACCGCCGTTTCTATCTCTACTTCACCCTGCCGCTGAGCGTTGGCGAACCGCGACGCACCCTGTATCTCTCGAACGCCACCACCTTCGATCGCGATGGCTACCAGTCCAACAACGCCTCTCTGAGCGGCTACGCCGGCGAGTGGCAGCAGTTTAACTACAGCGTCAGCCTCAATAACCAACGTCAGGATCGCCTCACCGCGCTGGGCACCAACCTCAGCTATCGGGCCCGCTCGGCGACCCTGAGCGCCAGCTACAGCCAGTCGCAGGATTACCGTCAGACCAGCGCCGGCATCAGCGGCGGCGTGCTGGCCTATCGCGGCGGCGTGCTGTTCAGCAACGCCCTGACGGACACCATGGCGATCGTCGATGCCCCGGGGCTGCGCGACGCCAGCGTCAATGGCTATGGCTACCACGCGACCAACGGCGCCGGCCAGGCGCTCTACGCCGCCCTGACCCCCTACCGCGAAAACAGCCTGCGTCTGACGCCGTCGCCGCAGGACGATACGGTGGAGCTACAGGGGAACATGCAGAAGCGGGTGCCCTATGAAGGCGCCGTCGTGCTGGCGCGCTTCGAGACCGATACGCGCCAACGCTTCTACTTTAAGGCGCGCCGTGCCGACGGTGCGCCGCTCGGCTTCGGCTATCCGGTCAACGGCCTCGACGGGGAGGCCCTGGGGCTGGTCGGTCAGGGCGGCATGATCTCCCTGCGCAGCGACACGCTGCCGGCGCAGGTGACGGTACCGCTGGATCCGCAGGCGGGCACCCGCTGCACCCTTACCCTCTCAGCCGCCACGCTGAGCAGTCAAACCCACCTTTGCCGCTGAGTCTGATGAGGTTACATCATGAAATATCGCCGTTATCTTTTTACCGCCCTGCTGCTACTCAGCGGCCCGGCGCTCTCCTGGTGCAAGCTAGCGAGTCCGGGCTCGGAGAGCCAGCTGGGGCAGGTACGGATGAGTAATCAGGATATGTCTTCCAGCGGGCAGCAGGTGTCTGTCCCGCTGCCGCTGTTCAGCAAGCAAACCGTATGTGACGACTACAGTGAGGAGCAAAACGAAGTGCATCTCGGCACGCCCTACGAACGGGGCGTCGTGGTCAAGTTCTATGACAACGTCTTTATCGAGATCCGCGTCCAGACGCCGCCCAAGGCAACCATCAAGCTACCAAAGGGCAGCTATACGGCGGCGCAGTTTCTCGATCAGATCACCGTCACCGCCAGGCAGGTCGCCCCCGCCCAGACCGATCGGGTCGCCCCAAAAGGGCAGTATCTGCTGGAGTCCGCGATGGTGATCAGCGCCGGCAGCGGTTCATCCGGCTCTCTGCTGGAGTTTCTCCGGCGTCTCCTCGCGTTTCTCTTCACCGGGAAATGGCCCGCATCGGAAAACGATCTGTACCTAGTGAATCTGAATCTGACGCTGGACTACCGCGCGACCACCTGCCAGTTTACGGACACCCTGCTCACGCTGCCGCCCGTCTCCATCAGCGACCTGACGCAGAGCGGCGCGATCGCCAGCGCGATCGCCGACCACACCCTGGTCGCCCAATGCGACCAACTGAGCGGGGCGCAGACCAACCGCACCCTGCAGGTGACCCTGAGCAGCGACACGCTGCTGCCGGAGAATCCCCGCGTCGTGCGGCCGCACTCGGGGCCGGGCGGCGTCGGGTTTATTCTGTACGACGAACAGCAGCAGCCCATCACGCTGAGCGGCTCAGCGGCTCAGCCCAGCGTCATCCGGCTGATCCCCCAGTGGACGACGCTGCCTGAGCAGGGATTCAGCATCCCCATCCGCGCCGGTTACTACCTCTACGACCGTCGCCAGGTGCAGCCCGGTCAGCTAGAGGCCAACGTCACCATCAACATCGACTACGACTAATACGACGGTCGGGCGGCCCCTGGCCGCCCGCGCCGCCTTAGCACACCCTTTCGCCCCGCGCCAGCCGACGAACCCTAACCCGATATCGTTCTCTTTCTGAGCGGTTAGGGTGCATATTCTTAAATTTTAACCCACCAATATTGCATAGTTATTCTGATGAAGTTACTCTTTGCCTTATCAATGGCTATTCAGATTAAGCGCATGAGTATTCAAATCGACGGCATTAACTGCTACTACGGCGCACACCAGGCGCTGTTTGATATTACCCTGGCGTGCCCGGCCGGCGAGACGCTGGTTCTGCTTGGGCCGAGCGGCGCGGGAAAAAGCTCCCTGCTGCGGGTGTTAAACCTGCTGGAGATGCCGCGCTCCGGCGCCCTGAGCATCGCCGGCCACCAGTTTGACTTTCGCCAGCCGCCGGGGGAGAACGCTATCCGCGATCTGCGCCGCAACGTCGGCATGGTGTTCCAGCAGTACAACCTGTGGCCACACCTGACGGTGATGCAAAATCTGATCGAGGCCCCCTGCCGGGTGCTGGGACTGTCGAAAGAGGCGGCGCGGGCGCGGGCCGAAAAACTGCTGCAGCGCCTGCGTCTGAGCGAGTTCGTGGCGCGCTACCCACTGCACCTCTCCGGTGGTCAACAGCAGCGCGTCGCCATTGCCCGCGCGCTGATGATGGAGCCGCAGGTACTGCTGTTCGACGAGCCGACCGCCGCGCTGGATCCGGAGATCACCGCGCAGATCGTCAGCATTATTCACGAGCTGGCCGAAACCGGGATCACCCAGGTGATCGTGACCCACGAAGTGGAGGTCGCGCGCAAAACCGCCAGCCGCGTTGTCTATATGGAGCAGGGTCGCATTATTGAACAGGGCGATGCCAGCCACTTTAGTGATCCGCAGACCAGTGCGTTTGCCGGATATCTGTCCCACTGATGGCCCGCGAGGCCAAGCGTAACCCGTTGGAGTCTGCGATGAAAAAAATCATAATTGCTGCGATGTTAGCCGGTATCAGCGTCTCTGCCACCGCGGCGCAAACCATCCGTTTTGCCGCCGAAGCCTCGTATCCACCGTTCGAATTTATGGATGCGCAGAATAAAATGCAGGGCTTTGACGTCGATCTGGCCAACGCCATCTGCCAGCAGATGAAGGCCACCTGTACCTTCAGCAACCAGTCCTTCGACAGCCTGATCCCCAGTCTGAAGTTCAAGCGCGTCGATGCGGTGATCTCCGGCATGGACATCACGCCGGAGCGGCAGAAGCAGGTCGACTTCTCCCAGCCCTACTATGACAACTCCGCGCTGTTCATCGCCGAAAAAGGCAAGGTGGCCGACGTGGCCGCGCTGAAAGGCAAGCGCGTCGGGATCCAGAACGGCACCACCCATCAAAAATACCTGATGGACAAACACCCCGAGCTGACGCCGGTACCCTATGACAGCTACCAGAACGCCATCCTCGACCTGAAGAATGGCCGTATCGATGCGGTGTTCGGCGACACGGCGGTGGTCAATGAGTGGATGAAGCAAAACCCCAATCTGGCGCCGGTCGGAACGAAGGTCACCGATGCCGACTACTTCGGCACCGGCCTGGGGATCGCCGTTCGCAAGGGCAACGGCCCGCTGCTGGAGCAGTTCAACGCGGCGCTGAACCAGCTCAAGCAGGATGGCCAGTACCAGGCTATCTATAACAAGTGGTTTCAGAAGTAACCACCGGAAGCGCCAGTAGTGCCTATCTCCGTAGGCGTTATGGTTAGGATCATCCAGGCGGCGCGGGCCGCCTGATGGGATAGGCGTCATGCAATGATTGAATTGACCCCCTTATTACATGCCGCCGGCATCACTGTCGGTCTGGCCCTCTGCTCCCTGCTGCTCGGCCTGGTGCTCGCCATGCTGTTCGCCGTATGGGAATCTGTCCGCTGTCGTCCGCTGGCGCTGCTGGGCACCGCCTGGGTTACCCTGCTGCGCGGACTGCCGGAGATCTTGGTGGTGCTGTTTATCTACTTCGGCTCGTCTCAGATGCTGCTGTGGATCTCCGACGGCATCGACCTGAATCTGGGCTTTACCACGCTGCGGCTGCAGCTGAATATCGAGAACTTCGAAGTCAGCCCGTTCCTGTGCGGCGTGCTGGCGCTGGCGCTGCTCTACGCCGCCTATGGTTCTCAGACCCTGCGCGGTGCGCTGAAGGCCGTACCGCAGGGGCAGCGCGAGGCCGGAATGGCGCTGGGGCTGAGTAAAACCCATATTTTCTTCCGCCTGGTGATGCCGCAGATGTGGCGTCACGCCCTGCCGGGGCTGGGCAACCAGTGGCTGGTGCTGCTCAAGGATACCGCGCTGGTTTCACTGATCAGCGTTAACGATCTGATGCTGCAGACCAAGAGCATCGCCACCCGTACCCAGGAGCCCTTTACCTGGTACTGCGTCGCGGCGGCGATCTACCTGGTGATCACCCTGTTCAGCCAATACATTCTCAAGCGTATTGAGCTGCGTACCACCCGCTTTGAACGGAGTGCCGCATAATGTTGAGCTATATTCCGGATCTGCTGCAGGGGCTGCATACCAGCCTATCTCTCACCGTGGTCTCCCTGCTGGTCGCCCTGGCGCTGGCGCTGTGCTTTACCGTGATCCTGACCCTGCGACCGCTGATCCTGACGCCGCTGGTGCAGGGCTACATCACCCTGTTTACCGGTACGCCGCTGCTGGTGCAGATTTTCCTGATCTACTACGGCCCCGGGCAGTTTACCTGGATCCGCGACACCCCCTGGCTGTGGAGCGCCCTATCGCAGCCCTGGCTGTGCGCCATGCTGGCGCTGGCGCTCAACAGCGCCGCCTACAGCACCCAGCTGTTTTACGGCGCGATGCGCGCCATCCCCAACGGCCAGTGGCAATCCTGCGCGGCGCTGGGCATGTCTAAGGCTCAAACCCTGCGGATCCTGCTGCCCTATGCCTTTAAGCGCGCGCTATCCTCTTACTCCAACGAGGTGGTGCTGATCTTTAAAAGCACGTCGCTGGCCTACACCATCACCCTGATGGAGGTGATGGGCTATGCCCAGCAGCTGTATGGACGCACCTACGACGTGATGGTCTTCGGCGCCGCCGGCCTGGTCTATCTGTGCGTCAACGGTCTATTGACGCTGATGATGCGCATGATTGAGCGCAGAGCGCTGGCGTTTGAGCAGCGCAGCTAAACTGTTCAACACATTGAAAGGTCGGTTATTACCGACCTTTTTTTACATCCAACAAAAAACACAGAAAAATATATTTATCCATATCTATTGCATAATAATTCACTCAATGGCACATTCAACTCCAGCCCCTCGCCTACGCCGTCGCGCCGATCGTTCCCGGCGCGAGCCCCAGGCAGAGGGGAATCGACAGACGCCCTCTATTCCTCGGGATTAGCCTTGTACAGGAGTTAAGCATGAAGAAATTACTGGCCTGCGCCATCGTTGCCGCCCTCAGTTTCAGCGCCCAGGCGGCAGAGAATATCCGCTTCGCCTCATCGGCCACCTACCCGCCGTTCGAATCTCTGGATGCCAGCAACAACATCGTCGGCTTCGATATCGATCTGGCCAAGGCGCTGTGCCAGGAAATGAAGGCGAACTGCACCTTCAACAACCAGGCCTTTGACAGCCTGATCACGGCGCTGAAGTTCAAGCGCTACGATGCCGTCATCTCCGGCATGGACATCACCCCGGAGCGGCAGAAGCAGGTGGCGTTCACCCAGCCTTACTACGCCAACTCGGCGATCATCATCGCGCAGAAGGACAAATATCACACGATAGCCGATATGAAGGGGCTGCGGGTTGGCATGGAGAACGGGACGACCCACCAGAAGTACCTGCAGGATAAGCATCCGGAGATCAAGCCGGTGGCCTATGATAGCTACCAGAATGCGATTCTGGATCTGAAAAACGGGCGTATTGACGGCGTCTTCGGCGATACCGCGGTGGTCAATGAGTGGCTAAAAAACAATCCGCAGCTGGCGGCGGTCGGCGAGCATGTCACCGATCCGCAGTACTTCGGCATCGGGCTGGGTATCGCGGTGCGTCCGGACAACCAGGCGCTGCTAGATCAGCTGAATCAGGCGCTGGCCGCCATCAAGGCGAATGGCACCTATCAGAAGATCAGCGACACATGGTTCCCGGCCTCCTGAACGCATCCGATTGGCGCTCCGGGCGCGATTTGTTAGCATGTCGACTTCGCCCGTCGGCGCCACGCTTCAGGATACGCTATGGACTACGACCACTATGACTCCCCCCTCGGCCCGCTGCTGATGGCCGCCGATGGCGACGGTCTAAGCCAGCTATGGCTACCCAATGAGGTGATCGCGCGGGTGATCCCCGTCGACTGGCGCCGATGCGGCGCGCATCCCCTGCTGCGGCGCACCCGCGCCCTGCTCGATGCCTACTTCGCCAAAGAGCGTCCCTGCTGGCAAGATCTGCCGCTGACACCGCAGGGCACCGTTTTTCAGCGACAGGTATGGCAGCAGCTGTGCGAGGTTCCCTATGGCCAGTGCAGCCACTATGGCGAACTCGCCCAGCGGCTGGACAATCCGCGCGCCGTGCGGGCGGTCGGCGGCGCCGTCGGGCGTAATCCGATCGCCATTCTGATCCCCTGTCATCGCATTCTTGGCAAGGGCGGCAATCTGACCGGCTACAGCGGTGGACTGGCCATCAAGCGGGCCCTGCTGGAGCTGGAGGGGATCCCCTACCGTCCCTGACGCCGGCCCGCTGCCGATGCGACGGCGGGACTACGCAGACGCGCGCACCAGCAGCGTCAGGACCTCATAGTGCGCGGTATGGGGAAACATGTCGAACAGGCGAACCTTTTCGAGCCGGTAGTCGGCCAGACGCTCAATATCCTGCACCATGCTCTGGGCATTGCAGCTGGAGTACAGAATATAGGGCGGCGCCATGCGGCTCAGATAGTCGCACAGCGCCGCGCCGATGCCGCGCCGCGGCGGGTTCACCAGCACCAGCTGCGGCGCCGCGCTGCGCGCGTCGGCAAAGGCGCTGGAGTCCAGCGCGGCGAAGTTGACCTGCGTGAGCCCCAGCTGGGCCGCAGAACGGCGGGCGCAGGCGATGGCCTCGGCGCTGATCTCAATACCGGTCAGCGTCATCTCCGGGGTCGCACAGTGCAGACCAAACCCCCCGACGCCGCAAAACAGATCCCACATCTCCGTCACCCCCAGCGCCTGCACCCAGTCGCGCGCCTGTGCGTACAGCGCCTGAGCCACCGCGGGATTAGTCTGAAAGAAGCTCTGCGGGCGGATATAGAGCGGTACGCCGTTAAACGACTCGCTCAGCGCCTGCTGCGACGTCAGAAAAATCTCCCGTTCGCCCTCCAGAATGGCCATGTGCACCGGCTGGATATTGACGCTGATCACCGTCAGCGCCGGCAGCTGCGCCTGTAGCCACGGCAGCGCCTGACGCAGCTGCGCCAGCTTGGTCTCCGAGCGCAGCACAAAGCGCAGCATCATCTCGCCGCTGAAGCGGCTTTCGGTAAGCAGTAGGTACTTAAGCTCCCCGCGCCGACGCGCTACGCTATAGGGCGTCAGGCCGGCGCGGGGAATAAAGGCTTTCAGCGCGGCGAAGACGGCGGCAAAGCTGTCCGGATACAGCGGGCAGTCGCACAGATCCACCCCGCTGCCGTCGCGCTGCAGCATGCCCAGCAGAGGACGCTCGACGCTGCCGCTGACCACCATTTTCGCCTTGTTGCGCATCGCCTGCTCGGCGCTGGGCTGGGGGGGCAGCCACTGCGCAACGGGATGCCCGCTCAGCAGCGCGGCCAAGTGTCGCTGTTTATCCTCCAGCTGACGGGAATAGGGAATAGAGAGCCACTGGCAGGAATGACAGCGGCCCGCCTGATACTGGGCACAGTGCATCACAACTCACTTGATGGAAATAAAAATGGAAACGGTCGGGGCGGAGGATTGTATCACAGCCGTCGCCGGAAGTAGCGACGGCTTGCCAAGGGGATAAACAGCAGCGCTAGGATCAGCAGATCGGGCAGCTTTTGCCCCAGCAGCGCGCGCACGATCTGGCCGCTGTTGTCGCCGTCCACGCTGAAAAGCTCGGGGTGAAAACCGCCGAGGGAGGAGCACAGCATATAGCCGGTCACCAGCAGCTGGCAGCCGAGATAGATCCCGCGGCCGCGGGCGCTACCGCGCATCACCGCTGCGCCGCAGCCCAGTTCGGTCAGCCACAGCCCCAGTCCGGCCAGCAGCAGTGCGCCGCTCTCCCAGGTCTGCCAGGCGCCGCTGACAAAATCGGCGAACCCCGTGGCCCCCAGCGTCACCAACAGCAGCACGGCGCCCGCCAGGCGAATGCCGATAATCGCCATCCCGGCGACCAGAACCGGTACCGGAGCAAAACCACTTCCATCGCTGCGCGGCAGCGCGTGAATCCTCTGCAGCATATCATCCAGCCCTGAGAAATACCGGGCTTTCTACTATAGGGACTCCACACGGATGACACAAGTCAACCATGCCGATTCGGATGCGATGTCAATATGTTAGGCAATGAATGTCAGTGGATAACCGGCCCGCTGGCGCCGCTCTCGGCGCTAAACTCACCCTCTTCGCCCTCTTCGCCTTCTCCCAGGAACAGCATGCCGTTGGCCCGCGCCTCCATCATCACCATCGAGATCTGCTCTTCGCCCTGCTGCATAAAGGCGGCAAACTGCTCTTGGGATACACCGACGCTGGCATTCAGCGACATACAGGCAATAAACTTGGGTAAGTTGTCATCCTGGATATCGACAAAGGCCTTGACGCCCAGCGTACTGGCATTAATCTGGCTAAGGTCGCCAACCAGCGCGATCAGCGCCGTAGGACGCGCCTCCGCCAGCGCGGTGAACAGGATGGTGTTATCGATCAGGTCGACCTTCGCGTCGAATACCCCGTCAAAATTCTGCATGTGCGGTAAATGCAGCGCCTGGCAGGAGTCACACTCAAAGAACGTGATGCCCAGTTGATCCAGCCAGTGCCGCAGCACATCCAGATCGGGGACGATTAGTGGATCCATAGCGCTCTACCTTACAAAGATAAATCAGGTAATAATAAACAGTCAGAAAGGGGGCATAGCTTACGGAACTTTATTCACTTTAGCCATGCCCGGGGGCAATAAATTGCCCCGAGGTCGCGGCAAAAAGCCCGGCCGGCCAATCATCAGGAGACTGCCATGCCGTTATCCCGCTACGCCACGATGGAACCACTGATGCTGCTGAGTATCATTAATATGAAGCTACGCGACGAGTGCGACTCGCTGCAGGCGCTGTGCGCCCGCTATGCGATTCCACAGCCCCTGCTGGAGTCACGCCTGGGCGCCGTCGGCTTTCGCTACTACCGCGACAGCAACCAGTTCAGCGCCCGCTGATCGCCGCGCTCCGGCGCTCAGTGGGTGATCCACCCCTGACGCTGCAGGTAGGCCAGCATAAAGGGACGCCGCTCCTTCTCCAGGGTGCGGCTCATCTGCTCGCTCCAGCTCTCCTGGCGGACGTTATCGCTGCGCTGGGCATAGTAGGCGGCGACGTGGGCGTCGTACTGCGCCAGCGCGGCGCGATCCAGCGGCTGGTAGCCATTCTCATGCACCAGAATGCTCAGCGGCAGGCGCGGCTTTTGCTGCGGATGCTGCGCCGGATGCCCCAAACACAGCCCCACCAGCGGCAGGACATGCCGCGGGCAGCCCAGCAGCGTCGTCACCTGCTCAATACTGTTGCGTATCCCGCCAATAAATACCCCCCCGAGCCCCAGCGACTCGGCGGCCGTCAGCGCATTTTGCGCCATCAGCGCCGTGTCGACGCAGCCCAGCAGCAGCTGTTCAGCCGACCCCAGCTCCGCCTGCGGAAAGATCTGATGGTGACGCTGGAAGTCTGCGCAGAACACCCAGAACTCGGCGGCGTCCAGCACATACTGCTGTCCACCGGCCAGCTCGACCAGCTGTTCACGCAGCGCGCGATCGGTGACGCGGATAATTGACGTACACTGCAGAAAGCTGGACGACGACGTGGCGCGCGCCGCCTCAAGGATTGCCAGCCGCTGCGCTTCGCCGATCGCCTCGGCGCTAAACTGGCGGATAGAACGGTGATCGCGCAGCAAATCGATAGTCGACATCATAACGAAACAGTGCTCCCCGGTAAGTCGCTTGAAACGGAAGGCCGCGCCGATGGCGGACGCGCGGCGTAACGAGGTCAGTCTACCCCTTTACGCTCACCGGCGGAGACACCGCGTGCGCCGCCATCGGCCAAACCTTGTCATTGAATAGATGAAATTTATCAAAGTAACAGGCAAATCCTACTTCTTTTTGCCGACGCTAACAGGCATAGTAATCCCAATTCCGAGCGTCCGCCGAACCCGGTCTGGATTCGGCGAGCGCCTCTATCTCTTTAAGGAGTCCTACCATGTTTGCTGTAATCTTTGGGCGTCCGGGCTGCCCCTACTGTGTCCGTGCAAAAGAGCTGGCTGAAAAACTGGCCGCCGAGCGCGACGACTTCACCTTCCGCTACGTCGACATCCATGCAGAAGGCATCAGTAAAGACGATCTCTCTAAGACCGTGGGCAAACCGGTAGAAACCGTTCCGCAGGTGTTCATCGACCAGCAGCATATCGGCGGCTGTACCGATTTCGAGGCCTATGCCAAAGCGCACCTGGGGCTGTTTGATAAGGCCGAATAACGCGCCTGCACAGCAAAAACCCGCCGCGGCGGGTTTTTTATTATGCGGCGATGCTATCGCCCAAGGCGCTAGGGATTAATCGGTCTACGCTATCTCACCGCCCGCTGACCACACAGCGTTGCGGCGAACCAATACAGCAGGGCACCGAACACGCACCAGAACACCATGCTGGCGGTATAGGGCAGCAGCTGCAGCGGCGTTTCGTCATCGGCCAGCCACAGCATATGCAGCAGTTGGCAAAACGTCGCTGACGCCAGCGCTCCGCAAAAGACCGTCAGCACCCGCTGACGACGCGCCAGCGGACACAGGATAAACCCCGGCAGCATATACAGCAGCAGCCCCAGGCGCACGCCCGGCGGCTCGGCGATACCGCCGTTGGCCTGGGCATAGCAGTGCGACAGCAGAAACAGTGTCGTCACCATCAAAAAACAGAGTATTAGGGTAAACCAACGCCGTCCGTTCGCCATGTTCTCCCTCCCTATAGCGAAACGCTGAATCTGCTCTCCCCCGTGACAGGCGCGCCGCATTGGACGGGCCCGACGGCGGTGAACAAAGCACTCCCCGGCGCAGAAAAACAACGAACCATCAACTGAGAACGGCTTTTTACTGGCTGTCCGCCAGCCAACCGTCTAAAATGGGCGGTCATACCCCGCGGGTATCCACCATTCACCAATCCAGCATCTTAGGTGAATTCTCTTATATTCTATGGTTGAATTTAGCTCTAATAGTCAATCATATCAAGAACCTGATAGTTAACGATAAGTTATTCTACATGAATATTGATGTCGCTAGTTTGTTAACAGGCAATTATATCCTGCTGCTGTTCGTGGTACTGGCGCTGGGGCTTTGCCTCGGTAAGCTGCGCCTTGGCTCTATCCAACTGGGTAACTCCATCGGCGTACTGGTGGTCTCTCTCCTGCTCGGACAACAGCACTTTTCCATGAACACCGATGCCCTCAACCTGGGGTTCATGCTGTTTATTTTCTGCGTCGGCGTCGAGGCCGGCCCCAACTTTTTCTCCATTTTCTTCCGCGACGGTAAAAACTATCTGATGCTGGCGCTAGTGATGGTGGCCAGCGCCCTGTGCATCGCGCTGGGGCTGGGTAAGCTATTCCGCTGGGATATCGGCCTGACCGCCGGCATGCTGGCCGGGTCGATGACCTCAACCCCGGTGCTGGTCGGTGCCGGCGATACCCTGCGTCAGACCATGGCCGATAATCCCCAGCTAGGTCAGCTGCAGGATCACCTTAGCCTAGGGTATGCCCTGACCTATCTGGTCGGCTTGGTCAGCCTGATCTTTGGCGCCCGCTATCTGCCCAAGCTACAGCACCAGGATCTGCCCACCTCCGCCCAACAGATCGCCCGCGAGCGGGGGCTGGACAACGACACGCAGCGCAAAGTCTTTCTGCCGGTGATCCGCGCCTATCGCGTCGGCCCCGAGCTGGTCGCCTGGGCCGACGGTAAAAACCTGCGCGAGCTGGGCATATACAGCCAGACCGGCTGCTATATAGAGCGGATCCGCCGCAACGGTATTCTGGCCACGCCGGACGGCGACGCCGTACTGCAGGTCGGCGATGAGATTGCTCTGGTCGGCTACCCGGACGCTCACGCCCGTCTCGATCCCAGCTTCCGCAACGGCAAAGAGGTCTTCGACCGCGATCTGCTGGACATGCGCATCGTCACCGAAGAGATCGTTGTCAAAAACAGCAACGCCGTCGGTAAACGCCTGAGCCAGATTAAGCTGACCGACCACGGCTGCTTTTTAAACCGCGTGATCCGCAGCCAAATAGAAATGCCGATCGACGATAACATCGTGCTGAATAAAGGCGACGTGCTACAGGTCAGCGGTGACGCCCGCCGCGTCAAGAGCGTGGCCGATCGCATCGGATTTATCTCTATTCACAGCCAGGTAACCGACCTGCTGGCGTTCTGCGCCTTCTTTATCATCGGTCTGATGATCGGCCTGATCACCTTCCAGTTCACCGGCTTCTCCTTTGGCATTGGCAACGCCGCTGGCCTGCTGTTTGCCGGCATCATGCTCGGCTTCCTGCGCGCCAACCACCCCACCTTTGGCTATATTCCGCAGGGGGCGCTCAATATGGTCAAAGAGTTTGGCCTGATGGTGTTTATGGCCGGGGTTGGCCTGAGCGCCGGCGCCGGCATGCGCCATGGACTCGGCGAAGTCGGCGGGCAGATGCTGATCGCCGGCCTGATCGTCAGCCTGGTGCCAGTGGTGATCTGCTTTCTCTTCGGTGCCTTCGTGCTAAGGATGAACCGTGCGCTACTGTTCGGCGCCATCATGGGAGCCCGCACCTGTGCCCCCGCCATGGACATCATCAACGATGCCTCGCGCAGCAACATCCCGGCCCTGGGCTACGCGGGAACCTACGCCATCGCCAACGTACTGTTGACGCTGGCCGGTACCCTTATCGTCATCGTCTGGCCCGGCGTGGTCGGCTAGCCCCGACAGCGCGGCGCAAAAAAACGTATGACTTTTTTTACCGGCGGCTGAACTTTCCTCGCCGCCGTCAGTCTGAATTAGTGCCACTGCTTTTCTTTGACGTCCCCATATTGAGGAGCCCGATAATCCCGCCGCTTAGGTTCAAGGTTATCGGGTTTTTTATTGCCTGTAGAAAATCACTTTATAAACACGGTGTTATGTGATGGCCTGTGTGTGACGGGCGACACTGTGGCGACAGTCATGCATGAGATGACATCGTATATTATTAGTAAAAATGATACTGATAACTCCCCCCCGAAAATTAGTTATCACCGATGACTATTTCCAACCGCTATCATTTGTCTCTTATTAAGGGAGCTTTTCTATCCCCCTTCTCACCCGCGGATAGCTCGACAAGACCCCCAGAGCATTCGGCATAATGCCTCCACGCTAAAAATTTCACTCGATAAAAATATCAGCTAATGACTTCCCAATAAAATCATTACGGGGTCGTTCTGACAGTCCCCCCAATAAGGCCAAGAAAATAGCGGATGCAGGACAACCAAGATGAATAAATTGCAGTGTAATGAGCCTATCGAGGCGCAGCATCACCCAGCGGAAGACCTACCGACCTGGTCAGGAGATAAACGGCCGTCGGTCAAGACGGTGAGAGGCTGGCAGGCCAGGCGCCAAGAATACAGTCACCGCCAACGACCACCAAGCTAAAACTAAACCGATCCCAAGAGGCGTTCGAGCTTATCGATCATATTCAGCGCATGTGTATTTTCACCATGCGCTGAGATTATATGCTCAGACACAATTAACACATAGCAGAACCCATTTATAGACTTATGGACTTATGGACTTATGGACTTACGGACTTACGGACTTACGGACTAAATTAAACCGCGCCAAAAGAGGCAGAAGTAAGAAAGCATCCTGCTGACAAAACCATAGGAAAATAAGATAATAACATGCATCACATTCAACTAAGAAATAACACTAATTTTAAAAGATAAAAAGCTATAGATAAAAACGATTAAGGGATCATCGTAACACCCGAGGTAAAGACACGAAAGTGATGTAAATGATTAAACCCCAAGGATTTCACCATCATTAATCTTCGCCCATAGAATGACTTTAGTTTCATGCCCAAACGCTTTGAGCGATACCTGGCATTATAGCTACACATCAACTCTTTAATCTGATTTTTACTTTCCTGACACTTTATATCATCTCGCTGAATTTGATGGAGCGATGCTCTATGCAAAACAATGTCAATTGCTGAGATTATCATTAGCTTAATTAAATGGACAGGGAGAGCACCGCATACAGAAAAAATACGGCTATCCAAAACTACGGCTTGCGATGGGATCGTTTGAGGATGGAGCACAATCATATGGCAACCACGACTTCGCAATATAGCATCAATGATACCTAACTGGCTTGCCCATCCTAACGTCGGCATCGTACCAAGACAAAAAATCAAAACATCATCTGCACTAATATTGCAATCATCATGATAATAGTCAACAGAAAACCGATATTCCTGTAATAGATATTTAACTGACTCAATCTCGATCCAACTACAGCCATCAACAAATACCTTCACGGAAAGCCTCTTAAAAAATAAAAATCCATCCATGGAAATATATAGAAGTTATCATTAACTATTTTGTTAAAAAATTAAAAACATCGGAAGATACATCAGCACACAGCTTATCGGCCTTGAATTGATATAATGCATCTACTGTATTTTGCGTCCTACTATTTATGTCAGCTCGAATACTGTTATAGAGCGAGGCATTCTTCATCAGCAGCTCAAACTGTTGTTTTCTTTTTTTATACTGAGCCAGATCAACAGACTTTAGCGCATCCAACTCACGTCGGCAGCGTACTATTTTTTCATCCCCATTATCATTTTTATTAACAACATTTATTGGAATGGGTACACTCGCTGGCTTTATCACTACTGACTCAGGCTTTATTATCCTATTTTGGCCACATGCCGATAGAAAAGAACATGCAGTGACCATACAAAATATCATTATTTTCTTCATAAAAACTATTTCCCACTTTTATTTTTTATTAAAGAAAAATCATAGTATGGGCATAACTTCATCACTAAAACGCTGCAGTTATGCAACTGTTTAAGTTTTACTGAGAAATAGGAGAGACTCACCGAATTAGCCTCACATAATGTTTTTCTTTTTTCACCGCCAACCAAATATCTTTCCAATGCCATTATCACACGTTTACTACGAATACCACTTAACTCAATTAGCATTTCAAAATGTTCAATAGAAACTTTTCCAGGATATAAAAACCGATCTATATGTTTTCTGTTAGATAGCCGATTTCCGTTCATAAAGCATCTCTTCTATATTAGGACAGTTCGTTATAAGTAAATGATACTCATCGTTGCAGTTGCGCTAAACCGAGCGGCAACCAAATTCATACCATTTGATTTATAGGGAACAGCAGTGAATGTAAACTGACCACTTCCAGTATTAATACCTTGCAATCCATTTGTTATAGGGAATCCATATCTCCCCTGCTCACCAGAACCTATTTTCAATGGGAATCCGCTGTTAACGCCATTTCCTTGATACAAGGCAATGCCTAGCGATGCGGCGTTAGGTCCGGTTGTCTGTAATACATTACCTCCGGATCCAGGAAGTTGCGCCCCCATAATACTTATATATGGTCGCCCTTGGTAATACTCGCAATTGACATTGACCGTTTTACTTTTCGCATAATTAACCCCGTCAATATTAGGTAGCAAAATACTACCGAAATCAATATTTATTTGAGAGTTATTGTCGTTGATAACACATGGTGGTATATAAATCTCACCGGAAATTCGTATATTAATATCTAATGCGTTGACCGGTGACACAAATAAAAGTGAGGAAAGCGCCGCCCCTACAAACCTACATTTCATGATAATATCTTTCATCACTTTCCCCTAAGATATGATACAACGCCGTCTTTAATATAAAATCATGATTAGAAACAAAATATATTATTTTATATTTTCAACCCGCAAAATATAAACCATCGTCGCTCCTGGTGGCACTTTTGGCACATAGCCATCATCACCATAAGCCAACTCAGGCGGAACAACTAACGTCATCGAGCTATGATTTCGCATCAATCGCAGTGCCGATTGAAATAATAACGGATACTCATCTAGAGATTGAGATATAACGCTACCCTTAGCATCCATATCCTCGACAACCGTACCATCTATTAATTTTTCCGTAACTACAACATCAACAACTGAATGCCCATCGCTAATGACCGGCCCATCGCCAGGATGGTCGACTACATACCAAAATCCAGATTTGTCTTTTTTGACACCCTTGCGTTTTTCAAACGATGACAAATACTCAGACCCGGCTTTTTTATTCATGCTAATCATGGCTGAACGAGCCTTATTCACATTTAGCTCAACACTTGCTAAACTATCGGATAAAACATTTGCGTTAATTTTAACCTGATCATTAAGGGCGTCACGCACCCCCGCTAACAACACCCTATTATCAACTTTTATACCGAGTATACTTTGTGACGCTTGCGATGCCTGAATATCACGACCAATCATTACCCCGCTGGCATAGTTTTGTCGAACATCCTCTTTATCTAAAGATCCTACATTCAACGTTGGCATGTTTTTCATTTCACTCTCTAGCGATGAGAGCGATGCCTTTAACTCTCGACTATCACTTTCCGCCTGATTTATTATGTCAGCCTGACTCTTTAGTAATTCGCTCTGTTTATTTCCGTCTGATTCAAAACGAGAAATGGCCTGCTGTAGTTTCACCAACTCTATTTTATCTAATGCCGAGGCATCAGTAAGACTATTCAATTTATCTTGGCATGCTGTAGACTGACTCTTAAATTGATTTTGCAAACTAGCGAACTGCTCTTTCAATATATTAGAATTTTCTAATTTTTCCGATATTTTTCGCAACTGCTCTTGCAGGGCAAGTTTATCAAATCGCAACTGTTTTAGCTGTCTCTCTAAGACCCGTCGTTGTTGCCTTACTATATCTGCAGAAAGCAATCCAGAACCGCTGCCGGATAACATAGATTGCTCCTCCTGTCTGCCATAAGCCGGGTTAACACCCCCCTCTTTTTTATCATTTGTTTTATCGACAAGAGGTTTGTTTTGTTGCTCCGTATACTGCTGTGCATAACGCAACACACCCGGAACGCCATTATCACTCTCGGCTACACTCGTTTGAGGAAACAATATTATTAATACAGCCATTAAAATTGTTTTTTGCTTATCGCCAAAGAAAAAAATCATTATCCCCCCTCGCAATCCAATATACTAGTAAGTTTGCCATCTTTAAAAATACGCCATCAAAATAGAATAAAACCCAGCCATAAAAATATAATTAATTAACTAATTGACAAGTATTGATAAAATAGCACTACCACTAAATGCGCCCTCTATTGGTGCTCCCTGATTAGGATGATAGGTTGATGTAATAGCAAGGTTGGTTGAGCCTGAAATCTGCATAGTTTCATTATAGTGCCCACCATTAAAAGTTATCTCACAGCTACCACCATTACCACAGCGGGTAAAATTCTCAGTTCTCCCTGATACTGGATTTGTACCCACAATGGATACTGATACAGAAGTTCCTGACGAGCAGCTTACATTTAAGTTATATGGTCGAGTAACATTCCCTTCAGATGCAGCAGGCGTCATTTGACCATGACTAAGCTGAATATCAGATGTTTGGAAATTACAACGTGATATGACATCAATAATAACAGGAACAGAACCCATTCTCGTGCTAAAAATCCCATCTAAAAGATTGAGCAACTCTAATCCCTTAGGTAATCCATCAGGATTTCCTTTATTTTCTTCATAGGCATAACCAAATGGAAGAGAAACAACATAGCGCCCCGGAGCTGCGGTGTTTCTATTAACAGTAAGACCTATTTGCAAACTGACTGGCGGAGGTACAAAGTTATATGTATCACCAGGCACATGACAGCGGCTAGCCTGAGACTGCCATACAGCAGGTACCGCACCCATATCCCACCAATAGTTTCCCACTCCACCTGCAGAGTTTAAAATTCTGGTAGGTAAGAAAGATAAGCCTTGCTGCGTTGATATATTACCTACGGCCAGATACCATTTTTTATAACCATTTATAGTCTCTAATCCTCCGGCCCCCGTACACTTCGACCAGTCATATATCTGAGTTCCATTGTTAACACGTATATTTAAATCAGCAATAACAGTAGCTGTATCATCTATCGTATACGGCCCCAACTGATTAACACTCACGGGGACACTAGGTGAAAATACAACGGCTTCACGCAAAGCAGCATGAGAGGCTTGAGTCGATAAAATATAGATCATCAAAAAACGTAAAAAAAATATTTTTATATTTATCATAAATCCCCTAGAAATAAAAAACTTGCCATGTGAAAAACAAATCACATGATGATTTATAAAATAACACTATATGCATGAGATAAAAACATTGTGATATTACTCATAAAAAAGCTCAAATCCTGCTACGGATGAGTAATCACCAGGAGAAACGTTTTTTTGCCTCACCGCGTCAGGCGTTGCCTGAACAAAAGCCTTAAAGCTCAACAAAATTGTATTTTCATCAATACGACTTCCTTGTTGGTGGTTATGTACATCACCAATCTTCAGCAGCATTTTCCCATCCGTATCTAATATACCGATGGCAAGCCTACCCTGATTAACCCCATTAACTCTCAGAAAATAATCGGCTTGCCCTAGCATATTCGGCTCTCTCGTTCCGCTGAACTTTAGCTTTACCACTCTAGCAATAGATGCCGTATTACAGTTGATCAGTTTTATACTAAATCCGGTCGCAGGTCCCTTCCCCGGAGAGATCCAAAAATCACGGGTTGGACGCGTCAAAAACCCCACCTCCTGGGCCAAGCTTTCTTGACTGATTTCACACGGACGCTCTAATAGTTCTCCGGAGAAGTTCATATCGACCGCATTAACATGGCCCGCCCTACCTAAGAGCAGTACAATGCCAATGCTATAAAGAACATATCTAACTCTCTTTATCTGCTGCATCGGTTGCGATAGTTTATTCATAATCTAATCTCAACTGTACTAATCTTGCCGGTACTCGAGAACTGATAAGGGGCTGCACAGGTTTACTCTCAGGTTCAGATACCAGTAGTTCTTCTCTTGTATGAGTTAAAACCTGTTGTTGTGCAACAGTCAAAAAATAGGTCAACTGATTAGCACCACCGTGCATCCATATACGCCCCTTTCCGATTGTCCGTAGTTCTGGGGACAATGCATTACCGTCCACTCCGATCAACAGCGCGCTATGTAATACTAGGGTGGAGTTTACCCCTGCAACAGACCCTGCTGAGACAACGCTTCCCCCGTCACCACACCCCAGTAAATTTAGCGTTAGGGAATAGCGCTCTGTGAATCCTTGTATCACGCTGTTTAAGGGCAGCATTACCTCATTAGTTTCCAATACACAGGGCGAAGAAAGTAACGTACCATAGACGATCAACTCTCCCGTTCGCCCATTTTGCTCAGTAATCCATTGATGACGTGATTCATCCGGTATAAAAAAATTATTATGTGTAACTACCTCATCCGCATGTAGCACACGATTCATACTGAGCGTCAGTAGCATGGCAACGGCAGCTAAGACTATTGTCACTTTTTGCATTGGCTACTCTCTCCATTACCGCTGCTATAACTATTTCTTCAGCGCACTACAGCGGTCACCCGCACAGACAAACTGCAAAACAGGACGACCACCATAATCATTGATATAACTCAGATAAGGGGTTGCATAGCTACCTGATTTTACTGTTCGTGATGATTTTGGCGCCAGCATTACCGCTTCAAACTCACCATCCTGAGCCTGTTTTGCATTAGCGCCAAGACCGATCACCGTCACATAATATGGCGACGGATTATCAATAAGATAGCCGCCTGAAACCTTATTTAAGACCAATTGATCCTGCCAGATTGCATTGGGCTGAGTAGCAATCGACTGAGGTCGGTAGAACAGCTTGATTTTAGTCTGCAAGGCTATCTGCAATACATTTGCCTTATCACTTCTCGGCGGTATCTCTCGCAAATTAAAATAAAATAAAGACTCCCTATCCTGAGGCAAATTGCTAATTTCTGCTGTTGATGCTATGCGCACCATACTTTTAGCACCAGGCTCTAAACGCTGTACTGGCGGCGTGGCAATAAGCGGCCCTGTCGTGATCTTTTCTTGCTTGTCATTTTCCAACCAAGCCTGAGCCAAATATGGCAACTGTTTGTTGTCATTGGCAATATTAAGCGTCATTGAGCGCTCTCCACCGTTGAAAATGGCCCTGGTTCGATCCAATGATATTGCAGCCTGTGTCAATGGGGAAAAACTCAGACATGCTATTACCATTAGCGTTTTATTCATCATATGACTTAATTCAAACATATGTTATTTTAATCTCTCTATTTGTAAAAACTAGCATACTTTAAGAATGAGTGAATGCTTCACGTTTTATTTAAAATGAGGTGTGCCGTGACAGCATCACCTTGTTTTTATTTTATTTCACTCGGCACACGACAAGGCAACAGTAATTGTTGCTCAGACTTAAGGTTGTCAGGGACATGACTAACACAGTGAACCTGCTCCCCCCATCCAATATTTATTTTCTCTCCAGCGACAACGCCGCTTAGCCATGCCAAACCAGCATCGCCGACCATACCGAGTTCACGCCCTTTTGCATTAGTTACACTGGCGCCAAAAGGTGGTACGGAATTATCAGCCAAACGCAATACAACAAATAAACGAGCACCTTTTAGAACCTCAAACTTACGGTAACCAATTGCGCCCTCCGTCAATACCGATTCAACAACTGAGCGTGTTGCCTCCATATCATCCGGCAACTTATTCAAGTCAACAGAAGTCGTATTTCGGTAATAGCTATTAACATCCGTAACCACCCCAACCCCCCAGCGGTTTGTAAACACTCTTCCGCCGTCTATAGGTACCCCACCAATACCATCGGTATCTACTAACAATCGGGTTCCTCCATTAACACCTCCGGCATGTAGCGCCACCCCTTTAGTCGTCAATGTCGCACCGCCTGAAGCATTTAACCCAAATGAAGTATATCCCCGCTGTAGCGTCGAGAAGTTAGCAGATAAATTAGCCAGCGGACTGCTATGATTATAATACCCACTTAGCTGCCCCTGAGTTCCCTGACTATCCCCAGTGCTCACACCGGCACTAACGTTGTAACTGTCCAGCCCACCATTGAGAGTGTCACTATAACCAGCGGTCTGAGTATATCGACCTGCACTCATATTACCGCTATAGCTTACAGTACCGTTACTCCATGGAATAGAAAGACGCATAAAAATAGAGTCATTATAAGAATCATTGGCTCCAGGAATATCGTTATTCCGTGAGTACCTAGCTCGTGATGCAGAAATGCCAGCAGATATATTTTTAAATCCAAAGATATCAAAATAATTATTCACAGATACCGAGTAATTATCTGACGAGCGTTGATCCCAATATGTTTGGTAGCTGTATTGAATCCCAATGGAGGTATTCCAATCATCAAATGACTTATTCAAAGAGACGGTATATAGCTCTTTCTCTCGGCCTCGCAAATTATTTCTATAGCGGGCATCAAGATATTGCTCCATCGTCATATAATTTCGCTCGGAGAAACGATATCCGGCAAATGTAATATCTGCATTAGCCTCATCAAAGCGTTTAGAGTAGCTCAGGCGCCAAGACTTCCCTTGCTTAGAACCCACCCCTGGCAGTCTGGCTACGGATTGTGTAACATCCACAGCGATAGTGCCAAGCTGGTATAAATCACGGCCAGCACCCACTGCCAACGCATTATATTCTCCGGCAGCCACCGCCCCGCCATAGAGTGACCAGGTATTATTGATCCCCCATGAGGCCTCTCCAGCCATAAAAAGTGGGCCTTCCGTTGTATGACTACCATTGCGAGAGCGACCTGAAAATAGCTTATAGCGAATTTGTCCTGGACGCGTCAGATAAGGTACAGACGCCGTATCAACCTGAAATGTTTTCCTCTGACCATTCTGCTCAATAATCTCTACATTTAAACGCCCACGTACCGAGCTGTCTAAATCCTGAATAGTAAACGGACCAGCAGGAACCGTGGAATCATACAAAATACGTCCTTGCTGGGATACAACTACCCGGGCATTGGTATCAGCGATACCAGAAATCTGCGGCGCATAGCCACGCAATTTCGGCGGCAGCATGCGATCGTCGCTCTCCAGACTAGTGCCAAGATAGCGCCAGGCATTAAAGATATCTGAATTGGTATAATTCTCACCCACTGTCAACTTGGCGCGCCAACGCGGAATCGCCCGATACATATAGAAACGGTTCCAATCGAACTGGGTATCGCTGCCCTGAGCACTGCGTGAAAGATGATTCACTGCGCCCTGATAGTCAGCGCGCATACGCCACGATCCGACGTTCGCACCCACGGTACCATTGTAGTTGACTGACTGAGATTGTTGCCCCTGATGAGGACTATTGACCGTCGCATTAATATTATAATCCAGCAATAAACCGGGAATCCCGTTATCCCAACGAGATGGCGGCAGCCAAGAGGCATCCGAGTACTCCATCCAAGCCTGAGGCATATTAATCGCCAAGATACCATTGGATAAATCCGGGCGGAGCGTAACACCTTTCAGCTCACTTAAATCCGCGCACTTGCCATCATTCCGGTAAGTCACTTTCTCAAGAGAAGAGGCAGTCAGCCCTATCAATGCCACCATCGGTGGTGTAAGGCAGGCCTGAGGTAAAGCCTGTTTTCCGCTCCCCTTCTCCGGATCTGTTTGATCCAAAAAAGAGACTGGCAAAGATGAAGGGCTAATCGCTTGTCCGTTAACCATAACCTGCATCTGATACTGCCCAGGCATGATGTATCCGGCTTGAGAAAATCTAGAAAAATCAATATTTTTCTTATCTGCTGCATCTAATACATCAGTATTAAAATCCACGGCGTAAACGCTTCCTGCCAAAAGTGAAAGCAAAACTGATAACGCAATTTTACTAATCGTGAACTGCTTATTATTTTTCATCATTCACTCATTACACTGATATTCGGCAGACAAATGGACTCGCTAAATTAAAGCGGCTTATGGTTTTGATTTAATTTACAAGATAAAATAGAACTGCAAAAAGTTACTTATTTTTATTCGTAGTCAACCTTAAACCTTAGCACGGCATAATAGTCACCAGCCTGTAATGGCTTCCCATTTCTAACCAGGCGTAATGTATAATCCAAACTTTGTTCATTCCCATTTAATAGCATAGGGCGCATCACCTCGCCAGGTTTAGCCAGATATCCACTACTATCAGCTATCTGTAAATTAATCCCCTGCGCCTGACCAATTACAGAAAACTTATCGCGACTCTCCCCCTCACGTCCGCTAAACGTTACTCTAATTCTGCTACCAATAAATATGTTATTACCGCTGCCTGCTAGCTCACAGTTACGCAAGCGTAAACGAAATTTTTTCTCTGGCCCGATAAATGTATCCTGCAGTTCTCGGACTGGTGTATCGCCCATAGAGATAGCCTGATAAGTATCCTCCATCGCCAGGCTGCAGGCTGGTGCAATTACTTGACCGGAAAAGTGAGCTCGTCCATGCCACCATACATCGCGTTCTCCCCAATACTCGGGCAATGACATTCCTGGTGCCGGAAAAACAGTGGATGTACCGGCTTGAGCATTAATACTGCTCAGTATAAAACCTAAGAATACAATCACTTTTTTCATAATAAATAATGTCATATCTATTGAGGTGGCTATCAGGTGGCTATATTGCCACCTGATAGCTAAAAGAGCTATTATTGATAGGTAATATTAAAGTTAGCTACAGATGCAAAGTCACCCTCAGCCAACGTACCACCAGTAGCCGTTTTGACCCATGCAGAATAACGCAGCAGATTATCGCCAACCTTCAGTTTTTGCGCAGACCCTGCATTACCAAATGAAACTAAACTGCCATCTTCGCTAGAGATAACAATGGCAGTTCCCGTTGAGCCCGTCGTTCCCAGTTCGGTAGGAGCACCGGTAATTGTAACGCCGGTGAATGTTACATTGGCACTGCCGGTCTGAGCCAATGCGGTCGCATCGCAACCAACCAATTTAATATCGAGATTTTTCTTCACAGAAATACCACCAGCCTCGAGGTGACTTTTCGAGATCTGGCCAAAATCAATCGATTGATCGGCAGATTCAGGAGAAATACCACACGGTGCGGTAATGACAGTACCACTAAAATTTACAACACCTTGCCCACTCGCTGCTTGGGTACCAAACGTTACCAATGCGATGGTCATGGCTCCAGCTGCTTTAAAAAACAACGTCTTCATTATACTCATTCCTTATATATCAATAGATAACATGTTATTGCATTAGGTTATTGCATAGCACACTCTCAGTTGCTCATCGATACGGACGAATGAGTTCTGAGCATTTTTTATAAAACTAACAGTTACTCGTTACCACATAGCGATGTGCCTATACATACGGATCATTGTTTGAATAACGATCAAATAATCATAAAGATTTCTTGTTACATATCTTCGGCTGAACTCAGCATAAACATATTTTTGTTTTGGTAAAAGCTTTTCTCTAGATCTTTTTAACTAAAAATGAACAACACACCAGCATAAAATTCTGGAGTAACCAAAAGAAACAGACAAAGCAATCATTAAGAAAGCAAAGTGCAACATAAAACAAATCATTTTTTATAAAATTAAAAATAAAAAAATTATTTAATTTTAGATAAATTACATAATACTGTCATAAAATATATAAACAGCGACATCGTAACTAAAGAAACCAATTTCAATAAATATATATAAATTGATTGTATAAATATGATGTATGACCTCTGTCCTCTGAGTTCCAATCTCTCTAATTACGGCAGAAATATCTCTGACAGAAAGAAAATATGGCTTTTAAAATACATCTAATGTGATTAATCCTCAGCCCTCTTTACATCAGTAAAAGCAAACCCCCTTAGACAAAGCGTCAGATAATAAATACAACTCATTCGCAATACTGTTGAGCTTGCCGATATAACTAAAATTTCAACGTGCGATGCTTGTCTTATAATCAAGAATCGGGCAAAAAAGGATCAAGGCGTAGGCACGTTTTATAAAAAGAGTAAAAAGATTAAATACCTGGAATATTATTTTTGATGTTTACCTAAATCAGATACCTCCGCCCATACCGCCACGCGGCTACCGATGAGGCGCAGGAGGGATATGACCCGAATCGCTCTGCTGAGTTTATCTGCGGTGAACCCGCCATTGCCCTACAGATCTTACCCGCAGCGCGTATCCGGTTTGGATATCCCAGCGCGGGTATCCATGGCTCACCTGTCTATTTACAGTATATCTCCCGACGCGCTATAGGGCTCAGCATCCTACTGCGCCTGGCGCTGGAGAGTATGTAACGATAAACGCATCAGCGCCTTTTATCGGCCCATCTGCGCCGGGATCGACAAGGTCTCTCAGAAGGCCGTCATGCGATGTGCTACCTTTCAATACAGCATAGTGATACCCAGAGCAGCAGACACCGTTGCCATCGCCGATGCGCGACTCCATGCGAGACCTATCGGGAACGGACTCGAACACCGTAAAAGCACTGTCTAGCCTTCTCAATAACACCAAGATAACCACCACGGCTGTGCTCTTAATCCGTGGTGCTATGACGATATTCTGGCTTATCGTGCGATCGATTGACCCGATGAGCCAATCACCTCGCCGAACGCGTTAATCACATCCCCGACCTTATACCGGTCAGCGCCGGTGAGACGATTCGCTGTGCTCCGGGTAGCCAGAGTTCAAATACCGATTATTTTCGCTCCGGCTCGCGACGCGCGCCGGTGATACAGGCGGTTGCTCTCGACGTCCTCTACTTCGATATCACTTATCGTGATCACGACGCCTCTTTTTTTCACCATCCCACTGACATGAATCGACGACTCACGCTATCGTCTCTGTGGTAAATAAAACAGCACGGTACACTGACATCCTATGCAATAAATAACCGGAGCGGCGCCTTTTCAGCCAATTTCTCCCACCGCAATTGTTTTAACTCTCGACACGGTACGGAAAGACCGATCTGCCCGACAGGGAACATAAGGTTCCCTTAAGCCTTGCGGACTAGGCTGTGCAGTTAAACCCAGCGACAACCGCAGCACATTCGCATTAGCGCAGACGAACGCTTCCTTCTATAGTCTAGCGTTCGCCTGTCGCTGGCGAGAGCGGGCGTCGCGCCCTTCTATTCTGTTGTTAATTGAGCCTGTGTTAATGGAAGAGTTTAACCACACCCTGTTTCTGTGGATCAACGCCACACCGCACTCCTCCGGCGCGCTGATTGCGCTGGCCCGTTTTATCGCGCGGGATCTGATCCTGCTGATCCCGCTGACGATCATCGGCGGCTGGCTCTGGGGGCCCGCCGGGCAGATCGCCGCACGACGCCGCCTGATCAGTCAGGCGACGCTGGCGCTGATCGTAACGCTGCTGCTGGCCCAAATCATCGGCGGACTCCTGCCCCATCCCCGCCCATTCAGCATTGGGCTGGGTCACCAGTTCTTACCCCACGCGCCAAATAACTCCTATCCCAGCGATCACGGCTGCGCCATCTTCAGCTTTGCGCTGGCGTTTCTTTTCTGGTCACCGTGCAGGGCGTTCGGCGGCGTGCTGATGCTCTGCGGTATCGCTATCGCCTGGTCTCGTATCTACCTCGGCATACACTGGCCGCTGGATATGATCGGGGCCTTTTTGGTCGCGCTGGCCAGCTGTGGGCTGGTTCAAATGCTGTGGCCACGCTACGGCGATACGCTGTACAGCGCACTGCTGCGCCTGTACCGACAGATCTTCGGCTACGCCATCCGGCGCGGCTGGGTTCAAGCCTGAATAACGCCGCGGCGTCTCCTGCGCACGCTGACCCGAGGGCGGGCGCTGGCGCCGCCCGCGTTCCTACACCGTCTACGCCGTCAGCCCGTGACGGATAAAAATGTCACGTAATCATCAAAATTCGGCGTATCATGTAGGGGAATTAACACTGTCTGCGTCTGTCGCCGCCGTACTGTACGGACGTAGCAGAATGCCTGATCCATCCATCAATGCATCTATCGATATCAGGCATCGCCAAGGTGGCCGGTATGCCTTGAGCTGCATATTTTGCGGCCCGCACGATGACCCGCCGCACGCCATTCACGGAATCATTCAACGAGAGAGACTATGGAAGCCCGGCGTTACGATCGTATCAACCGCCTGTCCCAGGCACTGAAACGCACCGATAAGCTGCACCTGAAAGATGCGGCCGAATTACTTAATGTCTCTGAAATGACGGTACGCCGCGATCTGGCTGCCCAAAACAGCGACGTAGTGTTGCTGGGGGGCTACGTCGTGCTCGATCCCAAGATCCATCAGAGCGTGCGCTATTTTGTCAGCGATCAGCAGGAGCGACGGGTCAAAGAGAAGCGCCATATCGGCGCCCTGGCCGCCCAGCAGGTGCAGGAAGATGACGTGGTATTTTTTGACTGCGGCACCACGGTCCCCTTTATTATTGATGCGATTGATGACCAGCGGCACTTTACCGGCGTCTGCTATTCACTCAATACCTTCATGGCCCTTCAGAGCAAGCCCCACTGTCGAGTGATCCTGTGCGGCGGTATCTTTAACCCTGACAGCGCTATCTTTGCCACCAGCGATGGCATCAGCGAGCTGGACAACCTGTGTCCAACGCTGGCCTTTATCTCTGCGGCAGGCATCTCCGTACAGCAGGGAGCCACCTGTTACAACCTGGACGAAATCGCGATGAAGCGTAAAGCGATGATGCGCGCAAACCGCACGCTGCTGATCGCCGACGCCAGCAAGTTTGGCGAAGTCCGCAGCGCCTGGATCGCGCCGCTGGAGAACTTCAGTGCACTGATCGCCGATCAGGCGCCGCGCGGCGAGCTGAAGACGTACCTTAACGCCCATAAGGTTCAGTTACTGTACTGAGCCTATTTCGCCGCCGTGCGCGGCGCTGTCTCTCTCGTCGGCAAGGCGTCAGTGCAGCGGGTCTTTCCCGTCCGTCGGCGCCGCCCCTCAGGGTTAATCGCCCTTCCGCCTTACCCCTCGCCCTTCCACCGTCGCTCAGTGCCGCCGTCCCCCACAAGGGGTGCCGTGGTTAAATAATCACCGCCGCTGTGTGAAATATCGCCTTCACATTTCTATTTTAAAAATGTGAACTGCTTTCCAGACAGCAATTTAAATCATCATACATAATATTAAATAATCCATCCTCGGTTTTTCCTATTATTCCTTTATTTGGATGAACGATAACGGTTGCTCTATTTTCAGTCACCCAGGTTAATAATTCATCGGAATTTAAACAAATTGACCATGAAAGAACAAATCTTTTAAAAACAAAGAATTAAAAACATAAATAGAGCGTACCCTATAAGAGTTATTTCACCTGAACGCAATTGAGTCGAGGACGGCGTCATAAAACCAGTTATGACATAATATATATAAATATTTACTTATTTAACCCTAGGTGTTAAAAAGCACAGTTTCGTTTGTTAAGTTTATGTTTTCCTTTTGACCAAAAATTCGGCAAATGACGGTAAAAAATAAATGAATATTGCATTTGAGAGCCTGATCACGGACGTTTAAACTGTAAAAATATATCTTTGCGCCCGAAAAATGCTGTAGCACACCAACAAGAAAAGTTGTTTTGTGAACGGATTCAATCGGTTCGCTGTTTAAATCAAACAGCGACCGGTTACTGTTTGTACTCTTTTTCGCGCAGCAACTTTATTTAACGGATTAAACTTTTTTCGTTTTTTCATTAGGAATTATTAACTCACTCAGTTCCCTGATTGAGTGTCTGTCGGCCCGTGGGCGGGCAGACCGATCAGAACAAATGTGTTCAATTTGGAGACCCTATGGACACCACTCAGACTGGTACTATTGCTTCTACCTCCGGTTCCAAGAGTGCCTGGCGTAAGTCAGATACTATGTGGATGTTGGGCCTGTACGGTACGGCTATCGGCGCGGGCGTTCTGTTCCTGCCGATCAACGCCGGCGTCGGCGGCCTGATTCCGCTGATCATCATGGCGATCCTGGCGTTCCCCATGACATTCTTTGCACACCGCGGTCTGACCCGTTTCGTGCTGTCCGGCAAAAACCCGGGCGAAGACATCACTGAAGTTGTTGAAGAGCACTTCGGCATTGGCGCAGGTAAGCTGATCACGCTGCTGTACTTCTTCGCTATCTACCCGATCTGCCTGGTATACAGCGTAGCGATCACCAATACCGTGGAAAGCTTCATCACTCACCAGCTGGGGATGACTGCACCGCCGCGTATCATCCTGTCTCTGGTGCTGATCCTGGGCCTGATGACCATCGTTCGCTTCGGTGAGCACCTGATCGTGAAGGTGATGAGCATCCTGGTATACCCGTTCGTTGCGGTTCTGATGATGCTGGCTCTGTACCTGATCCCGAACTGGAACGCCACTATCTTTGACAGTGCAGCCATCGCCAGCTCTGCCTCCGGCAGCGGCCTGTGGATGACCCTGTGGCTGGCCATCCCGGTAATGGTTTTCTCTTTCAACCACTCACCGATCATCTCTGCCTTTGCCGTGGCCAAGCGTGAAGAGTACGGTGATGAGCTGGCTGAGAAGAAGTGCTCCCAAATCCTGAGCTACGCTCACATCATGATGGTGCTGACCGTAATGTTCTTCGTGTTCAGCTGCGTGCTGAGCCTGTCTCCGGCCGACCTGGCGGAAGCCAAAGCGCAGAACATCTCTATTCTGTCTTACCTGGCCAACCACTTTAATACGCCGGTTATCGCCTTCGCTGCGCCGATCATTGCGTTCGTTGCCATCACCAAATCCTTCCTGGGCCACTACCTGGGCGCCCGTGAAGGCTTCAACGGTCTGGTGATCAAGTCACTGCGTGGTCGCGGTAAGAGCATCGAAATTGGCAAGCTGAACAAAATCACCGCGCTGTTCATGCTGATCACCACCTGGATCGTCGCCACCCTGAACCCGTCAATCCTGGGTATGATCGAAACCCTGGGTGGCCCGGTTATCGCCATGATCCTGTTCCTGATGCCGATGTATGCCATCAACAAGGTACCGGCCATGCGTAAGTACAGCGGCCATATCAGCAACGTTTTCGTTGTTATCATGGGCCTGATTGCCATCTCTGCAATCCTGTACACCCTGTTCGGTTAATAAAAGTAACAGCCCGGCCGGTGCGGTTTCCGCATCGGTCGTTTTTTTTATCCTGGCAACAGATTGAATTTCCAGCCTTGATAAATCATTGGAGGCGATATGATTAGCGTTTTTGACATTTACAAGATCGGCATTGGCCCATCCAGCTCCCATACCGTAGGGCCGATGAAGGCCGGTAAACAATTTTGCGATGACCTTATCGAAAAAGGTCTGCTAAACGACGTCACCCGCGTCGTTGTTGACGTTTATGGCTCCCTATCCCTCACCGGCAAGGGCCACCACACCGATCTGGCCATCATCATGGGACTGGCCGGTAACCTGCCGGACAGCGTCGATATCGACAGCATCCCCGGCTTCATCAAAGACGTTGAGACCCGCGGTCGTCTGCTGATGGCCAACGGACAGCATGAGGTGGCGTTCCCGCTGGAAACCAGCATGAACTTCCACGAAGACAACCTGTCTCTGCATGAAAACGGTATGCGCATCACCGCGCTGGCCGGAGATAAGGTGCTCTACAGCAAGACCTACTACTCTATCGGCGGCGGCTTTATCGTTGACGAAGAGCACTTTGGTCAGCAGAGCAGTCAGCAGGCTGCCGTCCCGTACCCCTATAACAGCGCCGCCGATCTGCAGCGTCACTGTAAAGAGTCCGGGCTCTCCCTGTCCGGCCTGGTGATGCAAAATGAACTGGCCCTGCACAGCAAGGACGAGATCGCGGCCCACTTCTCTCGGGTTTGGGACGTGATGCGCACCGGCATCGAGCGCGGCATCAACACCGAGGGCGTTCTGCCTGGGCCGCTGCGCGTACCGCGTCGCGCCTCTGCCCTGCGCCGTATGCTGGTCACCAATGACAAGACCAGCGTCGATCCGATGGCCGTTGTCGACTGGATCAACATGTTCGCCTTCGCGGTGAACGAAGAGAACGCCGCCGGCGGCCGCGTCGTTACCGCGCCGACCAACGGCGCCTGCGGGATCATCCCCGCCGTTCTGGCCTACTACGATAAGTTTATTCGTGAGGTGAACGCCAACTCGTATACCCGCTATTTCCTGGCCTCCGGCGTCATCGGCACGCTGTATAAGATGAACGCCTCCATCTCCGGCGCCGAAGTGGGCTGTCAGGGTGAGGTCGGCGTCGCCTGTTCTATGGCCGCGGCCGGTCTGGCTGAACTGCTGGGCGGCAGTCCGGCTCAGGTCTGCATGGCAGCCGAAATCGCCATGGAGCACAACCTGGGGCTCACCTGCGATCCGGTCGCCGGTCAGGTTCAGGTGCCGTGCATCGAGCGTAACGCCATCGCCGCCGTCAAAGCGGTGAACGCGGCGCGTATGGCGCTGCGCCGCACCAGCGATCCGCGCGTCTGCCTGGATAAGGTTATCGAAACCATGTACGAAACCGGCAAGGACATGAACGCCAAGTACCGTGAAACCTCTCGCGGCGGTCTGGCGCTGAAAGTGCTCTCCTGCGGTTAAGTCGACCACGACAGCGATCGCGTCTCGCCGTCGACGGCGGGTTACGATTGATCATAAAATGCCCGGCGTTGCCGGGCATTTTTTTACGCGACGATCGGCGGGTTTAGCCGAACCAGCCGCCGAACAGGCTGTGCAGCTTCAGCATAATAAAGTCGATGATGCGGCCGAAAAAGCCAGCCTCCGGCACATCCTCTAGCACCACCAGCGGACGCTGCTCAATGGTTTTGCCGTTAAGCTGAAAATCGATGGTGCCCACCGCCTGCCCCTTCTTCAGCGGCGCCTCCAGCTGCGACTGCGTCAGCGTATAGCTGGCCTTCAGATCCTTCATCTGCCCACGGGGAATGGTGACCGCGGCGCTCTTGTCCACGCCCAGCGGCACCTCGCTGCGCTCGCCGTACCACACTTTCTGGGTGGTAAAGGGCTGACCTACCTTGATCGGAGTAACGGTTTCATAGAAACGAAATCCCCAGGTCAGCAGCTTTTTGCTTTCGTCGAAGCGTATCCGATCGGTTGGCGCACCTAACACCACCGAAATCAGCCGCATCGGACCATCCGTCGCCGATGCAACCAGGTTATGCCCGGCGCCGCTGGTAAACCCCGTCTTCACCCCGTCCACGTTCAGGCTGCTGTCCCACAGCAGACGGTTGCGGTTGATCTGACGGATCTTATTAAAGGTAAACTCCTTTTCTTTATTCAGCTGATACTCATCCGGCACATCGGCGATCAGGCGCTGGCTGATCAGCGCCATATCCCGCGCCGAGCTGTACTGGCCCTCGGAATCCAGGCCATGTACGGTGCGGAAGTGGGTATTCTTCAGCCCCCAGGCGCCAACGTACTGGTTCATCAGATTAACAAACGCGTCCTGGCTGCCGGCCACGTGATCTGCCAGCGCGATGCTGGCGTCATTGCCGGACTGAATAACCACCCCGCGGTTCAGCTCCGCAACCGGAACCCGATCGCCGGGCTTGAGAAACATCAGCGAGGAGCCGCGCAGCAGCGGGTTCCCGGTCGCCCAGGCATCCTTACCGACCACCACCATATCGCCAGGCGCAATCTTGCCGCTCTTCAGCGCCTGGCCGATAACATAGCTCGCCATGATTTTGGTCAGGCTGGCGGGATCCAGACGCTCGTCGGCGTTCCCCTCCGTCAGCACCCGGCCGCTATCATAGTCCAGCAGGATATAGGCCTTGGCATTGATCTGCGGCGGCGCCGGATCGGCGGCTAGCAGCGGTAAGGCAACCAAAGACAGGCTCGCACCCAGCGTTAGCCTGCGGATAAAAACGGTAAGCGCACGATTCTTCATGATAAGACCAGAGTATCCATTCATATGATCAAACAATATGCCATTGCCCCGGGCAACGCACCTGACGCGACCCGGCCTGCAGCTGCTGACCATCGGCAGGGCCGCGGGCGTCACCGTCACCGCGGCGGCTAAGCAGACCGAGAAGTAATGTATTAATTTTATGACATTCCTTGGGATTATTAGCGTAATCCCAGGTATTTTTTCAGCATCACGACACTTCTTGACGCATGATTGTGGCCGGGGGCACACTTTTCCGCCGCCGCCGCGCCCGCTCCCCCGCATCCACTCCGCGACGCTGTGCCATAACGTCCATTATCAGCCCCATAAAAGCGGTTAACTGAGCGATTCTGCATAATTATAGAGCGTTTCGGCACAGCATCCCCGCACCAACTCCAGTAGCCTGTATCCATCATCACACAGGAGAAATATCATGAGTAAAACCACCTTTTCTCTGGCGGCCCTCGCGCTGCTCTCTTTACCGGTGCACGCCCAGAGCTTCACCCTGAGCAGCCCGGAGATCCAGAACGGTAAACAGCTGAGCCACCATCAGCTCTTCGCCGGCTTTGGCTGCGAAGGCGGCAACCGCTCGCCGGCCCTGAGCTGGTCCGGCGCCCCGGCGGGCACCAAGAGCTTCGCTATCACTGCCTATGATCCCGATGCACCGACCGGCAGCGGCTGGTGGCACTGGACGATCGTTAACATCCCCGCCAACGTCCACCAGCTGGAGGCCGGCGCGGGAGCACAAGACAGCACCACCCTGCCCACCGGGGCGGTTCAGGGACGTAATGACTTTGGCTATGCCGGCTTCGGCGGCGCCTGTCCGCCTCCGGGGGACAAACCGCACCGCTACCAATTTACCGTCTGGGCGCTGAAAACCGACAAGCTACCGATCGATAATGCTTCCAGCGGTGCCCTGGTTGGCTTTATGCTGAACGCCAACAAACTGGCCACCGCTCAGCTGGTGCCGGTATACGGTCACTGAGTTTTGGAGACAGCAGCAGATGCACGATCCCGTCACGCCCACGCCGACGGTACAGCAGATCAGCGCCCGCCAGAGCCACCAGCTGCGGCGGGTCACCCTGTTCAGCCCGGCGCTATGCCGAGTGCGGCAGGGCAGCAAGACCATCCAATGGGGTGAGCGCTGCGAAGTGGCGGGGGGCGATTCGCTGGTGCTGTTCCCCGGCGGTAGCGAAGTGAGCATGGCCAACCAGACCGGCGCGGGCTACTATCGTGCCGAAATGCTCTATCTGCCCGCGGCGCTGCTGCGTCAGTTTCGAAAACACTATCCACAGGCGGCGCCCTCCGACGAGGCGGCCGCCTCGCTGGCGTTGCCCATGACGCCGACGCTGACGCTGCTGTGGGACGCCGTGATGAATGCGCTGCGGGCGCCGCTGGCGCCGCCGCTGCTTAACCATCTGGCCGAAAGCCTGCTGCTGGCGCTGCAGCCCAGCGGCCATACCGCACTGCTGCTGAACGAACGCCACGATCGTCTCACGGAGCAGATCCAGCAGCTGCTGCTGTTAGATCCCGCCTATGCCTGGCAGGCGACCGACGTCGCCCAGCGCCTGCATATGGCCGAGTCCACCCTGCGCCGCCGCCTGAGCGCCGAAGGCAAAAGCTTTCGCGATATTCTGGACGATGTGCGCCTTGGCCAGGCGCTGCTGGCGCTGCAGTCGGGGAACGCCCCCATCGGCGATATCGCCAGCCAGAGCGGCTATGCCAGCCCATCGCGCTTTACCGCCCGCTTTGTGCGCCGCTATGGCCTCACCCCCAGCGCCCTGCGCCAAGCCATGCGCCAGTGAGGTTACGATTAACTTCGTGTTATCAAATAGAATAACCGCTGAAAAGACGGTATCGCCAAACACAGATACCCAGGGGCGAGATCGCTATTGAACAAAATCACTTCTCTGGGTGCGCAAAAAATAATCGTATGATAAAATCGTGGATTCTATATGATACAAAATGTATCATATAGAATTAAATTTGAACGACACAACACCAGATGAAAGTATTTATTATAAATTTAAAAAGAGATCTTCAGAAAAAGCACGAAATAATAAGTGAGTGCAGCAGATTAAATATTAATCATGAGATTGTCGAGGCTGTCTCAGGTATCGATCTCAGCGCTGCTGAGGTAGACCGTTTAATTGATAAAGATGCGCAAATATATTTAACAAAAGGTGAGATAGGTTGTTCCCTTAGCCACCTGCGCATATATCAAAAAATCATATCAGAAGCGCTTCCATACGCCTTAATCCTCGAAGATGATGCCATCTTACATGACGACCTCAATGAGGTCATTCAGGCCATCGAAAACGTTATAGATAAAGAAAGCAGCCATGCATACCTGCTGTATAAGACGGGCTGCGTGTACGGAAACCAAAGAATAAAACTATCTGAAAAATATAGCCTTTATGAATCAAATGTCCCAACATGTACACATGGCTATGTGGTTACCAACAAAACCGCACGTCTCCTTACAGCGATAAATACCCCAGTACGCTTCGAGGCAGATGCCTGGCGTAACTTTTATTTTGAAAAAAACATTCGCCCCTATTCACTGAATATTAATTTAATTGACTCACGAGATCAGTCCAAAGAGAACTCGACAATAGAAGAGGAGCGACTGTCTCGCACGCCAATACAGATCACATTAAGAGAAAGTCTTGATCGAAAAAATTCGTTGGTAAAATTTTATCACAAGATCTGCCGGCGGCCATTTCTAAAAAAAATGAGGCAGAATAATAATATTATATAAGCAGCGTCGCTGAGATCGGCCGTCCGATTAGGCTCCTCTCTTTTTCAGTCGTCAGCGAGCGTCCCGATAAACGCATCGGCGGGGCTCGCGACTATCCGGCGTCAGTCGGCTATCGCCCCCTAGAATTGACGTCGCCGATGCGGTGACTGGCCACCCGAATATCACAGGCTACCGCGCGCTACGTCTGGCTATCCGGCGTTATCGTCCCCAATATCACGCGAGAGCCATCTCGATACCGCGCGGTGGGTGACGCGGGCCGGCCTAGCCCGCCGCCGAGAGGCGCTACTTCTCGCTCTCCACATGCGGCGTGAAACGCGCGGTGAAGCCAGAAAGGCGCACGCCGCGCCACCAGGATAAATAGCGGTACAATTTCAGCCCAGAGCGCTGTAAAATCCCTGCCCTATCATAACCAGACACGATGAATTTTTACGCTATGAGCAATCAATCCCGCCAACCGACAATCGGTTTTGTCTCCCTCGGCTGCCCAAAAAACCTGGTCGACTCCGAACGCATCCTGACCGAGCTGCGCACCGAAGGCTACCTGGTGGTACCGACCTATGAAGACGCCGATCTGGTGATCGTTAACACCTGCGGCTTTATCGACAGCGCGGTACAGGAGTCTCTGGAGGCCATCGGCGAGGCGCTGCATGAGAATGGAAAGGTCATCGTGACTGGCTGCCTGGGTGCCAAAGAGAACCAGATCCGGGAAGTCCACCCCAAGGTGCTGGAGATCTCTGGGCCGCACAGCTATGAGCAGGTGCTGCACCACGTACACAAATACGTGGCCAAGCCGCAGCACAACCCTTTCACCAGCCTAGTGCCGGAGCAGGGCGTCAAGCTAACGCCCAAGCATTTCGCCTATCTGAAAATCTCCGAAGGCTGTAATCATCGCTGCGCATTCTGCATTATCCCCTCTCTGCGCGGCGATCTGGAAAGCCGGCCAATCGGCGCTGTGCTAGACGAAGCCAAGCGCCTGGCCGACTCCGGCGTCCGGGAGCTGCTGGTCATCTCGCAGGATACCTCTGCCTACGGCGCAGATATCCAGCATCGCACCGGCTTTTGGAACGGTCAGCCGGTCAAAACCAGCATGCTCAGCCTGTGCGAACAGCTGGCGACGCTGGGGATCTGGATCCGTCTGCACTATGTTTACCCCTATCCGCACGTGGATGACGTTATCCCGCTGATGGCGCAGGGCAAACTGCTGCCCTATCTGGATATTCCGCTGCAGCACGCCAGCCCGCGCATTCTGAAGCTGATGAAGCGCCCCGGCGCCGTTGAGCGTACCCTGGAGCGGATCAAACGCTGGCGCGAGATCTGTCCGCAGCTGACCCTGCGTTCGACCTTTATCGTCGGCTTCCCCGGCGAGACGGAAGAGGACTTTCAGATGCTGCTGGACTTCCTGCGCGAGGCACGCCTGGATCGCGTCGGCTGCTTCCAGTACAGCCCGGTTGAAGGCGCCGCCGCCAACGAACTGCCCGACCAGGTGCCAGACGAGATCAAGCAGGCGCGCTTCGATCGCTTTATGCAGCTGCAGCAGCAGATCTCCGCAGAGCGCCTGCAGGAAAAAGTGGGGCTGACGCTGCCGGTGATCATCGATGAGGTTGACGAGGAAGGCGCCATTGGCCGTAGCATGGCCGATGCGCCGGAGATCGACGGCGTGGTGTACCTAAACGGTGAGCGTGGGGTCAAACCGGGCGATATCGTCAGCGTTACCATTGAAAACGCCGACGAATACGATATGTGGGGCACTCTGGCCTGATGAGGCATCAGCGCGTCGCTCTGCGCGGCGCGCTTTCCTACGGATAGCGTATCGTAACGCTACTCAGTGGACTGAATAATAAAGAAAATAATCGATATTTAATAAAAACAATCGGTTTATTATCCCCTCCGATCCAATACCCGATTTATACCGATTATCCCCCGTCATCCTCGCCGCTTAATGCCCTCTTTTTTACCTGCCGATACAAAAAAACACCAGCGGTAAAATGTGATCATCGCGACGCCTCTCCGGCTAATCGCAGGGCATGATCGTAGGATCAGAATAGCGGTAAACAAAGCCCAGCTCATGGCTGATGCGGGATCCGTCTACCGCTTTGCCCTGCGTCGCATCGTCATCGGAGCGAAACGCCGGCGGCGTCAGGCCGAGCGCACGCGCCAGCGGCGGGTAAAAGAGCCGGCGAGCCGGATGCTGCGGCGCACACAGATTATAAACGTGGCCGCCCTGAGGCTGCGCCAGCAGCAGCATGATCGCGGCGATGGCATCCTCGCGGTGCAGCAGATTGACCCCCAGATTACCGCCCGGCAGATCGGTTTTACCGGCCAGAAAGCGCCCCGGATGGCGCCCTTCCCCTACCAGTCCGGCCAGCCGCAGCACATCGACCGAAGTATTGGGCAGATCGTGCAGCCAGCGCTCCAGATCGGCCAACGCCTGGCCGGCCAAGGTGTTGGGCTGCAGCGGGGAGTCCTCGTTGACCTCGCCGCGCGCGTCGCCGTAAACCGACGTCGAACTCAAAAAGATAATCCGCGCTACGCCGTACGCCAGCGCGCTGTCGACCAGCTGGCGCACCGACTGACGGTAGCCTATCCCCTCATCGTTCCCACAGCTGGCCGGCAGGGTGATCACCAGGGCATCCACGCTCAGCAGCTGCGCCAGATCCTCGTCATCGCACTCCAGCTGCGGCGCCAACCGCAGTGGATAGCACGCCACCCCGCTCATCTGCGCCGCCTCTACACCGTCCGGCGTCGTTTTACTGCCGACCACCCGATAGCCACGCGCCATCAGCGACAGCGCCAGCGGCATCCCCAGCCAGCCCAATCCTACAATGGCTACACTTTTCATACCCTATCCTCATCTTATTCCCAGGCGCGCCAGGCCGCCGGGCGATATCTTACCGCAGTCGTACCCCATCAGGGTACACGAGGGCCAACATGGCTGCCAGCGGTACGCCGCGCCGATAGCAGGCACCGCCAGACGCGATTCCATAAGGCCAGGCTGCAGCCGACGCCGACGCCGACGCCGACGCCGAGATCAGCGTCATCACGGACACCCGCGCGGCGCCAACCCCCTTAACCGCGGGAGATAAAATAGCGATATCGCCGCGTCAGCGACCCGGCCGCCGCGCTCTCTCACTCAGAGAAACCCGCGGGTTCTCAGTGGCACGCCTCTGATGAGCGCTAGCGCAGGATCACCGGGATTTCACGCCTAACGGGGCGCCGTGGCGTACGTCATTCTCTTTTTATTATCCGTTCTCACCATTCCATTATACGAGAATAAATCACGCAGATTCATTTTTACTCGCAATACACTCATCGATAAAAATAGGCTTATTCCCATAGCGGGAGAAATACGGCGATATCAAAAGAGTGACCATGGGATAACAAAAGGACAACACCTCATATACCGACCGCATAAAAAAAGAGCGCACAGATCATGCTACTGAGATGAAATGACACATCACAGAGGGTACGCATCGTCGTTATACGGCATGACGAACGTCTATCTTAGGCAATTTTCATACCATAAGAATTTTCTCAATAAAAATATTCCACGGAGATAAAAATTGAATTAAAAAAGAAAAACATGATGTAGTTAAAATAAATAATGTAAAGAGAGTGCAAGAATCAACTCAATTCAATCAATAGGAGTTCCCCATGAAACTAAAGTCAGTTTCAGTTTTGATTTCCGGCCTGATTGCCGCGGCATTTACCATCAACAGTGATGCTTGCACTACAATTTTAGTCGGCGCGGGTGCCACCAGCGATGGCTCTAGGATTATTGCCCGTACCGAGGATCATGACCCCACGCTATCGAAAGTGATGCTAAAGCATCAGGCTAAAGAAAATAGCAGCGATACCTTCCATGCCAATGAAAATAAATTCACCTATTCTGTTCCAAAAAAAGCTTTTTCCTATACTTCATTCTCCAATGGCAAAGAGGGAAAACAGCCCGACCAGATGACCTGGGGGGCCGCTGGATTTAACCAAAAAGGCGTGGGAATGACGGCGACAGAGACGATCTTCGCCAGCGCCGAGGCTCTCAAACATGACCCCTATCTGCCCGAGACGGGCATTACCGAAGACAGCATTACCGACGTAATCTTGCCCTACGTCTCCTCCGCACGCGAAGGCGCCGCTCGCCTGGGTAAAATTATTGAAGAGAAAGGCGCCGGCGAAGGCTTTGGCGTCGCCTTCGTCGACCAGCACGACATCTGGTATCTGGAAACCGGCAGCGGCCATCAGTGGTTGGCCACCCGCCTGCCGAAGGATGACTATTATGTCACCGGTAACCAAGGGCGCCTGCAGACCTATAAGCCGGACGACAGCGCCAACTATATGGCATCGCCCACGCTGATCAGCGCCGCCGAAAAATATGGCCTTTACGATCCTAAGCGCGACGGCGACTTTAATTTTGAAAAAGCCTATACGCTGCATAATGAGAAGAATGACCCCTACTACAACTATCCGCGGGTATATGCGTTGCAGCATCTCTATACGCCAGATATCAAGACCTCGCTAGCGGCACCACAACATTTCCCCGTTTTTGCTAAACCGGAGGCTAAACTTGATATCGATGCGGTAAAACAGGGGCTGCGAAATACCTATGAGAACATCGAGCGCAAGCCCTATACACAAACCCCCGATTACCGCCTACGCCCGGTGTCATTATTTCGTACCCAGCAGGCACATATTTTACAAGCGCGCGATGGTTTACCGCAGGGTATTGCCGATGTGGAATATTTAGCCTACGGCATGCCCAGTATTTCTATTTTTATTCCGGTTTATGCCAATAGTATCCACCAATTCCCGCAGGCCTACCGTACGGTAACCAGTGGAAAAGCGGATTCGGTCTCTGCCCAGTGGCAGTTCCGGAAACTGCAAACGCTGGTGATGATGGACTATTACAAATATGCGCCGGTGGTACAGAAGGCCTATAAGCAGCAGGAGGCCACCTTCAGCGTCATGCAACGTGACATGGAAAAAGCCTATCTGGCCACCTACCAGAAAGATCCGGCCAAGGCTCAGCAGCTGGTGCAACAGTTCGAGGATCGCGTTTTTAGCGATGCGCTCAGCACCACTCAAACCCTGACCAATCAAATCTTTACCCAGCTGACCCAGGACGTCAACACCAAGTATAAGTTTGCCGGCGCCTGATCCCCCCGCGACGATGGGCAAACCACGCCCATCGTCAATCGGACAAAAAAAGCGCTTGCCATACGCCGTACTCTTGGTTTAGGTTAAAAATCACTGAGCGCATATTGCGCAGCGTATACAAGCGATACCGAACCACGGACAACAATCATGCTCACTCGCGTACTGTTTAACCACCATCATCACCATCATCCTGACTAGCGCTTTCAGGCGGATGTGTGCTGGAAGACGGTCAACGGATCTTCCAGTGGCGGCAGACGCAAGATGTGAAAAAGCCCTCGGAAGATCTTCTTCCGAGGGCTTTTTTGTTGTTCATCATTCACGGGCGCCGCGGCGCCGGCTGGGGAATACAGGGGTAACCACCATGTTGGACAAAACACGTTTACGCATTGCCATGCAAAAATCGGGTCGCCTGAGCGAAGACTCGCAGGCGCTGCTGGCTCGCTGCGGGATCAAAATTAATCTGCATCAGCAGCGGCTGATCGCCTTTGCCGAAAATATGCCTATCGACATCCTGCGGGTGCGCGATGACGATATTCCCGGCCTCGTGATGGACGGCGTGGTTGACCTGGGCATCATCGGTGAGAACGTGCTGGAAGAGGAGTTGCTCGCCCGGCGCGCCCAAGGCGAAGATCCGCGCTATACCCTGCTACGACGCCTCGACTTCGGCGCCTGCCGCCTCTCCCTGGCCATGCCCATCGATGCCCCCTATGACGGCGCCCGCGGCCTGCAGGACTGCCGCATCGCCACCTCTTATCCTCACCTGCTCAAACGCTATCTGGATGGGCAGGGCGTCCGCTTCAAATCCTGTCTGCTCAACGGCTCGGTCGAGGTTGCCCCGCGCGCCGGACTGGCCGATGCCATCTGCGATCTGGTCTCTACCGGTGCCACCCTTGAGGCTAACGGGCTGCGCGAGGTCGAGGTTATCTACCGCTCCAAGGCCTGCCTGATTCAACGCGACGGCGAGATGCCCCCCGCCAAGCAGGCGCTGATCGAACGCCTGATGACCCGGATTCAAGGGGTCATCCAAGCGCGGGAGTCCAAATACATCATGCTGCACGCGCCGAGCGATCGTCTGGAGGAGATAATGGCGCTGCTGCCGGGGGCCGAGCGCCCGACCCTGCTGCCGCTGGCCGGCGACAAGCGCCGTGTCGCCATGCACATGGTCAGCAGCGAGACCCTGTTCTGGGAAACCATGGAGCAGCTCAAGGCCCTGGGGGCCAGCTCGATTCTGGTGCTGCCGATTGAAAAGATGATGGAGTAACGCCATGACCCGCTTTGATACGCTTATCCAATGGGACGACTGTAGCCCCGAACAGCAGCAGCGCCTGCTACAGCGCCCGGCGATCGCCAGCGCCGCGCAAATCAGCGCAAGCGTTGAGACGATCATCGCCCAGGTTCGCCGCGACGGCGATGCGGCGCTGCATCGCCTCAGCCAACGCTTTGACCGGGAGGCCCCCGCCATCCTGCGCGTATCACGCCAGACCCGCGACGCCGCCGGCGACAGCCTGCCCGACGCGCTGACCCGCGCCATGCGCCAGGCGGCCGAGAATATTGAGGCCTTTCATTACGCTCAGCGCCCAGCCCCGGTCGACGTCGAAACCCAGCCTGGCGTCAGCTGCCGCCAGGTCACCCGCGCGCTGGACTCCGTCGGGCTGTATATTCCCGGCGGCAGCGCACCGCTGCTCTCCACGGTGCTGATGCTGGGGATCCCGGCCCGCGTGGCGCAGTGCCGCAGGGTGATCCTCTGCTCGCCGCCGCCGATCGACCCGGCGATCCTCTACGCCGCACGCCTGTGCGGCATCGACGAAATCTTTCAGGTCGGCGGCGCGCAGGCGATCGCCGCCATGGCCTTCGGGACCGAATCCGTTCCCCGCGTCGACAAAATCTTTGGCCCAGGAAACGCCTATGTCACCGAGGCCAAAAGACAGGTTAGCCAAAGCCCTCAGGGCGCCGCTATCGATATGCCCGCCGGCCCCTCCGAGGTGCTGGTGATCGCCGATGCCAAGGCCAACCCGGACTTTATCGCCGCCGATCTGCTCTCCCAGGCGGAGCATGGCCCCGACTCACAGGTGATCCTGCTGACGCCCGATGCCCCGCTGGCTCGCCGGGTCGCCAAGCGGGTCGAGGCGCAGCTTGCCGCCCTGCCGCGCGCCGACATCGCCCGCCAGGCGCTGGCGCAGAGCCGCCTGATCGTCACCCGTTCGCTGGCGCAGTGCATCGAGATCAGCAACCGCTATGGGCCGGAGCACCTCATCATCCAAACCCGCGACGCCGAGACGTGGCTCGATGCTATCACCAGCGCCGGCTCCGTGTTTCTGGGCGACTGGTCGCCCGAGTCCGCCGGGGACTATGCCTCTGGCACCAATCACGTGCTGCCGACCTACGGCTACACCGCCACCCACTCCAGCCTGGGCCTGGCGGATTTCCAGAAACGCATGACCGTCCAACGCCTCAGCCCCGCCGGTCTGCTGACGCTGGCCCCGACGGTTGAGGCCATGGCACAGGCCGAGTGCCTTGACGCCCACGCCAACGCCGTCCGTCTGCGGGTCGCCGCCATCCGGGAGAGCCAATCATGAAGCCGATCACCACACTGGCGCGGGAAAACATCCAGCGCCTAACCCCCTACCAGTCCGCCCGCCGCCTCGGCGGCAGCGGCGACGTCTGGCTCAATGCCAACGAGTACCCGCAGCCGGTCAGCTACCCGCTGCGCAGCGAGGCCTTTAACCGCTACCCGGAGTGCCAGCCCGCCGAGCTTATCGCCAACTACGCCGCCTATGCCGGCGTCACGGCGCAGCAGGTGCTGGTCAGCCGCGGCGCCGATGAGGGCATCGAGCTGCTGATCCGCACCTTTTGCGAACCGGGGCGCGACGCCATGCTCTACTGTCCCCCCACCTACGGCATGTACGCCGTCAGCGCGGAGACCAGCGACGTCGAACGGCGCTGCGTCGCGCTGCGCGCCGACTGGCAGCTGGACGTGCCGGCCATCGCCGCCGCCCTCGACGGCGTCAAGCTGGTGTTTGTCTGCAGCCCCAACAACCCGACCGGCAACCTGCTCAATCCCGACGATCTGCGCACGCTGCTTACGCTGACCGCCGGACGGGCGCTGGTCATCGTCGATGAGGCCTACATTGAGTTTGCCCCCGACGCCAGCGTGGTCTCCTGGCTCGCCGACTACCCCCATCTGGTCGTGCTGCGCACCCTCTCGAAGGCCTTTGCCCTGGCCGGGCTGCGCTGCGGCTTCACGCTGGCCAGCGCCGAGGTGATCGCTCTGCTGCAGAAAACCATCGCCCCTTATCCTTTGGCATCACCGGTCGCCGACATCGCCGCCCAGGCGACCTCGCCCGCCGGGATCGCCGCTATGCGGACGCGGGTTGCCTACGTCATTGAACAGCGCCAGGCGCTGATCGCACAGTTATTGCGCTGCGACTGCATTCAAGAGGTCTATCCTTCACAGGGGAACTATCTAATCTTTCGCAGCGACCGCGCCGGGCCGATCTTTCAGGCCCTGTGGCAGCAGGGCATCATCCTGCGCGATCAGCGTCGCCAGCCCTCGCTGAGCGACTGCCTGCGCATCACCATCGGCAGCGCCGCGGAGCATGAGCGGGTTCTCGCGGTACTGCGCCGTTTTAGCCAGGAAGGAGAGGCGTAAATGAAGAAATATCTGTTTATCGACCGCGACGGCACCCTGATCGCCGAGCCGCCGCAGGACTTTCAGGTAGACCGTCTGGACAAGCTGGCGCTGATGCCCGGGGTCATTCCGGCGCTGCTGCGGCTACAGCAGGCCGGCTATCATCTGGTGATGGTCAGTAATCAGGACGGACTGGGCAGCGAACGCTTTCCGCAGGCCGACTTCGATGCGCCGCACAATCTACTGATGCAGATACTGACCTCGCAGGGCATCCTCTTTGAGCGGGTGCTGATCTGCCCACACCTACCGCAGGAGGGCTGCCGCTGCCGCAAACCCGCCACCGGACTGGTCGACGACTATCTGCAGCCCGGCGTGCTGGATACGGCCAACGCGTGGGTGATAGGCGACCGCGACAGCGATCTGCAGCTGGCGCACAACATGGGTATCCACGGGCTGCGCTACGCCGCCGAGCCGTGCGATGGTAGCAGCCTAGACTGGCCGCAGATCGCCGAACGCCTGACCCGCCGCGATCGTCATGCCCAGGTGGAGCGCGTCACCCGTGAGACCGCGCTTCTGGCGGAGGTGTGGCTGGATCGCCAGGGCGAGAGCCACATCCGTACCGGTATCGGCTTCTTTGACCATATGCTGGATCAGATAGCCACCCACGCCGGCCTGCGCCTGCATATAGAGGCGAAGGGCGATCTGCATATCGATGACCATCACACCGTCGAAGACACCGCGCTGGCGCTCGGCGAAGCCCTGCGCATCGCGCTGGGAGACAAGCGCGGCATCGCCCGCTTTGGCTTTGTCCTGCCGATGGACGAGTGCCTGGCCCGCTGTGCCCTGGATATCTCGGGCCGCCCCTACCTCTCCTTCAAGGCCGAATTCAGCCACCAGCGCGTCGGAGATCTCAGCACCGAAATGGTCGAACACTTCTTCCACTCCCTCGCCTACGCGATGGGGGTGACCCTGCACCTGAAAACCAAAGGCAAGAACGACCACCACCGCGTAGAGAGCCTGTTTAAGGCCTTTGGCCGCACCCTGCGTCAGGCGATCCGCATCGAAGACGACCGCTTACCCAGCTCAAAAGGAGTGTTGTGATGGCCACAGCGTGCAACGTGGTGATTCTGGATACCGGCTGCGCCAACCTGTCCTCGGTGCGCTATGCCCTGGAGCGCCTGGGCTGCCGTCCGACCGTCAGCCGCGATGCGCGGGCGGTGCTGGCGGCTGACAAGCTGCTGCTGCCCGGCGTCGGCAACGCCGCCGCGGCCATGGAGCAGCTGCGCCAGCGCGATCTTATCGATCTGATCAGGGCCTGTACCCAGCCGGTGCTCGGCATCTGTCTGGGAATGCAGCTGCTGGCCAGCCGCAGCGCCGAAGGGGATGTCCCCTGCCTCCGTCTGGTCGACACCCCGGTCGAACGGATGACCGATACCGGCCTGCCGCTGCCGCACACCGGCTGGAATCAGGTTACCTCTCTGGCCGGGAATCCCCTGTTTCGCGGTATTCCCGACGGCAGCTACTTCTATTTTGTACACAGCTACGCCTATCCCCTGTGCGCCGACACCCTGGCACAGTGCGACTACGGCTATACCTTTAGCGCCGCGGTGCGCCGCGATAACTTCTACGGCGTGCAGTTTCACCCCGAACGCTCCGGCAAGGCCGGCGCCCGCCTGCTGAAGAACTTTCTGGAGATGCCGTCATGATCATTCCGGCACTGGACTTTATCGACGGCAGCGTCGTTCGCCTGCATCAGGGGGACTATGGCCGCCAGCGCGACTATGACGGCGATGCGCTGACGCGGCTGCTGGAGTATCAGCGTCAGGGCGCAGAGCAGCTGCACCTGGTCGACCTGAGCGGCGCGCGCGATCCCGCCCGTCGTCAGCTCCCCATGCTGACCCGCCTGCTACGCGCGCTGAGCGTTCCGGTACAGGTCGGCGGCGGCGTGCGCAGCACAGAGGACGTGGCCACGCTGCTCGACGCCGGTGCGACGCGGGTGGTGGTCGGCTCAACGGCGATCCGCCAGCCGCAGGAGGTCGCCCGCTGGTTTACGCGCTTCGGCGCCGATCGCCTGGTACTGGCGCTGGACGTGCGCATCGCCGCCAACGGCGATAAGCGCGTGGCCGTCAGCGGCTGGCAAGAGGACTCCGGCGTGACCCTGGAGCAGACGGTAGCGCATTTTCTGCCGCTGGGACTGCGGCACGTACTGTGTACCGATATCGCCTGCGACGGCACCCTGGGCGGCGCCAACGTGGCGCTGTACCGCCAGATCTGCCCGCGCTATCCACAGATCGCATTTCAATCCTCCGGCGGCATCGGCGCGCTGCAGGACATCGCCGCCCTGCGCGGCAGCGGCGTGCAGGGCGTCATCGTCGGACGCGCCCTGCTGGAAGGTAAATTCAGCGTGAAGGAGGCCATCGCATGCTGGCAAAACGCATAATTCCCTGTCTGGACGTTCGCGACGGCCAGGTCGTCAAAGGCGTTCAGTTTCGCAATCACGAGATCATCGGCGACATCGTTCCGCTGGCCCAGCGCTACGCCGATGAGGGCGCCGATGAACTGGTGTTCTATGACATTACCGCCTCCGCCGACGGTCGCGTGGTCGACAAAAGCTGGGTGGCTCGGGTCGCCGCGGCGATCGATATTCCCTTCTGCGTCGCCGGCGGGATCCGCAGCGTCGAGGAGGCTGGGCTGCTTCTGAGCTACGGCGCGGACAAGATCTCCATTAACTCGCCGGCGCTGGCCGATCCGGCGCTGATCACCCGTCTGGCGGATCGCTTCGGCGTGCAGTGCGTGGTGGTCGGTATCGATACCTGGCACGACGCCGCCAGCGACAGCGACCGCGTCTACCAATTCACCGGCGATGAGGCGCGCACCCGCGCCACCGCCTGGCAGACGGCGGACTGGGTGCAGGAGGTGCAGCGGCGCGGCGCCGGGGAGATCGTGCTGAACATGATGAACCAGGACGGCGTGCGCAGCGGCTACGATCTGCGCCAGCTAGAGCAGATCCGCGCCGTCTGCCACGTCCCGCTGATCGCCTCCGGCGGCGCCGGTGCCCCCGAACACTTTCTGGCGGCCTTCAGCCAGGCCGACGTGGACGGCGCGCTGGCGGCCTCGGTATTTCATAAACAGATTATTCAAATCGGTGAACTCAAGCGCTATCTGGCGCTCAACGGTGTGGAGATTCGACTGTGCTAACTCAAGGTTTTCTTTCGCAACAGCAAAAAGAGCGTCTGGACTGGAACAAAGTGGACGGCATGATGCCGGCGATCGTGCAGCACGCCGGCTCCGGCGATGTCCTGATGCTGGGCTATATGACGCCAGAGGCGCTGGATCATACCGAGCGCTGCGGTAAGGTCACCTTCTATTCCCGTACCAAGCAGCGGCTGTGGACCAAGGGCGAAACCTCCGGTCACACCCTGAACGTGGTCAGCATGACCCCGGACTGCGACCGCGATACGCTGCTGATTCTGGCCGATCCCCAGGGGCCGACCTGCCATCTCGGCAGCGACAGCTGCTTTGCCCCGGCCCGCGCGCAGTGGCCGTTTCTGTATCACCTGGAGCAACTGCTGGCCGCCCGCAAAACGGCCGATCCACAAAGCTCGTATACCGCTCGGCTGTACGCCAGCGGGACCAAGCGTATCGCCCAGAAGGTCGGCGAAGAGGGCGTAGAAACGGCGCTGGCGGCCGCCGTGCATGACCGCGATGAGCTGATCAACGAGTCTGCCGATCTGCTCTACCATCTGCTCGTGCTGTTACAGGATCAGCAGCTGTCGCTGGGCGATGTCATCGACTGTCTACAAACCCGCCACCGCCAGGCTTGACCCGGCCGCCGCCGCCTGCCAACGCGGCGGCGCCTTCCCCCTTCCCCGCCCTGCCGGGGTAGCCAAAGTGTGACCAGCCTGTAGCGTCGGGTTAATCCCGGCGCGCAAAAGCGTCTACCCGCTCACGAAAATGCCTTTGCCTCCTACGCAAAATGGGTTAGCTAGCGGAAATAGTAATATGATTTACCAAGGAGTAATGCACCGAGCGGCCCGGCCCGGCGCGCGGTGATGCTCCCAACAACAATGGCAAGTAAAAACTCTCTCCAATAATAATAAGGTCATCATTATGAGCAATCGTTACGCCGCCCCCGGGCGACGCCGGCGTTGGCCGTGGCTGGTGCTGCTGGGGATCATCCTCGGTATCGCCCTACTGGCTGCGACCTTCACCGTCCTGCACAAAACCAGCAGCACCGAGTTTTGTGTCTCCTGCCATACCATGCAACAGCCTCTGGCCGAATATCAGGGCAGCGTCCACTTCCAGAATAAGCCGGGGATCCGGGCCGAGTGCGCCGACTGCCATATCCCGCAGCAGCCCCTCGACTTCCTGAAGACCAAGGTACTGGCGCTGAAGGATGTCTACGGCGAGCTGACCGGTAAAATAGATACACCAGAGAAATACCAGGCCCACAAGCTGGCCATGGCGCAGAGCGTCTGGAACACCATGAAAGCCAACGACTCCGCCACCTGTCGCTCCTGCCATAGCTACCAGGCCATGGACATCATCGATCAGAGTGCGGAGGCCCGCAAACAGCACCCCGTCGCCATCAAGGACGGGGAAACCTGTATCGACTGTCATAAGGGGGTCGCCCATATTCTGCCGGATATGAGCGCCCTGAGCGCCGCCGGCGCTAGCGAACTGGCCGCCGCCGCCGCGAAAACCCCTGACGGCGCCCGCACGCTCTACGCCATATCAACCCAGCCCTTCTTCCTGGCGCCGCAGGCCGGGGCCCACAGCGATGGCAGTCTGATGCCATCGACGGAGATCCGGGTGCTGCAGCGCCGCGGGGACATGGTTGAGGGTGAGCTGAGCGGTTGGCAGCAGAATGGCGTTAACCAGGTGATCTATGCAGCGCAGGGCAAGCGTATCCTCTCCGCGCTGCTGGGAGAGGCGGCACGCAAACAGGTGAAAGTGCTGTCCAGCGACACCGACGCCGCGACCGGACTGGTATGGCACCGGGTAACGCTGTCCATCTGGCTGCCCAAGGCCAATCTCATCGGCAGTGAACAGCCCATCTGGCGCTATGCCGCCGATATGATGTCGGCCAACTGCACCGGCTGCCACGGCCTGACCGCGTTGGATCGCTTCAACGCCAACCAATGGATCGGGGTCGTGAAAGGCATGGCATCGCGCACCTCGCTGAATGAAGAGCAGCTGCGCCTGCTGACCCAATATGTCCAAAAACACGCCAGCGATATGTCCGCTAACGGTGCAGATCAACCCAAGGAGCCTAAGTGATGAGCAAGACAACATCCCTGCCTGATGCGCCGCTGTGCGTATCCCGCCGCCGCTTTATCGCCGGTGGTGCGGCTCTGCTCGGCGCCCCTCTGCTGGCCGGACTGTGGCCGAAATCGGCGCTGGCGCAGGCGATTAGCCAGGCGCTGCCCCAGTTTACCGCCCTACAGCCGGCGCAGAAGGGGATCCTGACCGGCGCCCACTGGGGCGCCTTTGAGGCCATCGTCGAATCGGGACGCATGGTCGGCGTGCAGCCGGTCAGCGACGATCCCTATCCCAACGATCTGATCACCATGGCGCCTTACCAGGTGCACGCCGCCAACCGGATCAAATATCCCATGGTGCGCAAGAGCTGGCTAGAGGGCGGCGCAGAGCAAGGCCGCCCCGAGCTGCGCGGGTGCGATGAGTGGGTGCGCGTAAGCTGGGATCAGGCCCTGACCCTGGTCAGCGGGCAGATTGCCCGCCTGCAGAAACAGTACGGGCCGCAGTCCATCCACGCTGGCTCCTACGGCTGGAAAAGCGTCGGCATGCTGCACAACAGCCGCACCCTGCTGCAGCGGCTGATGAACCTGAGCGGGGGCTTCCTCGGCTACGCCGGCGACTACTCCACCGGTGCGGCCCAGGTGATCATGACCCACGTGGTCGGCTCCATGGAGGTCTATGAACAGCAGACCGCCTGGCCCAACGTCATCGAGCACAGTGAGCTGATCGTCCTGTGGGGCTGTAACCCCATGATCACGCTTGAAAACAGCTGGAATATGCCGGACCACGTCGGCCAGACGGGCTTCGAGGCGCTGAAGAAAAAAGGCACCCGCATCGTCAGCATCGATCCGGTGCGCAGCGCCAGCACCACCCAGCTCAACGCCGAGTGGATCGCCCCGCACCCCTATACCGATTCGGCCATGCTGCTCGGTATCGCCCATACCCTGCTGAGCGAAAAACTGCACGACAGCGACTTCCTCACCACCTATACCGTAGGCTTCGATCGCTTTGCCGACTACCTCAACGGCAAGGATGACGGCGTGGTCAAGGATGCCGCCTGGGCGGCCGCCATCAGCGGCATCGACGCCGAAACCCTGCGCAGCCTGGCGCGGGATATGGCGCACCACCGCACCATGATCATGGCCGGCTGGGGCATTCAGCGCCAGCATCACGGCGAACAGCCCCACTGGCTGCTGGTCACCGTGGCGGCCATGCTGGGGCAAATCGGCCTGCCCGGCGGCGGCTTTGGCTTTAGCTACCACTACTCCTCCGGCGGCAGTCCGACCGCGCGCGGCGGCATTATCTCCGGTATCTCGGCCGGCAACGCCCCGCAAAACAGCCCCACGCCGATCCCGGTGGCGCGCATCGCCGACTGCCTGGCCAACCCGGGGAAAACCATCGACTTCAACGGCGGTAAGGTGACCTACCCCGATGTGAAGATGGTCTACGTCGCCGGCGGCAACCCCTTTGGGCACCATCAGAACACCAATAATCTGATCGACGCCTGGCGCCGTCCGGAGACCATCGTGGTCAACGAACCCTACTGGACCGCCACCGCCAAGTATGCCGATATCGTCCTGCCGGCCACCACCAGCTATGAGCGTAACGATCTGGAGATGGGCGGAGACTATTCGCAGCTGTATGTCTTCCCGATGCACCAGTGCGTTCCCCCGCAGCATGAGGCGCGCAACGACTTCGCCATCTTCGCCGGCCTGGCCGAAAAGCTGGGGGTGCTGGACGCCTTCACCGAAGGTAAGGATGAGGCCCAGTGGCTGAAGGGGATGTACGATGGCATGGCGGCCCAGGCGCGCAACGCGCGCGTCGCGCTGCCGCCGTTCGAGATGTTCTGGGAGGCCAATAACTACATTCGCTTCCCGATCCCCGCCGCCAATAAGAACTGGGTGCGCTACGCCGACTTCCGCGATAACCCGCTGCTGAATCCGCTCGGGACCCCCTCCGGCAAGATCGAAATCTACTCCGATACCATCGCCGCCATGCACTACAGCGACTGTCGGGGCCTGCCCAGCTGGCTGCCCCCCTATGAGTGGTATCAGAGCGAGGTCGCCCAGCGCTTCCCGCTCTCCCTGAGCACCGCCCACGCCGTCAACCGCCTGCACTCACAGCTGGACAACACCCCGCTGCGTGAAAAGTATGCGGTCGCCGATCGCGAGGCGATCCTGATCCACCCGCAGGACGCCAAAGCACGCGGGATTGCTAACGGGGATGTGGTGCGCGCTTGGAACGATCGCGGCCAGATCCTGGTCGGCGCCATCGTCACCGAGGACATTCGCGCCGGCGTCGTGCGGATCAGCGAAGGCGCCTGGTTCGATCCGGCCGATCCGGCGCAGCCCGGCTCGCTGTGCAAGAACGGCAACGTGAACTGCCTGACCTTCGACATCGGCTCCTCGAATCTGGCCCAGGGCAACTGCGGCCATATGGCGCAGCTGGAGATCGAGACGTTCCGCGGCACGCCGCCGACCAACACCGCGCACGACGTACCGCGCGGCGCCTAACCCCTTATGCGGCCGGGGAAACCTGGCCGCCTCTCCCTGTGCAGTAGAATATTGAAATCCCTTTTCATTTTCGCCAATGACCGGTAACATGCGCAGCGCATATCCCCTGATCCCTGACCCGATACCGGTTTTCTCATGCTGACTTTTGCCCGCACTCTCGCCCGTCGTTTACCCGATCGTACCGGCAGCGCCTTCCTGATCGTCGCGTTTCTTACCGGGATCGCCGGGGCGCTGCAGACCCCGACGCTGAGCCTGTTTCTCTCCAGCCAGGTCACCGGCAGCCCGCTGATGGTCGGCCTGTTTTATACCGGCAGCGCGGTCATCGGCATCATCGTCAGCCAGTGGCTCGCCAGCCTCTCCGATCGGCGCGGCGATCGTAAACAGCTGATCCTGCTATGCTGCCTGCTGGGAGCGGTGGGCTGCCTGCTGTTCGCCTACAACCGTAACTACTATCTTCTGCTGATCGTCGGCGTCTGCCTGACCAGCTTTGGCTCCACCGCCAACCCGCAGATGTTTGCCCTAGCGCGCGAGTACGCCGATCGCTGTGGCAAAGAGGCGGTGATGTTCAGCTCCGTACTGCGTGCGCAAATCTCCCTGGCCTGGGTGATCGGCCCACCGCTGGCCTTCGCCATGGCGCTGGGCTGGGGCTTCACCTTTATGTATCTGGCCGCCACCCTCACCTTTCTGCTGTGCGCCGCCATTGTCTGGCGCTGGCTGCCATCCATGCCGCGGACGGCAGAGACGCCGCGCGGTGGCGCACAGGCGCCGCGGCGTAATCGGCGCCAGACCCTGCTGCTGCTGGCCTGCGCCACCCTGATGTGGACCTGTAACAGCATGTACCTGATCAACATGCCGCTGTATATCAGCCACCAGCTGCAGCTGCCGGAGCGCCTGGCGGGACTGATGATGGGAACCGCGGCCGGGCTGGAGATCCCGACGATGCTGATCGCCGGCGTCTATGCCGCGCGGCTGGGAAAACGGCGGCTGATGCTCCTGGCGCTGGTGGCCGGTCTGCTGTTTTACGGCGGGCTGCTGTGGATCACCCACCCGTGGGCGCTGCTGGCCCTGCAGCTGCTCAACGCGGTATTTATCGGTATTCTGGCCGGGATCGGCATGCTCTACTTTCAGGATCTGATGCCGGGGCAAGCGGGATCGGCCACGACGCTGTTCACCACCAGCGGACGCATCGGCTGGATCATCGCCGGCTCCGTAGCCGGCGCGCTGGCGGAGATCTGGAGCTACGCATCCGTCTTCCCGGTGGCGCTGGTGATGCTGTTCATCGCCCTCGCCTGTCTGCTGCAGATGAAGCCGGATCGCGCGGTCGCGACGCCGTAGGGGGCTATGCGTCCGGCGCCGTCGCCTGCTCCAGGTGCCGCAGATAGCTCAGGGCCGCCTCGCGGCTCTGTCCGCACATGTCAACGCAGGGCTTCAGCTGTCCGCACACCGCCGGACGCGCGGGGCTATGAAACAGGCGGCAGCGCATCATTTCATCCAGCTGCGGACAGGGGATCCCCGCCGGTTTGCCCTGCGGCAGCCCCGGAATCGGGCTGGATATCGACGGGGCAATACAGCAGGCACCGCAGTCGCTACGACACTCCATCACTCTCTCCTTGCCGCCTGAGGGCGGTCACTGATGCGCGCGGGTGGATAAAAAAACGCCGCCCCGCACGCCGGGCGCATACCCTACCAGAGCGCTACCGCCGCCGCTACCCCCACCGGTGAAATGCTGCGCGTCGTGGGCACCGCGGCGGCGGTGAGTCATCGCCCTTTTTCTTATTCCGCCACCGCGTAAACGGTTTACTTTCCGCGCGCGGCATCGTACCATTGCGCTAGTACACAAGAATTCTTTCCAGGAGCAACATCCCATGACCATGGAGCAGACCTTGACTCACTCGCTGCAGCGCCCCTCCGTTCTGGGCGGTGCGATGATCATCGCCGGCACCGCCGTCGGCGCCGGTATGTTTTCGATCCCCGTCGTCACCGCCGGCGTCTGGTTTAGCCTCTCCGTCGTGCTGCTGATCGTCACCTGGGCCTGCATGTATCTGTCCGGTCTGATGATCCTGGAAAGCAACCTGCACTATCCGGCGGGCGCCAGCTTTCACACCATGGTCGGCGATCTGCTGGGTAAGGGATGGAACAGCATCAACGGGCTGTCGATCGCCTTCGTGCTGTACATCTTGACCTACGCCTACATCTCCGCCGGCGGCTCCATCATCACCCATACCCTGGCGCCGCTGGCCGAGGTGGGACAGCCGCTGGCCGGCGGGGTCTTCGCCCTGCTGGTTGGCTTTATCGTCTGGCTGTCAACCCGCGCGGTCGATCGCCTGAGCACCATCCTGATCGGTGGAATGGTGATCACCTTCCTGCTGTCGACCGGCGACATGTTTACCCACGTCGACCGCGCGATCCTGTTCGACAGCGCGGACACCCAGGCGAACTACCTGCCCTACGCGCTGGCGGCGCTGCCCTACCTGCTGACGTCGTTCGGCTACCACGGCAACGTGCCGGGGCTGGTCAAGTACTACAACAAAGACAGCCGCGCCGTGGTACGCAGCCTGCTGTACGGCACCCTGATCGCCCTGGTTATCTACATCTTTTGGCAGTACGTGATTCAGGGCAATATCAGCCGCGCCGCCTTCCGCCAGATCATCGCCGAAGGTGGCAATATCGGCAGCCTGCTCAAGCAGATGGGCAGCGTCGCCAGCGGTCCGCTGGTAACACAATTGCTGAACGCCTTCTCCTATATGGCGCTGGCCAGCTCGTTCCTCGGCGTCTCGCTGGGTCTGTTCGACTACATCGCAGATATGCTGCGCTTTGCAGACACCCCGAGCGGACGGGCCAAAAGTGCACTGATCACCTTTGTGCCGCCGACGATCGGCGCCCTGCTGTTCCCCAATGGCTTTCTGTATGCCATCGGCTTTGCCGGTCTGGCCGCAACGATCTGGGCGGTGATCGTCCCGGCGCTGATGGCACGCGCCAGCCGTCGCCGCTTTTCACAGGCGAGCTATCGCGTCCCCGGCGGCGCGGCGGTCATCATCCTGGTTATCGCCTTTGGCCTGCTTAACGCCGTGGCCCATATTCTCTCTCTGTTCAATCTGTTACCGATTTACCGCTAACGCCCAGGCGCCCTCTCCTGCGGGGGGCGCTTTTCTCCCGCCGATCCGACTTTTTACGCCGCCTCCCCTTGCCTGAACGGCAGCGGGCGGGTAGTGTGTCGCCACCTGACCGCGTCCCACCAGAGGCACTCCTGCCGGGGGGAGCGCGGCCGAATAACCCCGCTGTTTTTTTAAGGTATTGCAATCATGGCCAGAGCTAACGAGATCAAACGCGGTATGGCGGTAAACTACAACGGTAAACTGCTGTTGGTCCGCGATATTGATATCCAGTCCCCCAGCGCGCGCGGCGCGGCAACCCTGTACAAAATGCGTTTTTCCGACGTGCGTACCGGGCTGAAGGTCGAAGAGCGTTTTAAGGGCGACGACCTGCTGGAAACCATCACGTTAAGCCGTCGCCCCGTCACCTTTTCCTACATTGACGGCGACGAGTATGTGTTTATGGATGACGAGGACTACACCCCGTACACCTTCAAGAAAGAGCAGATCGAAGACGAACTGCTGTTTATCCCGGAAGGCGGCATCCCGGGCATGCAGGTGCTGACGATGGAAGGCCAGGTGCTGGCGCTGGAGCTGCCGCAGACCGTTGATATGGAGATCGTCGAGACGACGCCGAGCATCAAGGGCGCCTCCGCCAGCGCGCGCACCAAACCGGCCGCCATGTCAACGGGCCTGGTGGTGCAGGTGCCGGAATACCTGAGCAACGGCGAGAAAATTCGCATTCACGTTGAAGAGCGTCGCTTTATGGGCCGCGCCGACTAAACCCGACGCCTAGCGCAAACGGAAGGGGGGACGCCGCGGCGTCCCCCCTTTATATTGTTAGGCCGTTGCCCGCGCCGTTACTTCATCTGCGGAAAATAGACCCGCTTGATGGCCAGCTCGACGCCGCGCACCTCGGCCAGCCCTTTCAGACGGCCAATGGCGGAGTAGCCCGGGTTGGTTTTCTTCTTCAGATCGTCCAGCATCTGATGGCCGTGGTCCGGACGCATCGGAATCGGACGCATGTCCCCGGCCTGCTGACGGCGAGACTCCTCCGTCAAGATAGCCTTGACCACCGCAAACATATCGACATCGCCCTGCAGGTGAGCCCCTTCGTGGAAGCTCTTCGGGTTGGCTTCGCGGCAGGTGGCGCGCAGGTGGGTAAAGTGAATGCGATCGCCGAAGCGCTCGATCATCGCCACCAGATCATTGTCGGCACGCACACCGTACGACCCGGTGCACATGGTAAAACCGTTGTAGACGCTATCGACGGCCTCTTTCAGCCACTGCATATCCTCTACGGTAGAGACGATGCGCGGCAGCCCCAGAATCGGGCGCGGCGGATCGTCCGGATGCACCGCCAGACGCAGGCCGCAGGCCTCCGCTACCGGCACGATTTCACGCAGGAAGTGAGCCATATGCTCACGCAGCGTCGCTTTATCAATACCGTCATACTCCGCCAGGCGGGCGCGGAACTGATCCAGGGTGTAGCCCTCCTCCGCCCCCGGCAGACCGGCGATGATATTGGCGGTCAGCTTAGCCACCTCGGCCTCGCTCATCGCGTCGAAGTAGGCCTTGGCCTGCGCCTGCTCTTCCGTGCTGTAATCCTCTGCGGCGCCCGGGCGCTTCAGGATATGCAGCTCAAAGGCGGCAAAGGCGATCTGATCGAAGCGCAGCGCCTTGGAGCCGTCCGGCAACGCGTACTCCAGATCGGTACGGGTCCAGTCCAGCACCGGCATGAAGTTATAGCAGACGGTATCGATCCCGCAGGCTGCCAGATTGCGCAGGCTCTGCTTGTAGTTGTCGATATGGCGCGGGTAGTTACCGGTTTGGGTTTTAATCTCCTCATGAACCGGAACGCTCTCCACCACCGACCAAGTCAATCCCTTCTCGGCCAACAGCGCTTTGCGTTTTTCAATCTCTTCTACGCTCCAGACTTCGCCGTTTGGAATATGGTGCAACGCCGTCACTACGCCGGTGGCCCCAGCCTGGCGGACATCATCAAGGGAAACCGGATCGTTCGGGCCATACCAACGCCAAGTTTGTTCCATCTACTGTTACCTTCTGCGGTGTGTTAACGGGTCTTCCTGTGACGGGTCAGACAGATTTTACGCTTTACGGCCTCCGCCGGCATAATCTGTCATACCAAATCGACACAGATATCACTCAGCTTTACCCTGACGCATCCGGATGCGGCTGTCAAAAGCGAAAGTGTGATTGGTTGATCCGCCTCACGATTATCGGGGAATTTTGGACTAACCAATTTGATTTTCTATCATATCAATTTAGACTGCAAGCCTGTGTGATGCTGTCAGACCAAACCGACGACGCCGGGAAAAGCAGGCGCCATGCCGCTGAGCGCCATCAGCAAGTGGTCTAACACCTTTTATGGCTATAGCAACGAAACAGGCCGCCCAGGGCGGCGCTGCTTCCGTCATCCATCAGATGGAGTTACGAATGAATAACCTCGCCAACTATACCTTACCGGCCGACGTACAGCGCCCCTCCTACGATCGCAGCGCCCTGAAATCCCGCCTCGTACACCTGGGATTTGGCGCGTTTCACCGCGCGCATCAGGCGCTGCTTACCGATCGCGTCCTGAACACGCTGGGCGGCGACTGGGGCTACTGTGAGGTCAACCTGATCGGCGGCGAAACCCTGATCGAACAGCTGCGCCAGCAGGATCATCTGTACAGCGTGCTGGAGAAAGGCGCCAGCCATAACCAGGCCATCGTCATCGGCGCGGTGCATGAATCGCTGCACGCCACCCTCGACGGTATCGAGGCCGTGGTCGAAAAGATGGCCGAGCCGCAGGTGGCCATCGTCTCCCTGACGGTCACCGAAAAAGGCTACTGCATCGAGCCGGGCAGCGGTCGTCTGGATCTCAACAATCCGCTGATTAAGGCCGACCTGGCGCACCCGCAGCAGCCGGCGTCCGCCCCCGGAGCAATCGTGGAGGCCCTGCGTCTGCGCCGCGAGCGCGGCCTGTCTCCCTTCACCGTGCTCTCCTGCGACAACATCCCGGAAAACGGCCACGTGGTGAAAAATGCGGTGCTGGATCTGGCGCAGGCGCGCGATCCGCAGCTGGCGGCGTGGATCGCCGACAACGTCACCTTCCCCAGCACCATGGTCGATCGCATCGTCCCGGCAGTCACCGAGGAGACTCTGACCCAGATCGGCGCCGCCCTCGGCGTCGACGATCCGTGCGGCATCGCCTGTGAACCCTTTATTCAGTGGGTGGTCGAGGATAACTTCGTCGCCGGACGTCCCGCGTGGGAAGCCGTCGGCGCCGAGCTGGTCAGCGATGTACTGCCCTATGAGGAGATGAAGCTGCGTATGCTCAACGGTAGCCACTCTTTCCTGGCCTACCTGGGCTATCTGGCGGGCTATGAGCACATCAACGACTGCATGGAGGACGCCGCCTACCGTCAGGATGCCCATCGCCTGATGCTGCAGGAGCAGGCGCCGACCCTGAGCGTCAGCGGCGTCGATCTGGCGCGCTATGCCGCGCTGCTGATCGAACGCTACAGCAACCCGTCGCTGAAGCACCGCACCTGGCAAATCGCCATGGACGGTACCCAGAAGCTGCCGCAGCGTATGCTGGACTCCATTCGCTGGCATCTGGCCCACGACAGCGCCTTCCCCTGTCTGGCACTGGGCGTAGCGGGCTGGATGCGCTATGTCAGCGGCACCGATGACGCAGGCCAGGCTATCGATCTCCGCGATCCGATGGCGGAAACCCTGAAGCAGTGCGTAGCCAACAGCGCCGACGGCGCAGAGCGTGTCCAGGCGCTGCTGAGCGTCAGCGCGGTCTTCGGCGACGCGCTGCCGCAGGAGCCCCGCTTTGTCGAGGCGGTAACCGCCGCCTACCTGTCACTGATGCAGCAGGGTGCGGCCCGCACCTGCGCTGCGCTGGCAAGCCAGGCATAATCCCGCCCCAACGCAGTCTGCCGCCCGACGGCGGCAGACTGTGCGCGCACGCACCGGGCGTGCCCTGCTATCGATAAACCTAAGCCGCCGCGGGCGCTAGCGCCGCCGCATCGCTGACGTTGAACGCCGCCACGATCTCGGTCAACGCCTTGGCCTGTCCCTCCAGCCCATGGGAGGCCGCCGTGGACTCCTCCACCAGCGTGGCGTTATGCTGTGTCACCGTATCCATCTGGTTGATAGCCTGGTTGATCTGGGCAATCCCACGGCTCTGCTCCTCTGCGCTCGACGATATCTCCCCGATCAGACCGGATACGTGCGTAATGGCGCTAATGATATTCGCCATGGTGGCGCCGGCCGCCGACACATTGACGCTGCCCTGATTGACCCGCTCCACCGACGAGGCGATCAGCGTATTGATCTCCTTCGCCGCCTGGGCGCTACGCTGCGCCAGACTGCGCACCTCACTGGCCACGACGGCGAAGCCGCGTCCCTGATCGCCGGCCCGCGCCGCCTCCACCGCGGCGTTAAGCGCCAGTATATTGGTCTGGAAAGCAATACTATCGATAACATTGGTAATGGAGGCGATATGTTTCGAGTTGCCGGCGATCTCCTCCATGGTCTTGACCACCTCCGCGATGGCCAGTCCACCGGACTCCGCCGTATGGGTTGCTTCGCCGGCCAGCTGCGCCACGTAGCGTGAGCTATCGGTATTCTTATCGACAATGGAGGTCATTTGCTCCATGCTCGCAGCGGTCTCCTCCAGCGCAGCGGCCTGCTCCTCGGTGCGTGAGGCCAGATTGCTGCCCCCAGAGGCAATCTCTCCGGCGCCGGAGTAGATGGCGCTGGCGCTATGGCGCACCGACGCGACGATCTCCCGCAGCGCCCGCTGCATATCGTCGATATGCGCGGCCAGGATCCCCATCTCACTCTTGCCATGGCGCTGAAAGCGCTGCGTCAGATCGCCCTGCGCAATGCGCTGTACGCTGCGAATGATGCTCTGCAGCGGTATCAGCATCGCCTGCTTGACCGACACCCAGCACAGCAACAGGCACAGCAGCGACAGCAGCGCCAGCAGCAGCAGCACCCACTTCATGATCTGGCTGGCGTGATGGCTGTTCTGCACCCCGACCTCCATTAATCGATCATGCTCTTCCTGCCATAGATTATACGCATGCTGTGTTTCAATATTCAGGGAAATAAGCTGTTGATTCAGCTCCGCGGCGCGTGGAATATCATTCTGCTTAAGCAGTTCAGCTATTTTAGACACCGTGGAAAGATATTTCGTGAAGTCATTATTTACCCGATTGACAACATTCATATCCAGCCCGTCAACGTCGGGAATATCTTTATAAGCCACATAATTACTGCGTGCTTCGGCAATCCGCCGATCGGCGCGGGAGAAGAGCCCCTTCATCCGCTCCCGATCGACCGTCGCTGCAATAGCTTGATTCTGTGCCTCTCTCAGCGTGGAGCGCGCCTGAACCAGGTTGATCCATGCGTCGCTAAAAAACATGACATTACGCCGTGACTGGTAGTTTTCTTGAATATGTTCGGCGTCACTATTAATAACATCGTAGAAGAATATAAATGAAACTGCCTGAATTGAAAAAATTGTAACAATTATGATGGGAAGCAGTCTGGCTATTTTAATTTTAGAAAACATGTTACCGATATTCTCTTGTCATTTGCACTCATGAGTTAAGGATTATCGGCTGGGTACCCCATTTCTTTATCACTTTTTTAAATATGAATAACCGCGTATAAATTATACAAATATCGTATAACACCGATCCGACCGAGGACATACCCCGAGCCTCACCCGGAGTATGCTCCCGGCGCTACCGACGCGCCTGCCGAACAACGCTCGTCAACCACTCCCGGGTAAAATCCGGCAGCGGCAGCGGACGACCAAACAGATATCCCTGCAGGTAATCCAGCCGATAAGCACGCAGATGCTGCAGCTGCGCCTCGGTCTCGACCCCTTCCGCCAGGGTGACCATATCCAGCCGCTTGGCCAGCGCGATCACCGTATCCACAATGTGACCCGACAGCATGTCGCTGCCGATCATCCGCACGAAGCTTTGATCGATTTTGATGATGTCGAAGTGATAACGCTGTAGATAGGCCAGGCTGGAGTGCCCGGTGCCAAAATCGTCCAGCGCCAGCAGTACCCCCAGCGCCCGCAGCTCGTGAAAGATTTGCTCCGTCAGCTCTCCGTCCGGCACTCGCTGACGCTCGGTCAGCTCCAGCACCAGCCGAATCGGGTTGGCGGCAAAGGCATCAATAAAGCGTCGACACTCCTCAACCAGGCTCAGATCGTTAAAATGGCTGGCGCTGATGTTAAAGCCAAAGTGAAAATGCGCCGGCAGGCTATGGCAACGCGGCGCAAAATAATCGCTGACCTGCTGCATAATATCGCGCGTCATCGGAACGATGAGACCGCTGTCCTCCGCCAGAGGGATGAAGTTATTCGGCGGGATCAGCCCCATCTGGGGATGCTGCCAGCGCATCAGGATCTCGCAGCCGCTCAGCGACTCATCCGCGCCGTTGACCACCGGCTGAATATAGGGGATAAACTGATGACGCCGTAGCGCCTCGCGCAGATAGGAGACCGGCGAATTTACCTGCCCCACCAAGCGGTAGGTGCCAACCCCGAACACGATGGCCAGCACCAAAAACAGCACCAGGCTACCGCGAGAGTAGTCCAGAATATACGCCCAGTGGCTGCCGATCGGAACGGCCGTGGCGACCGAGATCGGGTAGCGCGACGAACTGTGGACAAAGTGGCGCCCGTCCACCGGCGGCGGCGCATCGACAACCTTGCCCTGAGGATCCATCCAGCCCGCACCGATATGCAGGTACAGCGGCGTCGGGGTGCTGAGCGATCGCAGAATATTCCGCAGGTAGTAGCCGTCTATCCCCACCAGTACGCTGGCATCCCCCGGCCCCGCCTCACGAAACACCACCAGCGAGCGGTGCGGCGTAATCCGGTTACCCGGCATCAGGGTCAAGCGGTTCTGGGTGTAGTGGTCAGAGCCGACCTCGGCATGAAAGGCGCCGTAGAGAGAGGAGCAGTAGATAGCGTTCGCCTGCGCCAGGCTGACCGATCGCACGTCGGGTACCGTCGTCGCCTGAAGCGCCAGCATATTATGCAACGCCGTATCGCAGGGCTGTCCGGCGTAGCGCCGAACCGCATCGGCCGCCGTCTGGGCATTGTCCAGCGCCTCATCGATCTGCCAGATAGCCAGCGTCAGCCGCTGTTTAGCCGACTCAGCCAATCCCCGCGAGGCCTGCCAGGAGATGGTGACGGTAGCCAGTAGCAGCACTATAACCACCGCGCCCGCAGACAGCAGCGGACGCAGATAGCTGCGCCATCGTTCGCCGCCCAGATGAATCATTTGCGTTTGTTACCTCCCGCTCAGCGCACCTGCTCGGCGCGTAGGCAGCGTGTGCCGCGCTTAGACTGTCCCGCACGCAGACGCTGCGTAAGGGCAAAACCCGCTCTCCACTCTGCGGCGCCCCCGCCGGCGTATGCGCCCGACGCAGGCGGGACCGGTGGCGTGCTATGGCGCCATGCCGCCCAGTACCCCCGGCGTAGAATCAAACAGATAGCCGTCAAATCCCGGATCGTCTGGATTGGAGATCTCTAATAGCTTAGCCTTAACATTCTCTAAATGCTGCCACATTGCCTGTTTAGCGTCACGCGCGTCGCGCCGTAGCACCGCCTGCAGGATCCGTTGATGATCCTCCAGCCAGTCCCAGCGGTAGCTGAAATCCTGGGTATGACCATGCAGTCCCGCCCACAGCGGGTTATGCTTGCGCGCGCGCCAGGCATCCTCCACCATTCCGGCCAGTACGCTGTTCTGAGTCGACTGCGCCAAAAGGCAGTGAAACTGCTCATCCACGCTCTCATCGGCGCACCCGGCGTTTAGCGCCAGGCGCTCCTGCTCGATAGCCTGGCGCATCTTCAGAATATCGGACTTGGTCGCCTGCGTCGCGGCAAAGGCCGCGACCTCGCTCTCCAGCAGCTGGCGCGCCTGCAGCAGCTCAAAGGGGCCAAAGGTGTTCTCATCCAGATTCCGCACCCGCGCAGAGGACACATTCTGCGGTAACGCGACGACGTATACCCCGGAGCCTTTACGCACATCGATCAGATGCTCCAGCTCCAGCATGATCAGCGCCTCGCGCACGACGCTGCGGCTCACGTCAAAATGTTCGGCAATATCGCGCTCCGGCGGCAGACGATCTCCGATGGGGTAGTCGCCGCGCGCAATGGCGGCGCGCAGCGTATTGCCGACTTCCTGATACAATCTCATGACGTGCCCCTCTGGCTGTGCCGCATCTGCGGAGTAAATGCACCAATTGGACAGACCAATTGTCAATATTAACGTGCCGCTATAGTGGCTTTGATTGTATCACAGCATGAATTCATTAAGAAAAAGGACGGCGCGGGCGCGCGGGCAGATAATGCTTATGATGATGAAGAACGCCCCTGCGCTGGCAGGGGACGTTCCAGGCAGAACACGCTTAACGATAAGAGACGGTGATCAGCGCCTGTGCATGCGCTTCGTCCAGCCAGGTCAGATGGCTCTCGCCAACCTGGGCCGGTAGGGCCATGGCCCCCTGCTGCGCCCGCGCAACGCTGCGTGTCGCCGTCTGGGCTTTACCGTCCCGATAACACTCGGAATAGACCTGATTATTCACTATTTTAAACTGACAACCATCCTCCACAATCATACCACCAAACTGTACCACGCCCGAGCCAGCGGCTTGGGCAGGGGTATTGGCCAATCCGGCCCCCAGCAACATCCCCATAACGACAATCTTCACTAGTGATAAGCATTCACGCCTCATATATCACTCCCGTCGTCAAGTTACTGCGTCTTTTCATCTCGCCAAACGTCGATCGCGGATGAAAAAACGGTGACATTCCTTGTTAACACCTCTCCTAAAAAATAGCAGAACTCGTTGATTACTAACGGCAATGCAGATCAAAACTTCAGTTATTTCTTTTCAGAAGGCAAAAACAGCATCACAAGCTAAGAAAAAATAAGTGACCAGCATAAAAAACCAATTTCACCTCATATCTTTACCGGTAACGTCGCGAATGCATTGCCAGTACCGAGAAAACGCTTAAAAAATAGGGTTGTTTCCGCGCGCATTTTTCCTAAGAATGTCTGATATCTCACAAAACCAGCGGCGCTCTCCATGGCCTCTAATAACAAGGGAACTGCGCATGACCCGCGTAAATGTGATCACCGGTTTTTTGGGCTGCGGAAAAACCACCACCCTGCGCCACCTGCTGGCAAATAAGCCCGCCCAGGAGCGCTGGGCGATATTGGTCAATGAGTTTGGTGAGATAGGGATCGATGGCGCGCTGCTCGCCGACAGCGGCGCTCAGCTGAAAGAGATCCCCGGCGGCTGTATGTGCTGCGTCAACGGTCTGCCGATGCAAATAGGGCTGAACATGCTGCTGAAAACGCAGCCTGACCGACTGCTGATCGAGCCGACGGGACTGGGTCACCCCACGCAGATCCTGCGCCTGCTGGAGAGCGAGGTCTACAGCGCCTGGCTGACGCTGCAGGCGACGCTGTGTCTGCTGGATGCCCGCCAGCTCAACGATGCGCGACTGCAGAATAACGAGAACTTTCGCGATCAGCTGGCGGCGGCGGATATTATCGTCGCCAATAAAATAGATACCTATGACGACGACGCACGCGACGCGCTGCGTCGCTGGCAACAGGCCCAGGGCGATGAACGAACGCTGCTCGAAACCCAGCGCGGACAGATCGATCCCGCCTGGCTAGATCGCCCGCGCGCGCGCACGGCAGCGCTGCCCGAGGCACGCCATCACCACGCGCCGTCCGCCCCGGCGTCGGGCATCGCCGCGCTGCGGCTACGGCCCGGGCAGGGCTGGCGACGGGCGCTCAACCAGGGCCAAGGCTACTTTAGCTGTGGCTGGGTCTTCAGCGAAGAGAGCATCTTTGACACCATCGGCCTCTTGGAGTGGGTACGCTTAACCCCGCTGCTCCGCATTAAGGGCGCCGTGCGGGTGGCCGAGGGTACCCTCTGTGTTAACCGCCAGGGGGCGGATTTACAGATAGAGACCCGCCAAACGCCGCCGCCGGACAGTCGTATCGAAGTGATCCATGATGCCGAAGCGGACTGGAACGCGCTGCAGAGCGCCCTGCTGGCGCTGCGCACCCGCCGACAGGAGACGTCCACAATATAGCCTTGTCGGTGCGCCCTCGCCTTTCCGGCGCGCCGACGCGGGCAAATTCGCGCCGAATATATTACTAAGTGTGTCAAATTAAACCATTGCTTACCTTTGGATAAGATATCTCTCCCCGTTTATCTTTTTCCTCAATATAATAGAGGGGCGCGTAATCTAGAAAATAGGTCATATAATTGACTTGTTTTACATGTGATTAGCACAGTGGCTTCTACTGAATATCTGGGCAGGATACGCGATAACGCACGGTTTAATCCGGCCATGTCCCCCCGTTCGCAGCGCGTCTTCGCTGTGAATAGCGGAAATCAGGACAAAAAGTGTGTTCTGCTGCACAATTCTGCCTCAGCGCGATTGTCAGTACCCCACGTGGAAATTAGTCTCTGGAAGGGTAATTTTCAGATAGCGACATAACAGGTCGTTAAGGACAACAAGGGAAACGGTTTATAATGGTCAAGTCTCAACCAGTTCTGAGATACATTCTGCGTCTGGCGCCCGCCATCGCCGCCGCAGTGTTGCTTTCGGCATGTACTACGACACCCTCCGATCGCTACGCACAAACTGATACGCATGTAGTCAACAACAAAGACAATCTATTACTACAGGCGTCTCAGGATGAATTTGAGGAGATGGTGCGCAATCTGGATGTTAAATCCAAGATTATGGATCAATACGCCAGCTGGAAAGGCGTACGCTATCGCCTGGGCGGCGACAGCAAGCGCGGCATCGACTGCTCGGCGTTTGTTCAGCGTACTTTCCGCGAACAGTTTGGTCTGGAGCTGCCGCGCTCAACCTCACAGCAGGAGGGCACCGGCCACGCCATCAAGCGCTCTAAGCTGCGCATCGGCGATCTGGTACTGTTCCGCGCCGGGTCCACGGGCCGTCACGTCGGCATCTATCTGGGCAACGATCAGTTTGTTCACGCGTCCACCAGCAGCGGCGTTACGATCTCCAACCTGAACGATACCTACTGGAATAAACGCTACCGTGAAGCGCGCCGGGTACTCTCCGGTACTCAGCTGGCGCAGGCTAATACCCACAGCTAAGGCGTCCCTACGTTTCCCCCTGTCCTAAAAAACGCTGCTACGGCAGCGTTTTTTATTGCTATAAATATAGAAACCAAAATAAAGCGCTACTCCACGGCGATAGCACGGCACACTCCCCCCACAATCCGCTAATAAACACTATTTTTTAACATTTCATTAAACTCCCCATATTCAAACCTGCCGTTCTTTTCTACTATCGTTAGCGAAGGACGGCCATCAGGAGTGACGGTCGCAGGAGGCGAACCGTCGGACGCGCGCATTTCGAACACAACAGCCCATTCGGGGAGAGCAGACATGGGGAAACGACTCACAGCGGCAGCAGAGCAACGCGAGGCGACGTCCGACGGACATCTGCAGCGTAATCTTAATAACCGTCATATCCAGCTCATCGCCATCGGCGGCGCTATCGGCACCGGCCTGTTTATGGGCTCCGGGAAAACCATCAGCCTGGCCGGACCATCTATTATCTTTGTTTATATGATTATCGGGTTTATGCTTTTTTTTGTAATGCGAGCAATGGGTGAGCTGCTGCTCTCTAACCTGGAGTATAAATCCTTCAGCGATTTCGCGACCGATCTGCTCGGCGCCCGCGCCGGTTATTTTACCGGATGGACCTACTGGTTCTGCTGGGTCGTCACCGGCATGGCCGACGTGGTCGCCATTACCGCCTACGCCCACTTCTGGTTCCCCCACCTGGCAGACTGGATTATTTCGCTCTCCTGCGTCGTGCTGCTGCTTTCGCTCAATCTGGTCACGGTCAAAATGTTCGGCGAAACTGAATTTTGGTTTGCGATGATTAAAATCGTCGCCATTATCGCCCTGATCCTGATTGGACTGGGTATGGCCATCGGCGGCTTTCGCGCCCCCTCCGGCGAGCAGGCGGCCTTCAGCAACCTGTGGCACGGCGGCCTCTTTCCCCACGGGATCGGTGGCTTCTTCGCCGGATTTCAGATCGCGGTCTTCGCCTTTGTCGGCATTGAGCTGGTGGGCACCACGGCGGCGGAAACCCGCGATCCGCAGCGAGTCCTCCCCAGAGCGATCAACGCGATACCGCTGCGTATCATCATGTTCTATGTACTGGCCCTGTGCACCATCATGATCGTCACCCCGTGGCAGCAGGTGGTGCCCGACAAGAGCCCCTTTGTGGAGCTGTTTATTCTGGCCGGGCTGCCGGCCGCGGCGGGGATCGTCAACTTTGTGGTGCTGACCTCGGCGGCCTCCTCCGCCAACAGCGGCATTTTTTCCACCAGCCGCATGCTTTATGGACTGGCGCAAAGCGGTCTGGCCCCGGCCCGCTTCGCCCGCCTCTCTCGTCAGTCGGTGCCCGCCGCCGGGCTGTTCTTCTCCTGCCTGTGTCTGCTGGGAGGCGTCGTGCTGCTCTATCTGATCCCCAACGTGATCACCGTCTTTACCCTGATCACCACCGTCTCGGCCGTGCTGTTTATGTTCGTCTGGTCGATCATTCTGTGTAGCTATCTGGTCTATCGCCGCCGCTATCCGCAGCGACACGCTGCCTCGGGCTATAAGATGCCGCTGGGCAGCGTTATGTGCTGGATCTGCCTCGCCTTTCTGTTTGGCGTACTGATCCTGCTCACGCTGGAGACCGATACGCGCCAGGCGCTGATGGTCACGCCGCTGTGGTTTATCGCGCTGGCCATCGGCTGGCGCTTCACCCAGCGTCCCTCAGCGCTTTCCCGCGACGAGGCCGCCTAAAACAGCCCCCTGCCTAGCAGGGGGTCAACAGATAAAAAAACGGGGGCATCTCTCGACGCCCCCGCTCGGTATCGCTTACGCGACTACGCCGTTTTGCTCGCCTGGCTCTGCGGCGCGCCGTCCGGCCGCTTGAGCAGCGCATACAGCAGTCCGCTCAGCAGCGTCCCGGCCAAGATCGCCAGCAGATAAGGCAGCACCGGGGTGATCGCGCCGGGGATCAGCAGTACAAACAGTCCGCCGTGCGGCGCCATCAGCTTCGCGCCAAACAGCATCGACAGCGCCCCGGTCAGCGCCCCGCCGAGAATGCAGCACGGCAGCACCCGCATCGGATCCCGCGCGGCAAAGGGGATCGCCCCTTCGGTGATGAAGCACAGCCCCAGCACCACGGCCGCCTTGCCGCCCTCGCGCTCGCTCTGGGCAAACTTGCGGCGCGCAACCAGCGTCGCCAGCCCCATCGCCAGCGGCGGAACCATCCCGGCGGCCATGATCGCCGCCATCGGCCCGTAGGTCTGGGTACTGAGCAGGCCGACGCCGAAGGCATAGGCCGCCTTGTTCACCGGTCCGCCCATGTCGGTACACATCATCGCGCCGAGCACCGCGCCCAGGATCACCGCATTGGCCGTGCCCATGGTCTGCAGCCAGTGGGTCAGCCAGGCCAGGATCTTCGCCACCGGCGTGCCGATGATGTAAATCATCGCCAGGCCGACGATCAGGCTCGACAGCAGCGGAATGATCAGGATCGGCTTCAGCGCCTCCATGCTCGCCGGCAGGGTAAGCCTGCTGCTGATGGCCCGAGCGACGTAGCCGGCGAGAAAGCCGGCGATGATCCCGCCGATAAATCCCGACCCCAGGCTAACCGCCAGCATCCCGCCGATCAGCCCCGGCGTCAGGCCGGGACGATCGGCGATGGAGAAGGCGATATAGCCCGCCAGCACCGGCACCATCAGCGCAAAGGCGGTGCCGCCGCCGATCTGCATCAGCGCAGCCGCCAGCGTGCCGGGCTCTTTGAAGGCCTGAATACCAAAGACGAACGAAAGCGCGATACACAGACCGCCGGCCACCACCATCGGCAGCATGTAGGAGACGCCGGTCAGCAGGTGACGGTACGCGCCGCCCGCCTCTTTCTTGCTCCCCGACGCCGCGGCCCCGGACGGCGCAGACGCCTGAGGGCGGTAGATCTCCGCCTCCTGCAGCGCCTTATCCAGCTCCTGAGCCGTCTTCTTCAGCGCCAGCCCCGTGCTGGTGCGGTACATCGGTTTCCCGGCGAACTTCGCCAGATCCACCTCAATATCCGCCGCCACCACCACCAGATCGGCCTCCTCGACCTCCTGCGGCGTAATGGCGTTGCCCGCCCCTACCGATCCCCGCGTCTCCACTTTTACCTGCCAGCCGCGACGGCGCGCCTCTGCCTCCAGCGCCTCCGCCGCCATGAAGGTATGCGCAACGCCCGTCGGACAGGCGGTGACCGCAACCAGCCGCAGGCAGTGCGATCGCTCCTGTCGCGGCGCCGCGTAGTGATAGGGTGAGGCATCGCGCTGCGCACGTGCCAGCAGCTCCGCTGGCTGGCGAATAGCCTCGCCCACCGAGCCCCGGTACAGCGGTTTGCCCTCCAGCGCGGCATCCTGCGGGGTATCGTCACCGATAAACAGCACCAGCGCCGCATCCTGCGGGCGGGTAACCCAGGTAATCTGCTGCTGGGCGGCGGCGGCCTCCAGCATACGCCTGGCTAGGAAACAACGGGCCTCGCCCTGCGCACCTTCCGTAATCAGTAGGGTATTCATATGGCCTTCCCCAATCAGTTAAAAGGATCGAGCTCCACGCGTGCCATCATCGCCGCCAGCTGCGTGCGGTCGCTGATGCCGACGTTGCTCTGGCTGACCGCCAGGGCAGAAACCGCCGTAGCCAGCCGTAGCGTGTGTTCACTGGACTCTCGCATCATCAGGCCATAGATCAGCCCGCCCACCATCGAGTCACCGGCGCCGACGGTGCTGATAACGTCCACCTCAGGCGGCTTAGCCAGCCAGGCGCCGGAGGCGTTAACCCACAGCGCCCCCTCCGCGCCCAGCGAAATCACCACGTGGGCGATCCCCTGATCGCGCAGCGCGTGGGCGGCACCGACGACGTCTTCCAGCGTCGGCAGCGCACGGCCGGCCCAGATTTCCAGTTCGCGGCGGTTGGGCTTCACCAGCCAAGGGGCCGCCTTCAGCCCGGCGACCAGCGCCTCGCGGCTGCTATCAAAAATAATGCACGGGCACTGACTGCGCAGGCGGCGCATCCAGTCGGTAAAATCATCCGCCGCAACGCCGGCCGGCAGGCTGCCGCTGACGCACACCATGTCAAACTGCCCGAGCCAGCTCAGGGAGTCATTAACGAAGCGATCCCAGTCGCTCTTGCTGACGTCAAAGCCGGAGAAGTTAAAGTCGGTGACCGCCCCATCCTTCTCGGTCAGCTTTACGTTGATACGGGTGCGCCCCGGAACCACCTGAAAACGGTTGGCGATACCCAGCTCGCTGAACAGCTGCTGAAATCCATCCTGGTTATCCTTGCCCAGGAATCCGCCCACGGTCACATCGATGCCGAGATCCTTCAGCACCTTGGCAACGTTAATCCCCTTACCCGCGGCGTGCAGCCCGGCGGTTTGTACCCGGTTAACTTCACCGCGCTCAATCTCCGCACAGTAGCCAACCAGATCGTAGGCTGGGTTTAAGGTGATGGTTGCAACTCGTCTACTCATGATATTTCCTCGCCAAGGCCATTCGCGATGGCCTGACCAATAACGTCCAATGCCTGCTGCGCATCACTGCCGCTGGCAGTAAAACGCAGACGATGGCCTTTTTTAACCCCCAGTGCGACAACCTTCATCAGACTGCGGCCATTGACCGGAACCCCGCTGCCATCAAGGTTGGCAACGGTTATCTGGCTTGCAAACTGCTTAATGGTATTCACCAACTGCGCGCCCGGTCGGGCGTGCAGGCCATGCTCATTACGAACGGTAAACTCGGCGCTCAGAGACTCATTGCTCTCCGTCAGCTCGCTGGTCAGCAGCGCAACGACCTCTGCCGGGGTCTGAGCCGTCAGCAAACGTTCAGCCTGCTGACGCTGCAGCAGACGGCTCAGGTAGTCCAGCATCCCCTCCGGCTGCGCATCGGCCATCGCAACGGTCAGCAGCAGCGCCACCGACTCCCCATCGAGCGTAAAGGGCTGACGCGGACGCGCCAGCGCCGCCGCGCTCGCCTGAACCCCCAGCGCGCTGTCGCAGAGCCAAATGCCCTGCCCCAGACACAGCGGCGCGCGGCTGATGACATCGCTGACAAACTCGCCGCCGACCGCTCCCGCCTGCTGCAGGCGCCCGGCGTTCAGCGCCTGTAGCGTCATCAGGCTGTCGGTCTCCACCCCCAGCGTCACCATGCTGATATCAAAGCGAAACTCGGCAACGCTGCGCTCACCCAACAGCAGGCTGCGCAGCGTCTCCGCCGACGTGGTCTGCGCCAGCTCCCGGCTTACGCCGTCGTCGCTCAGCACATGGGTCAGCTGACGCAGCAGCGTCAGGTGCTCATCGGACTTGGCGGCGATGCCGATCACCACATAGGCCCGCTGTCCCTCGCCCCACGCCACCCCCTGCGGAAACTGAAACACCTGAACCCCGGTGTTCAGCACCTGATCGCGGGTATCCGTCGTGCCATGGGGAATCGCGATACCATTCCCCAGGTAGGTCGGCGTCTGCTTTTCGCGCTGCAGCATGCCCTGTACATAGCCCTCGCCGACGTAGCCCGCCGCGACCAGCGCCGCCGCCACCTGCCTGATGGCCTGTTCTTTACTGTCAGCCTCCGCTGCCAGATGGATATCCTGTAGGGTCAGATGAAACATAGATGCTCCTCGTCCGTCATGCCGCGTGCGCCGCCGGCGCATTGAATCGTTTCAGCGCTGCGAGAGAAAAAAACCGGCGTTACCGTGAGGTCGCCGAGGTTTACGACGCTGAATCGTTTTTGTGAGTGTGGTCCGACGCGCGCCGTTACGCAAGGACTTCCCGCCGCATCTGTACATATTTTAGACCTTCAGCACATTTTTGCTGAAGTTTGTTGTCAGCACCGCTGACGTGCGACAATAAGCGCTGAAATTTGCTGATGGAGAAACAAGCATGACGGTAAAAGTGGGGGTCGGCGTGATCATCGTGAACGCCGCTGGCCAGATTTTGCTCGGAAAACGCTGCGGCAGCCACGCACCCTACTGGTCGATCCCCGGCGGCCACGTTGAGCAGGGAGAAACCTTTGAGCAGACGGCGATGCGTGAAGTGGCCGAGGAGTGTGGCCTGCACATCGATACGCCGCGCTTTGTCGGCGTGACCAATAATCTGCAAACCTGGCATGACGAAGGGGTGCACAACGTCTCTATTATTATGCAGGTCAGCGCGCCGGCGGCGGCCACGCCCCAACGCTGCGAACCGGATAAATGTGAATGCTGGCAATGGTGCGATCCGCGTCAGCTGCCGCAGCCTTGCTTTGACGCCTGTCAGCAGGGCGTTCAGCTGTGGCTCACCCAGCAACCCTACTGCGCTACGCCGGCGTAGCGGCGCTGCGGTGCGGTCAAAACCGCACCGCTCCAGTGCACTCGCCCTGCTGAACAAAAATAAAGCAATATGAGTAAGATAATCTTCTCTCGCACCATCCTCTACGGCTACTGCACCAAAACGGTTAACGCATAAACCGCTATCGCACCAATATCGACCATAACGCACTCAAATGGTGCACACCCCCGCCCCGCGCCTGCCCCATCGCTGCGCATTTCTGCCAGTGATAAATATAAACACTTGATAATAAATATAAATAAATAGTTGGCACGTTTCTTTCATTATATCCAGAGCAAACACAAGCGGCTTATCGCAAAGACAAGGAACCATTACGATGAAAGCAATGTTGAAAGCCTCCGTGGCAGCCCTGGCGCTGGCCTTCGCCGTCAGCGCTCAGGCTGCGGAAAAACCGCTGATCGTCGCCACCGATACGGCGTTCGTCCCATTCGAATTTAAAAAGGGCGATAAATATGTCGGTTTCGATATCGACCTGTGGGATGCCATCGCGAAGCAGCTGCACCTAAGCTATACGCTGAAACCGATGGACTTCAGCGGGATCATTCCCGCGCTGCAGACCCGTAACGTGGATCTGGCGCTGGCCGGCATCAGCATTACCGAGGAGCGCAAGAAAGCCATCGACTTCTCCGATGGCTACTACAACAGCGGCCTGATGGTCATGGTGAAGAGCGACAACGCGCAGATCCACGGAGTGAAGGATCTGGACGGCAAAGTGCTGGCCGTGAAGAGCGGCACGGCCGGCGTAGACTATGCAAAGGCGCACGTAAAGAGCAAGGATCTGCGTCAGTTCCCTAATATTGATAACGCCTATCTGGAGCTGGCAACCGGCCGCGCCGACGCCGTCCTGCACGATACCCCCAACATCCTTTACTTTATTAAAACCGCGGGCAACGGTCAGTTTAAGGCCGTCGGCGACTCGCTGGAGGCCCAGGCCTACGGCATCGCCTTCCCGAAGGGCAGCGATGCGCTGCGCGAGCAGGTCAACGGCGCGCTGAAAACCCTGAAAGCGAATGGGACCTACGCAGCTATCTATAAAAAATGGTTCGGCGTCGAACCGAAGTAATGCTTTGGGCGCCCGCGGGGCGCCCCTTTGCCCTCGCGGGCGTTGCACGGTAACACATACGGTTTTACCAGGAGAATCAACATGCAGTTTGACTGGAGCGCCATCTGGGATGCCATCCCGCTGCTGCTGGAAGGCGCCAAACTCACCCTTTGGATCTCGGTGCTGGGGCTGCTCGGCGGCCTGATCATCGGCCTGGCCGCTGGCTTCGCGCGCGCCTTCGGCGGCTGGCTAAGCAACCACATCGCCCTGGTGTTTATCGAGCTTATCCGCGGCACCCCCATCGTGGTTCAGGTGATGTTTATCTACTTCGCCCTGCCGATGATGATGCCGCTGCGTATCGACCCTTTCAGCGCCGCCGTCATCACGATCATGATCAACTCCGGCGCCTATATCGCCGAGATTACCCGCGGCGCGGTGCTCTCCATCCACAGCGGCTTCCGCGAGGCGGGGCTGGCTCTGGGCCTCTCCCGCCGCGATACCCTGCGCTACGTGATCATGCCGCTGGCGCTGCGCCGCATGCTGCCCCCGCTGGGAAACCAGTGGATCGTCAGCATCAAGGATACCTCGCTGTTTATCGTCATCGGCGTGGCCGAGCTGACCCGTCAGGGACAGGAAATCATCGCCGGAAACTTCCGCGCCATGGAAATCTGGAGCGCCGTCGCCGTGATCTACCTGATCATGACGCTGGCCCTGAGCTTTGTCCTACGCCGTCTTGAAAAAAGATTGAAAATCATATGATTGAATTTAAAAACGTCGATAAAAGCTTCGGTCAGACCGCCGTCCTGCACGATATCAACCTGCGTATTCAGCCGGGTGAGGTGGTCGTGATCATCGGCCCCTCCGGCTCGGGAAAGTCGACCCTGCTGCGCTGCATCAACAAGCTGGAGGTCATCAGCCGCGGTCAGCTGCTGGTGGACGGTATGGACGTCAACGATCCCAAGGTCGATGAGCGCCTGATCCGCCAGGAGGCCGGGATGGTCTTCCAACAGTTTTATCTGTTCCCCCACCTGACCGCGCTGGAAAACGTCATGTTCGGCCCCATCCGGGTTCGCGGCATGAGCCGGGCCGATGCCGAACAGCGCGCGCGCACTCTGCTGGCCAAAGTGGGGCTGTCCGAACGCGCCCATCACTATCCGTCGGAGCTCTCCGGCGGACAGCAGCAGCGGGTGGCGATCGCCCGCGCGCTGGCGGTCAAGCCCAAGCTGATGCTGTTCGATGAGCCGACATCCGCGCTGGACCCCGAGCTGCGCCATGAGGTGCTGACGGTGATGAAAGATTTGGCGGAGGAGGGCATGACCATGGTCATCGTCACGCATGAAATCGGCTTTGCCGAAAAGGTGGCGTCGCGGCTGATCTTCGTCGATAAAGGTCGTATCAGCGCCGACGGCAGCCCGCAGCAGCTGATCCAGACGCCGCCCAACGAGCGTCTGCGCGAGTTTCTGCAGCACGTCGCGTGATCGTCCGCCGGGACCGCCCGCGCGGGTGGCCCCGGCGCGCGCTCAGAATCGCCAGGCGATAAAGCGGCTCACTTTCTGCCCCTGCGCCATCGTCACCTCACGCATCTCCTTCACCGGGATTGCGCGCAGCGCCCTGCGCAGCGCCGGCAGCGTCTCTCGCCGAGAGACCAGCGAGGTAAACCACCCCACCTGCGTCGCAAACGCGCGGCTCTCCGCGATCATCCGCAGAATGAACGCCTGCTCACCGCCGTCGCACCACAGCTCATCCGCCTTGCCGCCAAAGTTCAGCATCGCCGCCTGCGGCGGCCGCAGCCCCAGGTTGGTCAGCTTCCGCTGACTGCCCGCGGCGGCCTCCGCCGCGCTGCGGTGAAAGGGGGGATTGCACATCGTCGCGGCGTAGTACTCCCCGGCCTTGATAATCCCCTGAAAAATCACCTGCGGCTGACGCTGACGACGCAGGCGAATCCGCGTCCCCAGCGCCGGATTGGCCCGGATGATGGCCGCCGCGGCCGCCAGCGCCTGCGCCGAAATATCGCTGCCGGTAAAGCGCCAGCCGTATTCGGCCTGCCCCAGCAGCGGGTAGATGCAGTTGGCGCCGGTGCCGATATCCAGCACGCAGGTCTGCGCGCCGCGCGGAATAGCGCCGTCGGCGCGGGTGCTGGCCAGCAAATCGGCCAGATAGTGCAGGTAGTCGGCACGACCCGGGATCGGCGGACAGAGAAACTGCGCGGGAATATCCCAGTGCGCGATGCCATAGTCCTGCGCCAGCAGCGCCCGGTTGAGCGCCCGAACCGCCTGCGGATCGGCGAAGTCGATGCTTTCGCCGCCGTTCGGCGTCGCTCGAACAAAGTCTCCCAGCGCGGGAGAGATCCGGCACAGCGCCGCCATATCGTAGCGGCCATGGTGGCGGTTACGCGGGTGCAGGCCCGCTTTCTGGCGCCGATCCGGCGGCGTGACTGGCTTATGGTTCATGATTCACTTCGGGGGAGTCGCTCAAACAGGGCGGCAAGTATACCCATTTCAGCGCCGGACACCTACCCTCCTGCGCTTTCCCTCTGCAACCCGTCGCGGGGTGGCGTATACTGCGCACTCGGAGAGTGACCGCATCGATCTCGCAACCGTGCGCCCGGCACCGCCGCGATCGCCTGCGGTCACCGGTTTTGGAGCCCGTTTCCCATGCGCTTACCCGCCCTGCTCGGTTCGATACTGGGACTTATGCTGCCCCTGCTCTGTGCGGCGGTGCAGCCGGACACCATCGACGAACGCTACGCCATCGCCCTTCGGGGCGAGGCCAAATACGCCGCGGGCTTTAGCCACGTTGACTATGCCAACCCCGCCGCGCCCAAGGGGGGTACCCTGCGCCTGGCCGCTATCGGCAGCTATGACAACTTTAACCCCTACGCCGCGTACGGCACCCCGGCCATCCGCAGCGCACGGCTGTTCGATACCCTGTTCTGCCCCTCCGCCGATGAGCTCGATAGCGCCTATCCGCTGATCGGTGCCTCGATCCGCTACGATCGCCGCTTCCGCTGGGCTGAGGTGGCCATCAACCCCGACGCCCGCTTTCAGGACCGCACGCCGATCGCCGCCCGGGACGTCGCGTTCAGCTTTCACGCGCTGATGACCCAGGGCCCCGCGGCCTTTCGTCAGCGTTTTCATGGCATTACCCTGCGCCCCCTCTCGCCGTTGACCATACGCATTGAGCAGCCATTCTCCGACAAGGCGCGCATTCTGGCGCTGTTGACCCAGCTGCCGATCCTGCCGCAGCACGCCTGGCATCAACGATCGCTGCGTCATCCTCTCCGCCAGCCGCCCATCGGCAGCGGCCCCTATCGCATCGTCCGCTACCGCCTGGGCCACAGCGTCACCTATCAGCGACTGGCCGACTATTGGGCGGCCAATCTGCCGATCAACCGCGGACGCTATAACCTCGATACCCTGCACTATACCTACTACCCCAGCCAACGGGCGGCGCAAGCGGCCTTTCTGCACGATCGGATCGATGTGTGGCTGGAGACCTCCCCGGCTCGCTGGGCGAGCCAATACCCCCAGCGCCGCGTAGCCCGCGGCGAGATCGTCAAGGCCGATCTTCGCAGCCACGCCGCCCAGGCAACCCGCTGGCTGGCGTTCAATAACCAGCTTCCCCTGTTCCGCGACCGTCGGGTACGCGAAGCCATTTCGCTGGCCTTCGACTTTCCGACGCTCAACCGCCGCCTTTACCACGGCGACTACCGACGCGCCGACAGCTATTTCCAGAACACCCCCTACGCCGCGCACGGCTATCCCAGCGCCGCGGAGCTGCTCTGGCTCGCCCCCCTCAAAGGCGAGGTGCCGGCCGCCGTCTTTCTGCATCGCTACCGCCCGAGCGGCGAGCATACCCTGGCCGACCTGCGGCGAGCCCAGGCGCTGCTGACCCGGGCCGGCTGGCGTCGTCACGGCCCATGGCTGGTCAATCAGGTAGACGGACGGCGCTTTGTCTTCACCCTGCTGCTGCCGTACGGCAGTCGGCTACACTATGTCGTCCCCCTGCGCGATAGCCTGGCCCGCCTGGGGATCGATATGCAGATCCGCGCGGCGCCGCGCGGCCAGTTCAGCCGCCTGGCTCGCCGCCATGCCTTCGGCATGATCCCGCTGATCTACCCGGCGACCCCCTTTCCCTCCCCGGCGCTGCGGGTGCGCTGGGGATCCCGCTACGCCGATGGCCGCGGCAATATCGCCAACGTCCGCGATGGCGCGGTCGACGCGCTGCTGGCCCACATCGCCGCGCAGCAGCGCTCACCCGATGCGCTGCTGGCGTTAGGTCGGGCGCTGGACAGGGTCTTAACGTGGAATGCGTTTATGCTGCCGCTGTGGTATTCCGACCACCGGCATCTCGCCTATTGGAACCGATTTGCGATGCCGGCGCAGCGGCCGCGCTACGGTCTGGGATTGGATTCTTGGTGGTATGACGTCAATCGCGCGGCGCGTCTGCCGCCGCAGGGGAGCGCAGGGGCCGACGATGTCACAGAAACGCGTGCGCCGCGATAGGCTCTGCGATGGCCACTCCGTCATTCTTCAGACGGCACATCACCGTGCTCTCATCCTCTGGATCGACAAACAGACAGGGCTCGCCGTCAAGCGCAACGATAGTGCAGGCAACGGGCATCTCCTGCAGGGAAAGGTACATATCGCGCATCACCTGCCAGGCACTCTCGCCGCGCTGACTCAACAGCTTCAGGCCGATCAGCCGGTTGGCCGCGCCCTGCGCTTCCGGATCCGGAATCGGCTCGACCTGGACGCCGGTGCGCCCAGACGCCCAGCGGTAGCGCTGCGGCAACCGATGAACTATCGACAGCTGGAGATTGTTCACGTTCATACCCTGATGATAAACACGGCACAATTTTTTCACAAAAAACTCACACCGTAAATGCTGAATCGCGTAAATTCGCGCAAATAACCGATTGACAGCGATTAATTTCGTCAGAATTGATTACATATCACCAACATTGTCGATATTCTCGCCGCGCCGACGGCGGGCGAGCCCTTGCGTCGTCAGCGTGCCAGAGGTCGTACGCCGCGCGCCGCATACAGAAAGAGCGCCATTGCCAGGGTGCTGCACAGCGCCATCGACCCGGCCAGCGGCCAGGCGGAGACGATCGGCATCTGCGCCAGCAGCGCCCCGATCAGCGCGCTGAGGCCAAAACGCAGGGTGCCGGCCAGCGAGGCCGCCGTCCCCGCCATGTGGGGAAAGTTATCCAGGATCACCGCCATCGCATTGGAGGTCACCATGGAAATACAGCCGACATAGGCCGCCACCCCGAGCACCAGCGGCCAAAATCCCAGCGCCAGCAGCACGCAGGCCACCAGCCAGGCTCCCATCACAAACTGCACCAGCAGCCCAACGCGCAGCATCGCCTGCGCACCGTAGCGACGCACGTTACGGCTGTTAATCAGGGTCATCAGAAACAGAAACAGAATATTCAGGGCAAAATAGTAGCCGAAATGCTGCGGGGAGACGCCGTGCAGGTCGATATAGACAAAGGGGCCGGCGCTGAAGAATGAAAACATCCCGGAGAAGGAGAACCCGCTGGCCAGCATATAGCACAGCACGCGACGGTGGCGGAACAGCGCGGCAAAATTGGTCAGGGTGGCATACAGCCGAAACGGCTGACGCCGCTCACGCGGCAGCGTCTCACGGATAAATAGGGCCACCAGCAGCGTCGCCAGCAGCGCCGCCGCCGCCATCGCCCAGAAAATGGCGTGCCAGCTAAACCACAGCATCAGCGCGCCGCCCAGCAGCGGCGCCAGCAGCGGGGCGATGGTCATCACCAGCACCACAAACGACATCATGCGCGAAAACTCATCCTTACTGAACATATCGCGCATCAGGGCGTTGATCACCACGCTGGCGGCTGCCGCCGCCAGCCCATGCAGCAGACGCAGGGCAATCAGCTGATCGATGCTGTGCGCCAACGCACAGGCGGCCCCGGTCAGGGCAAACAGGAGGGTACCGAACAGGATCACCGGCTTACGCCCCACGCTGTCGGCCAGCGGGCCGTAAAACAGCTGTCCGCAGGCAAAGCCCAGCGTATAGGCGCTCAGGGTCATCTGCACATCGCCGCCGGACACGCCAAACTGCGCGGCGATGACCGGCAAACTGGGCAGGTACATGTCGATGGCCAGCGGCATCAGCATCGACAGCAGACCCAAGATCAGGATAAGCCTCAGGTGAGACCCGTTTTGCACGCCCGGCTCCTTATGCCTTCGCGGCCATTACGCTGGCCACCTCATCGTCGCTCAGCGCGCGGTACTCGCCCGGCGCCAGCGCCGCATCCAGCGCAATGGCACCGATACGCTCGCGGTGCAGCCCCACCACCCGGTTGCCCACGGCGGCGAACATACGCTTCACCTGATGATAGCGCCCTTCGCTGATGGTCAGACGGACATGATGCTCGTCGAAAGCCTCCAGCTGCGCCGGCTTGGTCAGATCCGTTTCACCGTTCAACAAAATTCCCTCGGCAAACTGCGCCGCAGTCTGCGGCGCCAGCGGCTGCTCCAGCGTCACCAGATAGCTCTTCTCACAGTGGTGGCGCGGCGAGGTGATGCGGTGAGACCACTGCCCGTCGTCCGTCAGCAGCACCAGGCCGGTGGTGTCCAGGTCCAGACGCCCGGCGGCGTGCAGCTTTTCCGCCATCGGTTCATCGATAAAGTAGAGAATGGTGGCATGATCCGGATCGTCCGTCGAGCAGACGTAGCCTTCGGGCTTATGCAGCATGAAATAGCGCGGTCCGGTGATAAACGCCAGCACGTTGCCCTCATAGGCAACCTCCTGATCCGGCGTGACCTGCAGCGACCCGCTGCGGGAGACGACACCATCGACGGTGACGCGCGAAGCCCGCAGCTCGCGGATCACCAGTGAGCGGCTGATCCCCAGCTGCTGGGAAATAAATTTGTCCAGTCTCATGAAACCTGCTCTGTTATAACCAAGGCGAAATAAAAACCGATATCGTCCGCGGCGTTGTCCCGAGCGCGGGCATCTCCCGCTGCCGCGGCGAACCTAGATCGCGCAGTCTACCATAAGGCCCCTATCGCCAGCCATCGCCGCGCAGGAAGCGACGCGCTAGGCTGGATCTCCCGCGCCCGATGGGTAAACTGGAGTCCGTCCGCCGCGCGGACACCCAACGTTTCCCTTCGATTCCGAGGTTACACACTATGTCCGCATCCATTCACGGCCACGACGTCATGCGCATGATGCTTGCCAGCGATACGTCCTATACCCGCGATGCCCTGATCGCCGCCATTGGCCAGCGCTTCGGCGCCGATGCCCGCTTTCACACCTGCTCCGCGGAGGATCTCAGCGCCGCCGAGCTGGTGGATCTGCTGGCCGAACGCGGTAAGTTTGTCCCCGCCGCAGGTGGCTTTACCACCCGCGCGGATAAAATCTGCCGCCACTGATGGCCTTTACCCTGCGGCCGTACCAGCGTGAGGCCGTCGATGCCACGCTGGCCCACTTCCGACGTCACCGAGAGCCGGCGCTGATCGTGCTGCCGACCGGCGCCGGGAAAAGCCTGGTGATCGCCGAACTGGCCCGCCTGGCGCGCGGACGAGTCCTAGTGCTGGCCCACGTTAAAGAGCTGGTGGCCCAAAACCATGCGAAATACCAGGCCTGGGGGCTTGAGGCCGACATTTATGCCGCCGGGCTGAAGCAAAAGGGCAGCCAGGCCAAAGTGGTCTTTGGCAGCGTCCAGTCGGTCGCCCGCAATCTCTCCGACTTCGATGCCGCCTTCTCCCTGCTGATCGTCGATGAGTGTCACCGCATCGGCGATAGCGAGGAGGGACAGTACCAACAGATACTGCAGCATCTGCGCGGCCATAACCCGCAGCTGCGGCTACTCGGGCTCACCGCGACCCCCTACCGCCTCGGCAAGGGCTGGATCTACCGCTACCACTATCACGGCATGGTGCGCGGCGACGAGGCGTGTCTGTTTCAGGACTGCATCTACGAGCTGCCGCTGCGCTATATGATCCGCCATGGCTTTCTGGTGCCGCCGGAGCGGCTGGACATGCCGGTGGTACAGTACGACTTCAGCCGTCTGCAGCCGTCGGAGGCCGGGCTCTTCAGCGCCGAGGATCTCAATAGAGAGCTGCGCGATCAGCAGCGCATTACGCCGCACATCGTCAGCCAGATCGAGGAGTATGCGGCCACCCGGCGCGGCGTGATGATCTTCGCCGCCACCGTCGAACACGCCCAGGAGGTACTGGGCCTGCTGCCGACGGGCTGCGCGGCGCTGATCAGCGCGCAGACGCCCCATGACGATCGTGACGCGATCATCCGCGATTTCAAGGCGCAGCGGCTGCGCTACCTGGTCAATGTGGCGGTGCTCACCACCGGCTTTGACGCGCCGCACGTGGATCTGATCGCTATCCTGCGGCCGACGGAGTCCGTCAGTCTATACCAGCAGATCGTCGGGCGCGGCCTGCGCCTGTGCGACGGCAAACAGGACTGTCTGATCCTCGATTACGCCGGTAACCCACACGATCTCTATACGCCCGAAGTCGGCAGCCGCAAGCCCCACGGCGACAGCCAGCCGGTACAGGTGTTCTGCCCCGCCTGTGGCTTTGCCAATACCTTCTGGGGCAAGTGTGACGAGCAGGGCCGTATCGTCGAGCACTACGGGCGGCGCTGCCAGGGTTATTTCGAAGACGACGAAGGGCAACGCGAGCAGTGCGACTATCGATTCCGCTTTAAAAACTGCCCGCAGTGCAATGCGGAAAACGATATCGCCGCCCGCCGCTGCCATCAGTGCGCCGCGCTGCTGGTCGACGCTGACGATATGCTGAAGGCGGCGCTGAGGCTGAAAGATGCGCTGGTGCTACGCTGCGGCGGCATGCAGCTGCGCTGCGGGGAGGATGCCAAGGGCGAGTGGCTGCAGATCACCTACTACGACGAGGACGGTGCCGACGTCAGCGAGCGCTTCCGCCTGACCACCCCGGCCCAGCGCACCGCCTTTGCCCAGCTCTTTCTCCGCCCGCATCAGCGGGCGCCGGGCTGTGAGCTGATCTGGCAGCGGGCGGCCGATATCGTGGCGCAGCAGGATGCCCTGCGCGCACCCGACTTTGTGGTGGCGCGCCGCCGGGGCCAATTCTGGCAGGTTCGGCAAAAAGTATTTGACTATCAGGGGCGTTTTCGCAAGGCGAACCAGCTGCGCGGCTAATTTATTTGCCGTCCCTGCGCGGATCGGCTAGAATGCCGCCCGCCTTGTTAAGGGTGTTAACCTAAGACTGGCGCACGATATCCCGTCTGCTGCTGGGTCGCCTGTAGCAGGCTTCATTTTTTTAAAGAGATAGATCAATGTTCACGATCAACGCTGAAGTACGTAACGAGCAGGGTAAGGGTGCGAGCCGCCGCCTGCGCACCGCCGGCAAATTCCCGGCAATCGTTTATGGTGGTAGCGAAGCCGCGCTGTCCGTTACCCTGGACCACGACACCACCATGAACATGTCTGAAAAAGACGGTTTCTACACCGACGTTCTGACGCTGTCCGTTGACGGCAAAGAGATCAAAGTGAAGATTCAGGCGGTACAGCGTCATCCGTACAAGCCGAAAATCACGCACATCGACTTCGTTCGCGCTTAATCGCCCGTTCGCGTCAGATGATAAAAAAAATCGCAGC
>NZ_MPNU01000001.1:2619552-2655118 GCF_001896205.1 Edwardsiella piscicida
AAAAAAACGCCGCTCTGCGGCTTTTTTATGCTTCTCGCGGGAAAAAGGCGCGTTGCTCGCGCCCTTCGCCGCTAACGCGCGCCGCCGTTACGCTGCAGCTGATCGCGCAGGTTAGGCGGAGTCCCCTTGATCGTCAGGGTATCGGTCTGCGCATCCCAAAAGACACGCTCCCCCAGCAGCAGGGCATCAAAGTTAATCGTCAGTCCCCCGCCGCTGCCGGCAAACTTGGTCAGCTGACGCAGCGTACTGCGATCCGCGGGGAAGCTCTCCTCCAGCGCGTAGTCGCGCTCGGCGGTGAACTGCTGAAAGTCCATCTCCCCAACGCTGGGGATCTCCCGCGACAGCGCCTCCAGCGCGATATCCTCCCCCGCCTGCAGCTGTTCGTTACAGTAATCATACACCTGCTGACGGCAGGCCTGGCGCTCGTTTTTATCCAGCTGGCCTTCGCTACAGTAATCGCTCACCGCCTGCAGCAGGCCGCGGTTCTGCACCTTCGTATCCAGCCCCGCCTGGGCGCCTAAAAAATCCATAAAGAAATCGGCTACCTTGCGCCCAACCCGCCCTTTCAGGTACGAGAGGTAGCGCTGGGACTGCGGGTTGGTCTCCCATTCGGTCATATCGATACGCGCGACGATGTCGGCATGCATAATGTCCAGGTAATGGGTGGTGCTCAGATCCAGTCGTTCGTTCACCCGCATGCTGCTGCAGTTATTGAGCACCGCGACCAGCAGATAATCTACCGCCAGATAGCGATACTGGCAGAACAGCACGATCCCGCCCTCTGCAAACGGATATTTGGCCAGCTCGTCGCGCAGGCGACCGGTCGCCGCACGGCTAAACTCCAGGAAGCTATCCTCTCCCTTGCGGTAGTGAGTCAGCGCCTGCGCCAGCTCGCTCTCCGGGTTAAAGGTGCCATACGCCTTGCTTTTGGCGCTGTAGACCCGGTGTAGCTCCGCCATCATCTCATCGACGGCGGCACTCTTTTCCAGCAACGAGTCGCGCAGCACCACATCCAACTGCTGCTCATCGCGTTTAACCAATTGATGCAGTGCGATGTTCTCCAGATCCAGACTCATTGTTTGCTCCTGTTGTCCTCAGCCTGATACAGGCGCGTATTCAAGCACCGTTGTCGGGCACCCGCAAGCGCCTTTGTCCGCCGCTGCGCCTCCCCGTGCATAAAAGAGCAGAAAATCACGCGCCTATCGGGTAATATGGTTGACTTTGTAAGTCATCGACGGTCACTTTTTATGCCACAATCATCCCGTTACAGCGATCAGCGCGTTGAACAATTGCTCTCTGAACTGGTTAACGTATTAGAATCGCAGCATGCGCCCACCGATCTCTCCCTGATGGTGCTGGGCAATATGGTAACTAACCTGATTAACACCAGCGTCGCACCGGCGCAGCGCAGCATGATCGCTCGCTCCTTTGCCGATGCGCTGCAGGCTTCCATTCGGGAAGATAAAGCCCACTGACCCTTCGGGTACAGAGATTCGACGGAAACAGACAGAATTTATGGTAACGAACCGTCAGCGCTATCGTGAAAAAGTCTCCCAGATGATCAGCTGGGGGCACTGGTTCGCCCTGTTCAATATTCTGCTGGCGCTGCTGCTGGGCAGCCGTTATCTGTTTATTGCCGACTGGCCAGCGACCCTGGCCGGGCGTATCTATGCCATCGTCAGCTGGCTCGGCCACTTCAGCTTTCTGGGGTTTGCCGCCTATCTGCTGACGCTGTTTCCGTTAACCTTTATTGTGATGTCGCAGCGTCTGCTGCGCTTCCTTTCCGCGGCGCTGGCCACCGCCGGGCTGACCCTGCTGCTGATCGACTCCGAGGTCTTCACCCGCTTCCACCTGCACCTTAACCCGCTGGTCTGGGAGCTGGTCGTCAACCCCGCGCAGGGGGAGCTTTCCCGCGACTGGCAGCTGATGTTTATCTGTGTGCCGGTGCTGTTTCTGATCGAGATGCTGTTCGGCACCTGGAGCTGGCAAAAGCTGCGTAGCCTCAACCGGCAAACCTTTGGCAAGCCGCTGGCGCTGGTGTTTATCGTCTCATTCCTGGCCTCGCACCTGATCTACATCTGGGCGGATGCCAACTTCTACCGCCCCATCACCATGCAGCGCGCCAATCTGCCGCTCTCTTATCCGATGACGGCGCGACGCTTCCTGGAAAAACACGGGCTGTTAAACGCGCAGGCCTATCAGGAACGGCTGATCCGCACCGGTAATCCAGAGGCGCTGGCCATCGAGTACCCGCTGGGCGAGCTGAGCTACAGCGATAAAGGCGCCGGGCTCAACCTGCTGGTGGTGGTCGCCGACGGCCTGCGGGCCGATGCGCTGCCGCAGACCATGCCGGCGCTGGCTGCCTTCGGCGCCCAGAACCTGCGCTTTACCCACCATTACAGCACCGGCAACGCCGTCGACAGCGGGCTGTTTGGCCTGTTTTACGGCATCTCGCCCAGCTACCTGGACAGTATTCTGGCCGGGCGTAAGTCGTCGGCGCTGATCGGCGCGCTGGCGCACCAGCACTATCAGTTTGGCCTGTTCTCATCGGACGGCTTCAAGGCGCCGCTGTATCGCCAGGCGCTGTTCAGCGACTTTACCCTGCCCGCGCCGCAGAAACAGAGCGATGCCGCTACGGTGCGGCAGTGGGAAACCTGGCTGGATACCCAGACCTCCACCCATCCGTGGTTTGCCTACGTCAATCTGAACGGCGCCGCCGCCGCGGACGACGGCGGAACGCTGTCGGCCAGCCGCTATCAGCGCGCGGCCCAGCAGCTGGATGGTCAGATTGCGGCAATGCTCGACGCCCTCCGCGCACGCCAGGCGCTGAAGAACACCGTGGTGGTGATCACCGGCAGCCACGGCGTAGCGCTGGACGGCGAGGATCGCGCCGGCGGCGACTACAGCCGCGCCCGACTGCAGGTGCCGCTGATCATCCACTGGCCGGGCACCTCGCCGCAGTCCATCGCCAAGATGACCAATCATGAAGATATCATGGCGACCCTGATGCAGCGTCTGCTGCACGTCGACAGCCGGGCCGCCAACTACACCCAGGGCGAGGATCTGTTTGCCGCCGTGCGCCGTCACGATTGGCTGACGCTGGGCAACGGCGGCGATCTGGTTATCGTTACCCCGCAGCAAACCATCGTGCTCAACCGTAACGGCACCTACCGCGCCTACGATCGCGACAACCGTGAGCTGACGGGCGAACGGCTGCAGCTACCCCTGCTGCTACAGGTGTTGACCGACGTGAAGCGCTTTATTGCCAACTAGCCGTGTGTCGAGCCACGCCGAGTGCGATCCGCGCTATCGATGAGCACCAAACCGGGCGCGGCGCAGGGAAAATATCGCGCCATCGCGCAATACCACGACAAAAGGCGGCCGATTGCCTAAAACAACGGCAAACGGTGCGATCACGGCTTGCAAATGTCAGAAAAAAAGGTAGTATACACAACCAGTTCGGCACGTAGCGCAGCCTGGTAGCGCACTGTCATGGGGTGTCAGGGGTCGGAGGTTCAAATCCTCTCGTGCCGACCAAAATTCCCTAAAAAAACCAACCTCTGCGGTTGGTTTTTTTACGTCTGCATCTTTGCGGGCGCACGTCCATCTACAGCGGCACCCGCCGCGTTTCCGCGATCCTGGCCATATCTCCATCGTCCAGCTCGGCCCGCGAACGACGCCGCGGCCTCACGGCGGCGGCGGGCTCCAGCGATAGTGATTACGCCCGGCCCCTTTAGCCTGATACAGCGCGCCGTCCACCCGCGCCACAAAGTGCGCCAGCGTTTCACCGGCCGCATAGATCCCCACGCCGATGCTTACGGTCAGCCCGCGCTGCTCGGTAATCCGCACCATGCTAGCCTGCTGCAGCAAGCGCGCCGCACGCGCCTCTAGCCACGCCCGATCCTCGCTCTCCAGGATCACGGCAAACTCCTCGCCGCCGATGCGGGCCGGAAAGGCCGAGCCGACAAACTCACTGTGCAGCAGGCGGCCAAACTGACACAGCACCCGGTCGCCGACGGCATGGCCAAACTCATCGTTAATCTGTTTAAAGTGGTCAAGATCGATGATAAACAGAGAGAAGTGACGCGGCAGCGGCTGCGACATCAGGCTGGAGTAAAAATGGCGCCGGTTGGGGAGCCCGGTCAGGTCGTCAAACAGCGCCAGGTAGCGTAGCCGCCCCCGCACCCGAGCAAGGTAACGCAGGGTACAGATGCCGCCCCAGGCGCACATCACCATGCCGATAGCGCGCAGTACGTCCTCCAGATTACCGAGCCACACCGGCTGCTGGACTATCTCATCCAGCAGATCCAGCACCCCGCTCAGTATCCACAGGGTCAGACCGCCGTTCAACACCCAATAGGAGCGGCGATCCAGCGCGGAAAACTGCACCGCGACCAGCATCAGCAAGACGGTCAGGTACTCCACCAGCTCCAGCGAAAAGGCAAAACCATTAAAGCGCTGTGCCGGATAGTGCGGCAGAGACAGCAGGTGCAGCATGACCAGCAGCAGCAGCAGTAGTCCAAGCGACAGCAGATACAGCGCCCGCAGCCGGGTAAAGCCGCGCCGCGGCAGCATCGAATCGCTATATTCCGCCATGGAACGCTGGCGCCTGTCGCCGAAAAGATCCCTCATCCCCTGCAGCCTCATGGTGGAGTAACCGTTAGATACACTTTTAATCTATTGAAATTATTATATATATTTAGTTAAACTCTATCATGATAACTATAGTTAGCAAGCCGCAGATTGACAACCTCTTTTCATCTGCGCGCGGCGAGGCGAGCGCGGTGGGAAGACGCCCTGGGCTGGGAAGCGCGGGAAAAAGACGCGGGCGGCGTGACGGACGCCACGCCGCAGAGAGAGAGGTGATTAGGCGTGGGTAAAGGCGCGTTTGCCGGCAAACTGCGCCGCGGCCCCCAGCGCATCTTCAATGCGCATCAGCTGATTGTATTTTTCAATCCGTTCGCCGCGGCACGGCGCGCCGGTTTTCAGGTGGCCCGCGCGCAGCCCGACGGTCATGTCGGCGATAAAGCTATCCACGGTTTCACCGCTGCGGTGAGAGATAAAGGTGCCCCAGCCATGGCTATGGCACAGCTGTACCGCGGCGATGGTCTCACTCAGGCTGCCTATCTGGTTCAGCTTAATCAACGCCGCGTTGGCCGCCGCCTCATCGATGCCACGCTGGATATAGCGTACGTTGGTGACAAACAGATCGTCACCCACCAGCTCAATCCGCTGTCCCAGACGCGCATTCAGGTGACGCCACCCCTCCCAGTCGTTTTCCGCCAGTCCATCCTCCAGCAGCACGATGGGGAACGCATCCAGCAGCGCGGCATAGTAATCGGTCATCTCCTGCGCGTCGAGCTGACGCCCCTCGCTGCGTAGATGGTAGCGCCCATCCTGATAGAACTCGCTGGACGCCGGATCCATGCAGATCACAATATCCTCCCCCGGGCGATAGCCGGCACGTTCAATGGCCTGGACGATCAGCGCCAGAGGCTCACGGTTCGAGCTGACGCGCGGCGCAAATCCGCCCTCATCGCCGACGCCGGTGCTCAGACCGGCATCCAGCAGAACCTGACGCAGCGCCTGGTAAACCTCGCTGCCCCAGCGCACCGCTTCGCGCAGCGATGATGCGCCCCAGGGCGCGATCATATACTCTTGAAAATCCGCCCCCTGCCAGCGCGCGTGTACTCCGCCGTTGATGATATTCATGCAGGGGACCGGCAGCAGCGTCGCTCCCAGACCGCCGATATAGCGATACAGCGGCTGCTGGGTAAGCTGGGCCGCCAGGCGCGCGCAGGCCAGGGAGACGCCCAAAATCGCGTTGGCCCCCAGCGCCGATTTATTATCGCTGCCGTCCAACGCCAGCATGCGGGCGTCCAGCGCCGCCTGCTCACGCACGTCAATCCCCTGCAGGGCGCTGCGGATCGGGCCGTTAACGTGCGCGATCGCCCGCAGCACGCCGCGACCGCCAAAGCGTCCCGGATCGCCGTCGCGCAGCTCTACCGCCTCGCGCGATCCTGTGCTGGCGCCGGAGGGCACCGATGCGCGCGCCCATGCGCCGCCCTGCGCCATCACATCCACTTCTACCGTCGGGTTTCCGCGCGAATCCAGGATCTCCCGAGCCACGAGACTCTCGATTAAAAAGCTCATGCTGTCCTCCCGCCCTTAAAGGTGTTTAACCAGAACGTCGGTCTCAAGACCATTGATAAAATCGAACGAGGTAGAAACAAACTTGGCCAGCGCGCGATTATGGTGACCCAGCATCAATAAGTCGACCTGCTGACGGGTAACGAACTCACGCAGATCGTCCAGCGCATCCATGGAAACGATCTGCTCGGCATCGATCGGGTAGTCCTGCTGGTGCACCAGCGACATCAGCACCTGACGGGCATCATTAAGGCTCTGCTGCTCCATCCGCGTCAGATTGACATCCAGCATGCCGCGCAGCGCGGCCAGATCGCCGCTGATATGCCCCAGCGTCAACTGGGCATCGTTTTGCCGGGCAACCTGACAGGCATGCGGCAGCAGCCGCTCACCGTCGTGGCGGCCATGAATCAAAACCAGAACATGGTGATATATTTTCATTGGGAAACCTCATTTCACATCAGGTGGGCGCCGATCCAAGGAAGGATCTCTTTCTTACGGCTCAGCATGCCGGGCAGCGCCTGTACGGGAAGCGACGTACCGTCGCGAGCGACGCGATAAAGGTCGGTATGACGGCGACGGATATCGCTGACCGCCAGCATCACGTAGTCCAGCGCCTGCTCGCGGCAGCGCTGTCGCATGCAGGCCAGCAGCGGTGCCAGCTGGTCGGAAAGTTGCGTGGGCGAGGCGACCTCGAGCTGCGCCACCTCCAGGGTATAGGCGCCAACCACGAAGCGCTTGAGATCTTTCTCCAGCAGCCCCTCGGGGGTATAGCCATCCAGGCAGGTCTTTGCCGCCAGCAGACCATCCAGGAAGGTCTTATCGTCGAGGTCGCTCAGCGGGATCAGCGCGGCGACCGCGCGGCGATCCGCCTCGGTCGTGGTAGCAGAAATCAGGCCGACGGTATCGCTCAGAATAGCGCCCAGCAGCAGCGTGGACTGGCGCCGATCCGGCACCATGGCGTACTCCTGGGTCATGATCTGCCACAGCAGGGTTGCCGTACTGCCCACCCGGCGGATCCAGGCATCGATCGGGTCGGCGCTGGTCAACGAGCCTAGCCGGTGGTGGTCGATCAGCCCCAGCAGACGGCACGCCGTCAGCCCCGCGGGCCCCTGTTCGGCGTCGCTGAAATCGACCAGCCAAACATCCCGGCCATCCAGCGGCTCCGTCAGCGGCGCCGGTGCATCACACCCGGCCTGCTGCAGAATATAGGCCGTCTCATGGTTTATCTCGCCCAGGCGCCAGGCCGTCGCGGGCAGGCCGCGCGCCGTCAGCCACTGGGCGGTCACCAGCGCGCTGCAGATGCTGTCACTGTCGGGGTATTTATGGCCAAAAACGTAGATCATCTCTCCTCCGTCACGATCGAATAGCCACGGGGAGTAGGCACAAGCGCAGAAAAAAAAGCAGCACTGATGCCGCCGTTCCCGTGGAACGGTTGTCATCAGGCGTCATCATCCGTAATCAGATTACGGCGGTTGGAATAGGGGTGGCACGCCATCACCCGGGGTTAGCTAACCCGTTTTGCCGGGCGATGGCAAGGGAGAGAGTATTACAAAGCGTGTCCGCCGGCGGGCTCCGGCCGCCGACAGGCGTCGCACAGCGCGGGCCATACCGCCATGGTCGCGGCCACGATCGCCTGCAGATCGGCGCAGTCAGCGCCTTCGCGAGCCCGCACCGACATCCCCTGGATCACGCAGCACAGGTAGCGCGCCAGCCCCTGTGCGTCGCTGTGCGCCGGCAGCTCTCCCTGCGCCTGACGCAGCTGGAGAAAACGGGCCAGCATCGCCTCCTGTACCGGCTGACGGCTCTTCAGCACCTGGCTGACCTTATCCGAACAGCGGGTCTGCACCATCGAGGCGCAGATGATAAAGCAGCCGCTGGGCGTATCGCCGCTGGTAAAGCAGTTTGCCGTCACGCTCAGGTAGTTGTGAATCGTCTCGGCCAGCGGCAGCGTCACGTTAAACAGCAGACGGTCGTACTTGTCCTCGTTACAGGCGGTGTAGTATTCCACCACGGCACGAAACAGCCCCTCTTTGTTCTCAAACTCGGCGTACAGCGTCGGCGCCTTGGCACCGGTGGCCTCCACCAGATCCGCAAGGGAGGTGGCTTCATAGCCCTGACGCCAAAACAACTCTAGCGCCTTACGCAGCGCCACTTCCCTGTCAAACACCTTTGGACGGCCGCGCCCGGCGCGCTTACAGGATGTATGTTCAGTTGCCATTCCCTTTTCTACACCTCACTGACTGGATCTCACGCTAAAGGTAGCCCTCCGCCCCTGAATATGCAAACCGCGGCGCACCGGGAGTGCAGGCGGAAAAAGGGACGCGGACGCCCTGCGCGGACATCAATATCTTTTTGTTAACAAACATAGAGTTAACAAATTTATTAATAAGCGTTAATAAAAAGTGTTGACGCCGCTTTGGCGACGGAATTACCATTAAATTAACGATCGTTAAAATAATAGATAAACGACGCCGTATACCATAGCGTCACTGCGATCGTAACCGTGATGACACGTCAACGCATTCATGTCCCCAGGCGATGCCCGCCCGCGCCGTGTCACCGACCATCGCACAAAAAAGTAAGGTGATTGCCATGTACAATACCGATTTTATCAGCGCACTGCGCACCTGGATCGACAGCAACGTTGCCGCTATCTCATCCCTTGACGACGTGGCGGCACGCGCCGGTTACTCCAAATGGCACCTGCAGCGCATGTTCAAAGCGCACACCGGCGTTCGGCTGGGGGAGTATATCCGCAATAAAAAGCTGGATGAATCGGCCCGTCGGCTAAAAGTCTGCCAGGGTTCGATTCTCGACATCGCCCTGTCGATGGGCTTTGACTCCCAACGCTCTTTTACCCGCTCTTTCAAGCGGCGCTTTGACGTGACGCCGGGCGTATGGAAGAAAGAGGTGACGGCGGGAAAACCGCTGGATCGCGCCGCCTGAACGGCGGCGGCGATCGGCCCGTCGCAGACACAGTCTCACCACTGTCTCCGCGACGGGTTATTCTGACACACCGAATGGCTTAGCGCCCTTCGGTACGCCCTTTACCCTGCTCGGCCGGACGGCGCGGGCGGCGATTCTGCCCCTGACGCGGCGCCGCGTTACGCGGTCCCTCCGCGCGACGCCCCTGCCCCGGACGCTCCGTACGACCGCTGTTCTGACGCCCACCCTGGCGGCCATTCTGAATCGGCTCAGCCTTAATGGTCGGATCCGGCTCATAGCCCTCAATGGCCATGCGCGGAATCGGGCGCTTCAGCAGGCGTTCGATATCGCGCAGCAGCTTATGCTCATCCACGCAGACCAGCGACAGCGCCTCACCGGTCGCCTGGGCCCGCCCGGTGCGGCCGATACGGTGCACGTAGTCCTCCGGCACGTTGGGCAGCTCATAGTTCACCACGTAGGGCAGCTGATCGATATCCAGGCCGCGCGCGGCGATATCCGTCGCCACCAGCACCCGAATATCACCGCTCTTAAAGTCCGCCAGCGCGCGGGTACGTGCGCCCTGGCTTTTATTGCCGTGGATCGCCGCCGCGCTGATGCCGTCTTTATTCAGCTGCTCCGCCAGGTGGTTAGCGCCGTACTTGGTACGGGTGAAAACCAGCACCTGACGCCAGTCCCGGGTGCCGATCAGGAAAGAGAGCAGCTCGCGCTTACGCTTCTTATCCACCAGATGCACGTGCTGCGTCACCAGCTCTGACGCGGTATTGCGGCGCGCCACTTCCACCTCGGCCGGGTTATGCAGCAGCGACGCCGCCAGCGCCTTGATCTCATCGGAGAAGGTGGCGGAAAACAGCAGGTTCTGCCGCTTGGCCGGCAGGCGAGCCAGCACGCGGCGAATGTCGTGAATAAAGCCCATATCCAGCATCCGATCGGCTTCATCCAGCACCAGGATCTCGACCTGAGACAGATCCACCGCATTCTGATGGGCCAGATCCAGCAGACGCCCCGGCGTCGCCACCAGCACATCCACGCCGCCGCGCAGCTTCATCATCTGCGGGTTAATGCTCACGCCGCCGAACACCACCAGCGACCGCAGCGGCAGATGACGGCTGTACTCGCGTACGTTTTCACCGATCTGCGCCGCCAGCTCGCGGGTCGGCGTCAGGATCAGCGCCCGCACCGGGCGGCGTCCCTTACCATTTTTGGGATTCTGGTGCAGCAGCTGCAGCAGCGGCAGCGTAAAGCCGGCGGTCTTACCGGTGCCGGTCTGGGCACTGGCCATCAGATCGCGACGCTGCAGCACCAGGGGAATGGCCTGCTGCTGGATCGGGGTCGGATCACGATAGCCCTGCTCTTCCACAGCGCGTAACAGTTCGGCACACAGGCCAAGGGAATCAAAAGACATGAAAAACTCCAGACCCGCCCGCTCCCTGTGCTACAGGGATGCAGTTTCCGGACAGGCGTATCAGACGAGGCAAAGCAAGAATTACCACGAGGACAGGCACAAACTGCAGGTACATAATTGGCGTACAGTGTAACAGCATACGCCCGCGCTGTCTGCTCCCCATTGCGCTCCCGTCATCCGCTTTACAGCGGCGAAAAAAGCGCCTAAAGTTAATCAATCATATGATTGACTTTTAACGAGGTCGCGATGAAAACGCCCCGCGCCAACGCGGCGCTGGCCAGCGCAACGCCCCGCGGCGAACAGGCGCGCCAGGCCCTGATCGATGCCGGGCTGACCCTGTTTGCACAGCGGGGACTGGAGGGCGCTACCACCCGCGACATCGCGCTGGCCGCTGGGCAGAACATCGCCGCCATCACCTACTACTTTCACTCCAAGCAGGGGCTCTATCTGGCCGTCGCCCAGTGGATTGCCGATACCCTTAACGCCAGCTTTCACCCCCTGCGCACGGAGTGTGAGCGCTTTCTGAGTCGGTCCGACGCAACGCCGCAGGCCTACCTGGCGCTGATCCAGCGCGCCATCGCTCACCTGTGTCACCTGATGACCCAGCCGCAGACCCTGCACCTGAGCCAGATTATCTCTCGGGAGCAGATGCTGCCCAGCGCCGCCTCGCCCATTCTGCACGATCAGTTTATTTCGCCGCTGCACACCCTGATGACCCGTCTGGTGGCCGGCTATACCGGGCTAGACGCGACGCAGCCAACGGCGGCGCTGCACACCCATGCGCTGCTCGGCCAGGTGCTGGCCTTTCGCATGGCGCGTGAAACCATACTGAACCGCACCGGCTGGCCCCAGATAGGCCCGGCCCAGGCGCAGGCGATCCATGAGGTCGTGCAGCTGCACACCGAGCTGCTGATGAACGGGCTGCGTCAACGCGGCGCCGTCGGGAACGTGAGGAAAACATCATGAATAAAAGGCGCATCACAGGCGTGGTCATCGGCGTCGTACTGGTTGCCCTGGCCGCCGCGGGATATTACTACTACCGTAGCCAACAGGATCAGCCGCTGACGCTGTACGGCAACGTCGATATCCGCACCGTCGATCTCGGGTTCCGCGTCAGCGGCCGTCTGGCATCCCTGAGCGTCGATGAGGGTGCCGCGGTGAAACCGGGGATGCTGCTGGGTCGACTGGATGACGCCCCCTATGTCAACGCCCTGAACGAGGCACGCGCCAACGCCGCCGCCGCGCAGGCCAACCTCGCGCTGCTGCAGGCCGGCTACCGTAGCGAAGAGATAGCCCAGGCCCAGGCGGCCGTCGCCCAGGCCGACGCCAACTACCGCTATGCCCAGAGCTTCCTCGATCGTCAGCAGGGGCTGTGGGCCAGCCGCGCCGTATCGGCCAACGAACTGGACAGTGCGCGCACCAACCGCAACCAGGCGCGCGCCCAGCTGCAGCAGGCACGCGATAAGCTGGCGCAGTACCAGGCCGGTAACCGCCCGCAGCAGATAGAACAGGCCCAGGCTCAGCTGCAGCAGGCCCAGGCCGCTCAGGCGCAGGCCGAGCTGAACCTGCACGACACCGCGCTGTTCGCGCCCTCCGCCGGTACGGTAATGACCCGCGCCGTCGAACCAGGCACCATGCTGGCCGCCGGAAACACGGTATTCAGCGTTGCCCTGACCCGCCCGGTCTGGGTGCGCGCCTATGTCGACGAGACCCACCTGAACCAGGCCATTCCCGGTACCCAAATCGACCTGTATATCGACGGCCGCCGCCAGCCCTACCATGGCACCATCGGGTTCGTCTCCCCGACCGCCGAGTTTACGCCAAAAACCGTGGAAACCCCGGAGCTGCGCACCGCGCTGGTCTATCGCCTGCGCGTGATCGTCAACGACGCCGACGATGCGCTGCGCCAGGGGATGCCGGTCACCCTGCGCTTTGCCCCGGCGCAGCGCTAGCGGAGCCGATCATGGAGAGCCGCTATATTACGCTGGAGGGGCTGGAGAAACGCTTTGACGGGCTGGATCGCCCGGCGGTGGCCAGCCTGACGATCCGCATCGCCAGCGGCGCCGTCATGGGGCTGGTCGGGCCGGACGGCGCCGGCAAAACCACGCTGATGCGCATCTTGGCCGGACTGCTGAAGCCCAGCGCCGGGCACGTCAGCGTCGTCGGTCTCGATCCCCTCCGTCAGGATCGCCAGCTGCACGCCATCCTGGGCTATATGCCGCAGAAGTTTGGCCTGTATGAAGATTTAACGGTGATGGAGAACCTGAACCTGTACGCCTCGCTGCGCGGCGTCATCGGCGCCGAGCGTCAGCGTACCTTTGCGCGGCTGCTGGCGTTTACCTCGCTGGCGCCCTTCACCGATCGCCTGGCCGGCAAGCTCTCCGGCGGCATGAAGCAGAAGCTGGGGCTGGCCTGTACCCTGATAGGATCGCCGCAGGTGCTGCTGCTGGACGAGCCGGGCGTCGGGGTCGATCCCATCTCGCGCCGAGAGCTATGGCGTATGGTACACACCCTGGCCGACGACGGGATGCTGATCCTGTGGAGCACCTCCTATCTGGACGAAGCCGAACAGTGCCGGGAGGTGCTGCTGCTCAACGAAGGGCGCCTGCTGTACAGCGGCGCCCCGCAGCAGCTGACCCAGCGCATGGCCGGGCGTACGCTCCTGCTGCGCGCGCCCGGCGTCTCCCACCGCCGTCTGCTGCAGCGGGCCATCACCCTGCCGATGGTCAGCGACGGCGTGATCCAGGGGCAATACCTGCGCCTGATCCTGCGGGCGGGCTGCGACCACCGGCAGATCCCCGCGGCGCTCGGCCTCGCCCAGGCCGAGCTGCAGGAGGCCGAGCCACGCTTTGAAGACGCCTTTATCGATCTGCTGGGCGGCGGGCCGCACCAGGCCTCGGCGCTGGCCGACATCATGCCGCAGGTCGACGCCGACCCCGCGCAGACGGTGATCGAGGCGCAGGCGCTGACCAAGAAGTTCGGCAGCTTCGCCGCCACCGACCACGTCGACTTTCAGGTCAAGCGCGGTGAGATCTTCGGCCTGCTTGGCCCCAACGGCGCGGGCAAGTCCACCACCTTCAAGATGATGTGCGGTCTGCTGGTGCCCACCAGCGGCCACGCGCTGGTGCTCGACATGGATCTGAAGACGGACTCCGGACGAGCGCGCCAGCACCTGGGCTATATGGCCCAAAAAATTTTCACTGTACGGTAATCTAACCGTCGCCCAGAACCTGACCTTCTTCTCCGGGGTCTACGGCCTGCGCGGTAAGCGCCAGCGCGCCAAAATCGCCGACATGACCCGGGCGTTCAACTTCACGCCGATCCTGAACCAAACGCCGGATGCGCTGCCGCTGGGCTTCAAACAGCGCCTGGCGCTCTCCTGCGCCCTGATGCATGAGCCGGATATCCTGTTTCTGGATGAGCCCACCTCCGGCGTCGATCCGCTGACCCGGCGCGAATTCTGGCTGCACATCAACGGCATGGTGGATAAAGGGGTGACCGTGATGGTCACCACCCATTTTATGGACGAGGCGGAGTACTGCGACCGCATCGCGCTGGTCTACCACGGACAGATCATCGCCAGCGGATCGCCGGACGACCTCAAGGCTCGCATCGCCAGCGACGATAACCCCAATCCGACCATGGAGCAGGCCTTCATCGAGCTGGTGCAGGCCTACGACCGGGAGCATGCCCATGGCTGACAGCGCAACCCACTTCTCCTGGCGCCGTCTGCGCGCCCTGTGCCGGAAAGAGAGCGCCCAGATCGTGCGCGACCCCAGCAGCCTGCTGATCGCGGTGGTGATCCCGCTGCTGCTGCTGTTTATCTTTGGCTACGGCATCAACCTGGACTCCAGCCGCCTGCGCGTCGGCATTCTGCTGGAGCAGCAGACCCCGCAGGCACGCGATCTGGCCGATACCTTTACCGGCTCCCCCTATATCGACGCCACCGTCAGCGACGATCGGCGGCAGCTGACCGCCATGCTGCAGGCCGGGCAAATCCGCGGCATGGTAGTGATCCCGGTCGACTTCGCCGCGCGCCTGCTGCGCACTCAGGATGTGGCACCGATCCAGGTGATCACCGACGGCAGCGAGCCCAACACCGCCAACTTCGTCCGCGGCTACACCGAAGGGGTCTGGCAGATCTGGCTGCAGCAGCACGCCCAGATGCACGGTCAGCCTTATCAGCCGCCCATCGACATACAGATGCGCTACTGGTTTAACCCCGCCGCCATCAGCCAGCACTTTATCATTCCCGGCGCGATCACCATTATCATGACCGTGATCGGCGCGATCCTCACGTCGCTGGTGATCGCCCGCGAATGGGAGCGCGGCACCATGGAGGCCCTGCTCTCCACTCAGGTCACCCGCACGGAGCTGCTGCTCTCCAAGCTGCTGCCCTATTATGTGCTGGGCATGCTGGCGATGGGGCTGTGCATGGTGGTGGCGGTCTTCATCATGGGCGTGCCGTTTCGCGGCTCGCTGCCGATCCTGTTCGCCATGACCAGCCTATTTATGGCCAGCACCCTGGGGATGGGACTGCTGATCTCCACCGTCACGCGCAACCAGTTCAACGCGGCGATGATCGCCCTTAACGCGGCCTTCCTACCGGCGGTGATGCTCTCCGGCTTCGTGTTTGAAATCGACAGCATGCCGGCCATCGTGCGCGCGGTGACCTACGTCATTCCGGCACGCTACTTCGTCAGTACGCTGCAGTCCCTGTTTTTGGCGGGCAATATCACCAGCGTACTGATGGTTAACCTGGCCTTTATGCTGGCATCAGCGCTGGTTTTCATCGGTCTAACCGCCCTGAAAACCCGGCGGCGGCTGGACTGAGGAGGAGAAGAGCATGCTGCACCGTCTGCTGACCCTGATAGTCAAAGAGCTGCAGTCCCTGCTGCGCGACCCGCAGACCCGAACCATTCTGGTGGTGCCGGTGCTGATGCAGGTGCTGCTGTTTCCCTTTGCCGCGACCCTCAACGTCACCAACGCCACCATCGCGGTATACAGCGAAGACAGCGGCCCACTCTCCGTCGAGTTGACCCAGCGGCTGGCCAAGGCCAGCGCCTTCTCACAGGTGATCCTGCTGCACAGCCCGCAGGCGATCGCGCCGACCATCAACGACCAGCGCGCGCTGCTGCTGGTGCGCTTTCCGGCCAACTTCAGCCGCGATCTGCTGAGCGGAAAACCGAGCGCGCTGCAGCTGATCCTCGACGGCCGCAGCTCCAACAGCGCCCAGATCGCCGCCAACTACGTACAGCAGATCGTCAGCGACTACCAGCAGGAGCTAATGCGCGCGCGCGGCCAGCCCCCCTTGGTCAACAGCGCGCTGATCGTCCGCAACTGGTATAACCCCAACCTGGACTACAAGTGGTTCGTCGTGCCCTCGCTGATCGCCCTGATCGCCACCATCGGCGTGATGATCGTCACCTCGCTGTCGGTGGCGCGCGAGCGGGAGCAGGGAACCCTGGAGCAGCTGCTGGTCTCGCCGCTGAACACCGGACAAATCTTCATCGGCAAAGCGGTGCCGGCGATGATCGTCGCCACCTTCCAGGCAACCCTGGTGCTGCTGATCGGGATCTTTGGCTATCAAATCCCCTTTGCCGGCTCCCTGTGGCTGTTTTACTTCACCCTGCTGGTGTATGGGCTGTCGCTGGTGGGCTTTGGGCTATTTATCTCCTCGCTGTGCGCAACCCAGCAGCAGGCGTTTATCGGCGTCTTCGTCTTCATGATGCCGGCCATCCTGCTGTCCGGCTACGTCTCCCCGGTGGAGAACATGCCGCTCTGGCTGCAGCACGTGACCTGGATTAACCCGATCCGCCACTTTACCGACATCACCAAGCAGCTGTACCTCAAAAACGTCGGCTTTAGCGTGATCTGGCACAGCCTGTGGCCGCTGCTGGTGATCACCGTCACCACCGGCGGTGCCGCCTATGCCATGTTCCGGCGTAAAATAGCCTGAATGCGCGGGGCCGGCGCGGGGCAGATGCCAGCGTCCGTCCCCCTTGCTATACTGCGCACAGCGTTTTTCTTGACTGACAGGATCGCCCGCGCGCTATGGAGCCGACTTCACACACCATGTCCCTTTCCGGCATTACCCGCAGCTATCTGCTGTTCCTGCTGCTGCTGCTGCTGGGCAACCTGCTGTATGGCTATAACTATGTGAACGCCTATATCGGCGCCAAGCAGAATATGCTGGCCTCGGTGGCCAGGCAGATACAGCAGCGGGTGGAGACCTACCGCTTCATTACCTACCAGATTTATGAAAACATTCCGGCGGAAAGCACCGCGAACGCCGCGCCGACGCCGCGCGAGCTGCGCCTGCGCCCGGACATCTATCTGCTGGACAAGGCCCGCCATAAGACCGATGCGCTGATCTTCGGCCTGCACGACAACGCCACCACCGATCTGGCCCAAAGCCTGTCGCGCTATCTGGACGTCCTGTGGAGCGCCAGCACCGACGCCTACTCGCTCTACTACCTCAACGGCCAGGACAACAGCCTGATCCTGATTTCGACCATGCCGATGAAGGATCTCTCGGCGCGCTATAAAGACGGCTACCTGGGCAACCTGGTGGAGACCCGCAAGGCCGAAATGCTGCAGCAGTCCAACGCCCTCGACCTGCGCGAAGGCTTCTCCGGGCTGCGCAAGTTCCGTTTTCTCAACGCCTACTACTTTACCCTGCGCACCACCTTTAATAACCCGGGCCACCTGGCCACCGTCATCGCCTTCGATCTGCCGGTGGGCGATATTCTGCCGGACAATCTGCCGGCGACGCGCTTCCAGCTGCTGGAGGATCAGGACAGCATCAGCGACTGGGGCGGTCACGACGAGCTGCCGCGCGCCTTTACCCAGCTGGGCTGGCCGTGGGTCACCGTCAATGCGCCTATCTACAACACGCCGCTGAAAATCCAGTTTCATATCCCAACCATGACCCTCACGCTGGATCTGGCGCGCAATAACTTCTGGGTGCTGCTGATTAACCTAGCGCTGCTGATCCTCTCCGCCATCGGCTTCTACGTCATCCGTCATCAATATGTCCGCCCGGGCAAACGCATGGCGGCCCAGCTGAACGCCCAGCAGGAGATGAACCAGGAGATCATTACCCACCTGCCGATGGGGCTGCTGATTTACCGCTTTGACAGCGACACCCTGGTCGCCAGCAACAAGCTGGCCGACCATCTGCTGCCCCACCTGAGCCTGAACAAAATCGCCGCCATGGCCGATCGCCACCAGGGGAAGGTGCAGGTCAGCGTCAATAACGCCATGTACGAAGTGCAGATGGTGCGCAGCCAGCAGACGCCCTACTCCGCGCTGTTCCTGATCCGCAATCTGGATAGCGAAATGCTGATGGGCCAAAAGCTCAAGCTGACGCAGGCGGAGTATGAAAAGAACCTGACGGCGCGCAAGACCATGACCGACAACCTGGGCCGAGAGCTGCGCGATCCGCTGACGCGGATAATGCAGATCTGCGAGAGCCTGCGCCGCGACGCCGACGCCCAGTCGCCGCTGAACGATCTGTGGCTGGAGAGCCAGCACGCCCAGCGCCTGATCGATGAGATCACCCTGCTGACCGCCGTCGAAAGCCAAGACTGGGCGCCGCCGCAGGAAACCTTCCGCCTGCACGAGCGCATCGACGCCCTGCTGCTGCGCAGCCTGCCGGCCATGCGGCGCAAGGGGCTGATGCTGCTAGGACGGGTCGAAACCGATCCCGCCCAGCAGTTCACCGGCGATATCGCCACCCTTGAGCGGGTGCTGGAGATGCTGCTGCACTACGCCATCATCACCACCGCCTACGGCAAGATCGGCCTCACCATCACTCCCGATGCCCAGCGCCCCGGCCTGCTGCACATCACCCTCAGCGACACCGGCGCAGGCGTCTCCAGCGCCGAGCGCCACAACCTGCGCTATCCGGCGCTGGCGCCGGCCCAGCGCGATCGCTTCGCGCGCGGCTCCAGCCTGACCTACTATCTGTGCGCCCAGCTGTGTCGGCGCCTGGGCGGCGAGCTAACCATCGACAGCAAGCATGACATTGGCACCCACTACCGCTTTAGCTGCCAGATGCAGGCGCTACCCCTGGCCGAACAGGGCGATGAAAGGCTGCTGGACGGCATCACCATCCGTCTGCGGATTACCTCCGAGGAGATCCGCTCCCGGGTTGCCCAGCGCCTAGAGGGCTTTGGTGCGACCCTGCTGACCGCCGATGCGGAGAGCGACGGCGCAGAGAGCCACAGCGATCTGACGCTGACCGACGATCCGGCGCAGGCCCAGGCCGATACCCTGCTGCTGGCGGCGGATATCGACGGCTTTGAGGAGTACGCGCCGCAGCGGATCCGGGCCAATTTTAACCTGACCGATGCGCTGATCGATGCCATCCTGCTGCTGATCGAACGGCAAATGGCGGCGACAGAATCGCCAGCGCGGTGCGAATATGCTGAAAATACGTCTCTCGATATTGATAACAATCCTTTTAAATCAAAGGATTATTATTCTCTATTTTTGGACACAGTACCCGCAGATGTTCAAAAACTGTATACTGAGTCGGATCAACAGGATTGGCCATCGCTGGCCCTCACCGCACATCGCCTCAAGGGGGTCTTTGCCATGCTGGCGTTTCCCGCCGGCAAAGGGCTGTGCGAACAGTTGGAAGAGGCCATTAAACGCAACGATGCGGCACACGTTAGAGTCCTGATCAGTCACATTGACGCTTTTGTCAGCCGACTGCTGCAACTAGGTAACCAACAATATGAATAACCTGAATGTAATCATTGCTGATGACCACCCCATTGTCCTGTTCGGCATCCGCAAGTCGCTAGAACAGATCGAATGGGTTAACGTGGTCGGAGAATTTGAAGATTCCACAGCGCTGATCAATAGCCTGCCCAAACTGGACGTCAACGTGCTGATCACCGATCTCTCCATGCCCGGTGACAAGTACGGCGACGGCATTACGCTGATCAAATACATCAAGCGCCACTTTCCCGAGCTGTCCATCATCGTCCTGACCATGAACAACAACCCGGCGATCCTCAGCGCCGTTCTGGATCTGGATATCGAGGGGATCGTGCTGAAACAGGGGGCGCCCACCGATCTGCCCAAGGCGCTGGCCGCCCTGCAGAAAGGCAAAAAGTTCACCCCGGAGAGCGTCTCCAAGCTGCTGGAGAAAATCAATGCCAGCGGCTACGGCGACAAGCGCCTCTCGCCGAAAGAGAGCGAGGTTTTGCGCCTGTTTGCCGAGGGATTTCTGGTCACCGAGATCGCCAAAAAGCTCAACCGCAGCATCAAGACCATCAGCAGCCAGAAGAAATCAGCGATGCTGAAGCTGGGGGTCGACAACGATATCGCCCTGCTAAACTATCTGTCATCGGTCAACATCATGCCGAATGACGACAAGGCATAACCCCCGCACCCCGCCCCGCATCGGCGGGGTTTTTTATGCCTCGTTCTCCCGGCGCCGGCGGATCTGCAGCGCATAGCCGCTGAGGGAGGCCAGCAGGTCTTCCCGCATCACCGGCTTAGACAGGCAGCTGTCCATTCCCACCTCAATGCAGCGCTGGCGCTCCTCGGCCAGCGCGTTAGCCGTCACCCCCACGATCGGCAGGGTGCGCCCCTGCTGACGCAGTCGCTCGGTCAGCTGATAGCCATCCATATTGGGCATATTCACGTCCGTCAGCACGATGTCCGCCGCCTGCTGCTGCAGTGCCCCCAGGGCGTCGACCCCATCGCAGGCCACCGCGACCTGGCTAAAGCCCAGCGAGATCAGCTGATCGGCCAGCAGACGTCGGTTGATCGGATGATCGTCTACGATCAGGACCGCAATATCGCTGAAGTCCTGCTGGCGATCCGCCGGCGCCGCGCTGGCGCTGTCCGGGCTGCACTCCACGACGCTCTCCGGCGCGAAAATGCGGTTCAGCACCTGCAGCAGCTCCAGCGGCGCAGCGGTATTGAGCAGCCATTCCCCCGAGGCGTGGCGACGGGCGTGGCCGAGGTAGTCGGCGCACAGCCGCACCTGGGCGGCGAACGCCTGCCCCGTCTGCGGCGGATGATCGCAGATCAGCACATCCTGCGCCGTCGACGGCGTCAGCGGCGGGCAGAGACACACCCGCGCACCGGCGGCGCTCAGCAGCGTCTGCAGATAGCGCTCCAGACGGGCGTTATGGATATCCAGCCACAGGGTGCGCTGCTGCAGCGCCGGCTGCAGCGGCTGCGCCGCCTTGGCCTGATACATCGGCAGGCGAATGGTAAAGATGCTGCCCAGCCCCGGCGACGACTCCACCGCGATATCGCCGTCCATCAGGCTAACCAGCTTCTCGCAGATGGCCAGCCCCAGTCCGGTACCGTGAAAATGGCGCTGAACGCCGCTGCCCACCTGGAAGAAGGGATCGAACAGGCGCAGCACGTCGCGCGGCGGGATCCCGAGCCCCGTGTCGCGCACCCGGAACTCCAGATAGAAGTCATTCACCCGCGCCTGCAGAATGATGCAGCCGGTATCGGTAAACTTGATGGCGTTGCTCAGCAGATTCGAGAGCACCTGCTGAATACGCATGATGTCGCCGGAGAGGGCCTCCGGCACATCCGGCTCAATAAAGCAGTACAGCGTCAGACGCTTGCGAACCACCAGCGGGAGGTAGTTGCCGATGATATGCGGGATCACCTCGCGCGGGACGAAGCGGCCGGGCTCGATCTTCAGCTGCTCCGACTCTATCTTGGAGAAGTCGAGAATATCGTTGATGATCTTCAGCAGCAGTCCCGAAGAGTTGCTCATCGCCCCCAGCAGACGCTGTACCTCCTCCGGCAGCGTCTTGGTGCGCAGCAGATCCAGGTTGCCGATAATGCCGTACAGCGGGGTGCGCAGCTCATGGCTGACGGTCGCCAGAAACATCGACTTAGACTGGCTGGCCTGCTCGGCGGCGGCGGCCATCTCCTGCAGCGACTCCTCCATCTTCACCCTGGCGCTGACGTCGACCATGGCGCAAATCGCCACGTCCTCATTGCGGTAGCGCGAGCGAACAAAGCTGATCTGCAGATTCTGGTTCTGCACGGTGATCACATCCAGTACGCTGACCGGCTCTTCGCAGATAATCCGGGTGATGCGCTGGCGATCCTCGGGCGTAAACTGACTGATATAGTTGTGGGCCAGTTCGTTGCTGAGGATGTTGCTGCCGTCGCGCGCGCGTAGGATCGAAATGCCCACCGGCGCCGACGCCACGATCTTGCGGTTAAACTGCTCATGCTCCTCCAGCCGCAGCGCGTTATTCTCCGCCGGCCGGAACATCTTGCGCTCAAACAGCCAGGTCAGGACGAACAGCACGATCCCGCTGATCAGGTTCAGCACGATGGCGTTGATCAACAGCAGGTTAAAACGCTCCAGCAGCACTCGCGACGGCAGCGAGTAGACGATGGACAGACCGCTCGGCTGCAGCTTTTTCTTCAGCAGCAGCGTATCGTAGCTGCTGTTATAGCCAAAGTAGTTCTCATCGTCCGGCAGGCCGCTCAGGATCGGCAGCGGCCCGCCGTTTTCGGCATAGCTCAGCAGCGTATCGCCGCTGTCGCTGAGCAGCGTGACCCCGATCGGCAGCATCGACGGATTGGTCAGCTCCTCCAGACGCAGCGTCTGCTCGGTGCCCAGCACCGCCTCCAGCTGGTTGCCGCTGTATATCGGCGAGGCAATGTACAGCGAGCCGGCGTCGCTCTGCGCGCCCGGGATCACCCAGAACAGCGACTGATCCTTGTCGTTGCTGCCCTGAAAACGCATGACCCGCTGCTGCAGCAGGCGCAGGGTATTGCCGCCGTCCAGGGGCACGTTGCGGATACTGAAATCCGCCAGACATTGACTGCTGCCGCCGATGACGAAGATCCGGTTGAGATCGTAGGCGGCGACAAAGTTCTCCTTCCAGTAGCGGATAAACCCGCTGAGCGCCCGCAGAGAGGTGCGATAGCCCTCGCTGATGCGCCGGCAGTCGGACTCGGGAAAGATCGGCAGCAGCGGCGGTAGCTCGCCGCTGATGTCCAGCGCCCTGCCGCTGTAGGGCTGAATGCTGCTGTCGCTGCCCGACCAGGCCAGCCGATTCTCGGCGATATAGCGAATATCGCGCATGGTGGCGTTCGCGTGGCGGATGACCGCCTGGGCCTGATCGAAGTTCAGGTTAAAGTCCTGACGGATATCGGACTCTTTCTCATGAAACTTATTCAGAATATAGAAGGTGGTCAGCAGGGCGCCCAGGATCCACAGCATCAGCGCCAGCGTGCGGAACAGATAGCGGGAAACCTTGAGCGTGGTGCGAAAGGAGACGAAGTATTTCAACGTGGCGCCCGTAACCGTAGTAACAGAGAGAATGGCGTTAAGGTAGCGACAAACCCCGCGCGGCGCAATGACCTGGCGGCATAACGGCGCGTCAGCGCGATTCAGCCGGGGGCGGCATCAGCGCGTCAACCGATAGCCGGGCACGTCAGCGGCATAAAAAAAGGGCCGGAGTAACCGGCCCTTGTGACGCCTGCGTCAACGCTTATTCCGCGTCGTCCTCGGCGGCATCGTCATCGCTCTCCACTTCCGGCACGATCTCATCGTCACCCTCCGCGGCGCTGCCGTCGATGCTGTCCAGATCTTCGTCGTCAACCGGCTCGACGACCCGCTGCAGCCCCACCACGTGCTCGTCTTCAGCGGTACGGATCAGGATAACCCCCTGCGTATTACGCCCGACGATGCTGACCTCGGATACGCGGGTGCGCACCAGGGTACCGGCATCGGTGATCATCATGATCTGGTCGCAGTCCTCGACCTGCACCGCGCCGACGACGCTGCCGTTACGCTCGGTCACCTTGATGGAGATAACCCCCTGGGTCGCGCGTGACTTGGTCGGATACTCGGCCACGCCGCTGCGTTTGCCGTAGCCGTTCTGGGTCACGGTCAGGATAGCGCCTTCGCCGTGCGGTACGATCAGCGATACCACGCGATCGTCTCCGGCCAGCTTGATGCCTCGCACCCCGGTCGCGGTACGCCCCATGGCACGCACCGCGTCCTCCTTGAAGCGCACCACTTTACCGGCGGCGGAGAACAGCATCACCTCGTCGTTGCCATCGGTCAGATCGACCCCGATCAGCTCATCGCCGTCGTTGAGGTTCACGGCGATAATCCCGGCGGCGCGCGGACGGCTGAACTCGGTCAGCGCCGTCTTCTTCACCGTACCGCTGGCGGTCGCCATAAACACGTTGACCCCTTCGGCGTACTCACGCACCGGCAGGATAGCGGTGATGCGCTCGTCGGCCTCCAGCGGCAGCAGGTTGATGATCGGACGACCGCGGGCACCGCGGCTGGCCTCCGGCAGCTGATACACCTTCATCCAGTACATGCGGCCCCGGCTGGAGAAGCACAGGATCGTGTCGTGGGTATTGGCCACCAGCAGCCGATCGATAAAGTCCTCTTCTTTAATTCGCGCGGCGGACTTACCCTTACCGCCGCGACGCTGAGCCTCATAGTCGCTCAGCGGCTGGTACTTCACGTAGCCCTGATGCGACAGGGTCACCACGACGTCTTCCTGCTCGATCAGATCTTCGATATTGATATCCGCCGTGTTGGCGGTGATCTCGGTGCGGCGCGCATCGCCAAACTGCTCGCGGATGGCGATCAGCTCTTCGCGGATCACCTCCATCAGGCGCTCCGGGCTCTGCAGGATGAAGATCAGCGCGGCGATCTGCTCTAACAGCGCCTTGTACTCATCCAGCAGCTTCTCGTGCTCCAGGCCGGTCAGCTTCTGCAGACGCAGATCCAGGATCGCCTGCGCCTGCTGCTCCGTCAGGTGATAATGGCCGTCGCGAATGCCATACTGCGGCTCCAGCCACTCCGGACGCGCGGCGTCGTCGCCGGCGCGTGCCAGCATCGCCGCCACGTTGCCCAGCGCCCAGGCTTGGGAAACCAGCGCAGCCTTGGCCTCGGCGGGCGTCGGCGCACGGCGGATCAGCTCAATGATCGGATCGATGTTGACCAGCGCAATGGCCAGGCCTTCCAATATGTGGGCACGCTCGCGCGCTTTGCGCAGTTCAAAGATGGTGCGGCGGGTCACTACCTCACGGCGGTGGCGCACAAAGGCTTCCAGGCACTCTTTCAGGGTCAGCAGCTTCGGCTGTCCCTGGTGCAGCGCCACCATGTTGATACCGAAGGAGACCTGCATCTGCGTCTGGGTGTAGAGGTTATTCAGCACCACCTCGCCCACCGCGTCGCGCTTGACTTCGATAACGATGCGCATCCCGTCCTTATCGGACTCATCGCGCAGGGCGCTGATGCCCTCGACGCGCTTCTCTTTCACCAGCTCGGCGATTTTCTCGATCAGACGCGCCTTGTTGACCTGATAGGGGATCTCATGCACCACGATGGTTTCGCGGCCATTTTTATCGTCAACCTCGATCTCGGCGCGCGCGCGCACGTAGATCTTGCCGCGCCCAGTACGGTAAGCCTCTTCAATGCCGCGGCGCCCGTTGATGATCGCCGCCGTCGGGAAGTCCGGCCCCGGGATATGCTCCATCAGCCCTTCGATGGTGATGTTCTCATCATCGATATAGGCCAGGCAGCCGTTGATCACCTCGGTCAGGTTATGGGGAGGAATGTTGGTCGCCATCCCCACCGCGATACCGGCAGAGCCGTTGACCAGCAGGTTGGGCACCTTGGTCGGCAGGACGTCGGGGATCTGTTCAGTGCCGTCGTAGTTGGGCACATAGTCCACCGTCTCTTTGTCCAGATCGGCCAACAGCTCATGAGCAATCTTCGCCATGCGCACTTCGGTGTAACGCATCGCCGCCGCGGAGTCGCCGTCGATGGAGCCAAAGTTACCCTGGCCGTCGACCAGCATATAGCGCAGGGAGAACGGCTGCGCCATACGCACGATAGTGTCATAAACCGCGCTGTCACCGTGTGGGTGATATTTACCGATAACGTCACCAACCACACGGGCCGATTTTTTGTATGGTTTGTTCCAGTCATTGCCCAGTACGTTCATCGCAAACAGGACGCGACGGTGTACCGGCTTCAGGCCATCCCGAACATCCGGCAGCGCACGACCGACGATAACGGACATGGCGTAATCCAGATATGAGTTTTTCAACTCTTCTTCGATATTGACCGGCGTAATCTCTCTGGCAAGGTCGCTCATGGAGCTGCTATCCCTCTACTAATTATTCATCTGCCGCTACCCTCAATACATCGAGTAGAACCAGGCGCATACACGATGACAAAGACGATAATGATACCACAAAGGCCGGGGTTGTGCGAAATGCACAGCGCCATCGTAGCGTTAGCGCCGACTGCCCCTTTGCCATCGCGGAACAACGGGTATAATCGCCTCAGAGGGTCTTTTTTTGCGCGCGCCGCCGCGCTGGATTAAAGGAGTCAGAGGTGTCACAAAACGTTGATCTGCAGGAAATTGCCAAGTTTGAAGCCGTCGCCTCACGCTGGTGGGATCCCGAGGGCGAATTCAAACCGCTGCACCGCATCAATCCCCTGCGCCTGGACTATATCCTGCAGCGCGCCGACGGCCTGTTCGCCAAGCGGGTGCTCGACGTCGGCTGCGGCGGCGGCATTCTGGCGGAAAGCATGGCGCAGGCCGGCGCCGAGGTCACCGGGCTGGATATGGGCGCGGAGCCGCTGCAGGTGGCACGCCTACACGCCCTGGAGAGCGGCGTCACGGTCAACTATCTGCAGGAGACGGTCGAACAGCACGCCGAACGCGCCGACGCACAGTATGACGTGGTCACCTGCATGGAGATGCTGGAGCATGTGCCGGATCCCCGCTCCGTGGTACTGGCCTGCGCCCGCCTGGTCAAACCCGGCGGACAGGTGTTCTTTTCGACCATCAACCGAAACCCCAAGGCCTGGCTGCTGATGGTGCTGGGCGCCGAGTACCTGCTGAAAATGGTGCCCAAGGGCACCCATGACCCGCGCAAGTTTATCCGCCCCGCCGAGCTGATGGGCTGGCTGGACAGCGCCCCGCTGACGGTGCGCCATCTCTGCGGCATGCACTATAACCCGCTGCGCGATCGCTTCACCCTGGGCCAGGGGGTCGACGTCAACTATCTACTGCACGCCTGCCGCGAGGCGGAGTAGCGCGCGTCGTCGTCACCGCCGCCTTTTTACCCGCGGCGGTGACGTTTTAACCCATTCCGAGCCAGATCAAGATTGCCGGTTTCCGTAACGAATAATAAAACGGCAAACGATCAATTTTTTTAAAAGCGACCCTCATGTTATCCCCTCGCGGACAGCGCCAGAGCGGACGCCGCCTACCGTCCGCTACGTAACATTTCACCCCCAACTTATCCACAAGCACGCGCCATTTTGTTCACTTGCAAAACGCGGACAACAACACTATCTTGTTGCCACATCGTCATTCACCCCCTATATATTGTGTTATCGTCGCTCCGACGCCACTAGCGTCAGCGGCGCTAACGCACGTCCAGCGGGGCTCACACGGACAGGAACGTATCCTATGAATCAGAGTCTGCTCGTCACCAAACGCGACGGAAGCAAAGAACGCATCAATCTCGACAAAATCCACCGAGTTCTCGACTGGGCGGCGGAAGGGCTGCAAAACGTCTCCGTCTCCCAGGTTGAGCTGCGTTCCCACATCCAGTTTTATGACGGCATCCGCACGGCGGACATCCATGAAACCATCATCAAGGCCGCCGCCGATCTGATCTCCCGTGAAACCCCGGACTACCAGTACATGGCCGCGCGCCTGGCGATCTTCCACCTGCGTAAGAAGGCCTATGGCCAGTTCGAGCCGCCCAAGCTGTATGACCACGTCGTACGCCTGGTGGAGATGGGCAAATATGACGCTCACCTGCTGACCGACTTCAGCCGCGACGAATTCGAGCAGATGGATGGCTTTCTCGACCACTGGCGCGACATGAACTTCTCCTATGCCGCGGTGAAGCAGCTGGAGGGAAAATACCTGGTGCAGAACCGCGTCAGCGGTGAAATCTATGAGAGCGCCCAGTTCCTCTATATGCTGGTGGCCGCCTGCCTGTTCTCCCACTACCCGCGCGAGACCCGGCTGGACTACATCAAACGCTTCTACGATGCGGTATCGACCTTTAAGATCTCCCTGCCGACGCCGATCATGTCCGGAGTGCGCACCCCGACGCGTCAGTTCAGCTCCTGCGTGCTGATCGAGTGCGGCGACAGCCTGGACTCGATCAACGCCACCTCCAGCGCCATTGTGAAGTATGTCTCCCAGCGCGCCGGGATCGGCATCAACGCCGGGCGCCTGCGCGCGCTGGGCAGCCCGATCCGCGGCGGCGAGGCATTCCACACCGGCTGCATCCCGTTCTACAAACACTTCCAGACCGCGGTCAAATCCTGCTCTCAGGGCGGCGTACGCGGCGGCGCGGCGACCCTGTTTTACCCGCTGTGGCACCTGGAGGTAGAGAGCCTGCTGGTGCTGAAGAACAACCGCGGGGTCGAAGATAACCGCGTTCGCCACATGGACTACGGCGTGCAGCTCAACCGCCTGATGTACCAGCGTCTGATCCAGGGCGGCGAGATCACCCTGTTCAGCCCCTCCGACGTGCCGGGGCTGTACGACGCCTTCTTCGCCGATCAGAACCAGTTCGAGCGCCTGTATGTGCAGTACGAGCAGGACAGCCGCATCCGCCAGCGTAAGATCAAGGCGGTCGAGCTGTTCTCGCTGATGATGCAGGAGCGCGCCTCCACCGGGCGTATCTACATCCAGAACGTCGACCACTGCAATACCCACAGCCCGTTTGACCCCCAGGTCGCACCGGTGCGCCAGTCCAACCTGTGCCTGGAGATCGCGCTGCCGACCAAGCCGCTGGAAGATGTCAACGATGAAACCGGCGAGATAGCCCTGTGCACCCTGTCGGCCTTCAACCTGGGCGCCATCGACTCGCTGGATGACCTGGAGGAGCTGGCCACCCTGGCGGTCCGCGCGCTGGATGCCCTGCTCGACTACCAGGACTACCCGATCCCCGCCGCCCGCCGCGGCGCGATGGGGCGCCGCACCCTGGGCATCGGGGTGATCAACTTCGCCTACTATCTGGCTAAAAACGGGGTGCGCTACTCCGATGGCAGCGCCAACGCGCTGACCCACCGCACCTTTGAGGCGATCCAGTACTACCTGCTGAAGGCCTCCCACCGCCTGGCGCAGGAGCAGGGCGCCTGCCCGTGGTTCAACGAGACCACCTATGCACAGGGGATCCTGCCCATCGACAGCTATAAGAAGGATCTCGACGCCATCTGTAGCGAGCCGCTGCACTATGATTGGGAAACCCTGCGCGCCGAGATCGTCCGCGACGGGCTGCGTAACTCGACCCTGTCATCCCTGATGCCGTCGGAGACCTCATCGCAGATCTCCAACGCCACCAACGGCATCGAGCCGCCGCGCGGCTATATCAGCATCAAGGCCTCCAAAGACGGTATTCTGCGCCAGGTGGTGCCGGAGTATGAGCGCCTGAAGGATGCCTACGAGCTGCTGTGGGCCATGCCGGGCAACGATGGCTATCTGCAGCTGGTCGGCCTGATGCAGAAGTTTATCGATCAGTCGATCTCCGCCAACACCAACTACGATCCGTCACGCTTCCCGTCCGGGAAAGTGCCGATGAAGCAGCTGTTAAAAGATCTGCTGACGGCGTATAAACTGGGGGTGAAAACCCTCTATTATCAAAACACCCGCGACGGTGCGGAGGATATGCAGGAAGATCTGGGGAGCGCGCAGGACGACGGCTGCGAAAGCGGCGCCTGCAAGATTTAACCGCCCCCGCTGCACGGCGTCCCCGGCGCGGGACGCCGCATCCACGCGTTATTTTTGACGCCCCGCGCCGGCGGGGCACAACAGGATTAGGGTCATGGCCTACACCATCTTCTCTCAGAAAAAAAACGACCAACTGCTCGAACCGATGTTCTTTGGTCAGCCGGTTAACGTTGCCCGCTATGATCAACAGAAGCATGAAATCTTTGAAAAGCTGATCGAAAAGCAGCTCTCCTTCTTCTGGCGCCCAGAAGAGGTGGATGTCTCGCGCGATCGCATCGACTATCAGGCGCTGCCCGATCACGAAAAGCATATCTTTATCAGCAACCTGAAGTACCAGACCCTGCTGGACTCCATTCAGGGCCGCAGCCCCAACGTCGCCCTGCTGCCGCTGATCTCCATTCCGGAGCTGGAGACGTGGGTCGAGACCTGGTCCTTCTCCGAGACCATCCACTCTCGCTCCTACACCCATATCATCCGCAATATCGTCACCGATCCGGCGCTGGTGTTCGATGATATCGTCAGCAATGAGGAGATCCTCAAGCGCGCACGCGACATCTCCGCCTATTATGACGATCTGATCGAAAGCACCGGCTACTACCACCTGCTGGGGGAAGGGACGCACCAGATCAATGGCAAGCCGGTGACCGTCAGCCTGCGTGAGCTGAAGAAAAAGCTCTACCTGTGTCTGATGAGCGTGAACGCGCTGGAGGCGATCCGTTTCTATGTCAGCTTCGCCTGCTCGTTTGCCTTCGCCGAACGCGAGCTGATGGAGGGCAACGCCAAGATCATCCGCCTAATCGCCCGCGACGAGGCCCTGCACCTGACCGGCACCCAGCATATCCTGAACCTAATGCGCTCCGGGCAGGATGACCCGGAAATGGCCGAGATCGCCGCCGAATGCGAAGATCAGTGCTACGACCTGTTCGTACAGGCCGCCCAGCAGGAGAAGGAGTGGGCCGGTTATCTGTTCCGCGACGGCTCGATGATCGGCCTCAACCGGGATATTCTGTGCCAGTACGTGGAGTACATCACCAACATCCGCATGCAGGCTGTCGGGCTGTCGCTGCCGTTTGAGACCCGCTCCAACCCGATCCCGTGGATCAACGCCTGGCTGGTCTCCGACAACGTCCAGGTGGCCCCGCAGGAGGTTGAGGTCAGCTCCTATCTGGTCGGCCAGATCGACGCCGAGGTCAACGCCGACGATCTGAGCGACTTCCAGCTCTGATGACGCGCACCGCTAAAGCCGCCGCCGCGGCGACGGCAAGTCCGGACGCCCCGCGCTACCGTATCCGGCTGGCGCGCAGCGCGCGTCAGCTGGAGCACCGCCCCGATCGGACGCTGCTCGATACCCTAGAGCAGCAGCAGGTCGCGGTCGAATACCAGTGTCGCTCCGGCTTCTGCGGCGCCTGCCGCTGCCGCCTGCTGCGCGGGCGAGTCAGCTACCGTCAGGCGCCGCTGGCCTTTCTGCAGCCGGACGAGATCCTGCCCTGCTGCTGCATCGTGCAACAGGACATCGAGATCGATCTCTAGGGCGCCGGCGCCCGGCTCACCGTGCGTCCGCCCTACCCCGCCCGCTCCAGCACCACCGGAATGCTCTTGTAGGCGGGAATACCGCTGGCCGGATCGTGATTGTCCAGCGTCAGCATATGGTTTGACTCCGGAAAATAGGTCACCAGCGAGCGATCGGCCATCGGGTAAATCACCACCCGCAGCGCATCCATGCGACGCCCGCTGCGCTTGCCGTCCGGCGTCAGGGCAATCAGGTTGACCCGCTCCCCGTCGCCGACCCCGCAGCGCTGCGCCTGTGCCGCGCTGATAAACACCACGTCACGCTGACCAAACACCCCGCGATAGCGATCGTCCATGCCATACAGCGTGGTGTTGTACTGATCGTGACTGCGTACCGTCGCCAGCACCAGCTCGCTGTTGAAGGCCGATTCGGGGTCCTCCAGCAGCCCCGCGCAGGGAATAAAGTTGGCCTTGCCCGACGACGTCAGCCAGCGCCGCTCGGCCGCCGCGTTGACCAGGTGGAAGCCGCCGGGCTGGCGAATGCGCTGATTCACATCGGCAAACGCAGGGAGAACGGCCTCGATGGCGTCGCGAATGCGGTCGTAGTCGGCGATCAGCGCCTCCCACGCCACGACGCTGTGCGGCAGCGCCGCCCGGGCGATCCCGGCCACCACCGCACACTCCGACAGCAGCTGGGCGCTGGCGGGCGTCAGAACCCCGCGGGAGGCGTGTACCATCGACATGGAGTCCTCCACGGTAATCGCCTGCGCCCCACTCTGCTGCATATCGATCTCGCTGCGCCCCAGCACCGGCACCGGCAGAATATAGCTGTGGCGCGCAGTCAACAGATGCGAACGGTTCAGCTTGGTCGCGATGTGCACTACCAGATCCAGCTGAGTGAGCGGCTCGGCGCTCGCCTGCCTGTCCGGCATCGCCAGGGCAAAGTTCCCCCCCAGGCAGATAAGCGCCCGCGCGCTGCCGTCGCAGATAGCCTGCATACTGGCCACCGCCGCATGGCCGGGGGCCGCCGGCGGGGTAAAGCCAAAGTAGGCACCCAGTCGCGCCAGAAACTCGGCCGACGGTTTTTCAGTGATGCCGACGGTGCGATCGCCCTGCACATTCGAATGGCCGCGCAGCGGGCAGATACCGGCGCCCGGACGCCCGATATTCCCCTTCAGCAGCAGCAGGTTCACCAGCTGCTGTACGTTTTGGGTGCCGTGCTGGTGCTGGGTGATCCCCATGCCATAGCAGATAATGGTGCGCTCGGCGGCCGCGTAGGCGTCCGTCAGCTCGGCCAGCTGGGCCTGACTCAGGCCGGAGATCCGTTCGATATCCTGCCAGCGGGTGTTGAGCACCTCGCTGCGCAGCGCGGCATAGCCGCAGGTGTGCTCGGCGATAAAGGCATCGTCCAGCAGCGGCGGCTGTCCGGCGGCCCGCGCCGCCTCATCGCGTTCGATCAGCAGGCGCATCATCCCTTTCAGCAGCGCGGTATCGCCGCCGATACGCACATGATAGTAGGCGCTGGCCAGCGATGTCTCGTGATTGGTCAGCATCTCCAGCGGGTTCTGCGGCGCGGTAAAACGCTCCAGCCCGCGCTCCTGTAACGGGTTGATGGCGATCATCTTCGCCCCGCGCTTCACCAGCGCGCGCAGCGAGGTCAGCATCCGTGGATGGTTGGTGCCGGGGTTGTGGCCGATGCAAATCACCAGATCGCACTGTTCAAAGTCCTCCAGCAGGACGGTGCCTTTCCCCACGCCGATGCTGGCCGCCAGTCCGACGCTGGTCGGCTCATGGCACATATTGGAGCAGTCGGGAAAGTTGTTGCTGCCGTACTCGCGGGCGAACAGCTGATAGAGGAAGGCCGCCTCGTTGGAGGTGCGGCCCGAGGTATAGAACTCGACCTGATTCGGGTCGCGATAGCCTTGCAGACGGGCGCCGATCTCCTCGAACGCCTGCTGCCAGCTCAGCGGCTGGTAATGGTCGCTGGCGGCATCATACTTCAGCGGTAGGGTCAGTCGGCCAGCCGCCTCCAGTTCGTGATCGCCCCAGCTCAGCAGCGTCTGCACCCGATGGGCGGCAAAAAAGTCGGCGTCCACCCGCTTCGCGGTAGCCTCCCAGGCCAATGCCTTCGCCCCGTTTTCACAGGCGTCGAACGAGGCGCTGTGCTTGGGATCGGGCCAGGCGCATCCCGGGCAGTCAAAGCCGTCCGGCTTATTCATGTCAAACAGCGCGATCGCCTCACGGCGCAGATCCATCTGGTGACGCAGCGCATCCGCTACGGCCTTCACCGCTCCCCAACCGCCGGCGGCGGCGCTGTACGTTTCTACTTTGGGTTTCATGACAGCCTCGACTTTACTCAGAGAGGCTATAAGTATAGTCAAGTCAGCCTATCAGGCAGGACGCGGGGGGTATCATGGCACAAAAAGCCATACCGGCCGCAAAGGGCCGGTATGATTCACTGGATTTAACGCATCGATAGCGTAGAACTAGCGGCGATCGCCGAAGATACGCAGCAGCATCAGGAACAGGTTGATAAAGTCCAGATACAGCGTCAGCGCGCCCATGATCGCATAGCGGCGGAAACCATCGCGATCGTCGGCGGAGAGCTGTTCGCCCATCACTCTCAGCTTCTGCGTGTCATAGGCGGTCAGCCCGACGAAAATCAGCACCCCGGCGTAGGTCACGATCCAGGTCAGCGCGCTGCTCTTCAGCCAGATGTTGACCAGCGAGGCCAGCACCAGGCCGATCAGGGCCATAAACAGCATCGACCCCATGCCGCTCAGATCGCGCTTGGTGGTATAGCCATACAGGCTCATGGCGCCGAACATCCCGGCGCTCACCACGAAGGTGCTGGCGATGGAGCTGTAGGTATAGACGATGAAAATGCTCGACAGCGTCAGCCCGGTCAACAGGGAGTAGAGCATAAACAGCGAGGTCGCGGCGGCGCCGCTCAGGCGGTTGACCATCCCAGACAGGACGAACACCACCCCCAGCTGAACGATGATCAGCCCAAAAAAGACCATCTTGTTAGCGAAGATCAGATTAAGCACCGCCGGTGTCCGAGCGGCATACCAGGCAACCAGCGCCGTCAGCAGCAGACCGCAGCACATCCAGCCATACACCTGGGCCATATAGGCCTGAATACCGCTGCCTGCGCGCGCTGCCAGGGTGCCGTTTGTACGTGGATAACGATCCATGGAATGACCCTTCATAATGCGAAAAAAAACGTGCCCGCGGGCCATAGACACCGCGGGCGGATGAGTGCGATGTCACTCACTTAAGCCTAACATAAAAAAATGCGATCTCGCTCAAACAATTATGCCACACGCCGACGCATCGCAGCGCCGGCGTACCGCGAAGCTTACGCCGGTGTACGCCAGCGCAGGGCCACCGCGGCGACCCGCGCACCGAAGCGGCGCGCCGTCTCCAGATCGCCCGGCAGCGGGGCCTCATCTGGGCTGGCGTCGGAGGGTGACACGGTCATCAGGCCGGAGAACCCGGCGATGTAGTTGAGGTCATTACGCTGAGCCGCCTTGCTGTTGGACGGCAGCATCCCCATGCCGACCCACAGCCCGCCGTGCTGCTGAGAGAGGTGAAACAGATAATCGAGGGTGGAGAGCTTATCGCCGTTCATGCTGGCCGAATTGGTGAAGCCGGCAAACAGCTTATCCTTCCAGATCTGGCTGAACCAGGGCTTGGATGAGGCGTCGGCGAATTTTTTGAACTGCCAGGAGGGACCGCCCATATAGGTCGGCGAGCCCATGATGATAGCATCCGCGCCCGCCAGCTGCTCCCACCCCTGCTCGGGGAGATTGCCCTCGCTGTCGATGGGCAGCAGGCTGACCTGCGCGCCGGCGGCGGCGCGGGCCCCCTGCGCCACGGCCTCTGCCGCGCGCGCGGTGTGTCCATAGCCGCTGTGATACACAATAACGATGACTGCCATGATCTCGACTCCTTTTATCCACGGATAATCACAACAGTTATAGGCTAGCGCCGACGGGAAATCCACGTCGGCGGCATTCGCTGCGTATCGGCGCTACCAGCGCTCGGCCGCCTGGCGATCGCTGTCGCGGGCATCGACCCAGCGGTCGGTCCCCTCAGAGGTCTCCCGCTTCCAGAAGGGGGCGCGGGTCTTCAGGTAGTCCATGATGAACTCCGCCGCCGCAAAGGCCATGCCGCGGTGCGCGCTGGTCACCCCGACAAAGACGATCTCCTCGCCGGGAAACATCGGCCCGACGCGGTGATACACCGCGACGCGCCCCAGCGGCCAGCGGCCGCGCGCCAGCGTGACGATCTCCGCCAGCGCCTTCTCCGTCATGCCCGGATAGTGCTCCAGGGTCAGCGCGCTGACGTCATCGCCCAGATTATGGTTACGCACCTTGCCGCTAAAGGTCACCACCGCCCCGTCCTCATCCCGCTGCGCCAGCCACTGATACTGTTCGGCAACGGAAAAGGGGGCGGCGCTGACGACGATCTGAGTATCCTGCATATCAGCCTCCGGTCACCGGTGGGAAAAAGGCCACCTCGTCACCCTCCTGCAGCGGATGGTCGAAGGACACCATGGTCTGATTCACGGCGGCCAGCAGCTTGCCCGTCTCCAGCGCCAACGCCCATTTATCGCCGCGCTGCGCCAGCGTGGCGCGCAGCGTCTCGACATCCCGACAGGGCTCGCAGGCCAACTCGGCGCAGCCGGTCAGCTCGCGCACCTGGGCAAAAAAGCGTACCTGAATCATTGTCCCTCCCCCGCGTGAAAATCCCCGGACTTGCCGCCGCTTTTGGCCAGCAGACGCACCGGCCCGATCACCAT
>NZ_MPNU01000001.1:2655143-2734632 GCF_001896205.1 Edwardsiella piscicida
CTTCTGCACCGCTTTGCACATGTCATAAATGGTCAGCGCGGCCACCGAGGCGGCGCTCAGCGCCTCCATCTCTACCCCGGTCTTGCCGCACAGACGGCAGCAGGTCTCGATGCGCACCCGACTGTGGGCCGGTTCGACGCTCAGCGTCACCTCGACCTTGCTCAGCAGCAGCGGGTGGCACAGCGGGATCAGCTGCCAGGTGCTCTTGGCGGCCTGGATCCCGGCGATGCGGGCGGTGGCAAACACATCCCCCTTAGGGTGTTTACCGTCGATGATCATCGCCAGGGTATCCTGACGCATGGTGACATAGGCCTCGGCGCGCGCTTCACGTACCGTCTCCGCCTTGGCGGAAACGTCAACCATGTGCGCCTCGCCGGCCGCATTAATATGGGTTAACTGGCTCATCGTTCTTCGCTGTATAAAGGTGGGTCTACCCGGCGGACTAGCCGCCGATGAAAGAAAGGTTCTGGGTATGGCCGCTGTCGCCCTGATGCAGGAAGTGGCTCTCCCGCTTATGGCGCAGGGCTGCGGCGATGCGCGCCTGCAGCGCCGCCTGCTGCGCATCCTCCTGCAGCAGATCGCGCAGGGCGATCCCCTGCTCGCCGAACAGGCACAGATGCAGGTTGCCGACGGCGGACACCCGCAGACGGTTACAGCTGGCGCAAAAGTTCTTCTCATAGGGCATGATCAGACCGACCTCGCCCAGATAATCCGGATGCCAGAAGACCTGCGCCGGACCGTCGCTGCGCCCCGGCAGACGACGCTGCCAGCCCGCCGCCAGCAGCTGGGCACGGATAGTTGCGCCGGACACGTGATGGCGGCGGAACAGCTCGCTGCCGTCGCCGGTCTCCATCAGCTCGATAAAGCGCATCTGAATCGGTCGGCGGCGAATCCAGTGCAAAAAAGCCTTCAGACTGCCATCGTTGACGCCGCGCATCAGCACGGTATTGACCTTGATTCGCTCGAAGCCGGCATCAAAGGCCGCATCGATCCCCGCCATCACCTGCGCGAAGCGATCCTCGCCGGTAATGGCGTGAAACTGACGGGCATCGAGGCTGTCCACGCTGACGTTGATCGCCGTCAGTCCGGCATCGCGCCAGGCGCCGACGTCGCGCGCCATGCGATAGCCGTTGGTGGTCACCGCCAGCGTACGGATCGCGGGATTCTCGCGCACGGCGGCGACGATATCGCAAAAATCGCGACGCAGGGTGGGTTCACCGCCCGTAAGGCGCACCTTTTCGGTGCCCAGCGCGGCAAAGGCATGGCTGATACGGCGGATCTCATCGCGCGATAAGAAGCGCTTGGCAGCGTGGCTATCTGGACGATAGCCGTCCGGCAGGCAGTAGGTGCAACGAAAGTTGCACACATCGGTGACTGACAGACGCAGATAATAGAATGTGCGCGCAAATGCGTCGGTTAACTGGGACACGATAAACACCTTTCCAAGTCGGGAGGCGCCGGCATTTCTACCTGACACCCTGGTGGCGCGAAGCCACGGCCAAGAGACCTTATCTGCGCAGGAGCGCACACTTAGGCATCAGGGCTCGGAGTTCAAAAATACCCGCGCGGGCGGCGTGCTGCCGCAGGCCATAGCGGGCTGTTGCTGAAACCTCTTCTTTGCCTCGGACGGCGCAGACGCACTCCGGGGCAAAAAAGACGCGACGGTCAACGGACCGGTGCAGCGCAGGCGCTCAGCGCGACCTTCTGCAGCGGCCAAGCGTTATATAATCAAAAATATAACGCTTATATCTCAGTAGGTTAGTCTTCATAGTAACCAAAATCACGCCGGTTGCAATTGATACATGTCACGCAACCGCCGCGCGGCTTCGCCTTTTTCGCGCCGATCCGCTATCGTAGGCGCCCCCACTGCGCCCGAAAAGGAACCCTATGCGAAACCGCACCCTGGCTGATTTGGACTGTGTGGTCGCCCTCGGCGGCGGCCATGGACTGGGCCGCGTCATGTCGGCACTCTGCCCCCTTGGCCCGCGGCTGACCGGCATCGTGACGACGACCGATAACGGCGGCTCAACCGGGCGTATCCGGCGCGCCGAAGGCGGCATCGCCTGGGGCGACCTGCGCAACTGCCTGAACCAGCTGATCACCGAGCCCAGCGTCGCCTCGGCCATGTTTGAATACCGCTTTAACGGCAGCGGCGAGCTGGCGGGGCACAATCTGGGCAACCTGATGCTCAAGGCGCTGGATCACCTGAGCGTGCGGCCGCTGGAGGCGATTAACCTGATCCGCAGCCTGCTGAAGGTGGACGCCCAGCTGATCCCCATGTCCGAGCAGCCGACCGACCTCTGCGCCATCGCCGAAGACGGCAGCCGGATCCACGGCGAGGTCGATATCGATAGGCTGCAGCAGATGCCGCGCCAGCTGCTGCTCTCCCCCACCGTGAGCGCAACCCGCGAGGCGATTGAGGCCATCGGCCGCGCCGACCTTATCCTGCTGGGCCCCGGCAGCTACTTCACTAGCCTGATGCCCATTCTGCTGGTCGACGAACTCAGCCAGGCGCTGCGGCGCACCGGGGCACCGCTGGTCTATATCGGCAATCTGGCCCGCGAACATAGCCCGGCCGGCGCGCTACGGCTGCCGGAAAAGCTGCGGCGCCTGAGCGATGCCATGGGCGGACGCCACATCGACGCCGCGATCGTCGGTCCGCAAACCGAGATCGACCGTATCGACGCCAGCATAACCCTCGTACAGGGGCCGCTGGCCGCCGACGATATTCCCTACCGCCACGATCGGGCGCGGCTGCGCGCGGCGATTGAGCAGGTGCTACAGCGGCTCGGCTAGGCGGTCCCGCCTGCGCGGACTAGACCCCCTCTCGGCGTTCCAGACAACGCGGCCACTCATAGTGACCAAAGGGCGAGCGCCCATCCAGGTAGCGGCACAGCATATCCAGCGCCAGCGTCGCGCACGCCTCCCGGCGCAGCGTCTGGCTGTGGCGGGCGGAGGGAAAGCACAGCGTCTGGCCAAAGCTCCCCCGCGGAGTATGCAGCGCCAGCGTCAGGGTATCCTCCAGCAGCTCACCGCTGGCCAGCGTCAGCACCCCCGCGCGGCCGGCGGAGAGTATTCGCGCCCGCCCCATCACCTGATCCAGCGTCGGGTGCCCCTCATGCGCCAGCAGCTCGCCGTTCACCAGCGGCGCATCCGCCGCCCGCAGCCAGCAGTGGATCAGCCCGGCGCTGAACTGTTCGCTCAGCGCCAGCCTGACGCCCGCGCGCCGCAGCGCGGCGGCGGCGCGCGCGGCGATGCCGTCGCATCCGTCAAACAGCAGGTTTTCCGCCACCGCGGCGCGGATCTGCGCCCAGGCCGTCTCCATCGCCGCCGCCTGCTCGGCGGGACCGGTCAGCTTCAGCTCAATGATCGGTGACGCGGAGCGGTAGCCCAGCGTGCAGCCGGGGGGCAGCGGTAGCGTCTCCAGCTGTTCAGCCAGACCGCTCTCGGTGCGGCCAAAGGTGCTCAGCCGCAGACACAGCGGCGGCGGCGGCAGACGAAAGCGCTGCCGCAGGCGCGGCAGGATCTGCTGCTCGACCATCAGCATAAACTCGCTGGGCACTCCGGGTGTAAAGAAAATAAGACAATCATGCAGCGTAACGGCAAAGCCGCAGGCGGTGCCGATCGGGTTATCCAGCACCTCGGCCCCGACCGGCAGCCAGGCCTGCTTACGGTTGCTGGGGGGCATGCTCCGTCCGCGCTGGGCGAACCAGACCTGCATCCGCGCCATCCAGGCGTCGTTCTCCTCCAGCGCCACCCCCAGCACCTGAGCCGCCGCCTGGGTGCTGAGATCGTCACGGGTCGGCCCCAGGCCGCCGTTGACAATCAGCACGTCGGCGCGTCGAGCAGCGCCCGCTATCGCCGCACACAGCGCCGCGATCTCGTCGCCCACCGTCGCGCGGCCGCACAGCGGCGCGCCGTGCTCAAACAGCCAGCGCCCCAGCCAGGCCGCGTTGCTGTCCAGGATATGACCGTGCAGCACCTCATCGCCGCTGCTCAACATCTCAACTCGTAACATGGTTCACTCCGTTTTAGGCCCTCTCCCACTTTAGGAAGTGTCCGGACGATGCACAATACCTCTCGCCGCGCCGGCGCCGACGATCCGATGCCGACGACGCCCCTTTGTGTGTAAATAAATAATTACATATAATGTAACGTCAGTTTGACGAAGGTGATATTTTCCCGTACGCTGCCATTAAATAACTCCCTGGAGCAGTAAAGCAGAGGAAAGCGTGAGAAATCGTACAATTGGCAGTATTTTTATCGTGGCAGGAACCACCATTGGCGCAGGGATGCTGGCGATGCCGCTGGCCGCCGCCGGCGTCGGCTTTAGCACCACGCTGGTGATGCTGATCGCGCTGTGGGCGCTGATGTGCTATACGGCCCTGCTGATGGTCGAGGTCTATCAGCATGCCCCGGCCGATGAGGGGCTGGGCACCTTGGCCCGCCGCTATCTGGGGCGTCCCGGCCAATGGTTGGCCGGTATCAGCATGCTGTTCCTCATGTACGCGCTCACCGCGGCCTATATCAGCGGCGCCGGTGAGCTGCTGGCTGCCAGCCTGGGGCAGTGGCTGTCGCTGTCGGTCTCGCCGACCCTGGGCGTACTGCTGTTCACGCTGGTCGGCGGCACGATTGTCAGCGTCGGTACCCATTCGGTCGATCTGTTCAATCGCCTGCTGTTCAGCGCCAAAATCGTGCTGCTGGTCGTGATGCTGGCGCTGATGATGCCCCATATTCAGCGCACCAACCTGCTCAGCCTGCCGCTGGAAAAAGGGCTGGCGCTGTCGGCCATTCCGGTCATTTTTACCTCCTTTGGATTCCACGGCAGCGTGCCGAGCATCGTCAGCTACATGAAAGGCGATATGCGCCGCCTGCGCCTCATCTTCATTACCGGCAGCGCCATTCCGCTGCTGGCCTACATTTTCTGGCAGCTGGCCACCCTGGGCGCCATCAGCAACCATACCTTCCTCGGCCTGCTGGCGACCCACGCCGGGCTGAACGGACTGCTGCAGGCGGTGCGCGCCGTGGTGGCGACCCCTCACGTCGAGCTGGCGGTGCATCTGTTCGCCGACCTGGCGCTGGCGACCTCGTTTCTCGGCGTGTCGCTGGGGCTGTTTGACTATCTGGGCGATCTGTTCCAGCGCCGCCGCAGCGCCTCCGGGCGCCTACAGACCGGTATGCTGACCTTTATTCCCCCCCTGGCCTTCGCCCTGTTCTATCCGCAGGGGTTCGTCATGGCGCTGGGCTACGCCGCCATCGCGCTGGCGGTGCTGGCGCTGCTGCTACCGGCGCTGCTGGTATGGCAGACCCGCCGTCGTCACGGCGGACTGCCCAACGGCTACCGGGTCGCCGGCGGCCGCCCGCTGCTGTGGCTGGTGCTGCTGTGCGGCGTCGCGGTGATCGCCATACAGCTGTCGATCGCGGCCGGGCTCTTGCCAGCGGTGGGATAAGGCAGTATGGTGAAACGATGAAAAGCACACTGTTCCGTCTGACCCCCTTTCGCTGGTGGCGCCGTTTACTGCGGCGGCCCGATACTGTGTACTTCTCATTTCAGTGACCAAGCCGCCGGAAGGCGGCTTGATGTTTTCTATGGACGCACTCCGGCGCAGCTATCGATTAACGGAGAGCGACCATGCAACACCTTTCTTCCCCCAACCACGTTGAACAACACATCTGCCTGAGCGGCGATCGTCCCACCGGCCCACTGCATCTCGGCCACTACGTCGGCTCCCTGCGCCAGCGCCTTGCGCTGCAGCAGCGCTTCCCGCTGTATGTGATGATCGCCGATCTGCAGGGGCTGACCGATAACGGCAGCCGCCCGCAAAAGGTGGCAGACAACATTCTGCAGGTGATGGCGGACTACCTGGCGGTCGGCATCGATCCCCAGCGAGCGACGCTGTGCCTGCAGTCGGCGCTGCCCGCGCTGGCGGAGCTGACGATGCTGTATATGAATATCGTCAGCGTGGCGCGCGTGGCGCGCAACCCCACGGTAAAAACCGAAATTGCCCAGAAAGGCTTTGCCCACTCGCTGCCGGCCGGGTTTCTGCTCTATCCGATAAGTCAGGCCGCCGATATCACCGCGTTCTGCGCCGATCGTATCCCGGTCGGCGACGATCAGCTGCCGATGCTCGAGCAAACCAACGAGATCGTCCAGCGGATGAACGCCCTGCTGCCGCAGCCGGTGCTGCGTCCCTGCCAGGCGATTCTCAGTCAGGTAGGCCGACTGCCGGGCATCGACGGCAACGCCAAGATGTCCAAATCCCTGGGGAATGCCCTGCCGCTCAGCGCCGATCCCGCGCAGATCCGGGCGGCGGTTCACGCCATGTACACCGATCCCGCCCACCTGCGGGTCAGCGATCCGGGACGGGTCGAGGGCAACGTCGTCTTCACCTATCTCGACGCCTTTCATCCCAGCGCCGACCGGGTGGCCGAGATGAAGGCGCACTACCGGCGCGGCGGCCTCGGCGACAGCCAGTGTAAACGCGAGCTGGAGGCGTGTCTGCAGACCCTGCTGGCGCCGATCCGTCAGCGGCGCGCCGAACTGTTGGCGGATCGCGCCCAGCTGCTGCAGATCCTACAGGCAGGAAGCGAACGGGCGCGCGAAGTGAGCCAGCAAACGCTGGTGGCGATCAAACGGGGGCTGGGACTGCCGCTGATGTACTGAGTCGAGAGAGGAAAAAGGGAGAGAGACAGGCAGAGACGAACAGGGACGCGCGGGAAAAGCAGGCGGCGCATTCGCGCCGCCGCACCGATCGTCAGAAGCTGAGACCGACGCCAACGTAGGGACCATCGGCGATCGCGTTATCGCGGTGACCGTTTTTACCGGCCAGGTTGATATAGCGGTAGCCGACGTCCACGCTCAGCGGACGCATCACGTTCCAGCGCACCCCACCGGTGGCCTCCGTGTAGTCTTTGATCCCGCTGGACAGGGAGTCCGGCGCATAGTAGGCCGAGCCGTACAGAGCGAAGCTTTGCCCCAGCGGCAGGTTAACGCCACCGCCGATCGCGACGGCATAGTCATCGCTGCCGCCGCCGCTGTGCTTCGGATTCATATACATGGCCTTACCGCCTACCGAGATGATGGCAGAACCCAAGGGTACGCCCAGCCCCAGGCCCAGACCAACGATATCGCCGTCGTTATCGCTGTGCGCCCAGTTCAGGGTTGAGTACAGGCCTGACGACTCGGTTCCCAGACCGACTTCAAGATTGGTAAAATCTTTACCGGCCTGTCCGTTCAGGCTGATCGCCTGAGCCGCCCCGCTCAACAGTAGCGCGCTGCCGGCTACCAGGCAGTAAAACGACTTCTTCATTGAATTTTCCTTATCAAACATAAAAAAATGTGCTCCAACATTTTCCCGGCGCCCAGCCGCTCGGCCGGTGAAAAATGCGCCTCCGGCATCCGCCCGCCCAGCGGGGTCATCGGCTCACCGCCCCGCGCCGCGTACCATCGGCGGCGGGAGGGGGCGCAGAGCGCCTCGAGGGCGTTAGCATAGCGGGAAGTCCGGGGAAACAGAATAAAAAAAGCGCCTCGTTGCCAACCCGGGCGCACTATTTAAGATTATCCCGACGTCGCCGTACGGCGAACCGGCGGCATAGCCTACCCTCAGCGCCGCGCCGCCTGCGCGCGGTAAGCCTGCTCGGCCCACTGCTGCACCTGACGACGAGCGATTTTAATTCCGCCGCTTTTCAGCGTCTCGGGCAGCAAAAGCCAGGCTACCGGGCGCTGAAAGCGCGCTACCCGGCTTTCCAGCCAGGCGGCCAGCGACGCCGTCGCCACGCTGCACTCCACCACCGCCAGCGGACGCTGACCAAACTCGGCGTCATCCACCGGCACGATAAAGGCCTGAGAAACCGCCGGATGCTGCTGCAGAATACGCTCGATATCCTCCGGCTGGATCCCCTCACCCCCGCTGAAAAACTGGTTATCCAGCCGCCCCAGTATGCGCAGCTCACCGGACGCCCACGCGCCGCGATCGCGGGTATGAAACCAGCCGTCGTCGCCCAACAGCGGGTGCAGTCGGCCCTCCTGCCAGTAACCACAGGCCAGGCTGTCACCGCGCAGCAGGACTTCGCCGTCCGCCGCCAGGCAAACCTCACGCTGCGGCAGCGCCGTCCCCACGCCCGGCAGGGCATCCGCACGCTTGGCGCACACCGTCGAGGCCATCTCCGTCAGACCATAGCCGCACCAGCAGCGAATGCCGCGCGCCTCCGCCGCCTGGGTCAGCGCCAGCGGGATCATCGCCCCGCCCAACAGCACATCGCGCAGCGCCACCGGCTGGGATGACTGCAGCAGACGCCACAGCTGGGTCGGCACCAGCGACGCATGGCTGCAGCCGTCCAGCGCCTGCTCCAGCGGGTGCATCGCACGCAGCGCCAGGCGAGCGCCGGCGAGCAGCCAGCGCCAGACGATCCCCTGCCCGGAGACATGGTACAGCGGCAGCGACAGCAGCCAGGTATCCTGCGCCGTCAGCGGCATCAGAGAGAGCACGCCCCGAGCCGACGCCAGATGCGCGGCGGCCGTATGCACCGCCGCCTTGGGCATCCCGCTGGACCCCGAGGTCAGCGTCAGCGTCGCCTGGCGCTGGGGGGACCACGGCGCCGACGCCGCGGCCGCGTCCGCACGCAGGCGCAGCGCCTGGATCCCCTCGGGCCAGGTCAGCGCCGGCGCGGGCGCCAGATCCAGCGCAAAGGCCACATTGAGCCGCGGCAGCAGGACATCGAGCAGCGCGGCGGGCAGCTGTGGGTTCAGCGGCAGCACCCGGGCGCCCAGCTGCAGCAGCGCCAGATAGGCATACAGCGTCTCAAGCCCATTCTTCGCCCGCAGGGCAACGACGGCCCCGGAGACGACGCCCTGTGCGCTGAATCCGCCGGCCAGCCCATCAATGCGCTGCGCCAACGTCTGCCAGGCAATCACCTCGCCGTCGCTACGCAGCGCGCCGTCGGCCGGGCGCTGGCGCGCCCAGTGGCGCCAGGGCCAGTCGTCGACGCCGCTTAGGCCTGCCATACCCGGTCCAGCGTATCCTCACCCCACAGCGGTAACGTACAGGCCGGCCAGGCCCGCAGCAGCTGCGCCTGCATCAGCGTCAGGGTATCCAGACCCGGCGGCGTCTGCGGCGTCAGCCAGGCCGCCATGCGCGCCAGCTGGCTCAACCCCAGGCTGGACTCAATGCTGGAGCTGATCACCGCGCTCAGTCCCGCCTGATGCGCCTGCGCCACCAGCTGCTGGCAGCGCTGCAGGCTACCGGTCAGGGTCGGCTTGATGATGATAGCCGCCACGCCCGGCTCGGCCTCGACGCGGAAGTCCGCATCGCGCACGCTCTCATCCCAGGCGATGGCGATCCCGGTGTCGCGGGCAAAGGCGCGCGACTCATCGCGGGTCTTACACGGCTCCTCCAGGAACAGAATGCGATCGCGCCAGGCCGGATTGACATACTTGGCAAAGCCATCCGCCTTGGCCCGGGTCCAGCTACGGTTGGCATCCAGACGCAGACGCAGATCCGGCAGCGCCTCCAGCAGCAGGTTGACGATCATCCCGTCGCGCACCGCCTCATACAGCCCGACCTTCACCTTGGCCACTTTTTCGCCGGGGATCGACTGCAGCGCCTGAAACAGCGCATCGGGGTCGCCGTTGCACAGCGTAGCGGAGCGGTAGTTGGCCGCCTGCGGCAGCGTGCCGGACAGCTCCGCCAACGCACAGCTCAGACCGAAGGCAACCGACGGCAGCGGACTCTCCGCCGGCGTCGCGCCCGCCTGCCACGCCGCCAGCAGCTGGCATGCCGCCTCCTGCGCCTCGGGCAGCGTTTCACGGCTAAACTCCGGTAACGGGGCTATCTCGCCCCACCCTTCACGCCCGTCCTCACGCAGTCGCACCAGTAGCCCATCGCGGCTTTTCAACCGCTGGTTACGCAGCGCAACGCCGGCTTCCACCGGCAGACGGTAGCGATACAACGTGACCTGACGCATTACGGATTCCGCTTAAACTTGGAAAAGTCCGGCTGACGCTTTTCATTAAATGCGTTGCGCCCTTCCTGCCCCTCTTCCGTCATGTAGAACAGCATGGTGGCATTCCCCGCCAGCTCCTGCAGACCGGCCTGACCGTCGCAGTCTGCGTTGAGCGCCGCCTTCAGGCAGCGCAGCGCCATCGGGCTATTGCGCAGCATCTCACGGCACCAGCGTACGGTCTCTTTTTCCAGATCGTCCAGCGGCACCACGGTGTTGACCAGCCCCATATCCAGCGCCTGCTGCGCGTCATACATCCGGCACAGGAACCAGATCTCGCGGGCTTTTTTCTGACCGACGATGCGCGCCATATAAGAGGCACCCCAGCCGCCGTCGAAGGAGCCAACCTTCGGGCCGGTCTGACCGAACTGGGCATTCTGCGCCGCGATGGTCAGATCGCACATCATATGCAGGACGTGGCCGCCGCCGACCGCATAGCCGGCAACCATCGCCACCACCGGCTTCGGACAGGTGCGGATCTGACGCTGGAAGTCGAGGACATTGAGATGATGCACACCGCTGTCGTCGCGGTAGCCGCCGTAGTCACCGCGGATCTTCTGGTCGCCGCCGGCGCAGAACGCCTTATCACCGGCGCCGGTCAGCACGATCACCCCGATGCCGTCGTCATAGCGCGCGTCGGCCAGCGCCTGCAGCATCTCTTTCACCGTTAGCGGGCGAAATGCGTTACGCACCTGCGGGCGGTTGATGGTGATTTTGGCAATACCGTCGGCGGACTTGTGATAGAGGATATCCTCAAAGTCGCCGCTGCAGTCCTGCCATGCGATCGGGGCATACAGCTCTTGTTCGCTTGGATACAGCATAATACGTTTCCTGTTAATAATGGTGCCGACCCGGCGGCGCGTCTGGCGCGTCAGCCGGGAGTTGATGTCATTAAAAAGGTCCCCAGCGCGTCGAGAAACGCCCGTGGGTTGGCGCGGTGGGCGTTGTGGCCGGCGCCGTCTATCAGGCGAACCGCCAGCCGCCAGCGCCCAGCCAGCGCGCGAAACTTGGCGTCCCGCTCACCGCACAGATAGCATAAAGGCGAGGTCAGCGCCGCCAGCGCCGCGCCCAGCGGCGGCTGGGCACCCAGCGAGGTCGCCTGCAGCATCTGCGCCAGCGCCGCACCGGACTGTCCGGCGCGCAGCGCCACCAGGGCGGCCCGCGACGCCGCGTTCAGATCGGCGAACACCGGCTGTCGATACCAATCGTCCAGCACCTGCGCCAGCGGCTCGCGGCGCAGGCGCTCGGCCCAGCGGCCGTCGTGCGCCCGCCGCGCCTGGCGCTCCGCGGCCGTCTCCAGACCGGGGTTCCCCCCTTCGACCGCCAGCGCCCATAGCCCGGGTGCTCCCTGGCAGCCATGATACATCGCCAGGCGACCGCCCAGCGAATAGCCGATGAGCCCATAGGATGTTACCCCGGCGGCGCGCAGCGTATCGCGCAGCGCGGCATCGCACTGGGCAAAGTCGTCCACCGTCAGCGCCGCCGACTCACCGTGTCCCGGCAGGTCGATCAGCACGTGCGCATACTGCGGTAATGCCTGCGCCAGCGCCAACCACTCACGGTGACTGCCGAGAAAGCCATGCAGCCATACCAGGGTCGGCGCCGCGGGAGACGCGGCCGCCAGGCGGCGGTAGGCCAGGATCACAGCGCAGCCACCTTACCCAGCAGTTGCTGCAGCGCCTCCGCGCCCGTCGTGCCCGGCACCCGCAGTTCGATCAGCGTCGTCCCGCTGTGCCGCCAGCCCTGGGCGACCGCCTCGCTCAGCGCCGCCCAGTCCGCTGGGCAGGCGTAGGCCAAATCAAACAGCGCCGCCGCGTGGCGGAAGTCCACATTCTGCGGCATCAGGTAAAAACGCTCGCGCTCCGCCGGCGGCGTCGGCAGCATGGAGAAAATCTGTCCGCCGTTGTTATTCACGACGATCACCACCGTCGGCGCCGTCACCTGGCGCAGCAGCGCCAGGCCGTTAATATCGTACAGCGCCGACAGATCGCCGAGGATCGCCAGCGTCGGCAGCCCGCTGCCGCGCTGTACCCCGGCAATGGTCGAGACCAGGCCATCGATACCGCTGGCGCCGCGGTTGCTGTATACCGGATAGCCTGCGGGCAGCTGCCCCAGCGCATCGACCAGACGCACGATCAGGCTATTGCCGACAAACAGCTGTCCCCGCAGCGGCAGCAGCTGCGCCAGCCGATGCGCCACCTGCGCCTCGCCAAACGACGCCTGCAGCGTCTGCTCAACGCACTGGGCCGCCCGCTCGGCCAACGCCTTCAGCTCGGGTGCCCAGGGGGCGGCAGGCTGCGCCGGATGCGCCTGTAACCATGCCTGCACCGGCGCCACCAGACGGCGGCCGCGGTGACAGGCGGGATCCAGCCGCCCCGGCAACGGATCGATCAGCCAGTAGCGCTGCGGTTTACAGGCCGCCTGCCACTGCAGCAGGCGCTTCCCGGTCAGGCTGGCGCCAAACTGCACGACGATCTCGGCCTGCGCCAGCAGGCGGCGCGCCTCGGCGTGAGGCAGCCACAGATCGGCGCAGGGCAGCGGCTGGCCGCTTTGCGACAGCACATCCCCCAGCACCGGCCAGCCCAACGCCTCACCCCAGGCGGCCGCCTGCCGGCCCGCCTCGGCGTCAACGCGGCCAATCAGCACCACCCCGCGACGGCGGCGCCACTGCGCCCAATCCGTCTCGGCGCGCACCACGCCCGCATAGGGGGCGCTCTCCTGCAGCCAGGGCGTCTCGCCCTGCCACCAGCTGCCCAGCGCCGCAGACCATCCCTGCTGCCCATCGTCATCCTCGCCGTACAGCGGCTCGGCGAAGGGGCAGTTGATGTGCAGCGCGCCGTGGTCGAGGCGAGCCATGGCGCTATCGACGCTAGAAACCAGCCAGGCGGCGGAGATATCCGGCGTAGGCCTTGGAAGATTGAGGGTTTCCGTCGGGTGAGAGGCGAACATGTTCTGCTGGCGGATCGCCTGGTTGGCGCCGCAGTCGATCAGCTCCGGTGGGCGGTCGGCGGTCAGCAGGATCAGCCGTTCACCGGTCAGTCCGGCCTCGATCAGCGCCGGATAGAGATTGGCGACGGCCGTTCCCGACGTGACGATCACCGCCACCGGCTGGCCGCTGACCTTAGCCAGCCCCAGCGCCAAATGCCCCAGGCCGCGCTCGTCGAAGTGGGTATGGCTATGCAGGCGGGGATGGGCCGCCGCCGCCATCGTCAGCGGCGTAGAGCGGGAACCGGGAGCGATACAGACATGACGTACGCCGTGACGGGTCAACGCTTCAAGCAGCACCGAGGCCCAGCGACGGTTAAACAGAATAGATGACATGGCGACTCAACAGTGACTTAGCGGATTGCGCGTCCTGCGGCTGCAGCGAACAGGCTGGCAGCGGCTTCCCTGACGCACGCGTTGGCATACAGTGCACCTCCACCCAGAGACACAATGTAACGCCATGATTTAAAAGAGAATCAAATGTAAAATATGACCAATATGGTACACCAGACGCCCTCATATCACAATCCGTGTGCTGCGCATGTGTCGCCCCGATCGCAGCTTTCGCCACCGGGTGCTACAGGCTTTCGCCCTCCAGCAGCGTACGCAGACCGGCCGCCTTATTCTCAATCTCCAGCCACTCCTGCTGCGGATCCGAGCCCGCCACGATGCCGGCGCCGGCGTACAGATGGATGCGATCGTCTTCGATCAGCGCCGAGCGCAGCGCAACGGCAAACTCGGCCTGAACCAGCGAAAGGTAGCCTGCGGAGCCCGCGTACCAGCCGCGCGCAAAGGGTTCATCGCGCATAATAAAATAGCGAGCTGGCTCACGCGGCAGGCCGGCCACCGCCGCCGTCGGCTGCAGACGACGCAGGCATTCGGCGTCATCCTGCCGGTTGAGGGTCACCCGAATGCTGCGGCGCAGGTGCTGCACCTTGCGCAGCGCCACGATCTCCGCCGCCATCACCTCCAGCGTCGGCGCGCCCGCGCCGCTGCGCAGGCGTTGACAGATATCATCGACCACCAGCAGGTTCTCATGCTGATTCTTGCCATCCTGCATCAGCCAGGCCGCGTTATCCCGGCGCTGCGCCTCGTTTTCGCCGCGGGCGACGGTACCGGCCAGCGCTTCGGTCTCCAGCTGCACCCCGATGCGACGGTACAGCCGCTCCGGCGACGATCCCAAAAATGCCCGGTGCGGCGCCAGCGCCAGCATAAAGTGGTAGCAACGGTGGTTGACCGCTCGGCTGGCGGCCAGAAACTGCGCCGCGCGCAGAGGCTCACTGAGGGTCAGGGTGGTGCGGCGCGCCATCACCACCTTGGCAAATTCATTACGGGCGATCGCCGCCAGCGCCTGGGTCAGCAGCGCGCACCAGGCGTCGCGATCGGGCTGATGGGCGGCGCTCAGCACCTGGGCCTGTAGGGCGCCCAGCGGCTGCGGCGGCAGCAGCGCGGCCAGATCGCTCAGCGCCCGCGGCAGATCCGCCTGCAGCGACGTTTCGCTGTACAGGTATACCACCAGCTCGGCCCTATCGCCGCGGCGCAGCAGCGCCAGACGCGGCAAAAACAGCAGGCTCTCCACCTCACCATAGCCATCCAGCGCCACGCGATCGAAGGCATTCAGCCCCCAGATCCGCAGATCCGGCTGGCCGTGTCGCCGAATAAACGCCTGCGCCTGCTCGGCATCGCGAAACACCTGCAGCGCCCCACACACCGCGGCCTCTTCTTCATCGCTGCGGTGGCGCCAATAAAACTGCGGGTACAGCGGCTGGGTCGCCAGCCACGTCAGCATCGAATCACTGTCATGCGCCGCAAAGGGCAGCGCCACTCTGACCAGTCCCGGACCCTGCTGGGCCGCTTTCTGTAGCAGGGGGACAATGCGTTGTATCAGAGCGGTAAAATGGTGCACGACAACCTCGGTCGGGGATAACTGCGGTTAGGAGAGTGGTGAATTATACGGGGGATTAAAGAGAAAAAAGCGGATGAAGGTGATATCGCTCTCACTGGCGGACAATCGTTGAAAAAGCCGCCAGCGTGACGTCCCCGATTTAGCGCACCTCTGCGCCGTCGGCGCGCGCGTCATCCGGCAGCGGCGTACTGCGGCGCCGGCGAGCCGCCAGCCACAGACCGCTGTTTTTCATCCCGTAGCCAAACAGCAGCCCCAGCAGCAGCGACGGAATCACCAGGCGCCAGTCACCGCCGGCGGCAAAGGTGGCGCAGCAGCCGATAAAGGTTCCCGGGACAAAGGAGAGCCAGCGCTGACAGGCCTGAACACACATCAGAAAGGCCACCACGCCGGTCAGCCCATACCCCAGCAGCGCCATATGCGGCTGCAGCGCGCTGCCGTTGATGATGATCTCCGCCCAGAACACGCCGCTGCACAGGGTACACAGTGAGATGCCCAGCCCCTTCAGCCCCCCCTGCGGACAGGCAAAGTACGCGGTACAGCCCAGGAAACCGGCCCAGGCCGACAGCCCGAGGCTGATGGCGACCCATCCCCACACGGCCGACAGAATCCCCGTAGTTAAGGCAATGGCAAGTAAGACGGACATCGCAGACACTCCTGATACAAAAAGCGTAGTGTAGCGGCGAATCGGCAATATTCATTGATGGACATCACACCGCTATTTGATGAGGTTGCGATTATTACAACACAAAGTGACATTAATCACACTTTTTGGCGATTTTATGCGGTTTATTCGATCCGCTATGCTCGACGAGCGCTGTGGTCATTTCCGCTTACAAAAGGTAACGCGCTTTTTATTAGCATGGTTTGTAACTGACGCTGACGCGATCTACTGTGAAGAAGATTTACGAAACAATACCTATAACGATTGGAGTCACTTATGAAAACCACTCTGCTTGCGGCAGCGATCGCTACGCTGTGCGTCGGTCAGGCCATGGCCTGCACGACGATACTGGTGGGCAATCAGGCCACGACCGATGGTTCTTTTATCGCAGCGCGAAATGAAGACTACTCAGCAAATAACGCCAAGCATATGGTCATCCACCCGGCGGCCCATAATCAGCACGGGGTGTTTAAATCCCACGGCAATGACTTTACCTACCCGCTACCGAAAGAGGCGCTGCGCTACACCGCCATTCACGACTTTGATACCCAGGATAAATCAATGGGTGAGGCCGGCTTCAACGCCGCCGGCGTCGGCATGACCGCGACCGAAACCATCTACAACGGGCAACCGGCGCTGAAGGCCGATCCTTATGTAGAGAAAACCGGGATCACGGAGGATGCTATCCAGACCGTGGTACTGCCGCGGATTCACAGCGCGCGTGAGGGCGTTGAGCTGCTGGGCAAGATCATCGAGCAGAAAGGCGCCGGCGAAGGCTTTGGCGTGGCCTTCGTCGACCAGCACGACCTGTGGTATCTGGAGACCGGCAGCGGCCACCAGTGGATGGCGACCCGTCTGCCGGCGGACAAGTACCTGGTCTCCGCCAACCAGGGCCGCCTGCGTCAGTACGATCCGAAAGACACCGCAAACTACCTGGGCTCTCCGACCCTGATCAGCTTTGCCGAACAGCATGGGCTGTACAACCCGAAAGACGGCGCCTTCGACTTCCACAAGGCCTACTCCCAGGACGTCGAAAACGATGTGACCTATAACTATCCGCGCGTCTGGACGCTGCAGCACATGTTCAACCCGCAGCTGAAGACCACCATCACCGACGGTAAAAACTTCCCGGTCTTCCTCACCCCGGCCAAGAAAATCAGCATTGCCGACGTCGAGCAGGCGCTGCGTAACCATTACCAGGGGACCGCGCACGACCCCTATGCCAACAACAACCCGCAAGAGCCTTACCGCCCGATCTCCGTATTCCGCACCCAGGAGTCGCACATCCTGCAGGTGCGTCCTCACCTGCCAACAGCGATCGGCGAGGTGGAATACGTCGCCTTCGGAATGTCTGCGCTGAGTGTCTATGTCCCTTACTATCAAGGCATTGAGCACTATTTGCCGGGCTATGACAAGGGGAGCGATCGGGCCAGCGATGACTCCGTCAACTGGAAGTTCCGCACGCTGCAAACCCTGGTGATGCAGGATTACAACGCCTATGCGCCGGACGTTCAGCGCGCTTATAACGCGTTTGAGCAACAGACCGCCCTGCGCCAGCAGAGCATGGAGCAAGAATACCTGAAGCTCTATAAAGCACAGCCGAAGAAGGCCCAGCAGCTGCTGCAACAGTTTGAAGATAAAACTATGCAGGACGCGCTGACGCTGACCGATCAGTTGACCAGTCAGGTCGTGACCAAGATGACCCATGCCACCGACATGAAGTATCACTTCGAAGGGGCATAACGCCGGGCTCTGTCCATAAAAAAACACCCCGCTGCGCGGGGTGTTTTTTTTAGGGACGCTTAACCGCGGCGGCTGAACAGCGCGCGCCGGGAAAGATCCACCTCGTGGGTTTCTGCCACCGGCAGGGAGAGCAGCATGGTCAGCGTATCGCGCATCAGCTGTTCGGCCTGCTCGGCCTCCAGATGGGGATCGAGAGGCGACATCAGCGAACACGAGAGCAGCTGTCCGCTCTGCGGTAGCTCGCCGACCATAAAGGTCATGTTGCCGCGCGGCAGCTGCAGCGCCAGACGATCGCCGATCTTGCGCGCCGGCCACTCCTGATCCGGCCCCGGCAGGATCACCACGCTCAGCATCCACGGCGTCAGCACGCAGCCGATCCACTGCCCGTCAAACGGACGCATCACGGCGCTGACCGGGATCCCGGCGCGGTAGAACGGCAGATCGTGCATCTCGCCCGTGGCGATCTGCTGATACTGCGCGATCAGCTGCGCGGCGGGATCGCTATCGAACCCCACGCGCCCAGCCACCATGCCCTGCTCCGGCGGCGCATCGAGCGGGAACTCACTGTGCATGGATATCCCCCTGATGCAGGGCCTGGATCCCCTGCTCACGCAGGATAGCCAGCACTCTGTCCATCGCGACCGGCACCGCGCTGGCGATCGCCGGCGTCAAACCGATGTTCGGCTCCAGCGACTGCGGCTCAATACCGACCAGCGTCAGCTTCTTCGGGAACTCGTCCGTCAGACGCAGCGCCGACAGCACGTCGGCCAGCCCCAGCTGGTGTGGCGAAATCTTACGGCTAAACATCGCCGGGACTTCGTCGTCGCGCAGCGTGATGACGCTGCCGGGTTCGCTGCCGCTGAATACGGCGTCCACCACGATCAGGTGATCGCGGCAGGCCAGGTACTCCAGCAGCTCCATGCCGGCGGTGCCGCCGTCCATCAGCTCGACGTTGGCCGGAAAGCGGTAGTCGCGCTGCAGGCGCTCGACGATACGCACGCCGACCGCCTCATCGCTGAGCAGCAGGTTTCCAATCCCGAGAATCAGCGTATTCATTACAGAATTTTCACCTTGGTGGTTTCGCCGTCCAGGGTGTTCACCACGTGCACCGCGCAGGACATGCAGGGGTCGAAGGAGTGCACGGTGCGCACCACCTCCAGCGGCTTGTTGATGTCCGCCACCGGCGTGCCGACCAGCGCCTGCTCGTACGGGCCCGGCTCATCCTGGCCGTTACGCGGGCCGGAGTTCCAGGTTGACGGCACCACGGCCTGGTAGTTGGCGATCTTGCCACCCTTGATGACGATCCAGTGCGACAGTGCGCCGCGCGGTGCTTCTTCGAAGCCGACGCCGCGGTACTCTTTGTTCGGGTCGATTTCGGCCGGGATATAGGCCACGTGATCGCCTTTACCGATATTGTCGATCAGCGCCTGCCACTGCATCATCAGGGTATCTTTCAGCACGCAGCAGCGCACCGCGCGGCCAATGATGCGCCCCATGGTGGAGTGCAGCTGTTCGACCTGCAGAGTCTTGCCGGTCAGCGTCTGGTACAGCCCATTGACTTCGTTGTAATGCTTAACGGTGTCTTCATGCTTGGCCGCCAGCTTCACCAGCAGATCGGCCAGCGGGCCGACTTCGACCACCTTGCCGTACAGGGTCGGTGATTTCACCCAGGAGTACTTACCGTCTTCCTGCCAGCCGGTATAATTCGGCTCGGTTTTCCCTTCCCACGGCTTCAGGTTGGCGTCGTCCTGATACCAGGAGTGCTTGCTGCACTCGGCGATACCGGCGATCAGCCACGGATCCTGCTGGCTGTTGATCGGGCGGTAGTTGGCCATGTCGCCGTTTTCAATGTAGCCGCCCGGCAGCAGGAAGCTACCGCCGTCGCCGTCGGTCGGCAGCTCCGGCACGCTCAGGTAGTGCTGAGCGCCGCGGCCCAGGGTCATCCACTCCGGATAGTTAGCCGCGATGATCGCCGCATCCACCTTGTACACCTGCTCAATGAAGTCGCCCAGACGTTCGATGAACATCTTGACGTACATCAGGCGCTCCAGGTTGAGCACGCTCGGCGCGTTGAGGTTGATCGGGTTGGCCACGCCGCCGACCGCCAGGTTCTGGATATGCGGAGACTTACCGCCCAGAATGGCGACGACGCGGTTGGCGTCACGCTGGCACTCCAGCGCCTGCAGGTAGTGAGCGACGGCGATCAGGTTCACTTCCGGAGAGAGCTTCATCTCCTTGTGGCCCCAGTAGCCGTTGGCAAAGATCCCCAGCTGGCCGCTGTCGACCAGGTTACGGATCTTCTGCTGTACCTTGGCGAACTCGCCGGCGCTGTTCAGCTTCCAGGCGGAGACGCCCTGCAGCATCGCTTCACACTTGTTCGGATCGGCCTTCAGCGCGGCGGTGATGTCCACCCAGTCCATCGCCGACAGCTGATAGAAATGCACGATATGGTCGTGAATGCTGTGCGCCGACAGGATCAGGTTACGGATATACTGCGCGTTCACCGGGACCTTGGCGCCGACGGCGCTTTCAACAGCGCGAACGGAGGCGATGGCGTGGATGGTGGTACACACGCCGCAGATACGCTGAACGATCATCCAGGCGTCGCGCGGGTCATTACCCTTAACGATGTCTTCCATCCCGCGCCACATGGTGCCGGATGACCAGGCTTTAGTCACTTTGCCGTTTTCGATCTCGCAGTCAATGCGCAGATGGCCCTCGATGCGGGTAATCGGGTCGATAGTAATACGTTGGCTCATACTTTAGCTTTCCCTTGGGCCTGATAACCTTGGTGTTTTAAATGGTCAAGCGCTGGCAACACCGGCAGCAGCCGGATCAGCAGCAAATAAGCAACGACTTCAATAGCCACAAAGCCCATTGAAATCAGCACCTCTTCAGAGGTTGGAAAATATCCGTAGCCGTTGCCCGGCACAAAGGCCAGCAACGAGTAGTTCAAGCGCCACAGGGCCGAGCCGAGCAGCATGCTCAGCGCGCCGACAAACAGAATGCGCGAGTCTTTACGGCAGCGCGCAGAGCAGAATGCCAGCAGCGGGAACAGCATCAGCATCGCCTCACACCAGAAGCTGACGGAGTAGCGATCAAACTGGAACAGGTAGTGCAGTTTATCATGCATCGCCAGCTCGCCGAAGCGCAGCACCAGGAACAGCAGCAGGAACACCTGGATCACCCGCACCAGCTTGGCAAACAGGGTTTTCTCATCGGGGCCGCGCCCGCGCAGGCCAGCCTGCACCAGCGAGCCTTCAAAGACCACGATGGAGAAGCCCATGATAAAGGCGGTCAGCAGCGACAGCAGCGGCAATAGCTCGTAGCTCTGCCACAGCGGATGCACCTTCTTACCGGCGGCGATCATCAGCGAACCCATGGAGGACTGGTGCATGGTCGGCAGCAGCGCACCCAGCGCCAGAATAAAGAACATGACCTTATTCAGGCGTTTCAGCGACACCTTCCAGCCGAAGCGCTCCAGGATAACCGGCGCAAACTCCAGCGCCATCACGCCGATATACACCGTCATACAGGCCGCCGTTTCAAACAGCACCGAGGAGGTGTTGAAATGCCCCGGAATGTAGAAGTACGGCAGGTTCCAGTAACGGCCCACGTCGATGGTGATGGAAAGGCCACCGAGGGAGTAGCCGAACAGGCTGGCCAGCAGCGCCGGACGCACCAGCGGGTGGTATTCGCCGCGGTTAAACACGTACACCGCCCAGGCCAACGCCCAGCCGCCGCAGGCGAAACCGGTGCCGATCAGCAGGTCAAACGCGATCCAGATCCCCCACGGATAGCCGCCGTTCAGATCGGCGACGGAGCCGATACCAAAGATCAAACGCTTCAGGATAAACATCCCGCACAGCAGGATGAACGGGGCCAGCAACACGACGGGCCAGCTTACCAAACGCCCGCCGAGCGGACTGGCTTTATGATCACTCATTATCATCGTCTCCGTCATGGTGATTCTTGGTATTTCGATAGGTCATTACCGAAAGACCGGCCAGGACCACCAGCGGCAGGATCATGCCTTTGTACAGCGTATGCTGAATGTGCTCGGAGCGGGCGCCGGTAGACAGCTCATCCAGCTGCGGCATCCCCAGCTTAGCGTAAGGCACACCCGCCAGAACCAGAACCTGGGTACCGCCCCCCTCTTTCTCGCCATACACGTAAGGCTGATAGTGGGCGACCGGGTGCTGGTAGCTGTCGTTGCTGTGCAGGGTCTGACGCGGATAGGCATACTCTGCGCCGGGACGCGCTGCCAGACGCTTCTTGGCCTCAGCCAGCAGCTCTTCGCGGGTACCGTAAATCACGGCGCCGGCGGGGCAGACTTCAACGCACCCCGGCAGCTTGCCCTGATCGATACGCTCCAGCCCCTTCTGGTTGCACAGCTCACACTTGTGCAGCGCACCGAACGGGTTATGGTAATCGTACTTCGGCACATCGAACGGACAGGCCACCATGCAATAGCGACAGCCGGTGCAGACGTCCGGATCATAGGTCACGATCCCGGTTTTAGGATCTTTGCGCAGCGCAGAGACCGGACAAACGGAGACGCAGTTAGGATCGACGCAGTGCATGCACTGCTTCTTGATGTAGGCGTAGCCGTTTTCCACCTGATCCTTATTAACCCCGGTGCCGTCACGCCATACCTGAATAATGTTATTGGTATAGGGCGTCAGCTTGTCGTTGTTAGACCAGATCGGATCGCCGTTCGGGTTCAGCTGATTTTTGTTCAGCCGCTGACACTCCGCGACGCAGGCCTGACAGCCGACGCACAGCGTTGAGTCGTACAGCATCCCCACCGCCGTCGGGATCGGCGGCTTGTTCTCGGCCGCTGCCTGAGCGCTGCCGGAGGCGGCAGTCCCCGCCGCCAGCGCGCCGACAGAGGCGAACTTCAGAAAATTTCGTCTGTTCACGGTTTACTCCTCCCGTGAATCGTGTTGATCCGCCTGGTTACGCTTCTGCTGGCGACCCAGCTCACGCACAGCCATCAGACTCACCCCGGCCAGGATCCCCAGCGCGCCGCCGATAAGGCCGGTGGCCGTCGGCGAAATATGTCCGCCCTCTTTGTTATCCACCAGCGGTTTTTCCGCGCGCGGCGTCGGGTTTTCTACGCTGGAGAGCTGGAAGATCCCCTTGGTAAAGCCGACGCCCTGCTCGTTACAGCCGTAGCACGGGTGGCCGATGCCCACCGGCCAGATGCCGCCGCCGATGTCGCAGAACTCCAGCGTCGAGCAGTTGCCGTAGGTTTCCGGCCCCTTACAGCCAAGGTGATACAGACACCAGCCCTGACGGTGGCCGTAGTCACCGAACTCTTTGGCGAAGCGACCCGCGTCGAAGTGCGGGCGACGCTCGCAGTTCTCGTGGATCAGGCGCTCGTAGGCAAACAGCGGACGGTGCTTGCTGTCCAGCTCCGGCAGCTTGCCATAGGTGATGTAGTAGACCACGGTGGTCAGGAAGTTATGCGGGTTCGGCGGGCAGCCCGGGATGTTGATCACCGGACGACCCAGCGCCTCTTCCAGGCTGACGGCGCCGGTCGGGTTACCGCCGGTAGCCGGAACGCCGCCCCAGGCGGAGCAGGAACCAATGGCGATCACCGCGGCCGCATCGGCGGCTGCCTTGCGGATCTGATCGACGATAGGTTCACCGGCCACCATGCAGTACACGCCGCCGTCTTTCAGCGGAATGGAGCCATCCACCACCAGGACATATTTGCCCTTGTAGCGCGCCATGGCGTTGTGCAGGTTCTCTTCAACCTGATGACCGAAGGCCGATGACAGTACCTCATGATATTCCAATGAGATGGTGTTCAGCAGCAGCGTTTCCAGCGTCGGGTGCGTGGAACGCAGCAGGGCCTCGGTACAGCCAGTACACTCCTGGGCACCGATCCAGATAACCGGAGGACGCTGCGGACTGGTGATCGCTGCCGCCATTTCCGCCGCCGCATTGGAGCTTAACCCTAGTGTGGCGGCCATGCCCGCGCACAGTTTCATAAAGTCACGACGATTGATGCCGTGAGCGGATAAAAAAGAATCCTCAACCATTCTGCAGTTTCCTGTTTATGCGCATTCGTCTGGTGGAATGCTTTCAGGGGCGCAATGCTAAGGATTTGCCCCCCCGCTGTGGTTGATCTTCATCAAGTTGACTGGCTTTTTTTACGCTATAAGGGGATTTATGTGAAACAGAGCGATTCAGCCCTGGCCATCTGTTCAAAAAGCCCTCAATTAATTCATACAATTATGCGATAGTGCCGTTAGAGACCTTAATAACTACCAGGCTACTTATTGCACATATGCATTATTTAGCAACGGTCGCAATCTCCGCCGCGCGCCATCGACATCCCTCTTTTTGATTAACCGAGATCCCGATCGATAGCGTCAATATCTCTTCCCGCAGTCCCAATAATAGCGCTGAGCATTGCTTTTATTTTTAAGTAAAAACATCGGCGGCAATGGGCGCGGACGCCTCACCGTCGGTTGACGCCATGGACGGCGCCGCTCTCGCCGCCGCCTTCCTCGCAAAACTCAGCGCCTGTGCTATTTTTTTCCGGCAGAGGTCAGGTGCCGCACCGAAGCCCTCTCCCGGCACCCGAGCGCCCGCGGCCGGCCGTCGATATGCCGTATGCCGCACGCCGCGGTTAAACGAAGCGGTTAAACAAAGCATCAACAGACAAGACTTTAAGCTAAAAATATCGCAAAAAAATAAAGTTATGATGACGCTTAAGAACACCCCCGCGTTAGACATCAGCTAATTGGATGAATTATGGGTTCTTTTTTTAAACAGCTCTATCGCTACTCCCACCCACGCCCCTACCGCCATAACGAAAATCTTTGGCCATACGTCAAAATCACACGCGGCGACGGCGGTGAAATTGTAACGTTATGTTATAAAAAGCAGGCGATCCCCATCGTCCCGCTGAGCCAGCTGCAGCGCAGCGCTCAAGGTGACGTGCTGCTGACGGCGAGTGGCCCCTCGGTCAATACGCTGTGCTTTGAACGGCTCCCCGCCATGCCCGCGCTCGGGGTTAACGGCGCTTACTTTTTACATAATAAGGTTGACTTCGCTTTTTACGTCATCGTCGATATGGGGTTTATCGATCGGCGTCCGGACGTCGTTCTGGAGGTGATTAAACAGCGCGGATTAACCCTGTTTACCACCGTACACGGCATCGCTCGCATCCTCGACCGTTTTACCCTCGACGTCCTCCGCTGCCGCCTGGCCATCATTGAGGATATCGCGGAAAAGGTCTATTGCCCCAGCCTGACGCCCCGCCAGCTTAGGGCGCGCTATGCGCAGGAGCGCAGCGTCCTTTTTTCCGACAGCGACCTGAGCATCGCGTTCAGCCAGGATATCCGCCGCGGCATCGTCGACGCGGGCACCGTCGTCTATTGGGCGCTGCAGATCATCGCCTACCTTGGCTTTAATACGATATTTATCGCCGGGCTGGATATGAATAATTTTGACCGACCCCGTTTCTATGAGACCCCGGGCAGCATGCTGCCGACCTTTTTAGCGGATAAAGTGGAGCCGCTGATCATTCCGGCCTTTATGCATGCAAGCCGGGTGATGAAGGCCAATAATATCGACATCAAAAACCTCTCGCTGAATAGCGCGATCGACGGCGCTATTTTTGAAAAAATTGACGCCCAACGCTACTTTCAGCAGCGTTGTCCTAATGTGGCCAAGGCCGAGCACGGCATCATATAATTGCCGCAGGCGTGAATATCAGCGTCATTGAACGGCATCGCAGACATCATCGCAGGATAAAATCAGAGAAAGCCCTTTAAGGGTCTCTTAATATTTTTCAGCTAGTCTACAATGTCACATTCCAATGAGAGTGAGAGACCATGCAACGCTTTAGTAAAATACAAATATCCCTGCACTGGATAACGCTGCTGCTGATTGCCATTGCCTATATCAGCATTGAGTTCCGCGGTCTGTTTGCCAAGGACTCGCCGGCCTATCTATTGATGCGCGAAGTTCACTACAATGCCGGCGTGCTGGTATGGGTTGCGATGCTGATACGCCTTGGGCTGCGTCACATGCTGCCGGATCCGCCGATCCTGCCGCCGCCGCCGCGCTGGCAGCATCTGGCGGCGCGCATGATGTACCTGACGCTCTACCTCTGGTTCCTGGCGCTCCCGCTGCTGGGCGTCGCGTTGATGGCCTACGGCGGTAAAAGCTGGTCGCTGTTTGGCGTGACCATCGCCCCCTGGGTTACCCCGGATCCGGCCATGAAGTCCATGATAAAAGAGTGGCACGTGGTGCTGGCCAATATCGGCTACGCCCTGATCGCGATGCACACCGCCGCCGCCCTGTTCCACCACTATGTCATCCGTGATAACGCGCTGCTGCTGATGATGCCGCAGAAAAAAACGCGCTGATCCGCCTCAGGCGCCGACCTCGGCGCCTGAGATCGCCCCGCTTAGCCTCCCGCCAAATCCGCTGCTCACCTCGCCGACAGAAATAGGAAGCACGGAACAACTATTCACCTGTATGATATATCTCCTTAAAATGCCGCTCCCAGCCTGAGTGATGATCCGCGCACCGCGTTAAACCGCGTCCCACTGGGAGAGGCCGATACCGATCCGATTACGCTGCCGCGTGCAGCCCAGGTAAAGGGAATTTGAACATCATGAAATGGCTCTGCTCATTCAGCCTGATCAGCGCTCTGTTGACGGCGCCGGCGCTGGCCGAAACGCCCGCCTATCCCACCCAGTGGCCCGATCCCGCCCTGCCCCGCGACGCCTTTGTCACCCAGATGCTGCAGCGAATGACCCTGGCGGAAAAAATCGGCCAGCTGCGGCTGATCAGCGTCGGCCCCGATAACCCCAAAGACAAGGTGTATGCCATGATCGCCCAGGGTCAGGTCGGGGCGATCTTTAATACCGTCACCCGGACGGGGATCCGCGGCATGCAGGATCAAGCCGTACGCCACAGTCGAATGAAAATTCCGCTGTTTTTCGCCTATGACGTCATCCACGGGCAGCGCACGGTATTTCCCATCAGCCTGGGGCTGGCGGCCAGCTGGGATCGCGATCTGGTCACCACCGTCGGGCGCGTCTCCGCCTATGAAGCCAGCGAAGATGGGCTGAACATGACCTGGGCGCCGATGGTCGACATCACCCGCGACCCGCGCTGGGGACGCACCTCGGAAGGCTTTGGCGAAGATACCTATCTCACCTCGGAAATGGGGCGCCTGATGGTCAAGGCGATGCAGGGGCGTCACCCGGGCGATCGCCATGCGCTGATGACCAGCGTCAAACACTATGCGCTCTACGGCGCCGTTGAAGGCGGACGCGACTACAACAGCGTCGACATGAGCCCACAGCGCATGTTTCAGGACTACCTCCCCCCTTACAAGGCGGCGCTGGACGCCGGCAGCGGCGGTGTGATGGTCTCTCTGAACGCCATTAACGGCACCCCGGCCAGCGCCGATCCCTGGCTGCTGAAAACCCTGCTGCGCGACCAGTGGGGCTTTCAGGGCATCACCATTAGCGATCACGGCGCCATTAAGGAGCTGATTAACCATGGCGTCGCCCGCGATCCCCAGGATGCGGTGCGTCTGGCGATCCAGTCCGGTATCGATATGAGCATGAGCGACGAGTACTACAGCCAGTACCTGCCGGGGCTGGTGAAAAGCGGTCGCGTCAGCCCCGCCGCCGTCGATGACGCCTGTCGTCACGTCCTGAACGTGAAGTACGACATGGGGCTGTTCCACGATCCCTATCGCCATCTCGGCCCCGTCGGCAGCGATCCCCAGGACACGGACGCCGAAAGCCGCCTGCACCGCGCCGAGGCGCGCGCGGTCGCAGCCCAAACGCTGGTGCTGTTGAAAAACCGCCTGGAGACCCTGCCCCTGGCGCGCCGCGGCACCCTCGCCGTCGTCGGGCCGCTGGCGGACAGCCAGCGCGACGTGATCGGCAGCTGGTCGGCCGCCGGTAAGCCCGCGCAGGCCGTCACCATTCTCAGCGGGATCCGCCGTGCCATGGCCGGCCACGGCCGCGTACTGTACGCGCGCGGCGCCAACGTCAGCAATGATGCGGACATTCTCCAGTTTCTCAATCAGTACAGTCCGTCCGTCAGCGTCGACCCGCGCCCCGCCCAGGCGATGATCGACGAAGCGGTCGCCGTGGCCAAGCAGGCCGATGTGGTGGTGGCGGTCGTCGGCGAGGCGCAGGGGATGGCCCACGAGGCCTCCAGCCGCACCCATATCGACCTGCCGCAGAGTCAGCGGGATCTGATCGCCGCCCTCAAGCAGACCGGCAAGCCGCTGGTGCTGGTCTTGATGAATGGCCGTCCGCTGACCCTGGTACGCGAAGATCAGCAGGCCGATGCCATCCTGGAAAGCTGGTTCCCCGGCACCGAGGGGGGCAACGCCGTCGCGGATGTTCTGTTCGGCGACGTGAACCCCTCCGGCAAGCTGCCCATCTCTTTCCCGCGCTCCGTAGGCCAAATCCCCACCTACTACAGCCGGCTGAATACCGGCCGTCCCTACGATCCGCAAAAGCCGGAGAAGTACACATCGCACTATTTTGATGAGGCCAACGGCCCGCTCTATCCCTTCGGCTACGGCCTGAGCTATACCCGCTTCACGCTGTCGGAGATCACCCTGTCGGCCCCGCAGATGGCGCGCGACGGCCAGATTGAGGCCAGCGTCATCGTCACCAATGCGGGGCCGCGCGCCGGGGCCACGGTGCTGCAGCTCTACCTGCAGGATCCGGTGGCCAGCATCAGCCGCCCGCTGAAGAGCCTGCAGGACTTCCGCAAGGTGATGCTGCAGCCGGGCGAGCGCCGCCGCGTCAGCTTTACCCTGACGCCGCAGCAGCTGCGCTTCTGGAACGCCCAGATGCAGCAGGTCAGCGAGCCGGGACGCATCAACGTATTTATCGGCACCGACGTCCAGCGGGTTAAGCGCGCTCACTTCACGCTGTTATAGCCCCGACGCTGCTATTATGCGCGCGCGGGCGCATAATCAATCTCATCGCCCCGGCGCCGCCGGGGCCGCCGCATCATCTTTAGGGGGAGCACGATGTATACCTGGCCAAGTCTGCTCGTCATGATCATCTTCAGCCTCGGCATGACCCTGCTCGCGATCATGCTGGGCGTGGAGAGTACCTGGGTCCGCCTGTGTATCTTCTTCATCAGCGCCTTTGCCTGCGATCTCTTTTTCTCCATTACCCGCTAGATAAAAAAATGCCGGGCCCCTGGCCCGGCATTGTCTCATCAGGGGATTCCCCCTCAGGGCAGCGGCTGCGCCAACTGCACCAGTGAAATCAGCGTCTGCGGAAAGATCCCCGTCAGCACCACCAGCACGCCTGAGAGCAGCACCACCACCCCACCAGCGGTGAGCGCCCAGTTGTTCGGGGTATCGCGGATCAGCGTCTGCGGCGCGCGCAGGTACATGCTGACCGCCACGCGCAGGTAGTAGTAAAGGCCGATCGCGCTGCCAACCACCACCGCCCCCACCAGCCACCACAGCCCGGCGCTAACGCCCGCCATCACCACGAACAGCTTGCCGATAAAGCCCAGGGTCATCGGGATACCGGCCAGGGAGAGCATGGATACGGTCATCACCGCCGACAGAATCGGCTTATGCCAGAACAGGCCGCGATAGGAGTAAAGCGACTCGGCGTCTGGCCCGCTGTAGGGGCTGGACATCAGGCTGACGATGCCGAAGGCCGACAGGCTGGCGAACAGATAGCCGGCCAGATAGACCCCGGCGGTCTCGATCGCAATGCCCTCGCTCTGCACGGCGATCAGCGCCACCAGCAGATAGCCCAGATGGGCAATAGAGGAGTAGCCCAGCAGACGTTTGATGTTGCTCTGGGTGACCGCCATCAGGTTACCGAACAGGATGGAGCAGAAGGCGATCACGCCCAGCACCACGCGCACCGCCTCGCTGTCGGTCGCCGGCAGCAGGACAAACAGACGCAGCAGCACGGCAAAGATGGCGATCTTACTGGCGGTGGCCAGGAAGGTCGACACCGGCGCCGGCGCCCCCTGGTAGACATCCGGCGTCCACAGCTGGAACGGCGCCAGCGACAGTTTAAAGCCGAAGCCCACCAGCATCATGCCAAGCCCCGTCAGCACCAGCGGCTGGGTCAGCATACTGCCGCCCAGCGCATAGCCCAGGCCGGCGAAGGAGAGATCGCCGGACTGCGCATACAGCAGCGCCATGCCGAACAGCAGGAAGGCGGACGCGGCGGCTGAGAGGATGGCGTACTTGATCGCCGCCTCCAGCGAGCGCTTCTGGCGATAGGCGTAGCCCACCAGGCCGAACAGCGGCAGGGAGATAAGCTCTATCCCCAGGAACAGCGCCGCCAGATGGTTGGCGCAGGCCAGCAGGATCCCGCCCAGCGTGGCGATCAGCACCAGCAGGTAGAACTCGTCGCGGTTATCCGGATAGCCCTGCAGCCACGGGTAGGCAAAGGTGCAGGTCGCCAGCGCGGAGAGCAGCACCAGCGCGGTGTACAGCATGGAGAAGCCGTCCACATGCACCAGCGGAGTAATGTCGCTCGGCACCGCGGCGGCCACCAGAAACAGCGACAGCAGCGCCGCGTTCAGGCCAATCACGGTCACCGTCGCGTTGACGAAGTGGTTGCGTCGCCACGCAATGCACAGCATCACAACCACCACCGTCAATCCGACGATCAACAGCGGTAGCAGTGCGATCAGATTTTGAGGAGTTATTGTCATGGCGATTTACGGCCTTGTGGTTAAAGTTGAAGCAGAAGCGAACCAATGCTGAATATTGCCCATCGCCGCGCTGGAGGTGTCCAGCACCGGCTGCGGGAAGATCCCCAGCAGTACCAGCAGTACCACCAGCAGCAGAATGAGCGACAGCTCACGCACGCTCAGGCTGGCCAGCGGCTGGTCTGACTTGGGCGCGCCGTAGTAGGCGCGCTGCATCATCACCAGCGAATAGACGGACGCAAACACCAGACCGAAGCTGGCGACCACCGTCGTCACCGGCACCACCTGGAAGCTGCCGAACATCATCATAAACTCACCGACAAAGTTACCGGTGCCCGGCATCCCCAGCGTCGCCACGGCAAAGAACAGCGACAGCGCGGGCAGGTACTTCAGACGCCCCCACAGGCCGCCCATCTCGCGCAGATCGCGGGTATGCAGACGCTCATACAGCTGACCGGTAATGATGAATAGCCCAGCGGCGGAGAGACCGTGCGCGATCATCTGCACCACCGCCCCCTGGAACGCCAGCTGGCTGCCAGAGTAGATGGCGATCATCACAAAGCCCATGTGCGACACCGAGGTGTAGGCGATCAGGCGCTTGATATCCGTCTGGATATAGGCCATCCAGGCGCCGTAGAAAATCCCGATAACCCCCAGAGCCATGGCGATCGGCGCAAACTCGTGCGACGCCTGTGGGAACAGCGGCAGGCTGAAGCGCAGCAGGCCGTAGGCCGCAGTCTTCAGCAGGATACCGGCCAGGTCGACGGAGCCGGCGGTCGGCGCCTGACTGTGCGCGTCAGGCAGCCAGCCGTGCAGCGGCACCACCGGCATCTTCACCGCAAAGGCGATAAAGAAGCCCAGCATCAGCAGATACTGCACCGTGTGGCTCATCGGCGTATTGAGCAGCACCTCATAGTCAAAGCTCAGCACCCCGGTGGCGTTGTAGTGCACCCACACCAGGCCGAAGATGGCGATCAGCATCACCAGACCGCTGGCCTGGGTATAGATGAAGAACTTGGTCGCCGCGGTAATGCGCGTCTTGCCGTCGGATCCCTTATGGCCCCACAGGGCGATCAGGAAGTACATCGGCACCAGCATCATTTCCCAGAAGAAGAAGAACAGGAACATGTCGATGGCCAGGAAGACGCCGATCACCCCTGCCAGGATCCACAGCAGGTTAAGGTGGAAAAAGCCCTGATACTTATGGATCTCATTCCAGGAGCAGAGGATGGCCAGCACCCCCAGCAGCGCGGTCAGCACCACCATCAGCAGCGACAGGCCGTCGAGCGCCAGATGGAAGGAGATGCCCAGGCTGGGGATCCACGGCACCATGAAGCTGGACTGCCACTGCGGAATACCCGCCGCCTGGGTCAGGCCATAGTTGCCCTGTAGCCACAGGTACAGCGACAGCAGCAGCGTCAGGCCCATGGCCAGCAGCGCAATCCAGCGCGGCGCTTTCAGCCCCAGACGCTCGCCCTGCCAGGACAGCAGACCGCCAATCAGCGGGATAAGAATTAGCCAAGGTAATAACATGGCGTTTGGTTTCCCTTATTCTGAATACATTCAAACGGAGGGGACGGGGGCCGTCCCCTCACCCGCTTTAACGAGATTCACTTAACCAATAACAACAGCGCCAGAACGACCACTGCCCCTACACCCATCGACGCCGCATACCAGCGCAGCTGCCCGTTTTCGCTGATGGCCAGCGCGCGGTTGCCCAAGCGGGCCACCAGCGCAAACAGGTTCATCATACGATCGAGCGGATCGCGCTGCAGCAGCCAGGCGATGGCCTTAAATGGCTTAATAAAGATCTGCCGGTACAGCCAGTCGAATCCCCAGGCATGGAACCACCACGTGGAGAGGAAACGCCCCGGCGCACTGCTGGCGATCCCGTTGACCAGACTGCGCTGCCCCAGATAGAGGCGCGCCGCCAACAGTACCCCGGCGATAGCGACGATGGCCGATACCACCTCCAGCGTCACCTTGCCCCCTTCGCCCTGAGGCATGGCGGGCAGCACCCCGGCCAGCGGCGGGGTGATCAGCGCCCCGACGAAGGTGGAGAGGATCATCAGCACGATCAGCGGCAGGTTGTGGCTCAGCCCCTTCACCTCATGGGCCTGGGTATGCGCCTCGCCGTGGAACACGATGAAGATCATTCGGAAGGTATACAGCGAGGTCAGGAAAGCGCCGATAAGCCCGGCCATCATCAGGTTGACATGGCCCGAGGCCAGCGCCCCCCACAGGATCTCATCCTTACTGTAGAAGCCGGCGGTGACCAGCGGCAGCGCCGCCAGCGCACCCCCGCCCACCAGGAAGCACAGGTAGGTCAGCGGCAGCTTGTGACGCAATCCGCCCATCTTGAAGATGTTCTGCTCATGGTGGCAGGCCAGAATAACCGAGCCGGATGAGAGGAACAGCAGCGCCTTGAAGAAGGCGTGGGTCATCAGATGGAAAATCGCGGCATCCCAGGCCTGTACCCCTAGCGCCAGGAACATATAGCCTATCTGGCTCATGGTCGAATAGGCCAGCACCCGCTTGATGTCCGTCTGCACCAGCGCGGCAAAGCCGGCCAGCACCAGCGTCACGGCGCCGATAATCCCCACCAGGTGCAGCACCTCCGGCGCCATCACGAACAGGCCATGGGTCCGGGCGATCAGGTACACCCCGGCGGTCACCATGGTCGCGGCATGGATCAGCGCAGAAACCGGCGTTGGGCCAGCCATAGCATCGGCAAGCCAGGTCTGCAGCGGCAGCTGGGCCGATTTACCCACCGCGCCGCCCAGCAGCATCAGCGTCGCCCAGGTGATGGCCGGCGAACCGACCGCCAGCTGCTGCGGCGCCAGAACCATCAGCTCGCGGATATTCAGGGTACCCAGCTGGTGATAGAGGATAAACAGCCCGATAGCCAGGAACACGTCGCCGACGCGGGTCACGATGAACGCCTTCATCGCCGCCGCACCGTTGGCCGGATTGGTGTAGTAGAAGCCGATCAGCAGATAGCTGCACAGTCCCACCCCTTCCCAGCCGAGGTACATCAGCATCAGGTTATCCGCCAGCACCAGTACCACCATGCTGGCGATAAACAGGTTGGTATAGGCGAAGAAGCGAGAGTAGCCCTCCTCCCCGCGCATATACCATGAGGCGAACAGGTGGATCAGGAAGCCGACGCCGGTCACCACCGACAGCATGGTCAGCGACAGGCCGTCCAGGCTGAGGGTCACCGGAACGGTAAAGCTACCGACCGCCATCCAGTTCCACAGATGCTGGCTATAGGCCGCACCGGCCGCATTGTGACTCAGAAAGTCAGCGCCGACGTACAGGGTGACCAGCGCCGCCAGGCCGACGGAGCCGACCCCGATGATCGCGGTGTGATTCTCCGACAGACGGCCGCGGGAAAAGGCCAGGATCAGAAATCCCAGCAGCGGCAGCAGAATGGTTAAATAGAGTAGGTTCATCCGCGCATCTCACTGACAGTATCAATATTCAGGGTGTTGCGGCGGCGATGCAGCTGCAGCAACAGCGCCAGCCCGATAGAGGCCTCCGCCGCCGCCAGACTGATGGCCAGGATATACATCACCTGCCCGTCGGCCTGGCCCCAGACGCTGCCGGCCACCACAAAGGCCAGCGCCGCCGCGTTGATCATGATCTCCAGACTGATCAGCATGAACAGCAGGTTGCGACGGATTAACAGGCCGGTCAGCCCCAGCGCGAACAGAATGGCTGCCAAGATCAGCCCATGTTGTAACGGGATCATGCGCGCTCCTCCGCTTTATTACGTACCGCCATCGCCGCCGTCCCTTGGGACGCGGCCTTATTGCTCAGTACCTCGCCCGGATGGTGTTCGCGGCCAATGTGGAAGGCCACGACCAGACCGGCCAACAGCAGCATCGAGACCAGCTCCACCGCCAGCACATAGGGCCCGAACAGGGCAATCCCCACGGCCTTGGCATCCACGGCGCGGCCATCGATGACGCCGCCCTGCAGGGTGCTAATCGCATACAGCACCACCGCCAGCAGGATCAGCGACAGCAGCGCCGGGCCGATCCACACGCCGGGCTTCAGCCAGGCCCGCTCTTGCTCGACCACCGAGTGACCCAGGTTGAGCATCATCACCACGAAGACGAACAGCACCATGATGGCGCCGGCGTAGACGATGATCTCCAGCGCCCCGGCGAAGTAGGCGCCGAGGGAGAAGAACACCGCCGCCACCGCCAGCAGCGAGACGATCAGGTACAGCAGCGCATGCACCGGGTTGGTGTGGGTGATCACGCGGATCGTCGCCAACACGGCCACCAGCGCCGCAGCGTAAAAGGCAAATTCCATGCTCGGCTCCTTAGGGCAACAGACCTTTGACGTCGATCGGTTTGGCTTCGTTTTCGGCCTCGCCCTTGGCTTTGCCATCGATCGCCATACCGGCCATACGGTAAAAGTTGTAGTCGGGGTATTTCCCCGGCCCGGAAATCAGCAGATCCTCTTTCTCATACACCAGATCCTGACGACGGAACTCCCCCATCTCAAAATCGGGCGTTAGCTGCAGGGCGGTGGTCGGACAGGCCTCCTCGCACATGCCGCAGAAAATACAGCGGGAAAAGTTGATGCGGAAAAACTCCGGATACCAGCGGCCGTCCTCGGTCTCCGCCTTCTGCAGCGAGATGCAGCCGACCGGACAGGCCACCGCACACAGGTTACAGGCCACGCAGCGCTCGGCGCCGTCCGGATCGCGCGTCAGCACGATACGGCCACGGTAGCGCGGCGGCAGGTATACCGGCTCCTCCGGATACATTTTGGTTTCGCGTTTGGCGAAAGCATGCAGGCCTATCATCCACAGGCTGCGCACTTGGGTGCCGAAACCAACCACTAACTCTTTCAATGTCATGGTTACACTCACCCCTTTTACTGAGCGTGATACAAAATAACGGCCGCCGTGACCAACAGGTTGATCAGCGTCAGCGGCAGGCAAATACGCCAGCCGAAGGCCATCACCTGGTCATAGCGAGGACGCGGCAGGGAGGCGCGTACCAGAATAAACATCACCATAAAGAACGCCGTCTTGATGGCAAACCAGATAAACGGCGGCAGCCACGGCCCGTGCCAGCCGCCGAAGAACAGGGTGACGATCAGCGCTGAGATGGTGACGATACCGATGTATTCACCGACGAAGAACAGACCGAACTTCATCCCGGAGTATTCGATATGGTAGCCGTCGGCCAGCTCCTGTTCGGCCTCCGGCTGGTCGAACGGGTGACGGTGACACACCGCGACGCCGGCGATGATAAAGGTCAAGAAGCCGAAGAACTGCGGAATGATGTTCCACAGATGGGCCTGCGAGTCGACGATCACCTGCATATTGAAGGAGCCGGCCTGCGCCACCACCCCCATCAGCGACAGGCCCAGGAACACCTCGTAGCTCAGGGTCTGCGCCGAGGCGCGCATCGCTCCGAGCAGGGAGTATTTGTTGTTGCTCGACCAGCCGGCGAACAGCACCGCATACACCGCCAGCCCGGCCATCATCAGGAAGAACAGGATGCCGATGTTAAGGTCGGCCCCCATCCAGCCCGGCGCCACCGGCACGATGGCAAACGAGAGCAGCAGCGAGCAGAAGGCGATCATCGGCGCCAGGGTAAAGATCAGGCGATCGGTGAACGGCGGAACCCAGTCCTCCTTGAAGAACATCTTGATCATGTCCGCCACCAGCTGCAGCGAGCCGCCCCACCCTACCCGGCTTGGCCCGTAGCGGTTCTGGAACAGCCCCAGCAAACGGCGTTCACCGAAGCTCATAAAGGCCCCGCAGGTGACCACCACCAGCAGGATCACCACAGCCTTCAGCACGGTGAGAAGGATCTCTACCGTATCCGGCGTTATTACGCTCATACCGCAGCCTCCCGCATGTAATCCACTTTAACGCCGTTCAGCACCGGCGCGACCCCCGGCATGCCCAGCGGCAGACCGACCTGGCCCGGCTGCAGGTGGCGACTAATCTGCAGCGGCAGACGCAGCACCTCGCCGGCGCAGCTCAGTTCGATCGTCGCCCCCTCCGACGCGCCCATCCGCGCGGCATCCTCCGGACAGACCCGCACGCAGGCCTGCGGCATGCGACGCTGAATCACCGGCGCACGCTGGGTCAGCTCGTCGCTGCCAAACAGATGGTAGTAAGGGGCGATCACCCAGCCGTGCACCTGATACGGCGCAGGAACCTGAGTGAAATAGGGTAATGCGCCGTCACCGGCCGCGATCAGGCGCACGCCCGGATCGCCGAAGCGCAGATGGCTACCGACCTCATCCTGGAACTTGTTCCAGGCCTGCGGGGAGTTCCAGCCCGGCGCCCAGGCAAAGGCAAACTCCTGACGCTCGGCCTGCGGCGCGCTGTAGCCCTCCATCGAGAAGGCAAAGGCGGTGTCCTTATCCTGCGGCTGGCGCGGCTCATGGACGCTGATGTTGGCCAGCATCGAGGTGCGCCCGCTGTAGCGCAGCGGCTCACGGGCCAGCTTCTGCCCACGCACCCGGAAGGCGGCGTTTGGCGCCGCGTCGACCATGCCGGCGAACTGCGGACAGGTCTGCACGCAGTCGGCGATCACCTGATCGAGCTGAGTCCAGTCCGGCGCCTGCTGCCCGGCGCTGACGCGCAGCGCATGCAGCCAGCGCCAGCCCTCCAGCATAATGGTCGGGGCCTTCTTCTTCGGATCGTCGTAAAACGCCGGATCAAACACCTGGAAGAAGCGCTGGGCGCGGCCTTCCTGGTTAACCAGGGTACCGTCGCTTTCGGCAAAGCTGGCGGCGGAGAGCACCAGATCGGCGCGGTCCATAATCGTCGTGCGCTGATGGTCGATGACGATCAGACCGTTGGCCTTGGCCAGCGCCGCATCGACGCGCGCCGACGGCGCATGACGGTACAGATCGTTCTCCAGCACAATCGCGGTATCCGCATAGCCCTGCTCCAGCTGCACCAGCGCATTATCCAGCGAGGAGGCATCCATCATCGCCAGCCCCATGCTGTTGGCCTCTGCCGGCACGAAGGTGATACCGACCTCCAGCTCACGCTGCTTCAGCGCACGCGCCACGTTGGCCGCCGCCTCGATCATCGGGGTATAACCCGCCCCGCTGCCAGTCACGATCAGGGGTTTGCGCGCACCGGCCAGCGCCTGAGCGATGATATCAACCTGACGACGCACCGCATCCGACAGCCCTTCCACCGCCGGCGCGCGGTCATCCAGCGCGTGCGCCACGGCAAAGCCTAAGCGCGCCTGGTCAGCCACCGGCGCGCAGTAATTCAATGCGGCGATATCATCCAGACGGGTTTCATCAATACTAGTGATAAACAGCGGGTACTTGGCGTGCTGACCGATGTTCTGCACCGCGGCGATCTGCCAGTCGGCCACCCGCTGAGCGGCGGCCATGGCCTGCGCCTTGCCCTTCACCGCCTGACGCAGGGCCAGCGCGATGCGCGCCGCGGTCTGGGTCACATCCTCACCGAGGATCAGCACCGCATCGTACTGCTCCATCTCGCGCAGGGACGGCGTGTAGATGCCGCCATCGCGCAGCACCGACAGCATCAGATTCAGGCGCTTCAGCTCGCCCACGTCGATGCCGCTGTAGAAGTTCTCCGCCCCCACCAGCTCGCGCAGGGCGAAGTTGCTCTCGACGCTGGCGCGCGGCGAACCGATGCCGATCACCTTGCTGGCGCGACGCAGAATATCGGCCCCGCCCTGCAGCGCCTGCTCGGCGTTGAGATCGATCCAGTCCGTCCCGCGGCGCTGCTGCGGCCGGCGCGGACGATCCTTAAGGTTGACATAGCCGTAGCCGAAGCGGCCGCGATCGCACAGGAAGTAGTGGTTCACGGTGCCGTTGAAGCGGTTCTCGATGCGGCGCAGCTCGCCGTAGCGCTCGCCGGGACTGGTGTTACAGCCGACGCTGCACTGCTGGCAGATGCTGGGGGCAAACTGCATATCCCACTTGCGGTTGTAGCGCTCGGAGTGGGTCTTGTCGGTGAACACCCCGGTCGGGCAGATCTCCACCAGGTTGCCGGAAAACTCGCTCTCCAGCGTGCCGCTCTGCGGGCGTCCGAAGTAGACGTTATCGTGGGCGCCGTAGACACCGAAGTCGGTGCCGCCGGCGTAATCCTTGTAATAGCGCACGCAGCGGTAGCAGGCGATGCAGCGGTTCATCTCGTGGGAGATAAACGGCCCCAGATCCTGATTTTCATGGGTGCGCTTGGTAAAGCGGTAGCGGCGCAGGCGGTGGCCGGTCATCACGGTCATATCCTGCAGGTGGCAGTTGCCGCCCTCCTCGCACACCGGACAGTCGTGCGGGTGGTTGGTCATCAAAAACTCCACCACGCTCTCGCGGAAGCGCTTGGCCTCCTCGTCATCGATGGAGATATAGGTGCCATCGGTGGCCGGCGTCATACAGGACATCACCAGTCGCCCACGGGTATCCTCCGCGTTCTGGTACTGCTTAACCGCACACTGGCGGCAGGCGCCGACGCTGCCCAGCGCCGGATGCCAGCAAAAGTAGGGTATGTCGAGCCCCAGGGAGAGACAGGCCTGTAGCAGGTTCTCCGCCCCGTCGACGTCATACTCTTTGCCGTCTACATGTATTGTTGCCATTGACATGCTTCCAAAATAAGAAAACCGTATCCCCCCGCCGTCAACGGCGAAGGAATTCAATTACCAGCGTGATTTCAGTAAGTTGGGCTGAATTCCGCGGATGGGGCTGACGTTACCGACCGTCTCCCGGGCGATCCCCGCCTCAAACTCGTCGCGGAAGTATTTAATCGCGCTCTGCAGCGGCTCCACCGCCCCGGGGGCGTGGGCGCAGAAGGTATGGCCCGGCGCCAGCAGACGACACAGCTGCTCAAGGGTTTCGATATCCCCCGGCTGCCCCTCGCCGCGCTCCAGCGCCCGCAGGATCTTCAGCCCCCACGGCAGGCCGTCGCGGCACGGCGTACACCAGCCGCAGGACTCGCGGGCGAAGAAGCTCTCCAGATTGCACAGCAGCGAGACCATATTGATCTCATGGTCGACCGCCATCGCCAGCGCGGTGCCCAGACGGCTGCCCGCCTTGCCGATGCTGGCGAAGTCCATCGGCAGATCCAGGTGCGCCTCGGTCAAAAAGTCAGTCCCCGCCCCGCCCGGCTGCCAGGCCTTCAGCTTCAGCCCATCGCGCATACCGCCGGCGTAGTCCTCTAAGATTTCGCGCGCCGTCGTGCCGAAGGGCAGCTCCCACAGGCCGGGGTTCTTCACCCGCCCGGAGAAGCCCATCAGCTTGGTGCCGGCATCCTGACTCTTCCCGGCGGACAGCCCCTGGTACCAGGCGGCACCGTGCTCGACGATCGCCGGCACGTTGCACAGCGTCTCCACGTTATTCACGCAGGTCGGCTTGCCCCAGGCGCCGGCGCTGGCCGGGAACGGCGGCTTGGCGCGCGGATTGGCGCGGCGCCCCTCCAGCGAGTTGATCAGCGCCGTCTCTTCGCCGCAGATGTAGCGCCCCGCGCCGGTGTGCACAAACAGATCGAAATCGAAACCGCTGCCAAAAATATTCTTGCCCAGCAGCCCCGCCGCGCGGGCTTCGTCGATCGCCCGGCGCAGGTTCTCCGCCGCCGTCACATACTCGCCGCGCAGGAAGATATAGCCGCGGTAGGCCTTCAGCGCGTAGGCGCCGATCAGCATCCCCTCGACCAGCAGGTGCGGCAGCTGCTCCATCAGCAGACGGTCTTTATAGGTGCCCGGCTCCATCTCATCCGCGTTGCACAGCAGGTAGCGGACGTTCATGCTTTCGTCCTTGGGCATCAGGCTCCACTTCAGCCCGGTGGAGAAGCCGGCCCCGCCGCGCCCTTTCAGCCCAGCGTCCTTGACCAGCGTCACCACCTCATCCTGCGCCATCCCCTTCAGGGCGCGCTCGGCGGCGTGGTAGCCGTTCTTGGCGCGATACTCATCCAGCCACACCGGCTGTTTGTCGTCGCGCAGGCGCCAGGTCAGCGGATGCGATTCAGCGGTACGAATAATCTCTCTCATTTGTAGCGCTCCAGCAGTTCGAGGGCCCGCTCCGGCGTCAGATGATCGTGCAGATCGTCATCGATCATCATGTTCGGCCCCTTGTCGCAGTTGCCCAGGCAGCAGGTCGGCAGCAGGGTAAAACGGCCGTCAAAGGTGGTTTCGCCCGGCTGAATGTTCAGCTTCTGCTCCAGCGCCGCCTTGATCCCCTGATAGCCGTTGATATGGCACACCACGCTGTCGCAGTAGCGTACGATGTGACGCCCGACCGGCTGGCGGAAGATCTGGCTGTAAAAGGTTGCCACCCCCTCGACATCGGCGGCCGGGATCCCCAGCACCTCGGCGATGGCCCCGATCGCCGCATCCGGCACCCAGCCGTGCTCTTTCTGCACGATCTTCAGCGCTTCAATGGATGCGGCGCGCGGATCTTCATAGTGCTCGATTTCATGCTCAATTTCGGCGCGCGCGCTGTCGCTGAGTACAAAAACCGAATCCTTATCCAATACGTTTTCTGTCATGATTAGCGGTCCACATCTGACATAACAAAATCAATACTGCCGAGGTACACGATCAGGTCGGACACCAGACAGCCACGGATCACCGACGGGATCTGCTGCAGGTGCGCATAGCTCGGTGTACGGATACGCGTGCGATAGCTCATGGTGCCGCCGTCGCTGGTCAGGTAGTAACTGTTAATCCCCTTGGTCGCCTCCACCATCTGGAAGGACTCGTTGGCCGGCATCACCGGCCCCCAGGAGACCTGCAGGAAGTGGTTGATCAGGGTATCGATATGCTGCAGCGTACGCTCTTTCGGCGGCGGCGTGGTCAGCGGGTGATCCGCCTTGAACGGCCCCTCCGGCATGTTCTTCAGGCACTGCTGCAGAATGCGCAGGCTCTGACGGATCTCTTCCACCTTCAGCATCACGCGGTCATAGCAGTCGCCGTTGCTGGCGGTCGGCACCTCAAACTCAAAGTTTTCATAGCCGGAGTACGGCCGCCACTTACGCACGTCGAAGGCGATACCGGTGGCGCGCAGGCCGGCGCCGGTGGTGCCCCAGGCCAGGGCATCCTTGGCGCCATAGGCGGCCACGCCGACGGAGCGCCCTTTCAGAATGGTGTTGTGCAGCGCCGCCTTGACATAGGAGTCCAGACGCTTGGGCATCCACTCCAGGAACTCGCGCAGCAGGCGATCCCAGCCCTTGGGCAGGTCGTGCGCCACGCCGCCGATGCGGAACCAGGCCGGGTGCATACGGAAGCCGGTGACCGCTTCGACGATGTCATAGATCTTCTGACGGTCGGTAAAGGCGAAGAACACCGGCGTCATGGCGCCGACGTCCTGAATGAAGGTGGAGATGTACAGCAGATGGCTGTTGATGCGGAACAGCTCGGAGAGCATCACGCGGATCACCTTCACCCGCTCCGGCACCTCGATCCCGGCCAGCTTCTCTACCGCCAGCACATAGGGCATCTCATTGACGCAGCCGCCCAGGTATTCGATGCGGTCGGTATAGGGAATGTAGCTGTGCCAGGACTGGCGCTCGCCCATCTTCTCGGCGCCGCGGTGGTGGTAGCCGATATCCGGCACGCAGTCGACAATGTCTTCCCCGTCCAGCTGCAGCACGATGCGAAAGGCGCCGTGGGATGAGGGATGGTTCGGCCCCAGGTTGAGGAACATGAAGTCTTCGTTGGCGGTGCCGCGCTGCATCCCCCACTCTTCCGGGCGGAACTTGAGCGACTCCATCTCCAGATCCTGCTTCTGCTTGGTCAGCTCGAAGGGATCGAATTCGGTGGCGCGCGCCGGGTAGTCCTTGCGCAGCGGATGCCCCTGCCAGGTTCGCGGCATCAGCAGACGGGTCATATGCGGATGGCCGTCGAAGGTGATGCCAAACAGGTCAAAGGTTTCCCGCTCATACCAGTTGGCGTTGGGGAACAGGCGGGTCACCGTCGGCAGGTGCAGGTCCTGTTCGGCCAGGGCCACCTTGAGCATAATATCGCGATTACGATCGATGGAGATCAGGTGGTAGAACACGGAGAAATCCGCCGCCGGCAGTCCCTGGCGGTGGGTACGCAGACGCTCGTCCATACCGTGCAGGTCAAACAGCATCACATAGGGCTTGGGCAGCTGTCTCAGGAACGCCATCACCTCCAGCAGCTGCTCGCGCTTGATCCATACCACCGGCATTCCGGTGCGGGTCGGCTGAACGCTGAATGCCTCCGGACCAAAGCGGTTACGCAACTCCCCGATAACCGGATCGTCAAGATGGTCGTGGGTCTGCCACGCCGGCATCTCGCGATCGTGCGTCGTCGAATCTGTCATAATTTTTTATCACCACGCATTGAATGACACTTGCCGCCGCATCGCGGGGCAAAACGGGCTAAATTCCAACGGCGGACCCCTGGGCCCGCCGCGCGGCGCTTAAATCTCGTCGGGCGTACGCAGGTTCGTCACCGCGATGCGCTCCGCGCGCTTACGCTCGCGCTCCGACTGCATATTGGCGCGGTAAACGCCCTGGTCGCCGACCACCCAAGAGAGCGGGCGACGCTCCTGACCGATCGACTCCTGCAGCAGCATCAGCGCCTGCATGTACGCCTCCGGACGCGGCGGACAGCCGGGGATATACACATCCACCGGAATAAACTTATCCACCCCCTGTACGACGGAGTAAATATCGTACATGCCGCCGGAGTTGGCGCAGGCGCCCATGGAGATCACCCATTTCGGCTCCAGCATCTGTTCATACAGGCGCTGGATGACCGGTGCCATCTTGGTAAAGCAGGTGCCGGCGACCACCATAAAATCCGCCTGTCGCGGCGAGGCGCGCAACACTTCCGCACCAAAGCGCGCCACGTCATGCACCGCCGTAAACGACGTCACCATTTCTACATAGCAGCAGGAGAGACCGAAGTTATAGGGCCACAGCGAGTTTTTGCGCCCCCAGTTGACCATGTCGTGCAGGGCGTGATCGAGCTTACCCATGTAGACGCTGCGGTGAACGTGCTGCTCCAGAGGATCGCTCACCACCTCCTGTTTCTGCAGGGGGTAACGGTCGTTATCACCGTCAGGATCGATGCGCGTCAGCGTGTAATCCATCTTTGTTGCCTCATATCTTGATAAAGCGGGTAAATCCTGGCGTCACAGGCCACCATCCGTCGGCTACTGCGGGCGTTTGTCGGTCATGACGATGGGGCTTTCGTGGGTAATGCGGCGCTTGGATCGCGCAGGCGTCCAGTCCAGGGCGCCAATGCGCACCAGATAAAATAGACCGGCCAGCAGAATCAGAATAAACAGCGTGGCCTCGGCGAAACCCAGCCAGCCGTTTTCACGCACCGAAACCGACCAGGCATAAAGATAAAGCGCCTCCACGTCGAAAATAACGAAAAACATGGCGACCAGGTAAAATTTAGCGGAGAGACGCAGGCGGGCCGAGCCAACCGAATCGATACCGGATTCGTAGGGAATATTCTTGGTGCGGGCGCGGGCCTTTCCCCCCAGGGCATAGGCCCCAAGCAACATAAACCCACACAGACCGAGCGCGACGAGAACAAAAACGGCGAATGCCCAGTGCTGGGCGATAACTTCAGTGGCTGTTGACATACTCTTATGCTTACTCATTTAACGCGGTATTGTCCGTTGCCGAATCGCTCCAGCAGACAATTACCACAGCGCCCAAGGGAAGGAAATCATCACAGGAACGGCTGTTGATAGGCATATGCGCGCGCAGACAGCCTAACCCCGTGTGTTTTACCTCCATCGATAACCTTTTGTCAACATCAGCAAAAGGAAATACAACATTCGTTTACATCAAAGCAACAAACGCCCTGCGTTATCCCACATATCCACGTAGACAACCGGTATAAAATCCCAAATAAACGTGGCTGGAATGTAAAAAAACGTGAACGTTTAGTTTCTACTATATCATTTATTGACGCAATTCCTGTTCTCAGGATGAGGTATCTGCGACATTTTTATGATCCAGCGCACGTTTAATCGTAGGATGATATTAGTGAAAAGCGTAATTTATAGAGATGAAACGGAATGCGGGTCGGCTCGTGGGAAAAACTTATTGAGAATGATTTTTATTTAATCTGGAATTTGGACGATGAAAAAGAAACCGGCGCTTGGCGCCGGAACTCGTAATATAAATTAATTTTTTAACAGAATGATATATCGTTCAATCAATTAATATTCGCGGTGCTTAAGCACCTATTTTACCCAGCCCTCGTCCGCCGCTGTCGCGGCGCCACCGTCATCGCCCTCGCGCAGCGCATCGAACAGCGTCACCGCCAGCGGGTTACGGCACTGCGGCGCTAGGCAGAGGCTATATTCGGTATCCGCCAGACGCGGCAGGCCGTCCGCCTCGCCCAGCACCCGCAGCGACGAGCTCATCATCTCGATCGGGCGAGCCGAGATCCCCAGCCCCGCCTTCAGTGCCGCCCGCAGGGCCGGCAGCGTCGATGCGACGTAGGCCAGACGCCAGGGCAAACCGGCGGCATCCAGCGCCGCGGTCGCCAGACTGCGAAAGGCACTCGGCTCATCCAGCACCACCAGCTCTATCGGCACGCCGGGGATAAAGTCATAGTCGGTGGCGCAAAACCACACCGTCGGAGAGCGGCGCAGCAGGGTGCTGGGCAGCGATGGCTCACACCCCGTCGAAACGGCCAGATCGACCTCATTATCCAGCAGCATCAGCTGAATATCGGCGTTACGCTGCATGCGAACGTCGATCGCCAGCTTGGGGTACAGCGCGGTAAAACGGCCCAGCAGCTGCGGCAGGATACTGTCGGCGCTGTCATCGGTCGCCCCCACCACCAGCGTTCCCTGCAGGTGATCGTTGATCAGGGAGTGGCAGGCCTCGTCATTAAAACGCAGGATTTTGCGGGCATAGTTTAATAGCTGCACGCCGTGATCCGTCAGATACTTATTGCGTCCCTGGCGGGCAAACAGCTCTTTTCCCACCAGCTGCTCCAGACGCTGCATTTGCTGACTCACGGCAGACTGTGTGCGTTGCACCCGAGCGGCGGCGGCGGCAAACGTCTTCACGTCTGCCACGGCTACAAAGGTGCGCAATAAATCCAAATCCAGATTGATGGGGGGACGTGGTCCGTTGCTCATATCTTTTCTCGTTATTAATCAAAAACAGTTTACCCTGGTGTTCACAACATAAGATAATCTTTAAACATCTGTTTCGTCAGGCTTGCGTCCTGAATAAACCACACTAAAGAAACACCGGAAGACAGATAAAGATCACGTTACGTTATCAATAATTATGGCTGAAAATGGCAAAGAAAACATAGAGACTATCAAAGACTTTTTTGCTGCAAAATACTACAGAGCACGATGGGATATTTCTCAACGAGAATTCCCAACAGGTTGATAAAACATGATTTTTGTTATTAGCAAAAGTCCATAATACAAAGCTTTCGCCAATAACGAATAGTTAAGCTAAGCTTATATAAATGATTCACTCCCTCAGTTTTTAATCATCGACAAAGATTAATTTAAATTAATCATTTGGCGCAGACTTACGCTTAATCGCGTAAATCATAATGCTTATTGAGAATAATACCAATAATCCGCTGAGCATCATTTGGATACCGCCGCTCAGCATCGCGCCGACATAGGAATAGATCAGCGTCGCCGGCAGTTGCCCCAGCGCCGTCGCGACTAAAAACTCCATCAGCCCCATCGAGGTCAGCCCGGCGGCGTAGCTCACCGCGTCAAACGAGACAAAGGGCAGCAGCCGACAGACCAGCACGGTATAGCGACCATAGCGGGAAAAGAAGCCGTCGCAGCGCCGCAGCGCGTCGGGCGAAACCCAGCGCGCCAGCGTGTCCCGTCCCAGCATCCGCGCCAGACAAAAGCAGAGGGCCGCTGCCACCGTAGCGCTGAACCACGAGAGCAGCGCCCCCTGCCACCAGCCGAACAGCGCCGCATTAGCAAAGGTGATGACAAACGCGGGCAGCGGCGCCGCCAGCGCCTGAAAGATCATCAGAAAAAAGGAGACCAGCATCGCCCAGGGGCCGAATGAGCGCAGGTAGGCCAGCAGCGCGGCGACGTCCAAAGAGGCGAGCAGCCGTCCGATCCGCACGGCCTCGTGACGCGCCTCTGGCCAGCACAGCACCAGCAGCGCCACCGCCGCGGCGCCCCCCACAACCCCATACTTCACGTGACTGGACACGGCATCGCCCTCTGCATAAAACGAACAAGACTACGCATAAACGCCGCCGCCCCCTTTGATGGACGACAACGATTGTGCGTTCGTGCGTGGATTGGTGTAGCATCGCCCACTCCCAAGCACTTTTGTATGATGGATAAGGGTATATGAGACCACTTCTTTCGCTGGCCGGCGCCCTGTGGCTGGCCGTTACGCTGTGCAGCGGCGCCATCGCACAGGCGATCCCGCTGCACACGCTGCAGGCACGGCAGGGCGTCGTCATCGACACCCGACCCAGCGCCGACTATAACGGCTGGCCAGACCAAGGCACCTCCGGGCACGAGCCCGGCGCGCTTAACCTTGCCGCCGACTGGCTGCCGCTGATGGACGATGCGCAGCTGCGCGCCTGGCTCAGCGACCACCGTCTGGACAGCCAGCGACCCCTGGCGCTGTACGGCGCACCGGCGCAGATCGACGCCGTCTCCCGCCGCCTCCGGGCGCTGGGCTTCAGCCATGTCGACGCGCTGAGCGATGCCCTAAGCCAGCCCGATCGTCTGCAGCGCCTGGCCCACTACGAACAGCTGGTTTATCCGCAGTGGCTGCACGATCTGCAGCGGGGTCAGGCGGTGGCCAACCCGCCGGCCGGTCAGTGGAAAGTGTTTGAGGCGGCCTGGGGCGCGCCAAAACAGTACCTGCTCAGCCATATTCCCGGCGCTGGCTACATCGACACCAATACGGTGGAGAGCGAGCCGCTGTGGAATAAGGTCCCCGACGCCCAGCTGAAGACGCTGCTGGCCAAGCAGGGCATCCGCAGCGATACCACGGTGATCTTATACGGCCGCGACGTCTATGCCGCCGCCCGAGTCGCGCAGATCCTGCTCTACGCCGGGGTGAAAGATGTACGCCTGCTGGACGGCGGTTTTCAGACCTGGCAGCGCGCCGATCTGCCGGTCGAGCGCGGTCTCCCCGCAGACCCCACGCCGGCTGCCGACTTTGGCGCCCCCTTCCCCGGCGATCCGCAGCTGATGCTCTCCACCGCCCAGGCGCGCGCCCTGCTGAATCGTCGCGATGCCTCGCTGGTCAGCATCCGCTCTTGGCCTGAATTCACCGGCGTCACCAGCGGCTACAGCTACATTAAGCCCAAGGGCGAGATCGCCGGCGCCCGCTGGGGCCACGCCGGCAGCGACGCCACCCATATGGAAGACTTCCATAACCCCGACGGCACCATGCGCGCCGGTGACGACATCGCCGCCCTGTGGCGCACCTGGCACATCACGCCGGATCAGCAGGTCGCCTTCTACTGCGGCACCGGCTGGCGAGCCGCCGAAGCCTTCATGTATGCACGGGCCATGGGCTGGCCGCGCATCGGCGTCTATGACGGCGGTTGGTACGAATGGTCAGCCAATCCGGCCAACCCGGTCGCCCGGGGCGAACGCGGCCCGGAAAGCAGCTGGCGCTGAGCGTAGGATGGGCGTCGGATAGCCCCTTCGGCCTCGACGCCCCTTATTCACGCTGCGCCGCGTCATCCTGCGCCACCCGGCGCAGGGTGTGATACCCACCCCACACCCGCGTCAGGGTGGTAAACCAGCACAGCGCCCCAAACAGCCAGGCCAGCGGCGCAAACAGGGACGGCCACAGGCAGAACGCGATAAACAGCAGGATGGTCTCCGTACCCTCCGTCAGCCCCCCCAGGTAGTAGAAGGATTTATGCGGATAGGCCAGCGCCTGTAGACGGTGCTTTTGCGCCAGCGCGGCAAAGGCCAGAAAGCTGCTGCCGGTACCGATAAAGGCGCACAGCAGCCAGGCACCGGGCAGCGCATTCTGCGCCGGATCGGCCAGCACAAACCCCAGCGGCAGCAGGGCATAAAACAGAAAGTCGAGGGAGATATCCAGGAACCCCCCGGCGTCGCTGAGCCCCTGGCGTCGCGCCAGCGCCCCATCCAGCCCATCGCACAGCCGATTAATCAGCACGGCCGCCAGCGCCGCGCCGTGCTGCTGCCACATCAGCAGCGGCACCGCCAGCGCACCAATGGCGAAGCCGAACAGCGTCAGGTGATCGGCGCGCACCCCGCGGCGATCCAGCCCGGCGGCCAGACGGGCCAGCGCGGGCTTCAGCGGTGGGTGCAGATAGCGATCAAGCATCCTCGCCTCCCCGACGTCCGGCGGCGGGCGTACACAGTCCCTGCGCGGGGATATCCAGCGCGGCGTTAAAGCGCGCCGACAGATTTTGAAACGCCACCAGCGCCGTCAGCTCGGTTAGCGCGCGATCGTCGAAATGGCGACGCAGCTCCGCCTTCAGCGCCGCAGACACCTGCGGCGGCGTCGCGCTGACGGCATCGGCATAGGCCAGCGCCGCCCGCTCCACCGCGTCAAAGCAGTCGGCCTCCTGCCATGTCGCGACCGCCAGCACCTTATCCAGCGAGCCGCTGCGCTGCGCCAGACGCAGCCCATTGGCATCGATGCAGAAGGCGCAGTCGCAGCGCTGGGAGACCCGGGTCATCACCAGCGCCCGCAGACCGGGGGAGAGCGTCGAGCGGCGCCGCTCCAGATAGCCGACGAACAGCGCCATCAGCCAAAACAGACGTGGAAAGCGTCCCCACCAGCGGACAGGATTCAGCACCTCACCGTAGTGGCGCCGCTGCAGATGCAGCAGCGGTGCCAGACTGCGCGGCAGGCGCCGCAGGGGGGCCACCCACTCTGGCTGCGTTGTTTTTTTCACCGACTCTCCCTCTCTGTTGTCGTAACTTTACGTCGCCCGCCCTTTTTGTCAGTGCATTTAACTAATTAATCTTAATTAATAGGTTAAATAAACTGCAAAAACAGCACAACACCATCTATTTTGCTAAGCATTCGCCGTGAATCATACTGTTTTGCACTAAAAACAGGCATCTGTCTTCTAAACCCCGATCGCGGGGAGTACAGTATTTTATATTGCCGTGTCAGTAAGGACACCGATCCGTCAGCGGCGGCGCTGATATAAATAAGGCCACAGTGTTATGTCTCCGATCGAAAAATCCCACAAGCTGGACCACGTATGCTATGACATCCGCGGTCCGGTACTCAAAGAAGCCAAGCGGCTGGAAGAAGAAGGCAATAAAGTCCTCAAGCTGAACATTGGCAACCCGGCCCCCTTCGGCTTTGACGCGCCGGATGAAATTCTGGTCGACGTGATCCGCAACCTGCCGACGGCGCAGGGCTACAGCGACTCCAAAGGACTCTATTCGGCGCGCAAGGCCATTATGCAGCACTATCAGGCCCGCGACATCCACGACGTCACCGTGGAGGACATTTACATCGGCAACGGCGTCTCCGAGCTTATCGTGCAGTCGATGCAGGCGCTGCTCAACACCAATGATGAGATGCTGGTTCCGGCGCCGGACTACCCGCTGTGGACCGCCGCCGTTGCGCTGTCCGGCGGCAACGCGGTGCACTACCGCTGCGATGAGCAGGCGGACTGGTTTCCCGACATTGACGATATCCGCAGCAAAATCACCCCGCGCACCCGCGGCATCGTCATCATCAACCCCAATAATCCGACCGGCGCCGTCTACAGCAAGGCGCTGTTGGAGCAGATTGTGGATCTGGCCCGCGAGCATAACCTGATCATCTTTGCCGATGAGATCTACGACAAGATCCTGTATGACGACGCGCAGCACATCTCGATCGCCTCGCTGGCGCCGGATCTGCTGGTGATCACCTTTAACGGCCTCTCCAAAACCTATCGCGTGGCCGGTTTCCGTCAGGGCTGGATGGTGCTCAGCGGGCCGAAAAAGCACGCCAAGGGCTACATTGAGGGGCTGGAGATGCTGGCCTCCATGCGCCTGTGCGCCAACGTGCCGATGCAGCACGCCATTCAGACGGCGCTGGGCGGCTATCAGAGCATCAGCGAATTTATCTGCCCGGGTGGCCGCCTGTATGAACAGCGCAACCGCGCCTGGGAGCTGATCAACCAAATCCCGGGACTCTCCTGCGTCAAGCCGCGCGGAGCGCTGTATATGTTCCCGAAGATCGACGCCAAACGCTTTAATATTCACAACGATCAGAAGATGGTGCTGGATCTGCTGCTGCAGGAAAAGGTCCTGCTGGTACAGGGCACCGCCTTCAACTGGCCGGAGCCGGATCACTTCCGCATCGTCACCCTGCCGCGGGTTGACGAGCTGGACAGCGCCATCCTCAAGCTGGGGCGCTTCCTGTCGACCTATCACCAGAAATATTGATCCCGCAGCGGCGCCCTCGGGCGCCGCCGTCATTTTTGACGCATAATGGTGAGCTCCATTACTGCGACAGGCATGACATTACCATGAGCCACACCCAGAGCCATTTTTTTGCCCATCTCGCCCGCCTGAAACTGATTAGCCGCTGGCCGCTGATGCGCAACGTACGCACCGAAAACGTCTCCGAGCACAGCCTGCAGGTTGCCTTTGTCGCCCACGCCCTGGCGATTATCAAAAACCGCCGGTTTGGCGGCAGCGTAGACGCGGAGCGCGTCGCCTTACAGGCCATGTACCACGACGCCAGCGAAGTGCTCACCGGCGATCTGCCGACGCCCATCAAGTACTACAATCCGCAGATAGCCCACGAATACAAAAAGATAGAGGAGATGGCGCAGCAGAAGCTGCTGGCCATGCTGCCCGCCGAACTGCGCCAGGATTTTTTACCGCTGATCGACGAACGCAGCTACCCGCCGGAGGAGCGCCAGATCGTCAAACAGGCCGATGCGCTGTGCGCCTATCTGAAATGTCTGGAGGAGCTCGCCGCCGGCAACCAGGAGTTTCTGCTGGCCAAGGCGCGACTGGAAAAGACCCTGGATGAGCGCAATAGCCCGGAAATGGCGTACTTTATGCAGGTCTTCGTGCCGAGCTTCACCCTGTCGCTGGATGAGATCAGCCAGGACACGCCGCTGTAGTCCGGGCGACGGCGTCCACCGCCCCTAAAACGGGAACAGCCAGGGCACCACCGCCACGCTGACCAGCATCACCAGCAGCGTAAAGGGCACGCCGATGCGCACGAAGTCTCCAAAGCGGTAGTTGCCCGGCCCCAGCACCAGGGTATTGACCGGTGAAGAGACCGGGGTCATAAAGGCCGCCGAGGCCGAAATGGCGATGATGATGGCGAAGGGATAGGGCGACATCTGCAGCTCGCGCGCCACGGCGATGGCGATGGGCGCCATCAGCACCGCGGTGGCGGTATTCGAGATAAACAGCCCGATCACCGCACACAGCACAAACAGACAGCCTAAGATGCCGCGCGGCCCCAGACCGCCGACGGCGTCGGTCAGCCCGCGCACCGCCAGCTCTATCCCGCCGGTTTTCTGCAGCGCCAGCGCAAAGGGCAGCATGCCGACGATCAGGATCAGGCTGGGCCAGTGGATCGCCTTGTAGGCGCTCTCCATATCGATGCAGCGGAACTTGCCCATCAGCAGGCAGGCGATCAGCGCGGCGATGACGTTGGGGATCTCCGCCGTCAGCATCATGGCGATCATCAGCGCCAGGCAAAACAGCGCATGGGGCGCCTGGGAGAGCGCGGGAACCTCGTCGTCGACCTCCGCCGGCAGACTCAGCACCACAAAGTTACGCGCATTCTGCTGTAGCTGACGCAGCTGGCGGATCTGGCGCCAGCTGCCGATGACCAGCAGGATATCGCCCATCTGCAGCGGCTCATCCACCAGCTTACCGTCCAGCGCGCTGCCGCTGCGGCGAATACCGACCACGTTTAGCCCATAGCGGGTCCGGAACGTGACTTCGCGCAGGGTTTTGCCGATCACCTCGGCCTCCGGCACCAGGGTGACTTCGGCCATGCCGACGTCGCGCGCCTGCTCAGAGAAGTACTCGCCGCGCAGCACCATCGGCTCCAGCAGCTGCTCGGCGCAGAAGGCGCGCACATCCACCTGCGGATCGGACATGTCGACCAGCAGCACGTCGCGCGCCTTCAGCTCCGTATCGCCAAAGGCGCTGACCATCACCCGGCGAAACTTACGCCAGCGCTCGATCCCCACCACGTTGGCGCCGTAGCGGGCGCGCAGGTGCAGCTCATCCAGGGTATGGCCGATCAGCGGCGAGCCGTGGCGCAGCGCCAGGCGGCGAGCGCGCCCGGCCAGGCGATAGTCGCGGATCAAATCGCGAAAGGTGCGCCGCTGCCAGTTATCCTTGTGCGGCGCCTGCTGCGCGGCGCCCAGCCAGCGGCGAGCGATCAGCATATAGCCAATCCCCAGCAGCAGTACGATGATCCCGATGGGCGTAACGCTGAAGAAACGCAGCCCGTCCAGCCCTTCGCGCACCAGCTCGCTGCTGACGATCATGTTAGGTGGCGTGGCCACCAGCGTCATCATCCCGCTGATAAGCCCGGCAAAGCTCAGCGGCATCATCAGCCGCCCCGGCACGGTTTTCATCCGCGCCGCCACGCTCAGCACCACCGGAATAAAGATCGCCACCACCCCGGTCGAGCTCATCACGGCGCCCAGCAGGGCGACCGTGCCCATCAGCAGCACCAGCATCTTGGCCTCGCTGTCGCCGGCCACCCGCATCAGCCACTCGCCGACCTGATAGGCGACGCCGGTGCGCACCAGACCATCACCGATCACGAACAGCGCGGCGATCAGCAGCACGTTGGGATCGCTGAAACCGGCGGTCGCCTCGGCCAGGGTCAGCGTTCCGCTCAGCACGAACGCGACGATGATCAGCAGGGCAACCACATCCATCCGCAGTCTATTGGTGGCAAACAGCACGATGGCCACCAGCAGTAAGCTTAATACCCACACTAACTGACCGTTCACGACGTCTCCCTTTACAACACCCTCTCCCGCTGCGGCGTCCTCTCCCGTCCGGCGCTATCGGCATCGACGAATAACAAAAACGGGTTAGTTATCTTTAATCATGCCATAAAAAAACCCCGCGCAGGCGGGGTTAATCGACTTTTCCAACCACGCGTTGGCTACAGCGTGATCTCGACATCATCGTCGACACGCGTCAGCGCGATTTGCGCCAGGCTGTGCAGGCAGAGGGTCACCTTATCCAGCTTGGGGGTCTCCGCCGGGGCGTTGACGGCGATCACCTGGCAACCGGCCGTCAGCCCGGCCAGTATCCCGGCCGGCGCATCTTCCACCACGGCGCAGGCGCCCGGCGCCAGCCCCAGCCTTTGTGCTCCCAGCAGATAGGCATCCGGCTCCGGCTTGCCGCGCTGCACCTGCTCTGCGGTGATAAACACCGCCGGCTTCGGCAGCCCGGCGGCCTTGCAGCGCGCATAGGCCACCGGCACCGATCCCGAGGTCACGATCCCCCAGGGGATCGCCAGCGCATCGAGGCGGGCGATCAGCGCGGCGGCGCCGGGCATCGCCGCGATGCCGTCGGTATCGCGCGACTCCAGCGCCTCCAACCAGTCAAACTCTTCCTGCAGGCGCGCCTCATCGGCGTCCGGCATAAAGTGGCGCAGGGAGGTGATCGCCTGCTTGCCATGAATAAATTCCAATACTTGCTGAGGATTGATCCCCTGACGCTTGGCCCAGTTAATCCACGAACGTTCAACCACCGGCAATGAATCCACCAGGGTTCCATCGAGGTCAAACAAAAAACCTTTACACTTCACGGGTACTCCTCATGACAAAATCAACCGCCGTTACGCATTCAAAATTTGCGTAATCTCGACGGCGCTTAAATGGTACTGGCGCGGACAGGCATGCCAAACGGCCAGCATGCGCAGGTACTTATCCCACATTTTGGTCTGGGCGTTGAAGCCATGAGAGCCGCAGTCAAAGTGGGTATAGCGCCCTTCGGTATTCACCAGAAAACGGACGTAGCTCAGATAGCGCGCCTCCGTCGCCGCATCGAACCCCAGAAACTCCAGACGACGGGCATCGATATCCTGGCGCTCCTTCAGGTTATTGTAAGAGACCTGCAGCGCGTGGTGCATCTCCATTATATCGATGATGCTGCGACAGGTCTCTTCCGGCAGCTCGCCAAAGTCGCGATCCAGCTCGCGCAGCTGCAGGCCAAACCCCCGCTCGATGATGGTCTGCAGACGGCGGTAGCGTTCGGCGTTATCCGGATCGAGCATCGACATCATTTTATACTGGTTGGAGAGGATCAGGCGCTGTGCATTGGTCATTTCCATCTTTACTGTCCTTATCGGCCGACGACGGCCAGAGTTACCACGGTCAATATTCGCCGCTCAGCATGACATATTGCCAAATTCACCGACAGTGCAATAAAAGGCGTTTTTTGATCCAAACGAATATTTAGACCAATAAAAAGACCGATAAACGCCGCGCGCGACTCTTAATTATCACGACACTCTCATTTTAAGCACAAATAATTAACAGCGGCGCTTAGATATCGTCCAGAAAGGTTTTATCCAGCTGCTTACAGCAGCGGCGCAGCAGCTCCGCCAGCGACTGGTAGGTCGGCGCACCGTCGATGGGCGCCAGGGCAATGCCGGCGGCCTGCAGCTTGTCGCGCAGCTGGTGAAACCACTGCAGCAGCGTCGGCGGCAGCGGCGTTACCGCGCGTTTGCCCAGCCACCACAGCCCCTGCATCGGCAGGCTACAGGCAAACAGCGCCGTCGCGATGGCCGGCCCCAGCTGGCCGCCCAGGGCGATTTGCCAGCACAGGGTAAACATGGCGATCGGCGGCATAAAGCGAATAGCGAAGCGGGTGGCGCGGGTCACCCGGTTTTCCGGGAACACCGGCGCCAGACGTTTTTCATTCGGCCAGGTCTTCATATAGATCTGACCGCGCTGAAAAAGGCGGAACCAGGCGACGTGCGGCGTGGGGGCAGATGACATGACAACCTCAATTTATTCGATAAGAGTTAAAAAAAATCATAAAATGAAAACAAAAAATATGCGGCATCAAATTTATTTTGTTTTTAAAGGCCGCTATCGGTATTCTAAGCCGGCCTTGAGGCCGCCGTCAGTCAAGAAGGGTAAAAAACCCTCCATATCGCTGACGCCCGCACTCATCGCCCCCGTATTAAGGAGTGCCATCGCCGTTCGCGGCCTGGCGAAAACCATTACGGGCGGGCTCACAGCAGCGCACTCCCCTGCGGGGAGCGACGGACAGTGGCAGACATGCCGCAGCGCCAAAGCGCGCTGCTGTGAACCTGCATGGTTCAGGGTGCTCCCGGCAACGCCGAGGGCGAGCTCCTGAATACCGTGGCCGCCTGCGGGCGGATATTTTGATGCAACACCGTTTATGGACGGTGCGTTCGCGGCCCGCGGCCAGATCGTACCGCGCATGATGTTAATCATAAATGCCGACGGCGTATTGCGCTACGCTTAGCGTCTGTTTGGTACATTTTCTAACCACGCATAACAAGTAGGTACTTCCATGTCGAAGCTGGTACTGGTTCTTAACTGCGGCAGTTCTTCCCTGAAATTCGCCATCATTAACGCGGCAAACGGTGAAGAGCACCTGTCTGGTTTAGCCGAATGTTTTAACCTCCCTGAAGCCCGTATTAAATGGAAAATGGACGGTGCGAAACACGAAGCAGCGCTGGGCGCAGGCGCAGCACATAGCGAAGCCCTGAGCTTCATCGTGAACACCATCCTGGCACAGAAGCCGGAGCTCTCCGCCTCACTGACCGCCATCGGTCACCGTATCGTTCACGGCGGCGAGAAGTTCACCCACTCCGCCGTCATCAACGACGAAGTCCTGCAGGGTATCAAAGACGCTATCCCGTTTGCACCGCTGCACAACCCGGCACACCTGATCGGCATCGAAGAAGCGTTCAAATCCTTCCCGCTGCTGAAAAACAAGAACGTCGCCGTCTTCGACACCGCGTTCCACACCACCATGCCGGAAGAGTCCTACCTGTATGCCCTGCCGTACCACCTGTACAAAGAGCACGGCATCCGCCGCTACGGCGCCCACGGCACCAGCCACTACTACGTCAGCCGCGAAGCAGCCAAGATGCTGAACAAGCCGGTTGAAGAGCTGAACGTGATCACCTGCCACCTGGGCAACGGCGGCTCCGTCAGCGCCATCCGCAACGGCGAGTGCGTCGACACCTCTATGGGCCTGACCCCGCTGGAAGGCCTGGTCATGGGCACCCGCTCTGGCGACATCGATCCGGCTATCGTGTTCCACCTGCACGATACCCTGGGCATGAGCGTAGCCGAAATCAATACCCTGCTGACCAAAGAATCCGGCCTGCTGGGCCTGACCGAAGTCACCAGCGACTGCCGCTACGTGGAAGACAACTACGACACCAAGGCTGACGCCAAGCGCGCCATGGACGTTTACTGCCACCGTCTGGCCAAGTACGTCGGCGCCTACACTGCGCTGATGGACGGTCGTCTGGACGCCGTGATCTTCACCGGCGGCATCGGTGAAAACGCCGCCATGGTGCGTGAGCTGACGCTGGACAAACTGGCGCTGCTGGGTCTGGAAATCGACCACCAGCGTAACCTGGACGCCCGCTTCGGCAAATCCGGCGTGATCACCAAGGACGGCAGCCGCCTGGCCATGGTTATCCCGACCAACGAAGAGCTGGTTATCGCGCAGGACGCTGCCCGTCTGACCGCCTAACCCGCCCGCACCGCCTGCTCCGGCAGGCGGTGTCATTCGCCGAGGGCGCGCCGTCGTCCCCGGTCGGCAAAGACTCCCTGTTACCGCCCGGCCTCCCTGGGCCCGCCGCGGAATACTCACAAGAGGTTGCTATCGTGTCCCGTACAATCATGTTGATCCCCACCAGCACCAGCGTTGGCCTGACCAGCGTTAGCCTGGGTGTCATTCGTTCCATGGAACAAAAAGGCGTACGCCTGAGCGTGTTCAAACCGATCGCCCAGCCGCGTACCGACGCCGATGCGCCGGATCAGACCACTACCATCATCCGCGCCAACTCCGCCATCCCGGCTGCCGAGCCGCTGCGCATGTCCCACGTGGAAGCGCTGCTGAGCTCCAACCAGCAGGACGTTCTGATGGAAGAGATCGTCGCCCGCTATCACGAAAACACCAAAGATGCCGAAGTGGTGCTGGTTGAAGGCCTGGTGCCGACCCGTAAACACCAGTTCGCCAACGCGCTGAACTACGAGATCGCCAAGACCCTGAACGCCGAAATCGTCTTCGTTATGGCGATGGGCAACGACAGCGTCGATCAGGTGAAAGAGCGCATCGAACTGGCCCGCTCCAGCTTCGGCGGCAGCAAAAACCAGAATATCGCCGGCGTGATCATCAACAAGCTGAACGCACCGGTTGACGAGCAGGGACGTACCCGCCCTGACCTGTCTGAAATCTTTGACGACTCCAGCAAAGTTCGCGTCGCGACCCTGGACGCCGCTCAGGTGGTTGCCAACAGCCCGCTGCCGGTGCTGGGCTGCATTCCGTGGAGCTTCGAGCTGATCGCGACCCGCGCCATCGACATGGCTAACCACCTGAAAGCACGCGTGATCAACGCTGGCGACATCCAGACCCGCCGCATCAAGTCCGTCACCTTCTGCGCACGCAGCATCCCGCACATGCTCGAACACTTCCGCCCGGGCTCCCTGCTGGTGACCTCAGCCGATCGTCCGGACGTCCTGATCGCCGCCTGCCTGGCTGCGATGAACGGGGTTGAAATCGGTGCGCTGCTGCTGACCGGCGGCTATGAAGTCGACGCCCGCGTCAACAAGCTGTGCGAACGTGCCTTCCAGACCGGCCTGCCGGTATTCATGGTCGACACCAACACCTGGCAGACCTCTCTGAGCCTGCAGAGTTTCAACCTGGAAGTGCCGGCCGACGATCACCAGCGCGTAGAGAAGCTGCAGGACTTCGTTGCCAGCCATATCGATGCGCAGTGGATCGAGTCTCTGAGCGCAACCTCTGAGCGTTCACGCCGCCTCTCTCCGCCGGCGTTCCGCTACGAACTGACCGAGCTGGCTCGCAAGGCCGGTAAGCGCATCGTCCTGCCGGAAGGCGACGAGCCGCGCACCGTCAAAGCGGCCGCGATCTGCGCCGAGCGCGGCATCGCACAGTGTGTGCTGCTGGGTAATCCGGACGAAATCCAGCGCGTTGCCGCCGCTCAGGGCGTGACGCTGGGCAAGGGTATCGAAATCGTCGATCCGGTCGCCGTACGTGAAAAATACGTTCCGCGTCTGGTCGAGCTGCGTAAGAACAAGGGGATGACCGAAGTCGTCGCCCGCGAGCAGCTGGAAGACAACGTGGTGCTGGGCACCCTGATGCTGGAGCAGAACGAAGTCGACGGCCTGGTATCCGGCGCGGTACACACCACCGCTAACACCATCCGTCCGCCGCTGCAGCTGATCAAAACAGCCCCGGGCAGCTCCCTGGTCTCCTCCGTCTTCTTCATGCTGCTGCCGGAGCAGGTGCTGGTTTACGGCGACTGCGCCATCAACCCGGACCCGACCGCCGAACAGCTGGCCGAAATCGCCATCCAGTCCGCCGACTCCGCCGCTGCCTTTGGCATCGACCCGCGCGTAGCGATGATCTCCTACTCCACCGGTAACTCCGGCGCGGGCAGCGACGTTGAGAAAGTTCGCGAAGCCACCCGTCTGGCGCAGGAAAAACGTCCGGATCTGGTCATCGACGGCCCGCTGCAGTACGACGCCGCCATCATGGCCGACGTAGCCAAGTCCAAGGCGCCGAACTCGCCGGTGGCCGGTAAAGCGACCGTGTTCATCTTCCCGGATCTGAACACCGGTAACACCACCTACAAAGCGGTACAGCGCTCCGCCGACCTGGTCTCCATCGGGCCGATGCTGCAGGGGATGCGCAAGCCGGTCAACGACCTGTCCCGCGGTGCACTGGTAGACGATATCGTCTACACCGTGGCGCTGACCGCCATTCAGTCCTCCCAGCAGTAAGAGGGCATCCGCCATGTAAAAAGGCTCCCGTTGGGAGCCTTTTTTATCTGCCCGTGGGCAGCGGACGTATGCCCTGTCCTCAGCAGCCCTGGGTACAGGTGCTCCCCTTCGCCGCCTCGGCCGTCGCCGGCGCCGCTGTCGAGGCCTTCTCTACCGGATAGCCGGCCTCTTTCCAGGCCGTGATCCCGCCCGGCAGGCGGTAGACATGCTGGTAGCCCAGCTTCTTGGCCCACATGGCCGCGTTGTGTGAACGCGCGCACTTCACGAAGCCGCAGTAGAACACCAGCACCCGATCCTTATCGGCGCCCAGCATACGCATAAAATCGGCCTGCGTTATCGCCCCCATGTTGGCCTTATCCCACACGTTCATATCCCCCATCGGGAAGGCCATATTCAGCGCACCCGGGATATGCTGCTTCTTGTAGGAGTCGGAAAAGGGCATGGTGTCGACGATCAGCATCGGCTTTTTCTCGTCCATCCACTGCTTCAGCTCCTGCACCGTCAGCAGCTGATACGTCCCATTCGCCGTTTCCCGCGCCAGCTGTACCGCCTGCTTTTCCGCATCCACTTCAGAAGACGAAAACAGGCCGGCCTGCGCCGGCAGCGCCGAAAGAGCAGCCAGCATCACGCCGGCAACCAGAGGTAATACGGGTTTCATCATTTTTCCTTATATAAAAATCCCGATTTCACGGTAACTCTTTATATAACAAAACGATGTGACTAACGTGGCAAATGCTATTTTGCAATGTATCGCTTGCTTTACTCACCGACGCTCGGCTCGGCGGGATCGTCATCGACGGCGGGCGTCGCCCCCTGCGGCGGCTGGCTGGCGTCGGCCTCACCGCAGCGGGTGCACAGCGCCGGCGCCTCTCCGTCGCTGTTGCGCGCCATCCACAGCGACAGCGCCCGGATAGAGTCCGGGGTAAAGCTGTCGCAGCGTTCGGCGATCTCCTGCGGCGTCATCCAGCATACGGACGCGATCTCGCTCTCCTGCAGGGCAAAGGGGCCATGGGAGACGCAGCTAAATAGCCCGCCCCAGACCCGGCACGCCGCCTGCTCATAGTAGAACAGGCCGTGATCGGCGAAAGGCACCCCGGCGATGCCCAGCTCCTCTTCCGCCTCACGGCGCGCCGACTCCAGCATGTTCTCGCCGCTCTGCACCACGCCGCCGGCGGTGGCGTCCATCCAGCCGGGATAGTAATCCTTACCCTCGGTTCTCTGCTGCACCAGGATCTTCCCCATCCCGTTATGCACCACAATGTAGGTGGCGCGATGGCGCAAACGCTGCGCCCGCATCTGCTGGCGGCTGGCCTGAGCGATAACCCCGTTATTCTCATCAACGATGTCTACCCACTCAATCTCGCTGTTAACCTGCTGGTCCACCATCCTCTGCTACCCTATTACTGATTCTCAACGGCGCTGCTGCGCCACGATGCCGTCGCCGCCGACGCGGGCGGTCTGGCCCCTTGCCAAAAAAAGATAATCTTACCGTGCCGCTGCGGCACCCAGGCTTACCTCTGCCAGTCTCTCTGTACCGTGCAGCGCCTGAACCCACAGCCGATCCCCCGCCAGCATGCCAAAGCTGGGCACATTCCCGCCCTTGGGCAGGCTGATGGATCCGGGATTAAAACAGATATGCTCCCCCTGACGCTCGGCCAGCGGCAGATGCGTATGGCCGTACACCAGGACGTCGTCCGGCGCCAGCGCGGGGAGCTGCTGGGGATGATAAAGGTGACCGTGGGTCAAAAACAGCCGCCTGTCCGACAAAAGTACCTGCTGCCACGGCGCCATCATCGGAAACGTGAGCAGCATCTGATCGACCTCGCTGTCGCAGTTGCCGCGCACCGCGATAATCCGCTCGGCGTAGCCATTCAGCAACGCGGCCACGGCCGGCGGATCGTAGCAATCCGGCAGCGGATTGCGCGGCCCGTGATTCAGCACATCCCCCAGCAGGATCAGCCAGCGGCAGCCGCTGTGCGCAAAGATCGCCAGCGCCCGTTCGGTCGCGCTGAGCGAACCGTGAATATCGGAGATAAACATTAATTTCATCGTGAGACTCTCACCGGCAAAAAAGACGCGCCCATCGCGCGTATGACGGAATACGCGCTTAGTGTAACCAGCCCGCTTTCGCGACACCAGTCACCCCGGCTGCGGCGCCCGTATTTACCCGCCGCGGCGCCCCAGCGCCAGCCACTGACACACCGAGGCCCGCTGCCACTGGAAATGGGCATACTCCGCCAGCCGCTCAGGCAGACCATCGCCATGCTGCGCCAGGCGGTTCAGCATCATCGCCAGATCGGTGTCGGCAATGCACCACTCGCCGAACAGATTCTGTCGCCCGACCGGCAGCAGGCGCTCCGCGGCGGCCACCAGGCGGGCAGCCTCATACTCGGCCTCCGCCGACAGCGCCCCCGCGCGGTGAGCGCAGAACACCACCTCGCTCGGCCGCTCACGGCGCAGCGCGGCCAGATCGCTGCGCAGCCAGGCCTGCACCTCGCGGGCGATGGCCCGTGCCTGACGCGCGTGCGGATAGAGCGGCGCATAGTGCGGCGCGCAGAAGGTCTCATCGAGGTATTCGCAGATGGCGGAGGACTCCGATAGGGCAAAGCCATCCAGCAACAGCGTCGGCACCCGGCGGGTCAGCGACACCTCCGCATAGGCCTCCTGGCGGTTTTCATGCTCCGCCAGATCCACCGGAACCAGCTCGCAGCGCAGCCCCTTCTCCTTCAGGGCAACAAAGACGGACATCACGTAGGGACTCAGATAGCGGCTGTCAGAATAGAGAACGATCGCAGAGGAATTCATAGGCACTCCTGATGGCAGTCAACGTCGAGCACGCTATCGCGCGCCCTCGGTGACAGTATGCCATGTTTCAGCCGTGACGAAACGCCACGTCGCGCATCCCGTCGGCGCCCGGGCCGGGAAAACGTCCGATAACAAACAATCTGTTAACATCATCCTTTTATCACCGCGAAATTTGCTCTATAGTCGCCAAACCCTCCCCCCTAGCAGGAAGCGACCATGATCGATCTTTACTACGCTGCGACACCCAACGGCCACAAGATTACCCTGTTTCTGGAAGAGAGTGGCCTGCCCTATCAGCTGCACCCTATCGATATCGCCGCCGGCGAGCAGTTCGCGCCGGCGTTTCTGGCGATCTCGCCGAATAATAAAATTCCGGCGATCGTCGATCGCCAACCGCTGGACGGCGGTGCGCCGCTGAGCCTGTTCGAGTCCGGCGCCATCCTGCTCTACCTCGCGGAGAAGAGCGGGCGCTTCCTCAGCGCGGAGCTGCGCGCCAGGGCCACCACCCTACAGTGGCTCTTCTGGCAGGTGGGTGGCTTTGGCCCGATGCTGGGGCAGAATCATCACTTCAACCACTATGCCCCACAGCCGGTTCCCTACGCCATCGAGCGCTATCAGGTAGAAACCTGCCGCCTGTATGCGGTGTTGGAAACGCAGCTGCGGCAGCACACCTACGTCGCCGGCGCCGACTACAGCATCGCCGATATGGCGATTTACCCCTGGGTTGCCGCCTACGCCCGCCAGCGCATCGATCTGGCCGACTACCCCGCCGTCAGCCGCTGGTTCCACGCCATTCAGGCGCGTCCGGCCACCCAGCGCGCCTACCGGCTCGCCCAGGCCTGATCCCCGCAGGCGGGTGCGCCCGCCTGTCCGTTCCGCTACCGTTCAGGATCGTTTATGAGTTCACATTTCCCAGATGCCATCATCAAAATTAAAAACCTGCGTCTGCGTACGTTTATCGGCATTAACGAGGAGGAGATCGCCAACCGCCAGGATGTGGTGATCAATGTCGTCATTCACTACCCGGCGCAGCAGGCCCGCCACAGCGAAGAGATCGCCGACGCGCTCAACTACCGCACCATCACCAAACGGATCATCGCCCACGTGGAGCAAAACCGTTTTGCCCTGCTGGAAAAATTGACCCAGGATCTGCTGGCGATCGCTTGTGAACATCCTTGGGTCACCTATGCTGAAGTAGAGGTCGATAAACTTTACGCCCTGCGCTATGCCGATTCGGTTTCTGTGACCATGCGCTATAGCCGGGGGGAATAAGCGGAGGGGACGGTGCGCCGGCGCGCGCCGTAAGGAGCAGCCTATGGAGATCCTGATTACCGGTGCTACCGGCCTTATCGGCCAGGCGCTGTGCGCCCGGCTACACGTGCTCGGCCATCACCTGAGCGTACTGACGCGCAGCGCGGCGCGAGCCCGTCAGCGTCTCGGCGACGGCGTGCAGTGCCTCACCTCGCTCGAGAATCTGACCAGCCTGGATGGCTATGACGCGGTGATCAATCTGGCCGGTGAGCCGATCGCCGACAAACGCTGGAGCGCGGCGCAAAAGCAGATACTGTGCGACAGTCGCTGGACGATCACCCAGCGGCTGGCCGAACTGATCCGCGCCGGCCAGCGCCCGCCCCGCGTGCTGATCTCCGGCTCCGCCGTCGGCTACTACGGCAGCCAGGACGAGACGCCGCTCAACGAGGATGACCCGCCCCGCGATGACTTCACCCACCGCCTGTGCGCACGCTGGGAGGCGCTGGCGCGTGAGGCGGAGAGCGAACATACCCGCGTCTGCCTGCTGCGCACCGGTATCGTACTGGCCCCCAACGGCGGCGCGCTGGGGCGGATGCTGCCGCTGTTCCGCCTGGGACTCGGCGGCGAATTGGGCAACGGCCACCAGTACATGTCCTGGATCCATATCGACGACATGGTCAACGCGATACTGTATCTGCTGGATAACCCCACCCTGCGCGGCCCCTTCAACATGACCGCCCCCTATCCGGTGCGCAACGATCAGTTCGTCGCCACCCTGGGCGAGGTGCTGGGGCGGCCCACCCTACTCCGCGTTCCCGCCATGGCCCTGCGCGCGCTGATGGGCGAGGCCAGCCAGATCCTGCTGGGCGGCCAGCGGGTGCTGCCGCGCCATCTAGAGGAGGCGGGCTTTGGCTTTCGCTACTACGATCTGCGCGAGGCGTTGGACGACATCGTCAGATAACCCCTAGCGCACGCAATGTGCAGCCCGGCGCACCGGCGGTGACGGTGCGCCTCGGCGCGCCCACTACACTCTCTGCAGAGACAGGCGACGGCAGCGATGGCCGACGCAGGTAAGACAACGGCGGGCGCGATGCCCCGGCACGGCGCTCAGCGTCGACGCCGGTGCGCCGGCCCGAACATTTCCCACTGCGGAGCATCTATGAGCCCAACCCTCTTACGCGATAAAGTGGCGCTGGTCACCGGCGGCGCGCACGGCACCGGTGCCGCCATCGTAACCGCCCTGGCCGACGCCGGCGCCCGCGTGGCACTGACCTACCACCATTCGGAAGGCGAGGCGCGGCTGCTGACCGCCCAAATTCGCCAGCGGGGCGGCGAAGCCATCGCCCTGCGCACCGACGCGCGCAGCCCGGAAACCTACGCCCGCGCCGTCACCCGCACGCTGGAGCTGTGGGGACAGATCGATATCCTGGTCAATCAGGCCGCCGTCACCATCTGCAAACCATTTGATGAAATTGAGCTACGAGAGTTTGAGCAGGCCATGGCGATCAATGTGCAGGCGGTCTTCCTGACCAGCCAGCTGACCGCTCGGCGCATGCCCTCGGGGGGGAGAATCATCCATATCAGCGGGGCGCATCAGCCCCCGGGCCACGGCGGCGCGCTCTGTGCCATGAGCCGCGCGGCGCTGAGCGCGCTGACGCGCAGCATGGCGCAGGACCTGGCGCCGCAGGGCATTACGGTCAACCACCTGGTGCCCGATCCGCTTCCGGCGCCGAACCGGGACGCACAGAGCACGGCACAGGCGATCGCCGAGCTGGCGCTGTGGCTGGCCTCACCGGCGGCGGGCGCCATCACCGGCAGCCAGCTCACGATGGCGGGAGAGGCTTAGCCTGCCGCGGGCCCCTGCCAGCGTGGGAACAGATCCTGCGGCAGGCTGATGTCCAGCTGATCCAGCACCCGGTTGACCGTCTGGTCGATGAGATCCTCAATCCGCTGCGGACGGTGATAGAACGCCGGCATCGGCGGCATGATGATCGCCCCCATCTCGGCGGCGGCGGTCATTGTGCGCAGATGCCCCAGATGCAGCGGCGTCTCTCGCACGCACAGCACCAGCGGGCGCCGCTCCTTCAATACCACGTCGGCGGCGCGCACCAGCAGGGTGTCGCTGTAGCCGTGCACAATCGCAGAGAGGGTTTTGATCGAGCAGGGCAAAATCACCATCCCTGCGGTTTTAAACGAGCCGGAGGAGAGCGAGGCGGCGATGTCCCGCGCGTCGTGCACCACATCCGCCAGCGCCTGCACCTCTCTGAGCGAGAAATCCGTCTCCAGGGCCAGGGTCTGGCGCGCCGCCTGGCTCATCACCAGATGGGTCTCTACCGCCGGCTGCGCCCGTAGCGCCTGCAGCAGGCGGACCCCATAGATCGCGCCGCTGGCGCCGGAGATACCGATAATCAGTCGTTTCATCGCCCGTCACTTATCCTTATTCAACCCTCTGCTGCAGCGACTTTGCCGCAAGGCGGGCGGGCGCGCAAGTAAAAACGGGCCGCATAGGCGACCCGTTGGCAGAGCGCGGAGCGCCCCTAGCCTTCGTTATACAGCGCGAGATCTTCCGCCTGCTGCTGGTTGTTCAGCGCCTTGGTATCGTCACCGCGCAGCGACTGCAGGTAGTCCAGGTAGGCCTGATCCACGTCGCGCGTGATATACACCCCGTTAAACACCGAGCACTCAAACTGCTCGATATCCGGGTTATCCTCACGCACCGCCTCAATCAGATCCGTCAGATCCTGAAAAATCAGCCCATCGGCGCCGATCAGCTGGCGGATCTCCTCGACTTCGCGCCCGTGGGCGATAAGCTCGGTCGCGCTCGGCATATCGATACCATAGACGTTGGGAAAGCGGATCTCCGGCGCGGCGGAGGCCAGATAAACCCGGCGGGCGCCGGCCTCGCGCGCCATCTCGATGATCTGCTCCGAGGTGGTGCCGCGCACGATGGAGTCATCCACCAGCAGCACGTTCTTATCGCGGAACTCGGCGCGGTTGGCGTTCAGCTTGCGGCGCACCGACTGGCGGCGCAGCTGCTGCCCCGGCATGATGAAGGTGCGTCCCACATAGCGGTTTTTGACAAACCCCTGGCGGTAGGGTTTATCCAGAATGCGGGCGATCTGCAGCGCGATATCGCAGGAGGTCTCCGGGATCGGGATCACCACGTCGATATCCAGATCCTCCCACTCACGGGCGATCTTCTCCCCCAGCTTCTGCCCCATCCGCACCCGGGCGCTATACACGGAGATCTTGTCGATAAACGAGTCCGGGCGAGCAAAATAGACATACTCGAACAGGCAAGGATGGCTCTTCGGCTCCTGGGCGCACTGGCGGGTAAACAGCTGTCCCTGCAGATTAACGTAGATCGCCTCGCCCGGCGCCACGTCGCGAATAAAGTCAAACCCCAGCGTATCCAGCGCCACGCTCTCAGAGGCGACCATGTATTCGATACGGCCATCCTCCAGGGTTCGCTTGCCGATCACCAGCGGCCGGATGCCGTTCGGGTCGCGGAACGCCACCATGCCATGGCCGATGATCATCGCCACGCAGGCATAGGCCCCGCGGATTTGGCGATGGGTCGCCGCGACGGCGGCGAAGATGTTTTCTTCGCTCAGCGGATAGTGATCGTAGCGATCCAGCTCGTAGGCGAAGATATTCAGCAGGATCTCGGAGTCTGAGGTGGTATTAACATGGCGGCGGGCATGCTCAAACAGCTGCTGCTTTAGCTGATGGGCATTGGTCAGATTACCGTTGTGCGCCAGGGTGATGCCAAAGGGGGAGTTAACATAGAACGGCTGAGCCTCCGATGCGCTGGCGCTTCCGGCGGTGGGATAGCGCACGTGCCCTATCCCCATATTTCCCTGCAGGCGCTGCATATGGCGCGCCTCAAACACATCACTGACCAGTCCATTGGCCTTACGCAGGCGGAAGGCATGGTTATCATCGATGGTGACGATGCCGGCGGCGTCCTGGCCGCGGTGCTGCAGCACCGTCAGAGCATCATAGATAGACTGGTTTACCGGTGTAAAACCGGCGATACCGACAATACCGCACATGTTGTCATTTCCTCATCAGCGTTACCGGAGCGGCAGCGACGGCATGTGCTCCGGCAAGAAACTCGACGTGCTTTGCAGATAGTCAAATGACCACCTGATGATAGGGCTAAACTGCGGGATCAGCCGGGACTGCTTCCACTCCTCGCTTTGCGCCATCGCCGTGAAGGTGTCCATAAAGAACAGCAGCGCGGCGACGATCAGGATACCGCGTATGGCGCCAAAGCAGACGCCCAGTACCCGATCCGTCCCGCTCAGCCCGGTGCGCTCCACCAGGGAGCCGATCACATAGTTGACGATGGCGCCGACGATCAGGGTCGCGACAAACAGCACCGCTATCGCAATGCCATTGCGCACCAGCGCATCCTCAAAGCGGGTAAAGAAGGCGGCCAGATAGGGATAAAAATGGCTGGCGACAAAGAACGCCGCTCCCCAGGTAACCAGCGACAGCGCCTCGCGCACAAAGCCTCGGATTAAGCTGACCAGTGCAGAAAATCCGACGATGCCAATAATGACCCAATCAATCCAAACCATGACAATTCCAACGCATGAACTGCCGCAGATGTCGCCCGCGGCGCATTCTAACAGAAAAAGAAAACGTTTGCGTAGCAGATTTCCGCCGCGCGGCATAAATAAATCCGCCGCGTCCACCGCCCGTTTTCACGAAAAAAACGGCCCTGTCCGCCGCAGCGAACAGCGCCGTCGAACGCCGTTACGCGGTGCTTAGCGCACGCTGTAATTGCGGATCTGCCCATTCAGGCCGCTCAGACTGTTCAGCTCCGGCAGCGCCGACTGCAGCTTGGCGCGCGACGCCTCTGGGCCCACGAACAGCCGGTTGATCTCACCCTGCACCGGCGTCGCCGGTACGCTATAGACCCGATAGCCGGACAGACGCAGCTTGGCGATGATTTCATTCACCTTGCTCGCGTTACGCAGCGCGCCGAGCTGCACCACATAGGCCTGACCGACCGGCGCTTTCTCGCCGGCGTCGCTCTTGGCGACGGGCGCTGGCGGCGGCGGTGTCGGACGACTCTCAGGCGGCGGCGTCACGCTCTTCACCGGCTCGCTGGCTTTGGGACGACTCTCCGCGACCCGCGTCGGCGGCTCGCTGACTTTCGGCCTGCTCTCCTGCGGCGACGGCGCGCTGATCGGTGGCGGAGCCGTACGCGGCGGCTGTGGCTCCGGCGCTCGGCTCTCGACCGGCTTCAGCTCCACCAGCTCGCCGCGGGTATGCGCCGGGGCTGTCGCCGGCGCGGGTACAGCGGGCGCGGTAGCGCCGACCGACGCGGCTGGCGCCGGGCCGGTGCCGGGCAACGGCGTTTCGCCCAGCGGCTGAGTGACCGGCGGAATGGCATCCGTCGGATCGTCCTCGCCCGGACGCGGCACCAGCGGGATCGCGGCGAACTCATCCTGATAATGTTTTTTCTGGCCATCCAGCAGACCGGGCAGAATGATCACCCCCAGCGCCACCAGGATCACCGTACCGACCAATCGGTTCTGAAACTTACTTGCCACCCGTCTCTCCTGACGCGAGGGCTGCCATCACGTGAGCAACCGTATGGAAGGAACCGCAGACCACCACCGTATCGTCGGCGGCCGCGTCGGCCATCGCCTGACGCCAGGCCTGCTCAACGCCGTCAAACGCCTGGGCGTCGGCGGGCAGATGCGCCGTTAACGCCGAGACCGCTGCACCGCGCGGGCCCGCCAGCGGCGCACAGTACCACTGGTCAACCAGCGGCGTCAGACAGGCCAGCGTACCGGCGATATCCTTGTCCGAGAGCATACCGATCACCATGCGCAGGCGGCCGCGCGCCGGCAGCGCGCGCAGGCGCTGAGCCAGATAGGCCGCCGCGTGGGGATTGTGCGCGACGTCCAGGATCAGGCGCGGCGCCTCCGACAGCTGCTGAAAGCGCCCCGGCAGCACCGCATCGCGCAGCCCCTGACGGATCGCCGCATCATCGACCGGCAGCGGCCCATAGCAGAGCGCCGCCAGCGCCGTCGCCGCGTTGGCCAGCGGCACCTGAGGCAGCGGTAGCCCCTCAATATGGCGGTGAGCATCGCGCCAGCGCCACTCCTGCGCCTCCACGCTGAAATCCCAGTCAACGCCGCGGCGCAGCAGATGAGCGCCACACGCCTGCGCGACCGCGCCAATCGAGTCCGGCATATCGGGCTCGCCGACCACCGCCGGCGCCGCGCCGCGAAAAATACCGGCCTTCTCACGGCCGATGCTCTCCCGCGTATCGCCCAGCCAGTCGGTGTGATCCAGCGCGATGCTGGTCACCACCGCGACGCTGGGATCCACGATGTTAGTCGCATCCAGGCGGCCGCCGAGGCCGACCTCCAGGATCACCGCATCCAGCGCCGCCTGCTTAAACAGGTACAGCGCGGCCAGCGTGCCGAATTCGAAATAGGTCAGCGATACGCCGTCGCGCCCGGCCTCAACGGCGGCAAAGGCGGCGGCGTGCGCCGCATCGTCCAGCTCGCGGTGCTGGATCCGCACCCGCTCACGATAGTGCAGCAGGTGCGGCGAACCGTATACCCCAACCCGATAGCCCGCCGCCATCAGGATCGCCTCCAGCGTGCGGCAGGTCGTCCCTTTCCCGTTCGTTCCCGCGACGGTATACACCACCGGGGCCGGCGTCAGCAGGCCCAGGCGCTGCGCGACGCGGCGTACGCGGTCCAGACCGAGATCGATGGTCTTACTGTGCAGCTGCTCAAGGTAGTCAAGCCAGGTGGAGAGTGGAGAGGTTGCCAAAGGCGTAGGAAGCGTATTCATGCTGTTTTACGTCCCGTAATAAAACCGATTGCGGAGTGTAGCCGGCCCCGGAGTGGCGCCGGTTACCGAAGAGGTACGGCGTATGGCGTGGCCATACGCCGCATCGGCGGCCCGTGCGGCGCGCCGGAAACACAGGCGAAAATTACGCCTGCGCGCTGCTTTCCGCGCTAGCAGCCTGTTGGGTACCGTCGTCCAGCGGATCCGGACGACCGGTCATCTTCGCCACCAGACAGGCCAGCTTATCGCGCATCGCCGGACGGCGCACGATCATATCGATGGCCCCTTTCTCCAGCAAAAACTCACTGCGCTGGAAGCCCGCCGGCAGCTTTTCCCGCACCGTCTGCTCAATCACGCGCGGGCCGGCGAAGCCGATCAGCGCCTTCGGCTCGGCGATATTGATATCGCCCAGCATGGCCAGACTGGCGGAGACGCCGCCCATGGTCGGATCGGTCAGCACGGAGATATAGGGCAGGCCGCGCTCGCGCATCTTGGCCAGCGCCGCGCTGGTCTTCGCCATCTGCATCAGCGACATCAGCGCCTCCTGCATACGGGCGCCGCCGCTGGCGGAGAAGCAGATCAGGGCGCAGTTGTCCTCCAGCGCCTGTTCAACGGCGCGGACAAAGCGTGAGCCGACCACGGAGGCCATGGAGCCGCCCATAAAGGAAAACTCAAACGAGGCGGCCACCACCGGCATCCCGTGCAGGGTACCTTTCATCACCACCAGCGCATCTTTTTCGTCGGTCTCTTTCTGAGCGGCGGCCAGGCGATCCTTATACTTTTTGGAGTCTTTGAACTTCAGGATATCCTTCGGCTCCAGCTCGCTGCCCAGCTCGACGTGGCTGCCGTCATCCAGCAGCGTATTCAGGCGCATGCGCGCCGTCATACGCATGTGGTGGTCGCACTTGGGGCAGACCTCCAGATTACGCTCCAGCTCGGCACGGTAAAGCACCTGACCACAGCTGTCGCACTTGGTCCAGACGCCCTCCGGAATGCTTGCCTTACGGGTTTGAGAGATATTGCTCTTGTTAAGAATGCGTTCAATCCAGCTCATCGATGACCTTTCTGTTTGAACCTGGCGGAATGCCAGTCCTCTGCCCCTGCCAGGGAACCAAATGCAAAGACCCAGCCAACGCTGAGCCCGATTTTAGCCCATGTCTCCCCTTTCTCCAGGCGACGGGCTGCTTTTTTTGACTGGCAGGAACAGACCATAAATGCCGTTCATTAAACCACAACGGTTCGACCGTGTGGATAAAAAACTGGTCGAACCGTGCAGAGTTTACATTTTTTACCCACTTTAGGTGAGCGCGATGCGGTTATTTTGTGACCTTATTCCGCCGCGCCTGACGCCGATGGCGCCAAATCTCGATCACCCCGGGCAGGATGGAGACCACGATGATCGCCACGATCAGCAACTTCAGGTTCTCCTGCACCACCGGCACATTGCCGAACAGGTAGCCGGCATAGGTAAACAGCAGCACCCACAGCAGGGCCCCGATCACGTTATAGGCGGCGAAGTGACGGTAGGACATATGCCCCATCCCGGCGACGAACGGCGCAAATGTACGCACAATCGGCACGAAACGCGCCAAAATAATCGTCTTTCCACCGTGGCGTTCATAAAACGCGTGAGTCTTATCCAGATAGCTGCGACGGAACACCCGCGAGTGGGGGTTGCTGAACAGCCGCTCGCCGAACAGACGACCGATGGTATAGTTCAGCGCATCGCCCACGATGGCGGCGATCACCATCAGCAGCACCATCAGGTGCACGTTCAGATCGTTGCTCGGCAGCGACGCCAGCGCACCGGCGACGAACAGCAGCGAATCGCCGGGCAGGAACGGCGTCACGACCAGGCCGGTTTCGCAGAACAGGATCAAAAAGAGTATGCCGTAAATCCACACGCCATACTGTGCGACCAGCTGCGCCAGGTGCACATCAATATGCAGAATAAAATCAACAATCCACTGTAGGTATTCCATAACGGCTCCGGAGATTAATCGGGTAGAAACAGCGGCCCCATCGGCGGCTGCGGCAGGGCAAACTGGGCCGGGTAGTCCACGGCGACCAGATACAGCCCGGCCGCCTTGGCGGTCGCAGCGGCCAGGGTACGATCCCGGCCCGCCAGCAGCTCGGCGATCCAGCTTTCCGGCTGATTGCCACACCCCACCTCCAGCAGGCTGCCGACGATATTACGCACCATATGGTGCACAAAGGCATTGGCCTTAATATCGACCACCACGTAGGGACCGTAGCGGTTGACCCTCAGGTGGGAGACGTTGCGCCACGGGGTTCGCGACTGACACTGGGCGGCGCGAAAGGCGCTGAAGTCATTCTCCCCCAGCAGCGCCTGCCCGGCGCGCGCCATGCGCTCAGCGTCCAGCGGCAGATAGCAATGGGTCACCCCGCTCTGCAGCACCGCCGGGCGATAGCGATGATTATAGATGACGTAGCGATAGCGGCGCGCCGTCGCGCTAAAGCGCGCGTGAAAATCGGGGCTAACGCTCTTGACCCAGCGTACCGCGACATCCTTAGGGAGATGGGCGTTGACGCCCATGGTCCAGGCGCCCTCTTGACGCAGGGCATGGGTGGTAAAGTGCACCACCTGACCGGTAGCGTGGACGCCGGCGTCGGTACGCCCGGCGCAGAACACCGTCACCGGCTCGCTGGCGACGCGCGACAGCGCCGCCTCCAGGCGCGCCTGAACGCTGTCGACCTCCCGCTGACGCTGCCAGCCGGCGTAGCGGCTGCCGTCATACTCGATCCCCAGCGCCAGAGTATATTCCGGGCACGATGTCTGCCCGGTCAACGGTTGCTGCGACATCAGTACAGATACTCCTGCATCAGGCGCTCCGCCACCTCCAGCGCCATCAGCGCCCCGCCGAAGCGGACATTGTCCGCCACCGACCAGAACTGCAGGGCCTCCGGCATGCCGTAGTCATTGCGTACGCAGCCAATGCTCAGATGCGGATTGCCCGAGGCGTCGCCGACCTGGGTCGGGTAGTCATCCTCTTCGCTCAGGCGGATATCGTCCGACTGCGTCAGTCGCTCCCGCGCCTCTTCCACGCTGAGCGGGCGCAGGGTCTCCAGATGCACGCTCTGGGCATGGCCGTAGAACACCGGCGACTGGATACAGCTGACCGTCAGCGGCAGCCCCGGCTCCTGCAGCACCTTACGCACCTGCTCCACCAGACGACGCTCTTCGGTCACGCTGCCCTGGGGATCCGCCAGCAGCGGCAGCAGATTAAACGCCAGCTGCTTCTGGAATAGGCCCGGCTCGAACGGCATGCCGTTGAGCAGGCGCGCGCTCTGCCCGGCCAGCTCATCCACCGCCGCCTTACCATGGGCCGAGGCGGAGAGCAGGCAGGTTACGCCAATGCGCGCCAGACCGATCTCAGCGCTTAGCGGATGGATCGCCGTCAGCAGCTGGCTGGTCAGGCTGTCGGCCACCGCCACGATATTGCGGTTGCGGTACTCCGCCAGCGCATGGGGATTCACGCCCGGAACCACCAGCGGCACGTCCGCCTCCAGCGCAAAGGCATCGCTGCTGTCGATCACCAGACAACCGGCGTTGCCGGCGTCCTCGGCATAGCGCAGCGAGGCCTCGCGTCCGGCGACAAAAAACGCCAGCTGGGCCTGCGCCCAGTCAAAGGTGGCCGCATCCTGCACCGTCACCTGACGCCCGCCGACACGCACGCTCTCCCCGGCGCTGCGCTCGCTGGCCAGCAGATAGATCTCACCCAGCGGAAGATCGCGCTGCTGCATCTGCTCCAGCAACGCTTCACCGACGGCGCCGGTTGCCCCCAATACGGCAATATTCCAGCCTTCGCTCATTCTCATACTCTCCCGGACGGCGGTCCACGCCGCCGTCCCTGTCAATAGCCCATCAAAAATCGCCAGTCCGCCGCCTGGGCGCACTGGCGATAAGCATCAATTGTCTGCTCAGGCGACGCGGGCGTCAAAGCCCAGCGCCGTCAGCAGCGAGGCGCAGGCGCGATCGTCGCACAGTACCTGCAGCGATGACCACTCGCGGCGCGCCGGATAGTGTTTACGCAGGCGATCGAATTCGCCCTCCTGCGCGGCGACGCGGCGCAGCGGTGCATCATCACGGCGCACATCATACACCAGATGCATCAGACGTTTGAGCATCGCCTGATCGGGTTGCCCGTGAATGCGTACGCTGGCGACCGGCGGCGGCGGTAGCAGAGAGGCCAACGGCACCGACTGCGGCTGCCCCAGGAAGGCGCTAAAGGCCTCAAACACCTGGGTGGTACCGCGCGCCTTTCCCTCCAGACTGTATCCGGCGATGTGCGGCGTCGCGATGTCCACCCGCGCCAGCAGCGGCAGCGACAGCATCGGCTCCGGCTCCCAGACATCCAGCACCACCCGCAGATCCTGCCCCGCCTCCAGCGCCTGCAGCAGCGCCGCATTGTCGACGACGGCGCCACGCCCGGCGTTAATCAGGATCCGTCCCGGCGGCAGCCCGCGCAGAAAATCCGCGTCGGCCAGGTGCAGCGTGCGATAGGGCCCCTGCTTGTTTAGCGGCGTGTGGAAGGTGATGATATCCGCCTCGCGCTGCAGATCCGCCAGACTGTGAAAAACCTCGTCGTCACCGCGATCGGCGCGCGGCGGATCGCACAGCAGCGTGCGGATCCCCAGCGCGGCCAGGCGGCGCTGCAGTCGACTGCCCACGTTGCCAACCCCGACGATCCCCACGGTCTTATCGCGCAGCGCAAAGCCATCTCGCTCCGCCAGCAGCATCAGGGCAGAAAAGACATACTCCACCACGGCAATGGCGTTACAGCCGGGGGCGGCGGAAAAGCCGATGCCGGCCTGCGCCAGCCAGGCCGTATCCACATGATCGGTGCCGGCGGTGGCGGTGCCGACAAAGCGAACGCGATGCCCCGCCAGCAGGGCCTGATTGACCGCGGTCACCGAACGCACCATCAGCGCGTCGGCCCCGGCCAGCGCGGCCTCGGGCAGCGGGCGGCCACGCACGGCCTGTACCTCGCCAAGGCGCCCAAACAGCGCCTCGGCATACGGCATATTCTCATCAACCACAATTTTCATCGGTTCTCCCCTGCGGCATACGCTATGGATTCAGGACAGATTATTCTGCCACCAAATGCGCGCGCCGCCTAACCACGGACACGAACGATCCTTGGGGACAGCACCCCGCCCCCGGAGCTGCGTGGGCACCGACACAGGAGAGAGAGCGGACGCCGCGGCCACGCAGCGATTGTCATCCGCCGACAAACGCGGCATGGTAGGGCCTCTTTCTCATCAGGAGTCTCGCGTGCCCCCCTTCTCAACCGCCGTTTGGCAACGGCTACGGCGTTCACCGTTCCGCTGCCGCTTTCGGCTCAGCGCCGACGAATGGCGCTATCTACAGCGTAACGGCCTGCCCCTGATCCTGAGCCACGCCCGGGACTTTATCGATGCGCGGCTGGCCCCCGCCCAGATCCCCAACGATGGCAAGCAGACCCCCATGCGTGGGCACCCGGTCTTTGTGGCGCAGCACGCCACCGCCACCTGCTGCCGCGGCTGCCTGGAAAAATGGCACCATATTCCGCGCGGCCGGGCGCTGAGCGGCGGAGAAAAGCTGTACATTCTGGCGCTGCTGGCCCACTGGCTGGCGGCGCAGACGCCGCGCTGAGCGCGGATGGGACGCGGCTCAGCGCCGTTGTACATACGGTTACTTACCGACACCAAACACACACGGACAATCGCCGCGCCGCTGCCTAACATATCCTCAACGGCTCCAGTGGGGGCTTACCAAACGGCAAATTTTGAGGACAGGAAAAATGAATAAAGTATTAGCTCTGGTTGTCGCTGCTGCAATGGGTCTCTCTTCCGCCGCATTTGCCGCCGAACAGACCGCGGCACCGGTCGCTGCCCCTGCAGCCCAAAGCGCCGCCCCGGCGGCCAAAGAGGCGGGCGCCGTAAAACACCACGGCACCAAAAAGCACCATAAAAAAGCCACGACCGAGCAGAAAGCTCAGTCCGCGAAAAAAGCGCACCACAAGAAAGCCGCCGTCGAGCAGAAAGCGCAGGCTGCCAAGAAGGTTCACCACAAGAAAGCGGCCGTAGAGCAGAAGGCACAGGCCGCCAAGAAGGTTCACCACAAGAAAGCGGCCGTAGAGCAGAAGGCGCAGGCCGCCAAGAAGGTTCACCACAAGAAAGCGGCCGTAGAGCAGAAGGCACAGGCCACCAAGAAGGTTCACCACAAGAAAGCGGCCGTAGCGCAGAAAGCGCAGGCCGCCAAGAAGACCCATCACAAAAAAGCGGCGCCGAAAGCCTAAGCTCACCGCCTAAAGATAGCCCAGACGCACCGGCCTCATCGCCGGGGCGTCTTTGTCGTTGGCGCGGCGCGCTAGCGACGCAGGCGACAGACGAACGCCGTCACGTCAAAGTTCACCCGCACATCGCGCTCTCCCCCCGCCGACAGCAGCGCCATCAGCCGCTTGGCGTACTCCGGCCCGCCCTGCTCCTCCATATAGCGGGTGACATAGCTGGTCGACAGGAAAAAGGTCGCCAGCTGCGCCACGCTCAGGGTCAGAATATTGGGAAACAGATGGCGCTGGCTGTGCTGTAGCTGTGGCTGGATCTGCATCAGCTCCAGCGTATCGTCATAGTCCACCAGACGCCGATCGCGAAACGGCGCCCAGCGCGTCGCCAGCTCATACTCCACCACGTCGCGCAGCGGGCCGTACACCAGCGGAAACTCGTAGCGGTAGGCGCAAAAAACCCCGCCCGGCAGCAGCAGCTGCGGCATCCGCGAGAGCATCAGCGGACGATCCATCCAGTAAAACGCCGTGGCGCAGGTCAACAGATCGACCGGCTGAGGCGGGACATAGCGCTCGGCGGACTCGACGCTAAAATTGAGCTGCGGGTAGTTATCCCGCGCCTGAGCGACCAGCGTCTCATCGCGATCGCAGCCGATAACCTGAGAGAAATAGGTCTGCAGGCGAGCGGTCGAAAAACCGCTGCCGCAGCCCAGATCCAGCGCCCGATCGTGGTGGGTACACTGGCGAGCCAAAAACTGATACAGCGACTCCGGATAACGGATCAGTGCCCGGATCTGCTGGTAGGCGATGGCATAGTGATTAAGCTGTCCCATGGTGTTTCCTTTCGCTAAGAGCAGCGGCGCAGACGCGCCGCTGCTATGAGTGTTACCCATTCAAACGCCGGACGCCAGGCATAAAAAAACCCGCCGCGGCGGGTTTTCATCATAACGGTGGCGAGCTTATTTGTACTTGCGCATCACCAGCGTCGCATTGGTGCCGCCAAAGCCGAAGCTGTTGGACATCACCACATCCAGATCGCGCTCGGTGGTGGCGGTAACGATGTCCATCCCGGCGGCCTGCTCATCCAGCTCTTCAATGTTGATGCTCGGCGCGATAAAGCCGTGTTCCAGCATCAGCAGGGTGTAGATGGCTTCGTGAACCCCCGCGGCACCCAGCGCATGACCGGTCATCGCCTTGGTCGAGGAGATCGCCGGCGTATGGTCGCCAAAGACTTCGCGGATGGCGCCCAGCTCTTTCACGTCGCCCACCATGGTAGAGGTGCCGTGTACGTTCAGGTAATCCACCGGCTTGTCCAGCCCCTGCATCGCCATATGCATGCAGCGCGCCGCGCCTTCGCCCGACGGTGCCACCATGTCATAGCCATCGGAGGTCGCGCCGTAGCCGACGATCTCGGCATAAATGTGCGCACCGCGCGCCAGCGCGTGCTCCAGCTCTTCTACGACCACGATGCCGCCGCCGCCGGAGATGACAAAGCCGTCGCGCTTGGCGTCATAGGTCCGAGACGCTTTTTCCGGCGTATCGTTGTAATGGGTAGAGAGCGCGCCCATCGCGTCAAACTCGCAGGCTAGCTCCCAGCACATCTCTTCACCGCCGCCGGCAAAGACCACGTCCTGTTTGCCCAGTTGGATCATCTCAACGGCGTTGCCGATGCAGTGAGCCGAGGTGGCGCAGGCGGAGCTGATGGAGTAGTTAACGCCGCGAATCTTGAACGGCGTGGCCAGACAGGCGGAAACGCCGGAGGCCATGGCCTTGGTCACCATATACGGCCCCACGCCGCGGATACCGCGGGCGCGCATGCCGTCAGCGCCGGCAACCTGGTTACGCGGAGAACCGCCGCCGGAGCCCACGATCAGCCCGGTACGGTTGTTGGAAACCATGTCGTCGCTCAGACCGGAGTCCTTGATCGCTTCCTGCATCGACAGGAAGGCGTAGATCGACGCATCGCTCATAAAACGCATCACCTTGCGGTCGATCAGGCCAGCGGTATCCAGCTTGATGTTGCCCCAGACCTGGCTACGCATGCCGGCTTCCTGCAGTTCAGGCGCAAAGGTGATCCCCGAACGCCCTTCTTTCAGAGACGCCAGCACCTCCTGCTGGTTGTTACCGATACTGGAAACAATACCCAAGCCAGTAATCACTGCACGTTTCATCTATTACCTCTTGAAAAAATTTTTGTCATTCGGGATTTGCAACGCACTTTAGCGTACACCTGTACGCCGAGGCAAGTCCGATCAGCGCTGGTAAAACCAGATAGCGCTAAATTTGCCGCCCCGGGCACAGACCGTTAAAATCATCCACTGGCTGATTTAGCGGTAAAAAAATGTGAACCATACATCGATACAGGGTGCATCGCTGAGCTGGAATCAACAGGGTACGCCTGTTTCGCAGCAGTTTGACGACGTCTACTTTTCCAATCAGGACGGACTGGCGGAAACCCGCCACGTCTTCCTGCAGGGCAACGGACTGCCGCAGCGCTGGCGTGAGCCCGGGCGTCCTGACTTTACCGTCGCCGAAACCGGCTTCGGCACCGGGCTGAACTTTCTCACCCTGTGGCAGGCGCATCAGGCCTTCCAACGGGCGCATCCCGATCAGGGACCGCCGCGCCTGCACTTCATTAGCTTTGAAAAGTACCCGCTGTGCCGCGACGACCTGCGCGCCGCCCACGCCGCCTGGCCGGAGCTGGCGGAACTCAGCGAACAGCTGTACGCCGTATGGCCTGACGCCCTGCCCGGCTGTCACCGTCTGCACCCGGCGCCGCACATCACGCTGGATCTGTGGTTCGGCGACGTCAACGCACTGCTACCGCAGCTGCCCGACGGCCTTCATGGTCACGTCGACGCCTGGTTTCTGGATGGCTTTGCGCCGGCGAAAAACCCGGATATGTGGACCCAGGCGCTCTTCGACGCCATGCTGCGTCTGGCCCGGCCCGGTGCGACCTTCGCTACCTTTACCGCCGCCGGATTTGTGCGCCGCGGCCTGATCCAGGCCGGATTCGAGGTCAGCAAAGTCAAAGGATTTGGGCAAAAGCGGGAGTGTCTGGCGGGACGGCGCCCCGCGGCGCTACCGCCCGATGCGCTGCGCGTGCCCTGGTATGCCCGCCCGGCGGCCCGCCGCCCGGAGGAGGTCGCGCTGATCGGCGGCGGCATCGCCGCCGCCCTGTGCGCCCTGGCGCTGCAGCGGCGCGGCAGTCGCGTCACCCTCTACTGCGCCGATCCGCAGGGGGCGCTGGGCGCCTCCGGCAACCGTCAGGGGGCGCTCTATCCCCTGCTGAACGGCCGCGGCGATGCGCTGGAGCGCTTTTACGCCCGCGCCTTTCCCTACGCCCTGCGCACCTACGATGCGCTGGCGGCCCAAGGCGTTGACTTTC
>NZ_MPNU01000001.1:2734657-2749627 GCF_001896205.1 Edwardsiella piscicida
CCACCAATGGTGCGGCGTCAGCCAGCTGGGTTACGATGACGCCAGCCAAAGAAAGATAGCGCAGCTGCTGGCCGCCGGTTGGCCCGACTGGCTGGCGCAGGGGGGCGATGCCGCCGACCTCGCCCGGCGCTGCGGCCTGCCGCTGCCGGTCGGCGGCGTCTGCTATCCCCTCGGCGGCTGGCTGGATCCGGCGGAGCTGACCCGCCAGGCCCTGGCGCTGGCGGAGCGTCAGGGGGCCACCCTGCGCTTTAACCATGACGTTCGACAGCTGCAGCCGGCGCCGGAGGGCTGGCGCCTGCACCTGGCCGACGGCGCAACCCGTCTGCACGGCTGCGTCGTGCTGGCCGGCGGCGCCCGCGCCGGCGAGTTCAGCCAGAGCGCCGCGCTGCCGCTCTATCCGGTGCGCGGCCAGGTGAGCCATATTCCCACCGCCCCGGCGCTGGCGCCGCTGCGCCAGGTGCTGTGCTATGACGGCTATCTGACCCCCTGCAGCCCGGACTACGGTACCCACTGCCTCGGCGCCAGCTACCGACGTAACTGCACCGATCGGGAGTACAGCCCGCAGGAGCAGCAGGATAACCGCCGGCGACTGATCGCGTGTCTGCCGCAGGTGACGTGGCCACAGCAGGTGGACGTCAGCGCCGCGGCGGCGCGGATCGGCATACGCTGCGCCGTGCGCGATCATCTGCCGCTGGTCGGCGCGCTGCCGGATGCCCCGGCGCTGCAGGCGCGCTACCCGCATCCTCATCCGCAGCACCACGCCCCCGCGGAGACCAACGCCGCCGCGCCGCACCATCCGGATCTGTTTATCCTGGCCGCCCTCGGCTCTCGGGGTCTGTGCAGCGCGCCGCTGTGCGCCGAGCTGCTAGCCGGGCAAATCCACGACGAGGCGCTGCCGCTGGAGCAAGATCTGCTGGACGCACTCAGCCCCAACCGTTTCTGGCTGCGTAAATGGCTTAAGGGAAAAGGGATGGCGTAATGCATCGGGCGCGCTGGGGATACTCCGCCGCCCTTCCTGCGTTATCCGGCGGTGGCGCCGCTGAAGCGGCGCCCCTTCGGTTCGCTACGGCGCGATTTACCCTACCCGCGCCTGCGCGCGTGAAGGATACCCGGCCTCAGGCCGCGGGCTGAGCCCGGCGGTAGAGATCCTGCCATAGGTTATGTACCAGCGCCTGATCGGGCGGAGAGAGCTCGCCGGCGTGAATGGCGCGCGCCAGGCTGGCGCGTACCGCCGCATCCAGCGTCGCGGGTGCGGCCTGCGGCTGCGAGGCGATCTCCGCCACGGCCAGGGTCAGGTGGCCGCGCAGGTAGCCGCCGGCAAACAGCTCATCGTCGCTGGCGCTGTCAACCATCTCATCAATCAGCGTCAAAATACGCTCTTCAAACTCTGCAATCATGGGAATTCCTTGCACATCGGCGTCGGCGGTGCCGCGCATCACTGTAAATCGTCGGGATAGGGAAAGTCGGCGGCACTCAGCGCCGGCGTATGATAAAACGCCTGAAGCGCCCGGATAAACTGCGCCGGACGCGGAGGGATGCCCTCGGCCAGATAGCTCAGCACCTGCTCACGCACCCGGCGCTGAAACGCGATGCGATCCGGGTCGAAGCTCCCCTCCAGATTATCGCAGCTGACGTTAAAGGGGTAGCCGGCGGCGGCGCAGAACAGCCAGTCCAGCGCCTGCGGCTTAATCTCTACCGCCTCAAAGCGCGACTGCGTATCGGCGTCTCGCCCGTCCGGGCAGTACCAATAGCCATAGTCCTCCAGGCGGCGACGCGCCTCCCCGGCGATGCACCAGTGTGAGATCTCGTGCAGCGCGCTGGCATAGTAGCCGTGGGCAAATAGAATGCGGTGCTCCGGATGCGCGTCATCCGCCGGCAGATAGATAGGTTCGCCGTCGCCGGCCACCAGGCGGGTATGGTATTCGCTGCCGAACGTCTGTGCGAACAGATCGATTAACTGCTGATAATGATGGGTCTCGGGCATGGTTATCTCTGAGCCTGATGAGAAAGTAACGCGCGGCGCCGTGGCGCCGCATGACGGTGGCCGATTGTCGCACAGGCGCCGCCGCCGTGCATCCGCCGCGCTACAGCCAGCGCTGCGCCCAGGCCAGGATTTCGCTGCCGTGGTTGTCATACAGCAGCTTAATACTCATGATCAGCGACATCACCACGATCATCGGCCGGATCAGCTGCTGCCCGCGGGTCAGCACCATCCGAGCGCCGACCCGGGCGCCGATCGCCTGTCCAACCAGCATGCACAGCCCCACGCTCCAGACGACGTTTCCCCCAATGATGAACAGCAGCAGAGACGCCGCGTTAGAGGTAAAGTTGAGCACCTTGGCATGGGCCGTCGCCTGGGGGAGCGACAGCCCCAGCAGCATGACATAGCCCAGCGCATAGAACGATCCGGCGCCGGGACCGAAAAAACCGTCATAAAAGCCGACGCTGGCGCCGCCCAGCACGGCAAACAGCGGCATACCGACGCGCCGCGCCCCCTCCGTCGCCCCCAGCGACGGCGTCAGCAAAAAGTAGAGCCCGACCCCGATCACCAGAAACGGCAGCAGCTGACGTAATATCTCCGCCTGCAGACGCTGCACCAGCAACGCGCCGGCCGCGGCGGCCAAAAAGGTCAGCAGAATCACCCACTTTTGCTCGGCAAGGTTGACCACCCGGCGGCGAATAAAGTAGAGGCTGGACGAAAACGATCCCCCCACCGACTGCAGCTTGTTGGTGGCCAACGCCTGAGCGGGCGGCAGCCCAACGGCCAGCAGCGCCGGCACCGTCAACAGTCCGCCGCCGCCGGCAATGGCATCGATAAAGCCGGCGAACAGCGCCACGCAAAATAAAACCCCGAGCAGCTCGGGAGAAAGCAGTAGCGTCTCCATGATCCTTGCCTGAACAGTCCCATCGTGTTGTATTCGCCCCATATCACATTGACAGCATCGGATATAAAAAATGTATGCATCACTCTGTGATTGAGACCACTAAATAGGCCGCTATCATGACAAACAATCCCGCTGCGGTAACTGATTTTTATCATGCCGTCGATGCGATGCCCGCCGATCGCGGGGGAGCACAGGCGATGGACGGCCTAACGCCATCTCCCCGCCGCGGCTCACCCGCCCACGCGACGCAGCCCAAACGCCCGCCGAGCACGCGCCGTCCATGGCGCAGCGCGCCCGGGCAGACTAGTCGATAAAGCCAAGCTTGAAGAGGCGTTTACCGGCCAGCGACGCCAGCGAGGGGTCTTCGGGATAGACCGGCAGCAGCGGGAAAAAGACCGCGCCGCCAATGATGCTGCGCCGCTGGCGATCTGGCGGACTCAATCCCCAAATATTTTGGTAGGTCATCGGCACCGACTGCCCATGAACGACCGAATTGCCGATATACAGCATAATATGCCCCTGAATGTAGACCAGCGTCGTGAATGGCCGGCCATGCATGGTCAGGTAGTCGAGGCGGGAACGGAGGCTATACGCGGTGAGATCGACCGTTCTGGACACCGCCTGAATCTGTGCGGCGGAGTTACGCGGCAAAAAGATACCGAACGGCAGCATCAGGCTACGGATCTCCGATGAACAATCATTGTAAAAATGAGCGTTTCCCCAGCCGTAGGGCTTTCCGCCCATGGTTTTCATCAGCGTCGCCATATGCTGCGGCGTCATGCGCCACGGCATGGCGGTAAAGGCGCTGGCGCTCAGCGTCACCCAGCGGAGGCGCGCCTTACCGCCCGCGCCGAGCGTCGGAATCGCCGCCCGGTAATACCCCGGCCACGCCGCGTCAAACGGCAGTATCGTGCCGGGGCGAGCGATAAAATAAAACTGCTTACCGTCGTGCACCGAGACCGGCTCCTGAATAAATGCCCCCAGTTTTTTCTGCGCCAATGTCCGCCACTCGGCGACAAACCGACTATCCGCCTCGGCCACGTCATCGCTTTTGACCCAGCCCATCACCGAGGGAGAGACAACATATTTCCAGCCCGTGTCCTGACTCAGCGTGAAAACATAGACGGGGGTGCCTGGCCGAATCGACGACATCTGGAGATCATCAAAGGGATACCCCTGACCGGCCAGATGCGGATCGCCGTAGGCCGGGTCAGCGGTCGGCAGTGCCCTGACCGCCGTTTCTCGCAAGGTCATCCCCCGCTGCGCCGGGTGAAAAACGCTATCGATCGCGGATGCGCTATTCGCCATTAACTGCGCTTTCCACTCAGGCGGATTCAGCCGAAAGTTACTGCCCCAGGAGCGGCTCTCGGCGAGGAGAAAACGCGTAATAATACGCTCACGGTTTTCTCTCGCCTCGCCCTGCAGCAGCGCGGTAATATACTCCGCATTCCACGGAGATCGATCCTGAGGATTAATACCAAAATAGGATGATTGCAATAGGGAGAAATGACGATCTTGCGCTGACGCATCCATTATCGCAACCGAATACCCCTTGCTCTCAGGCTGAATCCAGCGGTCAACCGACTGCGAATAATTCTGCAGGGGAAAGCGCGATTTGGTCGGATCGATAACACTTCCGCGCGTCGTGTCAGGAGGCGATGAAACGCCGCGACCGCCGCCTACCTGGCATGCTGAAAGCAGTAGGGATAAGGCAACTAAGGGTAATTGTATCCACCCAGAAAGCGGACGATTTATCATATTTTATCTCCCATGCTGAGTACCCTGCCCGATTGTCTACATAATGGTCCTCCTGCTATGTCATCGCACATACAGAATAAACGCCGCCTCAACCATCTTTCTATTTCTGAACACCCACCGAAGCACCATTACCATTTATCAGCGACGCTCATTGATAACGCAATGATTGATAAGCAAACAAAAAACAGATGACGCGTACAGCGCGCTGGAAACAACCCGAAGAATCGGATTGTTTATATAGAAATGAATAGGTATTTTTTGCAAAGATCGGCGAATTCACTCGCCTACAATAACGCGCTTAAAGCTACTGAAAAAGGATGGCGCGTTATGTCGATTTTGAATTCTGAGCTGGACTGGTCCCATGTCGGGAGTATTTCTACAGGCCAAGGCACCGTCGTCAGTGATGCATTTAAAATATCCTATGGACTGCCGACGAAAGAGCTGCTTCCGGCGGGAACAGCCTTATACAAATTCAATGGACGTTTTTCATTGGCAAAGCCCCCGATCACTGACGATACCCCGCTGTCTCCCTGGTGGAGCCCGGTCCAACCATTCCGCCACGATGGCGGTCTGCAGCAGCGTATGCTGGTCGCTAAGCTAAACGGCGTATCAATGAGGGAGTGGGGACGACTCACCTCCGTCATCAAAGAAAACTGGAGTTCTCTCGACTTTTTACTTGAGATAGTCCTAAAGGTTCCCGTCTATGCCTGGTTTGGGGGATTTAAGGGCATGTCGCGTATTGATGAAGATAAACCCTCTCTACGGAATATCGCGTTGGAACAAAAAGGCAGGGGATCGAACCTCCCCGGCGGGGCCACACAGTTCTATATTCCAAACCTGACGGTTGGGCATATCAGTAGCCACAATTTTTCAACCTTGAAATAACGCTTATTACGTCAAAGCCCACCCTCCTTTCAGGGGAATTATTCCCGATCGGCGCCCCTGTCCTCTGGTATTAATGGCCCAGCGTCGGCGCCGTTAATACCCGATGAAAAGCGGAGGACGCAGGGAATAATCGGATAGTCGATATTGGAATGAATATGTATTTTTTACAAAGATCGGCTAATTCATTCGCCTACAATCGCTATCTATAACGTTACGCAGTGTTGTAAGAAATGTTACGGAGATGACTTCATGGCAAGTGAAAGCAAGCAGCATACGTTGGATCGAGTCCGCTCGCCAAGAGTGCAGATTACCTATGATGTTGAAATTGGCGATGCGCAGGAAATGAAGGAGCTGCCATTTGTTATGGGAGTGCTCGGTGACTATTCAGGGCAGCCGGCGACTCCGCTTCCCAAGCTGAAAGAGCGCAAATTCGTTTCGATTGATCGCGACAACTTCAACGATGTGATCAAAGGGGTGCATCCCCATCTGTCATTCCGCACCGAGAATACCCTGAGCGGAGATGACAGCCAACTGTCGGTGGATCTGCATTTTCAGAGCATGGCGGATTTCACCCCAGAGCGGGTCGCGGCGCAGGTTGAGCCGCTGCGCAAGCTGATGGATATCCGCAGCCGCCTCTCTGACCTGAAAAACAAGATGTACAGCAATGAACGCCTGGGTGAGGTATTGCAGGGCATCATTGAGGATACCGAAAAGCTGCAGAGTCTGGGTAAAGAGACCGGCTTTGGCGAGGAGAAGCAGCCATGAGCGAACAGAACTTGCCAGAAAGTAGCGCCGCCGAGAGCGCTGCGCTAGAGGGCGGCCTGCTGGATAGCATCATTGCGGAAACCCGGATGGCACGCAGTGATCTGGAGAAGGCGCGGGCCCGGGATCTGCTGGGGGAATGGGTCAGTGAGGTTCTGTCGGGCACCGTGACGGTATCCGGTGATGTGCTGGCCAGCATTGAGGCGCGTATCGCCCAGATCGATGCGCTGCTCTCCGCCCAGCTCTCCGCCATTATGCATGAGCCGGCGTTCCAAAAGCTGGAGGGGTCATGGCGTGGGCTGCATTACCTGGTGCATCAAAGCGAAACCGGTACCGGCCTGAAAATCCGCATGCTGAACGTCAGCCGAGCCGATCTGATCCGCGACTTTAAGAGCGCCGCCGAGTTTGATCAGAGCGCGCTGTTCAAGAAAGTCTATGAGGAGGAGTACGGTACCTTTGGCGGCGCCCCCTTTGCGGCCATGATCGGAGATTATGAGTTCAGCAACCACCCGGAAGATCTGTTCCTGCTGGAGGAGATCTCACACGTTGCGGCGGCGGCCCATGCCCCCTTCCTCTCTGCCGCCAGCGCAGGAATGTTCGGCCTGGATAGCCTGACAGAGCTGTCGATCCCCCGGGATCTGGCCAAGGGCTTTGATACGGTTGAGTATGCCAAGTGGAAATCGCTGCGCCAGTCGGAGGATGCCCGCTATATCGCCCTGGCCCTGCCCCACGTGCTTGGCCGACTGCCTTACGGCGCGACGACGGTGCCGGTTGAGTCATTCAATTTTGAGGAGAATGTCAGCGGCAAGGAGCATGGCAAATATCTGTGGCTGAATGCCGCCTATGCGCTGGGAACCCGCCTGACTCAGGCCTATGCCAAATATGGCTGGTGCGCCGCCATCCGGGGTGCCGAAGGGGGAGGCCTGGTGGAGGGACTGCCGGCGCACACCTTTACCACCGATGATGGCGAAGTCGAGCTCAAGTGCCCCACCGAAGTGGCCATTACCGATCGCCGAGAGAAAGAGCTGGCCGAGCTGGGATTTATCGCCCTGACCCACTGTAAGGGGACCGACTATGCCGCCTTCTTTTCGACCCAGTCGGTGCAAAAGCCCAAGGAATATGACAGTGACTCCGCCAATGCCAACGCCAGGATCTCCTGCCAGCTGCAATATATTATGGCCACCTCACGCTTTGCCCATTATTTAAAATCGATGGTCCGCGACAAAATCGGCAGCTTTATGAGCCGCAGTGAGTGTGAATATTTTCTCAATCAGTGGATCAGTAATTATGTGGTCGGCTCGGATGATGCTGGCCAGGATATCAAGGCGAAATATCCATTACGGGAAGCCCGCATTGATGTCAGTGATATTCCGGGCAAACCGGGTTTCTATAAGGCGGTAGCCTATTTAAAACCCCATTTCCAACTGGAGGGGCTGACCGCGTCTTTACGTCTGGTCGCCGATCTGCCGCCGCCGGCGCAAGGCTAACGATTTAGCCGAGTTTGTTTACCACGTATATCCAAAACGCAGTTTATCTTGTCACAAGAGAGGTCCGCTATGGCTTTTGATACTTATATCAAACTGGATAAGGTTGATGGGGAATCCACCGACGATAAGCACAAAAAATGGATTGAAGTGCTGGGTTTTGCCTGGGGCGCGGGCAATGAATGCACGATGGAGAGCGGCACCCAGGGGCTGAATACCGGTAAGGCGATGATGTCGGTGCTGCGTGTCACCAAATGGATGGACTGCGCCAGTGTCAAGCTGGCCTCCGCCGCCGTGCAGGGGCAGAACTTTCCCACGCTGGAGCTGGAGATTTGCACCCAGGCGGGCGATAAGTTCGCCTTCTGCATCTACAAATTTACGCATGTCGCCGTCTCCAGCTATCAATGCTCAGGGGCCACGGGCGGCAGCGATCGCCCGCAGGAAACCATTGATTTTGCTTATAAAGAAGTGACATGGGAATACGTTCCCCAGGATCAGAACGGAAAAGCGGGCGGCAAAATTGGTCCTGAGGGCTGGAGCCTTATTACCAACAAGAAAAAGTAAGACGGTCAAACAGGGGCGCGGCGCCGCGGGAGTCTGGTGGATCTCGCCCTGCGCTGTCCCCTGCGCTATCCAGATAGGCGACATCGGTAGGAGCATATGATGAATATTGACGATCTCACTGATGAAGAGCTGTGGGAACAGCTGGGTCCAAAGCCAAAGCGGCAGGCCGGATTTTACAGCGCGCCGGTGCTACCCACCGACATACTCCGCATGGCGGATGTTGTCATCAGCCATACGCTGAAGTTCGACGCAGAATCCTTTGACGCGCTGCTGAAGAAGCTAAAGGCGTGCCAGGATGATGCGATGAATCAAAAAGCCACCTCACTGCTGCGCCCGCCGCAGCTGAAGTTCGACGCAGAATCCTTTGACGCGCTGCTGAAGAAGCTAAAGGCGTGCCAGGATGATGCGATGAATCAAAAAGCCACCTCACTGCTGCGCCCGCCGCAGTGGCCTATCGACAGCCATCCTGATGATGCGGGGGGACATGGCATCAGCGTCCCGCAGGTCATCGGCCACATCGGAACCCTGACCTCCAGCGCCAATCAGACGGCCGCGCTGTACGGCTATATCCAGAGGGCATCGGGGCCGTTACCGACGGATGCGCAGGGCATCGCTACCTTTTCAACCTCGACGGCGTCCAATGTGCTGGGTGCCGCAAACCTGATCAATACCGCTGACAATATCTTAGGAAACCCGTTACCCAAGCCGGCTAAAACGGCGCTGACGGCAATCAACAAGATGGCGGAGGGGGTCTCGCCCTATATCGCGCTGACCAATCAGATCATCGCGGCCACGCAGGGAAGTGTCTCCGTCGGCGGCAACGCGTTACTGAGCACCGTCGGCCATGCCGTGGGCGGCGGCGTCGGTGCCGCGCTGTCGGTGGCCGCCACCCCGGTCGGGGTTATCCTGGGCCTGGCCGTGACCACCGCCAGCGTGGCGTCGACCATGGATGTGTATGGCACGCTGTGGGATCTGCGCCAGCGTTTGTATCCCTGCACCTGCGGCCAGTGCGATGAGCGGCTCAAGTTCATTATCGAACGCTATGATCAGAGCAATACGGCCAAAGCGGTCGGCTTTGCCGCTGGCTTTATCATCGTGGGGCTGATCCCGGCGATGGCCATCGGCGTGCGCAAGCTGCACCACCGCCTACAGGGCAGCGCCTCCTACAAACACCAAATGTGTCTACAGATGATTCAGGCCGCCAGAAGCCGGGGCACCCAGATGAAAGGAACCCCCGGCCCGGCGCCGCTGAACGGAAAACCCTGTATGCCCGGCTTTCAGGTCACCACGCCGGGCTGCCCGACCGCTATCGCCGCCATTGCGCTGCTGATGGGAGATCACGGAACCAAAAACGGATATCTGAAAACGCTGGCGGTCATGCTGTCGACCGACGGCGTCGACAACCTAAAAAAGAAAATCCCGTGAGTTGAGCCATGATCCTTCGCCATCTCTTCCGCCCCTCCGTGCTGGATCGTCTGTTCGATGATTTCCCACAGGAGCGAACCGAACGGACATCAGACCGTCGGTATGACCTGGCCCACTTTCGCTGGGCCGTCCGACGGGATGTGGAGGATGTCCTGAATACGCGATCCGCGCTGTCGCTGGATATCGATCAGTGGCCTGAGCTGGAAAAGTCCCCCCTGAATTACGGCCTGCCGGACTGCTCCAACCTGAGCGCCGCCAACGCCGAGGATCGGGAGTGGATCCGCCAGCATATCGAGCGGGCCATCGATCTGTTTGAACCCCGGCTGAGCCAGGTCCGGGTGCACATCCATCTGGATGAGAAAACCGGCATCAGCCAGCTGATCTTCAGGATCGAGGCATTACTGGACGTCGATCCCTCGCCGGAGCCGGTGATGTTCGATGCCGTGCTGGATGTTTCAACACAGCTGTACCGAATAGACAGGTGATGTATGGTCGAGCTATTGCCCTACTATAACCGGGAGCTGGCGTTCTTACGTCAGCTGGGACGTGAGTTCGCCTCCCAGTATCCCAAGGTGGCCGGACGCCTTCTGCTGGAGGAGGGGGTCTCGGAAGATCCCCATGTCGAACGGCTGATCGAGGCCGTGGCATTTCTCTGCGCTCGAGTGCACCACAAGATTGATGAGCAGTTTCCCGAAATTACCAATGCGCTGCTGGGGATCCTGTATCCCCACTACCTGCGCCCGATCCCCTCGCTATCCCTGGTTCAGTTTTCGGTCGATCCGGCGCAGACCAACCTATCGGGCCCACTGCGCCTGCCGCGGCATACCAGCCTGCTGTCTCGCCAGGTGGATGGCATGGCATGCCGGTTTCGCACCGCCTACCCGGTGGAGATTTGGCCCGTGTCGGTCATCCATGCCGGCTTCGCCCCCGCGCGGCAAACCAGCCTGTCCGTGCAGCAGCAGGGAAGCGCCGGTCTGATCTGTATCCGCCTACAAACCCACCCGGGACATCATCTGAATACCCTGGGGATGGATAGACTGCGCTTCTTTCTCCAGGGGGAGCCAGCCGTGGTGCACACCCTGTATGAGCTGCTGTTCAACAACGTGACCAAGGTGGTGCTCCGCGCCGGATCGGCGGAGTGGACCCTGCCGGCCAGCATCATCTCACCGGTCGGATTCGACGAGGATGAGAGCCTGTTTGACTACGATGCCCGCTCGTCCCAGGCCTACCGCTTACTGCACGAATACTTTGCCTTTCCCGACAAGTTCCTGTTTTTTGACATGACCGAGCTGCTGCAGGCCACCCCGCTGCCGGAGGCCTGCCGGGAGATCGATCTGGTGATCCATCTGTCGGCGTTCGAGCGAGAGGGGCGCCTGGCCAAACTGACCGATACCATCGACGCCTCCACCTTTCGGCTGGGATGCAGCCCGGTGGTCAACCTGTTCCGGCAGCGGGCAGAGCCGTTGCAGGTAACCCACCGTAAAACCGAGTACCCGATTATTCCCGATGTCCGCCGCCCCTGGGGCATGGAGGTCTATTCGGTCGATGCCGTCAGCAAGCTGGTCAAGCATGACGGGCAGGAGAAGATAAAACGCTACCGCCCCCTGTTTGGCCTGCATCACGCCAACGACAGTGAGCCGCAGCGGGTATTCTGGATGGAAAACCGCCGCGGTGGGATCCGCGGGGATGACCCGGGCATGGATGTCTACTTATCCCTGGTGGATTTGGATTTTGACCCCAATCAGTCATCGTCGGAAACCCTGAGTATCGACGTGACCTGCACCAACCGAGAGTTTCCGTCCCTGCTGCCCTTCGGCGGCGACCGGGGCGATTTCGAGGTGGACGGCGGCTCTCCCGTCACCCGCATCCACTGCCTGCGCAAGCCGACGCCCACCCTGCGCCCGGCCCACGGCAGGGCCGCCATGTGGCGTCTGATCTCCCACCTGAACCTGAACCTGCTCTCCATCACCGGCGAAAACGAGGAGGCGACCGAGGCCTTCAGGGAGCTGCTCGGACTGTATAACTTCAGCGACTCCCCCGCCCTGCGTCAGCAGATTGCCGGCATTGTCAGTATCAACAGCCAGCCGGCGACGGCGCGCCTGTGCAGCCGGAATCAGGCGGCGGTGGTGCGGGGCATCGAAATCACCCTGGTGCTGGACGAGAGCCAATTTGAGGGCTCCGGGGTGTACCTGTTCAGCGCCGTGGTGGAGCGATTCGTCAGCCAGTACGGCGCCATCAACAGCTTTACCCGCCTGCACGTCCGCACCCGGCAGCGGGAACAGGCGCTCAAGCGCTGGCCGCCGCGGGCGGGCAAGGCGGTGCTGTCATGAACGACGCCCTGAGCCCAAAGTCCGTGCTGGAGCAGCTGTATGCGCGGCCCTATGAGTTCGATTTTTTTCAGGCCGTCAGGATACTGGAGCTGCAGCAGCTACGGTGTGGCTGCCAGGAGCTTCCGCTGCGCTTCCGGACGCATCTCTCCCTGGCCACCCCGGCCAGCAGTGTCTATGCGCTGCAGCCGCCCGCGGCAGACCAGCCGCAGGTCATGACCATCAACTTCATGGGGCTGACCGGTCCCTCTGGGGCGCTGCCGACGCGGTATACCGAGATGCTGCTGGCGCGTCGCCTGCAGCATCGGGATCAGACCGCCCACCACTTTTTTGATCTGCTCAATCACCGTCTGATCACCCTGTTTTACCAGGCATGGCGCAAGCATCAGGCGACGGCCGATCTGGAGTGCGGCCTGCAGGCCGACTGGCGCCAGATGCTGCTCTCCCTGGCCGGTCTGGGCACGCTGGGCCTGCAGAACCGGCTGAAAAAAGACGGCGTCAATGACGATGTCTTTGCCTATTACGCCGGACGGTTCGGCACCCGCTCGCTCAGCGAGGAGGGGCTGCGCACGCTGCTGACAGACTATTTTTCCGTGCCGGTCGAGATCCTGCCCTTTCAGGGCCGCTGGCTGAAGCTGGATGAGGCGGACCTCCTCGCCCTGGGGCGCCAAAACTGCACTCTGGGAGAGTGGCCGGTGCTGGGGCGACAGGTATGGGATGCCCAAAGCCAGTTTAGGATCCGCCTCGGCCCCATGAGCTATCAGCAGTTTCAGCCATTTTTGCCGGGGGGCAAGGACTTTCGGGCGCTGACCAAGCTGGTCCGTTTTGCCATCGAGATCGCCGTCACATTCGATATTCAGCTGGTGCTGGCCGCCAGCGAGGTCCCCCCCTGCACGCTGGGCGATAGTCAGGCCGGGGCGGCCCGTCCCGGATGGATTGGCTGGCTGGGAGGCCGTCCCGCCAGGCTGGGGGATGCCGACGAAGTGGTATTGCAGGCGTCAGAGTCCGGGAAGCCCGCGCGATAAGCGCGCGGGCGGGCAAGACGCGCGGCGGCCAGCGCAGATTCACGCGGAAAGCGAGCCGTCGCGCGAAGCGACTTACATTCATTAACGGGAAAGCCCGTTTTTTCGGGGAGAGGGTTCGGTGAATACAGATTTGAAAGCCTTGACGGGAAAAATGAACCAGACCTGCCATCAGGCGCTGGAGGCAGCGGCGGGCCTGTGCCTGGCGCGGGGCCATCACGAGGTCGATATCGAGCACGTGCTGCTCAAGCTGCTGGAGACCGACAACACGGATCTGGCGCGCCTGCTGCAGCACTATGGGGTCGACGCCGGCCGTTTTCAGCGGGACATTGAGCGGGCGCTGGATCGCCTGAAGGGCGGATGCAGCCGGCAGCCGGTGCTCTCCCCCCACCTGCCGCGGCTGCTGTCTGGTGCCTGGCTGATGGCCTCCGTCAACTGTGGCGAGAGCCAGATCCGCAGCGGTCATCTGATCATGGCGCTGCTGGATGACGCGGTGCTGCAGCAGCTCGCCAGGGCGATGTCGCCCGAGTGGGCGGCGTGGTCAGCGGCAGATCTGCTGCACCAGTGGCCCGCGCTGGTCGCGGGCAGTCGAGAGGCGACGACGATGAGCACGCCGGGGTCGCACGCGGGTGCATCTCCCTCGCCCGCCCTGGACCAATACACGGTAAACCTGAGCGAGCGGGCCCGCCAGGGCCAGCTGGATCCGGTTCTCGGGCGGGATAGCGAGATTCGGCAGATGATCGATATTTTGCTGCGCCGCAGGCAGAACAACCCGATTCTTACCGGTGAGGCCGGCGTAGGGAAAACCGCCGTGGTTGAGGGGCTGGCCCTGCGCATTGCGGCCGGCGAGGTGCCGGATAGCCTGCGCAGCGTTGCCCTGCGGATGCTGGATCTGGGCCTGCTGCAGGCGGGCGCCAGCGTCAAGGGTGAGTTCGAGCGGCGTCTCAAGGCGGTCATCGACGAGGTGAAGGCCTGCAGTGAGCCGGTCATTTTGTTCATCGATGAAGCCCATACGCTGATCGGCGCGGGAGGCGCGGCGGGTCAGAATGATGCCGCCAATCTGCTGAAGCCGGCGCTGGCCCGCGGTGAGCTGCGCACCATTGCCGCCACCACCTGGAGCGAGTACAAAAAATATTTCGAGAAAGATCCCGCCCTGGCGCGGCGCTTCCAGGCCATCAAGGTGGAGGAGCCCAGCGAGGAGATCGCCATGGTGATGCTGCGCGGCATGCTGACCAAAATGCGCCAGCACCACCAGGTCCGGATTCTGGATGAGGCGGTGACGGCCGCCGTCAGGCTGTCACACCGCTATTTGACCGGCAGACAGCTGCCGGACAAGGCGGTCAGCGTGCTGGATACCGCCTGCGCCCGCATTGCGCTCGGGCAGCGCACCCTGCCGGCCCCCGTCGAGGATGCCTGCCGCCATCTGGAGCATCTCCAGACCGAGATCACGCTGCTGGAGCAGGAGCAGGCCAGCGGCCTCGATCATGGCCGCCGCCTGGAGACGCTGCAGGAGCAGGCCCGGGCCGCCCGGGAGCACTATCAGACCCTGGAGCAGCGCTGGATCGCGGAGTGTGATCAGGTCGCCGTCATTCAGGCGCTGCAAGCGCAGCTGGAGCAGGAGGATGGCCCGGCGCGCGCTGAGGGGCTGACCCAGCTGGAGCAGGCCGTTTTGGCGCTTGAGCAGATGCAGGGCCGGGCGCCGCTGGTGCAGACCTGTGTGGATGAGTCCGCCATTGCGGCGGTGATCTCGGCATGGACGGGGATTCCGCTGGGCAAGATGGTTCAGGATGAGCTGGAGATGGTTCGCCAGCTGCAGACGCGGCTGGCCGAGCGGGTCATCGGGCAGCCCTATGCCCTG
>NZ_MPNU01000001.1:2749887-2794637 GCF_001896205.1 Edwardsiella piscicida
GATTCGCCTGTCCCGCGCGGGGCTCGAGGATCCCAACAAGCCCATCGGCGTGTTTCTGCTGGTCGGCTCCAGCGGCGTAGGAAAGACCGAGACCGCGCTGGCGCTGGCCGAAACCCTGTATGGCGGCGAACGCAACCTGATCACCATCAACCTGTCGGAGTTTCAGGAGGCCCATACCGTTTCGACGCTGCGGGGCTCGCCGCCGGGCTACGTCGGCTACGGAGAGGGCGGCGTGCTGACGGAGGCGGTACGCCGCAAACCCTACAGCGTGGTGCTGCTGGATGAGGTGGAGAAAGCCCACCCGGATGTCCTGGAGCTGTTCTTCCAGGTGTTTGACAAGGGGGTCATGGACGATGCCGAGGGGCGGGAGATCAACTTCCGCAATACCGTCATACTGCTGACCTCCAACGTCGGCAGCGACACCCTGATGGCCTACTGTCAGGACGGCATGACGCCGCCCGAACCGGCGCTGCTGTGTGAGGCGCTGCGGGATGAGCTGATCCAGACCTTCAAGCCGGCCTTCCTCGGACGCCTGCAGGTAGTGCCCTACTACCCGGTGCGGGGCGCGGTGCTAAAACAGATTATCCGCCTCAAGCTGGATAAGATTGCCCGCCGCTTCCAGCGCAATCATCAGGCCACCTTCCATTACGATGAGGCCCTGGTGGAGGGCATCGCCGAGCGCTGTACCCAGCCGGAGAGCGGCGCCCGCCTGATCGATAACATTCTGTCGGCCCAGCTGCTGTCCGATATGGCGGACGCGGTGCTGGCGCGCATGGCCGCCGGTGAGCCGGTGTCCGATATCACCGTCTCGATGGATGAGCACGGCCGACTGACGGGATCGTTAGAGGGGAGTGACTGATGGGATTAACGTCGGATAGCCGGCTGTTGTCCTTGTCCACCCCGCTGGGCAAGGATGCCTTACAGGTGGTGCAGTGCCGGGGCGAAGAGGCGATCGCCGATCTCTACCGCTTTGAGCTGGAGCTGTTCTCCACGGACCCCGCGCTGGCGTGGCAATCGCTGGTCGGGCAGGCCGCCGCGCTGCGGCTGGCCTTGCCGAATGGCCAGACCCGCTACTGGCATGGCGTGATCGGCCGGGCCGCCTACCGGGGCGCCGAGCAACACGGATTTGCCTATTATGCCGAGCTGGTACCGCGCCTGGCCTGGCTGCAGCACGCCCAGGAGTGTCAGATCTTCCAGGAGAAGACGGTCCCGCAGATTATTGAAGCGGTGCTTAAGGCGCGGGGCATCAGCGATTTTCGCCTCTCGCTGTCGCAGCGCTACGCCCCCCGGGAATACTGCGTACAGTATCGCGAATCGGACCTCAGCTTCATCAGCCGACTGATGGAGGAAGAGGGCATTTTCTACTGGTTCGAACACAGCGAAAGCCGCCATGTGCTGGTATTGGCCGATGGCAATGCCGCGGTCCAACCCTGCAAGGTGCGCTCAGACATCGTCTATCGACCTAAGCATAGGAGCGAATCCGGCGATGATATCCAGTGGTGGATGCCCTCCCTCGCGGTCGTGCCGGCCAACGTCTTCCTGAATGCCTATACCTTTGAGCAGCCGACCGCCCATTTGCTGACCTCCAGCGCCTCCGTGGCCAAGCAGGGCAAATTGAGCGACGTGGCGGTCTACGATTTCACCGATGACTATACGCAGACCCGGGAGGGCGAACGCCGCGCCAAGCTGAAGATGGAGGGGCTAGAGGCCATGCAGGCCCGGATAGAGGGCGGCGGACGCTGCCGCACGCTGGCGCCGGGCTATGGGTTCAGCCTGCAAAAACATTTCCGCAAAGACTGTAACGGTGACTATCTGCTGCTAAGCGTACGGCACGAGATCGTCAACAACCTGCCGTGGCAGGAGCAAGAGGTGAACTACCAGAACCACTTTATCTGTCTCCCCAAATCCCTGCCCTACCGCACCCTGAGCCAAACGCCCCGCCCGGTGATCCATGGCGTACAGACTGCCGTGGTCACCGGTCCGCAGGGCGAGGAGATCCATACCGATCGGCATGGCCGGGTTAAGGTTCATTTTCACTGGGATCGCCTGGGAACGCAGGATGATAAAAGCTCCTGCTGGATCCGGGTGGCGCAGGGCTGGGCCGGGCTGGGCTGGGGGGGGATGCAGCTGCCCCGCGTAGGGCAGGAGGTGATCGTGGATTTTGTCGATGGCAATCCGGACGCCCCCCTGATCACCGGCCGGGTCTATAACGCCCACCAGACGCCCCCCTTCAAGCTGCCTGACAATAAGACCCAAAGCGGCATTCAGACCCGCAGCACCCCCAATGGCAATCCGGAGCACTTCAGCCTGCTGCGCTTCGAGGACAAGATGGGGGCGGAAGAGGTGTTCATGCAGGCGGAGCGGGATTTTCGCCGCCGGGTGAAACACGATGACGAGCTGACGGTCGAGCACGACCGCCGGGTAACCATCAAGAATGACTGCGCCGAGACGGTCTCCGAGGGGAACTACCTGCAGAGCATCACCAAGGGCAAGCATACCCGGGTGATCGAGGGCGATGCCCTCACGGAGGTGAAGTCAGGCAACAGTACGCTGCAGGTGAACAAGGGGGATCACGCCACCACCGCCTCGGCGGGCAGCCTCCATCTGAAGGCAGGAACCGCGATAACCCTGAGCGTGGGCAGCAACCGTATCGTCATTGACAGCGGCGGCGTGCTCATCGAGGGCATGAATATCACGGTGAAGGGGAAACAGTCCATTGCGCTATCCGGCCTCAGCGTCGCGATAACGGGCACCCAATCGGCCAGCCTGAGCAGTTCGGCAGAGGCGGAGGTCTCCTCGTCCGTGATGACCTCCATCAAGGGCGGCATTGTCAAGATCAACTGATTTTCGCTATCCGCGCCCCCGCAGAGCCCCCCTTTTCGGCTCAGGCGCTGCGGCATGGGAGCGGTACTTGTGCAACTGAATAAGGAGGCTATCCATGGGACAACCTGCCGCGCGTTTGACGGATATGCACGTTTGCCCGATGCAGACCCCGGGCGTTCCCCCGGTGCCGCACGTCGGCGGCCCGGTCATCGGCCCCGGCGTTCCCACGGTGCTGATCGGCGGACTGCCGGCGGCGGTGCTGGGCGACATGCTGACCTGCGTCGGCCCGCCCGACACCATTATCAAGGGCAGTGCCACGGTGCTGATCGGCGGCAAGCCCGCCGCCCGCATGGGGGACAGCACGGCGCATGGCGGCACGATCACGCTGGGCTGCCCCACCGTGTTGATTGGCGGCTAAGGGAGAGGACGATATGACTATCTTAGATATGGCGCGCTTGCTGGCCCCGATCGGTGAAGCTCATCCGGCGGGAGAGGATATCAGCTTCGACCCGCTGTATGACCAGATTCGGGAGGCCCGCCGGGCCGATGCCGACTACCTTGGGCAGGGAGAGTGGGTCAGCTCGCTCAAGCAGGCCAACTGGGTCGAGGTGATCCGCCTGACCAGCGAGGCGCTGGCGACGCGCAGCAAAGATCTGCAGCTGGCGGTGTGGCTGTGCGAAGCCCTGGTGCAGCGGCATGGGCTGCCGGGGCTGCGCGAGGGGCTGCTGTTACTGGATAGCCTGCTGGAGCGCTATTGGGCGGAGATGTATCCGGCACTGAGCGACGGGGATCTGGAGGGGCGGGTGAGCCGTCTGGAGTGGCTCAATCAGATCCTTCCCCCGGCGCTGGGCTTGCTGCCCCTGACGGCCGCCCAGGATGGACGCGCCTACGGCTGGCTGGATTGGCAGGTCTCCCGAGAGGTCGATAACCTGAAGCGGCTGAACAGTGAGGCGGCTCAGGCGGCCCTCAGCGAAGGAAAGCTGGATCCGGATGCCTGGGATCTCGCCGTCAGCCATACGCCCGGCGCCTTTTACCTGACGTTACAGGACGATCTGCAGCAGGCCATCCGCGCATTCCAGGGATTATCCCAGCGGCTCGACCCCCTATTTGGGCGGGATGCCCCGCGGATCAGCGATGTGGCTGAGCGGCTGGAGCAGATGCTCAGGCTGGTAACGCGGCTGGTAGAGGGTAAGGGCGTGGCGCGACCCCGCGAGGCCCAGGAGCGCGCAGAGGCGCCGGCGGGCGCAGAGACCGCCGCGGTTAACGCCTCCTCTCCCGGCGTGGCCGGCGCCCCCCGAACCCGCGAGGAGGCCATTCGGCAGCTCAGCGGCATCGCCGCGTTTTTCAAGGAGACCGAACCGCACAGCCCCGTCTCCTACATCGTGGATAAAGCCGCCCGCTGGGGCAATATGCGACTGGATGAGTGGATCCGAGAGGTGGTGGAAGATGACGGCACCCGGCGGATGCTCAAAGGTGTATTGGGCTATGATGAAGAATAAGGCGATCTGGAGTGCCATCGGCTGCCTGCTGCTCAGCCTGAGCGGCTGCACCTCCGACGCGGCAAAGCAGCAGGCCCGCAGCAGCGTATCCTGGCGGTACGGCAGCCAGGCCATCTTGGTGAATGCACAAACCGCCCCGGATCTGAACAGCTACGACGGCGAGTCGCACAGCCTGGTGCTGGCGGTGGTGCAGACTCGCTCGCCGGACGCCTTCTATCAGTTAATCCAAACCCCCGAACTCGCCGGCCTCGTCTTGCAGGGCGGGCGTCCCCCTGACGGAATTTTGCAGGTAAGCCGCTATGCCCTGGAGCCCGGCCACGCTTTCCGCCTGGTCCTGGATCGCCTGCAGGAGGCGCGCCAGGTGGGGTTCATCGCCGCGTTCTACGGCCTGCCGCTAACGCAGACCTCCCGCCTGTTTGATATCCCGGTCAGCGTGACCCGCTCGGGGATACTGTTCCCGGACTGGCAAGCCGCCCCCTCCCCCCTGGCGCTGGACCTGAAGCTGGGGAACAGCGGGATCGGCGAGGCGGAGAGCCATCCGCTGGAGCGCATTCCCGCGGCCCCCGATCCGGCCAGCGCGCCGACGGCGGCTACGCCGATCCGGCTGAGCGATAGCGGCGAACCCTAGGTGCTCCCCGGCGATCCGTTCGTTATAAATTAAAAATTAAACATGCAGTTAGATTAAAAAACTGCGCCAACTCTCCACACTGGCCTTTAGGGTGATAGATGAAAATTCACAAACCAGTTTATTGGCATCAGGGCATGTTTTTACAGCCGCAGCATTTTCAGCTGGCAGACCTGCATAGCCAATTTCAGCTCAAGCCATTCTTGGACTCCGGACTGCAGGATTTTTGGGGAGTGGGAGCGCTGACCATTTCGGAGTCAGCCCTAGGCAACCAGCAGCTCAATATCCTGTCGGCTGAGCTGCTCTTCCGCGACCACAGCTATGTCGTATGGCCGGGCAATACCATCTGTAAGCCGCGCTCCTTCGCCTCTGCCTGGCAGGATCAGAGCCGGCCGTTCAATGTCTACCTGGGGCTGAAAAAGCTGGACACGATAGAGTCCAATGTGGCCGTCGTGCCACAGCTTGAGGATGGCGCAGGGCGGAACGTCCGCTGCGTGACGACCCAGCAGGGAGACAAGCACGCGGACTTATATTCGGATGGGCCTGAAGCCGAGATCCAGAGCCTGCACTACGTGCTGCAGGTGCTGTGGGAGAGCGAGGTTGAAAAGCTGACGGATTACAATATCCTGCCCATCGCCCGGCTGGAGCGCCAGGGCGAGGTGGTTCAGCTATCCAAGAGCTTCATTCCGCCGTGCTACATCATGGGCGGCTCCGAGACCCTGATGCGGGTGGTCCGGGATGTCCGGGACGATCTGGCGGGGCGCGCCCGCCAGCTGGAGGCCTATAAAAGCCCGCGCGAAATCCGCAAGGCGGAGTTCGATGCCAGCTTTCTGATGTTTCTGCTGGCCCTGCGCACCCTCAACCGCTACGTGCCGCTGCTGTACCAGCTGACCGAATCGCCGCAGGTCCATCCGCGCAAGGTCTACGACGTGCTGCGGCAGATCGTCGGCGAGCTGTCCACCTTCAGCGAGCGCTGCGACATGCTGGGCTCCAGCGGCGAAAACAGCCCGGGGCTCCCCCCCTACCGCCATCAGGACATCGCGCCGGGGCTGTTAACCGTACGCGATCTGATTATTCGTTTATTGAATGAAATATCGATCGGACCCGATTTCCTGATCGCCCTGGAGCCGAGCGGGGAGTACCTGACGGCGCGGCTCCCCAAGAGCCTGCTGGAAGATCGTAACCGCTTCTACCTGATCGTCCGCAGTGACATGGCGCCGGATACCCTGCAGGCCGCCTTCCGGGCCCGCGCCAGGCTGGCCGAGGCCGACGCATTGCCCTTACTGATCCAGCGCGCCTTGCCGGGGATCACGCTGACGCCGCTATCGTCCGTTCCCGAAGGCTTGCCCCGGCGCTCCTGCTCGTTTTATTTCCAGATCGATACCCAAAGTGAAGCCTGGCGGCAGGTCGCCGAGAGTTGCCACGTCGCGTTCAACTGGTTCGATGCCCCAGATGACCTCAAAGTAGAATTGGTAGGAGTGAGCCGGTGAGTTTATCGGAAGCGTTTATTCAGCCCATGCTCTACGTGCGGCAGTATCTCCAGGCGCCCGAAGGCGAGGCGTCATTATTCCGTGAGCGGCTGCAGTCATACCTGCACCACAGCCAGCTCCGGGCCCAAGAGGCGGGGGAAAGTCCGGCCGCGATCGACTCCGCCCTGTATGCCGTTGTGGCCTGGATGGATGAGACCATCATGTGTTCGACGTGGGACGGCGTGGCGACATGGCGACGTGACCCCCTGCAGGCCAGCTACTTCAACACCGTCTGCGCCGGGGTTGACTTCTTCGACAAGCTGACCGCCCTGAGCCCCGAGGCCGATGACGTCAGGGAGGTCTATCTGCTGTGCCTGGCCCTGGGATTTGAGGGGCGCTATGCCGGCCCGGCGGGCCAGACCGCGCTGACGCAGATCAGGGTGCACCAGCTGAGGGATCTGCACGGCGAGGTATGGGAGGCGTCGCGGCGTTTATTTCCAGAGGCCTACCCGAGATCCTCGGTCACGCCGACGCAGCAAACGCGATGGCTGACCCAAAGCCGCTTTACCACCGTCGTCGTGCCGCTGGTCATCCTGGTCGCCCTGTACGGCATTTTAAACTGGGTATTATATGAATACGCGGATCTCGCGCTGGAGTGGCTGCCATGAAACGTCTCTTCAAATGGATAGCGATTGTCGTGCTCCTGAGCGTACTGGCGATGCTGTGCTGGCTGCTCACGCTGTGGCAACGCTGGCCCGCCGCCGCCGCATGGGTGCTGTTTCTCGCCATTCTGGCCGGCGCCCTGCTGACCCGCTATCTCTGGCGTAAGGTGCGGGCATGGCGTACCCGCAGCCTGGAGGCGGAGCCGGTTGAAAAAGCCCGAGCCGCGGAGCGCCATCCCATGACGCTACAGCGCCAGTGGAAAGCCGCCACGACCCTGCTGAAGCACTCTCAGCTGCGCCGGTTCCGCCACCCGCTGCAGGTTCTGCCCTGGTTTATGCTGCTGGGCCGCCCGGGATCGGGAAAATCGGCGCTGCTGGCGCAGTCGGGCCTGGCCGCCCCCTTGGATTTGCCCCATGAGCTCAATGACGGCAAGGCGCCCGTCGACTGGTGGTATTTCGACAAGGCCGTCATCCTGGATATCTCTGGCCAGTTCGTACAGCCGGAGGCATCGCAGGAGACCCGCTCCACCTGGAACCGGATGCTGGATCTGCTGGGGCGCGATCGCGCCCGGGCCGGATTGAACGGGCTGGTGCTCACGGTATCGGCCCAGACCCTGCTGTCCGCAGACGGGGGCGGCGTGGTCGACGAGGGACGGCTGATCCGCACTCGCATAGAGCAGCTGATCCGTCTGTTCGATAGGCGCTTCCCCGTCTACGTGCTGGTGACCCAAATCGACAGCCTGTACGGCATGGAGGCCTGGTCCCACCTGCTGACCCCGGAGGCGCTGGATCAGGCCATGGGCCATGTGGTGGACGAACCGGAGAACGGCCGCGACGTCCGCGACGTGATAGATATCGCCTTGGGTCGGGTCAATAGCCGGCTGAAAACCATGCAGCTGACGATGCTGCTGCAGCACCCGGATGCCGATCCGGCCTTACTGATGTTCCCCACCGAGCTGGCCAGGCTGGCCGAGCCCCTCAAGCGCTATGTCTATCATGCCCTGGGAGACAGCCCCTATCTGGAGTCGCCCATCTTGCGCGGCGTATTCTTCGCCAGCGCGGTCCAGAAGGGAAACACCCGCAGCGGGCCCGAAGATCAGCAGGAGATTGCGCTGCAGGAGGCGGCGCATGACACCGTCAAACGCGGGGTCTTTGTCCGGGATCTGTTTAACCGCGTCCTGCCGGCCGACCGTCATCTGAACCGCCCTGTCGCCGTGACCAGTCCCTGGCGGCGCCTGAACCGCCATCTGGGCCTGTTCGCCTGGTGGCTGTGCGTGGCCGCCGCCCTCGGGTATCTCGGCGTATCGGTCGTGTACTGGCAGCACACGCTGGACGATCTGCGCCAGCGCTATCCGGCGACCATGGCCATGAATCGCGCCCTGCCCCACGACATGCAGATGATGATAGCCCAGCGGGATGCGATTTATTGGCTGGAAAACAGAAACGCGCAGTGGGCCAGCCGGGTACTGGCATTCCAGCATCAGCTGCTCTCGGTTGAAGCGGATGCAAAATCGCAGTATGTAAATGACTTTAGCCAATATATTTTACCCAGCCTGGACAAGGCGATTCAGCAGAGCACCACGGCGGACAGCATCGCATCCCATCCCGACGGGCTGGTGAACGCCATTCAGGTGGAGGTCCGCCGCGCCAACCTACTACGGGCAAGGCTGCGAGGCTCCAGCTACGGGGCGCTGATGGCCATGCCCCCGATACCGACGCCCCCCCTGCGGTTACTGTACCCGGCGCTGGATTCGGATACGGTATCCCGTTTCAATGACCTGTTCCTGGCCCAGCTGGCCTGGTCAACGGATATCCAGCAGCAGAACGCCCGCCTGCTGCACCTGCAGGCGCGGCTCCGGCAGCTGGCGGCGCAAAGCGCCACCCTGGACTGGATCATTCCCTGGGCAAACGCCCAGCCGGATCTGACCAGCGTGACCCTGGACGACTTCTGGCAGGGCTCACTGCGGCCGGATAAATTGCCGGAGGTCGATGCGGCCTACACCCTGGAGGGGCAGCAGCGTATCCGCGCATTCCTGGTGGAGATGCGCAGCAGCATGCCGAACGACATCGCCTTCGACAAAAAACGGGCCGCCTTCTGGCATGAATATGCGCAGAAGCGCTTGCAGGCCTGGCAGGACTTCGCCGGACAGTTCTCTCAGGGAGAGCGGATCCTGGCAGGTCAGGGAGAGTGGCAGAGCACCATTGACAGACTGCCCCACGATGACAACCCGTATCTGCGCCTTGCCCTCCGCCTGTTGACCGAGTTTGCCGAGATGCCGGATGACCTGCGCCCGGGCTGGCTCCGGGTGCTCCCGCAGTGGCTGGAGATACGCCAGCGCGCCCACCAGCAGGCCCTCGTCAGGGTCCCCGGACTGGTCAGCGATGTGGGCGGCATGATCCTGCGCGGGACGGCGCAGAAGGGGGCGCTGGATCAGACCCGCAGCCAGTTCGTCGGCAGGCTGGATGCCATCCGCCTGTATCAGGAGTATCAGGCGGCCATGACCCAGGCCATGAACAGCGTCGTCATCAGCCAGGCCCAGGCCACCAAAGTGGCGGCGGACTTCCATGGCTTTGACAGCCAGCAGAGCGGGCAGTCCTCACTGCAGACGGCCTATGCACGCCTGATGAGCCTGCGCAGCCTGCTGGGATACAATCGGCCCGATGAACAGCTCACCTGGGGGCTGATGGCGGGCCCCTTGCAGCTGGTCATTCGCTATGCCGATCAGCAGGCCTCCTGCTTCCTGCAGAGCGCGTGGCAGGACCGCGTCATCGCGCCATCGCGCTGGACCCTCAATCAGGCCGAGCGGGCGGATAAGCTGTACGGTGACAATGGGTTGCTCTGGACCTTTTTATCCGGGCCGATTAAGCCGTTTATCCAACGTAACGATAGCGGCTGGCAGGAGGTGGATACGCTGGGGCAGTCCGTCCCCTTTACCGCAGACTTTCTGCCATTCATCAACCGGGCCCTTATCCGCCAGGTTGATCTGAAGGCCGGGAAAATCGCGCTGCACCAGAAACAGCAGCAGGCCACCCTGGCCCAGCAGCAGCAAAAGCAGCGCTGGCAAACCGTGGCCGCCGAGTCTGGCGAAAAGCTGGCCGAGCTGAACACCGCCGCCGCCGCCCTGAAGGCGAAAAGCTATCCCGTCGCCCTGACGGGGCTGCCGACGGACGTCAACAGCAACGCCAAGGCCAAGGTCGTGGGAACCCTGTTGACCATGCAGTGTACCAATGCCACGCTGCGGCTAAACAACCTTAACTTTGCCGTGATGCAAAGCGTACTCTGGTCACAGCAGCAGTGTGGCCAGGTGACGCTGCAGATCCGGCTCCCGACCTTCACGCTGACGCGCAGCTATCCCGGGCCTCAGGGCTTTGTCCACTTTTTACGGGATTTCCCGGGCGGGGCCCGCCGGTTTACCCCGGCGGACTTCCCCGTCGACAAAAGTCGGATGGCGGCGGTCGGGCTAACCCAGATTACGGTACGCTACCGCATCGCCGGACAGGAGACGCTGCTGCAGGACGCCGCTCAGCTGGCGCAGGCCGAGCGCGATATTCAGTCAGCCCAGACCCGCCAACAGCAGGCGCAGCAGGCCCTGCTGACGCTGAATAGGCCGAGCGCATCGGAGAGCCTTCCGCCGTTGGATACGCTGCCGGGGCTGACGATGATGAGTGTGCCGGAGCGCATCGGGCAGTGCTGGCGGGGGGATATTCGCCTGGCCAGAGAAAACGACGGCATTGGCCGGCTGATGAGTGAACTGGTCGCGAAACAGTTAAGCGACAAGCCGTAATGGCGCCGGCGAGGTGCCCGCTTCCGGGATGCGCGGCTGACCGCGGCGCACGGCGCTGGGCGGCCGAGCCTGCCGAGCGCCGCGCCGCGATCAGCGCCCGGCGATCACGACGGGCGCGGGCAGGCGCTGAGTTAGCCGTGAAGCTGCGTCAGCAGCGCCTGACACGCCGGCGGCAGCGGCGGTGGCGTCTGTGGTTTGGCCGGCGCGCTATGCGGTGGCGGCGGCTGGAACCAGCTGGCCAGCTCCGCGCCGCAGCCATCGCCGGCCGGCGGCGGGGTCTGTGCCTCGCAGGCTGCGCTGCCCGGTGGACAGCGCAGACGCACGTGCATATGGGCGCGATGGGCAAACCACGGGCGCACTTTATGCAGCCAGGCGCGATCGCCGCCGGCCGTATCGCACAGCTGACGCTTGATCGCCGGGTTGACAAAAATACGCGTCACCTGAGGATCCTGCGCCGCCAGCCTGATCAGCTCAGCGACCTGCGGCGTCCAGCGCGACGGGATCACCCTGTCGGCGCCGACGGCCACCAGATCCTGCGGCACCGGCTGCCGCAGCTGCTGCGGCGTCCAGCGCGCGTGGGGCAGCTGTAGCCAGATATCCACATCCAGCCCCGACTGATGGCTGGCGTGACCGCCGTTGAAGCGCCCGCCGGCCGGCATCGCCATATCGCCGATCAGCAGGGTGCCCAGACGCTGCGCACGGGCCTCGGCGCCCAGACGCGCCACGAACGCCAGCAGCGTCGGATGGCCGAAGTAGCGCCGCTGATCGCTGCGCATGACCTGATAGTTCTCTGACGTCAGCGGCAGCGCCTGGGCGCCGATGATGCAGCCATTGGCGTAGCTGCCGATGGCCTGCGGCGCGCCGGCCACCGGTTGGGTAATCCGCTGCCAGGGCGTCTGAGTCTGCGCCAACGCCGGCAGCGCGCACAGCGCCGCCAGCCACAACCACATGCGTTTACGCACGCCGTTCACTCCTTTACCAGCGCGGTATCGTACAGGCGACATCCGCACACTGCGCACGCTGGCGCAGCAAATGATCCATCAGCACCAGCGCCATCATCGCCTCGGCGATCGGCACCGCCCGGATCCCCACGCAGGGATCGTGGCGGCCGCGGGTGACCATGGTCGTCGCCTCGCCGTCGCGGGTAATGGTCTGCCCCGGCACCATAATGCTCGACGTCGGCTTCAGCGCCAAACGCGCCAGCAGCGGCTGACCGCTGCTGATCCCGCCCAGAATGCCGCCGGCATGGTTGCTGAGAAAGCCCGTCGGGCTGATCTCATCGCGGTGCTCGCTGCCGCGCTGCCCCACCACCGCAAAGCCGTCGCCGATCTCGACGCCCTTCACCGCATTGATGCTCATCAGCGCATGGGCCACGTCGGCATCCAGGCGATCGAAGACCGGCTCGCCCAGCCCGGGGGGAACCCCGGTCGCCATCACCGTCACCTCGGCGCCGATCGAATCGCCGCTCTTTTTCAGATCGCGCATCAGGGCATCCAGCGCCGCCAGCTGCTGGACATCGGGACAGAAGAAGGGATTCTGCTCTACCTGCGCCCAGTCATACTGGCGGCAGACGATATCGCCCATCCGGCTCAGGCAGGCGCGGATAACGATGCCATGCTGCTGCTGAAGGTATTTTTTCGCGATCGCCCCGGCGGCGACGCGCATCGCGGTCTCCCGCGCAGAGGAGCGCCCGCCGCCGCGGTAGTCGCGCAGACCATACTTCTGCTCATAGCTGTAGTCGGCGTGACCCGGACGAAACAGATCCTTGATGGCGCTATAGTCCTGCGAGCGCTGATCGGTGTTCTCGATCAGCAGTCCAATACTGGTGCCGGTGGTCACCCCCTCAAAGACGCCCGACAGGATCCGCACCCGATCATCCTCTCGCCGCGCCGTGGTGTAGCGCGATGCGCCGGGGCGACGGCGATCGAGATCGTGCTGCAGATCCGCCTCGCTCAGCGCCATTCCCGGCGGAACGCCGTCCACAATGCAGCCCAGCGCCGCACCGTGTGACTCGCCGAAGGTGGTGACTCTGAATACCTGACCAATGCTGTTTCCCGCCATGTCACTCTCCTGGTTACCCTGACGCCATCAGGGGACTGCCTGTCTCTGCATTCGGAATAAAGGGGGGCAGGCCTCGCGCCCGCCCCCGCGATCAGCTGCGGTAAAGGGCGAAGTGCTCCGCGCACGCCAGCAGCTGCTGACGCGTCAGCATAAAGACGCCGTCGCCGCCGTTATCGAACTCCAGCCAGACAAACGGGATCGACGGATACTGCGCCATCAGGTGCACCATGCTGTTACCCACTTCACAGATCAAGACCCCGTCATCGCTCAGATAGTCCGGCGCACAGGCCAGGATACGGCGTACCAGCTTCAGGCCATCGCTGCCGGCGGCCAGCCCCAGCGTCGGCTCATGGCGGAACTCGTCGGGCAGATCGGACATGTCCTCTTCATCGACATAGGGCGGGTTGGTCACGATCAGGTCATAGCGCAGCGGCGGCAGCTCACGGAACAGATCGGAGCGGATCGGCGTCACCTGCTGCTCCAGGCCGTGCTGCTGAATGTTATGCTCCGTCACCGCCAGCACATCGCTGGAGATATCCACCGCGTCCACTTCGGCCTGCGGGAACGCATAGGCGCAGGCGATGGCGATGCAGCCGCTGCCGGTGCACATATCCAGAATATGCTGCGGCTCATGGCCGATCAGGCCGGAGAAGCGATTGTCGATAAGCTCGCCGATCGGCGAGCGCGGCACCAGCACCCGCTCGTCCACATAGAATTCGTGCCCGCAGAACCAGGCCTTATTGGTCAGATAGGCGACCGGAATACGCTCATTGATACGGCGGATCACCCGCTCAACGATACGGTGACGCTCACTCAGGGTCAGACGGGCGCTACGCATATCCTCGGGAATGTCCATCGGCAGATAGAGCGACGGCAGCACCAGCTGCACGGCCTCATCCCACGCGTTATCCGTGCCGTGGCCGTAGTAAACCTCAGCGGCGTTAAAGCGGCTGACGGTCCAGCGCAGCATATCCTGAATGGTGTGCAGTTCGTTTACCGCCTCATCGACGAAAATCTTGTCCAAAGTAGCCTCCAGCAGCGCTCGGAAAGTCATGCCTCACGGCATAGATTACATAATATTGAGTGATACCCGTCTGGGTATAGCGGCTGTAGTGTGCCATGAAGCCACGGACAAATCAGCAAGGATCCGCTGCCGACGGCGGTTTTACTTAGCGCGGCGCCCATCTGCGGTTACACTGTGATTATCAGCAAGAAATCAGCGAACCGTCACAGCATGAGCAAGAAACATTCCATCAATGGCGATGACGCCGCCCTGTTCCGCACCGTCGTCGCCGGTATCCGCCCCCTGAGTCAGGACAAGGTGACCCATCGCCCGGCGCGCCTGACGCGCCAGGCGGCGCCGCAGAAGGTGCTGCAGGAGCAGATCGACGCCAGCTTCTACTTTTCCGATGAGTTTCAGCCCAACTTGAGCAGCGACGGGCCAACCCGCTACGTCCGCCCTGACGTCAGCCACTTTGAGCTCAAGCAGCTGCGCCGCGGCGACTACACCCCGGAAATGTTTCTCGATCTGCACGGTCTGACCCAGCTACAGGCCAAACAGGAGCTAGGCGCGCTGATTGCCGCCTGCCGCCGCGAACACCTCTGCTGCGCCTGCGTCATGCACGGCCACGGCAAGCACGTTCTCAAGCAGCAGACGCCGCTGTGGCTGGCGCAGCATCCCGACGTCCGCGCCTTTTATCAGGCGCCGCGCGAATGGGGCGGCGATGCCGCGCTGCTGGTGCTCATTGACGTCGATGAACGGGAGACGCCGCGCCTCTGAGACGCGGGTTCCTCGCCGGCCGCCGTCGGGCGACGGGGCCGAAAAGAGGATCAGAGGCCGTCGGCCAGTTGGGATGGGCTCACCTGCCACGCCAGCTCCCCCGCAGCCCCGTTCAGGGTCACGGCGGCGATAGCCGAGGTCGAAAACATCGGCGGCGTCTCCTGTGGGCAGAGGGCAGAAACCAGATAGCCGACCAGCGGCAGATGTGAGATCACCAGCACCCGCTGCGACGCCTGCTGTGACAGCGCCTCAAGGTAGCTGGCGGTGACGTCGGCATCGCCGCCCGGCACCAGCTCATTTAGGATCTCGACCTCGCTCGGCAGCGACAGCGCCTCGCGCACCGCGGCCAGCGTCTGCTGCGCCCGCAGATAGGGGCTGACCAGCACCCGATCGATGTTCTCAACCTGGCTACCCAGCCAGGCCGCCATGCGCACGGACTCCGCATGACCGACCTGCGTCAACGGACGCTGCGCATCGCTGGCGGCCTCAAGCGCCGCTTCACCGTGACGCATAATAAAAACTTGCATATTGCACCGCTACTGTTGGTAAACGCCGACGCCACCGTGCGCGGCCTTTACACCCTGGTGGAAAGAAAAATATCGTTGCTCAATGCATCCTTTTCCGCGCCAAGTCGGAAGAGCAAAGGATCGCGGTGGGGCTACCGCCGATTTATTGTTATCACGTGGCGGCGCGCGCCTGTATAAGCGCGCTGTTAACGACGCACCCCGTACGCCGCAGGGACGAAAACTACCCCGTTCACCGCCGACTGTACAGATCTTAAAGGCAAAAGAGTTGCAGCCAGTGATCCGGCTCTCATCCCCCTGCGGGGGGCCCGACACCGTCGGCCCGCGCGGCGGATGACCTCCGGTTACAAAAAAACGCACGGTCTCCCGTGCGTTTTGACGCCCAGCGTGCAGCTTAGCGCAGGCCCAGCTGGAAAATCAGCGTCTCGGCCTGGCAGCAGAACAGGAAATCGATGTTCAGCTCAAAACCCTGCGCATTCTGCGCAATGCTGCTGGTGATCTGGCACGGCTCTGACGCGACGGACTGCGCCTTTTCAGTCAGCTGAGCCAGCATCGCCTGAGCCTCATCCTGGCTGGCAAATAGATGACGGTAAGATGCGGTGCAGTCGGTATTGTCCATCACGGTACCTACGTCTACACAACAGCATGCCGCGGTTTCAGTCGCGCTGCATTTATTGATTGCATCGGTCATTTCGCTTGTCTCCTCAGTGGGGCAACCGCCCCGATAGTCGTGCCAATGATGATCTGGCTCAAAAAACAGGATATTTACGCTTATTTTACCTCGCCCGCCTTTTTCACACTAGCGCCAGGAAGGCGGAATTACGCATCGCGCTAAAATAGCGTCATCGCCGCAGTCGGCGGCGTTTTTTCGCCTATTTTTACCCTTGCTGGTAATAAATTGACAACAAAAATAACAAATCAAAAACAGTAATCCCCTGAGATTAAAGAACAATATTGCAACATTCAGCGATTGCCCCGCGCCGATATGACACTGGTCTGATTTGTTAGGCCGCCGCTCCCCCCTACAATCCGCGCTCCTTGTTACGACGTGTAACATTGTTTAAAAAAAGTTCTACGAGGCTTCGGATATGCGCCAGAAAAAAATGTTTACTCGATCGGCGTTAGCCGCGGCGGTAGCACTACTCTCTTCCAACGTCAACGCGGCGGGCTTTCAGCTCAATGAATTCTCCGCGGCCGGACTGGGCCGTGCCTTCTCCGGCGAAGGGGCGATGACCGATACGCCGGCCTCCGCCAGCCGCAACCCGGCCGTGCTAAGCACCTTCGACCGTCCGGCGATCTCCGTCGGCGGCATCTATATCGATCCGGGCGTCGATATCACCGGCACCTCGCCGACCGGTAAGAGCCTGAACGCGCACGACATCGCCCCGGGCGCGATGATCCCCAACCTGCACTACGTGCAGCCGCTGAACGATCGCTGGTCCATCGGCGCCTCCGCCACCAGCAACTACGGTCTGGCCACCGAGTTCAACGATAACTACACCGCCGGCGCCTTTGGCGGCACCACCGATCTGATGACCGCCAACTTTAACCTGAGCACCGCCTACCGTCTCAACCAGCAGCTGAGCTTCGGCCTGGGGGTCAATGCGGTATACGCCAAGGCGAAGATCGAACGCTATGCCGGCGATCTGCCGCAGATGCTGGCCCCTAAGCTGCCGCAGCCGTATCAGTCCATGGCCATGAACATTCCCGCCAATACCCAGATTGCCGACCTGAAAGGTCACACCTGGGGCTACGGCTGGAACGCCGGGATCCTGTATCAGGTAGACGAGCGTAACCGCTACGCCCTGACCTACCGTTCAGAGGTCAAGCTCGACTTTAAAGGCGACTACAGCAGCGCCCTGCCCGCTAACCTGAACCCGATCTTGGGCGTCATCGGCCTGCCGATGGGCAGCAGCGGCCAAGTCATCCCCGGCAAGCTGAGCATGACCCTGCCGGCGATGCTGGAGGTCTCCGGCTATAACCGCGTGGCGTCGCAGTGGGCTATCCACTACAGCCTGGCCTATACCACCTGGAGCCAGTTTAAAGAGCTGAAGGCCACCGATAACAGCAACGATACCCTGTTCCAGAAGGATGAGCAGTTCCACGATGCCTATCGTATGGCGCTGGGGGCCACCTACTACTACGACGATAACTGGACCTTCCGCGGCGGCGTAGCCTTTGACGCGACGCCGGTGCCGGCGGAGCACCGCTCCATCTCCATCCCGGATCAGAACCGCGCCTGGCTGAGCGGCGGCTTTAGCTACGCCTTCAATCGCGATCTCTCCGTGGACGTCGGCGCCTCCTATATGCACGGCTCCCACGTTGACTTCAAGGAAGGCCCCTACACCTTCCGCTCCGTCGGCAAAGCCTGGCTGTACGGCGCCAACCTGAACTACGCGTTCTAATCGCGACGCCGTTGCAAACCAAGCGCCCCTGCGGGGGCGCTTTTTTTTATCTCCACGTCCGCGGCCGCCCGGCAAACCACCGCCATTCGGTGCCAACGATGATGGCGCGAGAGTGATGATGGCGATAGAGAGGCGCCGACGCGGCAAAGTCCGGCGGCATAGCAAGGGTCACGAGAGAGGGACGCACAGCGAGCGCGGCGCGGCAGAGATAAAAAACGGGCGCCCGTTGGGCGCCCGCGCGGCTATATGGCTCAGTTAGCCGAGTCGATGTCCTTCAAATCGTCCTGGATCGCCTGCGCATTGGGGTTGGTCTCCGGCTGAACCTGGCCGCCGTTGACCAAGAAGTCATTGTACTGGAAATAAGCCTCGCGCACCGTGATGTACGGATCGGGCGAGTTGCGCAGTAGGCCGTCGGAGTCCAGCAGCTGGGCCCGGGTTTCAATCCCCTCCAGCGCCCACTTACCGGCCGACATCCAGAAGGTCAGCCACCCCAGCGGCGGATAGAGGTAATCCACCGAATCCCCCCCCTCCTGGCGCAGGGTAAAGCTACCGTAGCCCGGCAGCACGACGTAGGGGCCGTAGGGGATATGGTAGTAGCCCAGCGTACTGCCGAAGCGCTGCGGATCCTGCTTGCCCAGCTTGTCAGGGTTGGCCATCGCCGCAACGTCGATCAGCCCGCCCATCCCCAGCGTCGTGTTGAGGAAGAAGCGGTTAAAGTGACGGAAGCCGTCATAAATCCGCCCCTCGGCAAAGCTGTTCACCATGCTGGCCGGCTCCGCCAGGTTAACGAAGAAATTCATCAATCCGTTACGCGCAGGGCGAGGAACGTAGTCACGCCATACCACGGCCACCGGCCGCACCAGGTAGGGGTCAAGGTAATCATAGTTCACGCTGAACATGGCCCGGTTAAAGCCCTCCAGCGGATCCGATCGCCCCTGTGTATCCTGCTGGGAAGACCCCGTGGCACAGCCAGCCAATACCACGCTTGCCAGGGCCACCCCCGCCAGACGATATTTCATAATTCACTCCATAAACAAGAACGCCCCTCTACGGGGCGCCCTTCACCAGCCTTACGCACCGCTCAGCCGCTTAAGGCGCCTGACGGCTAAGGGTTATCGCCACCGTTTTACCGCTAGTATAGGGTAAAACTGCACTTTCTCCGAACACATCGCTCGGCCCGTCCACCTCCGCGCCCGGCGGCACCACCCGCGCCCGTATGGAAAACTGCGTCAGCGAAGAGAGCAGCCGCTCCGGCATCATCGCATCGCCGTCTGACAGGGTCACCGACTGCGGGAAATGGCCCAGCGGCAGCCGTTTTACCGCCACCGGCAGCGGGCTGCGGCCGTCGGTCAGGGTGATCATCAGCTGGCTGCCGGACGGCAGCTGACGCTCCAGCGCCGGATCCATGCTGATATCGACCCGCACCTGCGCGGCGTCGATCCCCGCCTGCACCCGCGCCTGCGCAATGCTGCGCTCGATCATATCGCGACGCCGATCGTCCGGCGGCAGCAGCTTCAGCATCATCTCCCAGGCGCCGATCGCCTGACGGAACTCCCCCTGTTCGAAGGCGTTAAACGCCAGCAGGCTCAGCACCCGGGTATTCTGGTGATCCTGGCTAAGCAGACGGCGCAGCAGCGCGGCGGCGTCGCGGTTATCCTGCGCATCGCTGGAGCGCGTCAGAACCTCGGCGTAGCCCAGCGCCACCTCCGGCGCGTTGGGGGCCAGCTTATAGGCATGGGCAAACGCCTGCGTGGCCGTCGTTGCGTTATTCAACGCCATCCCGATCCGCCCCAGCATCACCCAGTCCGCCACGTTGTTCGGCTGCGACTGCAGCTCGGTGCGCAGCCCCAGCCCAAGGCGCGTCAGCTCCTCGCGATCCAGCGGCTGCTGATCTTCGTGCATCACCCGCTCGCGCAGCTGCGGCAGCTGCGTCATCACCCGCTGCCACTCGGCCACCTGGCTCCAGCCGCCGGTTTTCAGGTAGAAGCCCAGCGACAGCGCCACCAGCACCAGCACGCCCGGCAGCAGCGCCCAGCGCCCGATCGGCTGAGCGCGCGGCGCCCCGTGCTTCGGCACGTCATTCAGCAGGTTATGCTGCAGATCCGTCAGCATCTCTGCGTGACCCTCTACCAGCCCCTGCGCCTCATCCTGCTCCAGCTCGCGCAGGCGCTGATGATACAGCTGGGTATTCAGGCGATCGCGATCCGCCCCGTCGTCGCCGCGCGGCGTACACAGCGCCGGGACCAGAAACAGCGCTGCGGCAGCGGCCAGCAGCAGTAGCACTATCAGCCAAAAGGTTATCATCGCGGCTCTCCATCATGCTCTTGGTTAAGCAAGCGCCGCAGGCGCTGCCGCTCGGCCTCGCTGAGGTCAGCCTGCGCCGCCTCGCTATCGCGCTGCGCCGCGCGCGCCGGACGGCGACGGGCCAGACGCACCAGCACCCATCCCCCGCCCAGGATCGCCAGCAGCGGCCCGATCCACAGGATCAGGGTCGCCGGCGTCACCGGCGGCTCATAGGTCACAAAGTTGCCGTAGCGCGCCACCATATAGTCCACCACCTGCTGCTGGCTATAGCCCTGCTGCATCAGCTCATACACCTTCTGGCGCATGTCCGAGGCGATGATGGCGTTGGAGTCGGCAATGCTGTTGTTCTGACACTTGGGGCAGCGCAGCTGCTCCGTCAGCTCGCGATACTGCTGCTCCTGCGCCTCGCTGGTAAAGTTGTAGGTGTCGATCACCGCCGCCCACAGGGCGCCCGGCAGCAGCAGTCCCAGCGCCAGCAGCGCGCCGCGTAGCCCCGTCATGATTGACCTCCCTGATATTTCAGCCACAGCGGCTCAATCTCTTCTTTCCAGACCCGCTCATTCAGATCGCCGGCGTGGCGATAGCGAATAATGCCGTTACCGTCGATCAGGAAGGTCTCCGGCGCGCCGTACACCCCCAGATCTAGCCCCAGCATGCCGTCGCCGTCATACAGGCTCAGCGCATAGGGATTGCCCAGCTCGTTCAGCCATTTTATCGCCTTCTGCCGATCGTCCTTGTAGTTCAGGCCGACCACCCGGATCCCGCGCGCCGCCAGGGTATTCAGATACTGATGTTCGGCATAGCAGGTGGGGCACCAGGTGGCCCATACGTTCAGCAGCAGCGGCTTGCCGTCGCGCAGCACCGACTGGCTGTAGGTTTTGCCCGGCGTATCCAGCGAGGCGAGGCGGAACGCCGGCACCGGTTTACCGATCAGCGCCGACTCCAGCATCGTGGGATCTTCACCGCTGGCGTTACGCTGCAGCTGGATCAGAAACGCCAGCACCAGCAGTAAAAACAGCGCCAGCGGAATAAAAAGCAGTTTACGATTCATGCCGTTTTCTTCTCCTGAGCATCCTTGGCGCGGCGCGCGCTGCTGCGGTAGCGTGGATCCAGCATACACAGCAGGCCGCCGAGCGACATCAGCACGCCGCCGTACCAGATCCAGCGAACAAAGGGTTTGTAGTACAGCCGGACGGCCCAGGCGCCGTCATCCAGCTCCTCGCCCAGCGCGGCATACAGATCGCGCGTCAGGCCGCCGTCCACCGCCGCCTCGGTCATCATGCTGCGCGCGTTGGTATAGAAGCGCTTCTCGGCGCGCAGCGTGGTCTCCGGCCTGCCGTTTCGCAGCACGTCGATCAGCGCCTCGCCGCCGCTGTAGTTCGGACCGCTGATCTCATGCACATCGCGGAAGACAAAGCGGTAGTCGCGGATCTCCAGGCTATCGCCGGACTTCATGCGCACGTCGCGCTCAATGCTGTAGTTCTGGCTGAAGGCAATACCGATCACCGTTACTGCCACCCCGAGGTGGGCCAGCACCATCCCCCACTGGCTGCGCGACAGCTTACCCAGCCCGCGCCAAAAACCGTCGCGGTGAGTCGCCCGTTGGTACAGCTCCACCAGCGTCAGCACCACCACCCACAGCGCCATCAGCAGCCCCAGCACTGTCATCGCCACGATGCGATCCTGCAGCAGCCACGGCAGCAGCAGCGCCAGCGCAGCGCTGATCACCAGCGCGGCCAGCAGCGGCGTGCGCAGGCGGCCCAGCGTATCGCGGCGCCAGCGCACCAGGGGGCCGACGCCCAGCAGCAGGGCGAACGGCACCATCAGATAGGTGAACATGGTATTGAAAAACGGTTCGCCGATGGAGATGCTGCCCAGCCCCAGCTGCTTATGCACCAGCGGCAGCAGCGTCCCCAGCAGCACCACCAGCGTCGCGGCCACCAGCAGCACGTTGTTCCCCAGCAGCAGCGTCTCGCGGGAGAACAGCTCATGGCGGGTATGGCTGCGCACCTGACCACCGCGCAGCGCGTACAGCAGCAGCGAGCCGCCGATCACCACCACCAGATAGGCCAGGATAAACATGCCGCGCGCCGGATCGGAGGCGAAGGCATGGACGGAGACCAGCACCCCGGAACGCACCAGGAAGGTGCCCAGCAGGCACAGGGAGAAGGAGGTGATGGCCAGCAGCACCGTCCAGGCCTTAAAGGTGCCGCGCTTCTCGGTCACCGCCAGCGAATGCAGCAGAGCGGTGCCGGTCAGCCAGGGCATCAGAGAGGCGTTTTCCACCGGATCCCAGAACCACCAGCCGCCCCAGCCCAGCTCATAGTAGGCCCAGAACGATCCCAGCACGATCCCCAGCGTAAGGAATACCCAGGCGGCCATGGTCCAGGGGCGCGACCAGCGTGCCCAGGCGGTATCCAAGCGCCCGGCCATCAGCGAGGCGATGGCAAACGCGAAGGCGACGGAGAAACCGACGTAGCCCATGTACAGCAGCGGCGGGTGGAAGATCAGCCCCACGTCCTGCAGCAGCGGGTTCAGATCTCGCCCATCGATGGGAAAGCCCGGCAGCGTGCGAATAAACGGATTGGAGGTCAGCAGGATAAACAGCAGGAAGCCGATGTTGATCATCCCCATCACCGACAGCACCCGCGCGACCGAATCCAGCGGCATACGGCGGCTCAGCAGCGATACCGCCAGCGTCCACCAGCTGAGCAGCATCACCCACAGCAGCAGCGACCCCTCATGGGAGCCCCAGGTCGCGGCGATACGGAAGTAGACCGGCAGCTGCGAATTGGAGTTGGCCGCCACGTAGGCCACGCTAAAGTCATTGGCAATAAAGGCATACACCAGGCAAATAAAGGCCAGGGTGATGGTGGCGAACAGCCCAAAGGCCAGCGGCCGCGCCAGGGCCATCATGCGCAGATCGCCGCGCGCCGCGCCCCAGCAGGGGTAGACGCTGAGCAACACGGACAGCGCCAGCGCCAGCGACAGTAAAAAGTTACCGATCTCTGGGATCATGATGGATTTCCGTCCCGTTGCTCTGCGCCCGACGTGGGCTGATGATGGTTCTCTTTCATCGCTTCTTCGATCTCCGGCGGGGTGTATTTCTCATCATGCTTGGCCAGCACCTCTTTGGCCTGAATGACGTTGCCCGGCGCCAGTACCCCCTGGGCGACGACCCCCTGCCCTTCACGGAACAGGTCGGGCAGAATGCCGTTGTAGGTCACCTCGACCGCGCCGCGGGCGTCATACAGCTTGAAGCTCACCTTCAGGCTATCGGCATCGCGCTGCACCGATCCGGGCATCACCATGCCGCCGATGCGCAGGCGCTGGCCCACCTCCGGCTTCTCATGCTGCGCCCCTTTCCCCATGATGATTTCACCGGGGGTGTAGAACAGATCGATGTTGGCGCGCAGGGCGTACAGCACCAGCGAGACCGTGACGGTCAGCCCCAGCAATACGCCCACGGCCAGATACAAACGGTGTTTACGTCGTGAATTCATCATACGGGGTCACTCTCCCTGTTATCGTCATCCGCGGCCTGCTGCGCCCGGCGTATCCGCTGCTCCCGCGCCTGATGGCGGCGGATCTCACCGAACAGCGCGCGCCGGCGCAGGCGGGTATGCAGCACCAGCCCCAGCAGCGGCAGCAGCGTCAGCGCAACCGACAGCCAGACATAGAAGGCGTAGCCGCCCATCGCAAAAAACGCCTGCCAAGAATTAAAGAACGGTGTCATTGCGGGCGCCTCCCTCGCGAAGCCGGCGACGACAGCAGCGCGGCGACCCAGGGGCGGTGCCGCTCCTGCTGCAGAATAAGGTTACGCAGACGCATCAGCGTCAGCGTGACAAAGAAAAACAGGAAGCCAAAGATGCTCAGCCGCAGCGGGGCGCGCATGCTGGGATCGATGCTCTGCTGCATATTGCTGGACCCCTGGTGCAGCGTGTTCCACCACTCGACGGAGAAGTGGATGATCGGCAGGTTGACCACCCCGACCAGCACCAGAATGCCCGCGGCCCGCCCGGCGAGACGGCGATCCTCAAAGGCGTTATACAGGGCGATCACCCCCAGGTAGAGAAACAGCAGCACCAGCTCGGAGGTCAGGCGAGCGTCCCACACCCACCAGGTTCCCCACATCGGCTTACCCCAGGCTGATCCGGTCGCCAGCGCAATAAAGGTAAACACCGCGCCGACCGGCGCCATGGCCGCGCCGACCAAATCCGCCATCTTCATCTGCCAGACCAGCCCGACAAAGGCCGCGACGGCCATGCCCGCGTAGATCCCCATCGACCAGATGGCCGCGGGAACGTGCAGGTACATAATGCGGTAGCTGTTACCCTGCTGATAGTCCGCTGGCGCAAAGCCGAATCCCCAGATCAGGCCGGCCAGAAGAAACAGGATACCAAGCCCCCCTAGCCAGGGGGTCAGTCTGCCGCACAGCCGATAGAGCCGTTCCGGCATGGCAAGCTGATGAAGCCATTTCCACATAGCGATTGCTCACAATTGTAATGAATGGTCCGGGCTGGCGCCCGGAGTGATGAAAAGTCATTCAAATTCGGCATTTATATACAATAAACGCCGCAAATTTTGTCCTGCCGATAGCCCTAGCATCAACACGGTTTTAGTTATCGCTGCATGCAAGAACCGGCCTATAACTGTCACCCTACTGAATACTCACCCGCAGCGCGGCGGCGGCGGCAAAGGGCGCCAGCGTCATGCTGCCCGCCAGCATCGCGCCCAGGATGGCCAGATAGCCGCCGATGGGCATCCCCATCGACGCCGCGTCGATGGCCGAGGTGGCGAAAATCAGCACCGGGATATAGAGCGGCAGCACCAGCAGGCTCAGCAGCACCCCGCCCTTGCGCAGCCCGACCGTCAGCGCGACCCCGATAGCCCCGATAAAGCTCAGGGTCGGCGTACCGAGCAGCAGCGTCAGCGCGACGGCCTGCCAGGTTGCCGCGTTAAACGACAGCAGCAGCGCCACCAGCGGCGACAGGATCAGCAGCGGCAGCCCGGTCAGCAGCCAGTGGGCGATCACCTTGGCCAGTACCGTCAGCGTCAGCGGCGCCGGGATCAGCACCAGCTGCTCCAGCGAGCCGTCCAGAAAATCGTCCTTGAACAGCCGCTCCAGCGACAGCAGCGCCGCCAGCAGCGCCGCCACCCAGACGATCCCCGGCGCGATGCGCGCCAGCAGCTGCGGCTCCGGCCCGATACTCAGCGGGAACAGCGTGACCACAATCAGAAAAAACCACAGCGGGTTGATGATCTCCGCGCCGCTGCGCAGCGCAATGCGCAGCTCGCGTCGAATGACTGCCAGTATCATACCGCCTTCTCCTCACCGCGCAGGCGCAGGCGACGCATGGCGGGATAATTCAGATCCTGGTGGGTCGTCAGCACGATAGCGCCCCCGGCCGCACAGTGGCGCTCAAATAGCCCGATCAGCCGGGCCACGCCGCGTTTATCGATCGCCGTCAGCGGCTCATCCAGGATCCACAGCGGCGCCTGGCTCAGCCACAGCCGCGCCAGCGCCACCCGACGCTGCTGCCCCGCCGACAGCTGGGCGACCGGAACATCCTCAAAGCCGACCAGCTCGACCTGCGCCAGCGCATCCCAAATGGCGGCCTCATCCGTCTGCCCCAGCACCCGGCAGTAAAACGCCAGGTTCTCAAACGCCGTCATCACGCTTTTGACGCCGGGATGATGCCCTAAATACAGCAAATTCTGCTGATAAGTCTCACGCTGACGACGGATGGGCTGCCCCTGCCACAGAACCTCGCCGCGATCCGGTAAGGCCAGCCCCGCCATCATCCGCAGCAGCGTGGTCTTCCCCGCCCCGTTAGGGCCTTCAATCTGAATTATCTCCCCCGCCTGTACCCGAAAGTCCAGATCGTCAAACAGCACACGCTCATCGCGGCGGCAGCCCAGCCGGGAAATGGTCAACATGGATAGATTCTGTCCTGATTTTAATCGCTGCATAATAGCATAAGCCCTTCGTCCCCCGAACCCCGTAGGTGACACTCCTCCTAACTCATTCGGGGTAAAATAACGCGTGAGATCAAGGATAATCACCGGGTAGATCCCGCCAAGGCACCGGAAATGCCGCCCATACCGACGCAGTTCACATTTTACCGCCCGACGCCCGGCGCGCGCTCCGTCGACAGGAGGAAAGCGGCCGGAGAAAACGCGCTGCGATCTGCGCCAAGAAAAGACGGCGTAGCGCACCTCACCCATCGCGTTGGCGTCAGCCTCCGCGAACCGCGCGCTTTCCTATCCCGCCCCATCATCATTAAGCACAATAAAGAAAGAATTAAGCACAATAAAGAAAGACTTCATTATTTCTTAATTAGATTAGGCTGATATATAGCAAATATATCGCGTATATATATTATGAAAATACATCCCCGCACTACAGCGCAAACACCGCGTCTCTCGCGGCCCCGTAAATGTGATGCCTCGGCGATACGGCGCGCGCCCTCGGCGTCGATTTACGGCGATACGATGGAGAATAGCAGCTATAATAGCATAATAAATATGATGATTTTGGTTAGAAACCCGACAATCCCAGATAGCGCGCGTCGGCTTTAGTGATACATTGGATTTACTTATAAAGATCTGTTTCATTACCACACGAAATAGTAATTATCATTATCAATGGTGTGTTATATAGTACCTAAATAGAACTACTATAATAGCCACAGGTAATCATGGAACTCTTCAACGATGTCGTGTTGCTTAACGCCTTCATCCCCAAGCTGGTGGTATTAGGTATTCTTTGTTTCATTATCACTCAGCTGTCGGTTAAATTTGCCGCACGCTATCGTCTATTACGCTATTTCTGGCATCCGCGCCTGATCGTCTGGGCTTATGCATCGGCCGTCTATGCATTACTGGTTATCGCCACGCTTTATATTTAACGGGTCATGATATGCTAAAGTCACCTGCTTCACGCACGGCGTTATTTCTCGCCATCACCTTCACGATCATTATCTTTGCCATCCATAAATACAATCAGCAGCTGAGCACTCGCCACGGCGTCGTGCGGGCGAATATCATCAATATCGCGCCGCAGGTGAGCGGCCTGGTCACTCAGGTCAATGTGCGTCACAACCAAGCGGTCAAGAAAGGCGATCTGCTCTTCTCCATCGACGACAGCGACTACAAGATCAATCTCCAGAATGCCCAGGCGAATCTGGCGAACGTCGAGCAGCAGCTGCTTGAGCAGAGCGCCGCGGTGCTCTCGGCCAAGGCGGCGCTGCAAAACGCGCAGAGCCAGTACCGCTATCGGCAGGCGAACTTCCAGCGCATCAGTAACCTGAAGCAGCGTAATTTTGCCTCGACCAACGATTACCAGCAGGCCGAGACGGATCTCAGCGTGAGCAAGGGAAATGTGGCCACCGCGCAGGCGCGGCTGCAACAGGCGATCGCCGCCCGCGGCGCTATCGGCCCAGACAATGCGCAGCTGCTGGCGGCCAAGGCCGCCTTGGCGAAGGCCGAGCTGGACCTGGCCCGCACCCACATCTATGCCCCCAGCAACGGAAACATCGCCACGGTCAACCTCAACGTCGGCGACTACGCACGCCCCGGCAGCGCCGTCCTAGCCGAGGTCGATACCGATAACATCTGGGTAGAAGGCGCCTTTCCAGAAACCGTCATCGCCGGCATTCGCGTCGGCGATCAGGCCAAGGTCTACCTGATGGCCGATACCCACATCGTCTACCGCGGCCATGTACAGAGCATCGGCTCCGCGATCAACTCCAAGGAGTTGCCAAACCCGGGCCTGCTGTCGGAGCTGCCCCAGGTCTTTGACTGGGTTCGCCTGGCGGAAAACGTCCCGGTCAATATTCAGCTGGACCCTGGCAGTGACATGGCGAATCTGATTCCGGGGCTCAGCGCTACCGTCGATATCGTTAAATAGGGCGTCCCATGCTACTGCAAAGTTTAAAAGCCCTGCGGCTCACCCTTGCCGTGATGCTCTCGCTCTATATCGCCATGCGACTGGGGATGCACTCGCCGGATTGGGCCGTAACCAGCGCGCTCATCGTCTCGCTGGGGACGATAGGCCAAGTCCGCAGCCGCTGGTGGCAGCGCATCGTCGGTAACTTTGTCGGTGGCTGCATCGGGTTCTTCGTCATCTGGTGGTTAGCGCAGGATCCCTTTACCATCATGCTCTGCGCCGCGCTGTTTGGCAGCGTCTGCACCTATATCAGCCTGACCAATTTTCAATATAAGGATATGTGGCGCTGGGTGCTCATCGGCTTCATCATCGTCTTTAGCGCCTCTCTCTCCAATCCCAGTCACGCCTTCAGCGTACTGTTCGACCGCGTAGGCTGCGTGTTCATCGGCTCCTCGGTGATCTTCATCTTCAACCTGCTGTGGCCGCTGGAGTATGCCGCGTCGTGGCAGAGTCAGTATCACGCTATCCTGGAAAAACTGGACTCCCTGCTCAATAAAGAGGATGTGGATGCGGTGACGCTATACCTGGATCTGTCGCAGAAGATCGACCTGCTGCGTCAATCCATGTCCTTAAACTATAGCGACTACCGCGCCATCTACTCCCATGAATACAATCTGATCAATAAAATCTACGCGCTGGAGAAGCTCAGCCGCCACCTCTACTCCCTGCGAATGCAGCACGCGCTGGATAGCCAGACAAAGGCATGGATTAGCGCCGCCATCGCCGCGGCCAAGGCGCACCAGACCATCCCGTCGATGACGATGGCGCACTCCCCGCGCTACGCCTCGCTGCTGACGCTGATCGCCGCCGATTTGTACGACATCGTGCAGAAAAATGCCACCACTGACGCACAAAGCCGCTTTCGCTGGCAGTGGCAAAACCGCATGTTCAGCGCCGGAACCGACTCCGCCTTTAGCAGCGCGCTCCTGTTCTTTGTCAGCTGTATTCTCAGCATGCTGCTCTGGCGCTATGGCTGGCCCGGCGGTCCTCAGGTGATGCTCTTGACGGCGGTGCTGCTCGTGATGTGCCAATACGGCGAGCGAATGTCGCCCAAGGGGTTCGCCATCGGCTTTAGCCTCGGCACGCTGTTCGCTTTTCCGATCTTTATTTTTCTCCTGCCTAGCCTGCACAGCGCCAACGCATTCTGGCTCAGTATGCTGTTAATCTATTTTCCGATGGCCTTTGTGATAAATGGGCAATATAAAGTGCGGACGCTCCCCTTTATCGCCTTTGCGGTCGCCGTCATGGTCAACGCCAATAGCCACAACTATGTTCCTGGCAATGACTATTTCAACGGCTACACCACCTTTCTCTTCGCCCTGGTCGCCGTCATCACCATCAGCTCGGGAGCGCTAAGCCTACTGGTGGTGAATGATACCGAGACCCGACTCAAGGCGCAGATCGACGGATGGGTCAAGGAGCGCCAGCGTTTTTTCAACCGCCGCAGCCAGGCGCGGAGCAAGATACTGGTACGCCTAGAGCGCCGCACCGACATCATCCTTAGCATGTACAGCAAGCTCGATCCGGCGCAGCAGGAGAATTGGCGTAAAAGGGTATCGACAATACCGTTGATGCTGACGCGCATCCAGCGCTGGGAACATCTCGATACCCCCGCGGCATCGACAAGCGCCTGATGCCGGCGGGGCTACGGCGCCCCCGCTCAGCGCGGCGCCGCGGACTGCGCATTTAGTAGGCGGCGCCGCGCAAAAAGAGCGCGTTCTGTCCCCTCTCCCGAGGATCGGCTTGAAAAAAAGAGAGGGAATACGGTAGGATAGCTCAATGCTTCGGCACGGATAGCGCCGCTGCGCCACACCGTATACACGTGTTCCCTTAGTTAAATGGATATAACGAGCCCCTCCTAAGGGCTAGTTGCAGGTTCGATTCCTGCAGGGAACGCCATTACATAGTTCGTCAACATCCGCATAAGTTCGCTAACCCCACGCCAGATAAGCAATCACAGATAATTTCCGTCCGCTACCGTTCGATTTAGATCGTTGACAGCCGCACTCTTTTGCGGGTAAAAAGCGGGTAAAACATTTTACCCACCGGGATTTTACCCATGCTCACGGTTAAACAGATTGAAGCAGCAAAGCCAAAAGACAAGCCCTATCGCCTACTGGATAGCAACGGGCTATACCTCTACATACCAGCCTCTGGAAAAAAGGTGTGGCAACTGCGTTTCAAACTAGGCGGTAAAGAGAAAATTTTAACCGTGGGTAAATATCCTCTTGTTTCTTTACAAGAAGCTCGCGACAAAGCCTACCAGGCAAGAAAGGATATTGCCGATGGTATAGATCCAGTAAGGACCAAAAAGGAAAGCGAGAAGGATAACTCATTCTCAGTGATCTATAAGGAATGGTACGCCCACAAGCGCCAGGTATGGTCTGAAGGGTATGCGAATGAATTACAGCGGATGTTTGAAACTGATATTCTCCCGCTCATAGGCGCGATGGAGATGAATGAAATCGAGCCTATGGCCCTTTTGTCTGTTGTGAGGCGGATTGAAGAGCGCGGAGCCATGGAGAGAGCAAACAAGGCCCGGCGTCGTTGTGGTGAGGTGTTTCGTTACGCCATAGTAACGGGGAGAGCAAAATACAATCCAGCGCCGGATCTCGCTGATGCAATGAAGGGATACAGGAAGAAAAATTTCCCTTTCCTTCCTGCTGAACAGATCCCTGCATTCAACCAGGCATTGGCTGGATATTCAGGCAGTATAGTTTCGAAGATTGCCACTATGGTGTTGCAGTATACAGCCTTGCGAACCAAAGAGCTCAGATCTATGAAATGGCCTAACGTCGATTTCACTTCCGGACTAATTACGATCGACGAATCGGAAATGAAGAGCCGTAAGCCTCACATTGTCCCTATGTCGCACCAAGTCGCTGAGTTGCTCAAAGCATTAAAGCCAGTCACTGAACCTGTATCGCAGTTTGTATTTGCCGGTAGAAATGATAAAAATAAGTCGATCAGTGAAAATGCCGTTCTATTGGTCATTCGCCAAATCGGCTATGAAGGGCTGGCGAGTGGTCACGGTTTCCGCCACCAATTTAGCACCATTCTACACGAGCACGAATGGCCTTCTGAGGCGATAGAGCGCCAGCTTGCTCACACAGATAAACAGTCCGTGCGCGGGATCTATAACCATGCACAATATATGGATAAAAGGCGAGAGATGATGCAGTGGTGGGCTGACTGGATAGACGGCAATGCCGCATGACCTTCGCGTTACGAACTCAAAGAATTGCCTTATAACATAACCAACGCCGCGCTCACACCGTCCCACGTGTTTATGGCGTCCATGCCCCCCCAATCACTCAACCAGCTGGCTTTGGCGGCCATGTGATATCAGGAGCGGTTGAAGTATCTGCAGCTTTCACCGCCTTGATATACTCCATCCATGCAATAAGCTTCGCCTTATCGACATCATTGATGACGCCTAACGCTAGTTCAGTCCGCCAGTCTGCAGTTACAGCATTAGCTTCATCTAATAACGACTGCCTGTACGCTTCAGCCTGTATGACAAGTTCTTCGTGCGTTGGCGGAGGGTTAACAATTGCCATGGCCTCGCGCTCCGTGATTGCCGTAAGGCCCTCGCTTATATAGTCATCCTGACTGCCATCAGACTCGTAAGCATACACAACATCATGAGCATCTTTAAAATACTTCATCATCACACCATCTCCGACCAAATAATAGAAGCGACTGCCCCGTCCGTCTTTGTTACTGAATAAGTTTCGCCTGATGGGACGATGAATGATAGTGATGGCCCAGAATGGGTTGATGAGTTATTAACGCTAACAGCCCTAGCAACAATAGCACCACCAACCCTTGCTTCTACAGTTCCCCAGCTTGCGCCGTGATAAGAAAATATGACCAGCATCGACCGTGTAGAACTATTTGTATATGTTACCCCCATGACCCTGCCGCTTGTTACGTTTGTGTAGCTTCCCCCCATTGTGGTATCACCAGCGGCAACGCTTCCTGCCGTTATACCAACGTCCAGTTTTGCCGCATTCCCCAATTTAAGGTATTGGATAACATCATTAGCAGTACCAGCCCCCACGATATCACGACCTACCTGTGAAAAATCAGCAAGTCCTACACGGTCAGCGCCAGTGAAATACGATAGCTTATTTGCCGCAGCCGGCAACGCAGCAATCGCAGATAATATGGGGGCCTTATCCTGCTTTGTGTCCAGCTTCCCAAGAATACGATCGGCCTCAGTCTTGGCGCTCTGAGCTGATCCTGCCGCCGCTGATGCGCTACCGGAAGCGGCTGTCTCCGAGGCTTTCGCTGCACTAGCACTACCAGCTGCTGCGCTGGCGGAGCTTGATACCTGTGACACTGACTGCGCAGCAGATGATGCACTCCCAGCTGCTGCAGTTTCCGAGGCTTTAGCAGCACTAGCACTGCCAGTTGCAGCACTGGACGATCCCGCCGCCTGTGATGCTGACTGAGCGGCTGCTGTTTGCGAATTATGAGCACCGCTTGCCGATCCTGCAGCCTGCTCTGCAAAGGAATGTGCTTCCGTGGCACTGGATGCGGCGCGATCTGCATCTGCACGCACAGCCTCCCTCAGAGTGGCCTCGGTTGCCTGTGCCGCTTTTACAGCGGCATCTGTTGCTGCAGTTTCCGCAGAGGAGGCCGCCGCCAGCTCCGACGCTTTCGCGGCGTTCTGGCTGGCCAGCGCCGCAGCTGCGCTGTCTACCACTGCCGATTCTGAACCATGCGCCGCCTGCTGACTGGCCTGCGCGGCCTGGGCGCTACTGGCCGCCGCCCGTTCTGATTCTTTAGCTGCATTCTGACTGGCCAGCGCTGCAGCTGCGCTGTCTGCTGCCGCAGACTCCGAGGCTTTGGCCGCTTGCTGGCTGGACTGCGCAGACTGGGCGCCACTAGCAGCCGCCAACTCCGACGCTTTCGCGGCGTTCTGGCTGGCCAGCGCTGCGGAAGCACTCGCAGCTACTGCTGATTCAGATGCATGGGCAGCATTTTGACTATCTAAAGCAGCGCGAGCACTCTCTGCGGTGGCATCCCTATTCTTTTCAACCTCTGCAGATTGGGCCGACACTTTGGCCACCATCACTTCAAACTCTTTCATCACGTCAGGGCGTAAATCACCATCCTGTGGGAGCCCAAGAAAATAGTTCAGCGTACCATCAGGAGAGTCGTGGTAAATCTGAATATCCCCGACATACTCCGGCGGATATCCATCCACACAGAGCGTTACGCGGTACTGCCCTGGCTCCGCTGCCATGTCATATAGCCCTGCCTCTCCAGGGCTCTGTGATGCGACAGTATGAACAATGACGCTTGCGCTCGTTCGTAGCGCTTTCAACGCAATTTCACAATGGGTAATAGGTTTCCCCATCCCATTTTTTAGGATGCCGGTAATGCGTGCCATATTGACTCCATAAATAAAAAAGGCCACCGATGGTGGCCCTGTTACTTAGTGACTATTTATTCAGAATGGGAGAGTCCAAGTAATACTAATGGTCCCATCTCGAAAGTTAGCATTACGATCACCTCGCCAAAAATACCGTGTTCCGCTATAGTTACTATATGAAATTGATAAATCACCAGGTTGATAACCTGAAACATAGCCAATGCTATAGGTATAGTCTGCATCCCATGGTTGTTGCTGAGATCTATCTGGGTAAAAGAACGTCGAAACCCTGAAAAAATAATTATGTTTTAATGTATACCCGCAACTTCCAAGCAATACACTCTTCCCTTTCCGTATTCTACTCTCTTGTGTCGAGTAATATCTTGGGCCATATAAATAGCCTATTTGGCATGTTAGGCTATCACTAGGATATATCAATATATTTTTATTCCATGAGTTCGGAAGCGAAAACTTATATGCCGCAGTAATCATTCCTTGCTCTATTTTTGTTCTGCGATCACCTTCTTGTGGGAAGAATTTATTATTGTCACCATAATTGCTATATACTAGGCTGAATGTTCCTGGCCTCCAATCATCATAGCCAAAACTATAAACAAAATCAGCTCTATAACGATTAATATTTTGCAATGGTGTCCTAACCGTCAAATTAGCAAAAAAAGAGCTTAATGGGGAGTACTGAAAACTAACAAAGACTCTTTGGTTATATATGTTTTTGGTCTCACTCTCAGTATAACTTACTGGTATATACTTGTCTTGATTAGACAATGGTGCATTATAAGTAATAGCTGTAGACAATCTCGCTTCTGAACCAGAAAAAAGGCGAGACCACGGGGTGGTAAACACGGGAACAGAGTCCTCTGCACCATCAGCACCAAAAGCACATATCGGAAAAATAAAAAACAATAAAAAAACATATTTTCTCTTATTCATTTATCTCATCTCAACCATCCTTAGGCTTTTCTTTAATTAAGAATAGATACAGGTGGATGCTTTCTCCACCCCATAGAGAGAAAACAACAAAATGAATACACATCTTATTGATTTATAAGAAAGTGCAAAGCGAACCAATAACATTTAATCGCACCACACTTACCCGTCATGTCAAAACTCTAAAAAATAAGACCAACCCCAACCAAAAAGCCATGGCTGCGGTCATCACCGCCAACACCGGTATATGAGAAGTCCAGGACATAACCTCCAGCGTTAAGCTGGACTCCGGCGGCGTAAGCCATCGATACACGGGTTAACTGCTGCTCCGCAGTGTGCAAAGCCGTCCCAAGCGCATCGTTAGCGCCATCATCCACCTGAATATGCCAGCTCAGCCGATCAACGCTGGCACCCGCCAGCCCATATAAACTGAGATTGTCGGTAACTCGATACGATGGACCCGCCATGATCCCCCATCGCTGGGAACGGCTACGCCCATCAACAAGTACAGGGACACCCGGTCCATAATTATGCCCGCGCCGGATCTGCATTCCCCGGCGTAATCCCGTGTAACTTAGCCGCCCTATCACGCCCCAGCAGTCGGTAAACTCATAGCGATAGGAAAGTGCAACACCTTCAGCATCGCGGTATGGCGCCGTGGACGCACCAAAGTGTTCAGATCCAATAAACTGATCTGTAATCTGCTTAAACTCAACCAGATCTTTCTCAACCTGGATATTCGATTGCTGTATATAATTCAGCGTTATTGTTGAATCACCTGAACTCGCTTGGGCCATACCAGCAGCAAAAAGCAAAATAGCAGGACATAAAATGCATACACGCATACCAGATCCTTTTATGAAGGGTTAATGTGAAATAGTAGAAATAAGGGAGGAAGTTAAAAGGAGAAGTAATCTTCTGCGTCGAGTACCATCAATGGCGAGTCACCAACAAACCATGGCGATGAATGAGCAAACTCACCAGAAACCCGCCCCATTGCTGCGCCGATCGAAAAGCCATCGCTACGCTGATATAGCTTGCGAACCCCACACTGACCAACACCAGTAGGCATATACATTGGCCTGCGAACGCCGGAAACCCCGGTCATACTATTTTGAGCCATGCCATTCATATTTAATAGTATTGGTCGTGTTAGCATACGCCACCCTGAGTTATAGGCCAGCACGCCATTATTGTATAGCTCAAGGCCATAGGTATCACGTTGAAGCCCGCCACCTCCATTTCCTGTACCAAAGATAACAACTTTAGCACGAACAGATCTTGGCGCCGCATTACTGATATCTACCGGGTAAAAATTTATTTGCTGCGGTTCCTCATGGCACGATATACAAACATTAGGATCAGTAGTATAGAAAAATACCACAGAGTTATATCGATTAAATGCTGGGTTGATTCTGGACGGAGCCCATCCGTAATCTATGGTTACCTCTCCTCTGAAAAGCTCAGTGCTAAATGATGTATCACCTGTCAACCTAAATAATGCAGACCCATTTAACACTTCCAAACCATATGTGGCTTTCTGCTGCGTTTTAGTCGGCCACGCAATGACAGCATAAAACAGGGCAGGAATACGATAATCGGCGGTATTGGTTGTATCTATAAGCACTCGCCTTGCGCCATCAAGGCGCGAGTATCTCCGATGAAACCCCCACGGCCCTCCTATCGATAACCTGTCATAACCAGCGATGGGGGCACTATTCCAGCAATAGTAATCGTACCCATCAGGAATAACGACACCTGTATTGAATGGCGCCTTGGCGAGATTTAAGCCATCACCAGGAACTCTTGATACTCCCAAAATTTTTGATACGGTTGTCTCGCTGTTCAGCGTTAGGAATGAACCATCATCACGAAAAATTCTCAGACCATAGTCACTCATACCAGCGTTTTCCTCAAATCTCCCAATTTTATAACTGGCCGGCCTGATTCATCATTAATCTGTATCAGATCGCTATCCATCATTAAACCAACGTGGCTATCTTTGTGAGATCGAATGGTGAGCTGTCCATCTGGAGTAACAATAAACCTATCGTTAATATTGAGTGATTTCATAAAAGCCTCATCAATAATAACCTGGCCATTCTGAATGATGAAAGGCAACAACTCGCTGCCATTATTGGGATTCATAACGGCAAAACGATCGGCAAGTATCAGCACTTGGCCAACACCTCCCTCAGCCGTGGCCTGAATCCCGGCAATAACCTTTTTACCGTCTTGTGTGGTCTGAACCTGCATTGACCACATGGCAGACACATCGCCCTTAAGATCTGCCTGCGCCTTAGAAATCACCTGGACAGCAGAAGCATTTTCACCGACCTGAGCATTAACGTTATCAATCTTCTGAGATAACGCAGCATCCTCCGTCGCAACAGTCTGAGACAACGCCTGCAATTGAGCCTTAGAGTCACCAACAGCAGACTCCAGAACCGTCAGCGCCTGATCAACTTTAGCTTCTGAATCATCCAGAGCTTTATTAAACTCATCACGCACCAGATTATTATCAATGCCTTTCAGAAAATCCTGCGTCATTTGGTCAGAGGTGATTTTGTCTTTCAGAATATCGAGGACACCATCAGCATCACTATTTACCTGACCAACAGCCTCAACGAAAACAGACTTTCCAACCTGATTAACACTGCGAACATAAAAGTAATAATCTGTACCTAACTTCAACAACTGATCTTTTACCCAATAACTCGCGATCCCCAACCGCGATGCTTGTGATTCGATCTGCCGTACATCAACAATTCGATTTTCAGAAAACCAAAATTCGAACTGCGTATCTTTCTGGTAATAACTAAGACGCGGATTAACCGTTATCTGAAAATAGCCTGGCGTTAACTCAATAAATGCTGGCGCCTCCGGTTCAGATATATTGAACGCCACAGAGGATGGATCACCTTTCTGACCGAACTGGTTAATTGCTCTTACAGACAACTCATATTTACCGAGAGGAAGTAATGAAAAACGATATTCCATATCGGAGGTTGTCTGCGTTCCGACAACACGATCAGAGCGATTCAGTTTTAGCTCAAACTGCACACCGCTAACTACCCTTGGCGTATCCCACCGCGCAATGGCCTGGTATTGACCATCGTCCGGGGTTACCTCTACAGCGAGATGCTCTACGGCTGGAGGAATAGAGGAGCTATCTGAGCCTGGTTTGGGGTCAAAGTTAGCACCATTATCAACAATTGCCTCTTTCTCTGGGACATGTTGAATGGCCACAACGCTATAAGTGCCGTCTCGATTATCCTTGATAGATATGCAACGATATAAACGCTGACGCAGGGACGGCAACAGCAATGACCACACGCCAAACTCTTTTAGCCCGACGGGGATACGCTTTAACAACAGCGTATCAGGGGCCGGATGCCCTTCAACATCCAGGCGAACAGGACGACCATCATCACCAATAGTGTTTACGGTAACCTTACCGTTTGGCAGAGTGACGGCCCTATCCAAGGTAATAGTCCGCCGCGCAACATCAACATGAAGCAATCGCCCGCCAATCTGGTTAGCGGCATAGTCATTATCAGCGACCTCGATCACATCACCCGGTAAATGCTTGAGCCCGTCAGCACCGACTTTGAAAGATACGGTTTGCACCTCAAGTTTTTCCGTCGTTAAAATCCACAGGCCATGTCGATGCGCTTGTCCTCTGCTTGTACAGCAAAAGGCGTCGACATCGATCTGATTCAACCCATTAGCAGCAATCGATAAATCATCTGATACATACTCAAAATCCTCTTTCCACCCGTTGTCAGGGTTAATCCAACGAACGAGTACCGCATTATGCCTAGATGATTTTGGGCTAAAGGTATACGAAAACTTACCATCTACCACATTGGCATTGGTATAGGGCCAAACGCAATCAGCGGGGCGATCCTGAATAAAGGTAAGTTGCTGACCGTTCCAGACGGGCATACACCGCATGATGGAGCAGAAATCGCTAATCACCTCATAAGCAGAACGGCGATCGGTAATATACCCATTACAGCGCATACGCGGCTCGTCACCGCCATAACCATTGGGCACCATGGCATCAGCATATTGTCCTATTGCGTAAAGAGCCCATTTATCCACAATAACTGAGCCAATTTTTTTACCGAGACCATAGCGGGGATGGGTCAGCACATCGTATAGACACCAAGCAGGATTATCTGTCCATCCTGGTTTGAATGAGCCATCCCATATACCGCTATACTCCCTGGTCAGCGGGTTATAATTCGCGGGGATTTGCACAATGCGCCCACGGATGTGATAGTTACGACTTGGGATTTCACTACCGTACTGCTCACTGTCAAATGTCAACCCGACAACTGCCGTATTGGGATACTGCTGTTGTACGTCAATAATCTCGGTGTAACTGGCCCACAGCGTTTTGTTTTGTAGTGTGTCGCTGCTGCTGTTAGGTGTATTTCTCACCATTCTGATATCAAACGGACGCGGCGGGAGATCGTCGATCACCAACGCATTCAGATATTGCGATGTTGTTTTCCCAGAGATCGTAATGTTTCGCTCTGTCACCCACGCCTTATCCCGCATAATCTGGATCTGCAAATCAACTGACGTTCCAACACGGTCGCCGTTGTCCTTAACCTGCACCAAGGACTGCACACCAAACGTAAAGCGCAGGCGGTCAATGTTTGTAGAGGTAATGGTGCGAGTCAACGGTGCGCCGTTTTTAATTTCAGCGTTTACCGGCACCTCCGTTCCCGACCCTTCAAACCCTTTCAGTGCCGGCTGCTCGTTCTCACCAGCTACCCACTGCAGGCTCATGCCATTCACGTTACTGTTGCCGTTACTGTCCACCGCCGGCGTCATTTTCAGCAGGACACTCTGCAGGCCATTAACCGGTCCCTCGATTGGCCCTTCACCGATCGCATCGATAATTGAAACCTTCTGCTTTGATTTCAGGCTATCGGGTTGTTCATAAGGCGTATGCTGCTCGCCCCCACCTTTTCCCATGGTCTGTGCTCCAGAAACAGAAAAACCACCCGAAGGTGGCTTATTGAATAGCGCGAAAATTATAACTTCTGACCAGCCTTACCGAGATCGACATCGGTATCACCGTTGCCATCCCATACACTGACAGACTGCGATATAACCCGCGACCCGGTGAGGATCTCGCCATAGGGAATGGGCATGACATTTCCCTGTGAAACAGCATTATCCAGGTTAGAGAAATAACTGTTACCCTTTCCGTTATCGCTCTGTGATGACGCTGGCGTCCGAGGTGTTGGCGTCAGCATTTGAGCAACACCTCCCAACATCATCCCGATACCCGCCGCTGTAAGGGCTGAGCTAATCCCTGTCCAAGATGTCAATAAACCAACGGTAGTGAGTACGGCACCAGCAATAAACTGGAAGATACCGCCTTTCGCCGCGCCCTCCATACGCGGGACGATATGCACAATCGCCCCGATGGGAAGTGGCTCATGCAAACGCTGCATTACTTTGTCTGGTGCCACATCATGACCCGCAATACGCACCTGATACCACCCTGCGCGTAAGTGCTGACGTAAACCACTAACCTGCACTAGCAAGGCGTGGAGCCCCTCAGCTGCCGTCATGACCTGTAATGGAATTCTGCGGCCAAATCGTTGCAGATCCCCGTGAAGGAGGAAGGTTGCCATTCCGCATGTCGCCACAGGCTGTGTATGCGTCGTTGCCATGATCCGGTTAACTCCTCTCGCTTGCTGAGTTGGTTTGGAAGGTGATGCAGGATGGTCTGCCCACCACAGTAAATGGCGGCGTGGTTAGCGACAGAGCAGCCATAGCAGAACAGCATAATGTCACCTGCCTGTGCCGCACCTTTGACCTGCCTGAATCCTGTGGCCGCCATATTATCCAGATAGAGATTTTGCCCATGTCGCCACCAATCATCCTCACGAGGAAAATCCGGCATAGCGATTCCAGCCAGATGATAGGCATCCTGGAACAGGGTGTAACAGTCCATCACGCCATGTTCAAATTGCCTGCCCAACAACGGCGGAACGCAGCGGAATCTCTGGACTGAACCATCACAGACCAACCACCAAGGCAAAGCACTTTGTACTTGGAGTAACCGATCTGCAGAGCTTAAATGCGGGGGGCCATCCGGGTGGCTATGCACCAGCGCGATAACATCGCCTTTGGTCTGTGCCGTCAAAAAGTCCTCTGGCGTCATTCGAAAATACTGCGTTGGCTCAATCGAACGATTCTCAGCCGGCAGGAAAATATCACCTTGTTGTGTGCGTACTACATAACCGCACGCCTCCATAGGCGCGCATTGGCTGGCGTACGCGATGAGATCATCAACCATATGACTCCCAATGAAAAAAGCCCACCAAGGTGGGTTCACCTCGATAGCTTACTGATCGACAGGAATCCACCAAAGCGGCCCATGTTATTACGCAGATCACACGATTTACGGCACTTCCCACACTTGTCTTTGAGCGGATCGCTAGTCGGTTTATCAAACTCATCGGCCACAGCCGCCCCCCGGTAACCACACTCATCAGAGCGATATACCCAGGAGCAAATGTCCGCCAACATGGTCCTGCCAGGGAACTGAGCGCCATCAGTCTCTGTCGGAATAGAGAGCGTGAATATAGCCCACTCACAGGTTAGCTCCGACAGCTGCTGAACCTCATAGCGAGATACAACCTCCTCGGTGGGATCTGCCGTAGGATTCCCACGCTCAAAGTTCTCCTCATCCAAAAAGCAGGCATAGACCTGTCTCCGTACTACTCTAGCGCCAACCAAGCCATCATAATCCTCTGCTAGCCCAGTAATCAGGCCAAACAGATTGGATAACTTCATCGTTGGGCGGTTACCGGGCCCCTTGCCGTTAAACTCAAATCCATCACCACCGGCAGGGTATGGTTCATATTTACGCCCCTGCCAGATAATAGCCTTTCCGCGCTCATTAACCCCATCGTGGAAAAAGAAGCGTGTACCGCCAAATGGGGTGAGATCGATCTCCCACAAATCGAGGTGGGGATTTTGCGTAAACTCCCCCAGCTGTCTCAGTGTGCCTTGAGGGATATCTTGCATACAGCCTCCTTATGCCGCCACCTGATCGAACTTGCAGGATACGTCAACATAGTTGTTATAGACCTGCTCAGACCATTCACGGCATACCACACGGATCAGGACGTGCCTCTGTGGAGAGCGCCACAGGAACGCCTTTACTGCACCTTGACGACGGAAAAACGCTTCGATCTCCCTAAACTCGTCATGGCTAACGCGGAATACCGGGGAATAGCTCTCCAGGATATGGTTAATGCCAGCTGGCCGCCGCTGCTCATAGCCATCGCCAAATTTAACCACCGTAACGCTGGGCTTAATGGACGCCCCCATAGCTGGCCGTGGCGACCAGTGAAAAGTATCCATATTTATTTATCTCAATAGTAAAAACCCGCCGAATGGCGGGTTAGATAGATAGAATTACTTATATTTTATAACCGGCGTCCGTACATGTTGGGAAAAATATAGAATCATTAGTCACCATACCTTGCGCCCAATTTATCACGCCACTTTTATTCTTTCTTACCTCTAAGATAATAGGCGTATTCCCAACATATCCACCATATGAATTTTTAGAGTTAACATATCCACAGTATGTATCACCGCCTTTGTAATCTTGCCAAATATATTTGGCACTGTCTGGATCTTTAAGTTGAGAGCTGATTACACCAATAATCACTTGCTTTTCTGATTGCACCAGCTCCCTCGCCATGACAGATGTCGAAACAAACGCCGACACACCACATAGGACTAACAATATTAATTTTCTCATAACGCCTCCTATCTGTGTTGTGCCCGAATACTGGCACAATCCAGGAGAAAACGCTAAGACCGACGCCGGACGAACTGATCCAGATCGCCGCCATCACGCATTGCATCTTGCAACTTAGCCTCTACCGTGCCGATCACCCACTGTTTAACCTCCTTCGTGAAAGCCGGCTGCTGCGTATTATCGACATCACCTTTGTCTTGATGCACTGATATAGGAACCGAAATGCTCAGCGTAATCGGCGCCTTTGGCGTTGCCACTGACGCAGAGGGTGATGGCGTCGATGGCGATCTCCCCCCAACCAACCCCCCATCAGCATAACCCTTTCCATAAGTCAGTTGATTGAGAAAGCCCAACATACCCGGTTGCTTTACCACCTCTTGAGGGACAACCCATTCTCCTCGGTGAACGACACCTGCAACGTCATGCTTTCCGCCATCACCGGTATAGCCACCACTGGCCCACCCCATGAGACTGGTTCCGGCTTTAACCAAATTAAATATGGCCATTTTTGCCATCATAGCGGCAATATCAGATAATACTGAGGTTGCAAAGGAGCGGAAATCGCCCTTACCCTTCACGACAAAGTTCGCTACCGCATCCCCCATCGAGTTCATGGTATTCATCGCCGCATCCTGCGCCAGACTAAAGGAGTTACCTGCAGCCTCTTGCCAGTCCTGCAGCCCTTTTTTCATCCCCTCATAGCCATCGGCTTCAATCGTAACTTTTTTATCGTTACTAGCCTGAACTATAGCCAGCTGCGCACTTTCAGCATTGCGGAGCTGCTCTACCCTATCTAAATACCACTTCGAGCTCTTATCATTGAATAACTTATCTAATTGCTCTCTCCGCTTCCGAAAATCGTCCTGAATGCGCTGGATCTCAACCATCTGATCATAGGCGGCTGGGGTCATGCTCATCTGCGCAATTTTGTTGTTATGCTCCTGCTGCAACTGGCGGGTAGATTCGGCCACATCACGCATCTGCTCCTGGGCTTTCAACGCAATCTGATGCTGCTGCGCGGCTTTCTCCAGGCTGACGTTGATCTGCAGCTGGGCGCGTAGTTGGGCCTCGGCGTTCAGCAAGCTCTTCTGACTGGCTGTCAGTATCCGTTTGCTTTTTATCTCTGCCATTTCCTGATTAAAGGCCAACAGCTTTTTCTCAGCGGCGGTCAGATCTTCAGTCGTCGTATTCTGCTGGCGCAGCACCACCTCCTGCTGCTTTAACTCCGCCAAGCGGCGAGTGGCCTCATCATCCTTATGAGCTCCCGTTGCTTTCTTCTGGCGTTCGCTATACATCTTATCGACGCCTTTCAACGCCTGTGCATACTCGTCAGCCGTCATCCTGCCTGCTTTATAGCGGGCGTTGATTGCATCGGTGAGTTTGATAGCCTCGACTTTCTTATCGGCGCCCGCTTTCATCACAGCCGCGATCTGACTTTCCGTGCGCAGTGTTTCTAATGCCTGCTGCTGCTCATCCTTGAGTTTACGGGTTCGCTCTTCGGCTTTTGCCTTATCATCGGCCGCGGAGGATGAGGCGGCCTTAATCTGCGGTATCTGCGCAGATAACAGACCAAACTCCCCCATCGCAACGTTGGCGCCGCGCCAGCCCAACGCCAGGTGCTTCAGCGACTCGGTCTGTTCATCTGTCAGGCGCTTCTGCTCTTCCAGATTGCGCTTGGCCGCCTCTGCCGCCTCCTTTTGCGCCAGATCACCGGCAGCGACCTTTTCCCCCCGGCGCTCCAGCGCGGCAATCTGCTGAATGATGGTTTCATTTAACACCACGCCCTGCTGCGTCAACTGTTCCATGGCACGTAGCGGATCATCACGCAGGGCGCTCAGCTGGCTGACCAACTCATCCGCACTACCGCCGGCTTCATCTATCTGCCTGGCCAGATCGGCAACCTCAGTCAATGCCCCCCCGGAGAACCCAGCGGATACCGCCGCCTGAACCCCCTTCATAGCGCTCTCTGTCCCGCCAAGTTGGGTGGCTAACCGACGCAGATCAGAAACCGTCATTACAGACTGCATGCCGCTTTTCATCAGCGCAGCATTGAACTTTTGCGCCTCCATTTCGGCGGTGTTATACGCTGAGTACAGCATCGTGACTGCAGCCGATGCCGCCATAATGCCGATACCAACGGGACCGCCCAAAAGAGACATCGCCCCACGCAACATGCCAGCGCTACTGGCTGCCATGCGCTGACTAAACGACAGCTCCTGATTGGCGGCGGATAACTGATCCGTTGCAGCTGCCAGTTGTTTCTTTGCTGTCGCTTCGGTGGAATCCAACTCCACCATCTGCAAATTGGCCGCAACCAGCTTTTTCTTGGCGTTGGCCTCAGCGAGGTTAGCCTCAGCGATCACCCTGGCATTTTGCTCATGCTCTTTTTCATAAGAAAGCAGGATGCCATATTCCTTATTGACCTGAGACTGATTCGCTAAATACTCATCCAGCGCGAACGCCTGCTCACGCTGAGCAGTTGCTGCGTCGATCGTTTTACGGGCGATATCTGCCTGAGCCTGGGCCTGCTCTCGCGTTGCCTTTATGCCGCTGATGACTCCTTGCGCGTGCTCGGCCTGCGCAGTCATCGCCTCAAAAAATGCAACTTTTTGCTGCTGTAACCCACCGGTGCTCTTCTCTATCGCCGTGGTCAGCCCCGTCCCCAACGCCGGGATCAGGGCCGATGTAATGGTGCTCCCGGCAACCGTCCCGCCGGACACTACA
>NZ_MPNU01000001.1:2795178-2805690 GCF_001896205.1 Edwardsiella piscicida
CCAACACATCACGCAGACGATCGAACCCAACGATGTTCTCTTGGGTTCGACGAGACAGAAACTGAAAATCGGCGTCTGCTTTTTTAGCGCCTACCCCGATGTCTTCAAACGCCTTCTTTGTTTTTTGGGCTTCGGTTTGGGCCTTTCGGTTGAATTGCTGAGCACCTGAGTCCGCAGAACGCATCGCGTCAGAGAACTGGGATTTAAAGCTGGCCGCATTCAGGTGCAATGCAACCGCCAGTGATGCAACATCACCCATAACCAATCACCCGTAAACATTGAGAGAAATCATCAGAATCGCCATCCACAATCGGATCTGGCGTGGCCGTATCCGTAAGTAGCGGGAGTCCTGATTCCTTAATGGCATCCTGTTTCAAGCTCCTGAACGCCTGCCAGTGCAACAAAAGGTCGGCAGGGAGATCTAGCAGCTTTCTGGGATCTCTCTCGCCAAGGCTGTCGGCCAGTGCAAACAGCTCCCACAGCCAGGGCGAGTCCCTCAGATTTTTTTTGGCCTCCTCCAACGTGCCGTAGCTATGGCGTTGCACATCGGTAACCGCCTGCAAAATATCGGCCTGAGCCTGACAGCTAAGAACCTGTGCGGCGGTGGGGAGTTCCTTCGGACTGGGCTTGCTGCCGTCGCGATGCACCAGCGCTGAGAGGAACAAATTAACCCCAAGCTCAGACAGAGCTTGAGCATTACCTTTCTCTGCATCGATGCTGTTGTTGTACTCCATCAGCTCCATGGCAGTTAGGCGCCGGATAGTAACCTTCTGTCCAAAGGCATCGATGGTGATCGGTGAACTGTTCGGCTTGAGTAATAATTCTTTATAAAGCATGGCGCCCCCTTATGCTGATTTGCCTGACGGTGTAACCGTTACCTTGCGTGACCAGGACACACTGTTCTGCTTGGCGTAAACCTCCACCTGTAATACCTTGCCTTTCGGAGTATCGACCGATTGCATACTCCAGCCATTCAGTGCCAGCTCCTGGGTTGCCACGCGCTTGTTCGGGAACTCAATGAACATCAACACCGTCTCTTTTGCCTCTGCAGCAGCAGTAAATGCCTCCTGGTTGGTATCGTCGGGAGCATCAATAAAAATGAAGGTCTTGTCCTCAGCCTCCCCCATATCCTGCATAAACTTGGGCTCGGTATCGATCAGGCGGGTCACTTCGACATAGGTTCCCTTTTTGCCCGTAGTACCAATCGACATGGCGTTTTGCAGTAGTTTCCCTGCATCAATGGCCGTACCCAAAGGGCCGAACGATACGCGGGTTCCCGCCGGCAGCATGGCAAATTCTGACGGGCTGCGAATTTCATCAGTCATAGCGATATCTCTCTGTTAAAAATGCTGCGAACGCAGCGGATAGAATTAACGGCCCTCAAGGGCATAGCGCAATTCAACGGCCAGCACGCGTAATACCCTTTGCCGGTTGTAATCGAGCGCCGGACGGATAAACGGCTTAGCCACCTGCTTACGCGTACCAAACTCCTGAGCCAATGCTTTCATGTGATGAGCTTTGCTAGGGCCAACCTTCAGAGTGACCACCGTGGCATACCGCTCATCGCGCATGCGGTTAGTGCTGCGGGTGCGAATAGTGTCACGCATATGTTCACCGGTATTTTTTGGATCAAAACCGGCGTGCTGCCGCATATCAGCCTCAACAATTGCTAAAGCCGCACGTCCTGCATCTCTCAGCACCTTTACCCCGACTTTCTCTCCAACCTCAGTAAGCAGGCGATCGAAGTCCTTCCCTTGCGGGAATGTGATGGATATATCCATGGGTTACTCCGAAAACGTGATCAGGTAATCGCGGCGGCGGCTATATACAATAGAGCCGTTATTCAGGATCTCTTGTCCGTCCTGTAAGCCAGCGCGTTCAATAAATTGCACGTCATAGCCTTCCAGGTGGCTATGTACAATCCCTTGCCATACTGACCAGACATCCCGATCCACAGTGACTAGGCGGGTAAACATATCGACGACATAGAACGTTACTTGAAACCGCCCCTCCACTAGGCGTGTGCGCGCTAACCCAGTCTCTACAGCTGGGTCCGATATGCGTTGGTAGGTAACCCCGGTCATCACATCAGGAGGCAAAAGCAACGGGTAAACATCCATCCCGGTAATGCGCTCTAATGAGGCTTTAATGGCTAATTCGATCATTGCGGGTACAGGCCTCCGCAGTAATAATCAGGCGATCTGGTAGCGTTCTGTCCGTCGCTCTAACGGTGAATACCAGATCTCCCAGTACGATTTGCCAGTCCTGTTGCACATCAGAGCGAGGACGCAGCGTAAATTGGTATGTCTCTACCACTTGCTGTTGATCCAACAGACGAATTTTTCTGTTAGAAATAGGCTCCACCTTTGCCCATACCTTACCTACGGGCACTACCTGATCCGGCAGAGGCTCACCCAACGAGCCACGCTGTTTTGTAATGTATTGCAGGGCAATGCGTTTATTCAGCTCGCCAGCCACCAAGGGTTTCATAGTGGCTTGAACCGATATGGTTCAAGTAACGCACGGTATGAGAATGGCACCGGCATCAGTTGCTCGGGGCTCACCGCTTCTCGATTGGTATACCAGTGACCTACCATCATCATCAGCGCCAGCTTTATATCGGGCGTCAATGGTAATGCATCCCCTGATATATCCTCCCCCTCCGTCACCAGCGGACGATTTAAGAACGTTTCCGCAGCCACCTTCGCCGCCCCCGCATAGATCATTAACAAGGCGTCTTCGCTCTTATCATCGATGCGACACTGCTGACGTAACTCATCTAGCGTTGGCATCATAGGCACCTCAATAAAGGCGGCTAATGCCGCCATTGGATTATTTAGATGCAGGCGCAGCCATCTTAAGGAGTTTCACAGCTTGGCTATCCACCATCATGGAGCCCACGCGCTTCGTCGTGTAGAAACCAACAAACGGCTTTTTGGTATACGGGTCACGCAACATACGGACACCGATACGATCCAAGATCGTGAAACAGCGCTTAAAATTCCCGAAGCCAATTGGCGTAGCATCGCCACCGATATCTGGGAACTGCTCGTTTTCTGCAATGCCATAGCTCAACAAAGAAGACGGCTGCCCCAACTGCAAGCCAGGTTGCCACAAGTAGTTGCCCTGCGAGTCTTTCAGTGTACGCACAATAAACAGCGTGTTGTTGTTCATCATAAAGCGCGCACCGTTGCGGTATGGCTTGCGCAACGTATAAACCAGCTTGGTGATTTCATCAGCAGTGATTGCGGTGGGCTTGGCTGCCAATAAATGCTGCAGCTTACCCCAGGCGCGATCCTTATCGTTTTCATCCGTACTACCGTAAGCGAGCAAGCCCTTCGGCTTTTTACTGCCGTCGCCGTTGGTAAAGGCAATTTCCTCTTGCTCGGCAAACTCCTGCGTCAACTCCGTGGTGATGAAGTTCTCTACATCAAAATAGGCATCGTCAAGCATGGTTTGCGTTGCCATCGGATTACCGTAAATCTCCCCCCAAACAGGCTCAATCATCGCCAGTTGTGATGTTTTGGTTTCGGGACGCTCATCAACCTCCCCTACCCAGCCGCTATTGGTCCCCCCTTTGTTCACCAACTTTTTATAGTTTGGGGTGCCCATGGTGATCACGTTACATTCAGAGCGCATCACTACTTCATCCTTCAGCGCACTGATGATGTTGCGATCCAGCTCTTCCGGCACAGCATAGCCGCCATCAGGATCGGTAGTGGTCTGCATAGCCTTATGCTCCAGATCGGCCAGCCCATCCTCTTTACCCTTACGCAGGAACTGTCCGAACGCCGTTTTATGCTCTGCGGCTGCTTTTGAAGCACCGCCACCACCGGGACGTTTTGCTGCCGCCAACTCATCTTCCAGCGCCGATTTCAAGGCATCAAGCTCGGTTAACTTGATGTTAAGCGTATCGACGGTTTCAGACAGCTTGCCCTTTTCCTGCTCAATGGCGTTAAGTCGCTTATCATTTTTCTGGCGAAACTCGTCAAAGTTGCCTTTCAACTCATTCGCGACCTGTTCAATGTCTTTGATATCTACAGTCATGATGTTACTCCTGATTAAAATTGATTGATTTCAGTGCATTTAATGCTGCGCTCAGGTCGCCAGCGTCTCGCTGTGAAAGTGCGCTGTAGCCATCCGCCATAAATGCCTTGGCCTGGCTTTTGGAAAGTCCAACGTCTCGCAGGACTCGCTCTATGCTTTTCGGTGAGGGCGTTTCTCCCCTCGCAAATGCCGATTTCACGTCGCTGACACGCGCCTCATCATTGGCGGGAAAAGTCACCGGACTGACCTCCCAAAGATCAATTTCTTTGAGCAAAAATGCCTCTTTGGTACGGTCGTATTCGTAATCTTTCAGCACGTAACCAATAGAAAGGCCGGTTAAAGAACCGGCCTTCATGTGGGCATGTGCGCGTTTGGCGAGGGGGTCATCATCAATAAGCAATCGCCCACGGACAAATAGTCCAACCTCATCCTCTTTCATCTCGGTATAAATCCCGATCGGCTCCTGCATGTTGTGCTGCCAGAGCATGGCGGGCAGGCTACCTTTTTCTCGCCAAAGCGTTAGCGACTTGGTAAAAGCGCCTGGCATCACGATGTCATCGAAACAATCCTTGACACCGAACACCGAGCCATACCCCTCAAACTCGCCACTATCACTGACAGATTTAAGTTTCAGTGGGACATCAAGACGCTGCTTGGTCATCGTCATTGGGTTCTTCCTGTGGTTTGGGCGTTGCGTTATCGGTAGGCTTGGTAGTCATATTCATCGGGGTGAGATAAACATCACCACCGGGACGCGGGTTACGATCTTCCAACTCAAGGCAGTCATTGGGGGAATACATTCCCCAGTTGATTGCAGTGGCGTAGGCATCAAAGCGAGACTTCATATCACCGCGTAACAAAGCCCCGACATTGAATTTTGCATAGAATCGCCCCTGTTTTCCGGGTTTCACCAAACCAATATTAATACGCTGTTCAATTCTTGTGAGATATGGCACCAGCGAATAGTTAATAAAGCCGATGCCAAGGTTTTCAATATTATTAAAGGTTGCCCGATCGGTATTTTGTACCAAATGCATCGGGACACGAAAAATTCGGCAAATCTCTTCGAGCTGAAACTTACGGGTTTCTAAAAACTGGGCATCTTCTGCCGATAGGCTTATTTGGTTCCACTTCAAGCCCATTTCCAGAATCATCGGCCTATGCGCGTTTGCCAGCCCCTGATGCCGCTCTTCAAAATCTTTTTTCAAGCGATCAAATGCATCATTAGATAACGAATCGTCTGTTTGTAGAACCCCACTGGTTACAGCGCCATTGCTGAAAAGACGTGAACCGTGCTCTTCTGTGGCCATACCCAAACCAATCGCCTGTCGCGCGTAGGCAATCGGGCTTAACCCGTTGAGGCCATCAAGTGTCAAGATGCGCACATGCCAGATCTCGTTCTGGCTCAATGCTTCACTGGAGCCATCGGGAAATGTAACCTGATAAACGGGCTCCCACTGGCTATTAAGCTTTGCCACGACACAACCAGGGTCGAGAGGAAGCAACTCAACAACCTCTCCTAACGCCATCACCTTATAAGCAAAAAAATTACCACGCAAACATAGACAAGCGATAAGCAATTCCCAAAATTCCTGGGGTGTCATGTAACCGTTAGGCTTGACCGACAGCAGTTTAAAAAGCCGCTCCTTAACCGCTTTTTTACTCCCCAGATCCAACTGTTCGTACAGAGAGCACGGCAGCATCCCCACTGACTCAGCCAATACACGAACGCAGCCAAATACGGCGGTGAGCTGCATGGCAAGTTGGGGGCTTACCCTTCTTCCCACGTAGGTGTCGTAGGAGATCCCGATAAGCTCACTAAGCGATTGTGATGTCATCGCCTTATTACCAGACTTATGGAACATACCCGGAAAGAACATTACCCCTCCTTATCAGGATCGGCGTTCTCCGCCTGAGCACCCAGCATCCGCGAGACTAGGAAAGACCAGGCCAGACACAAGAGTCCAGCCACAATAAACCCAGCCGGTGGGTAAATACGCCAAACGCCATAGGTAAGAGAAAACACGCCGACCACCCCTACCATGATTGATAAGGCGGTTATACAATTTATTAATTTCATACAGGCAACTCATCAAAGAGAACGAATACCATGCGCTTCAATATGATCAGAAAGAGACTCAACATTCTCATTCAGCATGGAGCGCCCAATACCCATAATAAGAGAAACAGCACCATCTATTTTGTTCTCTGCGCCCTCCTTGGTCGGCCTTACAACATCATCACTGCCGGGAATCGTTTTCCCAACAACGTTACTAATACACCATGTTAAAATAGGGTTCCCATCATGATGGAATCGACCACTGGCTATTGCCGCTTCCAACTCCTTCATGGGAGAACTCATATTTGTATAGTTCTGAACTATGGTGATAGGGTTTAATCCCTCATCAGCAAGAAGATGTGAAATGCTCGTCGCGCCATGAGGATCAATTGGGCAACTTTGTACTTTTACGGTACTGTTTAATGTAACTATATGCTCAAATATCTGGCGGTTATCAACCTCGGCGCCATCGGTCGCAATCAGTTTTTTCATATTGACAAATTTCTGATAACGTTCCGATGTTCTTTTCAGTGCGGGATCAGGAGAAAATACCGTGTCTTCTGGCACCCAAAACTGAGCACCTACACAAAAATAATGTACTCGCCCATCGATCACCCTTTTAAAAATGGGACACACACAGTTCAAATCGAGTTTTGAGGCAAGGTCAATACCAAGATCGCAGTCTTCGCCATAAAAGTCATCGATTTTTAATGATGTATCCGCACACTCTTTCCATTTTTCAAGGTTGAAATAAGCCGATTTAGCAGAAACCCATAAATTAAAATGTTTGGTCTTAATTTTGTTGGTTTGCGATGGAACATTGATCGCAAGGTTCTGCTGAGCGAGAAGGTAATCACTTTGTACCGACACGCCCATATTTGGATTCGCCTTTGCCAGCGCCTCGGGCCGGGTCCAATCGTCCCCGTCATCAAGAGTATAGATAATGCCAAATAGCTCTTCATTTGGGATTATCTCATCAAGCATCTCCACCACTTGTTGGCGTTTCTCATAACATGGACACTCAAGGCTGAACCCTGCCGTTGTGATGATCCATGCTAACGGCTGCTCACGAGCCCCCATACCTGTGGTCATTGTGGTATACAGCGAGTCAGTTGCATGCTCGTGATATTCATCAATCAAAGCGCATGATGGTGAATCACCATCACCCGGATCGCCGATAACGGGCTCAAAAACCGACCCATCAGGCCGTGTCATTTTTTTAGCCCAAGGCTTAATACTGAATTTTTTACGCAGGTTCGGTAACTTCTGCGCCATCAGCAGCGCTGGCTCAAAGACCTTCCACGCTTGGCGTTCTGTCGTCGCACCACAGTACACCTCAGCGCCGTATTCATTGTCTGCACAAAACATATAAATACCGACACCCGCTGCAAATAAAGACTTACCATTTTTGCGGGGGACTTCGGTATACGCCTCACGAAAGCGGCGCATTTTATTTCGTTTCTTAAGCCAACCAAAAACCATAGCAAAAATGAATTGCTGCCACGGCTCCAGCGTAATTTTCAACTTCCGCTTTGCCCATTCCCCTTTTGTATGGGGAAGCAACTGAATAAACTGGCAAGCTCTTTCCGCTCGGTCTCTATCGAAGCGATATGGCCAATCCTTATCTTTGGACTTTTCCAGATCGTTAAAATGCCGCTGACATGCGGCTTGGACATATTTACACGCGGGTATTTTCCCGCTAACGACCTCCCTTGCATATTGCTGGGCGGCATTTACGTTCGGGTATGACGCCATAGCTAAAACCCATCGAATTCGTTCTCATCATCATCGGGCTCAGAGCCGCCGACCATCCTCATTCGACTAAGAGGGTCAAGCCCAAGGAGTGAACCCAACCGCGCAAGCTGCGACACGCAGTCATTACGAACAGCAACGGCAGGATGTTTTTTTAATCCGCCAGTACCACCCACGTCCGCAATACCCATGTTCTCCAAATCAATTTCGGCTAGCTTGGCTATCACTTTTTCTGCCACGATCATGAGATGAAACGAATTACAATACGCGAGCAAAAGCGGAGCATCTTCCAGCTCGAACGTTCCGCGTTCTATTAATATTTTACTTTGGGTTTTCCAGAGTCGAACTGCAATTTCACTTGATAGCTCAGCTGGAGGGGCAATCCGCGTCAGGCTGCTTTTGTTTTTTGTGCTGGTATTTCGCTTTCTCCCCCCTCCAGCAGCCCGCATAGCCGTCCCCATTTCCTACGCTCCCAAATGTTAAAAATCATCGAAAAAAAATTCCTTATTTCGAGTGTGTAAAAATTTGACTAAGGCGGCGGTCCTTTGGTTCGAGAGGGGTAGGTATTCGCACCGCCCCTCCCCCCACTACACCAGCCGTTCTCTGGCAGTCTTTGCTCGATGACAAGGCCAGCACAACGCCTCAAGGTTGGAGTCATCGTCCGTTCCGCCATGGCTCTTAGGCTGGATATGGTCAACCGTGGTCGCACTTACAGCTCGACCCGAACGCAAACACTCCTGACAAAGGTACTTATCACGCTTGAGAATCCGTGCCCGGATGAGAGACCACTTATTGCCATACCCACGCTCATGTCGGCTCTTACCCTGCTGATGGTTCTCCCATCCCGTATTGCGGTGCTCATCACAATAACCACTACGATCTGTCGTAGTCTTCCTGCAGCCATGTTTGCGGCATGCACGCGGTATACGCTTAGGCATATTGATCATCCTTTCATTAGGTATTGCGCTGGATTCTTCCGCCATCGCTCCAGCTGGCGAGCATGCGGGAACCACCCCGGCGTTACCTGTTTTTGAATGACCCCGCCCACTCACATGAAGGATGGCATGGTCTCGGTTAAGGCGAGGACACGGCGACAGGCGGCGCAAACCGATTATTGGTTACGGGTGCTGTTAACCAGCTGCTTAACCCGCTCGCGGCTCTCTATATTCGAGCGCCCTGCATAAGTTTTTGGGCAGAATTGAACGATATGCGTTAACGAACCGCAATAGCTGCAGCGCTTGGGGGGCTGAGTAAATAACGACCGTTTCATTGTTACCTCCAGAAAAAAGGGCCGCACATGGCGACCCCGTTGCATTATCGCAGGCCTGCTGTAATGCTGGCTTATTGGCACTGCTCTCGAATGTACTGCTGCGCTCCTTCCAACTGCTTTTGCATCGTCGTTACTCGCTCTCTGAGGGTGAAATAATCCCGCTGAGCGGTGTCTGCCAGTCGGGGGCGGGCTGCAGTATCCACGCCGGCGGTGGCGGTGCCTTGATGCATGGGGCCGGGACAGGTGGCGTTGACACGCAACCGGCGGCGACCAGCGGCAACATCATCACGCAAAGCATCAATCTTGGCTCTTTCATCGGCTAACTCCTGGGTGTGTCTGGCATCCAGCGCAGCCACATCGCGCTGACGTGTCTGCATATCTGTGATAGTGGCGTTGGCCAGGCTAAGCCGTTCAGTGGCTTTATCGCGCTGTCCCTTGTAGGCGATGGCGTTACTACGGTAGCGGTCGGTCGTCCAAGCCAGCACTACCAACCCCATCACCAACGCAGCAATAACGATGATAATGGTACGGCTCACATATCCTCCCAATGCGACAAAGCCACCAACGCGATTAGCGCCAGTGGCTTCCAGAGTTTATTGAACATTATGCGGCTCCCAGGCGCCGCGCCATCCAACGCTGGGATAGTCGGGTTAGCTCAACCTTTCGCTGCAGGTAATCCATCCCCATATCCAGCAGGGTTATATTGGTGCTTTCCAGATAAGACAGATGCTCCAACTGCTCGGCATTCATCGAGTCACGCGGATCCCCAACCAACCCATTCATACCCGCCCATTGCTTCGCAGTAAGGCCTCCCAGGACGATGCGGGAGATCATGTTACTTTCGTTGCTATAGTGGTGAGACTGCGTCGCCTTGCCCTGCTCAGCCCTTACCGATTCCAACGCAGAACACATCGGCTTAAACAGGTTTGCCACTCCGATGCGAGCCTTTAGCTTGCGACGATAGCGCGCGGCGGCCTCTGGGGCGGTGAGCTGTAACGCCTCTTCACACTGGATGAAGTAACGACGGATGGCGCGCCCTTGTTCACTACGCTCAACCATTGCCAGCTCTTTGGCTGTGTTCAGCGTCAACAAGTAATCATGCTCTATTTGTTGGCGAGATTTTGCGCTCGCCCGTTTTGGCGAGCTCAAATTTTCAACAGCGATGTAATCAACTCCAACCACGAAGCCGTATTGGCTAACCCGCCCTTTAACCCAGTTGGTGAAGTCTCGGCCAACCCCCAAAGCACCATGCAGTGCTCTGGCACTCACAATATTGGTTTCACGCTCACCGATCCGGCCACTGACAACAGGAACAATGTCAGCGAACTCATTAACGACATGATGATTGCTTGATGCGTCGGTATAAGAAGATGCTACAGATGTA
>NZ_MPNU01000001.1:2806636-2809693 GCF_001896205.1 Edwardsiella piscicida
GATATCGACAGCGTGATACACGCCGATCAGCACCCGGAACGTCACCGATGCCGACGCCACAATCAGCACATAGGCCAGAGCAGCGCCCAAGCGCTTATGTTGCGAGCCATTACGACGAAACAGCAGCAGCCGCATGGCGATTACCCCGCACACAGCTGCATTGATGTGAAGCAGAAACAGATCGATCGTCACTTGCCACCCCCTTTAAAATTCAGGGGCGGCGGGTTCTTGGCTTTCGAGATGATGAACATCAGCACCCAGATAACGCAGGCGCTCGCCACCAACGCACCGATCGGCTTATCGACTACGACCTGGTCAGGGAGAAACCAATCGATAATCGATGCCGTAAACCCTGCCGCAATAACCCCCATCAGGAACGACACAAAGCCAAAAGCGATGCGCTTCCACGCGGGAAACTCCACAGCCGATAGGACAAAAACAACGGCCCCCGCAAACGCCGCAATGACTACGCCAGCGTCTGCGCCAGAAAAAATCCCGACAAACGTCACCCCAGCTAACGCCCCGGCAGCCGACCCCGTACCGGTTAGCGGATCACTCATGGATAGCTCCTTTTGTTCGCGCTCAGCGAACGCTGGGCGATAGTTGATTGCTCGCCCAGGCAAGCAGAGAGCGCGCCACTAATGGCCACTCATTGGAAAATAGATATTGGTTATCGCAACCGCTGACGAGCCATGGTTAATCTATACTTTGAAATAGATATTTAAGGTATGGCTGGTTAATCATGGTCTGGGAGGCGGCATGGATTACGAGACGAAATCAGAGTTAGACCAAATAAAAATAATGATGGTTGTCAGAGAGCAGGCCGTTAGCCTTATATTTCACAACATAGTAAAAACAATTGAGCGTATCGACCCATCAGGCCATCTGGTAAGGGAGCTCAAGAGCGACATCAACAATTCACTAACATCATTGCATCACGGTAATGATTTAAAGACATTCATTAACAGGCTAATGGATTATCCAGAAGGAACATCCTCTGGATTTCTGGTTAAAGATAAAAAAAGTTTTCTGGACTGAGCGATGACCTATCGCTTATTGACAAACCAAACCCACGATGCGCGCCCATCGGCATCGTTTTAATCGTATACCAGCACTGCTACGGACAAAAACGAAAAACCCGCTCAATGGCGGGTTAATCAAATTCGTTTCGCTTTTGCTGGCTGCCGAGCCGGCGCAGCTTCGCTAAGCGTAACTTAATTATGCAGCTTCAAAACTCGTTTTCAAGTCTTTTTTGCAAGTTTCTGCATTTTCGGCGCACAGAGCATTCATAAGCGTGAAGTAGACCGCAGAATTGAACAACTCAATACACCAACGCACCCGATCAATACACTGCTTCTCCGTTAAGAAGGGGGCGTAATGCTGCTGCATCCACCTGGCCATACTGTTCATCGTGTTGCGCCGGGTGTAGTAATCCTTACCGATCACATAAACAGGGCTAGATAACGCGAATGACTTCAGGATAACCGCCTCCATAAACTCGGCCTCATCCTCATCCACGGCCTTACCGATCAAGCTAGAGAGTGATTTTTTAGGCCATATAATGGCCTTCGCATGGTCAAACAGTGCCTGTCCGCTGTATCCCATCCTGCGCAGGTCAGACAGGACAGAGGCGATCCGCTCCTGCTGCTCTCCTGTCCACCCTGTCAAAATCACTGACCACAATCCCCCACTGCCAGAGAGGTGCTCTACACCGCTACCGCCATACATCCCACCCCAATGGTTTAAAAGCGAACGGACCCATCGGCTTTGAGCTGGTGTTAGCCGGCGATACTTCCCTAAATAAGAGCGACGCGGCGCCCCTGCTACCGTCACCCACGCGTTTTGCTTATTAGCACGCGAGGCCGATCCCTTCTGAGAATTTTTCAAAGTCATGTTCAGCGCTCTCCACACATTACGCTTTAAGGATGGCGCCAATGCCCAGCGCCCTATTGAGGAATTGCACTAGCAGCTCTATCTGGCTGCCGTGCTGCCGCTCCCAGGTACTGACGTCCCGGTGCAGCTCGTCGTGACACCGCCGGCATAGCGGGATCACAAACAGGTCATGGGTCTTGGTTCCGACACCACCCAACCCTAGACCTGAATTGATGATGTGATGCGGATCGTCAGCAGAACTACCGCACCCACTGCACTGCTGAGTCTTCACCCAGCGTGTGTACTTCTCACTCTCCCAGCGCTGCAGCTTGGGGCGCAGCATAAAGCCTGCCGCGGGCGCTTCATCAGCCGCCAGCTTGATCACCGGCTTCATTTTCTCCTGGGGGATGGAGGCTTCCGCCGCCTCTACCTTGGCAGCCAGAACTCCCTGTGCCGTTGGCCGATCCGGGATGATAGTTGACTCACTCATCACGCCGGTGATCTCCTCCGGCTCTACGCCAGTGATCCGGCGCGCAATGCCACCGGGGATCAGGTCAGTGACACCGAACTCCAAAGCCCACCAACACAGCTCCGCCCATGTCAGTTGATGCCCCTCCGGCAGCTTGAGCCCGCGGCGGGCAGCCTCAATCACCCACTCCGCGCGGTTTTTCTCGCACAGTGCTATAAACAACTTGCCATCCGTGCCGCGCATGGCGTTGTCGCAGGTCCAACACAGCCTGGCACCACCATGCTCGCCATCGGTATTGGTCAGCTGTATGTCGTGGTATCCATCGCGCACACCTTTCCACTGGCAGTAGTGGAAATTTTCCAAATATTCCGAAAAGTTCATGTACAAGCCCGCGGCCTTCTGCACGCGCTCATGTGCAAAGAATGGGCGCCAGACAGGATCCGCAGCAATCAGTTGGTCAGATACCAGTTCGCCGGCGGGGCTATCATGAAATGCCGCGGGTACATCGGCCAGCATCACGCGCTGGCCATCGGTGAAACGGCACGTCAGTTTTCCGGTTTTAAGCAGGACAACGCCTGCACTCCGCTGCGGGTATGCGGTAAACAGCATGCGCATTACGCTGTCTCCCGGATCCGAATACCACGAGCAGTACCGCGGATCAGCTCAATAGCGCCACTGCGACTCAATGCCTTAAGGTGATCTTCTGCGGCGTTGGG
>NZ_MPNU01000001.1:2810715-2817441 GCF_001896205.1 Edwardsiella piscicida
CGTTGGCTGGTGACGCTTTTCACCACCGGCGGCCCGGTGCAAGTCGTTTAAGCAGAAACGCCCATCAACATCCTGACGAACGCAGATACCATCAATCGAGATCAATTGATTCATCACTACCTCCACACAGTTGGTTGTCCCCACATACCCCGGCATGGCTATGTGGTCTATCTATTCTACTGGATATTAAAACAGCCCGCATGAAAATCTTTTTGTTATATAAGGCATTACAAATAAAATGAAAAATCATGATTGGCATAATTGGCACACTATTTGCTCGAAAGCTTCTTAGGTAACGATAAGATTTGCTGTACCGTGATCTCTACACAGCCGCCTTTCACCACCTCGCCGAACTCCGCCGTCAGGCGCTTAATCTGACTATCGTCATGCCAGATACCGATCTTCGTCATAGAGTCCAGTGGCGCCTTGAAGAAGTTATCCAGATCACGGCTGGCGCGAGTTGGCGGGTACAGGACGACATGCACAGACAGATCGCCAGCCATCGGAACCGGATAGCGGCGCAACTGCTCCAGTACACGGGCGCGGCATTCGATGTGGAATGCACGCCCTCTGGCGCTCACTAGGTGACGGCCAGCAAGCGGCCCCCGCGAGGGGGCGCGCCAGTAAGTGTTAACGCTAGGTGGGAATGGGAGGTACAGCCTCACGCCGCACTCCTTACTGGACGGCCTATAGCCTCCAGCATCGATTTCGAGACCGTAGTGATACGATGCAGTGGCGTGGTGAACGGACGCCAAATCAGGAGCATTGACCCCTTGCTATTCCCCTTCTGCTCCGCTCCCGTCACAGCGTGGACAAAGTTGACACGGCCACCGGTGATCACCCTCACCTCATCGACCGTTTTCAGCGCCTCACTGAACCAGCCCACGCTCATATCCTCCGGGACTAGCATCACTACCGTCTGGATCTGCCGCGCGCTCTGCTCTGCCGCTTTAGCGACCCAAGGCCCGATCTTGCTGTACGGCGGGTTACACCAGACAGCTCCAGCGCTATCCCACTCACACCCCAGGGCGTTGTCTGCCTCGGTCAGATATTTAACGCATAGGGCGTTGCTCTCTGACGCCGCTGCATCCAGCCAGAAGCCGAACTCGAGATCTAACGCATCGAATAACCATAGCGGGGTCTGCCAACAGTCCTTGGCCTCTGCCGGGGTATTGGATTTAATGCTCACAGCACGCCCCCTACGCAGTTGTCATAGTCCATACGCGGATCACCGCTGACACGCTGAACACAACGCACATGGCGCGATAGCTCGTTACGACGCTCCACAACCCCGCCGATCTGTGACGCACTGGCGCACATGGCCGCCGCGGTCAGCTCAGTGATCGCCCTACGGTAAAACCCACGCGATGCCAACGCCTCCGCACGCTCGCAGTGTGCTGTGGCCATAGCCGATTTTTTTATGCTCATGCTGCCTCCCCTGCTGCGCCCTGGCGCTGCTCAACTTCGGTCCAGATACTGTTCCAGCGCTTCTGCGCCCACTCCGGTGACATCTTGCCGACGTTTGCCATGCTGGCCGCCTTGCGGGCTGCCTGCTCCAGCGCTGACGGCTCACGCAGTGGGATACCGGATCCGATAAACCGGCGGAACGCAGCATCACGCAGCGTGGTATCGCCCGAGGCGTGGTTATTACCGGTGGGTTTATTCAGCAGCTTGACGGTCAGCTCATCCCATTTTTCACGCAGCTTGCGCGGTGAGAGCACGTTCTGGCACCAGAAGCTATCCCGATTCACGACCTTGAAAAGTTCGCAGATATCCCGATGGCTACGGCCGTCAAGCTGGCGCATCAGGCGGACTTCGTTGGCCCATTCCGTCCAGTTGGGTTGGCGTGCGGTGGGGTTGATTACCTGGATACGTTGGAATATCCAGCCCGCGCAGTCGAGGTCTTCCTGAGTCCCCCAGGACTTACCGGATGGCGTGTAGACCACTGCTTCGGGGTGCTTAGCCAGAAAATCACTTTTCGACACGTCGGGGGATTCGCCAGAATTCCGCGACGAGAGGTTTTTATTCTCTGTAGTAATCTCTGTTGTATTCTCTGTTGTATTCTCTGTTGTATTCTCTGTAGGATCATTAGGCCAACTTGACCCAATGGATCCGCCCATGTTGACCTGATGCACAGTGTCATTTTGACCAGATGCATTATGGCAATTTGACCTAATGGATTTGGTCATTTTGACATTATCCATTTTGTCATTTTGACCTAATGGGGAACCCTCACAAGAATCACCAACCTTTTTCGCCTTAATTAACTGATTTTCATAATTAATTGTGTAGTGACTAGTCATATCACGCTTCTTCTTGTTCAGCGACTCAATCCGAATAACTCCCATTTTTTTCAGTGATGAAAATGCCCGCCTGATCGTCGAATCAGACCAGAAAGGGAACTGCTTGGCCCACTCTTCTGGAGTGTTGTAAATCCAGCGCTGGCCACCGAAATCGACGCCTGACGTGGTTTCTTTCAGCCAGTAATGCAACTGCTGCAACACGATTGCCTCATTCAGGCCTATCGCCTCAGCTAGCTCAGGATTAACCACAATTGGCCGGCGTGTTAATAACAGGCTCATCAGCCAACCCTCCGAAAACGGCTTTTAAAAATGGATAGCGCGGTATCAATCGTCCACTTATAGGCGGGATCTGTTAGCTGATAGGTGACCAACTGCCTTTCTGTGCATGTCGAAACTACACGCACGATATGGCCATGAGCGCCCATATACAGATGGCCAACCCTCGGAAACTTAACCATGCGCCCTCCCGTTCCCGTAAAACTCGCCCCATGCCGCATCAACCGCTGCACGACCGACTACCAAGCCCCGGCGAGGTTGGTTGTTGCCTGACCGATTAGACGCCGCTACGATTTGCTCATAGCTCAGGCGGCCACCAACAATCCGGCACCGAAATTGCGTTGATGGACGTTTTGGGTTTAAAATGTTCATGCGTTTATCTCCACACAGAGTTATGCGCAACCGACGCACAGGGACGGCATTCCCTGTGCGTCACCCCTTCCATTGAAAACAACCACGAATTATTGACTGGCGCCCCATACAGAACCGAATGGGCGTAGAAGTGCATCGCAAAGCATCCCACCGAAGCCATAAATAACGACGCCAAATCAGCAAACTCATCAGCGCAGATAACGCCATCAGAAGCCGCTTCTCGTTGTGCTTTCGCTAACTCACCACTGGCTATAGCATTGCGCTGTGCATAGTCATACAGCTCTACGTTGTCGATCTGCTCTGGTGCTGGAACCTCAAAGGTGGCATTCCCAACGCGAGCCGAACTGTACTCTGCAAACAGTTTCGTCCCCGACAAATCCTCCATCAGCTCTATCTCCGCCAACGTGAAGAACCGGCTAGCGCACTTCTGATCCAGGCGGTTGCGGAACGCGTCATAGGTCATGCCAAGCTGTGTGGCCATCGCCTTTTGGCCACCAGGAAATGCCTTGCACATCTCTTTGATCGTTGTCTTGATGTCTACCATCTCTTCTTCCCCTTGGTGGGTATGCTGTTCTATCGATTGCAACTAAACTGAAATCATCACGTTCTATATCTGTCCGTTAAAGAGCGGTGGTGCTTAGGCGATTTTTTTATAAAAATCCTTTGAGTACTTCAGTTTTCCCTTGGTGATTTGGTGAACGAGAAGCGCAGCACGCTCAGGAATCACCCCTTTCCACTGAGAGACAGCAGAGTCACTGACCTGCAAAGCCTTCGCTACTGCATGCTGGCTACCGAAGTGCTCAATAACTGCTTTCTTGAGCATGTTTACCTCCATATTTAAGTATTCTTTAATTATCGATATAAAGGATTCTTAAGTCAACAAGATTTAAGATGTCTTAACTATGAAAAGCGAAACCATGGGGTCCCGCATCCATAAGCGGAGGAAAGAGCTGAAGCTAAGTCAGGTGTCTTTAAGTAAGGTGGTTGGTGTCTCTAACGTTGCCATCTCTCAATGGGAGCGTGATGAGACATCCCCACGGGGAGATGCCCTCCTGAACTTGGCTGAGGCCTTACAGTGCAGCGCCGAATACCTGGTTAATGGTGGCGATGTAGATCACAACATTGAATTCAGAAAGGAGAGAACGCAGAAAGGGATGTACCCAGTGATCAGCTGGGTAAGTGCTGGGCAATGGAGTGAGGCAATAGAGGCATATCCAATAATGGCTGTAGACAGGTGGTATGGAACTACAGAGGAATGCCACGCATCATCGTTCTGGCTAGATGTTAAGGGGGATTCAATGACATCTCCTGTGGGATTGAGCATCCCAGAGGGTATGGCGATTCTCGTTGATCCAGAAGCAGCCCCGGATAACGGAAAATTAGTAGTGGCAAAACTAGTTAATGACAATGAAGCAACGTTCAAAAAACTGGTCATCGATTCAGGGCGGAGATTCCTCAAGCCGCTAAACCCGCAATACCCAATGATAGAGATCAACGGGAACTGCCAGATCATCGGCGTTGTCGTTGATGCCAAGATTACCAACCTCCCATAACACTGCGCCCCGCGGGGCGCCATCAACATAAAACCCCACCCCGCAAAACCAATCACACAAAAATATTTAAGTTTTCTTTACGAATGCCTTGACGTGCATTTTAAGTTGTCTTAAAGTTTACTCATCGGGACGGAACACTACAACTCGATGACCGCTTAGACTCACAGGCTGATATCAGCAGATGTGACGAGTGCGAGGGGTAAAACGCATGTGGAAGCATGGGTGTGACCAGTCTGATAGCCATCCACATAGGCATTTGTGAGTGTCTATGTGGATGACAAGTAGTGCTACCTACAGCGATGTGAAGATGAGGAGGAGTTATGGAACAGCAAGAACCACAAGTGATAGCTGGCAACATGTCAAATGACGACCTGCTTAAGTGGATGGAAGAAAAGGTTAGTGCTGCTAACAGCCTTGCGTGTGCTCTTTATAAAAAGAGAGAACTACTGCAAAAATTGGAGTGCATTGAAGTGAGAATTACCGAGCTTACTAAAAATGCAGCAGTGGATATCTTTGTTCTTCGGGCGGATGTTACAGAGAAAAAAAAGACCCATAATGAAAATGGGCCTTTAAATATCGCTCAAAACAACATTGAGCTCAATGATGTAACGATAGCATCATAATGCTATGGTTCTAGATGAACATGAGAAATAGATTCCAGCATAAATTGCTTTGCATATTCCACATCTTCATCTGTAAATGAACCATCACGTGCAGACATAGTTGTATTATTGATTATTTCAATAATTTGATCACAATTTCCAGTACCAACAACCAGCGCATTAATGACACGGGCCATAATATGCTGGGCTACAAACATTTTTCTTAAATTTTGATCGATTATCTCAATTCGTTCATTAACGCTGTAACTGCTAGACATTGCTTAACCTCATATCTTGGTTGTGTAGGAACACCCAAGATACCACTGCCGCCTGAGGTGGTAAAACGACCAGGCTCTAATTTATGTGTGGAGATAGCGCCGAACCGGCGGCACCGTAGGGAAACCGAGCGCGGATATCCGGTAAAAATTGCCTTGTATCAGTTGGCGGCCCCTGCAGCATCAACACCAGGGCGCTTCTCGGGTCGCCGCCCTTTTTACAGCAGCATGAGTATTTGGCCTCCAGGGGCGTTGGCTGAGTGCTCATCCTGCTGTACTACGGGAAACCAACGGCCAGCTGGCGGTGCCGTCATAACACCAGCAGTGATCGATGTGACTTCCAACACAGGCGATCACCGTAGCCACACGATACGTGGCACACACAGAGAAGGGTTCTGGCTAACCATTAACTTAATGTGAAGTGAGTTATTCAGTCTATCCGGCTAGAGCTCTTCTCTGTGTGAATCCCTTATATGCCAATCGTGTTGATTATCCGTAATCAGCGCCGGGGACACTCGTACCTAAAAATGTGTGGAGATAACGATGAAACTTGCTCAAATCAAAAACGCCATTGTCTATAAGGCAACCCTGCCGAACACCGAGAACCTGCTGGCTCACATGCAAGAGCGGCTGTTCACTGACGTATCGGAAACCGCGTTCGGCAGCACTGGGTTCGTTATTAACGAGATTACCGGCGAACTGATCACGCCGATTACCGGTGGATTCTCTTTTACCATCCGTAGCGATGAAAAATTGATCCCAGCTAAGGCCATCAAAAACAAAGTGGATGAGCGAATTGCTGAGCTGCAGAGAAAGAACCTGTTTGGGGAGAGGATTAAACGCAGCGAAAAGGCTGATATTCGCTCCATGGTGATAGCTGAAATGTGTAAAACAGCTTTTGTAAAGTCAGTCTTCATCAACTGCTACTACAGCGAGGAAAACCATCTTCTGTTTGTGGATACGCCAAGCGCTAATGTGGCCAACATGTGCATGCACATGCTCGTAATGGTCACTGGTTCCGTTAAAACCGAGACCATCAACGTCAGCGACCCTAAGCATGGCCTGACTACTCGCCTGAAAAATTATCTGCAAAATAACATGCAGCCGTTTGACGGATTCACTGTCGGAAATATGGTACAACTCGGACGCATGGATGAGCAGAAAGAGGTGATTACATATTCAGAAACTGAGTTGTTCTCAATCTCCGATGAGATACTGAGTAAATTATCTGTATGCTTCACCGTCGAAAAACTTCGCCTGGTATTCAATGGCGATATCGCATTCGTACTCACTAATAAATTTCACTTTAAGCAGATTAACCTCCTGTCAGATCCAGCCTATGAAG
>NZ_MPNU01000001.1:2817466-3133117 GCF_001896205.1 Edwardsiella piscicida
CGTCCCGCCAACGCATGGCAGGTCTTGAGGATGATGTGCGCAATATCATAGAACTGCTGGAGGGAAACGACTGGTCCAAGTATTGCACCCATACGGACTTAGGGAAGCGCCTTGAAGTGGAAGTAACGCTACTTATCGGCAACCTGCGCGCTTTATCCGCTGCTGGCGCAAAACAGATGCGGGAGTGCAAGGCATGAAACGACGCCAATTCAATACATCTAGCCGTTTTCTGGTAGATACAGCATTCCACCACCTGGAAATAATCCGCGATGATGGGCTTTACCGTCACTTGCGTATGAAGAAGCCAGGAACATCCTGTTATTACTTCGATGTGATCACTTGGCCCGGTTATTTGACTGTAACCGGAGATATGGGGACTTGGACATTTTCCCGCATCGCGGACATGTTCGACTTCTTCGGCCCATGGCAAGACCGTATTAACACTTATTATTGGTCTGAAAAATTGAAAGCTGGAGCTGGGTGTGCGTGTGATCTTCTAGCGAAAGAATACGACCACGATGCTTTTTGCCAGAGCCTGAGAGAGTCACTCAGCGAATACCTGGATGAGTCTGGGGAAGAAGAAACCGATGACGATACGCCGGACAGCTATAAATCCTGCATACGCGAAATTGTCCGTGAATTGTGTAACGCTCCATTCATCAATGAATATGAAGCATACCAGGCTGTTTGTGATGCTGATTGGCCAGACAGTTATGGTATCAGTGCCTGGGATATTTGCGAAGGCTTGACCTTTAAAACCTATACAAGCCACTTCCGCTGGATACTGTTCGCTATCACCTGGACTATCAGCAAATACCAAAATACCAAGATCGTTGATAAAGCCATGGGTACATATCTCGCTTTCCATAGCATTGATACCGGCTGCGCTGCTGGCGCCAGTAAGGGGGAGTGAGATGGCCAAATCTACAGACGTACACGATCTGTTAGTCGCGTATCAGAAACAGGTGCGGAAAATACCAGCAAAAGGTGTTTATGCCTCAATGATGCGTCAGCTTGAGGTACAGGCGGCGCACGCACGCAAGTTAATGCGCAAGCGTCGGCGATCAGTCGGTAAGTCAAATAAGCTTGGCTTTCGATTTACGGCTGAAATGCGCGTATCACTCATTTGCGATATGAATTTTTGGGCGCTTGTGTGTCGTTCTAACCGTCAGCAGGAGGCCAGTAATGACTAAAGACGTCGTTATCGATACCGAAACCATGGATACCGTGCCCAGCGCCCTACTGCTGTCTATTGGTGCCTTTGCGGTCGATGTCAGCGATCTGGAAGATACCCAGGCCAACATCCTGAAAGTTGCCCGCGATATCGATCTGCAGGACTTCTCCGTACTGGCCTTTTACACCCGGCTCGACGCCACAGATCAGCTGATGCTAGGCCGAACCGTCAGCCAAAAGATCCAGACGTGGTGGAAAGACCAGGCCGAAGATGCACACGAAGCCCTAACCGGCGATCGCGTGGCCCTCAGCGAAGCCCTGATCGGCCTCTCTCGCTGGCTGGATTATCACCCCGGCGCCAGGGTGTTTTTCCGTGGGCCAGATTTTGATGGCGCCATTCTGGAGAACGCCTACCGCATGTGCGGTCTGGAGTGTCCATGGCGTTACAACGGCAAGCGCGACGTTAGGACATACATCGATACCAAGGTCCCAACCCGCGGGCGTAAGGGCTATTTAGAGGGGCACCAGCCGTGCTTCCAGATGATTAAGCACCATGCGCTTCATGACGCTATGAATGACGCAGAACAGATGGCCATCGCGTATCAGGAGGCGTGTTAATGGAAACCTTTGCTAAATACTCAGCCACCGATTGGATGATCATGCTTCAGGTTATAAGCGTCTGGCTCTGGATGACCATCAAAGCGTGGCAGTGGATTTTCGCCATAGCCTTGCGTAAAGGCTGGAGGTGGTTGAATCGCAAGGACGAGAAGTCATTGGCCCTAGAGTCATTTTGCGAGGCGTTCAACCTTGAGACCATTCAGCCAGGGTGCTCCATGGTGGTCAAAACCAAAGGTGACATGCTGATTCTCATCAGCAGGACAAAGGAGACCAGCAATGGCTAACTCATTCAAGAAAATGTGCAAAAAAGGCGGACCGATTAGCCGCCGTGACAGCGGCATGCTTATCAAACTAGATGATATCCACGTACAGGAAGGGTTTAACAAGCGTATTGATGATGAGCGGACGCAGCAGGCTGATGATGATCTATTTCAGTTCCTGTTTTCCGGCGGAACGGTGCCGCCGCTTGAGGTCCGTCCACGCGATGAGGGCGGTGTATGGGTCGTAGAGGGGCACCGCCGCATTCGAGCGTATCGCCGGGTAAGAGAGGCTGGCAAACCCATCGAACTGATCGCCATTGCTCCCTTCACGGGCAGCGATGTGGAGCGCGTAGCGCGCATCATGACCAGCAACAACCAATTGCCGCTGACGCAGTTCGAACAAAGCCTCGTTGTGAAGGAGCTGGCCGCGTTCAATCTGACACCAGATGAGATCGCCAAGCTGATCCACAAAAGCCGCGCAACCGTAGACAAACTGCTGATCCTCAGCGCGTCGAATTACGACGTACAGCAGCTGGTGAAAGACGGCGAGGTGGCTATGGATGTGGCAGTCGATCGCGTGAAGGAGCACGGGGAGAGCGCCGGGGATGTACTGCAGGAGGATGTGAAGCGGGCGAAAGCCCAGGGAAAAAAGAAAGTCACCCGCAGCGTCACCGGCAGCCAGTTTAGCGCAACACGCGCACGCCGGCTGGTCGAGCTGCTCAGCGATGCCGAGATCGATGGGGATGGACGCACCCTGGTCCTGCGGGAAGGGGTTGGTGAAGAGGTGCTGAAGATTATCAACGAATACATGCATAGATAGATCTGCTGGCGCAGACGCACTGAACACTTAGGCAATCAGATCAGGAAAAAATGACAGGTTCGATTCCCTGTCCGGAGATAAAATCATGACACATAATATGACCCCAGATTCGCTCGTTGATTTGAAATTCATCATGGCGGATACTGGCTTCGGGAAAACCTTCATTTATGACCGAGTGAAGGATGGCACCTTGGTAAAACCAGAGAAGATTCATGGACGTTCGCGCTGGCGTTATAGCGACCACTGCGAATTTAAGAATCGCCTCCTATCCAGCTCAAATGGGTAAAATTGCGGGTAAAAAGTTTAACGAACACATAAAAACCCAATTATATCAAATCCCTGCATATCAACTTCGGCGTATGCAGGGAACGCCATGCCCCCTCTCCTGACATCGACCAAACTCAATAAAACCCTCTTATAATCAGTGATAAACCCTCTTTTCTGGCTATGCGACGTCAACGGATATCTACCCATCTCAACGTGAATCTATAAACGTTTGGGGGCCTTAGTGGGGGCTTATCCTGTTCAATGAAAAATGAGGCCCCAAAAACGACCTTAAATGCGCGTAAGGTCGAGACTGCAAAGCCCAGAGACCAAGCCTATAAACTCGCTGACGGTGGTGGACTGTATCTCCAGGTCAACCCTAACGGTTCAAAATACTGGCGGATGAAATATCGATTTGCCGGCAAAGAGAAAAAGTTCTCATTCGGAACCTACCCGGACATCACACTTGCGGAAGCTCGCACTAAACGAGATGAGGCAAGAAAGGTATTGGGGTCAGTCCACACCCCCACGGACGTGGGGAAGACTATCCGGCATCTGCTCCAGTACCTCATCCTCAAGAAACACCCCCACGGACGTGGGGAAGACCGGACAACTACCGCAACGGTGAGTGGCATATCGGAAACACCCCCACGGACGTGGGGAAGACGCCAAGGCGACATCGACATAGAAACCGCGGTCAGAAACACCCCCACGGACGTGGGGAAGACGGCTCCATCAGGTTTTGGTCACGGAACCACTCAGAAACACCCCCACGGACGTGGGGAAGACGCACCCTGATTTTTCGGCCTTACCGACAGTATGGAAACACCCCCACGGACGTGGGGAAGACCCAAAAAAGGCACCGGCGCCATACAGATCCCGAGAAACACCCCCACGGACGTGGGGAAGACCAGCCCGGAGAAGCTGACCGGCGGCTCGTACCAGAAACACCCCCACGGACGTGGGGAAGACGCTTTATCGTCGACAAACTCGCACATAAACAGGGAAACACCCCCACGGACGTGGGGAAGACTCGGCGCACCCGACCAACTCGGAGGGCGTCAGAGAAACACCCCCACGGACGTGGGGAAGACTGCCAACCCCTGATCCTGCGCAGACGCAGCTCAGAAACACCCCCACGGACGTGGGGAAGACAAAATTACCTCGCCGCCGGCATAGGTGAGATCGGAAACACCCCCACGGACGTGGGGAAGACGTCGCGCTTTACTGCTTCACTTGCGATAACGAAGAAACACCCCCACGGACGTGGGGAAGACACAACTACTTTCTGCATGAAGCACTGCGCGTTAGAAACACCCCCACGGACGTGGGGAAGACCCCTGCTCTAGCTCGCGCTGGACGCTAAAGTAGGAAACACCCCCACGGACGTGGGGAAGACTCAACAGGTACGCCTGCCTTGATACCGTCAGCGAGAAACACCCCCACGGACGTGGGGAAGACTCTTCCATATGCTGCGCTGCGGCCGATAGGATAGAAACACCCCCACGGACGTGGGGAAGACCCCATTATATTGTTAAAGAGCATACTAAACCAACTACATATTGTGGTTGACTTACTGGTTGAGCCGCTTCTCTACCACCAACTGCAGGCCATTTATCTCACAGAGCGTCTTGGTCGGTGATCCTATGGTATGGATCTGATACCCCGGTGCTCTAGCAATGCTTTTAAATATCACCACACCCGCTGCCGGTGAGCAGTGTTGATAAAGGTATTCGATCACGGTGTCAGCAACCGAATCCTTGATACCGGAAACGAAGGTATTTGGCCGCGGTTCAATAAACCAAAGTTTCATTCGTCCTCGAACTGCTGGAGGTAAATCGTTAGCGAGAACTATCAGCATCAATATTTGCCCCTCCAAGTAGCTGTGGTATATCTCTGGCTACACTCGCGAGCAAATTCAGTTCTATCACCCGCTCTCGAAAACGAGATGAAACCAGAGCCTTCTCATAACGCCCCGCCATCTCACGCGTCAGGGAGAAGGCAAGATCGATACAGAGATTCTCTTTATAAAGATCGGCCAGATCGTAGACGAAAGGCAGCGGGCTACCCGAGTGAATAAACCCCATGTGCGGGGAATAACCCATGGCATGCAACGCCGAGCAAAGGATGCCGTAGAGAGCAGCATTAGCTGAAGTGAGCACTCGGTTGGTTGTATCGCTAATTTCCATCTTTCCCGGAATGTACTGACGCCCTCTCCAACCGACTCCATATTGCTGTGCCTTTTGTTGATAGAGAGCGCGTACTCTACTTCCTTCCATTCCCATCATTTCTTTAAGACTCTTACCTGCCAAATCCGCATCGGGAAAACGATAGGCGAACATGCGGCGAGCGACTTCGAGAGATGATTTTTTATTGCAGGCAAGCCGCATCTGATGATTGAGGTTGCGCGTATTAGCGGTGGGCAAAAAACCAGCAGCATAAAAGAGCAAACTATCTTCCCCCACCCAGCAGATAGCACAGTTGGCCGCTGCAGCCGTTTTAACAGCCTCATGAGTCAAGCTGGTTCCGGGACCTAACAAAATGGCATTGAGAGTCGCTACCGGCAAACGTACAACCTGCCCTTCGGCATCGAGCCACTTTAGACTGCTATCATCAATCTCTAAGCGCCCGCGCTCTAGGTAGATAAAGGGGTATTTATCCTTAACCTGAGGTAGAGACTCCCGAGTGATCTTGACGAATAAACGCTGACCACCACTCATAGTTTAGCCCTCGTTTATCAGCGTCACCTGCCGATCCCGATAACGCTTATGCTGACCAAATTGCAGCGGAACATCGTTTAATGTCAGCAGTTCTCCCCCTTCAGTGGCCCCCTGGACCACCATAAAGTCCTGGGTTCGTTGCTTCTGCTCGGCCAGATTGAGGGCGGCTGTCAGCGCATCATCCCGGTTGGCAAATTGTCCCTGAAAGATAAACTCGCTGGGCACGCAAGTTTTTCTGCCGAGGGAGAGATCCCAAACCGGATTTTGCAGAGCTAGGGCGACCTCGGTTAACAGGCCATCAGGAATCTGGAACAGTACAGCAAACGCCTGATCTTGCAGGTAGTAGCGGTAGGTCATCTTTGTGCCTCCCCCCACCGCTTTCTTTCCTTCACGGGTTTTGGGGATCAGCAGACTTTGCCAAGGATCCTTGTCATCGTAACCACTGCCCACCATATGAAAATCGCGTAACACCGGCTCTCGGGGCACGAGCGCCCCATTCTTGTCACGACGAGCAAAGCTGTGAACCTGCATATCGAGATCGGCAAATTGGGCAAGTAAGGATATTTGAGGCCCCCCAGCCCCCAAGGCAGCACAGACCATCCCGAGCACCCCGGACTTAGTTGGAAAAGGCAGGGTCTCACGCCGTCCAAAGCGGGAGTCATGCCCCCAACTTTGTAGAGGCCCCTCCAGCCATAGCAACAGGTAAGGTTGACTCATGACTTACTCCACATGGTTTTGCAACTTAGCGATCAGGTGATCCAAACTGAATGTCTCATCCTCACCCCACTCATAATCGCCCAGCTTGCCAAACAGGCTGCCGGTGAGCACCTCTTTCTTGCTGATATAGCCTTTGAGCGCGGCTACGCTGGGGGCTAAAAAGCCATGACCCGCGGCTTTTACAGGTTCATCAAAGGGCACCTGCAAGCGCTGTCCTTTACGAACCAGCACCTTGGCAAACTCCCACGGGCTGGCGCCGGACTGGGTCGTCTGACGAGCCGCGGGAACCGCAACAAACAGCGCCTGGGTAAAGGCGGCGATGGCCTGTTTCAACTGTTCTTTATTGAGTTCATCCCCACCCATGGTGTCGGCGAGTTGCCCCAGATCCAGGCTGATATAGCGGTAGTAGGTAGCGGAGTTAAATTCCAGGCTCCCCATGTGGGCCGAACCGGGCTCTTCTTGCCGATCATCGAGCGCGGTGAAGAACTCCACCTCATTGGCCACCTTGTGAGTCGAGATGGCATGGCTGAAAGAGGCAGCGGCTTCGACATTCATCTCTGCGGCCTTGGCAACCATTCGCCCAAAGAGAGCAATATCGAGCGCATCCAGGGCTGGGTTGAGATTTTTTTTAGCCCGCTTAGCCAGCTCTTTATCTTTGATCTTGTTAGAGTCGAACTCCTGCTCTCTAGCATAATCCGCCAAGGCTTCCGCCTCACTGTCGCTAATAAACAGCAAGGTATCATCGGCCAATAGCTCGGCAATCTTGCTCGCACACGCCTGAGCTGGCTCCTGTGCTGCACCCAGTTTGATGCAGTGTTCTGTGACAAGATCAGCGACCTTTTTAGTGCGAATACCCAGCTTAACACCAAACGCTTGCATGGCCAGACGCACCTGACGCTTCCAGCATTGGGAGCTAACCCTGGCGCGGGTGACGCCACCGACGACGGCCGTTTTGGGGGCTCCGACATCATCCCGGTTCAGACACGTAACGGGAAAAGACTGGAGGATGTGAAACTCGATACGGGTATTCTTCAGCGCGTTATTCATGATGATTCCTTGTCAGAAAAGGGGGTGTTCGATAAGGGGAACGACTTGCAGCAAGCCACAACCAAAGGCGCGGCCACGGCCCACTCCGCTGGCCACGCTCAGGGCGAAACGTTCGGGGTCGGTCACGGTGAGATAACCACTCAGGGTTGCCTGCTGCAGCGTGATGGCTCGCTCAGCTTTGCCCTTGAACTGGGCCACTCTCACGTCATCGACCTGAATACGCTCAGAGTCGATGTAAAAGCCCCAGTTTGTAGCCGCACGCTCGATAAACCAGTCGGCAATAGCCTCTCGCCCTTTCACTGGCTTGAGTTGACGGCTCTGGTTATCTCGTCTGGTCGGCGAGACTGTGACGGCAAAGCGGTAGTGACGATGCGATAGAAAATCGTCAGGCAGCGGACGTGATTCAACCTCACCGTATTCACCGGCTTGAGGAAGGCGGTCCGAGAGCAGCAAGATCTGGCGACAACGGTGATCTCCTCCCTTATCGACCCATTGGATTCCACTTGGTACGCTGGCCTGCTTTCGCATCTCTGAACGTACGTCCTCAAACAGTGCGTAAACCACCCGGTGCAGTGAGTAGAGGTCGGTCACTCGCAGCGCTTTCACTGCGGCCCGATCGAGGCGTAACACGCTGGCATAGAGGGTCATGCTGTTAGCTCCTTTTCCTGCCTGCCGTAAAACTGTTGAGCCCAGCGTGCTTTGGCGCGATCTGCACTGCGATGAAACCAGCGTAAATCCACCAGCAGTGCCGCATAATCGAGAGGTTGATTGACCCGACTCCGGATCAACGTCAACAACGGACGCAAAATGCGGCATACCTCTTCGGTATCATCACAAGCAAGCAGGCGGCGTAGCCTGGCTTTGGCTTGATCGCTCTCGCGCCCCTCGCTAAAAGCGAGAGCGATCGCCTGCCCCAGTGGCAAGCTACCATTGCATGCCTGATCGCTGCGTGCCACGGCGGCGGCAATCAGAGCAAATGGCTGGCGCTCTTCGGCCCACTCCAGATTGATCCCGAAGGCGGCCAGAGTGTCCCAACTTTGATACTCGGTAGCAGGGTTATCGGCACGGCGCAGCCGGGCGGCAAATCCCTTATCTTTTTGGCAGCGCTGACAGAGGTATGCGACAAAATCCACCTCGCGACGCTGTGAGGCTTGCGGTTGCGTATTCATGATTGCTCCTGTTGCAAATAGGCGGAGAGGTTTGGCTTGGTTTTGGCCCAGGCATCCATCTGCCGCGCCGTTTGATGGGGGCAAAACTGGTCAAATACCTGAGAGGTATAGCGGGCAAATTGACGGCGCAGCTGTTGTCGAGCCTTTACCTCATCACAACCATCGATCAGAGCCTGGCTCTGACGCTCACAGAGCTGCCAGAAAAGGTTGCTCGCCTGTTTGGCAAGTGACTCACCATCCACCATCTGTGCCTTGTAATAGCCCATCACGCAGCCGTAAAGGGTCTTGGCCAGCCCATCTAACTGGCCTATCTCGGTTTGGAAACGGTTAAACCAGAGCGCGTTAACGTGGCTAGGAGAGAGCCAGCAAAGCGACTCGACCATATCGTCTGAACCGGAGGCATATTGTTCACCAGCATTACTGCTGACCCTTAATCCCCCAGACCAGATAGCAAAGTGAGCTACCTGCTTTTTAGCTTTGCGCAAAGCCAGTTTAATCTGATAACAATCAAGCGATTTTCCTCCTTGATCGATAAAACCGAGCAGGCTGGTCAATTCGCGCCAAGGGCGGCGCTCGGGATCGGCCCAGCGTACCTTGGGCTCCTTGCCGCTGATATCGATCGCCACTGAAGGGTCGAAGACGCCCTCTTTGTAGTTGCCATGTGCAATACCTTCGGAGTAATGCAGTCCCTCATCGACCAATAAGCAGAAGCGGCACAATGGAACCAACCGCCCCATCAGAGAGCCCTTGAGCTGTTTAGCGACATGGCAATCCTCTCCCTCTGGCATCTGCTCCCAAGGCGCTATACCCACGCCAGATGGATAAAGCGTGAGATCAACAATTTCAGCCTCGGTAAAGAGGTTGAGCCAGATACTCTCTAGCAATGATGTACCCAGACAGTAGTTATGCAGTAAGCCCATATATGCAACAGAGGGGCCTGGTTTTCCCGTTGATGGCTTCCCTTTATCATTGCTCTTACCGCTGTAACCCGGTGTTAGCACTACGCTGTTATCGGTCTTTTTCCCCCCCAGCGCAAACCCCATCTGAGCGATCAAGAGCAGCGCCCGCTCACCATCATCGAGCGGCCGCTCAGCTTGGGACTGTGTCAACACAGTGGTATTGCCGGTCGCCACATCGGGCTGCACGGTGCCAAAACTCTTGATAGCGGCTTTGGCAATGGCAGGCATTTGAAGAAAAGGGATCGGGCCGTAGAGATAGAAGCGATCGTGCCACTGGGCTAGATAGCGGCAGACCCGCTCTGCCATGCCTTGCCAACCCAGTTGTTGCCACGCCTTTAGATCTTGTGGAGTGGACGCGGCTTGGGCGATAGCCTGCAGCAGCTTCAAAATGGCGGCCTTTTGCACCGGATTCCCCCCCAGAGCTCGGTATTCAGGGTGAGTGAAAATATCCTTGAGTCCGACCCGCCCATTATCGGTCACGGGGATCCAGGGTTCGTCGATCAGATTGAAGCGATGTTCCACGGCTTACTCCTTGTATTGGGTAATGATGAGACCGATGTCATCCCGATAGCGATAAGAGAGGCGATCGCTTAAGGGGGCGGAGCGCCCATCGACAGCCTGTAATTGATGATCTGTAGCGACCAGGGCAATAGAAATAGCGGCGTCATCCTGATCCGGATGGCCGAGATACAGTACATGGCCCAGGCCTACTTTTTGGCACCAGAGCCGCTCCGCTGGCCGAGGCAGTTGGCTTAAACGGCAGCTGACTAGATGCTGGGTCACTCGCGCCGCGCGGTTTCGCCATTCTGCTGGCGTAAGGCGATGCCCATGCCAGGGAATAACGATCTGCTCACCATCGAGAAAGGTCAGGGTTGTAGCCTGATCGTGGTTGTTCAGAGATAGCCCCGACAGGAGCAACAAGTCACCGCTCTCCTGCTCGCTATAGCGGGTTTGTGCCTTGGCCTCGGGCAGAGTCTTGCCTCCTTTGGAGAGCGTAAGTCGTGCCAGCTGCCGAAGCGTATTAACCCCTTTACGCCGGTGCGCCCCCTCAAAGAGCTCTCGTTTCCAACGCGCCATCGCGTCATCTTCGCTGCGTTCCCGATAGGTGGACTCCACCAGCGTGCGGATATGGTCAGGCAAGGAGACCCTCCCCTCCTTCACCTGCGCAAGCCACACCTCTAAAGAACGACAAAGTAAATAAGGTGAGTAGACGTGGGCTGTTGCACCAAAGGCCTGATAGGGATCTTGGCGCGCTGCATCAAGGTCTGGGGCAAGGATCCAGGCCTCCCTAATGGCCTCTGGCGGCCTAGGCGTCTGTTCATGGCGCCAGAGGCGCCCCAAACGCTGAAACAGCATATCGCTAGGCGCCATGCGGCTGACTAGAAAATCGGCATCAATATCAAGTGATTGCTCAAGCACCTGAGTGCCTATCAAAATGCGCCCTTGCTCCCTGCGAGCAGCTCTGCCCACTTTGCCATAGCAGCCAACCCAATGAGCCTCATTTTTTTGCCGATGCAAAGCAGTAAACCGAGAGTGCAGTAGACCGCAGGCTACCCCCAGCTCTTGGGCTCTGGCAGCCAGATCGAGATAACGTTCCTGCGCCTCAGCTACCGTATTTTCAATCCACAGCACCTGCTGGCCTTGGGACGCTCGCTTTAGCACTTCCTCTAATACAGTCTGATCCGCCATGGCCTTGCATTGCAGATATACCGTTCGGGGTTCTTCTGGTGTCACCGACAGCTCTTGCAACGGTGATGGCGTGATACCTGGTGATACAGAGATGAGCGGGTAGGCATCTCGCTGTGCTGGCTGCCCGAGCAACTCACTGCGGCGAGCCTGGCTCAACGTAGCGCTGAGAATAATCACGGTACAATGCAGGGTGCGAAGTAGTCGGATCAGCTCGTCGAGGATCACCCCGGTGTAAGCATCGTAACTGTGCACCTCATCAAGGATCACCACCTTGCCCACCAAGCCAAAGGCTCTGACAAAACCGTGTTTGACATTCATGGCGGCCATCAATGCCTGATCGAGGGTACCCACGGCAAAGGGTGCCAGCAGACCACGCTTTGCACTGTCAAACCAGCTGCGGCCGGGTTTTCCCTCCTCACCCAATGCATGATTGACCAACCAGGCATTACCATGAAGCAGCAGAGAGTGACGGTGTGGACTCTCTTCGGTCAGGATCTGCTTGAGGTAGCCATTAAAGCGGTCTAACAGCTTGTTAGATGTCAGCTGAGTGGGCAGCGCAAAATAGATGCCTGTGGCCCTTCCCTCTTCCAACATCTTGTAGGCCGCATAGAGCGCCGCCTCGGTCTTACCAAGCCCCATGGGTGCCTCAAGCACATAGACACCGACGCCTTGGCTATACTGGTGGAGAAGCTGCTGAGGCTCATTGGGTTGATAGGGCGTCCCATCCTCAGCCCTGAAAATATCACCGAAGGTCAGCCCATTACGTACCTGAGGCAATACAAACCCCGCATCATCCAATGCTTGTTCTATTCTTGGTTGCCAGGGAGTGGCGGGATCTTCAAAGTGATGACCAGAGCCAATCCAATCCGCTACGGTGGTCAGCCCTGCCAATATTCTGGCCTGCGCCGGCGTCGTGATAACGGGGATCTCTTCCCCCATTGCCCGCTGTAACGCCTCCACCAGCTTGCAGCGCTCTGTCTGCCAAGACGCACCTCCCAAAGGCGGCGCATCGGCCGTCAACATCACCTCGGGCGGATTAAAGCCGTGGTGCTGCCCAGCGACGCTAGGTACAAACGGGTTGCTTGTGATTGCGGCGAGGGCCAGCTCGCTGACGCCAGCATGGCCCCCCCATTCACGCTCTTGTATTCCGCGGAACTGAGGCATTCGTTGCAGCCAAGGAGAATCTTCTCCCTCCACCGCGCACTGTAATTTGAGGAAAAATGTGGGGCTAATCTTACCTATGTCATGAAGCGCTGCCTGTAGGGCACTCCCCCGAGGAAAAAGTGGGTGCCGAATCGTCTCTGGTATCCGCTCCAACAAAGCCTTTGCAGTTTGCCCCACTATCTGACAATGGTTAAACACACTTCGCCCCAGATGGGGTACACCTTGCCGATCTTTGTAGGTCTTGGCCGGACACAATTCAAAAGGGACAGCCGCGATCGCTGATTCCGTATCCGTCGCTTTGCGCCTTCTGTTTATCATATCGCAGTCGCCCTTTGTTTTATCATATTAGCTATATACTCTTCTCACCGGCTTACCCGTTCACTGAATATAGTGGTCAACGATACGCCCCTTAGAAAGAGTTGTATCAGGGATCTGGCCTAGGAGCCAAAACATAATGGTCACGAATAATACCCAGTTCAACCTCACTCCAAGGTACATTTTTCCTTCTGTCGCCCCCGAACCGATCATCAACTCTAGCGCACCTAGAGTTCGCCCCAACGGCACCGCAATCTCCGCGACAGATATGGAAGAATAGTTATTTTCCAGAAAGGTTAAATTCCCCGACGGTCCACCTGGCACGGTTATTACGGTAACAAAATGAATTACTCATATTTTTTGCGCCATTTTTACTCTGATGCATTCTGCTTTATTTCAACATAGCGGGCGGCCAGTTGTTTCAGATACATCGCCAACTGAGACCTCGCAGCGGCAGATAAAGGAACTCCAGCAGGATTCTCTGACAATACCCGCAGTTGCTCTTCAGCCGGCATGGACTGATTAAAAGACTGTCGGATGGAAAATACAACGGACTTCAGTTCGCTGACCGTCATGTATTTACCCTGAACCGTACCGGGTTTCTGGGAGACTAAACTCTCAGTGAAAGGAGACCCGATATGACATCGACATCATCCAAGCATTACTCCCCCGAGCTCCGTGAGCGAGCTGTCAGAATGCTGATAGAACAGCCGGAGAGTTACCCTTCTGAACATGCTGCTATCAAATCCATTGCTCCTAAAATCGGCTGTAGCATCGACACCCTACGCTATTGGCTTCGCCAGCATGAGCGCGGTGTTGGCGGCGGTGATGCTGGACTCACGACTACCGAACGCCAACGGCTGAAGGCGTTGGAGCGGGAGGTTAGAGAACGTCGACGCAGCAACGATATCCTGCGGCAGGCCTCTGCTTATTTTGCGAAGGCGGAGTTCGACTGTCTGTGGAAAAAATAATGCCGCTGCTGGATACCCTCTGCGGTAGTCATGGGGTCGGACCGGTATGTCATGAGCTGAATATCGCCCCATCGACGTACTACCGGCACCAAAATTACCGTCAGCACCCTGAAACACGCAGTCAGCGTGACCAGCGAGATGAGCATCTGAAGCTGGAGATACAACGTGTATACGATGAAAACTACCGAGTCTATGGCATACGTAAGGTCTGGCGCCAGTTGCAGCGGGACGGCTTTAGCATGGCCAGATGCACCATCGCGAGACGGATGAAAAACATGGGGCTTGCCTGCGTGCTGCGGGGTAAAAAATTACGAACTACAGTCAGCCGGAGAGATAAGCTCGATTCATCGCGGCATGGCTTCCCCTCTGCGACAGGATTGTTAAAATGAGCGCGCTATTCTTAACCGTGCAATACTTTCTCTTCTCTGGCAATCAGGAACAATGTTGGAATGAATCCACGCTTAACCCGCGGCTATCGCAAAATAAGGCACTATCTACACGGGCGGCCGCGCTTTCTCTTTTCCATACTGATGGCCACCGTCATCTACCTCTGCCTTACGCCGTTTTTCTCCCCGGCGATCCGCCTGATGTTTGGCTGGAACGTCTTCGCCTGGCTGTATATCCTCTTTTTGCTGACCAAAATCGTTAACCGCAGGGCCCACGATATCCGCAAAATCACCCGGCTGGAGGATGAGAGCGCCAAGATGGTGATCTTCTTCGTCGTCATCGGCTGCTGCATCAGCGTGCTGGTGCTGTTTCTGGAGCTGGCCACCGCCGGGCAGACCAGCGGCCACCAAAAGATCCTGCACTTCATTATCACCGGCTCTACGCTGATCTCCTCCTGGCTGCTGCTGCCGATGGGCTTTACCATGCACTACGCCCATGTGTTCTACTCCAACCCCAAGACAGACGATCCCTGGCTGCTGTTTCCCGACAAGGTCCAGGCGCCCTCCTACTGGGACTTTATGTACTTTTCGTTCACCATCGCTGTCGCCTCGCAGACCGCCGACGTCTGCGTCGGATCTCAGGAAATGCGCAAAATTGTCCTGCTGCAGTCGGTGATCTCCTTCGTGTTCAACATGACCATTCTCGGTCTGTCGATCAACGTCTGCGCCAGCCTGTTCTAAGCCCGCGCTCGGGGGGTGCCGCCGCGGCGCCTCCCGGTTACTTCTGCGAGAAGCCTCACACTTCATCACTCTCTCCCGCCGTGTCTATTGTCTGTTCAGACGCGTAACGGTAAATTTACTCAAGTCTGGTTTAAACCAAATGGATTATATCATGGAGACAGTTTCTACCGTCGAGCTGGCCAAAGAGCAGCTCAATCAATGGATTGACAATGGCATGATCGGCGCCGGCGGAAAGCTTCCCTCAGAGCGTGAGCTCAGTGAGCTGCTCGGCATCAAGCGGATGACCCTGCGTCAGGCGCTGCTCAATCTGGAGGGGGAGTCCAAAATCTTCCGCAAAGATCGCCGCGGCTGGTTTGTCGCCCTGCCGCGCTTTAACTACAACCCCAATGAGGCGACCAGCTATAAGCAGGCCGCCATCGAGCAGGGGCGCGTGCCCTCCTGGGGCTATCTGGAAAAACAGCGGGTGCTGGATGCGCCGCCGCGGATGCAGTCGCTATTGCAGGCCGACCCGCAGCAGGGGCTGTTCCGTATTCGCGGCTGGGGGGCGCTGGACGGCCACAAGGTGTTCTATCACGAAACCTATATCAACCCGCTGGTCGCCCCCGACTTTATCGACCATCTGGGCGAAAGCGCCTTTGCCGACGTGTGGAGCCAGCACTACCAGCGCCCGACGGTCACCCGGCATCTGGCGTTCAAGCCGACGCGGCTGAATGCCGAAGCCAGCCGGGTTATCGGCGGCAACTGCACGACGCCGGCGATCCAGGTGGAGAAGTTCCGTGCCGATATGCTGCGCAATATCCTGCAGATTGACATCGAATACTGGCGTTTTGAATCCGTAGATTTTTATATCGACCTATAAGGTAATTCCCATGACACCCGAACAGGCTACAAAAATCGTTGCGCGCGCCGACACGCTGCCGCTGTATCTGCACGCCTACGCTTACCACCTGAATATGCGTCTGGAGCGAATTCTTCCCGAGGATCTGCTGGAGATCGCCCATCGGCAGGGGCTGCACGGCGTAAAGGTTCACGTGCTGGATGGCGAAAGCCGCTCGCTGGCCCACGCCAGCGCCGAGCGGCTGACGCGCTTTGGCGCCGCGGCGCGTCGGCTGGGGCTGGATATTCACATTGAAACCAGCGCCTCAGATAGCGATGCCCTGGCGCAGGCCATCGCCATCGCCGAGGGCTGCGGCGCCAGCTCGGTACGCTTCTACCCGCGCTATGAGGGCGCCCTGAGTCAGGTGCTGAGCCAAATCCGCGCCGATATCCAGACGCTGCGCCAGCATCACCGGCACAGCGGGCTCCGCTTTACCCTGGAGCAGCATGAGGACCTGAAAAGCCACGAGCTGGCGGCGCTGATCGCCGAAAGCGACTTTCCCGCCCTCTCCCTGCTGTTCGACTTTGCCAACATGATCAACGCCAACGAAGAGCCGCTGCCGGCCCTGCGCGCGATGGCACCCCATGTCACTCAGGTGCACATCAAGGACGCGCGGATCACCCGCGAGGCCCGCGGGCTCGGGCACCAGGCCTGTATCTCCGGTCAGGGGGAGATGCCCATGCGCCAGCTGCTGACCGAGCTGATCTGCCTGGGCGAGACGCAGCCGCAGGTCACCGCCTATGGGCTGGAGGAGGAGGTCGACTACTACGCCCCGCCGCTGCGCTTTGCCGACGAGGGCGCCGATCCCTGGATCCCGTGGCGCGCGATGAGCGAAACTCCGCTCCCTCAGCGCGATCTGGCGCAGCGCTTGGCGCAGGAGCAGCAGGATGCGCTGAATCAAATCCACTATGTCCGCACGCTGGTTCAGGATATCAAGCGAGAAGCCTTAAATTTAATTAATTGATCGCCATTATTATTTTTTAATTTATTCCGCAGCGTCAGCGCGAATTATTCCTTCGGGAGTAAGGATGCCTGTCGACCCTACATAACGCCATGCCATACATTTTTATGTGTGTCGGGGGGACTTTATGCTAACGAAAAGAAAATGGGCCATCTTCAGTCTATTAATGCTATGCGGTGGCACGATTTATAAACTGCCATCGTTAAAAGATGCGTTCTATATTCCAATGCAGCAATATTTTCACTTAAGCAACGGTGAGATCGGCAATGCAATGTCGGTAAACTCGATTGTCACCACCATCGGATTTTTTCTCTCGATCTATTTTTCCGACCGCCTGCCGCGCAAATACACCATGTCCTTTTCGCTGATCGCCACCGGCCTGCTCGGCCTGTACCTGAGCACCATGCCGGGCTACTGGGGGATCCTGTTCGTCTGGGCGCTGTTCGGCGTGACCTGCGATATGCTCAACTGGCCGGTGCTGCTCAAATCCGTCAGCCTGCTGGGCGATAATACCCAGCAGGGGCGTCTGTTCGGCTTCTTTGAGACCGGGCGCGGCGTGGTCGATACCGTCATCGCCTTTTCCGCGCTGGCGATCTTCGCCGGATTCGGCAGCGGCTATCTGGGGTTTAAGGCGGGGATCCTGTTCTACGCCGGCTGCGCCATCGTGATCGGCATCTTGATCCTGTTCGTCCTCCGCGCAGACGGCGATGCGCCCTCTGCGCCCGTCGCCAAGCCCGAGCAGGCCAAACCGGGCATCGGCAGCGTACTGAAGGACAAGACGGTCTGGCTGATCGCCTTCAGCGTCTTCTGCGTCTACGCCGTCTACTGCGGGCTCACCTTCTTTATTCCGTTCCTGAGCACCGTCTACGCCCTGCCCATCGCGCTGGTCGGCGCCTATGGCATCATCAACCAGTATTGCCTGAAAATGGTCGGCGGCCCCATCGGCGGGCTGATCGCCGATAAAATTCTCCGCTCACCGAGCCGCTACCTTTTTTACACCTTTATTCTCAGCGTACTGGCGCTGCTGCTGCTGATCGTACTGCCCCATGAGAAGATGCCGGTATACCTTGGCATGATGTGTACCCTGGGGTTCGGCGCCATCGTGTTCACCCAGCGCGCCGTCTTCTTCGCCCCCATCGGCGAAGCGCGGATTGACGAGGCGCACACCGGCGCCGCCATGGCGCTGGGCAGCTTTATCGGCTACGCCCCGGCCATGTTCTGCTTTAGCCTGTACGGTCATCTGCTGGACGCCTATCCCGGGCTGCGCGGTTATCAGATCGTGTTTGCCCTGATGGCCTGCTTTGCCTGCCTGGGGATCATGGTCTCCGGTCTGCTGGTCAAGCGTATCCGTACCCAGCGCGCCGCCGCGCCGCAGCCGGCGCCGACCGACGCCTAAAAACGAAAGGCCCGCACCGCGGGCCCTCTATAAGCAAGACGCAAGCGCGGCGGAGACGCTCAGGTGCCGAAGCCGTTATAGGCGCGAATGTCGCTCGCCAGCGCATTCAGGGCCGGCTGCATATCCTGCAGCGTCAGCGGGGTCTGATCGTTGCGCAGCGGATTACCGGCGATCTTGCGCACCACCTTCAAGACCGGCTTATTGGTCGCCGCATCGATAAACTCCGCCTGCAGATAGATAGCGCTATCCAGCGTACGGTGCCCCGTCGCGGCCTGCGTCCCGGCGATCAGCAGCGTCACCGGCAACACCTCATAAAACTGCAGCCCCTTTTTCTCCGTGTCGATGGCGGTGATCGCCCCGCGGAAGATCAGCGTCTTACCGGTCGGCTTATCCACCAGCGGGTAGTGACTGGCCAACGCCGCCTTCACCCTATCGTTGGCGTATGCCAGGATCTGATCCAGCGTGCTTTGGCTGATCTGCGCCGTTGGCTTCGGACGCGGCGCATAGATCACCGGTTGATAGATCAGGCTGTTAAACTGCTTCATATCCACCCCGGGCGCCCGCCAGTACAGCACCGGCTGGCCCGACGCCGTCGTTCCCCGGGTGACGTTTTCATAGGGGGTAAAATAATTGCCGTATTTGTCCTTCTCCGGCACCTTGGAGGCGCAGCCGGCCAGCAGCAGCAGCGCCGGCAGCACGACGCAGCCAATGACCTTACTCTTCAATCGTTTCATATTTTACCGATCCTTAAATAACATCTGAGTTGCCCGTTCGATGCCGCAATACGCGCGGAGGAGCAGCGCGGTAATAAGACGCAGCGGTGCCGCCAGCCTGCCGCAATAACAGGCTGTGCCATCCCTTATTTATCCTCTTCTCCATCAGACGCTTTATTTTCCAGCGGGGCGCTGGAGCCCATCCGAGAGACCCGCGGGCGTCAACGTAATCTAGACGCATGTCCGGGCCGCCCCCCACCGTTATTCCACCGCCGACGCCGCGGGATAATAACAGCGTAGCACACGCCTGACGCCGCGCTGGCCCGTTTATAGATGCGCGCGACGCCGCGGATAACCCGTTTGTCCAACAGCCTGATGACGTTAAAAAAACCCCGCCAGGGGGCGGGGAAACGTCGTGCAGCGGTTATCTTTCGCCGCCATCATAATCTGCGCGCCAGGCGTCATCATCTGGTATTTTTGCTAAAGATAGATATCATTTTTGATATACCTCCTACTGGATCACCCGATGAAAGATTATAAGTTTGATGAGCTGCGTATCGCCCTGGCGATCGCCGGTCAGGGCAGCGTCACCCGGGCGGCGCAGCTGCTGCAGATGCCACAGCCCAACGTGTCGCGCACCCTGGGCAGCCTAGAACGCCGTCTGGGGCTGGCGCTCTTTGTCCGCCACCGGCAGGGGCTGATCCCCAGCGAATTCGGCCAGAGTTTCCTGGCTCAGGCCGAGCTCATGCTGGAGCAGCATCGCGCCCTGCAGAGCTTCTCCGACAGCTACAAGCGCAGCCTGCAGGGCGGCGTGACGCTGGGTGCGCCCATCGCTATCCACGCGCTGCTGGCCCGCCATCTGCTCCCCGCGCTGCAGCGCGACATGCCCGGCCTGATCCTCGATCTGCGCACCCGGAACCCCAGCGCCACGGAGCGCCAGTACGGCGCCATCTTCGACAGCGACTGCGATCTGCTGATCAGCCCCTTTCAGCCGCAGAACGAAAGCCTGATCGCCCGCCCGCTGGTCAACTTTCGCATGGGGATCTTCGCCGCGCCGGCGTATCTGGATCGTCGCCCGCTGACGCTGGCCCAGGCCGCCGATCTGGACGGACACGACTGCATCACCCTCAGCATGCTCGGCGGGCAGCGCAACCGCTGGCAGTTTCCCGACGCCCAGGGCCACCTCCAGCAGTGCGAGGTCAGCGGCGTCTGCATCTGCGACAATCTGCTGCCGGCCATCGAGCTGGCTCGTCAGGGGATCGGGCTGCTCTACGCCCCCTTCTACGCAGTGGCCGCCGATCTGCAGGCGGGCACCCTGCGCACCTGTCTCGCCCACGCCGACGGCCTGTCGATGAACAGCTACCTGATTTACCGCCAGCGCAGCACCCTGCCACACCGAGTACAGGCGGTGATGGAGGCCATCGCCAGCCAGCTGCCGCGCATCCTGCCCTGACGCGCGGCAGCCGCCGCCCCGCACCCGCAGACTATTCGCCGATACGACCACGCGGGCGGTTTTTTCTGCGTGGACAGCGCTATTTCCGCACAATTTTATCCTCACCGTCAAAATCGACTTGAGGCGTTGGCTAAAAACGCGTAGATATTAATATCAAAAAAGAAAGCTTCGGCGTTTAACATAAATCCGATGAATCATTCAGCCTTTTTTTAAATAAAATCTAAATTGGCATCGCCAACGTATTTTGATTATCCTGCACCAGTCGCATAGACAGACACGTTGACCATAAATAAATTATGGATGGAATGTTAATTTTATACGGATATTAAATTTAATTAAGGTGAGACATATGCTGCATAAGAAAAGTATCTTGGCATTAGCATTAATCACGGCGCCGCTGTTCGTGCAGGCCGCCGTAACGCAGGGTCAGTTAACGTTTACCTGGCAAGCCACGGTGCCTGCGACAGATGTACTCAGTGGCGCCTGGAAATTTACCGATCCAACCGGCGGTGATTATACGCCGAGCGTTATCGCTCTGCAGGCGAGCATTAACGATGATAAATCATTGGATCTGGTGACACAGACACCGGCAACCTTTGAGATCCGCAGCGTAAACGCGAATAATCTGAACTCCGTTTCGGCCTATCTGGCCAGCGTCCCGAGCGGCACCGGTATCACTAAGCCGTTGACGCTGAAAACCACGCTGGCGGCGCCTGGAGAAGACGAGGTGATCGTGGTTCTCAATGACCAGGCGCTGAACTCTGGCAGCAACAACGCCATCACGATCCAAAACAATGTGAATAATACCGCTACCAGCATGTCGCTGGCGCTGTATGCTAAGGTTGCGACGAATAATTATACCCCGGGCGGCAGTATCAGCTTCACGACGCCGGTTATTTTCTCGGTTAATGTCGCTGATTCCATTTCCTCTTAATCGTCCGCAGCCACTCTTGCTGTAGTTTTGTAGTAACGCGTTATTGAACAAATCAATTACGTTATCAAGCAAGCATTGATATTGCATATAGCGCTGACGATAAATTCTTATATTAACGGCAAGCATGATTAGCCGCTCGCCGTTATTTAAAACGCGCCGAATTATTTATTACGGTATATTATCGATGATGAAATATGCTCTGCTTTTGTGGCTATTGATTATCTATAGCCAGCCTGGCTTCGCCTTCAGCGTAGATTCGCTATTCAAGGTAGATGGAGAGAATAGCCGTTTCTTCGTGTTGAAAAATCCAGAGCGTGATCCGATTTATCTCGCTATCACCCTAAGCGAACTCCAGCGCAAGGCGGGGGGAGGATATCACGAGACGCCCTTCCTCGCCGCGGAGTTCCTGAACTGGCCGCTGTATATCGATCCGCCCGATGTGGTGGTCGATGCGGAAGGCGAGGTGCGCGTCTCGGTGATACGGGCCAATCGCGTGCCGGAATACGATCGGATCATCGGCGTCTCGTTTATTCCCGATGCGCTGCGCCAGCAGCAGGAGCAGCCAGACAGCAATGTCGCTATCTCTATCGGCTATAAATCGTGGTACATCATCCCCGGCAGCCTGCCTATCAAGGGTGAGCCGACGGCCTGGGTGGGCGACGGAAAGATCCACTTCAACAACCAGAGCTCGCGGGTCCTGCGTTTCGAGATGGATCTCTGCCAGGGCGTCAGCGAAGAAAAGGCCAAGGCGCTGTGCTACGGCGAATCCATATTGCTCCCCGGTAATCACAAGATCATCGATGTCCCTTTAGGCGCCAACGTCCGTCAGGGTCGGGTCACCTTTTCCGCACTCAGCGGCAGCTACAACAAAGCGATTGCGCTGCAACCTGCGCACTAATAGACGATGGAACACGCTGGTTTAGTTTAGCCAGTGTCTTTGTATAAATGCTTATGGATATGAACGCCCGCCTCAACAAACTAAAATTAAAGCGGAGATATTTACCGCTCTTATTTCTGCCGCTGGCGGCCTGGGCTGATAATCCCCCAGCAACGCAGACGCTGGCCAACAATAGCCCTCCCCCGATGACGATTGCCGCGACGAATACGGCGACGCTGGCCATGGCGCGCGGCATGGCGCTAGCATCGGGAGAACTGCTGGCGCATTCGCGCTACGGCAAGATATTAACCCCCAGCGCCATGGCGCTGACGCTGGTGATCCCCCAGTTGGCCGAAGCGCAGATGGAGGGCGCACTGGCGCTCGACAGCGTGCAAATCGGCGATGAGCGTGCGGTGATCCGTTTCCTGCGGCAGGCCGGACTGGCGCCGGAGTATGCCCGTCAGGCCGCGACACAGCTGGCGCAGGGGGTGAATCATGACGCCCGCTGTAAGGGGAGCCGCAGCCAGTGCGTGGTGAACAGCGACGGCATGGCGGTGGTCATCGACTACTATGCGCGCCAGGTGCGCCTGTTCTTCGCCCCGGCATGGTTTATCCGCGATGAGCGTCAGGTGGAATATCTGCAGAGCGGCAGCGGCCGCATGGCGCTGATCAACCACGCCAGCCTCTCCGCCAACCGCTACAGCAGCGGCAGCAGCATCTACGCCCGCGATTACGGCCTGCTCGGCCTGCCCGGCGGCTACCTGAAATATGACGCCTCCGCCAACGAAACGCGGGTCGATGTCAGCGACTTCAACTATGTTTTTCAGCGCGGTTGGCTCAAGGCGCAGCTGGGCGCCATCGGCAATGGCTACGACTTTAACCCCTCGACGCAGCGCAGCCTGTTCCGTAACAGCCAGATGAGCGGCGCCATGGTGGGGAACTCCGCGGAGCTACGGGTACGCGACCGCAGCGATCGCAGCTACGGCTACTACGCCCCCCTGCCGGGGGTCCTTGAGGTGTGGCGTGACGATAAGCTGCTGCTGCGGCGCAGCGTGACGGCAGGCCGGGGGGAGCTCTCCTACCAGACGTTACCGAGCGGGATCTATCAGGCGCAGGTACAGATAAAGGGGTTGAATGATGAGATCTTCTCCAGCCAGTCGCTGCTGATCGTCAACGATGGCCCCGCGCTAGAGGGAATGAGCAGCCATATCACCGCCGCTCATCTGGACAGGCACGGCTACTATGGCAATAGCTGGATGAGCGAGCTGGGCGTCACCGTGCCCGTCGGCCCGCGTCTGAGTCTCTCCGCCCTGGGGAACTACGTGAGCGGAGATAACGGCGAGTGGCTGGGCACCCTGGGCGCGGACTGGCGCAGCGGCGACATCACCCTGTCGATGCTGCAGACCCTGGGTAACAACGGCTACCTGAAGAGCGATGCCATCGCCACCCTCTACCCGCTGTCGCTGCAGTTTACCCAGGAGCGCTACCGCCAGCGCAACAGTCGCGCGATCGACGCCCCCGCGCTGACGTTAACGCCGGAGGATGTCCTGGCGCCGGCAACGCTGCCGGACTACCGCCGCGATAATCCCGGCGAGACCCTGACCCGCCGCAGTCTGCTGGCAAACTACAGTGTGTCCCTGACGACGAATCACTCCCTGCAGCTGGGCTATCAATGGTTTGATGAGCGCGCGCAGCGTAGCAACAACTACAATGTAACCCTGTTTAGTCGCCTGTGGTGGGAGATCAACCTGACCGCGGGCGTAAATTATACCCGCCGCGATCTCTGGAGTGCCAATCTCGGCCTCTCGATTCCGTTCGGTAGCCTGCAGGCGAGCAGCTACTACCTACAGCAGAATCACGGACGCTGGCGTAGCCAGAACACGCTCAATTACACCCAGAACCTTGGCGAGGCCTGGTCGGTCAACGCCCAGGCGGGCCAGCAGTTTGCCAATAACGGCCCGCAGAGCAGCCTCTCGTTCGGCGGGACCTATCAGGGCCTCATCGATGCCCGTAGCCAGATCTATCTGGCCAGCGACCAGCACGGCGTCACGGGCAGCCTGGATCTGCAGTCCCATCAGGTGGTTTCCGCGCAGGGGATCTCGTTCCACAGCGCTAGCGAGCTGGGCCAGAACGCCATTCTGCGTCTGCCCCCGCAGCCCACAGGCGAGGTTCAGCTGGCGTTAAAAGATCAGGCCAGCGGCCATACTCGCTATTACGCCCAGGGAGAGGGGCGGATCGTCGCCCTGCCGGCCTACAGCCGCTACCAGCTGGAGGGGCGCCTGATCGGCAGCGACAGGGTCTTCGATAACCACCAGTCCCACTACCGACGTCAGGTGGATCTGCTGCCGGGGCGGATGATCGACGCCGGGCGCCCGGTGTTCTCGGTGCGCAATCAGGCGGTGCTGGTCCGGCGTGACGGCAAGGCCATCGATCAATTGCGCTGCGAGGGCGCCGGCTGCATCAACGTGCGGCGGGTACAGGAGGGGCTGTTTATTCTGCAGCTACAGCAAAATGGGGCGATCCATCTGCTTTCCGACGGTGAGCGCTGTGCCACGCTGCCCTCGGCAACGGCACTCCCCGCCGATCAACTACCCATCGTGGAGTGTCAGCGTGAAAAAGTATAACCCCCCCCTCGGGCTGGTATTCCTTCTGCTGGCGGGGGCGGCCTCGGCCGCGACAATCACCAATAATAGCCAACGAATAGAGGAGACGCTGCTGCTGACCGCCGATATCGATCTGGGCCAGAGTGTCGTCGCGCCGCTGGAGGTGATCAGCAATACCCCGCCCTTTCAGCATATCCTCTGGGACAGCGCGACCCGACGCTTCAGTGAGATGAGGATCTCGCTGCGCGCGCTGAGCGGGAGTCACGGCCAGCCGCTGCTGCTGGATATCCTCAGCGACAGCTACCTCTGCGCCAGCATCTCCCCCCAGGCCAGCGCACAGATCACCTTCTCCGCGATCAATGCGGGATACACCTACGCTGTCGAGACCGGCGGGCGCACGGTCGCCACGCTGCGCTCAGGCGGCGCGACGCGGCATACCTTTGAGACCGGGCAATGGCAGTATTCAGGCGCGCTTTCCGGCGCCGAGCGCGGCAAATATCTGCTGGATTTTTTACTCAGGGTGACGCTGCCCGATATCGCGGAGAAGCTACCTGACCATCCGGCACCGGTAATCTGCGACGGGCAGGTGATACTGATGGTCAGTACGCCGCTCGCGGCCTCATCGTAACCCCGGCAATGACGGCTCACCGCCGGGCCCCCCGCGCTAAGACGTGCGGCTAAGGGCGGCGGGCCCGGGGCCTGTCTAACCGTTCAACCTCGTGGGTAGGAAAATGTTATCGAAGAAAATAAAGCGCCTCTCTGTTACCGCTCGCACGCGTTGGCTCTGCTTTCTGCTGAGCGTATCCATTGTCTCACCGCTGTGGGCGGTACGGATCGGCGTCAATACGTATAATGACATTGCAAGGATTGCCTATGGTGACAATATAGATACGATTGATGGCGGTATCATCCGTGCTAATGACGGCTATAGCAGCATCACCGGCTTTCAGTTAAATGACGTTGGTGATAGCGCCGGACGTCACTTCCGCGATAACAGCTTATTCAGCGTTACGCTGACCGGTTATCAACATGGGCAGACCATCCAACTGCCCGTTAAACTGGGGCAGACGACCTTCAATACTCGGTCGAATAGGGCAACACATTTTCATGATAATAATACGGTCGTCAATAATGGCTGCGTTAGCATAGAGCCGTCGACCATTTATCTTCCCATCGGAGAGCAAACGGTCGATATCGTGCCGGGTAACAATATCAGCCAAAACTGCAGCGGAAATAGCGTCGAATTCCGTTACACTGATATTAAGCCCGCGCAGGGTATCCGCCGTGAGGTGCTGTTCGATCTCCCCTCTATGATGCGCACCGAGGCGTATCAGCGACTGCCGCCCGATCTCTACTTTTTCCAGGGCAGCGTATCGGGCCTGGAGCACTGGAAAGCCCGCGTCGGCGGCTCACGCGATTTTCCCCTGCCCCTTACTATCAACATTCGTAAGCAGGCCTACTTCACCGGGCTCTCCCTGCCCGCAACCACCCTGCCGCTGAGGGTCACCTATGCCGATCAGCGGGTACGGGGCAGCGCCTCAATGCCGATAACCCTGCAAGGGGCCTTCGACCCGGCCTTTGGCCAGGTCAGACTCAGCGCGCGCTCCAGCGGCAGCTTCTCGCTGCGCAGTGGCAGCAGCGAAGTACCCTATCGGGCCGAGGCGGTGGTCAATCAGCGGCGCTACGCGCTCAATGACGGCAGCAGCGCCAGCGCACCGGTCGTATTGGGGAACCTTAACGATGTGCGCCAGATCCCCCTGCAGCTGGAGGTGACGTTCGATAGCCCCCGCAGCCAGATTAGCGTCAGCGGAAGCTATCGCGATAACCTGACGCTGATCGCCGAGGTGCCACTGGTATAGACTGACACAATACCGCTGGCGCATCCAATAATGCGATCCGATGCCCGGCGATGATCGCCGGGCGCTATTCCACGGCGGCATATCTCGTCGCCGCGCGGTCGCGGCGGGACCGCGCCGGGTGCGTCCAGGCGCAGGGGCATCCCTCTTTATTGGTGGGCATGGCATCGCGGGGAAATACCACACGAACGTAATATGATCATCCCTTATTTATATGATTTATTCTTATTAAATAAAACACTAATCTATATCGATCTATTTTTATAAATAAAAATAAAAACATCTTGTTGATATCCATCGCCATTATTCCTTTCACTCCCCCAGCCCGTATAACCGCCGCGTCATAAACGGCGCCATCATTGATCTGACGCAGTTTTTAGCCGCCATTTTGGCGTAGTTTTATCCACAATCTCATTTTTATTGTTTGCTGCCCCGCCCTATCCCACCGCGGTGGGCCGCCGGGCCGCCATTTTTTTATCGATGAACCCATACTGCCTCGCCCTACGGGTGGCGGTAGGTTTTACGGTTGTCTCTTTTCCCTGTACAACAACTGATAAAGAAGCAATATGATGAGCAAAAATCAACGTGATATGACGCAGCCACCGGATCTGGGCGCCGCCTCAGGCACCGGCCCTATCCGCAGCCAACGCCCCGTCTATCGGGATTCCCTGCCCCCCTGTAATCATGCCTGCCCCGCCGGCGAAAACATTCAGGCCTGGCTGGCGCTGGTGCAAGCGCAGCGCTATGAAGAGGCCTGGCAAAGCCTGATCGCCAACAACCCGATGCCGGCGATCCACGGCCGCGTCTGCTACCATCCCTGCGAACAGGCCTGCAATCGCCTGCAGGCCGATCAGCCGGTCAGCATTCACGCCGTCGAGCGCTTCCTGGGTGACATGGCGCTGGAGCAGCGCTGGAAACCCCGCATCGACGCCGTCGACAGCGGTAAAAAGGTGCTGGTGATCGGCGCCGGCCCCTCCGGTCTCTCCTGCGCCTGGCACCTGCGCCGCCTGGGCCACCGGGTTGAGATCCGCGAGGCGGGACCGATGCCCGGCGGGATGATGCGCTTCGGTATTCCCGCCTACCGCATGCCGCGCGACATCCTCGACCGGGAAATCGACACCCTCCTCTCCACCGGCATCACCCTCACCCTGAACCATAAAGTCGACGACGTGCAGCAAGAGATGCACGACGGCGGCTTCGACGCCGTCTTTATGGCTATCGGCGCCCATCTGGCGAAAAAAACCGATATTCCGGCGCGCGAGGCGGGGAAAATCCTGGACGCCGTCGGCTATCTGGCCGCCGTCGAACGCGGTGAGGCGCCGAAGCTGGGGCGGCGGGTCGCCATTTACGGCGGGGGGAACACCGCCATGGACGCCGCGCGCACCGCGCGACGCCTCGGCGCCGACGAGGCGATGATCATCTACCGCCGCGACATGGCGCATATGCCGGCCCACGCCTTTGAGGCCGAAGAGGCCATGGAGGAGGGGATCAAGATCAACTGGCTGCGCACCATCCGCAACATTGACAGCACCACCGTGACCGTAGAGCAGATGACCATCGACGATCAGGGGCGCCCGCAGCCGACCGGCCGCTTTGAGACGCTGCAGGCCGACAGCCTGATCCTGGCGCTGGGCCAGGACGTCGATACCCGAGTGCTGACGCGTATTCCGGGGATCACCGTACGCCCGGACGGCATCGTCGAGGTAGATGAACATATGATGACCGGCGTGCCCGGGCTGTTCGCCGGCGGCGACATGGTGCCCTCCGAGCGCACCGTCACCATCGCCACCGGCCACGGTAAAAAAGCGGCGCGTCACATCGACGGCTGGCTGCGTGACCACCCCTATCACAAAGCGCCCAGCGGGCCGACGCTGGCGTACCCGCGCCTGCACCTGTGGTTCAACACCGACGCCGACGCCACTCGTCAGCCGGAGGTGTCACCGGCGCAGCGCTGCGGATTTGACGAAATCATCGGTGGGCTAAGCAGCGAACAGGCGACCTATGAGGCCGCCCGCTGCTACTCCTGCGGCAACTGCTTCGAGTGCGACGGCTGCTACGGCGCCTGTCCGGAGGGGGCGGTGATCAAGCTGGGCAAAGGGCTGCATTACCGCTTCGATTACGATAAATGCACCGGTTGCCAGGCCTGCTACCTGCAGTGCCCATGTCATGCCATTGAAATGATTGCCGAGGAGAACGCCCGATGAGCCAGCCGGATAATGATGTCATGATCGACGGTAATGAGGCCGCCGCCTGGGTCGCCTATAAACTGAGCGAGGTCTGCGCGATTTACCCCATCACCCCCAGCTCTACCATGGCGGAGCTGGCGGACGAGTGGGCCAGCCGCCATATCACCAACCTGTGGGGCAACGTTCCCGCCATTATGGAGATGCAGCATGAGGGGGGCGCCGCCGGGACGGTGCACGGTGCCCTGCAGGCGGGCGCCCTGAGCACCACCTTCACCTCGTCGCAGGGGCTGATGCTGATGCTGCCCAATATGTATAAGATCGCCGGCGAGCTGACCAGCGCGGTGTTCCACGTCGCCTCCCGCTCCCTGGCTACCCAGGGGCTGTCGATCTTTGGCGACCACCAAGACGTGATGGCGGCCCGCAGTACCGGCTTTGCCATGCTGAGCAGCGCCTCGGTTCAGCAGGCGCAGGATCTGGCGCTGATCGCCCACGCGGCGACCCTGGAGTCACGCATCCCCTTTGTCCACTTCTTCGACGGTTTCCGGACCTCGCACGAGGTCAACAAAATCCATACGCTGAGCGAAGACGATCTGCGCGAGATGATCGATGACGAACTGGTGTTGGCCCACCGCGCACGCGCGCTGAATCCGGACCGCCCGGTGATGCGCGGCACCGCGCAGAATCCGGATACCTATTTCCAGGGGCGCGAGAGCGTCAACGCCTACTACCAGCGCGTACCGGGCATCGTCGAGCGGCATATGGCCCGCTTTGCCGAGCTGACCGGGCGCCGCTATCGCCTGGTGGAGTACGACGGTCCGGCCGACGCCCGCCACGTGGTGGTGGTAATGGGCTCCGCCGCCGCCACCCTGCGTCAGACCGCCGCCCTGCTCAACCGGGACGGCGGCAGCAATGGCGTGCTGACGCTGCACCTCTACCGCCCCTTCCCCAGCGAGGCCTTTCTGAATGCGTTGCCCGCCGCCTGCCAGGTGGTCACGGTGCTCGATCGCACCAAAGAGCCGGGCGCGCAGGGGGAGCCGCTGTATCAGGATGTGCTGGCGACCCTGGTCTATGGGGTGCAGCACGGCCTGCGCGCCGCGCTGCCGCGCCTGAGCGGCGGGCGCTACGGTCTCTCCTCCAAAGAGTTTACCCCGGCGATGGCGCGCGCCGTATTCGAACAGCAGCAGGCCGCCAGCGCGCGTCCGTTCTTTACCATCGGCATCCACGACGACGTCAGCGGGCTGAGCCTCCCCTGGGACGCCGACTGGAAGCCCGAACCTGACGATCAGATCCGCGCCCTGTTCTTCGGCCTCGGCGCCGACGGCACCGTCGGCGCCAACAAGAACAGCATTAAGATTATCGGCGGGCTGCCCGACTTCTACGCCCAGGGCTATTTCGTCTATGACTCGCGCAAGTCGGGATCGCGCACCACCTCGCACCTGCGCTTTGGGCCACGCCCCATCGACTCCCCCTACCTGATCGGCAGCGCCAACTTTATCGGCTGCCACCAGTTCAACTTTGTCCACACGCTGGATATGCTGGAGCACGCGCGCCCCGGCGCCACTTTCCTGCTCAACAGCCCCTACCCGGCCGAGGCGGTCTGGTCCCATCTGCCGGCGGCGATGCAGCGGCAGATCCGCGCAAAAGCCCTGGCGTTTTATGTCATCGACGCCGCCGCGGTCGCGCAGGAGGTCGGCATGGGCAGCCGCATCAATACCATCATGCAGACCTGCTTTTTTGCCCTCTCCGGCGTGATGGACAAGGAGAAGGCGATCGCGCTCATCAAGAGCAGCATCCGCAAGACCTACGGGAAGAAGGGAGAGGATGTGGTGCAGAAGAACTTTCTGGCCGTCGATAAAACCCTGGAGCATCTGCATGCGGTGACGCCGCCGGCGACGGACACCCTCTCGGAGGAGCAGGGCTGGCACCTGCCGACAACGGCGCCGCGCTTCGTACGCGAGGTCACCGCGCCGATGCTGCTCGACCGCGGCGAACGGATTCCGGTCTCGCTGCTGCCGGCCGACGGCACCTATCCCACCGGCACCACCCGCTTTGAAAAACGCAATATCGCCCTGGAGATCCCCGCCTGGCGCCCGGATCTGTGCATCCAGTGCGGCAACTGCGCCTTTGTCTGCCCCCATGCCGCCATCCGCGCCAAGTTTTACCATCAGGATCTGCTCGACGGCGCGCCGCAGGATTTCCGCTCTGCGCCGATCAGCGCGCGCGGTTTCCCGGAGACCCGCTATACCCTGCAGGTCTACCCGGAGGATTGCACCGGCTGTGGGCTGTGCGTTGAGGCCTGTCCGGTGCGTCATACGGAGGCGGGTCAACCCACCCCGCAGCGCGCCATCAGCATGCAGGACAAGCTGCCGCTGCTCGAGGCCGAAAAGCGGGCGCTGGCGTGGTTTGAGCACCTGCCGTGGCCGAATCGGGCGCGGGTCGACTTCTCCAACGTGCGCGGCGTACAGTTCCTTGAGCCGCTGTTTGAGTTCTCCGGCGCCTGCAGCGGCTGCGGCGAGACGCCGTACCTGAAGACCCTCACCCAGCTGTTCGGCGACCGGATGATGGTGGCTAACGCCACCGGCTGCTCCTCTATCTACGGCGGCAACCTGCCGACCACCCCCTGGAGCCACAACGCCGAAGGGCGGGGCCCGGCCTGGTCCAACTCGCTGTTTGAGGACAACGCCGAATTCGGCCTGGGCTTCCGCCTGGCCGCCGATAAACACCTGGCGATGGCGCAGAGCCAGCTACAGGCGCTGGCGCCCCAGATCGGCGCCGATCTGGTCGCCGAGATCCTGCAGGCTCCGCAGCAGCAGGAAAGTCAGATCTGCGCCCAGCGCGCCCGTCTGCAGCAGGTGCGCGATCGCCTGAGCCGCCTGCGCGGCGCGCAGATCGATAGCCTGCTGAGCCTGCTGGATCACCTGGTGCGTCGGTCGGTGTGGATCATCGGCGGCGACGGCTGGGCCTACGATATCGGCTCCTCCGGGCTGGACCACGTGCTGGCCTCCGGGCGCGATGTGAACGTACTGGTCATGGATACCGAGGTCTACTCCAACACCGGCGGGCAGATGTCCAAGTCGACCCCGCTGGGCGCCGTGGCCAAGTTTGCCGCCGGTGGCAAGACGATGGCGAAGAAGGATATCGCCCTGCAGGCCATCGCCTACGGCGATGTCTACGTGGCCCGCATCGCCTTTGGCGCCAACCCGCAGCAAACGCTGGAGGTACTGCGCGAGGCCGAGGCCTATCCAGGGCCGTCGCTGATCATCGCCTACAGCCACTGTATCGCCCACGGCATCGATATGCGCCAGGGGCTGATGCAGCAGAAGCGGGCGGTCTACGCCGGCCACTGGCCGCTGATCCGCTATAACCCGGTGCTGCGGGAGCGGCATGTCAATCCGTTCCTCCTCGACAGCCTGCGTCCATCGCTGCCGCTGCTGGAGTACCGTCAGCATGAAACCCGCTACCAGGCGCTGATGCGCGCCCACCCGCAGGAGGCGCAGCGCATGATGGCGATTGCCCAGCAGGTGGTCGATCTGAAGTGGGCGGAGTACGAGGCGATGGCGCGCCGCGACGAGCGCGCCTTCCCGGATACGCACTGATCCCGCGTGCCTATCCCTCTACAGCACACCGCCCGGTTCAACCGGGCGGTGTGCTATTCTCGCTATGAGTTCACGCGGCGGTTCCACGGCATCTTCATCAGGAGACGCGCCATACCGCAAAAGCCGCTGATCCCGGCAAACAGCAGACCGGCGCCGACCACGCCGGAGATCAGGAAGAACCCCGGCGCCACGCCGTAGCCCAAGATAACCCCCAGCAGCACCAGCGCACCGGCGGCAATCTGTACCTGACGCATCAGCGGCAGGGGCTGACGCCGATCCTCCACCGTCGGCAGACCGGCCTGCTTCCAGGCCGCCAGCCCCCCCTGCATCACATAGGCCTGGCCCGGCGCCACCCGCGAGGCCAGCAGCGCCGCGTTGCTATCCGAGCGCATCCCGGACTGACACATAAAAATGACCGCCCCCGACGGCGGCGGCGTCAGCGGCATCCCCTGCTGCCAGGCGGAAAGCGGCGCCAGCGTCGCCTCGGCAACGTGTTCACGCGCATACTCCTGCGCATCGCGGATATCGATCAGCCGGGCGCCCTGCGCCAGTATCTCGCTGGCCTGACGCGGTGTAAGGGTATTCACCTGCATAGCTGCCTCCCGTTACGGGCAATAGTGGGTTTTGAGCGTGGCGATGATCTGGGCGATCGCCGGGTTATGGATCCTGTACCGTACGTGGGTGCCCTCCCGCTCACTGGCGATCAGCCCTTCGGCGCGCATCTTGGCCAGATGTTGGGAGGTCGCCGAAGGCGTTAGACCGACGGCGCGGGCCAGCTCGCCGGCCCCGGCGCGCGGCTGCCCCAGCAGAATGCACAGGATCAGCAGACGCTGGGGATGGCCCATGGCCTTCAGCAGCGCCGACGCCCGATCGGCGCTGGCCTGCAGCTGCTGTAGCGAAGGACGTTCTTCCATCGGCCTCACCTCTATTTTAGCAAATTCTTAATTAAGCAAATACTAAAATAAAGACGGCGCAGGCGCAAGCGCCGAGGTATCGCCGCGGCGGCAAGCAAACGGGACAGCGTAGAGAACGTCCCCGCGGCGGGCCTTGGCGCCGCGCGGGGAGACGGTGGGATCAGCGTCCCGCGGAGCGGACCACCGACTCGCCCAGCTGCCATACGGCCATGGCGTAGTGGGTGCTGTGGTTATAGCGGGTGATCGTGTAGAAGTTGGACAGGCCGTACCAGTACTGGTAACCGCTGCCGACGTCAAGGCGCAGCAGGCTGACCTGACGCTCGTCCGCCAGCGCGCGCTGGGGCGATAGCCCGGCCTGCGCCAGCTCGCTCACCGAGTAGCGGGTCTTGAAGCCGTTATCCAGCCCCGGCGCCTGGCCGTTGGCCTGCACCGCGACCGTGGCGCCAGGCGTCCAGCCGTGCCCTTTAAAATAGCTGGCCACGCTGCCGATGGCGTCCACCGGATCCCACAGGTTCACGTGGCCGTCGCCGTTAAAGTCGACCGCATAGGCCTGAAACGCCGAGGGCATAAACTGACCGTAGCCCATGGCACCGGCGAACGAGCCGCGCAGCGTCAGCGGATCCTTCCCCTCCTCACGCGCCATCAGCAGATAGGTTTGCAGCTCGCCGCGGAAGTAGTCGGCGCGGCGCGGGTAGGCGAAGGCCAGCGTGGCCAGCGCATCGATGATGCGCGTCTTGCCCATCACCCGTCCCCAGCGGGTCTCCACCCCGATGATACCGACGATGATCTCCGGCGGCACCCCGTAGATCTGCTGCGCCCGCAGCAGCTCGGCATAGTACTGGTTATAAAACTGCACGCCGTTCTGAATGTTGTCCGGCGTAATAAACTTGTCGCGATAGCGCAGCCAGGCGCCGTTTGGCCCGGCGGCCGGCCGGCCGGTCGGCGCCTGCCGATCCATCAGGCGCAGCACATAGTCCAGACGCTGGGTCTGCGACAGCACCGTCTCCAGCTGGCGGCGCTCGAATCCATGCTCACGCACCATCGTGTCGATAAACTGGGCGGCGGCGGGGCTATAGACAAAATCGCCGGTCGGCTGATACTGCGCGTGCTCGGGCGCCAGCGTAAAGCCCCCCGACTGGCTACGGCTCAGCGCCTGCTCCGCCGTCTCCGGCGCCGCGGTTTTCGGTTTATGGCTGCTACAGGCGCTCAGCATCGCTACCAGGGGGAGCAGCACGATTAATTGACGCATTGGACTTCCATTTAACGAGGTCAAAAATAGGGTATCGCTATGGTAGAACATTGCCCGCGGCGAAAACATCCCCGAAAGCGGTTCCTGGACGCATCGGCGGCGATCGCCGAGCGCCGCCGATGCGTTTGCGCAAACTCTGTCCATCCGCGCCGCGCGGACGCAACCTTTTTCACATCGGCCTGCGGACAGGAGATGATTTTTTATAAACCGTTAACAATGGCACATTGTTGATCGCCCTAACGCAGAGTAAAATGGCCGGCGCCGAGGCGGAAATACCGCGCCCGGCGCACCGTAGGGCGGCTCAAGCCGCTTTCCGGCTGTGAAAATCGTTACACGTCTATGCCCCCTGCACGTTGCGCAAACGCCGCGGCGTTTCCCGTTCGGGTGGGGGTCAGCGTCGGCGTAACCCACGTTTTCATACCGCCCGCGATAATCTCAACGCCGTTAACCGTCGCGCCTGTCCCCTGGGGTCAGCCGCACACCGATCTTCGGGTTATAAAAAATGAATCAAGTACAAGACGAAACCTATTGGAAATTCTATAACACCGCCAATGGCCAGTGGCGCTGGTGCCAAGTGGAGTCGACCGGATATATTATTTGCTGCTCTGGCACCACCTTTCGCCAGCGCGCCGACTGTATCCGCGATGCCCAGGCGCACGGCTATGAAAGCCCTCTGGCGCTGAGCCACGCCTGAGTTTACCGTTTCGGAGGCCGATGTCCCTCGGCCTTCGCACCTTATTCCTTCCCCTATTCTGCTCCCTTTCACCCCCGCGCTTTTCTGCGCCTTTTAGCGTATTTATTACTATCACATATCTATTAATCAGATAATTCACACCGCCAATACGTTCGCGCTCGATAGCCGTATCCGACCGACGATAAACGCGCCATTACCCTGTATTTGCTGCGCCTTCTCTGCTGGTTTATCACGCAATAACGCGTCTCGTTGCATCCTATACAAGCGCAATCAGTGATCCTTTCTGCAAGATCGATAAAACATTACCAAATGTAACATCGCGCACGGAGCGCTCCATTATTATTCATAGGCATTGTTGTTTATATGCAAACCCATTTGTCTGTGCATGAAAAATAAAAGCAAAAGGAATGTTATGGATAATCTTGGTAAGTCCCTCCTCTGGATCGCGCTGGCGCTCCTCGGCGCCTTCTCGCTCGGCTACATCGCCCTGAACCGCGGCGAGCAGATCAATGCGCTGTGGATCGTCGTCGCGGCGGTGTGCGTCTATCTGATCGCTTATCGCTACTATGGGCTCTATATCGCCAACCGCGTGCTGGGGGTCGATGCCACGCGCATGACGCCGGCGGTGCGCCACAACGATGGCCTGGACTATGTCCCGACCGATAAGAAGGTGCTGTTTGGCCACCACTTTGCCGCGATCGCCGGCGCCGGTCCGCTGGTCGGCCCGGTGCTCGCCGCCCAGATGGGCTATCTGCCGGGCATGCTATGGCTGCTGGCGGGGGTCGTACTGGCCGGTGCGGTGCAGGATTTTATGGTGCTGTTTGTCTCCACCCGCCGCGACGGTCGCTCGCTGGGGGATCTGGTGAAAACCGAGATGGGCAACACCGCCGGGGTGATCGCCCTGGTGGCCACCTTTATCATCATGGTGATCATCCTGGCGGTGCTGGCGATGATCGTCGTGAAGGCCCTGACCCACAGCCCGTGGGGGACCTATACCGTCGCCTTTACTATTCCGCTGGCGATCTTCATGGGTATTTATACTCGCTACCTGCGGCCGGGACGCATCGGCGAGGTGTCGATCATTGGCCTGGTCTGCCTGATCTTTGCCATCATCTCCGGCGGATGGGTCGCCGAAAGTCCGGTCTGGGGCCCCTATTTTGACTTTAGCGGGGTTCAACTGACCTGGATGCTGGTCGGCTACGGCTTTGTCGCCTCGGTGCTGCCGGTATGGCTACTGCTGGCGCCGCGCGACTACCTCTCCACCTTTCTGAAGATCGGCACCATCGTCGGGCTGGCCATCGGTATCCTGATCATGCGCCCGACCCTGCAGATGCCGGCGCTGACCCGCTTTATCGACGGCAGCGGGCCGGTCTGGGCCGGGGATCTGTTCCCCTTCCTGTTTATCACCATCGCCTGCGGGGCGGTCTCCGGCTTTCACGCCCTGATCGCCTCGGGAACCACCCCCAAAATGCTGGCCAATGAAAATCAGGCCTGCTTTATCGGCTACGGCGGCATGCTGATGGAGTCCTTTGTCGCCATCATGGCGCTGGTCGCCGCCTGCGTCATCGATCCGGGGGTCTACTTTGCCATGAACAGCCCGCTGGCGATCCTGGCGCCGGCCGGCAGCGCCGACGTGGTGGCCTCCGCCGCCCAGGTGGTCAGCAGCTGGGGCTTCCACATCACGCCGGATGCCCTGAACGCCATCGCCAGCGAGGTGGGCGAACAGAGCATTATCTCCCGCGCCGGCGGCGCGCCGACGCTGGCGGTCGGCATGGCCTATATTCTGCACGGCGCCCTCGGTGGGCTGATGGATGTCTCCTTCTGGTATCACTTCGCCATCCTGTTTGAAGCGCTGTTTATCCTGACCGCCGTCGACGCCGGCACCCGGGCGGCGCGCTTTATGCTGCAGGATCTGCTGGGCGTGATCTCGCCGTCGCTGAAAAAGACCAACTCGCTACCGGCCAACCTGCTGGCGACCGCGCTGTGCGTGCTGGCCTGGGGCTACTTTCTCCACCAGGGGGTGGTCGACCCCCTCGGCGGGATCAATACCCTGTGGCCGCTGTTCGGCATTGCCAATCAGATGCTGGCGGGCATGGCACTGATGCTGTGTGCCGTGGTGCTGTTCCGCATGAAGCGCCAGGCCTACGCCTGGGTCGCCCTGCTGCCGACCGCCTGGCTGCTGATCTGCACCATGAGCGCCGGCTGGGAGAAAACCTTCAGCGCCGATCCGCGGGTCGGCTTCCTCGCCATCGCCAACAAGTTCCAGGCGATGATCGACAGCGGCGCCATTCCGGCGCAGTACACCCAGTCGCAGCTGGCGCAGCTGGTCTTTAACAACCGCCTGGACGCCGGGCTCACCCTGTTCTTTATGGTGGTGGTCGTGGTGCTGGGGCTGTTCTCCCTGAAAACGGCGCTGTCCGCGCTGCGTAACCCGCAGCCCAGCGCGCATGAGGTGCCCTACCAGGCGATGACGCCGCCGTCGCACGGGGATCATCGGTTGCCTGAGCATCAGCGTCAGGCGTGAAGGTGGCCACGCCGCGTCGGTACAGCGCGCCGACGCGGCGCAACGAAGGAGGCGCTATGTTCGATACCCTGGCCAAGGCCGGTAAATACCTCGGGCAGGCAGCCAAGCTAATGGTCGGCGTGCCCGATTACGATAACTATGTCCAGCATATGCGGCTGACGCACCCCGAGCAGACGCCGATGAGCTATGAGGACTTTTTCCGTGAGCGCCAGGATGCCCGCTACGGCGGCAAAGGCAGCACCCGCTGCTGCTGAGCGACGGCGCGCGGCGTTATGTATCCGCGGGGCGCCTGCGCGCCCCGCCAACCCGGGAGAGACCATGCAGAGCCCCGTTTCCGTTACCCTGTTGACCGGCTTCCTCGGCGCCGGCAAAACCACCCTGCTCAACCACTATCTGCGCAGCGGCCCCGATCGGCGCCTGGCCATCGTGGAGAATGAGTTTGGCGCCGTCAACCTCGACGGCGCCCTGCTGGAGGCCGACGCGTCGGTGTCGGTCACCGAGCTCAGCAACGGCTGCCTCTGCTGCAGCGTGCGCGGCGAGTTCAGCGCAGCGCTGAGCGATCTGCTGGCCCAGCGCCGCGCCGGGCAGCGCCAGTTCGACCATATCATCATCGAAAGCACCGGCCTGGCCGATCCCGCGCCGATCGTGCAGACCTTCTTTGTCGAGCCCGCGCTGCGCGATGCCCTGCGTCTGGACGCGGTGATCGCGCTGGCCGACTGTCAGCACCTGCCCCGCCAGCTGGACGAGCATCCCGTCGCCGCCGCCCAGTTGGGCTTTGCCGATCGCATCCTGCTGACCAAGGCCGATAGGGTCGACGAGGCACAGCGCGAGGCGGTCATCGCCCGGATTCGGCGCATCAACTCGCGGGCCGAGCTGTATCAGGTCGAGCGCGGTATCTGTCCCGCGGCCCTGTGGCTGAATCTGCACGCCTTTACCCTCAGCGACGATCTCAGCGTCTCCCGCGGGCTGCATATCGTCACGGCGCACGCCGCGGCGGCGCCGCGCTTTCAGCCGTTCCGCGCCGCGGCGGCCCCTTCCACCGCGGTCGATGACGCCATTCAGGCGCATCTGCTGGAGGGGGGAGAGCTGGATCTTCAGCGTATCGGCGCCTTTATGGCGCAGTGCGTCGAACGCCACGGCAACGATATGCTGCGCTATAAGGGGGTATTGGCCATCGCCGATCAGCCTTGCCGCCTGGTGGTACAGGGCATCCATCGGGTGGTCGGCTTTGACTATGGCTCCCCCTGGCCGCCCGATGCGCCGCGTCGCTCCCAGCTGGTGATCATTGGCCGTCATCTGCCGATAGCGACGCTGCGGGCCGAGTTTAACGCCGCCCAGGGCGGTGAAGGCGCAGCGTGACGCTCCCCGCGGACGCAGAGGCTCAGGACGATGCTCGGTATTCAGGCACAAGCGCGGAGGAGGAGAAACGGCGCAGAGATATAAATATATTGAATTAAATAATGCCGCCTATGTCATTAGGCTCGCTGGCATAGGCGGCATGGGAAACGTCCGAAGACTGTGCGGGAGGTTAAATCAACCTTTACCTGTTTAATAAACCGTTACTCCTTAATGGCACGCTCCACCATCCACGCCAGCGCATATGCGATCATCAGCAGAGGAATATTAATAAATACGTGATACCAGCTATTCATTTCACCCCAGGCCATTGAACGCACCAGGCTCATTCCGAAGAAAAAAACCACTGTAAACAATAAAGTATAATCACCATGCCCACGATAGACCGGCATGAGAGCCCAACGCATCGAACCACGAAAACCAGAATAAATTGCCGTCAACATAATATTTCTCCTTGGATTAAACAGAACCTATACCTTTTGGTTCTAAGACGACTCATTAATCTCACGATAAAATGTGGCGTTCAAGTCAAAACCCAGAAATTAACGCTGACAATAGAATTTGTCGTAATCGGCTTATAGTTATAAGTTTTGCTAATTATGGAATTTTATGCAGATCGCCTGTGCGAATATTCTACAACGTCGCCGATGTAATCCGCTTCTCAGCCTCCCCCGCCGCATAGATGTGGTAAAAACGTGCGTAAATAAGCATATCCATAGGTGTACGCCAGCGCGTACGCCGACGACCAAAGAAATGCCGACGACGCTGGCGGGTTGCAACGCATTTCACAAATCTATATGTTCGCTAAAGTAATAATGATTACACTAAATAGTGTTCCGCGCAGCGTCGGAACACCGCCTCTCGTCAGCGCGGGCCGCACGCCGCGTCAGACGAAGGCACGTCGGGTCGGCGTCGGTAGGAATAGGGGAAAAAACAATAAATTATCTCTATCTTCCCCTAGGCACCCCGCGGACATCGCGGCGGCGCACCACCGCGCCGACACTCGTTTTTTTAACGCACGGTACGTTTCTGCGTTTCGGACCGGGGAGCACCCGCCATCCGTGGCGATGTCGCCTCCCGCCGACGATTCATTCGAGGCTACACATGCAACAGTTTCTCTGCCGTTATGACCGTATTCTCACCCTGAGAGAGGAAAACACCGGGAAAACCACCGCCAGCAAAGAGCAAGGCGCCTTTGTCATCAGCGCGGAGTCGCGCCCCAAGGCGATGATGAAGGCCAACGCTCGCCTGGCGGCGATGATCGATCTGCATAGCACCTACCATTTGACCAGCGTCGACTGCTGTACCGCCTAGCGCTCCGTCCGGGCGCCGCGGAGAAGTGCTGTCCCGACAGGCCGTGCGCAGCCCGGCTTGGCGGTGAGGCTACGCCGGAAAAAAGGTCGCCGCGAGACGCTCCGCGACCTGCATCTTGCCTCTGCCATTCGGCGCCTAAAGTGTGTAGAATAATCGAACATTATTAAGGCAATAGTTCCACATAACTCACTAACTAAAACGAGGTTGATGTGTTAGAAAGCTTTGGCGTACTCAATATCTGGACGTATGTCCTGGGTGCGATATTCATCATTCTGGTCCCCGGTCCCAATACGCTGTTCGTCCTCAAGACCGGGATCACCGGCGGTATCCGTGAAGGGTATAAGGCCGCCAGCGCAGTGCTGATCGGCGATGGAGTCCTGATCTTCCTGGCCTATTTAGGGATCGCGTCGCTGATCCGCTCCTCCCCGTTTCTGTTTAACCTGATCAAAATGCTCGGGGCACTCTATCTGCTCTATCTGGGGATCAAAATCCTCTACTCTGCCCTGCGCCACACCCCGCGTCAGGCCAGCGAGGAGCACGTCGAGGTGAGCCATACCTTCCGTAAGGCGCTGACGCTCAGCCTGACCAACCCTAAGTCGATCCTGTTCTATGTCTCCTTCTTCGTGCAGTTTATCGACCTGAACTACGCCCACACCGGGCTCTCGTTTTTGATCCTGGCGACCATCCTGGAGTGCATCAGCATCTGCTACATGACGTTTCTGATCTTCTCCGGCGCCGCGCTGGCCCACTTTTTGGGACAGAAACAGCGTCTGGCCCGCCTGGGGAACTCCATGGTCGGCCTGATGTTCCTTGGCTTCGCCAGCAAACTGGCCACCGCCACCGCCTAACGACCGCCTCACCGCCGCCCGGCGAAGACCCGATCTTCGCCGGCCTCCTCCATATTCTCTCCCCATTGCCGCCATTATTACGCCTGGAAACACCTAGCTGGCATTTCTTTACAAAACAACAAGAAGCCTTAGTTTTTGTATAAGTCTCTCTATTTTTGTTCCGCTACTATGGAGACAGGCACACACAACGCCAGCGATGAGGGACACCCAATGACAACCCAGGGACAGCACCAGCTGTTGGTCGACGCATTAATTCAGTGGATAGAGCAGAATCTGGACAAGCGTATTCTGATCGACGATATCGCCGAACGGGCGGGTTATTCCAAATGGTATCTGCAGCGCCTGTTTAAAGAGGTCACCGGCTACAGCCTGGCCGCCTATGTGCGCAAACGCCGCCTGATCCGGGCGGCGGCGGAGCTGCAGCGCAGCAATAAGAAGATTATGGAGATCACGCTGCAGTACGGCTTTGATAGCCAGCAGACCTTCAGCCGGGCCTTTAAGCGCCGCTACGGCACCTCGCCCGGCAGCTATCGCCAGCAAACGGACGGCGAGCACCGCGTTGCGCTATCGCTCGCCTAATGTCCGTACGCCCCATCGCGGCGGGCGTCATCGGCCCGCCACCGCGCCTTATTTGATCTGCGCGTCCATCACCGCCAGCTGGGCCTGCCAGATACGGTATTTCACCTGAACGCCCTGCGGCACATAGACCACCAGCGGCAGCTTGCTGTTGTAGCGCTGCAGCGCGCTATCGCCTAAGTGAACCGTCACAAACGCCGGATGACGCTGATTATCCGGGCAGGCCATCAGCGTACCCATCGGTCCACTGACCTTATCCATCACCAGGTAGTCGTATCCCCACCCCTGCAGGGTCTTGCTCTCTAGCTGCCCCATCAGGCGCTGGCGGTTACAGTCGACCTGCAGCGTTTTACCGATCAACAGCTCAACCCGCAGCGCCGCTTCATCGTCGCGCGGCGGCAGATAGATAACCTGACGCGTCATGCCCTGTTCGGCCTGAGGATAGGGTGCCACCTTATCCAGCGGCTGACGGCTGAGATCCGCCGAGCCGGCCCAGGCGCTCACGGAAGAAGCGGCTAGCATCATGCCCGCCATCATCATAGAGAATGTCTTCATCATCAAATCCTTATTTATCCTGTGCGCGATGCGCCAAACGGGTAACAGCCTACCACACCGGCATGCGCGCTCCCCATAGGCGCATTCTGACAAACAGGGGCAGCGCGCGGCGTCGGCCGTGCGACAACGCGCGCGCGCCGCCGCCGTGCCCCGAAAAAAAACGGCCCCGCAGGGCCGTTCGTTTACTCATCGACGCCTTTACTGCGCAGGTACTCTTCGTAGCCGCCGCCAAAGTCCACCACCTTCTGCGGGGTGATCTCCACGATCCGAGTCGCCAGCGAACTGACAAACTCACGGTCGTGGGAGACGAAGATCAGCGTTCCCTGATACAGCTCCAGCGCAATATTCAGCGCCTCGATCGACTCCATGTCCATATGGTTGGTCGGCTCATCCATCACCAGGACGTTGGGGCGGCGCATCATCAGCTTACCGAACAGCAGACGCCCCTTCTCACCGCCGGAGAGCACCTTAACCGACTTTTTGATGTCCTCTTGGCTAAACAGCAGACGACCGAGGAACCCTCGCACGGCCTGCTCGTCATCGCCCTGTTGGCGCCACTGGCTCATCCAGTCGAACAGGGTCATATCCTGTTCAAACTCATACTCGTGATCCTGCGCGTAGTAGCCTATCTGGGCGTTTTCAGCCCACTTGACGCCGCCGGCGTCCGGTGTCAGATCGCCAACCAGGGTTTTCAGCAGGGTGGATTTACCGACGCCGTTGGTCCCCAGCACCGCCAGCTTCTCGCCGGCCTCCAGCAGCAGCTTCACCCCGCTGAACAGCGGGCCGTTATCGAAGCCTTTGCTCAGGTCCGTCAGCTCCAGCGCGTTGCGGAACAGCTTTTTCTCCTGCTCGAAGCGGATGAACGGGTTCTGACGGCTAGAGGCCTTCACATCGTCCAGCTTGATCTTATCGATCTGACGGGCGCGCGAGGTAGCCTGACGCGACTTAGAGGCGTTGGCGCTAAAGCGACTGACGAACGACTGCAGCTCTGCGATCTGCGCCTTTTTCTTGGCGTTGTCCGCCAGCAGGCGCTCGCGGGCCTGGGTGGCCGCCGTCATATAGTCATCATAGTTGCCCGGGTAAATGCGCAGCTCGCCGTAGTCCAGATCGGCCATATGGGTGCACACCATATTCAGAAAATGGCGGTCATGGGAGATGATGATCATGGTACTGTTGCGCTCGTTCAGCACCGTCTCCAGCCAGCGGATAGTATCGATATCCAGGTTGTTGGTCGGTTCGTCGAGCAGCAGGATATCCGGATCGGAAAACAGCGCCTGCGCCAGCAGCACGCGCAGCTTCCAGCCCGGCGCCACTTCGCTCATGGTGCCATAGTGCTGTTCGACCGGGATGCCGACGCCCAACAGCAGTTCACCGGCGCGGGCCTCGGCGCTGTAGCCGTCCATTTCACCGTAGGCGACCTCCAGATCGGCGACGCGGTATCCCTCCTCTTCGCTCATCTCCGCCAGCGCGTAGATACGATCGCGCTCCTCTTTCACCGCCCACAGCTCCTGGTGCCCCATGATGACCGTATCGATCACGCTGTATTTTTCAAAGGCGAACTGATCCTGACGCAGCTTACCCAGACGCTCATTCGGATCCAGCGCGACGTTCCCGGCCGTCGGCTGCAGATCGCCGCCGAGGATCTTCATCAGCGTAGACTTTCCGCAGCCGTTGGCGCCGATCAGACCGTAGCGGTTTCCACCGCCAAATTTGACAGAAATATTCTCAAACAGCGGCTTACTGCCAAACTGCATGGTGATGTTGTTACTTATCAGCACAGCGCAATCTCAATAGGTTAACGTGATTTTGTTCACATTATGCCACAAACGCAGCACAAATGTCGTCCACTGCGCGGCGCGATGGCGCACCACCCCCGCCGCGCTCGCGGGAGACCCGCGTCCCGCCGGCGTCCACGACATATTTCGTGTGCGACCAATAAGCGATCGGACAAAATAAAAAAGATTATTCTCTGCGACAGCGCCAATAGCGTCGCACTCAATTAATAATTAGCATATATTTACGGGGCAGCTCATTAATACTTTCTATTTAGAATAAAAAGAAAATAAAATTTATTACACTGACGGCAAAACATTAATCACTCCGCGCAAATAGTAACCCGCGGGCTTTATATTTAATCACCACACCAAAATAAATATACAGATATATCTGCATAGCTATTCAAAGGGATATATGATAATTAATTTGCGTTATGGCAAGATGAAAGTTTTTCTTTTATCTAAAGTATCGAATAAAAAAATAAATCGGCGTTTATCCGTATTCACTTTCCGTATTTTGCTGATGGGCCATGCCCTTTTCACGCATGACGAAAAGCGCATCGACCACCGGCGCGCGACGCGCCCCGGACGGAGCCGCCTATGCGTATAAATCTGGAGGTGCTGCTGATCCTCGATGCGCTTGATCGACACGGCAGCTTCGCGGCGGCCGCCCAGTCGCTGTATAAAACCCCCGCCGCCCTGAGCTACATGGTACAAAAGCTGGAAAGTAACCTGAATCTACAGCTGCTCGACCGCAGCGGCCACCGCGCGCGCTTTACCCGCGCCGGGCGCATCATTCTGGAAAAGGGGCGCCGCCTGCTGAACGAGGCGCAGGAGCTAGAGCGCCAGGCGACGCTGCTGGAGTCGGGCTGGGAGATGGAGATGTTCATGGCGCTGGAGGGCTATATCCTGCCGCACACCCTGCACCCGGTGATCGATGCCTTCATTCAGGCACACCGTCATACCCGCCTGCACCTGATGCCCCATGCGCCGACGCAGAGCGGAGCAGGCGGCGAGCGCGGCGCCATGGCCGATATCATCATTGGCACGGCCCCCCAGCTGCCGGAAAACGGCGGCTACACCTATCAGAGCCTGGGCTATATCGATACCCTGCTGGCGGTGGCACCCGACCATCCCCTGAACCGCTGCGCGCACCCGCTGACGCCGCAGCAGCTCGGCGAGCAGCGAACCATCGTGATGGGCGACAGGCTCACCGTCAGCCCCGCCGCCGTGGGGCAGGAGACGCCGCAGCATATCGTGGTCTATGACGCGGCATACCAAATCAGCCTCTTGCTTAGCGGCGCGGGGGCCGGCTACCTGCCGCGACACGCCGCGCGCCCCTACCTGACGCAGCGGCGCCTCTGCGCGCCGCCCCTGGCGTTTACCCCCCCGCGCGAGGTGGCCTACGTCGGCTGGCGCCACGCCAAGGCCGGACGCGCCGTGCAGTGGTGGCGAGAACGCCTGCTGAATGGCGACCTTCATCCCACGTTGTTTGGCGATTAATGGCGTCCGTTTTATCCTACCGCAGAACGGTCAATGCGACTCGTTCTGCGCTGGGATCGCCACGTTATCCTTACACGCCACATTTAATTAATTAGCTAAACCATTAAAGTTTTTACACTATCAACCGACAGTAATAGCACACCTTTTTCCGGCCTCGGTACCTCTGCGCGCCGGACATTGACTCCATTACTGCTCACGACAGGTTAGATATGTTTGAACGATTGAAAATTTCACGGGGACTGATGGCCGTTCTGGCCCTGTTCTGCGGCCTGCAGATCTTTTCCGGCATCTGGAGTCTGCGCGATGCCTCCAGCACCGACACCCGCCTCGATCAAATCTCCAGCGGCTTCAACCAAATTATGGCGATGGACCGCGCCTATGCCTCCATTACCCAGATCCGCGAAGAGATCATGAAGGATGCCCTGGCGCTGAGCGCCCACAGCGATGAGGGCAACGCCCGCGTCTCCCTCGGCAACCTGCTGCAGAAGCTCGGCAACGTCGATAAAGAGATGGAGAACTTCTACAGCCTCTCCCTCAGCAGCGGCCACGATAACGGCCGCGCCGAAAAAGTACGCGGTCTGTATGGCAAAGCGCGCGCCGATCTGGTCTCGATGATCGAATGCCTGCAGAGCAACGATATCGCCGGCTTTCAGAGCGTGCTGAAAAACCACTCCAGCAGCGGCTTTATGTCCTCTCTGGATGAGGCCTCCGACTACGTCGCCAACCAGATCATCAGCCCGGCCTCCCAGGCAGCGGCGGCCAACTACCGCCAGATGATCCCGCTGACCATCGGCTTTATGATCCTGTTCCTGGCGATGACCGCCCTGGTGCTGTACTGGGTGCGTAACCACATCATCGCCCGTATCCAGCAGGTGATCGCCTATCAGGCCGAGATTGCCCACGGCAACCTGGCCATCGATATTCAGGCGCGCGGCGATAACGAAGTCAGCCAGCTGATGCAGGGGCTGCGCCATATGCGCGACGAGCTGGCCCACATGGTCGGCGCGGTACGCGCCGGCACCCAGAATATCTTTACCGGCGTGCAGGAGATTGCCGCCGGCAACAACGACCTCTCCAGCCGTACCGAGGAGCAGGCCAGCTCGCTGGAGGAGACCGCCTCCAGCATGGAGCAGATCTCCAGCACGGTGAAAAACAACGCCGACAGCGCCCGCGAGGCCACCGACCTGGTGCAGAAGGCCTCAACCATCGCCGTCAACGGTGGAAAGATCACCCGTCAGATGGTCAGCACCATGACCGAAATTGCCGAAAGTTCACGTAAAATTGGCGATATTACCGGCGTAATCGACGGCATCGCCTTCCAGACCAACATCCTGGCACTGAACGCCGCGGTCGAAGCCGCCCGCGCCGGTGAGCAGGGACGCGGCTTCGCCGTCGTCGCCGGCGAAGTGCGCAACCTGGCGCAGCGCAGCGCGCAGGCCGCCAAAGAGATCAAGGGGCTGATCGACACCTCGGTAACCCGAGTCGATCAGGGCAATCAGCTGGTGGAAAACGTCAGCCATGCGATGGAAGAGATCGTCACCTCCGTGAACCACATCTCCGACACCATGCAGGAGATCTCCTCTGCCTCCGAAGAGCAGAGCCGCGGCATTGCCCAGATAGCACTGGCGATCAATGAGATGGATAAGGTAACCCAGCAGAACGCCGCCCTGGTGGAGCAGTCCGCCGCCGCCGCCGGCGCGCTGGAGGATCAGGCCGACCGCCTGAACCAGACCGTTTCCCAGTTCCGCACCAACGACCAGGAAGAGAAGGCGCCGGTCAGTGCCAAGCCCGTCGCCGCACCGGCGACGCCGGCGCCGTCCGCCAAGGCGGCCGCGGCCTCCCGCAGCGACGACGACGCCAACTGGGATCAGTTCTAATCCTTGAGACGATCGGCAGGGAGCGGCGCCTGGGCGCCGCTCCTCTCACTCCTCTCCCCGCCTTGCCCAGCGGCAAAACCGGCGTCCGCTCGCACAATTAACGCCGCACCGGCAATCGCCGAGTGATCGCAGCGCCGCTTTGCCCTACCATAGACGCCATCCTTTTTCTCGACGAGATAAGCGTATGGCTATCATTCCCAAAAACTATGCCCGATTGGAAAGCGGCTACCGCGAACAGGCCCTGAAGCTGTTTCCCTGGGTCTGCGGACGCTGCGCCCGCGAATTTGTCTACTCCAACCTGCGTGAGCTAACGGTGCACCACCTCGATCACGACCACACCAACAACCCCGCCGACGGCAGCAACTGGGAGCTCCTGTGCCTCTATTGCCACGATCATGAGCACGAAAAATACACGGAGGCCGACGCATTTGGCACCCGCGTAGTCGCCGGTGAAGATGCGCAGCAAGAGGTGGGCGTAGCGACCTACAACCCGTTTGCCGACCTGAAAAGCCGCCTAAACGGGAAAAAATAGTCCCAGCCGGGGTGACGCCGCCGCGTAACCCCGGTGAGCGCGGGTGCGGATTACCAGGTATATTTTAGACCGATACGATAGCGTCCCTGGCGCCGATCGCTGTCGCGGCTCTCCTTGATATCGCCGATTTCGATAAAGGGGCGCCAGTTGGCATCAATGGCGTATACCACCCTAAAGTTATTCGCATAGTCCCACTTTTTACCGTTATACAGCGGCTGGCCGTTGGCGGACATCTCACGCATCAGATCCAGCTGATACTGAAAGTTCCACTGCCCCCACTTATAGCCAATAAACGTATCAAACTCCTGGATCTTTGAATGGTAAGGCTGTTGGTCTACCCCCTTCATCGAGTAGTCCCATAGCTTCCACTTATAGCGCCCATTGATATAGAAACCATTATCAAAGGTGTAGTTCAGGCGCACAAACGGAATGAATACCAGCCCCTCAGAGGTAAAGTCAAAGGAGTTACCTGCCAGCAGCAGGGTATTTTTATTCAGATCGGTATAATAAAAAACATTTAGCTCAGAGCCATTCAGGTACATCTGATCATAGGCTTTATCATCGTGGTTACCATAGCGGGCATCAAACTCGAAGCCGATATGATTGCCGGTATCTAAAAATACCTTAAACCTATCGCTATGTTTTTTTACGCCCTCACGATACTCATGACGGTATTCAACGCTGGTTTTATAATTATTGGCCCATGACGGAGAGGCAGAAAACAAGCATGGGAGTGCGGCCAAGTAAATTAACTTGTTCATCGTATCCTTAACTCTTTTCAATATTAATTATTGACTGATGGGTAACCCGCGCGTTGCCGTTATGATGCCCGAGCCATAGCGCATTGACGCCGCGCAGCGCCGACGCCAGAGCGATCGAAGCCGCCGTTGGCGTAGGGATATACTACGCGCGCTAAAGTTTCATTTTATTACGCACGATCACAAAATCACACCAAATAGAAAGCAAGCGAAAGAAATAGAAAGAAAGGATAGTGCCATAATAAAAAAAACGGTATCCCCCGTAGGCGATACCGTCGCAGTAAAATAACCCCAAAACTTTCGGCAATCGATCAATATCCCGTTAACGGCCAGCGCCGAAAATAGATATGGCTGGCCTGAGCATCTACCTTGGCAACATTATCCGCCAATAAATGGCGAGCGACGGTAAAGGCAAACTCAAAACTGACGCCCAGTCCCTTGGCCGAGATAAAGCGGCCATCGACCACCACATCCCTGTCCACATACTCGCCGTCGGCAAAACGCTCGGCCAGCTTGTCTCCGGTGCTGTAGCGCCGTCCCTCGAGCAGGCCATGGGCGGCTAACACCTTGGCGCCAGAGGAGCACAGCGCGCAGATATATTTATCTGCCGCAATGTGGCGGCGTAAAAATGCGACCACGCTGGCGCTGGCGTTCAGGCGGTCGGTGCCCTGAGGCCCGCCCGGCATCATCACCGCGTCGTACAGCGTCTCCAGGCGATCGGCTAGCAGCGCATCGGCCCGGATAGGGGTCTCAAAATAGCTGTTCAGCGCCAGGCTCTCCTCGCAGGAGAGGATCTCCACCTGAATATCCAGGCGACGCATGATGTCGATAAACACCACCGCCTCACCCTCTTCAAACCCGTGCGCCAACAGGACGGCAACCCGTTTCGTCATGCTCAGTGCTCTCCTTACAGCTGTCCGGCGCTGCCGCAGATGCGGATCTTCTGTTCCACCACCTGCTGCATCGCCGCCTTACCCGGTTCCATATAGTGACGCATATCGTTCGCCGCGGGATGGCTGGCGAAATAGGCTTTCACCGCGTCAGAAAAGGCGATCTTCAGCTCCGTCGCCACGTTGACCTTACAGATCCCCAGCGAGACGCAGCGCTCGACATCCTGATCCGGGATGCCGGAGGCGCCATGCAGCACCAGCGGAACCTCGGTCTGACGGCGGATCAGGGCCAGGCGGTCAAAGTCCAGGCGCGGCGCCTCTTTATACATGCCGTGCGCGGTGCCGATAGCGATGGCCAGGGAGTCGATGCCGGTCGCCTGGGCGAACTCGGCCGCCATCGCCGGATCGGTATAGCTGCCGTGCGCCGCGTCGACCACCAGATCATCCTCCTGACCGACCAGTCGGCCCAGCTCGGCCTCAACGGTGCAGTCCAGACGGTGGCAATACTCCACGACCCGACGGGTCAGGGCCACGTTCTCCGCAAAGGCGTGGTGCGAAGCGTCGATCATCGCCGACCGGACGCCGCTCGCCACCTTGGTGCAGATATCCTCATAGGACTCATGGTGGTCCAGATGCAGCGCCAGCGGAATACGGTATTCACGCGCCGCCTCGCGGCAAATATCCACCAGATAGGCGACGCCGGCGTAGCTAAAGGTACCGGGCGTACCGGCCAGGATCACCGGAGACCCCATCTGGGCCGCCGTCTTGGCAATGACCTGAATGGTCTCCAGGTTGTGAATGTTAAACGCCGGTACCGCGTACCCCTTGGCCTGCGCCTGCAGCAGCATATCCCGGGAAGAAACCAAAAACATCGTCACACCTCCGCATCTTCATCTGCTTTCATTTAATCATTAAAACAAAATAAAGAAAACATTCAAAAGACAATAAAAGTGTGACATTGACCGGCGAAACTAAAAGTAAAGATCCATCTTCGAACTGTAGCAGGTCACCCCCTTGCGCAGCAGGTTGTTTTTTGGCCGCTCGGCGCGCCCCGTTAGGCTCTCCTGCAGCCACTGCCACGGGCGCTGGCGCAGCAGGCGACGGCTCAGGGGACTCTGCGCCTTGGTATAGTCGTGCAGGAACAGCGCCACGCTCTCGCCGGTCTCCTGACAGCCCAGAAGCTGCACGCCGATCGCGTCGATGCGGTGCGAAAAGTCGCCCTGCTCTACCGGCAGCGGCAGCGACGTCGCCTGCCATAGCCCGCTCTGCGGCGCGCTGTACAGCGCGATATTCAGCGCGCGCAGCGACCAAAAGCTGCTGGCCGGCCCGCTGTAGTTGTCCACCAGGCGCGCATCATCGGCAAACAGCCCCTGGGTCGGCGCGCCGGCCCGCATCGCCCCGTTGGCGATGAAATAGCGCAGCGTCACCTCCAGCGCCCGCCGCGCACAGCCCAGGCTCTGCGCCGTCGCAGCCTGACTGGCCTCCGCCAGCAGCGGCGCGGCGGCGGCCAGGCGATAGCAGGCGCTGCGGCCGAAGAAGGCGATCCCCTGGGGGGTAATCAGGTGACGGTAGCCGTCGTTAAACTGGCGCAGGGCGTCGTGAATAAAGGCCCGGTCAAACTGCGGATCGATCTGATCCAGCCAGTACAGGGAGTAGTGGAATCCCCAGGCATTGTAGTAGTCATAGTTACCGCGCGCGCCGTCGCGGAACCACCCCTCGCCGACATAAAACGCCTTGATTCGCTGATACTTTTGCGGGTCTATCTCGCCTTCGCCGCTCAGATCACACAGCACCGCCTCGACCGTCAGGCCGAACAGGTGCCAGTTGTTGTCCACCGTTTGACGCGCCGGCACCTGGCGAAACCAGGTCAGGATCTGCGCGCGCGCGCGCGCGTCGAAGCGCGACCAGACCCACGTCTTGCTCAGCCACAGCGCCAGCGCCAGATCGGCGCTCTCGCAGATGCGCTGATCGTAGTCGTGCAGCGTACCCCAATAGCCGGGATGCGCCGGATCGGTGCCGGCCAGAAACGCCCGGCTCAGCATCTCGGCGATGTCCCAGCGCTGTCCGTTCAGCCCCGTCAGGACGCTGTTCCGCCCCTGCGCCGCCGCACTATGCAGCCAGGTCGCCAGCGTCGGCAGCACCCGGCTGCACCCCTCCATGGCGTCGGTGCGGGCATTCTGCTGACTGGGTCGGCCGGGGTAGTAGGCATGGGTATAATCCCACACCGCGTAGTGGTCAAACGCCTCCGCCACGTAGCGCACCAGCGTGTCGCACTGGCGCTCCAGCGGCTGGCTCTCGTCGGCAAAGCAGGCCCGCAGGGCGGCGTCGTTGCGGGTATAGGCGCGCTTACGCCAGCGCAGGCGGATCAGACGCTCGCGCAGCAGACGCAGGTACATCTGCCCATCGGGGTGCTCATAGGGAATGATCGGACGCGGTGCGCCCTCGATTTTCTTCTGCGCCATACGGACGCCCTCGCTCAGAAAAAAGTCAAAAAAAGGGCAGCGCATACGGCGCTGCCCCGCTCAGGCCCCTCAGCTGCGGGCCGACTGCTCCAGCATATGGTAGCGGTCCTGTCCCCAGGCGACCGGCTTGGGCTTGGTCTTGATCCAGTCGTGGTAGGCCGCCTTCATCTCGGCCACCCGCTGCGGATACTTGGTCGCCAGATCCTGAGACTCCGCCGGGTCGAGGCGATCGTTGAACAGCTGTACCCGATTGCTGCCGTCGTCATAGAAGTAGAGCGTCCACTCCCCGTCGCGTACCGCCCAGGATGAAGGCGAGAGCTTCTCCAGGTTCGGGTTCTTCGGCGGCATCGGCGCTTCATAGGTGATCCACTTCCAGTAGTCGAACCAGAACGGCTGGTTCTCCTCGCTGTAGTGCTTGGCGCCCGGCCCCGCCCAGAACAGGTAGCGGTGCGGTGACGTCTGCGCCTTACCGCTCAGCTGCGGCATGATGTCACGTCCGTCCACCTTCATCGCGTCGGGGATAGTGATCCCGGCGGCCTTCAGCGCCGTAGGCAGAATATCGATGGCGCTGACCATCACGTTGCTCTGGGTACCGGCCGGGATATGCTTCGGCCAGTAGGCGACGAACGGCACGTGCACGCCGCCGTTGAACATCTGCCCCTTGAAGCCGCGATCCATTCCGTTGAGCGGCATCGGCGATTCGTGCACCGCCCCGTTATCAGAAATGAAGAAGATCAGGGTGTTATCCAGCTCCCCCAGCGCCTTCAGGCGTTCGATAATCTGTCCAATGCCCTCGTCGGCGGCGTTGACGGCGGCAAAATACTTGTCCGCCTCGGCGTTGCCGGTATGGAATTTATCCATATAGCGGGCCGGAGAGGCCTGCTCCAGCGGAATATGGGGAACGCTGTAGGCCAGACTGATGAAGAAGGGCTTGCCCTGATGATCGTCGAGAAACTTCAGCGTCTCGTTAGTCAGGTTATGGGTCAGGTAGCCCGGCGCGGCAATATTCTTGCCATTCTGCCAAATTGCCGGCGAATTCCACAGCGCCGCGCCGGAGGCGTAGTAGCTGTAGGAGTAATCGAAGCCGCGCGACTCCGGGCCATAGCCCGGTGCGCTGACGGAGATCATGTTGTCGTGATAGTCGCGGGTCTGATCGGCCTTATCGACAAAGTTCTTCTTGTCGATGCGGGCGTTGTGCCACTTGCCGATATTGGCGGTCGCATAGCCGTTTTCCTGGAACAGCGCCGGCAGCAGCGTGATGTCCAGCGGAACGCCGAGCATAGCATCGTCGTTGCTGTAGGTGCCAAAGCTGGCCGGATAGCGCCCGGTGAAGATGCCGGCGCGGGACGGGCCGCACACTGGATGGGCGACAAAGGCGTTGGTCATTTTCACGCCCTGGTTCGCCAGCTGGGCCACGTTGGGCATCGCCCGACGCGCCGCATCGATCATCTTGTCCAGATCGCCCTGGTAACGCGCGGCCACCGGGCGTTTGCCCAGCGCCTGGGGATCCAGCGCATCCAGCGCAAAGTCCAGCTGACCGGTGCCCAGATCGTCCATAATCACCAGCAGGACATTGGGGCGGCTGTCGGTCGCCGCCGCCGGCGCCGCCGACGCCGACGATGCACCGCACAGACAGGCAGCGGCCACCAGCCCTGCCAACTGCTTCTTTTTGCTACTGAAAAACGTCATTGCCAACTCCGTTGTTATGCATGTTTAACCAGGATGTGTACCGTAATGGTGCGTGTCGTCGACGCTCACGACCCGTTACGGAACACGTCCTAAAGACATCACATCCGCCGCCACCCCCCCGCGCCGGATCACCGCCTGCATCATCTGCATTGCCGGGGCGGTGTGGGTAAAAAAGTGCAGATAGGACGGGCACAGGTAGTTGTGCCGATGACGCTCGTCGGAGAGCCCCATAATTCGGTGTTTGGGACAGCCCCCCTGGCACAGCTGGCGCACCGGACACTGCTGACAGCGCGCCGTGAGCCGATCCTGCTTCGCCTGGCCAAAGCGCTGCTGACGCGCCGACGTCGCCAGCGTCGCCAGCGAGGTATCGGCAACGTTGCCCAGGCGGTTGGCCGGGTAGACAAAGTGGTCGCAGCTGTAGACGTCGCCGCTGGCTTCAATGATCATCGCCTGGCCGCAGGTGGCCGACTGAACGCAGGTCGAGGCCGGATAGCCCATCCATACCCCGAGCAGGCTGTCGAACTCACGCACGTAGTAGCGTCCGACGTCATGCGCCACCCAGGCATCAAAGACATCGGCCATAAACGCGCCGTAGCCGTGGGCCGGGACGCTAAAGGGCGCCATCTGCGGCGAGGCAGGCGGTGAATAGTGGTGGCCATGGCCACAGCCGCAGGCGGCGTCCACCTCCACCAGCGGAATGAACTGCATAAAGGTCGAGCCCAGCGCCTTGAGCGCCTCATAGGTCTGACGCCCCTTGTCCCAGTTCTGATCGTTCACCACCGTCAGGGTATTGAACTCGACCTGATGGCTACGCAGCGTGTCGATGGCGCGGCAGACGCGATCAAACGTGGGCTGCCCCTGCGCGGCGATACGGTAGCGGTTGTGCACCGCGGCCAGCCCATCCACCGAGACGCCGATCAGAAACCCGTTCTCGGCAAAGAAGTCGGCCCACTGGCTATTGATGGCGATCCCATTGGTCTGAAAGCTATTGGTGATGGTCTTGCCGCCGGCATATTTCTTCTGGTACTCCACGGCCCGCTGATAAAACGGCAGACCGGCCAGCATCGGCTCGCCGCCCTGCCAGGCAAAGTCCACCTGCTCCCCCGCGTGGGACTGGATATAGTCACGCACGTAGCGCCGCAGCGTCGCGTCGCTCATGGTTTCCGCCGAGCGCGCGCCGGCCTGCTGCGGCACTACCTCCTCCTTTTCCAGATAGAAGCAGTAGCTGCAGCGCAGATTGCAGCGATAGCTCGCTGGCTTGGCCATCATATGAAAGTTGGCTTGCTGTGACGGAGAACGCGACATGGGAGAGACTCTTATTTAAAACGATGTTTCTTATTTTACGAAATACAAGGAAAATAAGTGATGCGTAAAATCACAATACCGAAAAAAAACGAAAGATATTGAGCGGTACAGCGTAACCAAACAGGCACGTTTGCGCCGAGTCATGCGCGAATGAAAATCAATGAAAGAAAAGCCCGACACTAAGCCGGGCTAGAGATTCAGCGCTGCGGATCAGGCATACAGCGCCAGCATCGCGCTGCCCGCCAGCAGATAAGCGCCCGCGCCGTAGTCAATATTGTGCTCCGCACTCACGTCGCGCGGGTTGAACGCCGGCAGCTGTACCCACCCCAGCATACCGTTGTCATGAATGCAGCCGCGCAGCGCCGACCAGGCGCGCTCAACCATGGGCAGATAGCGCGCGCGATCCAGGATCCCCTGCTGGATCCCCCAGGCCACGCCGTAGCAGAACAGCGCGGTGGCGCTGCTCTCCGGCGCCGGGAAGCGCGCCGGGTCGCGCATGCTGGTACGCCAGAAGCCGTCCGCCTGCTGATAGTCGCTCACCGTTGCCGCCAGGGCGCTGAACATCGCCAGATAGCGTGGGCGGCTGGGGTGATCGGTCGGCAGATGCGCCAGGATACGCGGCACCGCGGCCAGCACCCAGCCGTTGCCGCGGCTCCAAAAGACCTTCTCGCCGTTCTCTTCGCGCAGTTCACCGCCTTTGCCATCGGGAATGTAGCGGTAATCGCGGTAAAACAGCCCGCTCTGCGCATCGTACAGGTGCTCGACCGCATCCCAGAAGGCGACATCCATATAGTCGGCATAGCGGCTATCGCCGGTGCGCGCGCTGAGGGCGGCAAAGGCCGGCGGCGCCATAAACAGCGCGTCGCACCACCACCAGTCCTCGCGCCCCGGACGCGGCTCATCCACCATCAGCCCCAGGGACTTGATGGTCGGCTCCAGCGCCTCTGGCTGATTCACCTGGGGATAGACATCCAGATAGGCCTGACAGCACACCATATCATCGGCGAAGCGGGCGTTAGGGCCGGTGCGGAAGCCGGTATGCAGGGTGTAGTTCATCACCCCGTCCAGATAGGTCGTATCGCCAGTGGCCTGCCAGGCCGCCGCCGCGCAGGACCAGAACACGCCGCGCTCCCAGTCCGTATCCTTGATGAAGCGCGTCTTACCGCTGCGGCGTACGACGCTGCGCGTCTGGTGAGCCGCCTGATAGCGGTACACCCGCAGCATGTCGCGCAGAATCTCTTCACGTGTTATCGCAGTCATTGCATTATCCTCGCTGGGCCCGCTCATCTCCGCACTGGCGATGACTCCCCTGCGGGCCTTCGGTTTACCGCGGCCATGGCTGACATGGCCGCGCCTGGTTGTGTAGGGGCGAGCGACGCCGCCGACGCTCAGGCCGGGCGTCGATAGGCGCACTCGCCGTTAATGTAGGTCTCCGCCACCGTCATGGCCGGATCCACCGCCGTAAAGCTGGCGGCGGCGCCGGGGCGGATCGCGCCCAGACGATCCTGCAGGCCGAGATAGGCCGCCGGCACCGCCGACGCCATCTGCACCGCCTCCCAGACCGGAACGCCGGCCAGGGTGACCATGTTACGCACCGCCTGATCCAGGCTGCAGGTGCTGCCCGCCAGCGAGCCGTCGTCGGTTCGCGCCTCGCCGTGGCGCACCGTGATCTCCTGAGCGCCCAGGCGATAGCGCCCTTCGCCCAGTCCACCGGCGCGCATGCAGTCGGTGATCAGCGCGATGTGGCGGTAGCCCTTCATTCGATAGGCCAGATTCAGCATCACCGGGTTAACGTGGATCCCGTCGGCGATCAGCTCCGCCAGCATATCCAGATACAGCACCGCGCCGCAGCAGCCCGGCTCCCGATGGTGCAGGCCAGACATGCCGTTATACAGATGCACGCCGCAGTCGGCGCCCAGCGCATGGGCCTCGTTGACCTGGGCAAAGCTGGCCGCGGTATGGGCTACGCCGACCTTTACGCCGCGCGCACGCCACCAGGCGATCGCCTGCATCGCCGCCGTCGACTCCGGCGCCAGCGCGGCGCGCAGCAGCGTTCCCTCGCTGGCCAGCCACAGGGCCTCCAGCGCGGCGCCCTCGGGGGCGCTCAGAAACGCCTCTGGGTGCGATCCCCGGAAGGGGGCGGTAAAGTGCGGCCCCTCCAGAAAGCTGCCCAGCAGGCGAGCCCCCTGCGCTTGACCGGCGGCGATAAACGCGCCGACCTGCCGCAGCGCCCGGCAGACATCCTGCTGCGGCGCGCTGACCGTGGTGCCGACCCAGGCCACCACGCCGGTCTGCGGCAGCGCATCGGCGATGGTCTGCAGCGCCTGCGGCGTCGCATCCATCACGTCGGCGCCGGCGCGACCGTGAATGTGGATATCGATAAGCCCCGGCCACAGGCTGTGACCGGGCAGACGCACCATCCGGGTGCCCGGCGGGATCGGCTGACCGACGCCGGTGATCACGCCGTCGGCAACCAGCACGGCGACGTCCCGCTCAATCCCTCGGGGGGTGAATACGCTGTCGGCCAGGTAGGCGGTTAACATGGTTTACAGTCCGTCGCTGGCTTCACACTCGGCCGGTGCCATCGCAGCCTCCAGCGTCTGGCGCATATTCTGTACGCTGCTGGCGCCAATCTCCTGCAGAATGGCCACCAGCTCCGCCAGCGTCGCACCGTCGCGCTCAAAGGCGGCGTTGGCGATCATCGGCAGGTTGACCCCGGCCAGCACCTCAACGCCCTCGCGGCGCATCAGTACGTTCAGCGCGCGGTTGCACGGCGAGCCCCCCGGCAGGTCGGTCAGGAACAGCACCCCTTCCCCGTCGTCGACCTCATCGGCCGCCTGGCGCAGCGCGTCCTCCAGATCGTCGGTCGACATGGATTCAACAAAATCGATAAAGCGCATCTGCGGCTGATCACCGGCGATGGCGTGCACGGCGGAGGCCATGCCGGTTGCAAAATGGATGTGCCCGGAAATGACAAGACCAATCATCGTATTACCCTTACAGCTTACTCATCGGGAACGCCCCGCCCAGCCTTAGGCCGCGACGGGGCGCAGTGGTTACAGAATGCCCAGCAGGTGACCGACCACGCCGGCCGCCAGCGTGGAGAAGATCAGCACCGGTGGCTTAGCCCAGAACCCGGTCCCCTTCACCATGCGGAACATAAAGAACACCAGCAGCAGCGGCAGCATGTTCGGCATGATCTTATCGAACAGGGCGCTCTGCAGATCCACCGTCTTGCCGCCGAGCTCTATCGACGCCGTGGTACTAAATCGTATAAAGGTGGCGCACAGCGCACCGATGACGAAGATACCCATGATGTTGGCGGCGCGCGCCAGCTTCTCCGTCGCGTCGCTCATGCTGACCATCGCCGCCGTACCGGCGCGGTAGCCCATGAACATCAGGCCAAAGTAGACCAGGAAATGCACGACCTGATACAGGATGAAGAATACGAACGGACCGGCGATGGAGCCATCGATGGCGATGGATGCGCCCAGCGCCAGGGTCAGCGGCATCAGCGTCATGTGGTCAATGGCGTCGCCAATCCCACCGGTCGGCCCCATGCCCGCCACCTTCATCACGTTGATGGTCGACGGCTTCTCTTTGTTCTCTTCCATCGCAATGGCGGTGCCCAGCAGGAAGGTGAACAGCTTCGGACTGGCGTTAAAGAACTGCAGATGGTTCTTCAGCGACTTGGCCAGATCCGCCCGGTTATTACCGTGGATCTTCTTCAGCGCCGGGATCATCGAGTAGGCAAAACCACCGCCCTGCATACGTTCGAAGTTAAAGTTGCCTTCCATGAACAGGCCGCGGAACGCGCACTTCCACAGATCTTTCTTGGTGATAACCTTGCGGACCTCGCCATCCTGATAGGCATCAACGTTGTCTACCAGGCTTGCGGCCTTACGCTTTTCATCCTGCGCCGGGGAGATAATGACTTCAGATGCCATCTTCGAATTCCTCTTTAACCTGCTGCTGTGAATTGGTCTTATTACCGCTGAAGAAGTAGTACAGCACCGCGATGGACGCGCCGAGGATCGCCACGGCCATGATCGGCAGCTTCAGATAGGTGGTCATGACGAAGCCGATGAAGAACACCCCGGCCATCTCTTTGGACCACATGATTTTCAGCAGCATGGCGAAGCCGATAGCCGGAACCATCTTGGCACCGATACCCAGCCCTTCCAGCAGCGCTTTCGGCGTGTTCTGATCGATCCACTCGGCGGCGTGCTCACCGAAGTAGACCGTGGCAAAGGCGATCACGAAGTACAGCATCGAGCGGGTGATGATGGTGCCTATCAGCAGGCGGGAAATACCGCCGGCATCGGCCTGTTCCGCGCACTCGTCCGCTTTACCCATGGTGAACGCGGTCAGCGCAAAGAAACCGATGACGATCATCTGCATCAAGACCGCGATCGGCATGCCGACCCCCATGGCCACTTCCGGAGACTGGCCGGTCATCACAGCGAAGGCGACGGCGGCGATGGTGCCCATGGTCACATCCGGCGGCTGCGCCCCGGCGTTCGGCACCAGACCCAGCCAGGCCAGCTCCAGGGTGGCGCCGGCGATCAGCCCGATCTCCATATTCCCCATGATTAAACCGACCACCGGGCCAGTAATTAATGGACGGTGAATATTTAATGCAACGTCGTATTTATCGATACCACATAAGAATGCCCAAATGGCAACCAGGGTAGCTTCGAAGACCATAAATATATTCCTTAGACGGAGTGTTACAGCGGGGGAATAATCCCCCCACTGAATTAGGCGCTTTTAGCCAGTGTCAGAATATCAACCGGTGACTGGTCTGGCGTATTCTGCACGGTGCAGGAAACCCCCAGATTGATCATGCGACGGAAGGCATCCAGATCGCTGTCATCAACCGATACCGTCTTAGCGATTTGGCGCTTGCCCTCATGGAAATGCATATTACCGATATTACAATGAGTAATCGGCACACCGCCCTCAACCAGGCGCGCAACATCGTGCGGATTATTGCACAGAATAAAAATTTTCTGGCGCGCGGCGGCTTTGTGAATCACATCGATGGTTTTTTGAATGGTAAAGAAGCGCACATCATATTCACCGCCAGCGGAGGCTTTCATCCCCGCCTGCATAAATGCAGCGCTATCGCCTTCGGCCGCGTCATCATTAGCCACCAGAATCAGGTTGGCCTCCGTATGTTTACCCCAGGTAATGCGGATCTGCCCGTGCAGTAAACGTTCGTCGATACGAGTCCAGACAATGTTAGGCTGATTCATAAATTTTCCCTTCGAGTGATTTTTCAAAACCGTAAATAGTTACGCCCTGAACAACCCGGTTAATCTCCCCGGTCGGAGATGGGTTATCCGGTGAATTTCCAACGGCGATTGAATTATGGAATGCAAATGCCTGTGCCAACATCAAATACGCAAATAACAGTCCAATGTCATCGCTTTGCGCTACGCCCGGCACAATAATATGCCGACCGGCAGTTACCGTATTATCTTCATAGGCGGACACGGCAATAATTTCGCGTGCAACATTATCGCTACGAAGCTCTTTCAACAGGTCGAGGTCGTACTTACGCGTATAAGGATTGTTAGAAATAAAAACGAAGATTAATGTTTCGTTGTTAACTATTGCTTTAGGGCCATGACGGAATCCCAACGGGGAATCGAACATAGCAGCAATTCTTCCTGAGGTTAATTCCAGCACCTTCAGTGCCGACTCCTGAGCCAATCCTTGTAATCCTCCGCTACCAAGATAGATAACGCGCTGATACTGCCCGGCCCGGATATTATCTACAAATTGGCGGTTTATTTGTTTGAACCAATCCGCACTTTTTTTACAAAATTCTTCGATATCTTTCGAATATTTATCAAGACCGGCAAAAATCGTAACTGCCGCCATCATCATGGAGGAGAAGCTGGAGGTCATCGCCAGCGACTGATCGTTGGTCTCCGGCGGCGTCAACACCGCCAGCGCGTCCGGGCTATTCTGGCAGAAGCGGTACAGATGACCGTCCTGGTTACAGGTCAGCACCAGATGGCAGCACTGGGTCAGGCACTCGGAGGCCACCTGCAGCGCCGCGACGCTCTCCGGACTGTTGCCGGAGCGGGCGAAAGAGACCAGCAGGGTCGGGACATCTTCGCTCAGATACTGCTGCGGGCAGGAGACCAGATCGGTGGTGGCGATCGCCTCCATCCGGCGTGACACATAGCGTGACAGCAGCGGCACCAGCGCACGGCCGGCAAAGGCCGAGGTGCCTGCGCCGGTGAAGATCACCCGCGCATTATCGGCGGCCAGCGCACGGCGTAGAAACGTCTCGATCTCCGTGTGCATGCCGCTGACGATCTGCTGGGTCTTCTCCCAGCATACCGGCTGTTGCTCAATCTCTTTCGCCGTCCATGTCGCGCCGAGACGCTGCAGCGCGTCCAGGTCATATCCCATATAGTGTTGCATAGTCACGTCCTAATTAGTTACGCAGGCAGGCCTGCGCGTAGCCGGATAAAATCTGTTTAATGTGCGCCTTGACCAACGCCTCAGGCTGCAGCGCCAGTTCGCCTTCACGCACGGCGGTGAACTCGCGCGGCAGATACTGGCTGAGCAGCGGATAAGGGATCGGCGCCTGGGTCAGGTTGTGGAACAGCGTCTGCTGTGCCGCCTGCACCGCCGGCGTCGGCCAGTAGTAGCGAATGCGGTCGCTGAAGCTGTAGCGACGGGCGAAACGCACCTGCTCGTCGCTGCCGCTGTAGTATTTTTGCCAGTTCTGCGGGGCTTCCAGCATCGCCGTTTCAATCGCCTGGCGCAGACCGGAACACTGCTCCGGCCCATACATTTCCTCTTCGATGTGGCACAGGCTGAACAGCGCCTCACGCAGGGCGAAGGTCAGCGCCGGGCCGACCTTCAGGATCGCAAAGTGGTTGTCCACCAGCTCGCGGTAGGCGCGATCGGTCTGGTAATCGGTGGAGTGGGCCTCGAACACCTGGTGCGGGTAATCCGCCAGCACCTGGCTGAGCGCCTGGGCCTGCTGCGGGCGAAAATCGATCACCCCGGTATGGTCAAACTCGACGCCCGGCTGTACGACCAGGCCGATGACGCGGTTCCAGCATTCGGCGATCCCGGCGCGGGCAAAGGCTTCGCGGTGACACTCGATGGTCTGGCGCGCCGCCTGCGGCGAGGTGACCTCCAGCGTATCGATATGCTCTTTGGCGCCGCCCGGCACCGGCACTTCGGTACCGATAACGTACACCAGCTGGCTACGGCCAACCTGTTCACGGGCGGTGCGCTCGGCGATGGCGGCCAGACGTGCGGCGCGCTCGGCGACCGTGGCATCGCTCAGCGGCACCGGATCGTCGGCGCAGGACATGCTGCAATCGAGATGGATTTTTTGGAAACCGGCGGCCACGTAGGCGGCGATCAGGGTGTCGGCGTGGGCCATCGCCTCGGCGGCCGGCAGGTGCTGCCAGCGGTTAGGGCCCAAATGGTCGCCGCCCAGGATCAGGTTGGCTAACGGGAACTGCAGTAAATCGGCCTGGCGACAGACATAGTCGCGAAAATCGGCCGGCGTCATCCCGGTGTAGCCGCCAAACTGATCCACCTGGTTGGAGGTGGCTTCGATCAGCAGGAGCGAGTCGTCCTGCAGCGCCTGCTCCATCGCGGCCTCAATCACCAGCGGATGGGCAGAGCAGACTGAATAGATACCGACCGGCTCACCGGCCTTGTGACGCTGTACGAGCTGTTCTAACTGATGCATCAAAATACTCCACAATAAACACGGGCCGGTTTACCGTGGAGTCAGCGCGTCACTTCTCTTTTTCAGCGATAATCACTTCAACGTGTGCTTCCCGCAGACGCTCGACGTACTCGTCGGGAATGCCGGAATCCGTGACCAGAATATCGATATCAGCGAAGTCCCGGATCATGTGGTAGCCGCGCTTGCCAAACTTGGTCGAGTCGGCAACGGCGATCACCTGATCGGAGATCTCACACATCAAGCGGTTAAGACTGGCTTCCTGCTCATTGTGTGTGGTGATACCCGCCCGCAAATCGAAACCATCCACCCCGAGAAAAACCTTGTCGAAACAGAAGTTTTTCAAACAGGCTTCGGCCTGCGAGCCTGAAAAAGACATTGCGCTCTTACGTAACACCCCGCCGGTGCAGACCACTTCCACTCCCGGCGAGGAGACGAGCTCCACGGCGACATCCAGACCGTTAGTCATGACCACCACGTTCTCCAGGCCCCGCAGGTGCCCGGCGATCTCACGGGTCGTCGTACCAGAATCCAGAATCACCGCGTCACCGCTGTTAATCAGCTTGGCCGCCGCCAGACCTATCTGAGACTTCACACCGCTGTTGCGGTGGCGCTTCTCGTGGACGCTCAGTTCGGCGATCACCCCGGTATTAGGGATTGCCGCGCCGTGCGAACGCACGATGTAGCCGTTCTCTTCCAGAAAAGTCAGGTCACTGCGGATGGTGACGCTTGAGACGTTAAACCGTGCGGCCAACTCCTCAACGCGTGCCTTCCCTTGGGCGGTCACTACGTTGAAGATTTCCATGCGCCTTTCGATTGCTGCCGCTTTCACTTTTGTCCCCTTACGAAACCGGTTAAAGCGAACTTCAACAGGCCTCGACCTAAGATTAATAACATTACGATTGCTTTCAACACAAACAACCGAAAAATATGATTGCTTTCACAAACTTTCGAATAACAGCCAAAGACTTTCAAAACGATCTCGTTCACAGCCTGTCCGCGGCGCTCCGCCGCCCGCTGTCGGGCGTACGCACCACCGGAGAGCAGAGACAGACCCCGGCATATCCCGCCGCGGCGGCGGTCATGCCCTGTTTCTGCGCATCTGGCTGCACACTGTCATGGTAGCAAACGAAAACCATCTTCTTCGTTAAGTTACGCAAAAAATGAAATAAAAAACAAATAAAAGCGATCGGCGTAAAAACACACAACGACACCGAACCGAGGGGGGAAAAAACGCCTTAACCCGTCGCATTACGCGCGCTTTTCATCCCACATAACGCTTTGCCCGCTATTTATCCAAAGATCACCCCCGGAAAGCAAGCGTTAAATCCGCCACCCGCGGCGCGCTGGCGCCGCCAAACGGCCCGATACCGACGAGGATCCGACAATACCTTTCGAATACCTTCGCGATAATGCGAAAGTAAAAACAATCAGATATCGGCAATAACACAGAAAAAGAAAAGGAAGGAAAAACGAGAAGATCGACGGGGCGACGACGGCGCCCCGCCGCGGTCAACGACGCAGCAGACGCCGCGCGCCGAGGATCAGCGAGACGAGAAGCCCCCCCAGCAGGATACCGAACAGCATGTTCAGCAGCGACGGCCCGATGCCGCCCAGCAGCATCCCAACGCTGGGCAGGCCAACGGCGGACTGACTCAGGGCCGCGATGCCGTGATGCAGCCAGGGCAGTCCGTGTACCACGATGCCGCCCCCCACCATAAACATGGCGGCCGTTCCGGCCACCGACAGCAGGCGCATCAGCCAGGGGGCGGCATTCAGCAGCCCCCGCCCCAGGCTGCGCGCCAGCCTACCCGGGCGGGCGCTCAGCCACAGCCCGGCGTCATCCAGCTTCACGATCAGCGCCACCAGGCCATACACGCCCAGGGTCATCACCAGCGCGATGCCGCACAGCACCAGCACCTGCTGCACAAACGTCGCGCTGGCGACCGTACCCAGCGTAATCGCCACGATCTCAGCGGAAAGAATGAAGTCGGTGCGGATAGCTCCCTTCACCTTCTCGCGCTCATAGGCCTGCATATCGTCCGGCAGCGCCGGCTCGGCGTGCTGCGGCGCCTGCCCACGCTGCAGCCATTGATGGGCCAGCTTCTCTGCACCTTCGTAGCACAAAAATGCGCCGCCCAGCATCAGCAGCGGCGTAATCAGCCAGGGCGCCAGGGCGCTGATCAGCAGGGCCAGCGGCACCAGGATCGCCTTGTTCAGCAGGGAGCCGCGCGCCACCGCCCACACCACCGGCAGCTCACGATCGGCGTTGACGCCGCTCACCTGCTGCGCATTGAGCGCCAGATCGTCACCCAGTACCCCGGCGGTCTTGCGCGCCGCCATCTTACTCATCAACGCCACATCATCCAGCAGTGAGGCGATATCATCAATCAGGGTCAATAAACTGCTGCCGGCCACCGTCACTATCCTTTCAATAATATTAACGTGCTCATCATAAGCCGCCGCCGCAAAAAAGTCGTGCGCCAACCGGCGCACGCAGACAGCATTCCACTCACCGCCCCGCCAGCGGGGCGGTAAATATCAGTTTTCGGCCAGACGCTGGCCCAGGTTTTTCTGCTGCTTATAGCTCAGCGCCGCCGCCGGAACCGGGGCGGACTTCCCCGTCAGCATCCATTCGCGCAGCCGATTGGCATCGGCGAAGTGGGTATACTTGCCAAAGGCATCCAATACCACCAGCGCCACCGGGCGACCGCCGATCACCGTCCGCATCGCCAGGCAGTGCCCCGCCTGGTTGGTAAAGCCGGTCTTGGTCATCTGGATATTCCACTTGTCATTGCGCAGCAGGTGGTTGGTGTTGTTAAAGGTTTCCGTATAGGTCGGATGGGCAAAGGTGACGCTCTTGGTCTCCGTGGTGCTCAGCTCGCCGATCAGCGGATAGCCTTTCGCCGCCTGCAGCAGTTTGACCAGATCGCGGGCGCTCGACACGTTGTTCGGCGACAGCCCGGTGGGCTCCACGTAATGCGTGCGGGTCATCCCCAGCGCCCGGGCCTTGGCGTTCATCGCCCGGATAAACGCGTCGTAGCCGCCGGGATAGTGATGCGCCAGCGTCGCGGCGGCGCGGTTCTCCGACGACATCAGCGCCAGCAGCAGCATTTGACGCCGGGTCAGCTCGCTACCCACCCGCACCCGGGAAAAGACGCCCTTCAGCTCTTTGGTACGGTGAATGTCGACCGCGATAACCTCATCCAGATTGGGGTGCGCATCCAGCGTCACCATCGCCGTCATCAGCTTGGTTATCGAGGCGATCGGCACCTGCACATCGGGGTGGCTGGCATAGATCACCTGGTGATTATTCATATCCACCACCATCGCACTGCCCGAGGCCAGCGCCAGCGGCGCACGCGGCGCGGCGGCGGCGATCGGCTCGCGTGCCTGAGCGGCCGGCAGCGCGCTGATGCCGCCGCCCAGAATCAACAGACTTAATAGGGAATAACGGAGTTTAACAGCCATGTTTCTTCATTAATCTCACAAGGAATGGACCCGGTATACGCCGGGAAGCCCGCCGCACTGATGACCGACAGCGGTCCACGGGCAGGAGTACGGAGCCAAACGTCATACCCATCATGCGTTTACGCTCCTCAGCACCCTTCGTCCGCTCAGACGGCGCCGCGTGACGGAGCGTGCGGCACACAGCCTAATCGCTCGCTCGAAAGGCAGCAAAAATAAAAATGTTTCCGTATGTGAATCGCCGGGCGGCGGCGACGGCGCGAAATATCGCCGCGCGACGGCGCGAAAAAACACACGAAAGGATGCCATTGACTATAGTTGTTTTATCAGAGGGATACCCGGAAAAAACGCCCTGCGCTGCCCGCGCGGCGGCGCCGGGATAATAACCTAACGCGGAGAGTGGACTATGGGGCTAAAAGATACCCTGCTGGCGCTGTTGGTGGTGGCGATCTGGGGCGTGGGATTCGTGGTGATGCAGACGGGGCTGCAGCATTTGCCGCCGCTGCTGCTGGGCGGTCTACGCTGCCTGCTGCTGGCGCTGCCGGCGGTATTTCTGCTGCCGCGCCCGGCGCTGCCCGCCCATACGCTGATCCTGTATGGACTGCTGATCGGCTTCGGTCAGTTCGCCTTCCTCTTTTTTGCCCTGCAGGGCGGCCTCAGCGCGGGCGTGGCGGCGATGCTGCTGCAGCTGCAGCTGCTGTTCACGCTGCTGCTTGGCGCCCTGCTGTTTGGCGAGCGCATCCGCACCAGCCAAATTATCGCCCTGCTGTTTGTCCTCACCGGTCTGGCGCTGCTGCTGCATCCGGGTCTGACGGGGCTACCGCTGTCGCGCGGGGTCATCCTGCTCGCGCTGGGGGCGGCCCTCTGTCTGGCGCTGGGTAATCTGATTCAGCGCCTGCGCATCCGCGACAACATTCAGGGCTCTCTGCCGGCGCTGATCGCCTGGGCGGCACTGGCGCCCATTATTCCCTTCTTCCTGGCCGCCTGGCTGTTTAACGGCGCCCAGGCCACCCTGACCTCTCTGCGCACGCTGGACTTCAGCGCGCTGCTGGCGCTGATCTATCTGGCCTATATCGCCACCCATCTGGCCTATGCCATCTGGGGGCGATTGCTGCTGCGCAACCGGGCAACGCACCTGATGCCCTTTACCCTGCTGATCCCGCTGGTGGCGCTGGGAGCCGATCTGCTCACCTACGGCGATCGCCTCAGCCCTGCCCAGCTCTATAGCCTGCTGCTGATCCTGCTAGGGCTGGCGCTGGCGGTGCTGGGCAACCGCCTGGTGGATTTCCGCCTGGTGCGCCATTAGCGCTGGTGCCTCTCCCCTACGGCGGCGCGCCGGAAAAACCGCGCGCCGCCGCGATTACCGGGGGATTCCAGGCCGCAAAAATGGCCGGCGTCAGACGTCAAGGACGCCATGAGCAATGCCTGGTGCCAGCCTATTTATCTATGCTGCACAGTGCAAATATCCAGGGCAGGCGGGTAAAGGTACTCCCGCGGGACGTCTTGAAACGCCAACCATCCCCCCGTTGACAGGCCCCCATATCGTCCCAGCCCCCTTTATCCCTACGTTTCCCGGTATGTTTTGCTCCGCGCTTTCCCGCTATGATGCCCGGCCAGACTCTTTAACGACGAAGCACGACATCATGAACGCAATGCGCGACTGGCTGGAGCGGCGCCAGATTACCCTCTATTTTTCTGTCATCCTGCTGGCCGCGCTGCTGGCCTATACCGCTCCCGTCGCCGGTGAACGGCTCAGCGCCGCCATCACCCCCGCGCTGGCGCTGATGCTGTATGCCACCTTCCTGCAGATGCCCTTCGCGGAGCTACGGCGCGCCTTACGCCACCCGCGGTTTTTGCTGCCGCTGTTCCTGACCCAGTTTCTGTTGATGCCGGCGCTGGTCGCCCTGCTGCTCCCCTTTCTGCCGCCCGATCCCCTGCTGCGGCTCGGCGTACTGCTGGTGCTGCTCTCGCCCTGCATCGACTATGTGGTGACATTCGCCCAGCTCGGACGCGCCGATGCGCGCCTGCTGCTCGCCGCGACGCCGCTGCTGCTGCTGGCGCAAGCGCTGCTGCTCCCGCTCTATCTGCACCTGTTTCTCGGTGAGCTGGCGGCAGACGTGGTCCGTCCGGCGCCGTTTATTGCGGCGTTTATCGGGTTAATCGTGCTGCCGCTGGGCTTGGCGGCGCTGACCCAGCGGGTATGCCGCCGCCGCTACGGGCAGGCCATTGCCGGGGGACTCTCGCTGCTGCCGGTGCCCTCCACCGCCCTGGTCCTGGGGATCATCGTCGCCGCGACCCTGCCGCCGCTCCGTGAATCCATCACGCTGGTCTGGCGCGTGATACCGCTCTACCTGGTCTTCGCTGTCGTCGCGCCGCTGATAGGCTGGACGGTGGCGCGGCTGTTCCGCCTTGAGGCGCCGGCCGGGCGGGCGCTCGCCTTCAGCGCGGCGACCCGTAATTCGCTGGTGGTGCTGCCGCTGGCGCTCGCCGTCCCCGGCGCGATTCCGCTGCTTCCGGCGGTGATCGTGGCCCAGACGATCGTCGAACTGGCGAGTGAGCTGATGTATATTCGGTGGATACCGCGCCTGGGGGCGCGGAGCAAAGACGCGGGGAGGACGACCTGATGCCTCACCCCGCTATTGGGTGGGCTCCAGCGCGCCGATGGCCGCCGCGATCGCGCGGCTATCCATCAGCGGACGAACCTGACGGAACAGGGCGTCGGCCTGGGGGTACTCCTTACGAAGGTAGCTCAGCCACTGCTTGATGCGCGCCACGTGATACAGCCCGGTATCCCCCTGCTTCTCCAGCCGGGCGTAGCGCTGCAGCAGCGTGACCACCTGCGGCCACGGCATCTTCGGCGCATTCTCTTTGATAACCCGGCTCAGGTTGGGGATATTCAGCGCGCCGCGCCCGATCATCAGCGCATCGCACCCGGTCTGCGCCAGACACGCCTGGGCACTGGCGTAGTCCCAGATCTCGCCGTTGGCGATCACCGGGATCCGCAGGCGGCGACGGATCTCGCCGATCGCCGCCCAGTTGATCCGATCGGCGCGGTAGCCATCCTCTTTGGTGCGACCGTGCACCACCAGCTCCGTCGCCCCGCCCTGCTGCACCGCATCGGCGATTTCAACACGCTGGCTGTCGCACGCCCAGCCCAGACGCACCTTCACCGTCAGCGGCAGGTGCGCCGGTATCGCCTGACGCATCGCCTGCACTCCGGCGTAAATCAGCGCCGGATCTTTTAAGAGCGTGGCGCCGCCGCCGCTGCCGTTAACCGCCTTCGAAGGGCAGCCGCAGTTGAAGTCCACCCCCGGCGAGCCCAGCGTCACCGCGCGCAGGGCGTTCTCCGCCAGCCAGTGCGGCGACTGTCCCAGCAGCTGAATGCGCACGGGCGTGCCGCTCAGGGTCTGACTGCGGCGGTGCAGCTCCGGGCACAGGCGGTAGAACACCCTCTCCGGCAGCAGCCTGTCCACCACCCGCACAAACTCGGTGATGCACAGATCGTAGTCGTTCACCTCGCTGAGCAGCTCGCGCACCAGGGCATCCAGCACCCCTTCCATCGGCGCCAGCAGCACCCGTTTCACTTTCAGCATCGCGTTATCCTTAGACTCTCCCCTCACGCCATGCGTGACCGGCGCAGAGAGTACTGCGTTCCCCGCCGGTCCGCAACGGGGCTTCACGCGTCGCCGTCGCGCCGCCGCCAGCCGTCCCAGGGGGTATCCGCGGGGGGCGTCTCTGACTGCAGGGAATCCAGATACAGCGCTTCGACCTTGGCGCGGGCCCAGGGGGTCCGACGCAGAAACTTCAGGCTGGATTTAATGCTGGGATCGCTCAAAAAGCAGTTGATGGCGATGCGGCGGCCGAGCTCCGGCCAGCCGTAGCGCGTGACCAGCGCCGTCAGCAGGGCTTCCAGGGTGATCCCGTGCAGGGGATCGCGTGATGGGTTCATAGTGTTTCCGCTTGGCATAACAGGGGGGCTTACCCTAACGGCACTCGGGCCGACGGGCAAGCAAAAGCTGCGCCCCTAGGGCGCATTCTTAAACTGCTCGCGCAGAATGTGGATCTCGTCGCGCAGCGCGGCGGCCTGCTCAAACTCCAGGTTCTGAGCATGCTGGTACATCTGCGTCTCCAGACGCTGGATCTGCTGCTCGATCTGCTTCGCCGACAGATCGCGGTAGTCCGTACGCGGCTCTGCCGCACGCTGTCCGCGCGTCCCTTTGGCCCGGCTGCGCGACGGAGCGTCGCCCAGCTGCAGGATATCCGTGACCTTCTTGTTCAGCGCCTGCGGCGTGATGCCGTGCGCCAGGTTAAAGGCCTGCTGGCGCTCGCGGCGGCGCTCTGTCTCTCCGATCGCCCGCGCCATCGACGGGGTCATTTTGTCGGCATAGAGGATCGCCTTGCCGTTCAGGTTACGCGCCGCTCGGCCGATGGTCTGAATCAGCGAACGCTCCGAGCGCAGGAAGCCCTCCTTGTCCGCGTCCAGAATCGCCACCAGCGACACCTCCGGCATATCCAGCCCCTCGCGCAGCAGGTTGATCCCCACCAGCGCGTCAAACTCGCCCAGGCGCAGATCGCGGATGATCTCCATGCGCTCGACGGTGTCGATATCGGAGTGCAGATAGCGCACGCGCACGCCGTGCTCCTCCAGATACTCGGTCAAATCTTCGGCCATCCGCTTGGTCAGGGTGGTCACCAACACCCGCTCGCCGATGGCGGCGCGCTGATTGATCTCCGACAGCAGGTCGTCCACCTGGGTCGCCACCGGGCGCACCTCGATCAGCGGATCGAGCAGCCCCGTCGGGCGCACCACCTGATCGATCACCTCGTCGCCCGACTTCTCCAGCTCGTAGTTGCCCGGGGTCGCCGACACATAGATGGTCTGCGGCGCCAGCGCCTCGAACTCCTCAAAGCGCAGCGGGCGGTTATCCAGCGCCGACGGCAGGCGAAAGCCATACTCCACCAGCGTCTCTTTCCGCGCCCGGTCGCCGCGGTACATTCCGCCGATCTGCGGGATGGTGACATGGGACTCATCGATCACCAGCAGGCCGTCCGCCGGCAGGTAGTCAAACAGGGTCGGCGGCGGCTCACCGGGCCCGCGCCCGGAGAGATAGCGGGAGTAGTTTTCGATCCCCGAGCAGTAGCCCAGCTCGTTCATCATCTCCAGATCGAACTGGGTGCGCTGGGCCAGACGCTGCTCTTCCAGCAGCTTGTTATTGGCCAGCAGCGACTGACGGCGCGTCGCCAGCTCGGCGCGGATCTCCTCCATCGCCTGCAGGATGCGTTCGCGCGGGGTCACATAGTGGGTCTTTGGGTAGACGGTAAAGCGCGGCACCGTGCGCAGCAGCTGCCCGGTGAGGGGATCGAACAGCGACAGGCGCTCCACCTCGTCATCAAACAGCTCCACCCGCAGCGCCTCGTCGTCGGCCTCCGCCGGGAAGATGTCGATCACCTCGCCGCGCACCCGAAAAGTCCCGCGCGCAAACGCCTGATCGTTCCGGGCATACTGCAGCTCGGAGAGGCGGCGCAGAATGCTGCGCTGATCGATCAGCATCCCCTGGGTCAGGTGCAGCATCATCTTCAGGTACAGATCGGGATCGCCCAGGCCGTAAATCGCGGAGACCGAGGCGACGACCACCACGTCGCGCCGCTCCAGCAGCGCCTTGGTGGCCGACAGGCGCATCTGTTCAATGTGCTCGTTGACCGACGCGTCCTTTTCGATAAAGGTATCCGAGCTGGGCACATAGGCTTCCGGCTGATAGTAGTCGTAGTAGGAGACAAAGTACTCCACCGCATTTTCCGGGAAGAACTGCTTCATCTCCCCGTACAGCTGGGCGGCCAGCGTCTTGTTGGGCGCCATCACCATGGTCGGCCGGTTAAGATCGGCGATCACGTTGGCGATGGTAAACGTCTTGCCCGAGCCGGTCACCCCCAGCAGGGTCTGATGCGCCAGCCCATCCTCTAACCCCGCTTCCAGACGGCGGATAGCCTCTGGCTGATCGCCGGAGGGCTGAAAGGCGGAATGCAGTTTGAAGGCTTTGCTCATGACTCACTACCCCATTACGCGGCGGCGACCCGCCGGCAGATGAACCGCGCTGCGCTGCGCCGGATTATTGTGTGAACCGGTTATATTACTGGATATTTACCCAGCTTAAAATACCCGCACACGGGCGGCGCCCGCGCGTTCACATCCGTTTCACAATTTTCACCGCAGAGTGACATTTATCCCCATTTCATCCCCCGACGGCTCACCCTGTCAACGATGCGCTTGTCAAGGGGGCCTCCCCTCGGCATGGCAAAACCCATACACGCCTTGATTTTAATTAATTCATTGATAATTAAATAAATTAACATAAGGACGATAATCCGAGCGGGTTAAGGGCGAACCGCGCGGGCTCTGGCTTCGCCCCGGTTTTCTAAGCCTAATGCACAAGGTTATCCACAGGAATAGTGGATAAGTTGCCGCACCCCGCCCGGCAGCGGCGCCGCGGCGGGGGCAAAAATTTTTTTCCGCGCCGGCGCGGCCGCATTATTAAGCGATTTTTCGAGTTTTAATTCAAAAAATAACCCGTAATTGTGATAACAGGAGGGAGATCCCCCCGCCGACGCCGTCACGGGAGAAGGCAGGTCAGATCCAGGTAGGCTGCCCGATCGCGGCTCTCCTCGCCGGGGCTAAAGGGGATCTCGCCCAAACAGGGCGCCGGCAGCAGCGCATGGAGCGCCGTCAAATATTCGGCGTGGCGCGCCCCCGGCGCCTGTATCTGATTCGCCACCCAGCCCGCCAGCCTCACGCCGGCGCCGACGATGGCGCGCGCGCTCAGCAGGGCATGGTTAATGCAGCCCAGCTTAACCCCCACGACCAGGATCACCGGCAGCTGCTCCGCGACCACCCAGCGCTCAAAACTATACGCCAGGCTCAGGGGGGTGAGCCAGCCGCCGGCCCCCTCCACCACCACCCACTGCGCCTGACGCTGCAGATCGTGCAGCCCGGCGCTGAGGCGCCGCGGATCGATGGGGATCCCCTGCTCGGCGCTGACAATGTGCGGCGAAGTCGGCTCGGCGAAGGCGTAAGGATTCACCTGCTCATAGCGCAGGGGCAGGCTGGAGGCTGCCTGCAGCGCCAGCGCATCGTCGTTATACAGTCGACCCTCACGCAGCGTGCTGCCGGAGGCCACCGGTTTATAGCCCGCGCAGCGCAGCCCGCGGCGAGCCGCCGCCTGCAGCAGCGCGGCGCTGACCACGGTTTTTCCCACGTCGGTATCGGTACCGGTCACAAACCAGCGCTGTACATCGCTATTCACGGATCAGTTCTCCTATGACCAATTGATAACTCAGCGTCACCCCCTGCGCGTCGCGCGGATAGGCCTGCGCCAGCCGGGCCAGGCGCTGCCGCCCGCTCAGCCCCGCCTGCCGACCGTCGTGAAGATGGGTCGCGCCAATGCCCTTCAGAGAGCGCATCAGCGCCAGCACATCGGGGAAATGACAGCGCTCCAGGCTCGGCGTCAGACGGTGGCGATAGGGTGCACAGGCCGCGGCGATCTGCGCGACGGAGAGGAACCGGTTCACGTGCCGCCGCCCGTCGACCTGCCGCCAGGCGCGATCCAGCTCGCCCAGCGAGCCATCGGCCAGGGTAGCGAACAGCACCCGCCCGCCGGGGCGGGTCACCCGCATCAGCTCGGCCAGCGCCTGCGGCAGCGAGGCGCACCACTGGATAGCCAGATTGCAGAAGCAGAGATCCATCGACGCCGTCGCCAGCGGCAGGCGCTCCATATCCGCCAGCAGATAGTGCTGCGCGCTCCGCTGACGCTGCGCCTGCGCCAGCATCCCCGGCGCCAGATCCAGCGCCGTAACCCGATACGTCAGCGCCGTCAGGCGACGGCTGAAGTAGCCGGTGCCACAGCCCACGTCCAGGGCATCCCGTCCGCCGTCGGCGGGCAGACACGCCAGCAGCCGCTCGCCGCTCAGGCGCTGAAACGCGGCCGCATCGTCATAGCTGTGCGCGGCGCGGCTAAAGGCGTCGGCCACGGCGGGCTTATCGACGGCGTCACAGAGCAACGTCATTCAGCGCCTCCAGCAGTCGGTCGAGATCCTGCGGCTGATGCGCCGCGCTCAGGGTGATGCGCAGGCGCGCGCTGCCGGGCGGCACGGTGGGGGGGCGCATGGCGCAGACCCACAGACCACGCTGGCGCAGGCGCTGTGCCAGCGTCAGCGCCGCCTGATTATCCCCGACGATCAGCGGCTGAATGGCGCTGTCGGACGCCGCCAGGCCGAGCTCACCGCCCGCCAGCGCCCGGCGCAGCCGCGCCACATGCTGCGCCAACCGCGCCCGCGGCGCATCGGCGGCGCGCACCACCTGCAGCGCCGCCTGCAGCGCACAGGCCTGCGCCGGCGGCATGCTGGTGCTGTAGATCAGATGACGGGCAAACTGCAGCAGGTATTCCGCCGTCGCCTCGCCGCACAGCAGCGCCGCGCCGCCGATGCCAAAGGCCTTGCCGAAGGTGACGATCAGCAGATCGGGGCGCACCCCCTGCGCATCGCAGCTGCCGCGCCCCTCGCGCCCGCAGACCCCGATGCCGTGGGCGTCGTCGACCATCAGCCAGGCGCCGTGGCGATCGCACTGCGCCCGCAGAGCGCTCAGCGGCGCGCTGTCGCCGTCCATGCTGAAGACCCCTTCGGTCACCACCAGCGTCTCCCCCTCGCAGGGGGCCGCCAGCAGGGCCGCCAGCCCGTCGGGCTGATTATGCGGAAAGCGGCGCAGCGACGATGGCGCCAGCATCGCAGCCTCCATCAGCGAGGCGTGGCTCAGCCGATCCGCCAGCACCCGATCCTGACGTTGCATCAACGCCAGGATCAGCGCCTGATTGGCGGCGAAGCCGGAGATAAACAGCAGCGCGCGCGGGTAGCCGAGCCACTCCGCCAGCGCATGCTCCAGCGCCGCGTGGGCCGTGGTTTGCCCGGTCACGTGCGCCGAACCGCCGGAGCCGGAGCCGTAGCGCGCCAACCCCTGCTGCCAGGCGGCGATCGGCGCCGGATGCTGGCTGAGCCCCAGGTAATCATTGGATGAAAAATTAATATAGCGCCGTCCCTCAACGACGATCTCTCGCCCGCCGGGCGCCTCGCGCACCGTTCGGCAGCGATAGGCATCGGCGGCGCGCCGCGCCGCCAGCGCCTGGGTAAACCGCGTAGACCAGCCCATCATCAGCGCGCCGCGTTATAAAACAGGTCGCCATCCGCGTGCAGCACCTGCTCCGCCAGCTGCTGCTGCTGCTGGTTATCGCCATAGGCCACCTGCGTTTGCTGGGGGTTCAGCCCCAGCTTGCGGAACAGCTGCAGATCGCGATCCTCTGCGGGATTCGGCGTCGTCAGCAGACGACAGCCGTAAAAGATGGCGTTGGCCCCGGCCATAAAGCACATCGCCTGGGTCTGCTCGTTCATCTGCTCGCGCCCGGCGGAGAGGCGGACATAGGCCGTGGGCATCATGATGCGCGCCGCCGCGATGGTGCGGATAAAGTCGAAGGGATCAACGTCCGGGGCTTCCGCCAGCGGCGTGCCCGCCACCTTCACCAGCATGTTGATCGGCACGCTTTCCGGCGGCGTCGGCAGATTGGCCAGCTCCACCAGCAGGGCCGCCCGATCGCCTACTGCCTCACCCAGCCCGACAATCCCGCCGGAGCAGACCTTGATCCCCGCCTCCCGCACCCGCGCCAGGGTATCCAGACGATCCTGATAGCGGCGGGTGGTGATGATATTGGCGTAATAGGCTGGTGAGGTGTCCAGATTGTGGTTGTAGTAGTCCAATCCCGCCTGCGCCAGACGCTGGGCCTGCTCGGCGTTCAGCGCCCCCAGGGTCATGCAGGTCTCCATGCCCAGCGCCTTGACCCCGCGCACCATCTGCTCCAGGTAGGGCATATCGCGCTCGTGGGGATTTTTCCACGCCGCCCCCATGCAGAAACGGGTGGAGCCGGCGGCGCGCGCCCGACGCGCGGAGTCCAGCACCTGCTCCACCTCCATCAGCCGCTCCGCCGCCAGCCCCGTTTTATAGCGGGCGCTCTGCGGACAGTATTTACAGTCCTCTGGGCAGGCGCCGGTCTTAATCGACAGCAGGGTGCTCACCTGCACCTGACGCGGATCGAAGTGTTGACGGTGAACCTGCTGCGCCTGAAACATCAGCTCCAGCAGCGGTTGTTCAAACAGCGCCTGCGCCTGCGCCTGCGTCCAGCGCCCGGAATGCGGTATCTCTGCCACGGTGGCATCTCCCTTGTTCAGATCGGTAAAAGTGGGCTCAGTGTAGAACGGAGAAACACCATGTCAACCAAGTTATATGTGTAATGGTTTACAGATTGAAACCAACAAATCTCCACATATCGGCATGGAGCATGACGCAGCGGCGTTAACGCGCTAAACTGTAAACTCAAAAAACACAACAGGGTTTACCTAACGAGCGCCATGAACGCCAGCGACCTCGACTTTGACCGCCGCCATATCTGGCACCCCTATACTTCGATGAGCCAACCTCTGCCGGTGTACCCGGTCACGGCGGCGTCCGGCTGCGAGCTGCAGCTGGCGGATGGCCGACGTCTGGTGGACGGCATGTCCTCCTGGTGGGCCGCCATTCACGGCTATAACCACCCCCATCTGAATCAGGCCATCGCGCGTCAGATGGCGCAGATGGCCCACGTCATGTTCGGCGGCGTCACCCATCCCACGGCGGTCGCCCTGTGCCGAAAGCTGGTCGAGATGACCCCTCAGGCGCTGGAGTGCGTGTTTCTGGCCGACTCCGGCTCCGTTGCCGTCGAGGTGGCGCTGAAGATGGCGCTGCAGTACTGGCAGGCGCGCGGCGAACCGCGCCAGCGCTTTCTCACCCTGCGTCAGGGCTACCACGGCGACACCTTTGGCGCCATGTCGGTATGCGATCCGGATACCTCGATGCACAGCCTGTACCGCGGCTGCCTGCCGCAGCACCTGTTTGCCCCGGCGCCGCAGTGTGCTTTTGACGATGACTGGGATGAGGCAGACTTTGTCCCCTTCGCCCGCCTGCTGGCGGCCCATCATCGCGAGATTGCCGCCGTGATCCTGGAGCCCATCGTGCAGGGCGCCGGCGGCATGCGCTTCTATCATCCACGCTATCTGCAGCGGGTGCGGCAGGCCTGCAGCCGCCACGGCGTGCTGCTGATCGCCGATGAGATCGCCACCGGCTTTGGCCGCAGCGGGGCGCTGTTTGCCTGCGACCACGCCGAGGTGACCCCGGATATTCTGTGCCTGGGCAAGGCGCTGACCGGCGGCTACATGACGCTCTCCGCCACCCTGACCACCCGCAGCGTGGCCGACACCATCAGCAACGGCGAGGCGGGCTGCTTTATGCACGGGCCGACCTTTATGGGCAACCCGCTGGCCTGCGCCGCGGCGGTGGCCAGCCTGGAGCTGATCGCGCAGGGGCACTGGCGTAGCCAGGTCGCCGCCATCGCGGCTCAGCTGCGCGCCGCCCTGCTGCCGCTCAGCGACCACCCGCGGGTACGTCAGGCCCGGGTGCTCGGCGCCATCGGGGTGCTGGAGACCCATCAGCCGGTCAATATGGCCGCCCTGCAGGCTTTCTTTGTCGAGCAGGGGGTGTGGATCCGTCCCTTCGGTCACCTGATCTACCTGATGCCGCCCTACCCGATCGCAACGGCGCAGCTGAGCCAGCTGTGTACCGCACTGGCGGCGGCGCTGGACCACCCCGACCACTTCCTGACGGCCTGAGAAGGGCCGACCAGCGCAGGATAACGGCTGTCGTCCGTCGGCCATCCGGTGTAACATTTGGCGCAGAATCCATTGATTTAAGGTATCGCCAATGCACTATCGCTTGATTGCCCTCGATCTGGACGGCACCCTGCTCAACGCGCGCAAACAGATCCTGCCGGAATCCCTGGCCGCGCTGGCCGAGGCGCGCGCCGCCGGGCTGGAGGTGATGATCGTCACCGGCCGTCACCACGTCGCCATCCATCCGTTTTATCAGGCCCTGCAGCTGGATACGCCGGCCATCTGCTGCAACGGCACCTACCTGTACGACTATCCCGCTCGGCGCGTACTGGCCGCCGATCCACTGCGCCCCGAGCAGGCGCGGGCGGTGCTGGCGCGCCTGGAGCAGCAGCAGATCCATGGACTGATGTATGTGGATAACGCGATGCTCTACCAGCGGCCGACCGGCCACGTACTGCGCTCTCACGCCTGGGCGGAGTCTCTGCCGGCGGATCAGCGCCCGGTGCTGCAGCAGGTCGATAGCCTGCACGCTGCCGCCGAGCAGGTCGACGCTATCTGGAAGTTCGCGACCTCAGACGAGGACACCGAGCGCCTGCGCGACTTTGCCGCCGGCATCGAGCGCGATCTGGGGCTGGCCTGCGAATGGTCATGGCACGATCAGGTGGATGTGGCGCAGGCGGGAAACAGCAAGGGACGCCGCCTGGCCGAGTACGCCGCCGCGCGCGGCATCGCGATGGATCAGGTGGTCGCCTTTGGCGATAACTTTAATGATATCAGTATGCTGGAGTCTGCCGGCCTCGGCGTGGCCATGGGCAACAGCGCCGACGCCGTCAAGGCGCGCGCCGCGGAGATCATCGGCAGCAATGAGACCCCGGCCATCGCCGACTTCCTGCGCCGCCGCGTGCTGTCGTAATCATCGGGCGTCACGGCGCTCGCCGTGACGCCGCAGGCGGACCTATTGGTTGATGGACACGCTCTTAATCTGGACGTACAGCCGCTGGCCCGGCGCCAGCCCCAGATCGTCGCGCGCCCAGGGGGTGATCCGCGCCCACAGGGTCTCCCCCTCCAGCGCCAGCTTCACGTCCACCTGCCCCTCCACCTCCAGCAGCTCGACCACGCTGACCGCCAGAATATTGCGGATGCTGCTGGCGCGCGGCACCTCCCGCACCAGCGAGACGTCCGCCGCGTTGATGCGCAGCCGCAGCCGATCGCCCGGCTCGCCCGCCTGACGGCTCACCCACAGGCACTGTGCGCCCAGCGCCAGGGCGCTCATCGCATAGTGCGGATGGTGGCGATCGAGGCGCACGTTGAGCACGCTGCTCGGCTCCTCCTTTTGCAGCCAGGGGCGCAGGGCGCTGCTGGCCCAGACCTCCTCTAGACGGCCAAAGGCGCGCATCTGCCCGCGATCCAGCAGCAGCACGTACTGCGCCAAACGCAGGATCTCCTCCATGCTGTGGCTGACGTACAGGATGGGCGTGCGCACATCGCGCGCCAGACGCTCCAGATAGGGCAGCAGCTCACGCTTACGCGGCAGATCCAGGGAGGCCAGCGGCTCATCCATCAGCAGCAGCTCCGGCGCAGTCAGCAGGGCGCGACCAATGGCCACCCGCTGCATCTCGCCGCCGGAGAGGGTGCGCGGGAAGCGATCCAGCAGCGCGTCGATGCCCAGCAGGCCGACAATATCGTCGAACTGCCCACGCATCTGCGCCGCCATGCCATAGGTCAGGTTGCCGCGCACCCGGTAGTGGGGAAACAGGCGCGCATCCTGGAACACATAGCCGATGCGCCGCTGCTCCGGCGGCAGGCAGATCCCGCGCTCGCAGTCCACCAGCGTACGCCCGTTGAGCACGATGCGCCCCTGCTGCGGGCGCGTCAGTCCGCCGATGGCGTTAATCAGCGAGGTCTTGCCCGCCCCGGACAGGCCGAAGATGGCGGTGATCCCCTCGCCCGGCAGATCGGCATCGACCCGCAGATCCAGATCGCCCAGGCGCTGGCGAAGCTCAATATGCAGCATCTCAGGCACCCCCCAGCCGTTTCTGACTCCAGCGCGCCAGCCACTCGGAGAGCATCAGCGACAGCAGCGACAGCGCGATGGCGATCGCGCACAGCCGAGCCGCCTCCGATTCGGCGCCCGGCGTCTCGATCAGGGTATACATCGCCAGCGGGATGGTGCGCGTTTCACCGGGAATGTTGGATACGAAGGTAATGGTGGCGCCAAATTCGCCCAGCGAGCGGGCGAAGGCCAGCACCGTCCCGGCCAGAATGCCGGGAAACGACAGGGGCAGCGTGATGGTAAAAAAGACCCGCAGCGGGCTAGCGCCCAGCGTGCGCGCCGCCTGCTCCAGGCGCCGATCCACCGAGGCCAGCGCCAGACGGATGGCGCGCACCATCAGCGGAAAGGCCACCACCGCCGACGCCAGGGCGGCGCCGTGCCAGCTGAAGCTGAAGCTGAAGCCGAACCAGCTGTACAGCCAGGCGCCGATGACCCCCTTGCGCCCCATCGCCAGCAGCAGCAGGTAGCCGATGACCACCGGCGGCAGCACCAGCGGCAGGTGGATCACGCTGTCCAACAGCGACTTACCGGGGAACCGGTAGCGCACCAGCACCCAGGCGGTAGCAATGCCCAGCGGCAGACTGAAGATCACCGCGGTGCCCGCCACCTGCAGGCTGAGCACCACGGCCTCCCATTCGTAGGGACTGAGAAACATACTCACGGATTAACGCGGGGTGAAGCCGTAGCGGGTAAAGATCGTGGCCGCCTGCGGCCCCTTCAGATAATCGTAGAAGGCGTCGACCGCCGGGCTCTGTTTCCCCTTGACGATCGCCATCGGGTACTCCACCGGCTTATGGCTGTCCGCCGGGAAGACCCCAACCACCTTCACCTTTTTGCTGGCCACCGCGTCGGAGCCATACACGATCCCCAGCGGCGCCTCGCCGCGCTCAACCAGCGCCAGCGCCGCACGCACGTCGTTGGCCCGCGCCATCAGCGGCGATAGCGTCTCCCAGGCTCCCAGCGCCTGCAGCGACGCCTTGGCATAGATCCCCGCCGGCACGTGGTCCGGATCGCCCACCGCCAGACGGCCGCCGTCCAGCAGTTTTTTCCAGTGAGTCTGCGCATTAATGGTCATTTGACCCAGCTTACTGTCAGCCGGCGCCACCAGCACCAGCTGATTCCCCAGCAGGGTATAGCGGGTATCGGCCACCACGGCGTGTTTGTCGATGGCGTAGTCCATCCACTTCTGATCGGCGGAGATGAACAGATCGGCTGGCGCCCCCTGATCGATCTGACGCGCCAGCGTCGAGGAAGAGGCGAACGAGGTGACGATGCTCACCTGCTTGCCCTGCTGATACTGCGCCGCAATCTCCTGCAGCGCGTTGGTCAGGGAGGCGGCGGCAAAGACCGTCACCTTGTCTTCGGCCTGGGCGCCCTGGCAGACGCCGACGGCCAGTACGGCCCCCGCCAGTAATCTATTCCACGCTTTCATCACATCTCCCCGCTCATTCGGTTATATCGTTGTATAATCGATTATATGGCGTAAGCGCAGGCAAGGACACTGAAAAAAGCGCTAAATATGACGCCGTTAGCATTTAGGCGCCCGGGCGAGGCAGAGATATCCCTCGCCCGGCGGCGCACTTAGGCCGGACGAAAGCCATAGCGCTCACCCAGCGACGCCGCCACCCGTGTAAAGGCCGCCTCCACCGCGTCGGGAATGGCGACGTGGGCGATAAAATCGCGCCCGCGCGGCCCGTAGCCCCGCGCATCGTCGCGCAGGCGCGGGATCTCCCCCAGCAGCAGCGACATAAAGCGATCCAGCGTCCACAGGGGAGCGGGGGCTCCCGCGATCGTCACCCCGTCCGCGCCGCGCTCCAGGCGGGGCACAAAGGTCGGCCAGCTGGCAAACTGCACCGTGGGGCAGTCCTGCCAGACCCGCTGAAAGGTAGCCAGCGTGCGGCGCTGCATCAGGGGGTCCTGAACCAACAGCAGGCGCGACGGCGTTGCCCCCTTCTCCTGCAGCAGCGCCCGGGCAAAGCGCGCGTTCTCTCCGCAGTTGGTCGACGCGCTCTCCAGCCAGATCTGCGACGGCGTCAGCAGCCCCTGACGGAGGGCCAACGCCGCCAGCAGCGGGGCTTCGGCCTGCCCCGCCGTCGCCAGCCCGCGGGCCGCCGGCGCATCGGCCAGCGCCTGGTACAGCAGCGGGGTGGAGTGGCCAATCCCGCCGGCGATCAGCAGCCGCGGCGCCACGCCGGCGCGTACGGCGTCAAAGCTGCGCCAGGCGGTCGGCAGCAGGGCGTTACCCAGCAGCACCAGCAGATCGGCGCTGCCGACGGCGGGCCGCTCTCCGGCGAACGCATCGCAGGCCAAAAAACGGGCGATCAGGTTGATATCATGCAGTTGGTCATCGGAAAACACGGCAGCCTCCGCGGCGGGTGGAAAGTGGCAGCGCCAGACAGCACATCGCCCGGTAAAACCGGGCGATGTCGGAATAACAGCGGCGCGATAGGCACCCCGCAGGGGTACGTCGCGCAGCGAAGATCAGGACTCTTTCTCTTCCGGGTGGCCCCAGGCGGAGATCAGGTTACACAGTTCCCCCATTCCCCAGATAAGGCCCATAATAATCGCCATCACCACGGGTACCATGATGGCGGCGACAACCAGACTCTTCAGCAGTTCAAACATGGCTGACTTAACTCTCCGTTGATATGCGCAGTGCGCTAACCCTACCGTTGACTTCGCCGCGAGCGGCGCAAAAAAGGCAGTATCCTGCTCTACAGTGTAACCCAGCCGATGGCGTTTGGCATTGTTCAATCCGTGCGATACGCGCGGTTTGCCTGACGGGCGCCGGATCGGCCACAATAGAGGGAGCGTCAATGCGAGGAGCCGCCATGCAAGCCGATATTTTACTCACCCTTAAACTACAGGATCGTCTGTTTGCCGATCCGCGCCGCATCGAGCTGCTCAAGCAGGTGCGCCATACCGGCTCCATCAGTCAGGGAGCCAAGCTGGCCGGGATCAGCTATAAAAGCGCCTGGGATGCCATCAACGAAATGAACCAGCTGGCGGACGACGAGATCGTCGAGCGTGCCACCGGCGGCAAAGGGGGCGGCGGTGCCCGGCTGACCCGCTACGGCGAGCGCCTGATTGCGCTGTACGATCTGCTGGGGCAAATCCAGCAGAAGGCCTTCGACGTGCTGAAAACCGACGATCTGCCCCTCGACAGTCTGCTGGCGGCGATCGCCCGCTTCTCCCTGCAGACCAGCGCCCGCAACCAGTTTTTCGGCACCGTCATCGAGCGCGGCGAGGAGTCGGTCCAGCAGCATCTGCTGGTACAGCTGGCGGACGGGAAGACCCGTCTGCGCGCCGCCGTAACCGCCCAGAGCGCCCGTCGTCTGGCGCTGCGTCCGGGTAAAGAGGTGCTGGTGCTGATCAAAGCGCCCTGGATCCGCCTGTGCACCGATAACGCCCTGTGCGGCGCCGCCGACAATGCGCTGAGCGGCCAGGTCAGCCATATTCAGGCCGGCAGCGACAACAGCGAGGTGCTGATCGCGCTGCCCGGCGGTGAAACCCTGTGCGCCACCGTCGATAACCGCACCATGAGCCAGCTGCACCTGAGCGTCGGTATGCCGGTCAACGCCCTGTTTAACGCCGATCGGGTCATTATCGCCACCCTCGCGTAAAGCGCCGGGCCCCTCTCCCGGCCGGCCCTGTCCGCCGTTTAACGGCGGTTTACCCCGCTGCGTTAACATGATAGAAAACAAATGACGACATTTGTTAACAATACCTGAGGGAGTCTTATTCTTATGTGGTGGATCATGTTACTGCCGCCGGCGCTGCTGGCGCTGGCGCCGCGCGTCGCCTTTCTGCTGGCCGGATGCGCTGTCCTGCTCCTTGCGCAGCAGGGATTCATCACGCTGCCGGCCGTCGCCACGCTGGCGCTCATGGCGCTGCTGCTATCGCTACGTCAGCGTTTCTCTCCGCGCTGGCGGGGCATCAGTGAGATCGCGCTTCTCCTTGGCATTATCGCCCTCTACAAACACGATTTTCCCGGCTTTCACAATCCGCTGTTACTGGATCGGGTAAGCGCCGGGCCGCACAGCGCCCCTTTTACCCTGTATGCCAATCTGGATAAAGCGCTGGTGCCGCTGCTGCTGCTGGCGCTCTATCCCACGCTGCTGCGCCGCCCCGGCGTGCCCCCCGCAGCGCCGTGGCGCTGGGGAGTCCTGCTGCTCAGCGTACCGGCCCTGCTGCTGCTGGCCGTCGCGCTGGGCGGCCTGCGTATTGAACCGCACTGGCCCGTCTGGACGCCGCTCTTCGCCATTATCAATCTGCTGTTTGTCTCCCTGGCGGAAGAGGCGCTGTTTCGCGGCTACTTGCAACAGCGCCTGAGCGTCTGGCTGGGGCCATGGATTGCGCTGCCTATCTGCGCCGTTCTATTTGGGCTGTCCCACCTGGGCGGTGGCCTGCTGCTGGCCATCTTCGCCACCCTCGCCGGGATCATTTACGGGCTGGCCTGGCAATGGAGCGGGCGCCTGTGGGTGGCCACCCTGTTCCACTTCGGCCTGAATATGCTGCACCTGCTGTTCTTTACCTACCCGCTCTATCGGCCTTAAGCCGTCGAGCGCAGCGTCGATGCCAGTGTAAGCGATACCACAAACCGCATTTCACCATCGCATCCTATCAGGGCTCAATGCTAGCAAGGCGCCATTCTCATTGGAGAGTGGCGTTTACGCCCTTAGTGTAAACGATTCCATTTTTACCGCACAGATCACCTTTTTGAGCCCCCGCGCATGCTACCTTTCTGCCATTAGCATCGCATTGGGAGTCCAACATGATTGTATTAGTCACCGGGGGAAGCGGTTACATTGGCAGCCATACCTGCGTCCAACTGCTGCAGGCGGGCCATACGCCGGTCATCCTCGATAATCTGTGCAACAGCAAGGCCAGCGTGCTGGATCGCATCGCCACCCTGACCGGCACGCGTCCGCGGCTGTACCAGGGGGATATTCGCGATCGGGCGCTGCTCAAGCGCATCTTTGCCGAACAGGCCATCGACGCCGTGATCCACTTTGCCGGCCTGAAGGCCGTCGGCGAATCGGTGCAGCAGCCGCTGGCCTACTACGACAATAACGTCGGCGGTACGCTGATCCTGCTGGAGGCCATGAGCGATGCCGGGGTGCATAACATCATCTTCAGCTCCTCTGCCACCGTCTACGGCGAACAGCCCCAGGTCCCCTATGTCGAGACCATGCCCACCGGCATGCCCGCCAGCCCCTATGGCCGCAGCAAGCTGATGGTGGAGCAAATCCTGCAGGATCTGCAGCGCGCGGCGCCGCAGTGGAGCGTCACCCTGCTGCGCTACTTCAATCCGGTCGGCGCCCACCCCTCTGGCCTGATGGGCGAAGATCCGCAGGGGATCCCCAACAACCTGATGCCCTATATCGCCCAGGTAGCCATCGGCCGCCGCGACGCCTTGGCCATTTTCGGCAGCGACTACCCGACGCCCGACGGCACCGGCGTACGCGATTACATCCACGTGATGGATCTGGCCGATGGCCACCTGGCGGCGCTGCAGGCCAAGACCCAGCGGCCCGGCGTTCATATCTACAACCTCGGCGCCGGCGTCGGCTACAGCGTTCTGCAGGTGGTGGACGCCTTTAGCCGCGCCTGCGGTAAGGCGCTGCCCTACCGTTTTGCCCCGCGCCGAGAGGGCGATCTGCCCGCCTACTGGGCCGACGCCGCCAAGGCCGAGCGCGAGCTGAACTGGCGAGTCAGCCACACCCTGCAGGCGATGGCCGAAGACACCTGGCGCTGGCAATCACAGAACCCCACCGGTTACCCACAGTAAGGAGCGTGGCGATGAGCATTCCCTTTAATCCGGCGGATCACCCGCACCGCCGCTACAACCCCCTCAGCGATCAGTGGGTGCTGGTATCACCGCACCGCGCCAAGCGCCCCTGGCAGGGAGCGCAGGAGACGCCGGCCGCGGCGGCGCTGCCGGCGCACGATCCCGACTGCTACCTGTGCCCGGGTAACCTGCGCGTGACCGGCGATCGCAACCCGGACTACCGCGCGACCCATGTGTTTACCAACGACTTCGCCGCGCTGATGCCCGACACCCCCGATGCGCCGCACAGCGATGACGTCCTGATGCGCAGCGCCAGCGCACGCGGCACCAGCCGGGTGATCTGCTTCTCGCCCGACCACAGTAAGACCCTGCCGCAGCTGACGCTGCCGGCGCTGGAGGCGGTGATCGAGACCTGGCAGCAGCAGAGCGCCGAGCTGGGCAGCCGCTATCCCTGGGTGCAGGTCTTTGAGAATAAAGGCGCGGCCATGGGCTGTTCGAACCCCCATCCGCACGGCCAGATCTGGGCCAACAGCTTCCTGCCCAACGAGGCGGCGCGCGAAGATCGGCTGCAGCGCGACTACTTTGCCCGCCATCGCCGTCCGCTGCTGCTCGACTATCTGCAGCGCGAGCGGGATGACGGCAGCCGCACCGTGGTGGAAACGCGCCACTGGCTGGCGGTGGTGCCCTACTGGGCCGCCTGGCCGTTCGAAACCCTGCTGCTGCCCAAGCAGCACCTGCTGCGCCTGCCCGATGTCGATGCGGCGCAGCGTAGCGATCTGGCGCTGGCGCTGAAAAAGCTGACCAGCCGCTACGACAACCTGTTCCACTGCCCGTTTCCCTACTCCATGGGGTGGCACGGCGCACCGTTCGGCCAGGATGAGGCCGACCACTGGCAGCTACACGCCCACTTTTACCCCCCCCTGCTGCGCTCCGCCACGGTGCGCAAGTTTATGGTGGGATATGAAATGCTGGCGGAAACCCAGCGCGATCTGACGCCGGAGCAGGCGGCCGAACGCCTGCGCGCCGTCAGCGACGTCCACTTTAGCCAAGCCTGATCCCGAGAGGAGAACAACCATGCGCCTCCATGACCTGATTGCCGTGACCCGTGACATTTTTACCCGTGAGTTTGGCTATGCGCCGCAGCTGTGCGTGCAGGCACCGGGACGGGTTAACCTGATCGGTGAACACACCGACTACAACGATGGCTTTGTGCTGCCGTGCGCCATCGACTACCAGACCGTCATCAGCTGTGCGCCGCGCCGCGATCGCCGCGTGCGCGTCATCGCCGCCGACTACGACGATCAGCAGGACAGCTTCAGCCTCGATCAGCCCATCGACGCCCGTGACGATATGATGTGGAGCAACTATGTTCGCGGGGTAATAAAACACCTGCAGCAGCGCTGCGATGGCGTCGGCGGCGTCGACATGGTGATCAGCGGCAACGTGCCGCAGGGGGCGGGGCTCAGCTCCTCCGCCTCGCTGGAGGTCGCCGTCGGCCAGGCGCTGCAGGCGCTGTATCAGCTGCCGCTGGACGGCGTCGCGCTGGCGCTCAACGGCCAGGAGGCGGAAAACCGCTTCGTCGGCTGCAACTGCGGCATCATGGATCAGCTGATCTCCGCCCTTGGACAGGCGCAGCACGCCCTGCTGATCGACTGTCGCTCCCTGACCACCCGCGCGGTGCCGCTGCCGCCGGAGGCCGCGGTGGTGATCATCAACTCCAACGTCAAGCGCGGACTGGTCGACAGCGAATACAACACCCGCCGCCAGCAGTGCGAAGCGGCGGCGCGCTTCTTTGGCGTCGACGCCCTGCGCGACGTCACCCCGCAGCGCTTCGCCGCCGAGTCCCACGGGCTCCCGACGCTGACCGCCCACCGCGCACGCCACGTGATCAGCGAAAATCAACGTACGCTGCAGGCGGCCGACGCCCTCGCCGCCGGCGATCTGGTGCAGATGGGGGCGCTGATGGCGGCGTCCCACGCCTCCATGCGCGATGACTTCGCCATCACCGTCCCCCCCATCGATACCCTGGTCGAGATCGTCAAAGGGGTCATCGGCGATCGCGGCGGCGTGCGGATGACCGGCGGCGGCTTCGGCGGCTGCGTCGTCGCGCTGATGCCGCAGACTCTGGTCGAACCGGTGCGCGCGGCCGTCGCCCGTGACTACGCCGCCCGCACCGGCCTACGTGAAACCTTTTATGTCTGTCAGCCCTCTGCGGGAGCCAGCGTATGTTAACCCCACAGCCCGCGTATGAGACCGCGCCGGACGGCGCCCCCTTTCAATTCACCGCGCTGCACAACGCCCGCGGCAGCACGCTGCTGCTGATGGACTGGGGAGCGACCTGGCTCTCCTGTCGCCTGGCGCTGCCCGACGGTCAGGCGCGCGAGGTGCTGCTCGGCTGCCAGCGCGCCGGGCAATACCCGCAGCAGCAGGCCTTTCTGGGGGCCACCGTGGGGCGCTACGCCAACCGGATCGCCCACGCCCGCTACACCCGCCAGGGGCAAACCGTCGTGCTTCAGCCCAGTCAGGGCGTCAATCAGCTGCACGGCGGCCCGCAGGGGTTTGACAAGCGTCGCTGGCAGCGGGTCGCCTGCGATGCGCGCTCGGTAACCTATCGGCTGGACTCGCCCGACGGCGATCAGGGCTATCCCGGCAACCTGCGCGTAGAGACTCGCTATACCCTCAGCGACGACGACCAGGTCGAGATCCACTGGCAGGCCAGCGTCGACCGCGCCTGTCCGGTCTGTCTGACCAACCACGCCTACTTTAATCTGGACGGCGAGACGCAGACCGATGCGCTGGCGCAGCGCCTGCAGCTGAACGCCGATCGCTACCTGCCGGTGGATGAGACGGGGATCCCCTGCGCGCCGCTGACCGCGGTCTCAGGCAGCGGAATGGACTTTCGCCAGGCCAAGCGGCTGGGGCAAGATCTGCTCAAGGATGCCGATCAGCGGCGAACCAAGGGCTACGACCACGCCTACCTGCTGCAGGCGCGCTGCGCCGACGGCGCCTACCCCGCCGCCGTACTGAGCGCCGCCGATGAGCGAGTTAGCCTGCGGCTATACACCAGCGCCCCGGCGCTGCAGCTCTACAGCGGGAATTTCCTGGCCGGCGTCCCCGACCGCCGCGGCGGCCACTATGCCGACTATGCCGGCGTGGCGCTGGAGAGCGCGTTTTTGCCCGACAGCCCCAACCACCCGGAATGGCCGCAGCCCGACTGCATGCTGCAGCCCAGCGAGACCTACCGGGCCTTTACCCGCTATCAGTTCACGCTGCGCTGAGCGCGATCGCCGCGCGCAACGGTGCCTCCGTTCGCGCGGCGAGGGCCGCAGAGCGCCTCAGCGCCAGAAGAACCAGGCGAACAGGCTGAGCGCAACGATGCTGGCCAGGTTAAGCCAAAAGCCGACCCGTACCATCTCCTGCTGACGGATATAGCCCGAGCCGAACACGATGGCGTTCGGCGGCGTGGCCACCGGCAGCATAAAGGCACAGGAGGCGCCGATCCCGATCACCAGCGTCAGCAGGCTCTCCGGCATGCCCAGCGCCTTGGCGACGGTCGCGAATACCGGCACCAGCAGCGCGGCGCTGGCGGTATTGCTGGTAAACTCGGTCAGGAAGATGATGAACGCCGCCACCGCCAGCAGAATGATAAACCAGTGGCTCTGACCAAAGATATCGGCCATGCCGCGCGCCAGGATAGCGCTGGCGCCGGAGCCCTCCAGGATCAGGCTCAGGGTCAGACCGCCGCCGAACAGCATCAGCACCCCCCACTCCGTATTGCGCTGGATCTGCTCCCAGCTGGCCACGCCGGTGGCGCCGATCAGCACCGCGGCCGACACCGCCACCAGGGTATCGAACTGCTTGATCCCGCCCAGCAGGGCGCTGAGCTGGGCGCTGAAGATCCAGCCGAACACCGTCAGCCCGAAGATAGCCAGCGCAATCAGGCGCGGCAGGGTCCACTCCAGCGTCTCCACCTGCAGCGTAACCCGGTGCTTCAGGTTCGGGCGCAGGATCAGGTAAAGCAGCCCCATCATCAGCGGCATCATCACCACCATTACCGGAATGCCAAACTTCATCCAGGTGAGGAAGTCGATCCCCAGCTGCGCCGCGGCGATGGCGTTGGGCGGGCTGCCCACCAGGGTGCCAAGACCGCCGATGCTGGCGCTGTAGGCGATCCCCAGCAGCAGAAACACATAGGTATTACGCTCGCGCACCGGATCCAGGTTGGCCAGGATCCCCAGCGCCAGCGGCAGCATCATCGCCGCCGTCGCCGTATTGCTGATCCACATGGAGAGCGCCGCGGTGACGCTGAACAGCATCAGCACCGCCGTCCCCATGCGCCCGCCGGCCAGCAGCAGCAGCCGGTTGGCGATCAGGCGATCCAGCCCCTGCACATGCAGCGCCGTCGCCAGCACAAAGCCGCCAAAAAATAGAAAGATGGTCGGGTTAGAAAAAGACTTCAGCGCGCCGCCGGCGTCCAGTAGCCCAAAGCCGATCGCCAGCAGCGGCACCAGCAGCGCCGTGATGGTCACGTGCACCGCCTCCGTCAGCCACAGCACGCCGATAAACACGGTCAGCGCTAGGCCGGTATTGGCTTTTGCGTCAAAAGGCAGGGTATTGAGCAGCAGCAGCAGCAGCGCGATATCGAGCGCGATAATCACTAAGCCCCGCTGCGACGGCGGGCTGGCCACTGCAGCGGTCAACGGGGTTGCTTCCATGTGGAACCTCTCTATCCTGAATCGATGCCATACCTACCCCGATCGGCGCCGACGGGGCTCGATACCGAGAGGAATCGATGCCGGACTCCGGGGCGCGGAGCAGACCTTAATGTTAACAATTGAAACAAGCCGTTAACTATAATCAACAATCCCCCGGGGAAAAACCCCGGATCGGCAAAAATGAGAGGCGGATAGGATCCCGTGCGCGTCGGGCGGCGGCAATCGCTCGAATCGCGATCTGTCGCGGCGTCGCATCGGCTACACTGAGAAGATTGCGCCGCGCGGACGAGAAGCGCGCGAGCGCACGCAGGGCCATTGCATTCCACGCACCATAATGATAATAATTATCATTATAGAGTCGTAATTAAGGAGTCTCACTATGGCTGTCACCAAACTGGTTCTGGTCCGTCACGGCGAAAGCGAGTGGAACCGGGAAAACCGCTTCACCGGCTGGACCGACGTTGAACTGTCAGAGAAAGGGCGCCAAGAGGCGCGGGCGGCGGGTCGCCTTCTGAAGGCGCAGGGATTTTCCTTTGACGTCGCCTACACCTCCGTGCTCAAGCGCGCCATTCACACCCTGTGGCACGTACTGGATGAGATCGATCAGCCGTGGCTTGCGGTTGAAAAATCATGGAAGCTCAATGAGCGCCACTACGGCGCCCTGCAGGGGCTGAACAAGGCGGAGACCGCGCAGCAGTACGGCGACGAACAGGTCAAGCTGTGGCGCCGCGCCTTTGCCATCACCCCACCGGCCCTGACGCCGGACGATCCCCGCTATCCCGGCCACGATCCGCGCTATGCGGCCCTAAGCGCCGACGAGCTCCCGCTGACGGAGAGCCTGGCCACCACCATTGAGCGGGTGATCCCCTATTGGCAGCAGCAGATCGCGCCGCGCATCGCCGCCGGCGAGCGGATCATCATCGCCGCCCACGGCAATTCGCTGCGCGCGCTGGTCAAGCATCTGGATCATCTGAGCGAAAGTGAGATTATCGAGCTGAATATCCCGACCGGGGTTCCGCTAGTGTATGAGTTTGACGCCGATATGCAGCCGCTGCGCCACTACTACCTTGGCGACGCCGACGAGATTGCCGCCCGCCAAAACGCCGTCGCCAATCAGGGCAAGGCGGGCTAACCGCCTCCCCCGCTTACGCCGCCGCGGTGCGCTGAGCCCCGCGGCGGTCAACGCGCCTTAGGCGGTCAGCCGGGCCCGGCGCGCGCGTACCGCGTCGGCCAGCTGGCGCAGGGCGCGCTCGCTGTCCTCCCAGCCGATGCAGGCGTCGGTGACGCTCTGCCCGTAGCGCAGTGCCTCGCCGCCGTCCGGGTTCTGATTTCCCTCCACCAGGTGGCTTTCGATCATCACCCCCATGATAGCCCGCTCACCAGCGGCCATCTGGGCGCAGACATCCTCGCATACCGCCATCTGACGCTTGAACTGCTTGCTGCTGTTCGCATGGCTGAAGTCGATCATCACCTGCGGCGGCAAACCGGCCTGACGTAAACCCGCCGTCACCGCCTGTACGTCGGCGGCGCTGTAGTTGGGGGTCTTGCCACCGCGCAGAATGATATGGCAGTCGCCGTTGCCGCTGGTATTGACGATGGCCGAGTGTCCCCACTTGGTCACCGACAGGAAGCAGTGCGGGGCCCCGGCGGCGTTGATGGCGTCGATAGCCACCTTGATAGTGCCATCGGTGCCATTTTTAAATCCCACCGGGCAGGAGAGCCCCGAGGCCAGCTCGCGGTGCACCTGCGATTCGGTGGTCCGCGCCCCAATGGCGCCCCAGCTCATCAGATCGGCCAGGTACTGCGGGGTGATCATGTCGAGAAACTCCCCGGCGGTTGGCATCCCGCTGTCGTTGATCTCCAGCAGCAGGCGGCGGGCGCTGCGCAGACCGTCGTTGATGCAGTAGCTACCGTCCATGTGCGGATCGTTGATCAGCCCCTTCCATCCCACGGTGGTCCGCGGCTTCTCAAAGTAAACTCGCATCACAATCTCCAGCTCGCCGGCCAGCGCGCTGCGCAGCGCCAGCAGGCGGGAGGCATACTCCTTCGCCGCCTGCGGATCGTGGATGGAGCAGGGACCGATGATCACCAGCAGGCGATCGTCCTGCCCCTGTAAGATTCGGTGAATGGCGCTACGGGTCTGCGACACCGTGCTGGCCGCGCAGGCGGTAGCTGGAAAGGCCTCCAGCAGCGCCACCGGCGGCAGCAGTTCCTTGATCTGTGTAATCCGTAAATCGTCGTTCTGATAGCTCATAGTGCATCCATCGTGTCGTAGAAAAGGCGTATAGCGATACTTTTCAATCTATCCGCTTTCTCACGCCGTTGTAAACGATGAGGCCTATCGCCGTCTTTTTATATAATTAATTGATATATATAAATAAAAAAACAACTCCGAAATATCACTCTACGTTTATCGGTGCATTTGACATATCAAAATGATGAAAGCGCTGAGCGACAGACTAATTCACTGGCGCCATCGCCGCCGCGCCGGTATCGAAGCACGATGGACATTCGGGAAATAAAGGCTGGCCGAGCGCGATCGGTGAAGCGTGGTGCCAGAATGGAAAATGTGCGCGGCGTAAGCAAACCCAGGGTAACGGACGGTCTGGCACGGAGCAGGATCGGGGGAGCATCATGGAGGTGCAGGATGACGCGGCTCACGCCTGCCCAGAATGGGCATCGCTAGGCGAGATTATCCGTCACGCTAAACATCGATTTTTTATCGCGGAGAATGGTGGGTCGTGCAGGATTCGAACCTGCGACCAATTGATTAAAAGTCAACTGCTCTACCAACTGAGCTAACGACCCGCGTCGTGAGGTACGGCCTCGTGCAGAGTGTCGCTCGTCGTATGGGAAACGCGGAGATCGTGCGGAATGACGCGGCGGATGCCTCACCCTCGCGGGCCATCGCCAGGCGATGTTGTCCTTACACGCTGAATACCGGTTTCTCATCGCGAGAATGGTGGGTCGTGCAGGATTCGAACCTGCGACCAATTGATTAAAAGTCAACTGCTCTACCAACTGAGCTAACGACCCGCTCGACACGATAATGCTATTTAGTTGCCATTCGACACTGGAATGGACGCTACAGGAAACGGGACGTCTCCTGGACGGGATACACCGGTACGCATCAGGAATGATGGTGGGTCGTGCAGGATTCGAACCTGCGACCAATTGATTAAAAGTCAACTGCTCTACCAACTGAGCTAACGACCCGCTCGATGTGTCACCTTACTCTGTTTCGCCACCTAAAATCATGGTGGGTCGTGCAGGATTCGAACCTGCGACCAATTGATTAAAAGTCAACTGCTCTACCAACTGAGCTAACGACCCTTACAGAGTAGTGCCAACAGAAAAACCAGACGGCTAAGATAGCCTGAGAAATGCGTGTGTTACCACACCTTACTCGCCGTGCGTCACCCTCGAAATGGCGGCCGGTGCAGGATGATAATGCCATCGCTAAGCGACGTTATCCTTCACGCTGAATACCGATTTCTCATCGCGAGAATGGTGGGTCGTGCAGGATTCGAACCTGCGACCAATTGATTAAAAGTCAACTGCTCTACCAACTGAGCTAACGACCCGCACCGTGGTTTACTGCTCATTACAGAATGTCACTCGCCAAAATGAGCGGTGGCAGTGCAGGATGATGCGGCTGACGCCTTGCCCTCACGGGCCATCGCTAAGCGATGTTATCCTTCACGCTAAACACCGTTATCTCATCGTGAGAATGGTGGGTCGTGCAGGATTCGAACCTGCGACCAATTGATTAAAAGTCAACTGCTCTACCAACTGAGCTAACGACCCATTCTGTAAGCCACCGCGACTCGGTTTACACTTTGTCTTGGCAACGGCGGCATATATTACCCATTTATCCGGACAGCGCAACCAAAAATTCTCAGAATCCGGTCAATTGCTTGCGCTTCATACACTCGGGCGCGGAAAACAGGCAATGCGCCTGATTTCCGTCCCGTTTAGGGCTATCCCATGCGTTTTTGCGCCAGCTTGGCCGCATCGCTGTTCGGATATTGTTTGATCACCTGCTGGTAGACGGCGTTGGCCTTATCGGTCTGCCCTTTCTCCTGCATGATCACGCCGACCTTATACATAGACTCCGCGGCCTTGGGCGATTTGGGGTAGTTTTTTACCACCACGGCATAATAATAGGCCGCATCGTCCTTTTTCCCCTTGCTGTAAAACAGCTGCCCCAGCCAATAGTTGGCGTTGGGCTGATAGGTAGAGTCCGGGTACTGTTTGATAAAGGTCTGGAAAGCCGAAATCGCCTGATCGTTCTGCTTCTTCACCAGAACCAGATCGACGGCGCGGTTATAGTCCGCGTTGGCGTCACCGCCGCTGGCGGCCGCCTGCGGGGTCGCCGTCGCCGGCGCGCTGGCCTCCGCCGCCGGGGCGGGTGCTGCCGTCGAAGACGCTGCCGCGCCCTGAGCCGCGCTGCCGCTGCTCAGACTGTCTATCTGCTGATAGATCTGTTTCTGGCGTTCCACGATCTGATTCAGTTGATATTGGTTTTCCTGGATCTGCCCGCGCAGGGTGTCAATATCACGCTGGTTGTCGGAAAGCTGTTGCTGAAGCTGAGTCAACAGCTGGCCCTGAGCGTTGGTAATACGCTCAAGGGAGGTCACTCGGTCTTCCACCGAGCCGGAGCCGACGCTACTGATTGGCGCTTGGGCAGTAGCGACCCAGGGGGCCGCTACGCCAACCAGTAACGACAGACCCATCATATGACGTCTGAAGTTACTGCTCATTCGCTACTCGTCTAGGTAACAGAATTAGTAGACCAGTACGGCACGACGGTTTTTAGCGTATGCCGCTTCGTCGTGACCCAGTACCGCAGGCTTCTCTTTACCGTAGGAAACGATATCGATCTGATCGGCGCTAACGCCTTTACCCTGCAGATACATCTTCACCGCATTGGCGCGACGTTCGCCCAGCGCGATGTTGTACTCCGGCGTACCGCGTTCGTCGGTATGGCCTTCTACGGTGACTTTGTAGGACGGGTTGCTGCGCAGGAACGCCGCGTGGGCATCCAGCTCCTGCATGTAGTCCGGGGTCACATCGTATTTATCCAGGCCGAAGTAAACGATGTTGTTTTTCTGCAGCTCCTGCATCTGCAAACGAGCCTGTTCATCAGAAGAGAGATTGCTGCTGCTGTTTTCCATACCGTTGGCGCCCATGCCCATACCGGACTGATCGTCATTGGTGTTTTTCTTTGAACTACAGGCAGCTACGGCCATGATCGGCAGTACCAGCATCAGCCCCTTGAGAACTTTGTTCAGTTGCATCTTATTGATCCTTTTAAATTTATATAAGTATAGTTTTATTCATGCATCACAGATACGGCGACCAGGCAGGGAACTTCACCTGACCATCGGTAGCCGGAAGACGCGCTTTAAAACGCCCGTCTATCGATACTAACTGCAGCACGGAGCCCAGTCCCTGGGTAGAACTGTAAATCACCATGGTGCCGTTCGGCGCGATACTCGGCGTTTCATCCAGGAACGTATCCGTCAGAACCTGAGTGGCATTCGTTCCAAGATCCAGTTTAGCGATATGCTGCGCGCCTGCATTGCTGCTCACCATGACCAGGAATTTCCCGTCAGGGCTCACTTCGGCATCCTGATTCTGGGAACCTTCCCAGGTCAGGCGCTGCGCGGCACCGCCGTTGATGTTCATTTTATAAATCTGCGGCCGGCCGGCCTGGTCAGAGGTAAAGGCCAGGTTTTGGCTGTCCGGGAACCAGGTCGGCTCCGTGTTGTTGCTGCGACCGTCGGTCACCTGACGGATGGCGCCGGAGGCCAGATCCATCACGTACAGGTTGAGGCTGCCGGTCTTGGAGAGCGCAAACGCCAGCTTGCTGCCGTCCGGAGAGAAGGCCGGAGAGCCGTTGTGACGCGGGAAGGAGGCCACCTGACGGATCGCACCGTTGGACAGGGTCTGGATCACCAGCGCCGAGCGACCGCTCTCAAAGGTCACGTAGGCCAGCTTGCTGCCGTCCGGCGACCAGGCCGGCGACATCAGCGGCTCAGCGGAGCGATGCACCACAAACTGGTTATAGCCATCGTAGTCGGCCACGCGCAGCTCATAGGGGAACTGACCGCCGTTGGTCTGCACCACATAGGCGATGCGGGTGCGGAAGGCCCCCTTGATACCGGTCAGCTTCTCAAACACCTCGTCGCTGGCGGTATGGGCGGCGTAGCGCAGCCACTGCTTGGTCACCTTATACTGATTCTGCGCCAGCACGCTGCCCGGATTCCCGGAGGTATCCACCAGCTGGTAGGAGACCAGATAGCTGCCGTCCGCGCCAGGCTGTACCTGACCGACCACCACGGCGTCGATCCCCAGCGCCGTCCAGGCCGCCGGGGTGACCTCGGCCGCCGTCGACGGCTGCTGCGGCATCCGGCTGGCATCGATCGGGTTAAACTTACCGCTGTTGCGCAGATCGGCGGCGATGATTCCGCCGATATTCTCCGGCGCCGCACCCGGCCCCATCCACTTAAAGGGAACTACGCCAATCGGGCGGGCAGAGTCTACCCCTTGGGTTATCACGATTCGGACTTCGGCATGGAGCACGCTGGCCCACAGGACGAGAAGCCCCACCATCAAACGAAACGCCTGCTTCATCTTATCTCCCTTATCCGACCCTCTGGCCACGATAAATTAGCAGAATTTTAACAAATCAATGTCAACAACACTACATGCCGCCGCAGAAGGCCATCGGCCGAATCCGATAACGATCCGCCGATTACCGCCGCGGCGCCGAGTTCATCACTGCGGCTGGAACACCACCGGCGCGTTTTTATACACCTGGTACACCGCGTCGCTGGGCGGCTTAGGATAGCGCGCCTGACGCGCGGCGGAGAGCGCCGCCTGGCACAGCGCCGGATCGCCCCCTTCCGCCTTCACATCGAGCAGCAGGCCATCGGGCGCCAGCTTGATGCGCAGATCGCAGGTTTTTCCAGCATAGCTTGGATCAGTATAAAACTTCGCCATGATTGCGCTTCTAATTTGATTCCCATAGCCGCTAATTTCTGCGCCGGAGGCGCCGGAAGCCTTGCTATTGCCTTTACCGTCCGGGCCCGCCTTACCGCTGTTGCCCGGCGTACCGCCGTTGGCGGTGCCTTTCGGCGCATTCTTCGACGACGCCAGGCCGCCAAACAGATCGTCCACCTCGTCAGCCTGCTTCGCGGCGGCGGCGGCGGCCGCTTTCTTCTTCGCCTCGGCGGCTTTCTTGGCATCCGCCTTGGCCTTGGCCTCGGTATCGGCCTTCGCCTTGGCTTCTGCCGCCGCTTTCGCCTTGGCCTCCGCCTTCGCGTCCGCCGCGGCCTTAGCCTCCGCCGCTTGCTTCGCCGCTTCCGCCGCCTGCTGCTTCGCGGCCTCGGCGGCCTTCTTCGCCTCTTCTGCGGCCTTCTTCGCCGCCTCGTCAGCCTGTTTCTTCGCGGCGAGAGCGGCTTTTTTCACCTCTTCCTCGGCCTGTTTCTTGGCCTCGGCGGCCGCTTTCGCCGCCTCTTCTTTCGCCTGCTGCACCGCCAGCGCGGCGGCCTTCTTCGCCTCTTCCGCCGCTTTCTTCGCCTCTTCCGCGGCCTGTTTTTTAGCCTGCTCTGCGGCCTGCTTGGCCTCTTCCGCCGCCTGCTTGGCATCTTCCTGCGCCTGCAGGCGCTCTTTCTCCAGCGCCTTCAGGCGCTGTTGCTCTTCCGCCTGCTTACGCTGCATCTCCTGCGCCTGCTTTTCCGCTTTCTGCTGACGCTGCTGCTCCGCGCGCTGGGCCGCGTTCTGCTGCTCCTGCTGGCGGTTGTACTGCTGCACGACCGCGTTCGGATCCACCATCACCGCGTCGATCGCCGAGCCGCCGCCGCCGCCGTCACCGCCCTCGCTCATCGGGTTATCCTGCATCAGGGAGCCCCAAATCAGCAGGCCGATCAGGACAATGTGCAAAATCACCGAGATGATGACAGAGCGATTCAGCTTATCTTTTTGCTCAGTTGCATTTCCCACAATTCGATTCCAACCGCTAGTCGCTTCCAAGATCCTGCCGTGCCGGGCCACTACCCGCCGCGCTGTAAAATAAAGACACGCAGCCCGTACAGGCTGCATGTCTGCTTACGCTACGCGGCGGCGAATCCCTTAAATCGGCTGCGTCATCAGTCCCACGGAGGTGACTCCGGCCTGATGTAATAAATTGAGCGCCTTAATAATTTCATCGTACGGCACCTCTTTGGCTCCCCCGATCAGAAACACCGTTTTCGGGTCGGCCTTGAGCTGCGCCTGCGCCTCGGCGATCACCTGCTCCGGCGGCAACTGCTCCATGCGATTATGATCCACCACCACCGCATACTGCCCTACGCCGGAGACCTCCACGATCACCGGCGGGTGATCGTTGGTGCTGACGGTTTTCGACTCCGTCGCATCCGGTAAATCCACCTCAACGCTTTGCGTAATAATCGGCGCCGTCGCCATAAAGATCAGCACCAGCACCAACAGCACGTCGAGCAGCGGAACGATGTTGATTTCCGACTTGAGATCGCGCCGTCCACCTAATCTTGCCATGCTATCCTCAACTTACTTGCCGTCAGCGGCAAAGGCCTGGCGGTGCAGAATGGCGATGAACTCTTCCATGAAGTTTTCATAGTTCTGCTCCAGCTTATTCACCCGCAGGCTGAGGCGGTTATAGGCCATCACGGCCGGGATCGCGGCGAACAGGCCGATCGCCGTCGCGATCAGCGCCTCGGCGATACCCGGTGCCACCATCTGCAGCGTTGCCTGCTTCACGGCGCCCAGACCGATAAAGGCGTGCATAATCCCCCAAACGGTGCCGAACAGGCCGATATACGGGCTGATAGAGCCGACGGTGCCCAGGAACGGAATGTGGTTCTCCATCGCCTCGATCTCCCGGTTGAGCGAAATGCGCATCGCGCGCGATGCCCCTTCGATCACCCCTTCCGGCGCATGGCTATTCATGCGGTGCAGGCGGGCAAACTCCTTAAATCCGGAGTAGAAGATCTGCTCGGATCCACTCAGGGCGTCGCGCCGGGTCTGGCTTTCCTGATACAGGCGGGACAGCTCGATGCCGGACCAAAATTTATCCTCAAAAGCCTCGGCATCACGCGTAGCCGCATTCAGGATACGGGTGCGCTGGATAATGATCGCCCAGGAGGCAATCGAAAAGCATATCAATACCAGCATGATAAGCTTTACCAGCAGGCTTGCTTTCAGGAATAAATCCAGAATGTTCATGTCAGTCACTGCTTAAACTCCGCGACAATAGACTTTGGAAGCGCAATTGGCTTCATTAGATTTTGATCGATACATGCAATCAGCACATCGGCCCGGCTGAGAACCAGACCATCAGAATTGACAATGCGCTGCGCAAACGTAAGGGAAGCCCCCCGCAGTGCGGAAATCTCGCTCTCCACCACCAACAGATCGTCCAGGCGGGCGGGAGCCAAATAGTCCACGGTCATGCGACGGACCGCAAAAGCGACATGCTCAGCCAGCAATTGTTGCTGACTAAAATGATGTTGACGCAGCATCTCCGTGCGCGCTCTTTCATAAAAGGCGATGTAGCGTGCGTGATAGACTACACCCCCGGCATCGGTGTCCTCAAAGTACACCCGTACCGGCCATTGGAATACCATATGACTCACTCTACATCCCAGTATAGCTAAACAACGCGGATACTATACGCAACTGAAATGGGGTTTGGAATGGGGGAGAAACCTGAGAGCTAAAATAATTATGGGTCGATGGATGACCCATAATGGAAGTGAACGATCACTGACGCATCGATAGGCGGGCGGCGCTAGAGGCGAGCCGACCAGCGCGCACCCGATAGCGCCGTGCTCAGCGCGGCGTCGGCCGCATCGCCCCGATCGGGCGGTGCCGATCTCAGCGGAAAAAGAACAGCAGTCCGGCGATCAGAATGATCAGCGCCGGCAGCGGTGAAAAGAACGCACGCCAGCGCAGACGACGGGGACAAAATCCGACCCCGTGCACCACCCCGCTGCAGACGGCCCACATCAGCAGCAGCCCTTGCCAGATCGCCAGCGAGCTGGTTTTCGCCGCAAAGCGGGTCGGATCCCAAAAGATACAGCCCGCCAGCGCCAACGCCAGAATCAGGGAAAGGGCCCGCAGCGGGCCCTTATCCATCAGTCTATACAGCCTGTCTGCCAGTCCGGTCATCATTTACCGTCTTGTGCCGCCTTGGTCTCGCGATTCTCAATCGCCATCGCGGTGATGATAGCGAAAAAGCAGGCCATAAGCGTTCCCAAAATCCAGGCAAAATACCACATGCTTAAGCTCCCCAGCGGATCAGTACAGTGAGTGTTTATTGTCTTCGATAAAGTTTTTGTCCAGTCGGCCAAACATCTTGTAGTAGCACCACAGGGTGTACAGCAGCACTATAGGAACAAAAATGATCGCCACAATCGTCATCACCTTCAGCGTCAGCAGGCTGGAGGTGGCGTCCCACATGGTCAGACTCATGTTCGGGTTGGTGATGGACGGCATCACGAACGGGAACATAGTCACACCGGCGGTCAGGATCACACAGGCGATGGTCAGCGAGGAGAACAGGAATGCCCAGCCGCAGCGATCCAGACGAGAGGTCAGGATAGTCAGCAGCGGCAGCACCACCCCCAGCGCCGGAATCAGCCACAGGATCGGATGCGCATTAAAGTTCACCAGCCAAGCGCCGGCCTGATGCGCCACCTCTTTATGCAGCGGGTTGGACGGCGCCGCGTGGTCGAGAACCGAGGTGATGAGATAGCCATCGATCCCCTTCACCAGCCATACCCCGGCCAGCAGGAAGGCCACCATCATCACCAGCGCACAGATCTGCGTCGTGGCGCGGGCGCGCAGGCGCAGCTCGCCGGCGGTCTTCATCTGCAGATAGGCCGCACCCTGCACCAGCAGCATGGTCAGGCTGACCACGCCGGCCAGCAGGGCAAACGGATTGAGCAGCTGGAAGAAGTTGCCGGTATAGAACAGGCGCAGATACTCATCGATATGGAAGGGGACGCCCTGCAGCAGGTTACCGAACGCCACGCCAAAGACCAGCGCCGGTACGAAGCTGCCGATAAAGATGCCCCAGTCCCACATGTTACGCCAGCGCGGATCGGCAATCTTGGAGCGGTAGTCAAAGCCCACCGGGCGGAAGAACAAGGCGGCCAGCACCAGGATCATCGCCACATAGAAGCCGGAGAAGGCGGCGGCGTACACCATCGGCCAGGCGGCAAACAGCGCGCCGCCCGCGGTGATCAGCCATACCTGGTTACCGTCCCAGTGCGGCGCGATGGCGTTGATCATCACGCGCCGCTCGGTATCGGTTTTACCGAGGATGCGGGAGAGAATCCCAACCCCCATATCGAAACCATCGGTGATCGCAAATCCGATCAGCAGCACACCGACCAGCAGCCACCAGATAAAGCGCAATACTTCATATTCGAACATAGTGTGGACTCCTGTTTACCGTGCGTCTACCGCATTCGTCTGTTCAAAGTGATAGCGGCCGGTCTTCAGGCTGCTCGGCCCCAGGCGGGCGAACTTGAACATCAGATACAGCTCAGCGACCAGGAACAGCGTATACAGACCGCAGATCAGAATGATCGAGAACCACAGATCGCCTGCGGTCAGCGACGAGTTGGCGACCGCCGTCGGCAGCACATCGTTGATCGCCCACGGCTGACGGCCATACTCAGCCACGAACCAGCCCGCCTCACAGGCAATCCACGGCAGCGGAATGCCCAGCAGAGCGCCGCGCAGCAGCCAGCGCTTCTCGCCGATGCGCCCGCGCACCACGCTGTAGAACGACGCCAGGATCAGCAGCATCATCAGCACGCCGCAGCCAACCATGATACGGAAGGCAAAGTACAGCGGTGCCACTTCCGGAATGGAGTCTTTGGTTGCCTTGGCGATCTGCTCATCGCTGGCCTGAGCCGGGTTATCGGTATAGCGCTTCAGCAGCAGACCGTAGCCCAGATCCTGCTTGCTGTGGTTAAAGGCATCACGCACCGCCGGATCGGTATTGCCGGTGCGCAGCTCCTGCAGCAGCTGGTAACTCTTCATCCCGTTACGGATGCGCCCCTCGTTCTCCTTCATCAGATCTTTCAGGCCGATGACCTGCTGATCGAGAGAGCGGGTGGCGATCAGGCCCAGCAGATAGGGAACCTCAATCGCGTAGTGGTTGCTCTCCGTCTGCTGATCTGGGATGGCGAACAGGTTGAAAGAGGCCGGCGCTGGCTGGGTTTCCCACTCGGCCTCAATGGCCGCCAGCTTGGTCTTCTGCACGCTGCCCATCTCATAGCCAGACTCATCGCCCAGCAGGCTCACCGCGATCACCGACGCCATACCAAAGGCGGCGGCGATAGCGAACGAGCGCTTGGCAAAGGCAAAGTCACGGCCCTTCAGCAGATAGTAAGCGCTAACGCCCAGAATGAACATGGCACCAGTGACGTAGCCGGCGGAAACGGTATGCACGAACTTCACCTGAGCTACCGGGTTCATCACCAGCTCAGAGAAGCTCAGCATCTCCATGCGCATGGTTTCAAAGTTAAAGTCGGAGGCGATCGGGTTCTGCATCCAGCCGTTGGCCACCAGGATCCACAGCGCGGAGAGGTTAGAGCCCAGCGCGACCAGCCAGGTCACCATCATGTGCTGCACTTTGCCCAGGCGATCCCAGCCAAAGAAGAACAGCCCAACGAAGGTAGACTCAAGGAAGAACGCCATCAGCCCTTCGATGGCCAGCGGCGCACCGAAGATATCGCCGACGTAGTGAGAGTAGTACGACCAGTTGGTCCCGAACTGGAACTCCATGGTCAAACCGGTAGCGACCCCCAGGGCGAAGTTGATACCGAACAACTTACCCCAGAACTTGGTCATATCTTTATAGATTTGCTTGCCGGTCAGCACATATACCGTTTCCATGATGGCCAGCAAAAACGCCATCCCCAGCGTCAGCGGGACAAACAGGAAATGGTACATCGCCGTTAAGGCAAACTGTAAACGCGACAGTTCGACAATATCAAACATCTTGACTCCTTGCTCCTCGCAGGAAGACTCCGACTTGCGGCAACCCGGCTTCCGTTTTTACGGAAGTCACATAACAACCAGCAATGAATGCCCTTCACCCACAAATGCACCCTGTCCCAATTCTTAACGGCCTACGCTCTCCGCGGCAGCGCCGCTTTAGCAAGCATAGCGCAGAAAACGTTCGCAACTAAGAACCGAAAAAAGATAACAAATATAACAATAGGTCTGACCATGTATTACAGTCTGACAAATATTACCCTCACAGCCAGACACAATAAATCATTTTTTACGTGATGCTGATTGGATTTCCATTGTTAGGTCAATATTTGCCTACATATACAGCGCTCGCGAATATTGATCTGACGCAAGATTAACAAAAAATTACATTACAAGCATTATTTAGAACGCCAAATGAGATCAAAGAGCGCAAAATTCAATCAATTAGTAGGCTGGGTGAAAATGTATTGATTGTGTTAAATAATATCGCGCTAATTGTTTAACTATCATCCTGGGTGATATATTCCGCTGCCGAGGATCTCTTTCCGGCGCGGTAATATTTCATTTGTCATCTATTAGGCCAATAAAAAAGGCCACCCGTCGGTGGCCCGTATTGGGTGGCGCGATACGTCAGGCCAGAGCCCGCAGCGCCGCTTGACCGATATCGGCCAGGCTGCGCACCGTCACGACCCCGGCGGCCTCCAGGGCGGCAAACTTCTCGTCTGCGGTGCCCTTGCCGCCGGCGATGATCGCCCCAGCATGCCCCATTCGCTTCCCCTTGGGCGCCGTCACCCCGGCGATATAGCCGATCACCGGCTTGGTCACATGTGCCTTGATATAGGCCGCCGCCTCCTCTTCCGCGTTGCCGCCGATCTCACCGATCATCACGATGGCCTCGGTCTGCGGATCGGCCTGGAACAGCGCCAGAATGTCGATAAAGCTGGAGCCGGGGATCGGATCGCCGCCGATACCGACGCAGGTGGACTGCCCCAGCCCGACGTCGCTGGTCTGCTTCACCGCCTCATAGGTCAGGGTGCCGGAGCGCGAGACGATGCCGATGCGTCCCGGACGGTGAATATGGCCCGGCATGATGCCGATCTTGCAGGCGCCCGGCGTGATCACCCCCGGACAGTTCGGACCGATCATCCGCACCCCGGGGCTCTGATCCAGCTTGGCCCGGATCACCAGCATGTCCTGCGTCGGGATCCCCTCGGTAATACAGATAATCAGCGAAATACCGCCGTCTATCGCCTCCAGAATAGAGTCTTTACAGAACGGCGCCGGTACATAGATCACGCTGGCGCTGGCGTCGGTCGCCAATACCGCCTCGCGCACCGTGTTGAACACCGGCAGGCCGAGATGTTCGCTGCCCCCTTTGCCCGGCGTTACCCCGCCCACCAGACGGGTACCGTAGGCCAACGCCTGCTCGGAGTGGAATGTCCCCTGGCTGCCGGTAAAGCCCTGGCAGATGACCCGGGTTTCGTGATTGATCAGTATCGACATTATTTCCCCTCCACGGCGCTAACCACCTGGCGCGCGGCATCCGTCAGACTGGTGGCCGCAATGATGTTCAGGCCGCTGTCGGCCAGTATTCGGGTGCCCAGCTCGGCGTTGTTGCCCTCCAGCCGTACCACCACCGGTACGTGAACGCCCACCTCCGCCACGGCGCCGATGATGCCGTCAGCGATCAGGTCGCAGCGCACGATACCGCCGAAAATGTTGACCAGCACCGCCCTCACGTGCTCGTCGGACAGGATGATCTTAAACGCCTCCGTCACCCGCTCCTTGGTGGCACCGCCGCCCACGTCCAGGAAGTTGGCCGGCGCACCGCCGTGCAGTTTGACGATATCCATGGTGCCCATCGCCAGACCGGCGCCGTTCACCATGCAGCCGATATTGCCCTCCAGCGCGACGTAGTTCAGCTCCCACTGCGCCGCATGCGCCTCACGCGCATCGTTCTGCTCGGGATCCTCCATTTCGCGCAGCGCCGGCTGACGGAACAGGGCGTTGCTGTCGACGTCCAGCTTACCGTCCAGGCACAGCAGATCCCCCTGCGGGGTGATCACCAGCGGATTGATCTCTGCCATGGTCAGATCGCACTGCAAAAACAGCGTCGCCAGCCCCATGAAAATCTGACCAAACTGCTGGGCCTGCTTACCGCTCAGCCCCAGCTTAAACGCCAGCTCGCGCCCCTGATAGGGCTGTGGCCCGGTCAGTGGATCGAGCGCCACCCGGTGGATCAGGTGGGGCGTCTTTTGCGCCACCTGCTCAATCTCCACGCCCCCCTCGGTCGACGCCATGAACACCACGCGCCGGGAGCTGCGATCGATCACCGCGCCCAGATACAGCTCGCGCGCAATCTCGGTCGCTCCCTCCACCAGAATCTGGCGCACCGGCTGCCCCTGGGCATCCGTCTGGTAGGTCACCAGCCGCTTACCCAGCCACTGTTCGGCGAAGGCGCGGATCGCCTCTTTACTCTCCACGCACTTTACGCCGCCCGCTTTACCTCGTCCGCCGGCGTGCACCTGACACTTGACCACCCAGGGGCCGCTGCCGATTTTAGAGGCCGCCTCTTCCGCCTGACGCGGCGTGCTGCAGGCGTACCCCACCGGCGTTGGCAGTCCATAGCGGGCAAACAGCTGTTTTGCCTGATATTCGTGTAAGTTCATGATGTTCTATCCCTATAGGGGCTGACTCTTATTGTTAGGAGCAGGCCCGCCGGCGCGGGCCTGTGCATAGCACGGATCACACGGAGTTACACATCCAGCAGCAGACGCGCCGGATCTTCCAACATCTCTTTGACCGTCACCAGGAAGCCCACGGACTCACGCCCGTCAATCTGACGATGGTCATACGAAAGCGCCAGGTACATCATCGGCAGGATCACCACCTGGCCGTCGACCGCCATCGGGCGATCCTTGATGGCATGCATGCCCAGGATCGCGCTCTGCGGCGGGTTGATAATCGGCGTGGACATCAGGGAGCCAAATACGCCGCCGTTGGTAATGGTAAAGTTGCCGCCGGTCAGCTCCTCGACCGTCAGCTTGCCGTCGCGCCCCTTCAGCGCCAGCGCCTTAATCTGTTTTTCAATATCCGCCATGCTCAGGGTATCGACATCGCGGATCACCGGCGTCACCAGCCCGCGCGGCGTCGACACCGCAATGCTGATATCGAAGTAGTTATGGTAGACCACCTCTTCGCCGTCAAGGGCGGCGTTCACCTCCGGATAACGCTTCAGCGCTTCCAATACCGCCTTGATATAAAAAGACATAAAGCCCAGGCGCACGCCGTGGCGTTTTTCAAACGCCTCACCGTACTGGCTGCGCAGATCCATGATCGGCTTCATGTTCACTTCGTTAAAGGTGGTCAGCATCGCGGTGCTGTTCTTCGCCTCCAGCAGGCGTTCGGCCACCCGCTTGCGCAGACGGGTCATGGGCACCCGCTTCTCACGCTCCGCGCTCAGCGGCGCGGCGGCCTGAGGCGGCGCGGCGACCGGCGCCGCGCTCGGCTGCCCAGCCAGATGCTTGGTCACATCCTCTCGCGTCAGACGCCCGCCGACGCCGCTGCCCTGCAGCGACGACGGATCCACGTCGTGCTCGGCGACCAGACGACGCACCGCGGGGCTCAGGGCATCGCTGCTGCCCGTCTCCAGGGCGGCGGTATGGCGCTCGGCCGGCGTCGCCTGCGCCGCCTGCGCACCGGCGCTAATCGCGACGCCGCTCACGTCGGCCGGACGCAGCCGTCCCAGCAGCTGGCGCGCCGTTACCGTTGCTCCCTCCGGTTCCAGAATAGCCTCCAACACGCCGGCCTCCGCCGCCGGCACCTCCAGGACCACTTTGTCCGTCTCGATCTCGACGATGACCTCATCGCGAGCGATGCTGTCGCCCACCTGCTTATGCCAGGTAGCGACCGTGGCGTCGGCGACGGATTCAGGCAGATCGGGAACCAGAATTTCTACGCTGCTCATTGTTTATCCTTGTATTAATGCGTGTCGCGAATGCGGGCGACAGCGCCCGCACCCTTTATTCCACATTCAGGGCATCGTCCACCAGCGCCTGCTGCTGCTCGCGGTGAACCGACAGATACCCCACCGCCGGTGAGGCCGACGCCGGACGGCCGGCGTAGCGCAGCACTGCGCCAAAGGGGATCACCTCACGGAAGTTATGCTGACTGCAGTACCAGGCCCCCTGATTGAGCGGCTCCTCCTGGCACCAGACAAAATCGCGCGCCTGGGTATAGGGCGCCAGCACCGCCTGCACCGCCTGATGGGGGAACGGGTAGAGCTGTTCGATACGGACGATCGCCACGTTGTCCTGGCCATTCTTCCGCCGCTGCTCCAGCAGATCGTAGTACACCTTACCGGAGCACATCACCACCCGCTTCACCCGCTGGGCATCGAGAGGATCGATCTCCCCGATCGCCGGCTGGAAGCAGCCCTGCGCCAGCTCATCCAGCGAAGAGACCGCCAGCGGATGGCGCAGCAGGGACTTAGGCGACATCACCACCAGCGGGCGGCGCATGGCGCGCAGCGCCTGACGGCGCAGCATGTGGTAAACCTGCGCCGGCGTCGAGGGAACGCAGACCTGGATATTCTGCTGGGCGCACAGCTGCAGGTAGCGCTCCAGGCGGGCGGAGGAGTGCTCCGGCCCCTGTCCCTCGTAGCCGTGCGGCAGCAGCATGACCAGGCCGCACAGGCGTCCCCACTTCTGCTCGCCGGAGCTGATGAACTGGTCGATCACCACCTGGGCGCCGTTGGCGAAGTCGCCAAACTGCGCCTCCCAAATCGTCAGGGTGCGCGGCTCCGCGCTGGCGTAGCCATACTCAAAGGCCAGCACCGCCGCCTCGGACAGGACCGAGTCCCACACCTTAAAATCCCCCTGGCCGTTGTGCACGTTCTCCAGCGGCACATACACCGCGCCATCCCTTTGGCTATGGATCACCGCGTGGCGGTGGAAGAAGGTGCCGCGGCCGCAGTCCTCGCCGGAGATACGCACCGGAATGCCCTCGTCCACCAGCGTAGCATAGGCCAGATTTTCCGCCCCGCCCCAGTCGAAGGGCCGCTCGCCTTCGGCCATTTCGGCGCGATCGGCGTAGATTTTGGCAACCCGCGCCTGCATATCTACCGCCTCCGGCACCCGGCTGATGCAGCGCGCCAGATCCTGCAGGCGCTGCGGCGCTACCGCATGGGGATAAGGCTCATCCCATTCGTGGTGCAGATAGGGATCCCAGGTCACGCTGTGCATGGTCATCGGGCGCCACTCCGCCACGACGCAGCCGCCGCCGTCCAGAGCATCGCGATAGAGGTTGACCATCTCGGTGGCGTCCTCCTGGGTGATCACCCCCTGCTCCGTCAGGCGATCGGCGTACAGCTTGCGCGGCGTCGGATGCTTTTTGATCTTCTGATACATCACGGGCTGGGTGGCGCTCGGCTCATCCGCCTCGTTATGGCCGTGGCGGCGGTAGCACACCAGATCGATAAAGACGTCGCGCTTAAAGCAGTTGCGGAAATCGAGCGCCAGCTGGGTGACAAAGGCCACCGCCTCCGGATCGTCGGCGTTGACGTGGAAGATCGGCGCCTGCACCATCTTGCCGATGTCGGTGCAGTACTGGGTCGAACGGGCGTCCAGCGGGTTTGAGGTAGTAAAACCGATCTGGTTATTGATCACGATGCGCACCGTGCCGCCCACCTCATAGCCGCGCGCCTGGGACATGTTCAGCGTCTCCTGAACGATGCCCTGACCGGCGACGGCCGCATCGCCGTGAATGGTGATCGGCAGCACGATGTCGCTGCGGGTGCGATCCAAGCGATCGCGGCGCGCGCGCACCGATCCCATCACCACCGGGCTGACGATCTCCAGGTGCGACGGGTTAAAGGCCAGCGCCAGGTGCACCGGGCCGCCCTCTGTTTCCATATCCGACGAGAAGCCCATGTGGTACTTCACGTCGCCGGTGCCCAGATGATCCTTGTGCTTGCCGGCAAACTCATCAAACAGCTCACCCGCGCACTTGCCCAGTACGTTGATCAGCACATTCAGACGTCCGCGGTGCGCCATCCCCAGCACCACTTCACGGGTGCCGTTGCGCCCGGCGTGGCGGATCAGCTCTTTCAGCATCGGGATCAGCGCATCGCCCCCCTCCAGCGAAAAGCGCTTGGCCCCCGGGAACTTGGCGCCCAGATAGCGCTCCAGCCCCTCGGCGGCGGTCAGCTCCTGCAGAAAGCGGCGCTTCTCCTGCGGGCTAAACGCCGGCTGCCCCATCACCGACTCCAGCCGCTGCTGCAGCCAACGCTTCTCGTCGGTGTTGGTCAGGTGCATATATTCTGCGCCGATGGTTCCGCAGTAGGTCTGCTGCAGCGCCCGGTAGAGATCCGCCAGGCGCAGGGTATCGCTGCCGATGGCGAATGAGCCGACGTTAAAGGTTTCGTTGAAATCCTCCGGCGTCAGATGATGAAACGCCGGGTCGAGATCGGCGACCGACTCCTGTTTCCACAGTCCGAGCGGATCGAGGTTGGCCTGCTGATGGCCGCGGAAGCGAAAGGCATTGATCAGCTGCAGCACCTTCACCTGCTTGGCGTCGGTCTGCGGATCGTTGAACGCGAGGCCGAAGCGCGTCGGATCTTTGGCCAGGCGGCGGAAGTACTCCCGGGTCTGGGAGTGCAGCTGATCCGGCGGCAGTCCATTGACCGGAAGTTGTTGAAAAAGGGTTTTCCAGCTCCCCTCCACTGAATCGGGGTCGGTCAAATAGTCCTCATACAGTTGTTCTATGTACGACTGGTTCGCGCCCGCCAGATAGGAGGAATCCAGCCAGGCCTTCATGGTGCCGTTCTGCATTGTGATCCCTTAAGCTTGTAAAGCCTGTTATTCGCCGTGGTGAATATCTTATTTTTAACAGATATTCTTGTATTAACTGAATGTTATTAAAAAAAATTATCGAGACAGCCAGCGCGGGCGTCACCCGGTGATAACCCCGCTGACATTCTGAGCACCTCTGTGGGTGCCTTATCGCTTTCCTGGCGCTCCCCGTCGCGATCGATCGGGATAGCGCGAGACCATTATCCGGCGTATCGCGCGGAATTCTATGCTTTTATGCCCCTCAGGCTCCGCGCTGCAGCAGCATGGATTTAATGTGACCAATCGCGCGCGTCGGGTTTAACCCCTTCGGGCATACGCTGACACAGTTCATGATGCCGTGGCAGCGGAATACGCTGAAAGCGTCGTCCAGCGCGTCGAGGCGCGGCGCCGTCGCCGTGTCGCGACTATCGATCAGGAAACGGTAGGCCGCCAGCAGTCCGGAAGGGCCGACGAACTTGTCCGGATTCCACCAGAAGGATGGGCAGGCGGTAGAGCAGCAGGCGCACAGGATACACTCATACAGCCCATCCAGCCTGGCGCGCTCCTCCGGCGACTGCAGATACTCGCGCGCCGGCGGCGTTCGACCATCGTTAATCAGGTAGGGTTTGATCTTCTCGTACTGGGCATAAAACTGGCCCATGTCCACCACCAGATCGCGCACCACCGGCAGCCCCGGCAGCGGGCGGATGACGATTTTCTTTCCCCCCCGGCGCAGGGCCGAAAGCGGAGTGATGCAGGCCAGGCCGTTTTGGCCGTTCATGTTGACCCCATCCGAACCGCACACCCCCTCGCGGCAGGAGCGGCGAAAGGCCAGGGTCGGGTCCTGCTCTTTCAGCTGGATCAGCGCATCCAGCAGCATCATGTCACGCCCCTCTTCCGCCTCCAGGGTGTAATCCTGCATGCGCGGCACGCTATCCACGTCCGGGTTGTAACGGTAAATAGAAAATTCGAGTTTCATTACCTGCTCCTCGGCAAATCAGTAAGTACGCACCTTCGGCGGGAAGGCCGCGCGCAGCCGGGGCTGCATGTTGACGCGGCGTTGCACCATGCTCTCACTCTCCGGCAGGTACAGGGTATGGCACAGCCAGTTGGCGTCATCGCGCTCCGGGAAGTCAAAGCGGCTGTGCGCCCCGCGGCTTTCTGTGCGGTAGTTGGCGGCCATCGCGGTGGCGAAGGCCGTCGCCATCAGGTTGTCCAGCTCCAGACACTCGATACGCTGGGTATTGAATTCACTGGAGGTATCGTCCAGACGGGCGTGATCCAGGCGCTCGCGGATCGTCTTCAGCTCGGCCAGGCCCTGCGCCATCGCCTCCCCTTCACGAAAGACGGAGAAGTTGTGCTGCATGCAGGACTGCAGATCTTTGCGGATCTGCACCGGATCCTCTCCGCTGCGGGTGCCGTTCCAGCGCTCAAGCCGCGCCAGGCTGGCCTCGATGTCTGACTCACCGGCGTCGCGCAGCGGCCCCTGCTCACGCAGGCTCTCCTCCAGATGCAGGCCGGCCGAGCGGCCAAACACCACCAGATCCAGCAGCGAGTTACCGCCCAGACGGTTGGCGCCGTGCACCGAAACACAGGCGATCTCACCGACGGCGAACAGCCCGGGGATCACCCGGTCGGCGCCGCTGGCGTCCAGGGTCAGCGCCTGTCCGCTGATGCGGGTCGGAATGCCCCCCATCATGTAGTGACAGGTCGGGATTACCGGTATCGGCTCCTTGACCGGATCGACGTGGGCAAAGGTGCGCGACAGCTCCAGGATCCCCGGCAGACGGGACTCCAGCACCTCTTTCCCCAGGTGGTCGAGCTTCAGCTTAGCGTGGGGCCCCCAGGGGCCATCGCAGCCGCGCCCTTCGCGGATCTCTATCATGATCGACCGCGCCACCACGTCGCGACCGGCCAGATCCTTGGCGTTGGGCGCGTAGCGCTCCATAAAGCGCTCGCCGTGCTTGTTCAGCAGGTAGCCCCCCTCGCCGCGGCAGCCTTCGGTCACCAGCACGCCGGCGCCGGCGATCCCGGTCGGGTGAAACTGCCACATCTCCATGTCCTGCAGCGGCACCCCGGCGCGCAGCGCCATGCCGACGCCGTCGCCGGTGTTGATGTGGGCGTTGGTGGTCGACTGATAAATGCGTCCGGCGCCGCCGGTGGCCAGAATGGTGGCGCGCGCCTTGAAGTAGACCACCTCGCCGCTCTCGATGCACAGCGCCGTACAGCCGACGATGGCGCCATCCTGATTTTTCACCAGATCCAGCGCGTACCACTCGGAGAAGATCGTGGTGTGATTCTTCAGATTCTGTTGATACAGGGTATGCAGCAGCGCATGACCGGTGCGATCCGCCGCCGCCGCGGTGCGCGCGGCCTGCTCCCCGCCAAAGTTTTTCGACTGGCCGCCAAACGGCCGCTGGTAGATGCGCCCATCCTCCAGGCGTGAAAACGGCAGCCCCATGTGCTCCAGCTCCAGCACGGCATCCGGGCCGGTTTTACACATATATTCAATCGCGTCCTGATCGCCGATATAGTCTGACCCCTTCACGGTGTCATACATGTGCCATTCCCAGTTGTCTTCATGGGTATTGCCCAGCGCGACGGTGATCCCGCCCTGCGCCGAAACGGTATGGGAACGGGTCGGAAACACTTTGGACAGCAGGGCACAGCGAAACCCCGCCTGAGAAATCTGCAGCGCCGCACGCATGCCTGCTCCACCGGCGCCGATCACGACGGCGTCAAACTCTCTGACTGGCAGCTTCATCTATATCCCCCACACAACCAATGTTCCGTAAACCAGATAGACCACCAGGACCACCACGATCGCCAGCTGTAGCACCAGACGCAGCGCCAGCGGCTTGACGTAGTCGGTCAAGACCTGCCACATCCCGATCCAGGCATGGATCAGGATGCACAGCAGGGTCAGCAGGGTAAACACCTGGGTGATCCGCGAAGAGAAGAAATCAAGCCACAGCGTATAGGTGAGCGGGCCTGCGCCGACCACGAAGGCCAGCAGATAGATAACGTACAGCGTGATGATGATGGCGGATGCGCGCAGCAGCAGCCAGTCCTGAATACCGTTGCGCCCCAGCGCCGATGCGTTGCTTACCATACCAATACCCCCGCGCAAACGGAGAGCAGCACGGTCGCGGCAAACGTCAGCTGCGCCGAGCGGCAGCCCACGCTAAAGCTCTCCTCGAGATAACCAAAGTCCATCAGCAGGTGACGGATCCCGCCGCAGATGTGATAGGCCAGCGCCGTCAGGATACCCCACAGCACCAGCCTGGCCAGCGCGCTATCCAGCAGCGCCGCGGCCTGTGCAAATCCGTCGGCGGAGGAGAGGGAGAGCCCGAGCAGCCACAGTAGAATACCGATAGCGATGAAGACGGCGACGCCGCTGACGCGGTGCAAGATCGACGCAATCGCGGTGACAGGAAAGCGGATTGTTGGCAAATCCAGATTGACAGGTCTTTGTTTTTTCACAATTTTGCCCACATAGCTCTTATTATTTTCCTCCTCCGGACCTGGGGCGGTATCAAGCAGCGATGCCAATCCCACGGAACTAACGCAGCGGACCGACGGCGAACGGGCCTCACTGCAACGGGGGTTGGCTGCTGGGTGCTCCACTGCAGGTACGCTTACCCGAGGGTAAGTCCCGGAGACCTGGCGGCAGTATAGGGTCGATACAAATTGATTACAATTACAACACAAAATGATGAATAACATTTAACTAGAACAGTGACAACGGTCACGCATTCACCAGAGGTTAATAAATAAACTGGATTTATAGACAAAACCGTAACATTTTAGCAACAATGAAAGGATTAAAACTGTGCACTATGATTAGATGTTGCCCACGCGGCGTTCCTATGAGAAAACGTTAGGCGGTCGATCTGGAAACCCTTTTCCATACCGTCAACATAATAATCATAATCAGCACGCAGTTTTGGAAGCATATTTTTAACAACGAGTAACGGCAACAGCGTGGCTATCGTGACAGAGGCTGACCCCGCAGGGTCTGACGCCGTAGGGCCGGATGCCGATCATCACATGCCAGGAAAGCTTACCGCGCTGCACCCTGTGCATCGTTAATGAGTCTAAAAATAGCAGTACCCAAGGAGGCTGTATGGCAGAGAAGAAAGCAACGCTGACGGTGGGCGCAGAGCATATAGAGCTCGATGTCCTCGCGGGGACGTTAGGAAATGAGGAGATCGATATTCGCAAACTGGGTAGCCAGGGCTACTTCACCTTTGACCCGGGATTTACCTCCACGGCCTCCTGCGAATCCAAAATTACCTATATTGACGGCGATGAGGGGATCCTGCTGCACCGCGGCTATCCCATCGATCAGTTGGCCAAAAACTCCTCTTTCCTCGAGGTGTGCTACATTCTGCTGTACGGCGAGGCGCCTGAGCAGGCGGAATACGATGTCTTCAAGAGCACCGTCACCCGGCACACCATGATCCATGAGCAGATCACCCGTCTGCTGCAGGGGTTCCGCCGCGACTCCCACCCGATGGCCGTCATGTGCGGCGTTACCGGCGCGCTGGCCGCGTTTTACCATGACTCGCTGGACATCAGCAACGAGCGCCACCGTGAGATCGCCGCGTTCCGCCTGCTCTCCAAGATGCCGACCGTCGCGGCCATGTGCTACAAATACTCGCTGGGGCAGCCCTTTATCTACCCGCAGAATAACCTCTCCTACGCCGGCAACTTCCTGCGCATGATGTTCGCGACGCCGTGCGAAGAGTATGTGGTCAACCCGGTGCTGGAGCGCGCCATGGATCGCATCCTGATCCTGCACGCCGACCACGAGCAGAACGCCTCCACCTCGACCGTGCGCACCGCCGGCTCCTCCGGCGCCAACCCCTTCGCCTGTATCGCCGCCGGTATCGCCTCGCTGTGGGGACCCGCCCACGGTGGCGCCAACGAGGCCTGCCTGAAGATGCTGGAAGAGATCCGCAGCGTGGAACACATTCCAGCCTTCATCAAGCGCGCCAAGGATAAGAATGATGCGTTCCGCCTGATGGGCTTTGGCCACCGGGTCTATAAAAACTACGATCCGCGCGCCACCGTGATGCGCGAAACCTGCCATGAAGTGCTCAATGAGCTGGGTATGAATGACGATCTGCTGGAGGTAGCCCTGGAACTGGAGCACATCGCGCTGAACGATCCCTACTTCATCGAGAAAAAGCTCTACCCCAACGTCGACTTCTACTCCGGCATCATACTGAAGGCCATGGGGATCCCCTCCAGCATGTTCACCGTCATCTTCGCCATCGCGCGCACCGTCGGCTGGATAGCCCACTGGAATGAAATGCACGAGGACGGCCTGAAGATCGCCCGCCCGCGCCAGCTGTATACCGGCTATACGCGCCGCGACTTCAGCTCACGGCTGGACCAGCGTTAATCGCCTCCCCGGCGGGAGTCACTCCCGCCGGTTTCCCCCGCGTCCAGCCCCTCCTGGCAGCGCGGACAGCCGTAAAACGGACGCGACGCCGCCTGCGCGCGGACGAGCGTCGTCCCGCAGCGCTCACACGCCTCCCCCGCGCGGTGAAATACCCGAAAGCGGAACAGCGCCCCGTGGTGGCGCCCCTCATCGACCTGACCACGCGTTGCATAGGAGAGGCGCGGCAGCGCCAGCAGCGCATGGCAGAGCGATGTCAGCTGCGCCGGACTCAGCTCCGTCGCCCGCCGCTGCGGCGACACGCCCGCCTGCCACAGGATCTCCACCCGCAGGTAGTTCCCCAGTCCGGCCAGAAAGCGCTGATCCAGCAGCAGGGCCCCCAGCTGACGACGGCAAAACGCCGGCGAGCACAGACGCTCGCGCACCTGCGCCTCCGTCAGGGCAGGATCCAGCACGTCGGGGCCGATGCGCAGTAAAAAGGGGTGGCGGAGGATCTGCGCCCGCGGCGCCAGCTGAATATCGGAGGCGCTGTAGAGCAGGATAGCCCGCTCGGCGGTCTCCAGACGCACGCGCAGCGAGCGCGACGTCGGCGGCGTCTCGCCGGCGGCGGCCACGCGCCAGACGCCGTACAGCTGATTATGGCTGTACATGCTCATGCCGTTGGAAAAGTGGATCAGCAGCGCTTTGCCCCGCGTCTCGATCGCCGTAATCTGGCAGCCAACCAGCCCGGCGGCGTAGCGCTGCAGCGACGGTGCGCCAAACCAGACCCGGGTCAGCGTCCCACCCCCGACCGCAGCGCGCAGTCCATCTGCCGCCCGGCGAATTTCTGGTCCTTCCGGCATAGATGCCCCCCTAATAGCGTATGCTTGACCGCGAGGCCGAAAATGGATCTCCCCTTCCTGCGCAGGCGTGAGCGTCATATCGCCACGCCGCGGAGTCGGATCTACCTAAGTGGCGGCGCGGCGGTCGTTTTCAACCCCGCCGCACGGCGGCGCCTTTTGGTTGCCCCGATGCCGTCGGCAAGCGCTATACTGACAGGCCGACGGCGCGCCGCGCTCTGGCCGCGCCCCATACAGGAGCTCCCATGTATCACACCGTCCTGCAGGCCGGGCCCGATCTGGCGCTGATCCCGGCGCATCCGCGCTTTGCCCGCGCCCTCTTCGCGCTGGTCGATACCAACCGCGATCACCTCACTCGCTTTATGCCCTGGCCCCACAGTATGGTGCATATCGATAACACGCTGCAGACCCTGCGTGCCCAGGCCGATGCCCACCGAGCGGGCAGCGCGCGCCACTATGTCCTGGTTTACCGCCAGCGCTGCATCGGGCTCATCTCCCTTAACAGCATCGATCGCGAGCGCCGCTGTGCGCCGATCGGCTACTGGATCGATCGGACCCATCAGGGAAAAGGGCTCATGTCCGCCGCCCTGCAGGCCCTGATGTACCACTGCGTAGCGCAGGGACTGGTTACTCGCTTTGTCATTCAGTGCATGGTCATCAACCAGCGCAGCAACGCCGTCGCCCTGCGCAACGGCTTCACGCTGGTCGAGACGCGCCGCCGCGGCGAGGAGCTTGATGGCGTACGCTACGATCAAAATATCTACCTGCGACGCTTTGACTGATCAGGAAGCAGCGTATTTCGGCGTAATGAAGTGTAAAGCGAATATTTACACGGTAATTTGCAATTAATAAAAACAACATATTGATTTTAATATCAAAAAATATAAACCATCGCCATGGAAACAGGCTTTCATCCAACGCATATAGGCTGGATGAAAAGATTTCCCAACAAAAATAATGATAAATGGGTTATAATACGGTCGTATCGTTTATTTTCACTTCTTTTTACCGCCCGGCGCTCCTGTCACTCAGGCACTATTCCCGGCGGTTTTTACTTTTGCGAGGCCATAACATGCAACTGCCACACTGCCCGAAGTGCCACTCTGAATACACCTATCAGGACAATGATATGTATGTCTGCCCGGAGTGCGCCTATGAATGGAATGACGCCACCGCCGAAAGCGCGGAAGAAGAGACCCTGATCGTCAAAGACGCCAACGGCAACCTGCTGGCGGACGGCGACAGCGTCACCGTGATCAAAGATCTGAAGGTCAAGGGCAGCTCCTCAATGCTGAAGATCGGCACGAAGGTCAAAAACATTCGCTTGGTCGAAGGCGATCATAACATCGATTGCAAAATCGACGGCTTTGGCCCGATGAAGCTCAAGTCAGAATTCGTCAAAAAGAACTAAGTCAGTCCCGTGGTGAATAGCGGGCGATAATACCATTAGTAGACAATTAAATAAGATCATCCGTAAATGGGTGATCTTTTTTTGTACTTAATTAATAAAAATCATGATTTTTTACTATATCTTTACATCAAAGATGCAATATTTCATGGTGAATAACATGCAAATCATTCGCTGATTTTGATGACGAAAGCTGACGCTTTTATTATTAAAGTCTTTTAATATCAAATAGTAATAATAACTATGTTCTAAAAATCGTCAGTGGAAAGGGGGATAATCGTAGGCTTTATTTCTGTTACTTTGTAAATTACAGAAAAAAAGATAGCGAGGGGTCTATATTCCGCAGCGGTTTTTATGTAAGCTATCTGTGACAGTGCAGAGCAGAAACAGAATGAGGATATATTTCACGTAACTGAATATATATGCGTAGCGCTGATTGCGATATGCAGTGAGTCAATCAGGTGTACCTTCTCTCTTTATATGACACGGAAAGTATCAGCCTGATTGTATCGTTTTCCCTGGTGTTGGCCGAAATTGGCAACCTGATTCAGCGATGAATCAGGTTTTTTTTACCTTTTCGGCCTGGTTCTAATTCTATTGACATCTGCCGATAGCGTCTAGTTAGACTAAGGTATAGCTATCATGCGGATACCGTTCAGTTACCTATGTAAAATTCCCGTTGACACGCAAGATAGAGGATGTAATTAGCCGCGGAACGTATTACTGTATATCTTTCGCGATAAGGTGATTGGGAGAAGGAACGAGCGTGTTTGCTGATAATGAGAGCCTGACAAGAGAGATCAAGCAATTTATCGATCGGTCACTGGTCGCTTACGGCCACACTCAGTTTGCCTATTTATTGCTCAATAAGAAAAACCCATCGGACATTATTATCATCTCCAATTACCCAGATGAATGGGTAACGCTGTATAAAGAACACCATTATCAGCACATCGATCCGGTCGTGATCTCTGCCCTGCGCCGGGTATCGCCCTTCCTGTGGGATGAGAAGATCACCGTCAACTCGAAGCTGAACCTCTCGAAAATTTTTAATCTTTCCAAGAAATACCAGGTGAGCCGAGGCTACACCTTTGTGCTGCATGATGCGGATAATCAGCTGGCGATGCTGTCTCTGATGGTCGACGATCGCGGACTGGCGGAGATTGAGCGCAGCAGAGGCGTCCTACAAATGCTGCTGATCGATGCCCATGAGCGCTTTATGAATGGCCAGCGCCACATTACCGCACAGCACTACTGCAGCAAAAAAGAGCCAATAGAGAATATTTTCTCCACGCGTGAAAATGAAATTCTTTACTGGGCCAGTATGGGGAAAACGTACCAAGAAATTGCGCTGATCCTCGGTATTAAAACCGGCACCGTCAAGTTTCACATTGGCAACGTTGTCAAAAAGCTGGGGGTATTAAACGCCAAGCACGCGATCCGGCTTGGCGTTGAGCTGCAGTTGATTAAGCCGATTGAGGGCTGAGCGTATCGGCCTTCAGTACCAGAGGCCAACTCTGCAGGGCCTCCTCAGCAAAAGGCTGATCCTGATTAATACGCTCTATCAGCAGACGCTGGTTCGCCGCATCCGTCGGTAAATAGACTAGATAGATATCCTGCGCTTTCTCCGAGACGCCGCGCTCCACCACGGTAATATTCCAGCCGGAGCGGGTCAAAATCCGCAGCATCGAATGGCTGACAATCGTATAAATACCGCGGTGACCAGAGGCCATCGTATAGTTAATCATGGCGAGAAACAGGAGATGACACAGCGGATATTGATTGCCCAGCAGAGTTCGGGCGCGGCGCTTATCAACAAAGAAGCGGCTGGATTCAAAAAACTGGCTGCTGGCCGGGATCTCGCCTTTCTCAAAGTAGCGGAAAAACGTGCCGACAATCATGTTGTGATGACAGGTTTCAATTAAGCGTACGCTGCACACCACATCGTTATCCTTCACCCCCAACAGATAGGTTGTATGCTCGCTGTCATACTCATCGAACTCCATCCCATCGCTGCAGGTTACCGCCCAATTGAGCCGATCCTTAAACGTCCCCTTGCGCAGGGAAAATAGCTCTGTTGATGTCGTTCTTGACAGAGACTGGTAGTCAACATCAAAAATCTCAAACATTTTCTGTCCTTTAACGCCCCGCCTGTGTACACACCACCACGTAACCCAGCGTAAGCCAAACGGTGCCTTACCCTACGCTGACGCGTGCCACTATAATCCTATATTTCATTTACTAAGAAAATATCCGAATACAGTCCAGCGGAGAGATTAACTCCGCTGCGAATCCATGTTATTGACCATAACATAATAACCCCGCCCAATATACTGAGATTTTATCATCTGCGACGGTAAGTAAGGCTGAAAGCGCGGCGGCAGTGCGTTCGTCTGACGGGGAAAATAAACACTTTTTTGTTTATCGACAGAAGGTTAAGCGGGACATGGATTCTTTGGATTATGCTTCAGCGTCAGCGAAAATGCAACGATGAGGCTCTAGGAATAACCTAACGTCATACGCGTAATCATTGGGAAAATAATAACTCTCATAATGTTATTTTTATCATCCTGACGATACTCTCAGGCGCCGTCGCTGCCTGCATCGGGCGATCGGCTAGCACCGTTTACGCTAATGACGGAATAGCGCGGCCGATTATATTAGGGCACGGCGCTATGGTATTGGTTTGGTATTATGGCGGCGATCGCGCGGCGAGAGACCCCCGCCGCGCAGCCCCGCTAGGCGGGATTGGCAATATCGATAAAGGTGACGTCCAGATCATGCTCTCGGGCCAGCCACTCCCCTAGCGCCCGAACGCCGTCGCGCTCGGTGGCGTGATGGCCGGCGGCAAAGAAGTGAATCCCCATCTCGCGGGCAACGTGGATCGTCTGCTCCGACACCTCACCGCTGATAAACGCATCCACGCCAAAGGTCGCCGCCTGCTCAATAAAGCCCTGCCCACCGCCGCTGCACCAGGCCACCCGCCGGATCAGCGCGGGCCCGCTATCGCCGCAGTGCAAAACGCCGTGGTGCAGCTTACGCTCCAGACGCCCCGCCAGCTCTCCGGCGCTGCAGGGCGTTTGGAGCTCGCCATAGGGCAACAGCGGCGCAATCAGCCCATGCGGAGTGATCTTTAGCCTCTGCGCCAGCTGGGCGTTATTGCCCAGCTCGGGATGGGCGTCCAGCGGTAGATGGTAGGCGTATAAATTGATGTCGTTAGCCAGCAGCGTTTTCAGACGCTGCCGCCGCATCCCGCGCACCGTCGGTGCCTCGCTCTTCCAAAAGTATCCGTGGTGAACCAGCACCGCGTCGGCCTCGGCCGCCACGGCGGCATCCAGCAGCGCTTGGCAGGCGGTCACGCCGGTAACGATGCGCCGCACCTCACGACGCCCCTCCACCTGCAGGCCGTTGGGGGCGTAATCCTGCATACTGTCTACGTCAAGCAATCGGTTAATCCGCTGCTCCAAAACCAAATTATCCATGGGGTCTCCCGGGCAGGTCACCTGCCGCCGTCATCGATCGTGCTGCGGATAATACGCTACTCGTCTCCTCCGGCAAACAGCGTCCGCTCCCCCTGACGCAGATGGCGAAACGCCACGCCGCTGCGGTTCCCGGCCGCCAGCTGTGCCATGATCTGCTGCTCCGCCGCGACGCCGGCCCGCAGCGACGGCTTGATATGCGATATCACCACCGGCAGTCCCGCCAGCGCCGCCGTACCGCCGCTGTAGCGGGACAGATTGATCATCTCCTGGTTCAGCAGCGCCGGGGTCAGGTGCCCAAACAGCTGCGTCTCGGGCACCTCATCGCTGAAGGAGGTCTCTATGATGATCCCCTTTAGCGCCCTACTGGCCACCAGCGGCCCCAGTCGGCGCCAGACGCTGTCCAAGCGCTGGCTGTTCTCTACCCGATCGGCGCCGGTATCGCCAAAGTACGCCACGTATTCGCCCTCTCGCTCCAGCAGGATCATCGACGACGTCTCTCCGCCGTGGCTGAGCGGGTAGACAACCCCGCTCAGACCGCTGACGCCCAGCGTAAAGCGCTGCCCCGGGCGGACGCTGTGGATGCGGTAGGTGCCCAGCCGCTGCCCTTGCCCGGCATCGCTGAAGTTAGGCCAGCTCTTCCAGTTAAAATAGTGATTGCGCAGGGTGTCGGCGCTGTCCGCCAGGGTGTAGATCGGCTTACGGCTATCCTCCGGCGCCGCCAGCAGCAGGCCGGCGACGTGATCCAGATGGGGATGGCTGATGAAATAGGCGGCGATGAGCTCTCTCAGCACATAGCCCTGTGGCGTCCAGGGCGCGGCGCGCTCCGCGCTCACCGTAGGAAACGCTCCCTGCTCAAGCGCTCGAGCGATCCCCGGCAGGGTGGTACCGGCGTCCAGCGCAACATAGCGCGTATCGCGCTCATGGCGGATAAGATAGGCGTTCAGATTATCGCCGCTCAGCCCACCGCCGCTGCCCAGCGCCACCAGCTCAAACGCGGCCTGCGCGGGACACATCGCCAGCCCGCACAGCAGCGCGCCGCCGGCCACCCATCTACGCCACATCCTCTGCGTCATGTACCACTCTCCCTGTCTTTGCCATGTTTTCGGCGCCAGCGCCTTATGCCGCGCCGTCGTCCCCTGCGCGGGCGCGGGCAAAGGCCAACAGCGTGTCCTGCCGCGCGCGGGCGTGATCGACCAGCGGGTCGGGATAGTCTAGCACGCGACGCTGCCGCAGCGCCCAGCGCTGAGGGTGATGAATGTCACTGTCCGGAACCTCTCGCAGTTCAGGGAGCCAGCGGCGGATAAACTGCCCCTGCGGATCATAGCGCTGCCCCTGTACACGCGGATTAAAGATGCGGAAATAGGGCGCGGCATCGCTGCCCGTAGAGGCGGCCCACTGCCAGCCGCCGTTGTTCGCGGCCAGATCGCCGTCGATCAGCTGACGCAGAAAATAACGCTCGCCCAGACGCCAGTCGATCAGCAGATCCTTGACCAGAAAGCTGGCCGTCAGCATGCGCAGCCGATTATGCATCCAACCGCAGCGGTTCAGCTGGCGCATGGCGGCATCCACCAGCGGAAAGCCGGTCATCCCCTGCTGCCAACGCTGCAGTCCCGCCGGATCGTCCCGCCAGCGGAGCCGCGCCGTCCAGGGAATAAAGGGACGATGGCGACAGAGATCCGGCCAGGCCACCAGCAGATGGCGGTAAAACTCACGCCAGATCAGCTCATTTAACCAGGCCTCGGCGCCGCTGGAGGGGCTGGGGGAGGCCAACGCCTGCGCCTGCAGCGCCGCCAGACACTGGCGCGGCGATAGCACTCCCAGCGTCAGGTAGGGGGAGAGCTGACTGGTTCCCGCCTGCGCCGGAAAATCGCGCCGCGCCGCATACGTCGCCAGCGCCCCGTGACAAAACTGCGCCAGGCGCGCCTGGGCCGCCGTCTCACCGGCGGGAAACAGCGCGCTATCCACCGCGGCGTCCGGATAATCGACGCGCGCGACCGGCGTCGGGGCCGCCGCGATCGGCTGACGCGGCGACGGCGCGGGTAGCACGCGCAGATCGGCCGAGGCCAGACCGCGCAGAAAGGCGCGCTTAAACGGCGTAAAAACCTTAAACATCGCGCCCGCGCCGGTCAGCACCGCCCCCGGCGCCAGCAGCAGCGCGTCGTCAAAAAAATGGCAGGGAAAGGGCAGCGCGGCGGCCAGCGCATCGTCGCGGCGGCGCTCATTCAGCTCATACTGACGGTTAGCAAACAGCGCATCGGCGCGCTCGCGCAGGCACACCTCGCGCACCGTCCGCGCCTGGGCCGCATAGTCGTCCACGCTCAGGCAGTACAGCGGGATCTGGCGCTGCCCCAGCGCCTCCTGCAGCGCCGACAGATTCTGCCAGATAAACTGCGCCTGACGCGGCGCCATCTCCTGCGCCAGCCACTGACGCGGCGTCGCCACATACAGCGCCACCACCCGCGCTCGGGCATCGGCACAGGCCGCGTGCAGCGCTCGGTTATCCGTCATGCGCAGATCGCTGCGCAGCCACACCACGTGCGTCCTCATCGCGCCCCCTAATGGCCATAGCGCAGACGCAGAGCGTCCGGATAGGGGGAAAAATAGCGCTGCGACGCCAGGTAATCGTCCGGGTACTCCCGCAGGTAGTGGTTGATCAGCGTCAGCGGCGCCAGCAGGGGCTGTACCCCCTGGCGATACTGTAGGATCAGCTGGCTCAGCTCGGCACGCTGAGCAGGATTGAGGCGTGGGCTGAAGTAGCCCTGTACGTGCTGCAGCACATTGGTATGGTTACGGCGTGAGGCGGGCTGTCGCATCAGCGCCATCAGCCGATGACGGTATTCTGTGGCAAACGCCGTCGTCGAAGGCCACTGGCCTATCTCCGCCACCATCCGCCCCAGCGCGCGGTAGGCGGGCTGAGAGTGGGCCAGCAACAGCAGCTTATAGCGGCTGTGGAACGCCACCAGCGCCCCGCGGCTCAGCCCCGACGGCCACAGTTGGTTAAACTCGTGCAGCGCGTATACTCGGGCAATAAAGTTCTCCCGCAGCGCGCCGTCGCTCAGGCGCCCATCCTCCTCGACCGGCAGCCAGGGCATCGCCGTCATCAGGGCGGCGGCGAACAATCCCACTCCGTTTTTACGCGCCTCGTGCGGCGTATACACCTTCACCCGCTCCATGCCGCAGCTGGGCGAGCGGGCGCAGAGGATAAACCCACACAGCGACTGCAGCTGCGGCAGCTGACGCGCGGCGAAATCCTCCATCGCCGCCGTATAGTCCAGCGTCGGATCCCGGCTGTTGACCAGCGCCACCGACGACGACGCATCGTGGCGAATCAGGCGCAGCGCTGGGCGCGGCGACGGCAGGCCGATGCCCATCTCGGGGCACAGCGGCAGGAAGTGGAAAAACGGCGCCAGGGTATCGGCGGCGAAGGCAAAGCGCCGGTGACCGCCGTCAAAGCGCACCGTCTGACCGAGCAGGCAGGCGCTGATCCCGACAGGAATGGCAGAAGACATGGCGTACCCTCCGTTGTTCTATCCCCGTGACCACGAGGAGTCGGTACGCCAAGTGTAGATTGCCGAATGGGGTTTGCCAGGTATCGTGACGCGCACGGGCTCAGAAGAAGTCGGGCCGAACCTTTTCTGACTCCGCCAGCCACACCGGCTTGTCGCTGGTTTTCGACCAGACCCGGTGCAGATAGCTATAGAAGCGTGCCCGATCGTGACGCAGCAGCATCACGGGAAAGGCCAGGGTACCCACCAGAATCACGCCGCTGCGGCGCAGCCAGATACGCGGCCAGGAATAGCGCTGATACATCGTGACCTCCTTGCAAATACGTCCGCTGGCGCCGGCGCCGGGAGCGTCAAAAAACGGCCGAAAACGGTGGCCGAAACAGCCCCAACATAGCCCCTGAGCGCACAAAGATCAAGCACACCTCCGACCACTTGTTGCGTCAGCGTACGCCGCAATGCGATAGAGGACAGCAACGATAATGCCGATCGCGCTGGCGCATCGTCAGGCGTGACGAGCGTTCACGACATGGGCGAGAGTCTCCTGGCTATCCTCCCCTTTCCCGCCGCACATCTAACGCACGGCGCGCCCCACGCCAGCCCCGCCATTTTTATACTTTTTTTACGGCGATGACGCCGCTTTTTGCCTCATTTATACCCGAGAGCGCCTATCTTGATACTGTCATCGCGCTAAAGGAGATAAAAAATGACGCTGGGACTGATCGCCTGTGCCGTACTGGTGCTACTCCTGTTGGTTTATCTGGTGTATGCACTGTGGCATGCGGAGGACTTCTGATGTTTACCCATGCCTTGATGCTAATCGGTCTGCTGATGCTGCCGCTGCTGATCCTGGCCCCACCGCTGGGCAGCCTGCTGAGCCGCCTGATCGACGGCGAGCCGTACCGCGCCATGGCGCGTACGGAGAACGCCCTGTGGCGCCTGTGCGGCGTGACGCCCCATGAAATGGACTGGCGTCACTACCTGCTGGCCATCCTCGCCTTTAACCTGTTGGGGATCGTGCTGCTGTTCGCGCTGCTGATGGCGCAGGGGCTACTGCCCCTCAACCCTCAGGGATTCCCCGGCCTGCGCTGGGATCTGGCCCTCAATACCGCCGTCAGCTTTGTCACCAATACCAACTGGCAGGCCTACAGCGGCGAGAGCAGCCTGAGCTACCTCAGCCAGATGGCCGGACTCGGCGTACAAAACTTTCTGTCGGCGGCCAGCGGCATCGCCGTTTTGTTTGCCCTGATCCGCGCCTTCGCCCGCCACGCCGATCCGATGCTGGGCAATGCCTGGGTCGATCTGTGGCGCATCACCCTGTATGTCCTGCTGCCGCTGTCGCTGCTGCTGAGCCTATTTTTTGTCAGTCAGGGCGTGCTGCAGAATTTTAGCGCCTATGTCAGCGTGGCACCGCTGGAGGGGGGCACACAGCTGCTGCCGATGGGACCGGTCGCCTCCCAGGAGGCCATCAAGCTGCTCGGCACCAACGGCGGCGGCTTTTTCGGCGCGAACTCCGCTCACCCGTTTGAAAACCCGACCGCGCTGAGCAACCTGCTGCAGATGGTGGCGATCCTTCTGCTGCCGACCGCCCTGTGCTTCGCCTTTGGTCGCAGCGTCGGCGACAGCCGTCAGGGCCACGCCCTGCTGTGGACCATGTCGCTGATCTTTATCGTTGCCGCGGGCTCGGTGATGTACGCCGAGCTGCAGGGTAACCCGCACCTGATGGCGCTGGGCGCCGACGACAGCGCCAACATGGAGGGTAAGGAGAGCCGCTTCGGCATCCTCTCCTCCGCCCTGTATGCCGTGGTCACGACGGCGGCCTCCTGCGGCGCGGTGAACGCCATGCACGACTCCTTCACCGCCCTGGGCGGCATGGTGCCGATGTGGCTGATGCAGATAGGCGAGGTGGTCTTCGGCGGCGTAGGCAGCGGCCTGTACGGCATGCTGCTGTTCGTGCTGCTGACCGTCTTCATCGCCGGGCTGATGATCGGTCGCACCCCGGAGTACCTGGGGAAAAAGATCGGCGTCTATGAAATGAAAATGACCGCCCTGGCCATTCTGATCCCGCCGGCCCTGGTGCTCACCGGCAGCGCCATCGCGCTGCTGTGCGACGCCGGACGCAGCGCGATCCTCAACCCGGGCGCCCACGGCTTCAGCGAGGTGCTGTACGCCTTCTCCTCCGCCGCCAACAACAACGGCAGCGCTTTCGGTGGCCTGAGCGTCAATACGCCGTTTTACAACCTGCTGCTGGCGCTGGCCATGCTGCTGGGACGCTTCGGGGTGATCGTGCCGGTCATGGCGATCGCCGGCGCGCTGGCGCTGAAAAAACGTCAGCCGGCGGGCAACGGCACGCTGCACACCCACGGCGCGCTGTTCGTCGGCCTGCTGGTGGGCACCATTTTGCTGGTGGGCGCCCTGACCTTTATTCCGGCGCTGGCCCTCGGCCCGCTGGCGGAACAGTTACAGATGACGCTGAGCGGCGTACGGCCATAAGGGAAGAGAGAGTTATCATGAGTCATAAACAGCGTGCACTATTCGAACCGGCCCTGCTGAAAACGGCGCTGCGCGATGCGCTGCGCAAGCTGGATCCCCGCGTCCAGTGGCACAACCCGGTGATGTTCGTGGTCTACCTGGGCAGCCTGCTGACCAGCTTTATCTGGCTGATGATCCTGTGCGGCCAGACCGACGGCAGCGCCATCTTCACCGGCAGCCTGGCCCTGTGGCTGTGGTTTACCGTGCTGTTTGCCAACCTGGCCGAGGCGCTGGCCGAAGGACGCAGCAAGGCGCAGGCCGAGAGCCTGAAAGGGGTGAAGAAGAGCGGCTGGGCCAAACAGCTGTCGCAGGCGCAGTACGGCGCCCCGTGGCAGAAGGTGGCCGCCGAAAGCCTGCGCAAAGGCGACCTGGTTCTGGTCGAGGCGGGCGATACCCTGCCCTGCGACGGCGAGGTGCTGGAGGGCGGTGCATCGGTGGACGAAAGCGCCATCACCGGGGAGTCGGCGCCGGTGATCCGCGAGTCCGGCGGCGACTTCTCCTCAGTCACCGGCGGCACGCGAGTGCTCTCCGACTGGCTGGTGGTGCAGTGCAGCGTCAACCCCGGAGAAACCTTCCTTGACCGGATGATCGCCATGGTTGAAAGCGCCAAGCGGCGCAAGACGCCCAACGAAATTGCGCTAACCATCCTGCTGATCGCCCTGACGATAATCTTTTTACTGGCCTGCGCCACTCTGTACCCCTTTTCGCTGTTCAGCGCACAGGTCAGCCAGATGGGAAGCCCGGTGACCGTGACCGTGCTGGTGGCGCTGTTAGTCTGCCTGATCCCCACCACCATCGGCGGCCTGCTGTCCGCCATCGGCGTCGCCGGCATGAGCCGAATGCTGGGCGCTAACGTGATCGCCACCAGCGGCCGGGCGGTCGAGGCCGCCGGGGATGTCGACGTCCTGCTGCTGGACAAGACCGGCACCATCACCTTGGGCAACCGCCAGGCCTCCGAGTTTCTGCCGGTCAGCGGCGTCAGCGAGCAGGCGCTGGCCAGCGCCGCGCAGCTGGCCTCCCTGGCGGACGAAACCCCGGAGGGACGCAGCATCGTAGTGCTGGCCAAGCAGCGTTTTAACCTGCGCGAGCGCGACCTGAACAGCCTGAACGCCACCTTCGTCCCCTTCTCCGCCCAGACCCGCATGAGCGGGGTCAACATCCAGGGCCGCATGATCCGCAAAGGCTCCGTCGACGCTATCCGCCGCTACGTCGAGTCCGCCAGCGGCCACTTCCCCCGCTCGGTGGAGGAGGCCGTCGAGCGCGTGGCGCGCAGCGGCGCCACCCCGCTGGTGGTGGCGGAGGACGCCCGCATCCTCGGCGTCGTCGCGCTGAAGGATATCGTCAAGGGGGGGATCAAAGAGCGCTTCGCCGAGCTGCGGCGCATGGGGATCAAAACGGTGATGATCACCGGCGATAACCGCCTGACCGCCGCCGCCATCGCCGCCGAGGCGGGGGTAGACGACTTCCTGGCCGAGGCGACGCCGGAGGCCAAGCTGGCGCTGATCCGCCAGTATCAGGCCGAAGGGCGTCTGGTCGCCATGACCGGAGACGGCACCAACGACGCCCCGGCGCTGGCCCAGGCCGACGTGGCGGTGGCGATGAACTCCGGTACCCAGGCGGCCAAAGAGGCCGGCAACATGGTCGATTTGGACTCCAACCCGACCAAGCTGATCGAGGTGGTGCACATCGGCAAGCAGATGCTGATGACGCGCGGTTCGCTGACCACCTTCAGCATCGCCAACGACGTGGCCAAGTACTTCGCCATCATCCCGGCCGCCTTTGCCGCCACCTACCCGCAGCTCAACCAGCTCAACGTGATGCACCTGAGCTCACCGGCATCGGCCATCCTGTCGGCGGTGATCTTCAACGCGCTGATCATCGTCTTCCTGATCCCGCTGGCCCTGCGCGGCGTCAGCTACCGCCCGCTGAGCGCCGGCGCGCTGCTGCGGCGTAACCTGTGGATCTACGGCGCCGGCGGCCTGCTGGTCCCCTTCGCCGGGATCAAGATTATCGATCTGTTTTTAACGCTGTGCGGCCTGGTCTAAACGCCGCTCCAAGGAGAAGATGATGGCGCTATCGCTGTTACGCCCCACCCTGATGATGATGCTGATCCTGACGCTGATCACCGGCGTCGCCTACCCGCTGCTGAGTACGGCGCTGGCGCAGCTGATGTTCCCCCAGCAGGCCAACGGCTCCCTGCTGCTGCGCGATGGCCATCCGGTGGGCTCTGCGCTGATCGGTCAATCATTCCAGCGCGACGACTACTTTTGGCCGCGCCCGTCGGCCACCGCCGAGCGTCCCTACAACGCCATGGCGTCGGGCGGTAGCAATCTGGCGGTCAGCAACCCGCTGCTGACCCAGACGCTGGCCGCGCGCGCCGAACGACTACGCCAGCGCGACGCGCAGGAGCCCGTCGGCGAGCCGATACCGGTCGATCTGCTCACCAGCTCCGCCAGCGGCCTCGACCCGGATATCTCGCCGCAGGCCGCCCATTATCAGGCGGCGCGGATCGCCACGGCGCGCGGCGTGCCCCCGGCGCTGATCGATGCCCTGATAGCCCAGAACACCGAGCCGCGCTGGCCGGCCTTTATCGGCCAGCCGACGGTGAACGTATTGAGGCTGAATCTGGCGCTGGATCGGCTATCATCGGATCCGGCGCTACGCCACCCCTCATCGCCCTCTGAATAAGGATACGTCATGGTCGACGACGAACAACGCCCGGATCCGGACGCCCTGCTGGCCCAGGTCAACGAACCCGCGCGCGGCAGGCTCAAGGTCTTCTTCGGCGCCTGCGCCGGCGTCGGTAAAACCTACGCCATGCTGCAGGAGGCGCAGCGCCTGCGCGCTCAGGGGCTGGACGTGGCGGTCGGCGTCGTGGAAACCCATGGCCGCAGCGAAACCGCCGCCCTGCTCGACGGGCTGGAGCTGCTGGCGCAAAAGCGGATCCACCACCGGGGACGCCAGATCCGCGAATTCGACCTCGACCGGGCGCTGGCGCGCGCCCCGGCGCTGATCCTGATGGATGAGCTGGCGCATACCAATGCCCCCGGCTCGCGCCACCCCAAGCGCTGGCAGGACGTCGAGGAGCTGCTGTCGGCCGGCATCGACGTGCTGACCACCGTCAACGTACAGCATCTGGAGAGCCTGAACGATATCGTTGGCAGCGTGACCGGCGTACAGGTGCGCGAAACGGTGCCGGACCGGCTGTTTGACGCCGCCAGCGAGGTCGTGCTGGTCGACCTGCCGCCGGACGACCTGCGCCAGCGTCTCAAGGAGGGCAAGGTCTATATTCCGGGTCAGGCCGAGCGCGCCATCGAGCACTTTTTCCGCAAGGGAAACCTGATCGCCCTGCGTGAGCTGGCCCTGCGCCGCACCGCCGATCGGGTCGATGATCAGATGCGCGCCTTTCGCAGCGGCCCCGGCGGCAGCCGGGTCTGGCACACCCGCGATGCCCTGCTGCTGTGCATCGGCCAGTACGCCGACAATGATAAGCTGGTGCGCACCGCCGCCCGCCTGGCCGGTCGGCTGGGCTGCGTCTGGCACGCCGTCTACGTGGAGACGCCGCATCTGCACCGCCTGCCGGAAAACGAGCGGCGCACCATCCTGCGCAGCATGCGCCTGGCGCAGGAGCTGGGGGCGGAGACGGCCACCCTCTCCGATCCCACCCCGGAGCGCGCCATCCTACGCTACGCCCGCGAACACAATCTGGGCAAAATTCTGCTGGGTCGCCGCCAGCGCGAGTCCCGGCGTCTACGCTGGCCCGGCGCCAGCTTCGTCGACCGTCTGGCCCGCCTGGGCCCCGACCTCGACCTGCTGATCGTCGCCGTCGAGGATCGCCCCAGCGGCCCGCGGGAAAACGATCCGCGCCCGTTCGGCGAGAAGTGGCGGGTGCAGATCCAGGGGTTCCTGGTGGCCGCGGCGCTGTGCGCGCTGATCTCGCTGTGCGGCAAGCTGATGCTGCCCACCTTCGATCAGGTCAATCTGGTGATGGTCTACCTGCTCGGCGTGGTGGTGGTGGCGCTGTTCTTTGGCCGCTGGCCGTCGGTTTTCTCCGCCTGCATCAGCGTCGCCAGCTTCGATCTGTTCTTCGTGCAGCCGCAGTGGTCTTTCGCCGTCAGCGATGTTCAGTACCTGGTCACCTTTGGCGTGATGCTGATCGTCGGTATTCTGATCGGTAACCTCACCGCCGGCATGCGCTATCAGGCGCGGGTGGCGCGCTACCGCGAACAGCGCGCCCGCCACATGTATGAAATGTCCAAGGCGCTGGGCAACGCGTTGAATCACGACGCGGTGGTACACAGCGCCTGCGCCTCCCTGAATCACAGCTTTGGCGCCCGCACCACGCTGCTGCTGCCGGACGGCGACGGCCTACTGCGTCCCCGCCACGGCGATGAGGCCGGGGTCACCAACGTCGATCTGGCCATCGCCCAGTGGTGTCTGGATCGCCGCCAGCCCGCCGGCGCCGGCACCGATACCCTGCCCGGCGTTCCCTATCAGCTGCTGCCGCTCTCCAGCGCCCAGAACACCTTTGGCGTACTGGCCATTGAGCCGACCAACCTGCGCCAGCTGATGGTGCCGGAGCAGCAGCGCCTGCTGCAAACCTATACCGTCATGATCGCCAACGCGCTGGAGCGCCTGCACCTGGCCCACAGCGCGGCGGCGGCCCGTCTGGAGGCCGAGCGAGAGCAGCTGCGCAACTCGCTGCTGGCCGCCCTCTCTCACGATCTGCGCACTCCGCTGACGGTGCTGTTCGGGCAGGCGGAGATACTGACGCTGGATCTGGCCAGCGAACGCTCGGCCCACGCCCCGCAGGCAGAGGAGATCCGTCAGCAGATCCTCAACACCTCCCGCCTGGTCAACAACCTGCTGGACATGGCCCGCATCCAGTCCGGCGGCTTCCGTCTGCGCAAGGCATGGCAGTCGCTGGAGGAGATCGTCGGCAGCGCCATCCATACGCTGGAGCCGATGCTGGCCGGCCATCCCCTCGCCCTCAGCCTGCCGGCGGATCTGCCGCTGGTGAACTGCGACGGGGCGCTCATCGAGCGCGTCCTGCAGAATCTGCTGGAGAACGCGGGGAAATACGCCGGCAGCGCGGCCCGCATCGCCATCGGCGCGCGGGTCGGCGCCGACGGGCTCGAGGTGGAGATCAGCGACAGCGGGCCGGGGATTCCCGCCGACCAACTGCCGCATATCTTCAACAAGTTTACCCGCGGCGATAAAGAGTCCGCCATTCCCGGCGTCGGCTTGGGGTTAGCGATTTGCCGTGCCATTATTGATATACACGGTGGTAGAATCTGGGTCGAAAGCCCACCGCAGGGCGGCGCCCATTTTCACTTCACCCTGCCGCTGGAAACCGTGCCGGAGATCGACCCGGAAACCGATGAGGAGATGACAGACAACCCGTGACAGCCGCCCCCATCACTATTCTGATCGTCGAAGACGAACAGGCTATTCGCCGCTTTGTGCGCGCCGCCCTGGAAAACGAAGGCTGGCGCGTCGCGGACGCCGATGGCCTGCAGCGTGGCCTGATCGAGGCCGCAACCCGCCAGCCGGATCTGATCATCCTCGATCTGGGGCTGCCGGACGGCGACGGCGTGGAGTTTATCCGCGATCTGCGCCGCTGGAGCGCCATTCCGGTGATCGTGCTCTCGGCGCGCTGCGATGAGGCCGACAAAGTTGAGGCCCTCGACGCCGGCGCCGAGGATTTTCTGAGCAAACCCTTCGGCGTCGCGGAGCTGCTGGCGCGAGTGCGGGTGGCGCTGCGGCGCCATACCCGCCAGCAGCAGGAGAGCCCGCTGGTCTGCTTCGCCGACGTCCAGGTGGATCTGCTGGCGCGCAGCGTCACCCGGCGCGGCGAGCGGCTGCACCTCACGCCGATCGAGTTTCGCCTGCTGGCCGAGCTTATCGCCAACAGCGGTAAGGTGCTGACCCAGCGCCAGCTGCTCAGCAGCGTCTGGGGACCCAACTACGTCGAGCACAGCCACTACCTGCGCATCTATATGGGACACCTGCGCCAGAAGCTGGAGGCCGAACCGGCCCGTCCGCGCCATCTACTGACCGAAACCGGCGTCGGCTACCGCTTTATGCCGTAGAGGACGAGTTCGCTTCTCCCCGGCGTTCCCCCATAAAAAACGCCGCGCAGTGCGCGGCGTTGCGGAGGGGAATGGCGCGTTTACGCGTTAGCCAGTACGGCGCTCACGATATCAACCGCCTCTTTCTCGATACGCTGGCGATGCTCCGCACCCAGGAAGCTTTCACAGTAGATCTTGTAGGCCTCCTCGGTGCCGGACGGACGCGCGGCGAACCAGCCGTTGTCGGTCATGATCTTCAGCCCGCCGATCGGCGCGTCGTTACCCGGGGCGCGGGTCAGACGGGCGGTGATCGGATCCCCCGCCAGCCGGTCCGCCTGCACCATCTCCGGAGAGAGACGGGAAAGCGCCGCCTTCTGGGCATGGGTCGCCGGCGCCTGCAGACGGTTATAGCTCGGGGAGCCAAAGCGCGCCGCCAGCGCATCGTAATGCTGCTGCGGGTTCTTACCGGTCTGGGCGGTGATCTCTGCCGCCAGCAGGCACAGGATGATGCCATCCTTATCGGTAGACCACGGCGTGCCGTTGAAGCGCAGGAACGATGCCCCGGCGCTCTCTTCGCCGCCAAAGCCAAGGCTGCCGTCAAACAGACCGTCGACAAACCACTTGAAGCCGACCGGCACCTCCACCAGGCGGCGATCCAGCGCCTTAACCACCCGATCGATCATCGCGCTGGAGACCAACGTCTTACCCACGGCCACCTCGGCCCCCCACTGCGGGCGGTGGCGGAACAGATAGTCGATGGCCACGGCCAGATAGTGGTTCGGGTTCATCAGCCCGGCCGGCGTTACGATGCCGTGACGGTCATAGTCCGGGTCATTGGCAAAGGCCAGGTCGAAGCGATCGCGCAGCGCCAGCAGCCCCGCCATGGCGCTCTCCGAGGAGCAATCCATGCGGATCACGCCGTCGTGGTCCAGATGCATAAAGCGGAAGGTCTGATCGATATGGTCGTTGACCAGCGTCAGATCCAGGCCGTAATGCTCACCGATGCGCTGCCAGTATTCGATACCGGAGCCGCCGAGCGGATCCACGCCGAGCTTCAGACCGGCGCGCTGAATCGCCGGCATATCGACGATATCGCGCAGATCTTCAACGTAGGGCTGCACCAGGTCGCGCGCGTGGATATGGCCGCTGCGCCAGGCCGCGTCCAGCGTCAGACGCTTCACGCCGGCCAGATCCTGCGCCAGCAGCTGGTTGGCACGCTGCTCGATAACGCAGGTCAGATTGGTATCCGCCGGGCCGCCGTTGGTCGGGTTGTATTTGATGCCGCCGTCTTCGGGCGGGTTATGGGAGGGCGTAATCACGATACCGTCGGCCAGCGCGCCGCCGCGACGGTTATGGGTCAGAATGGCGTGTGACACCGCCGGCGTCGGGGTAAAGCCATTGTTCTCCTGCACCACCACCTCAACGCCGTTGGCGCTCAGCACCTCCAGCACGCTGACGAAGGCCGGCTCAGAGAGCGCATGGGTATCTTTACCGACAAAGCAGGGCCCCTCGACGCCGTTGGCCTTGCGCACCTCGGCGATCGCCTGGGCGATCGCCAGAATGTGCGCCTCATTGAAGCTTTGGCGCTGCGCGCTGCCGCGGTGACCGGAGGTGCCGAACTTCACGGCGTGGGACGGATTATCCGCCTGCGGACGCAGGCTGTAATACTGTGCAACCAGCTGAGCCACATTGATCAAATCGCTCTGCCGGGCAGGCTGCCCGGCGCGCGGGTGATTTGCCATCTGCGCTTCTCCCTAACGCTTGTTATTTATCAAATGGTGCCGCAAACCTTCTCGATCAGCTCCACGGGGAACTGCATCGCCAGCATGATGTGTTCGATCATCGCGCGCTTGCGGCCTGAGTTGGTATTGGTGATCACCCAATAAGGGGTGCCGGGTACCTGCTTGGGCTTGGTGTGATTGCCACTCTGCAGCAGCGTATTGCGATCGCCGGCAAAGTAGACGCGGGTGCGCCCGTGCAGGGCATCCGTTGCCGCCGCAAACCCATCGGCGTCAATGGCGTACAGCGTGGTCAGAATCAGCATAAAGCGACTGACCGCCCTGTTCTGTTCAGCATACTCATCCGACAGCAGCAGTTCGCGCATGGTGCGCACGCGATCCTGCGGCCGGGATACCGCCGCGGCGGGAGGGGTTACCAGCGCAGGAAGCGCCGCGCCAGCGACGGCGGCCGTCTTGCTCTCCATACCGACTTTCAGCAGCCGGCGCAGAATGTCGGAAGCACTCTCGCCAATCCGCTGAGTGTGGCTGGCAATATAGCGGTAGAGCTCCTCGTCGACTTCAATCGTTTTCATCGTTATCCAGTACTTTTGCTACTTGGTCAGATTGGATTATAAGGTTAAACGCCCTGAGCGGATAGCGTTTAGCGCCACGGTGGGGTGATTAACGTCCATTTTGGCGCCTCCGTCGGTGCGGCGCCAACGCGGCGCGGGCGCTTAAGCGTCGGCGCTGACGGCCAGCCCGAGGGGGTCACCCTCGCCGGCCCCTGCGCAGGCGCTCGGCCGGCGGACACGTCGCCGCCGCCGTGGTAACCTGTACGCAACATTAGCTGAACAATTTATCTCACCATGATCCTGACCCTGAATCATCTGCTGCTGCGGGCGCCGCAGCCGCCGAGCCAGCCACCGCTGCTGCTGATCCACGGCCTGTTCGGTTCGCTGGACAACCTGGGCCAGCTCGCCCGTGCGCTCAACGCCCAGCGTGACGTGCTGCTGGTCGATCTGCGCAACCACGGCCAATCCCCCCATACCCCCGAGATGGACTATGATCTGCTCGCCGGGGATCTCATCGCGCTGATCGACGCCTACGACCTGGCGCCGCTGGACATCATGGGCCACTCCATGGGCGGCAAAGCGGCGATGCGTCTGGCGGCGCTCGCTCCGCAGCGTCTACGCCGCCTGGTGGTGCTGGATATGGCGCCGGTGGCCTATCCCACCCGCCGTCACGACGCGGTCTTTGCCGCCCTGAACGCGGTGCAGACGGCGGCGGTGCCGACGCGCCCGCAGGCCGCGCAGATCCTGCGCCGCTTTCTGCAGCAGGAGGGGGTGGTGCAATTTCTGCTCAAGTCCTTTCACCAGGGACGCTGGCGCTTTAATCTCGCGGCCCTGCAGCAGCATTACCCGCAGATCCTCGGCTGGCAGCCGCAGGCGCCTCATCTGGGGGAGACGCTGTTCATCAAGGGCGCGAACTCGCCCTATATTCTCGATGACTATCGAGAGGCGATCGCCCGCCAGTTTCCCCGCGCCCGCGCCCACGTGGTCAGCGGCAGCGGCCACTGGCTGCACGCTGAACAGCCAGATAACGTCCTGCGCGCGGTGCGCCGCTTTCTCGATACCCCCTCCGGCGCCGCGGCATAAAGATCCGAGCGCCGCGGATCGAACCCGCGTCGGTGCGGGAACGCGCGCCGACGCCGATAAGGGATTGTCGCTGCTCCACTCCCTGGGGTATGATGGCGCGCTAAAATGGGCGGCGCGTCCCCGTACGGTGCCGTCGGGGGAAATCCCGTATATATGTTAATCGGAGTCCGGGGTTCCCGTGCTCCCTTCTCCTTGCAGTACCGCTACCTGAATATGGCCAAAGAACAAACGGACCGCACGACGCTCGATCTGTTCGCGGAAGAACGTCGCCCAGGTCGTCCCAAAACCAACCCGCTTTCCCGGGAAGAGCAGCTGCGGATTAACAAGCGTAACCAGCTGCGGCGCGATCGGGTTAAAGGGCTGCGTCGCGTCGAGCTGAAGATGAATGAAGAGGCGGTCGATCTCCTCAACCGTCTGGCGCAGGAGCGCAACATCAGCCGCAGCGAGCTGATCGAGCAGATGCTGCTCAGTCAGCTACCGCTGGATACCTGACCCGCCTGGCGCAGCGCACAATGACGATAAAGCCGCGACGCCAAAGATGTTATAGTATTCGACTGGTAGGTAGGCTGGGTGTGTGACCGCGCCCCGTTGGGCTCAGCGCCTATCCCGTCCGTCGCCCGCGGCGGTCGGGGCACAGCCTGATTTAATTTCTGAGATAAAAGGTAAATTCGCGATATGGCAATCGTAGGTATTTTCTTTGGCAGCGACACCGGCAACACGGAAAACATTGCTAAGATGATCCAGAAGCAACTGGGTAAAGACGTTGCTGAAGTTCATGACATTGCCAAGAGCAGCAAGGAAGACCTTGAGGCGTTTGATATTCTTCTGCTGGGTATCCCCACCTGGTACTACGGCGAAGCGCAGTGCGACTGGGATGACTTCTTCCCCTCCCTGGAGGAGATCGACTTCTCCGGTAAGCTGGTAGCGCTGTTCGGCTGCGGCGATCAGGAAGACTATGCCGAGTACTTCTGCGATGCAATGGGCACCATCCGCGAGCTGGTTGAAGCGCGCGGCGCGACCATCGTCGGCCACTGGCCGACCGCCGGATACCACTTTGAAGCCTCCAAGGCGCTGGTCGATAGCAACACCTTCGTCGGCCTGGCCATCGATGAGGATCGCCAGCCAGAGCTGACCGCCGAGCGCGTGGACGCCTGGGTCAAGCAGCTCAGCGCAGAGATGCATCTGGCCGATATCCTGGGCTAATGCCTATCGCCTGCCGGCGCGGATCCCCGTTTAATAGCCGGCAGGTATTTCAGCCATCAATAAAAACGATAGTGCGCAGTTCGCTGCGTCATTTGTTTCTATCTTCCTCATTATTCGCGAGTTATATCAGATCTGCGCCGCAGGCACCCCGCGCTGACCACGCCGCGCCACGGTTCCCATTTAGGGATATCGGCCTTATAATGAATCTCACTATTATTTTCCGTTCGGTAACGGCCCCAGGGCGCTGCCGGGCGCTGTGACAGGACAGAATCCGAATGACTGACAACAACACCGCGTTAAAGAAAGCTGGCCTGAAAGTCACGCTTCCCCGTCTCAAGATTCTGGAAGTACTGCAAGATCCTACGTGCCATCACGTCAGTGCTGAAGACTTGTACAAGAAGCTGATCGACATGGGCGAGGAGATCGGTCTGGCGACCGTATACCGCGTGCTCAACCAGTTTGACGATGCCGGCATCGTTACCCGCCATAACTTTGAGGGCGGTAAATCGGTCTTTGAGCTGACCCAACAGCACCACCACGATCACCTGATCTGCCTGGACTGCGGCAAGGTCATCGAGTTCAGCGATGAGTCCATCGAGAAGCGTCAGCGTGAAATCGCCAAAAAACACGGCATCCAGCTGACCAACCACAGCCTGTATCTCTACGGCCAGTGCGCCGAGGGCGACTGCCGCAGCGATGAGGCCCTGCACGACGAAAAGGCCTAAGCAGCCCGACCTCCAGCGTCAGCGAAGCGGCCCATCGGGGCCGTTTTTTTTACCCGCGCGCCGACGAACAAAAAAAAGCCCTCAGAGACCGAGGGCAATTACTGCTCACTACTACTCAGATCGAAACCGGAAGAGAGAGAGGATGAGGCCGCGCCGCGGACGCTCATCCTAAGGCCCCCGCGCGGGGCGGGGGAAAATGAGGGTAATGCCCCGTCAGGACTTGACGGACTCCACGCGGCTAAAGCGCTTGCCGTCCGGCGATGCGGTACGCACCTGTACCTCACCGCTCACGCTCGGCTTCGCCTTGGCATCATAGCGCTGCCACTGCTTACCGCCGTCGACGGAGTACTCCACGATCAGGCCCGGCATCGCAACGTTGGTCTCCAGCGTGCCGTTCACGACGCGGGCACCCGGCTGCGGTACGCGGTAGGCCACGCCAGACTTGTCCATCTTGGCCAGCTCACGCTGCCCCATCAGGTTGGCAAAGCGCTGCCAGTCCTGCAGCAGGGCCTGCTGATCGACCAGGTGGGTTTCGCCGCCCTTGTATTCACGTCCGGCCTGATACGGCTGTTCCCAGCCCGCCTGATGCCACGCACGCTCGGCGACGGCCATGATGCGCGGATAGATCTTGTACTCCATCATCTCATCGGTACGCACCACTTCGCTCCACAGCTGAGCAGAGAGGCCATAGGCGCCCGGCCACGGCTTGTCGCTCTTGGCGCTGAAGTAGTTACCGTCGCGATCGACCGACGTTTCGGCGTTCTGCGGCAGGTTGTCCGGCGCGAAGGCAAAGATCTTGCGCTCATCGCTGAAGCGGGTGCCCCAGTAGTAGCCGTTCTCCTGCGGATTGACCTCGTACGGGAAGTCCATATAGACGTAATCCGGGTTGGAGATCACCACCTCATAGCCTTTATTGGCCCAGTCGTTGGCCGAGTCAAAGCCACCCCAGTACAGGGTATCCCAGAAGTTAACCCCGACGCGCGGCGTCGCAAATGCCTTGGCATCCTTGGCATCCTTCAGGCCATCCTGCCAGGCCTGCATCTTGCCGATGCCGTGGTCCTTGACCATCTTGCTGACTTCGACCGCGAAGTAGCTCGGCAGGTGCTCCATGTCGGCAACCTTGCCCTCTTTGATCATCGCCTGGCACATCTGAGACTTCGCCCACGGCTTGTCCTCTTTGCTCAGGTCGATCATCCCCTTGCCCGGCTCCGGCTTGTTCACGTCGGTATAGCCCGGCCCTAAGCGGATGTTCTTCGCCTCATCGCCGCCAAAGTGCCAGGTGGTGAGCGGCTGACCGGCTTCGCGGTGCATCTGGGCCATCTCGCCAATCACTTTGTCGACAAAGCGCTTGGAGGAGTCCAGGCACGGGTTGAGGTAGCTGTGACGATCGTAGAACTGCACCGAGGTGGTGTTAGAGTCATCGGTCGGATCCAGCAGGCGGTACTCGTTGGCGCCCTTCTCGTTACCGGCGGCCTTCAGCTTGTTGTAACGCGCCTCCATCGCCACCACCGCCGCACGGGCGTGGGCCGGCATGTCGATCTCGGGGATCACCTCAATGTGGCGCGCCTGGGCATACTTCAGCAGCTTGATATAGTCGGCGCGGGTAAAGTAGCCGCTGCCGTTGTTATTGCTGTCCGGCCCAGAGCCCAGCTGCGGCAGCAGGCACTGCTGCTCGCTCAGGTCATGACAGCGCTTGCCGCCGACTTCGGTCAGCTCCGGCAGGCCCGGGATCTCAATACGCCAGCCCTCATCGTCGGTCAGATGGAAGTGGAACTTGTTCAGCTTGTACGCCGCCATCTGATCCAGCAGGCGCTCGACAGCGGCCAGAGAGTGGAAGTTACGGCCCACGTCCAGCTCAATGCCGCGGTACTGGAAGCGCGGCGCATCTTCGGCGTCCAGCGTGGCTATCTTAGCGCTGCCGTTAGCCGGCAGCAGCGACAGGATAGACTGCAGACCGTAGAACACCCCGGCCTGATCGTAACCGGTAACCTCCGCGCCCTTGGTGCCGATCTTCAGCTGGTACGCGCCCGGTACCGCCATATCGCCTTTAAAGGCTTTAGTGGCGATCTGCGTCTTGATCGGGTAGCCCTTCTGGGCCTGCTTCACGCCCAACTGGCCCAGACGCTGCTTGATAACATCGGCGCTGGCGGTGTTCAGCACCGTCAGATCCAGGCTAACGCCGCGCGCCAGATCGGCGTCCTGCTGATGCACTTTCAGCTTCAGCGGCGTCGGCATGATCTGGCCGCGCAGGCTGGCCGCCGACAGGGTCTTCACATCGGCGTTCTTGGCAAAGCGGTTCTCCGGCGTCATCAGAACGTTTTTATCGTCCTTGATACGCTTCCACAGGTCGCCCGCAAACGGCGTCACGAACTGACGCAGATCTTCGGTATCGGTGTTGGCGATCACCTTCGGCTTAGCGTCCGGCGAGGTCACGTACCAGCGCGGCATCACGTCGCTTTCAAACAGCTGCCAGTATTCGCCGACGATGGGGATCTCGATGCGCTCACCCGCGGCAAAGCCCTTGAACTTATCCGTCGGCTCAATCTTGTGCAGATCGCCGGTCACAAAGGTGATCTTGAACTGATCGTTGCCGCTCTTCAGGATCTGACGGATGTTATGGAAGTAGATGGCCCAGTCTTTCCCCTCGATGGCGCTGCCATCGTTGGTCAGGCTGATCACCGCCTGGTTGCAGGAGGCCCAGTCGGCGCCCAGCGCCGCACAGTTGACGCCGTTCTCCGCGCCGCGGTTGTCGGTGACGGCGTAGTTCACCTTCACCTGGCTGCTGATGCTGTCCACCAGCTGCTGATCGGCCTGCGCTACGCCGGAAACGCCCAGCATACCCAGTGCCGTGGCGACTACGCTCAGTTTATATCCTTTCATCATCTCGCTTCCCTTTTCTCAGTTCGCGTTACTGGCGCGGATTTCCTGCCACAGTTTGCCGCAGCGGGCCGTATAGTTGTCACCGGCGCCGCTCATCGCCGCCTCAATACACTGCTGGTAATTCAGCACGCTCACGCTCTCTTTCTGCGCGAACGCGGCGTGAGCCTTGCTCTGCTTCATTACCTCTAGAATGGTCTGGCAGGACGCCACCTTGTCATGTTTGCCGTCGGCATCCTGAATACACTTGCTGTAGGCCTGCTTCAGCAGCTGACCTTCCTGAGACGGCGCGCTCGGCTGCGCACAGCCGGTCAGTACGATGGCGGCCATGGCCACACCCAGAATCGCTTTCATATTCTCTCTCCCTTGATTCGCTTAGCGCCCCTCCGCGCGTGCGGAGGGGGCGATAACTCAGAACACGGTGAACGGGGCGATAACGATAAACTTCACGTCGCGCTCATCCTGGAACATGTTGTTGTAGCCGCCGCCCCAGCTCGGGTTGTCGGAGTGGTTGTCATACTGGGTGTAGTGCAGCTTAAACAGGGTGCCCTTGGCACGGCCGTCCTGAATCACGTACATCGCATCCAGACTGTAGGCGCTCTCTTTAACCCGCTCGCTCTGGTCAGCCCAGGTGCTGTTCGGCTTGGCATCCCAGGCATAGACATAGGAGGCACCGACGCCCCAGCCCGGCATGTTCCACTTGCTCAGGTCATACATCACGCCGGCAAAGACGGCCTTTTCACCGTTGGCGTTGAAGTCGGAGCGGTTATCCCACCAGATATCCAGGCGACCGTTAGAGGAGGCGTAGGCCGGCGTCATACGCTGCAGGAAGTAGCCCTGCTTGCCTTCCGCCTTCACCCAGGTGCCTTCCAGACGCAGATCGAACTGACCGGCCTTGTAGCCGAAGGTCAGCGCCTGCAGCCAGGCGGTGCCGTCATAGATATTGGCGCTGCTGTTGGCGTCGGAGACGCGATCGTGCGCGCCGTAGAACTGGTAGCTGGTGGTCAGCGGGCTGCCGGCGACGTCAAACTTGTAGGTCCCCTTGGCGAAGTACTGATTCATAAAGCCCTGGGCCTGACCAAAGGCCGCTTCCAGCACCAGGCCGTTCTTGAAGTCATACTTCCCGCCCAGGGAGTGCAGGTAGGAGACCTCCTCCCCGCGGTTATCGCCCAGGCCGCCCTGGTAGAACTTGTCCATCTCCAGATGCCACGGCGCCTTATAACGGTCGGTCCACATATAGGAGAAGCTCAGCGCACCGGCGGTATCAAAGTCAAAGTTGGCGCCGGTCTCGACCCCCTGATAGGTCCCCGGCATGAAGCTCCAGTGCGGGGCAATCAGGGTCTGGCCGGTCGGCTGGATCCAGCCGACACGCGCCCACATCGGCCCCATTTTCAGCTTGGCCGCCGCCTTGTACAGGCTGATGCCGCTCTTATCGCCGCTGTAGTTTTCGTCGTAGCCCTTGTTGATGGAGGAGAAGGCGATTTCGTTCGGGTGGCTGCTCTCCGCCGATTCGGCCATCTCAATGGCGGTGAAGGCGCCGACGTCCAGACCGATAAAGTCGGCGGCGTAGCCGGAGGAGAAGTCAAGGCTGGCATTCCAGGTGGAGTGAGACAGGTTGGTCTTATACTGACCGGTCTCCACGTCCTTGCGATCGCGCTCGCGCTGCCAGTAGTAGATCCCACCGGTCATGGTTGAATCGTCGATGAACCCTTCAGCCTGCGCCTGTGAAGGCGCCATGAAGCCGCTGCCTAGCGTTGCTGCGGCAACAGCGAGCGCCAGCACGCTGCGCTTAGCACGATGCGTAACCATAGAAAAATTCCTCTTTGACTGAAAAATGCGGCTGGCGGAACAGCGCCCGACCAGGTCGCCAATATCCCCATTGGGGTAAAAGTTATTGGGTGTCTGGGTAAAAAACCCGTTCACTTACTGCACTACTAGACTATTTTTCGCGACGCGAATTATCAAATGAAAAGTAAAAAAGATGTATCAATTTTTGACCGAGTGCACATATTCTTATATTTAGTTACATTGCGGTATAGTTGGCATTATTAATGAAAAATACCATTAAAAAACAGAGATATATTTGTAATACCATTAGTGATGCTGGGGATGTTTATGGCGGGGAGTACGAGGCGACTTACTTCATTAATGAATAATTATTACATTACAACACCTTATTAATTTGCAACGCGAAATCATCATTTACTATACCCTTAAGCGCACGGCGCCGGCGCGGGCGTACGCCGCCGCCGAAGACGACGCGCTAGCGCGGGAAGCGTCCCGTCAACGCAGACAAAAAAACGCCACGGACCCGCGGCCCGTGGCGTTGATATTGACAAGCTATCGGCGTACTACGCCGCGCGCCCTATCGTTCAGAGCGCCGCTTTGGCCCAGGTATCGCGCAGGCCAACGGTGCGGTTAAACACCAGATGTTCGGCGGAGGAGTAGCGACTGTCGGCGCAGAAGTAGCCTTCACGCTCAAACTGGTAGGTCACCCCCGGCACCGCTGCGGCCAGCGTCGGCTCGACGAAACCGCGACGAATAACCAGAGACTCAGGGTTAATGGTGGAGAGGAAATCCTCCGCCGCCCCCGGGTTCGCCACGCTGAACAGGCGATCGTACAGGCGGAACTCCGCCGGCAGCGCATGGCTGGCGGACACCCAGTGGATCACCCCTTTCACCTTGCGGCCATCCGCCGGATCCTTGCTCAGGGTATCCGCATCGTAGCTGCAGTAAATGGTGGTGATCTCGCCGTCGGCGTCTTTCTCTACGCGCTCGGCGCGGATCACGTAGGCGTTGCGCAGACGCACCTCTTTGCCCAGCACCAGACGCTTGTACTGTTTGTTGGCCTCTTCACGGAAGTCGGCGCGATCGATGTACAGTTCGCGGGCAAACGGCACCTCACGGCTGCCCATCTCCGGATTGCTCGGATGATTCGGCATGGTCAGCAGCTGTACGCTGTCGGCCGGCAGGTTTTCGATCACCAGGCGCACCGGATCCAGCACCGCCATCGCGCGCGGGGCGTTTTCATTGAGATCGTCGCGGATACAGGACTCCAGCGCCGCCATCTCCACGTTGTTGTCCTGCTTGGTCACCCCGATACGGCGGCAGAACTCGCGCACGGCGGCGGCGCTATAGCCGCGGCGACGCAGACCCGAAATGGTCGGCATACGCGGATCGTCCCAGCCCTCGACAATCTTCTCGCTCACCAGCAGGTTCAGCTTACGCTTGGACATGATGGCGTATTCCAGGTTCAGGCGCGAAAACTCATACTGACGCGGATGGCACGGAATCGAGATATTATCCAACACCCAGTCGTACAGGCGACGGTTGTCCTGGAACTCCAGGGTGCACAGGGAGTGCGTGATGCCCTCCAGCGCATCGGAGATGCAGTGGGTAAAGTCGTACATCGGGTAGATGCACCACTTGTTGCCGGTCTGGTGGTGATCGGCAAACTTAATCCGGTACAGCACCGGATCGCGCATCACGATAAACGGCGACGCCATATCGATCTTGGCGCGCAGGCAGGCGCTGCCTTCGGCGAACTCGCCCAGACGCATTTTTTCGAACAGCGCCAGGTTCTCTTCAACGCTGCGATCGCGGAACGGGCTATTTTTCCCGGGCGAGGTCAGGGTGCCGCGGTATTCGCGGATCTGCTCGGCGCTCAGCTCATCCACATAGGCCAGCCCTTTGCCGATCAGCTCCAGGGCGTACTGATGCAGCTGGTCAAAGTAGTCAGAGGAGTAACGCACCGCGCCGCTCCACTCAAAGCCCAGCCACTGTACGTCGCGCTTGATGGACTCAACGTATTCGATGTCTTCTTTGACCGGGTTGGTATCATCGAAGCGCAGGTTGCACAGCCCTTGATAGTCTCTGGCGATGCCGAAATTCAGACAGATGGACTTGGCGTGGCCAATGTGCAGGTAGCCGTTTGGCTCCGGCGGGAAACGGGTATGCACGCTGGTGTGTTTACCGGACGCCAGATCTTCATCGATGATCTGACGGATAAAGTTGGTTGGGCGGGCTTCAGCCTCACTCATCTTCTGTTCCTCTATGCCAAAAAACGCGTTCTCATTGTTCCATGATCTAACAACCCTCGGGCGGAAACAACCGTTCTATCGGTAAAATACCGACGTTTTTTTTGTGATCTCCGCTGACGTGGCGGATAACCGCACCGCGCCACCCCCTTCTCCGGGCGATAAAAAACGGGGAGCCCTTTCGGGCCCCCCGCCGTATGACGCTGCCGTGTGACGGCGCGTTACTTGTTCAGAATGGTATACAGCTTGCTCTGACCGGCGACCACCTGCCCGGAGGCCAAGGCCCCCACGCCGCCAAAGTCATCGATATTGCTGACCACCACCGGGCTTATCATGGAGCGCGCATGGGCGTTCAGGTAGTCCAGATCCATCTCCAGCACCGGCTGGCCGACCTTCACCACATCCCCCTCTTCCACCAGGCGCTTAAAGCCCTGCCCGTTCAGCGCCACGGTATCGATCCCCATGTGCACCACCACTTCCACACCGTCATCGCTCTCCAGGCAGAAGGCGTGGTTGGTGTTGAAAATCTTCACCACGGTGCCGCTCGCCGGCGCCACGACCATCTTATCCGTCGGGCGCACCGCCAGACCGTCGCCGACGGCTTTACTGGCAAACGCCTCGTCCGGCACCTCGCTCAGGGCCACCACCTCACCGGTGATCGGTGATACCAGCGTCGAGTGGACACCGGCGGCGGCGTTTGGCGTCGCCTGGGCCTTCGCCGCGGGCGCGGTCGGGGCGGCGGCGCTTGCCGCGGCGGCAGGCACCGTGCCCACCGTGCGCATCGCGTTGGCGATCTTCTCGGCCACGAAGCCGACGATGATCTGTACGCTGGTCTTGTTCAGGCGGATCACGCCGGAGGCGCCCAGCTTCTTCGCCATCGCTTCGTTGACCAGCGAGGAGTCCTTCACCGTCAGACGCAGACGGGTGATACAGGCATCGATACCGGTCAGGTTGGCGGAGCCGCCGACGCAGGCGATATACTGGCGAGCCAGCTCGCTGACGTCCGCATCTTTGGTCAGATCCAGATCTTCATCGTTGCCATCGGCCTCTTCACCCGCGCCGCTCAGCTCACGCCCCGGCGTCATCAGGTTGAATTTGGTGATGGTGAAACGGAACACCACGTAGTAGATAACGAAGAAGACCAGCCCCTGCGGGATCAGCATATACCAGTGCGTCGCCAGCGGGTTACGGGACTGCAGCGCCATATCCACCAGGCCGGCGCTGAAGCCGAAGCCGGAGATCCAGTGCATGCTGGCCGCGATAAAGACGGAGATACCGGTCAGGATGGCGTGCAGCACGTACAGCACCGGCGCCACGAACATGAAGGAGAACTCCAGCGGCTCGGTGATCCCGGTAAAGAAGGCGGCAAACGCGGCGGCCAGCATGATACCGGCGACCTTCGCCTTGTTCTCCGGACGGGCGCAGTGATAGATGGCCAGCGCCGCACCCGGCAGACCGAACATCATGATCGGGAAGAAGCCAGCCTGATAGCGACCGGTGATACCGACCACCGCCTTGCCGCTCTCGATGGACTGGGCGCCGCCCAGGAAGTTCGGAATATCGTTAATGCCGGCGACGTCAAACCAGAACACGGAGTTCAGGGCATGGTGCAGACCGACCGGGATCAGCAGACGGTTAAAGAAGGCATACACGCCGGCCCCCACGGAGCCCAGCTTCTGGATATGCTCACCGAAGTTCACCAGACCGTTAAAGATTACCGGCCAGATATACATCAGGATAAAGGCCAGAATGATCATCAGGAACGAGGTCAGGATCGGCACCAGACGGCGGCCGCTGAAGAAGGAGAGCGCCTTGGGCAGCTCAACGCTGCTATAGCGGTTATACAGTTCGGCCGAGATGATACCGACCAGGATACCGATAAACTGGTTATTGATCTTACCGAAGGCGGCAGGAACCTGATCCACAGGAATCTTCTGGATCATCGCCACCGCGGCGGGTGAACACAGGGTGGTCACCACCAAGAAACCGACAAAGCCGGCCAGCGCCGCCGCGCCGTCTTTATCTTTGGACATACCGTAAGCGACACCAATGGCAAACAGCACCGACATATTATCGATGATGGCTGAGCCCGACTTGATGAAGAACGCCGCCAGTGCGTTGTCTCCCCCCCAGCCGACCGGGTCGATCCAATAACCGACGCCCATTAGTATTGCTGCGGCCGGTAGCGTCGCTACCGGCACCATCAGCGCGCGGCCTACCTTTTGCAAATAACCGAGAATACTCACATTTCCCCCTATTGGACCTACAATGCAAAGGGCACTGCCGGTCTCATCATCACTGATTTGGCTATATTGTTAACTGTATGGACTACAGTTTGGAGTGTAAAAAAATTATTTTTCTCCGCAAATTAAAACCTCCTGATTTGTGATAACTATCACCAATAACTGGTGAAAAGTTGTCTGTATGCTGGCTATCCCTGAAAACTTATTTTATCATTCGAAAAATCGATCGGCGCGGTAGGCTCCTTCGCAGGAGAGCCGGGAGCCAATGGGTCATCACCGGCGCCGAACCCGCTTTTCGTTCAGTTTCCCGTTTTGTAAAAGGTGCCCTATGAGACTTATTCCGCTGCATAACGCGACCGACGTTGGCCTGTGGTCTGCCCGCCATATCGTTAAGCGCATCAACGCGTTCAAGCCTACCGCCGAGCGCCCGTTTGTTCTGGGTCTGCCGACCGGTAGCACCCCCCTGCAAACCTATAAGCGCCTGATCGAACTCTATCAGGCCGGTGAAGTGAGCTTCCGCCACGTCGTCACCTTTAATATGGATGAATACGTTGGTCTGGCAGAATCACACCCGGAAAGCTATCACAGCTTTATGTATAATAACTTCTTCAACCACATTGATATTCAGAAAGAAAATATCAATTTGTTAAATGGTAACGCGCCGGACGTGGACGCCGAGTGCCGCCGCTACGAAGAGAAGATCCGCGCCTATGGCAAGATCAATCTGTTCATGGGCGGCGTTGGCAACGACGGACATATCGCCTTCAACGAACCGGCCTCTTCGCTGGCTTCGCGCACCCGGATCAAGACCCTGACCGAAGATACCCGCATCGCCAACTCCCGCTTCTTCAACGGCGACATCAGTCTGGTACCGAAGTATGCGCTGACCGTCGGCGTGGGCACCCTGCTGGACGCGGAAGAGGTGATGATCCTGGTAACCGGTCACGCCAAATCCCTGGCGCTGCAGGCCGCGGTCGAGGGCAGCGTCAACCATATGTGGACCATCAGCGCCCTGCAGCTGCATCCCAAGTCCGTGGTGGTCTGCGATCAGCCGGCGACCATGGAGCTGAAGGTTAAAACCGTTAACTATTTCCGCGAGCTCGAAGCGGAAAATATGAAAGATCTCTGATAATTACGTCCGGGGGAATGTGATGTACGCCTTAACTCACTGTCGGATTTATACCGGCCACGATATTCTTGACGACCATGCTGTGGTGATCGCCAATGGTTTAATTGAAAAAATCTGTCCCGAGGCTGCGCTCGCACCGGATATCGCCACCCGCGATCTGGGCGGCGCCATCCTGGCCCCCGGCTTTATCGACGTTCAGCTCAACGGCTGCGGCGGCGTGCAGTTTAACGACAGCGAAGAGGCCGTCAGCGAGCAGACGCTGGAGATCATGCAGCGCGCCAACGAACGCGCCGGCTGCACCAGCTACCTGCCGACGCTGATCACCTGCAGCGACGCCATGATGCAGCGCGGTATTACGGTGATGCAGTCCTACCTGCGTCGCCACCGTAACCAGGCGCTGGGGCTGCATATTGAAGGGCCCTATATCAGCCTGGAGAAAAAGGGCACCCATAACCCGCGCTATATCCGCCGCCCGGATAGCGCCATGCTCGACTTTATCTGCAGCCACGCCGAGGCCGTCGTCAAGGTGACCATGGCGCCGGAGATGAGCGACGACGCGGCCATTCAACAGCTGCGCGCCGCCGGGATCGTGGTCTCCGCCGGCCACTCCAACGCCAGCTACGAAGAGGCGCGCCGCGGCTTCGCCGCCGGAATGCGCTTTGCCACCCACCTCTACAATGCGATGCCGGCGATCAGCGGCCGCGCGCCGGGGCTGATGGGCGCCATCTTCGACACCCCAGAGGTGTATACCGGCATCATCGCCGACGGCCACCACGTGGCCTGGCCGAACATCCGCATGGCGAAAAAGCTCAAGGGCGACCACCTGGTGCTGGTCACCGACGCCACCGCGCCGGCGGGTTCAGACATTGACAGCTTCATTTTCGCGGGGAAAACAGTATATTACCGCAATGGGCTGGTAGTAGATGAAAATGGTACGCTGAGCGGATCGGCGCTGACCATGATAGAGGCGGTGCAAAACAGCGTTGAGCACGTCGGCATTGCGCTGGATGAAGCCCTGCGCATGGCCACCCTCTATCCGGCGCGCGCCATCGGCGTCGCGCAGCGACTGGGCAGCATCGAACCGGGTAAGGTCGCCAACCTGACGGCGTTTACCCGCGACTTCCAGGTAACCACGACCATCGTTAACGGCGAAACCGTCTACCAACGCGGCGGTTGAATGACAACACACAGGTGAGAGAGTGATGGCCACTGGCGGACAGGGACAAATTGGTAACGTCGATCTGGTAAAGCAGCTGAACAGCGCGGCGGTCTACCGCCTGATCGATCAGCAGGGGCCGATCTCTCGAATTCAGATTGCTGAATACAGCCAGCTGGCCCCCGCCAGCGTCACCAAGATCACCCGCCAGCTGCTGGAGCGCGGGCTGATCAAAGAGGTCGATCAGCAGGCCTCCACCGGCGGGCGGCGTGCCATCTCCATCGTCACCGAGACGCGCCGCTTCCAGGCGATCGCTATTCGCCTGGGCCGCTATGACGCCACCATCACCCTGTATGACCTCAGCGGCAAGGCGCTGGCGGAGACCCACTACCCGCTGCCGCAGCGCACCCAGGAGACCGTCGAGCACGCCCTGTTTCAGGCCATCGACCACTTCATTAACGATTACCAGCGCAAAATCCGCGAGCTTATCGCCATCGCCCTGATGCTGCCCGGCCTGGTCGATCCAGATCTCGGTATCGTCCGCTACATGCCGCACATCACGGTCAGCGACTGGCCACTGGTTGAACGCCTAGAGGCGCGCTTCCGCCTGGCCTGCTTTATCGGTCACGATATTCGCAGCCTGGCGCTGGCCGAACACTACTTCGGCGCCAGCCGCGACTGCCGGGACTCGATCCTGGTGCGACTGCACCGCGGCACCGGCGCCGGGATCATCGTCGATGAGAACATCTTTCTCGGCAGCAACGGCAACGTCGGGGAGATCGGGCATATCCAGATAGATCCGCTGGGAGAGCGCTGCCACTGCGGCAACTTTGGCTGTCTGGAGACCGTGGCGGCCAATGCGGCTATCGAACAGCATACCCGCCGCCTGCTGGAGCAGGGCTACCCCAGCAGCCTGACGGTCGACGGCTGCACCATCAACGCCATTTGTCGGGCCGCCAACCGCGGCGATAGCTTAGCCGTCGAGGTGATTGAACGGGTCGGACGCTACCTGGGGCGCGCTATCGCCATCACCATCAACCTGTTCAATCCCCAGAAGATCGTCATCGCCGGTGAGATAACCGACGCGAGCAAGATCCTGCTGCCGGCCATCGCGCGCTGCATTCAAACCCAGACGCTGAAAAACTTTCGCCATAATCTGCCGGTGGTCACCTCCGAGCTCGACCACCGCTCCGCCATCGGCGCCTTTGCGCTGGTCAAGCGCGCCATGCTGAACGGCGTGCTGCTGCAGCGTCTGCTGGAGCATCACCACTGAGCCGCGTACGACGCGTCGGTTATACCAGGGGCTGCAGCGCGATAGCGATCCGGCTACGCTCGCGGCCGGTGCTCTTTTTATGGAAAAAGATCGCCGCGTCGCTGACCTCGGACAGCGCCTGCACGTGTGTGCCGCCGCAGGGGATCAGCGTCTCACCATAGCGCCAATAGAAAAGGCTGTCCGTCTCCGGCGCCGACTCTACCGCCAGAGGGTGCGCCTGCGCCAGCAGGTCGCGGGTATGGGCCTGAATAGCGCAGAAGTCATCCTCGCTCAGCTTTTTATCCAGCGAGAACACCGCCTTCTGCGCATCGATGGTGCACCCCTTAATGCCGATGCCGGCGCTGAAGTAGCGGTTAACGGCGGAGAACAGAAAGTGCGCCAGCGTATGGTGACGCATGATGGCGTAGCGCCGCGGCCAGTCGATCTGCATGATAACGCGGTCGCCGGGCTGCAGATCCGGCGCATAGGCCAGGCGGTGGACGATCCGCGTCTCCACGGCCACCAGCGGAACGTTGACCCCCTCACGCTTGATATACAGCTTATGCCCCAGCTTGTGCTGCACATCGACCACCGGGCAAGGCGTCCCGCCCGCGGCGGAGACGATCGCCCCAACGTCGCACACCTGTCCCCCCGACTCGGCATAGAAGATGGTCCTATCGAACACCGCCAGATCGTTTTCAAGGTACAGCAGCGTGGCTTCCAGGCGGGTCAGGTAGGGCTCCTGGTTATATACCCGCTGCGTCGCCGGCTGCGCATAGACGCGGTCACGGTCATAGTGAAATTCCATATTCGTCCTCATTTATCCTGATCAGGGTATCCCCGCACGTACCTCCCTCTGACTCTACCCCAGTGGACCGGCGACTGCACCCCCTGATTGCCGCCATCCGGCCCAGCGTGAAGCAGGCGATAATGCGCTCAGCCGTGGTATAGTCTTTAGCTGCATTAACTGCATTATCAACGAGAAGCTCTCAGCTATGACAATAAAAAGCGTTATTTGCGATATTGACGGCGTCCTGATGCACGACAATACCCCGGTTCCCGGCGCCCGTGAGTTTTTACAGCGACTGCAGCAGCAGGAGATGCCGCTGGTGATCCTGACCAACTACCCCTCGCAGACCGGGCAGGATCTGGCCAACCGTTTTGCCTCCGCCGGCATCGACGTTCCTGAGCAGGTGTTCTATACCTCCGCCATGGCGACCGCCGACTTCCTCAAGCGGCAGGAGGGCAAGAAGGCCTACGTCATCGGCGAGGGGGCGCTGATCCACGAGCTGTACAAAGCCGGCTTCACCATTACCGACATCAACCCGGACTTCGTGATCGTCGGCGAGACCCGCTCCTATAACTGGGAAATGATCCACAAGGCGGCCTACTTCGTCGCCCACGGCGCGCGCTTTATCGCCACCAACCCCGACTCCCACGGCCGCGGCTTCTTTCCCGCCTGCGGCGCCCTGTGCGCGCCCATCGAACTGATCGCCGGCCGCGCGCCGTTTTACGTCGGCAAACCCAGTCCGTGGATTATCCGCGCCGCGCTGAACAAGATGCAGGCCCATTCGGAAAGCACCGTCATCATCGGCGATAACCTGAAAACCGATATTCTGGCCGGCTTCCAGGCCGGGCTGGAGACGATCCTGGTGCTCTCCGGCGTCTCCACTCTGGAAGACGTGGACACCATGCCCTTCCGCCCCAGCTATATCTACCCGTCGGTGGCCGACATCGACATTCTGTAATCGCCCCTCCGGCGGCTGCGGCCGCCTTTTTTAGATATTTTTCAATAAAAGCGCATTTTTTTTATCGTCCATCTAAAAATAAGCGCGCGTACAAAACTTTTTTACCCCGCCAGAGCAAAATGCTTGATTTCCATTCAACGGATGACGCATGTTGATGTCATCCGCCGCGCCGCAGGGCGCCGCGCCACCTGATACCGTCAATGTCGTAGGGGAAACGCTATGTGTTCGATCTTTGGAGTGCTCGACCTAAAAACCGATCCGCAGGCGCTGCGCAAGACAGCGCTGGAGATGTCCCGTCTAATGCGCCACCGCGGCCCGGACTGGTCCGGCATCTATGCCGGTGAACGCGCCATTCTGGCCCATGAGCGCCTGTCTATCGTCGATGTCAACACCGGCGCCCAGCCGCTGTACAACGCGCAGCGCACCCACGTTCTGGCGGTCAACGGTGAAATTTATAACCACCAGGCGCTGCGCGAGCGCCTGGGCGATCGCTATGCGTTTCAGACCGGATCCGACTGTGAGGTGATCCTGGCGCTGTACCAGGAGTACGGCCAGGACTTCCTCGACCAGCTGCGCGGTATGTTTGCCTTTATTCTGTATGACGCCGAGCGGGACGCCTATCTGATCGGCCGCGATCACCTGGGGATCATCCCGCTGTACATGGGGCACGATGAACACGGTAACCTGTTTGTCGCCTCCGAGATGAAGGCGCTGGTGCCGGTATGCCGGACGCTGCGCGAATTCCCCGCCGGCAGCGCCCTGTGGAGCCGCGACGGCGAGATCCGCCGCTACTACCAGCGCGACTGGTTCGACTACGCCGCCGTAGAGCACAACCCTAGCGACGCCGCCGCGCTGCGCGGTGCGCTGGAGGAGTCGGTCAAGAGCCACCTGATGTCCGACGTCCCCTACGGGGTACTGCTCTCCGGCGGACTGGATTCGTCCATTATCTCCGCCATCACCAAAAAATTTGCCGCCCGCCGCGTCGAAGACGACGAGCGCAGCGCCGCCTGGTGGCCGCAGCTGCACTCCTTTGCCGTCGGCCTGTCGGGAGCGCCGGATCTGAAGGCCGCCCGAGAGGTCGCCGACCACCTCGGCACGGTACATCACGAGATCCACTTCACCGTCCAAGAGGGCATGGACGCCATTCGCGACGTGATTTACCACATCGAAACCTACGACGTCACCACCATCCGCGCCTCGACGCCGATGTACCTGATGGCCCGTAAAATTAAAGCGATGGGGATCAAAATGGTGCTCTCCGGCGAAGGCGCCGACGAGGTGTTCGGCGGCTACCTCTATTTCCATAAGGCCCCCAACGCCAAAGAGTTCCACGATGAGACGGTGCGCAAGCTGCTGGCGCTGCATATGTACGACTGCGCGCGCGCCAACAAGGCGATGGCCGCCTGGGGCGTCGAGGCCCGAGTACCGTTCCTCGACAAGGCGTTTTTAGACGTGGCCATGCGCCTCAACCCGCGCGACAAGATGTGCGGCAGCGGGCGCATCGAAAAGCAGCTGCTGCGCGAATGCTTCGAGTCCGACCTGCCGGCCAGCGTCGCCTGGCGTCAGAAGGAGCAGTTCTCCGACGGCGTCGGCTACAGCTGGATAGACTCGCTGAAAGCGGCCGCCGCCGTCCAGGTCAGCGACCAGGCGCTGGCCAACGCCCGCTTCCGCTTTCCCTACAACACGCCGACCAGCAAAGAGGCCTACCTGTACCGCGATATCTTTGAGCAGCTGTTCCCGCTGCCGAGCGCCGCGGAGTGCGTGCCCGGCGGCCCCTCCGTCGCGTGCTCCTCCGCCAAGGCCATCGAGTGGGATGCGTCCCTGCGTAAAATGGACGACCCCTCTGGGCGCGCCGTCGGCGTACACCAGTCCGCCTACTAACCCCCCGCGGCGCGCCCGTTTCCCGGCGAGCGCGCCGCGCCGACTCCCCCTGCCAGACCGGCGTTAGCCTACTTTTCACCGACTTTTGCTGCTTTTCGCGCCGACCTGTATAATCAATCGGCAAACGTGCGCGGCGATGGCGTTTCTGCTAAAAAAGGGGTTGACGCTTCCCCCCCATATCCGCATAATGCGCCCCGCAACGCCGATGAAGGCTAGCGAATAAAGAACGGCTACGTAGCTCAGTTGGTTAGAGCACATCACTCATAATGATGGGGTCACAGGTTCGAATCCCGTCGTAGCCACCACTCTTTATTACGCAAGTGGGCGGGAGTGGCGAAATTGGTAGACGCACCAGATTTAGGTTCTGGCGCCGCAAGGTGTACGAGTTCAAGTCTCGTCTCCCGCACCATTTCAACCCGGCTTGCGTCGGATGGGGTATCGCCAAGCGGTAAGGCAGCGGGTTTTGATCCCGCCATCCCCAGGTTCGAATCCTGGTACCCCAGCCATATTTTCTGTCTCGATGGAGACTGGATACAGTCCCTGATGGGGTATCGCCAAGCGGTAAGGCAGCGGGTTTTGATCCCGCCATCCCCAGGTTCGAATCCTGGTACCCCAGCCACAGAAAATAACGTTTGCAATTCAATAAGTTGTATGATTTACTAGTAACACATTGATGGCTACGTAGCTCAGTTGGTTAGAGCACATCACTCATAATGATGGGGTCACAGGTTCGAATCCCGTCGTAGCCACCACTTTTGGGGTATCGCCAAGCGGTAAGGCAGCGGATTCTGATTCCGCCATCCCGAGGTTCGAATCCTCGTACCCCAGCCAAATTTATTCGGTTCGCCACGGCGGGCCGCGCATCGAAAGATGCCACCCAACAATTGGGGTATCGCCAAGCGGTAAGGCAGCGGATTCTGATTCCGCCATCCCGAGGTTCGAATCCTCGTACCCCAGCCAATAAGAGAGCTCACCTTCGGGTGAGCTTTTTTTTTGCCTGTCGTGTGCCCGCGCCTTTGGCCCCGCGGCGCGCCATACGACGCACCGCCCGTCACCATCGCCTACAGCCCGATAGCGTAGCGCAGCGCGCGCGCCTTGAGCCCTCCGGCGCGCTCCGCCGCCATCAGCCCCAGATTACGCAGCAGCGTCAGCGGCGGCAGACGGTTGCTGAAGGCGCCGTAAAAGAGATCCATCCCGATCTGCATCAGCAGGTTGTCACCCAGGCGACGGCGCTGATAGCGCTGCAGCACCGCCTGCGTCTGCCACGCCTCACCGCGCGCCGCAGCCGCCGGCACCACCTCCAGCAGCGCCGACACGTCGCGATAGCCCAGATTAACCCCCTGCCCGGCGAGCGGGTTAATGGTGTGCGCCGCATCGCCCAGCAGCAGCAGTCCCTGGTCCACGTAGCGCAGCGCGTGGCGCCGAATCAGCGGAAACGCCGCCGCGGCCACCGCCTGCACCGGCCCCAGACGGGCGGGAAACGTACGCAGGATCGCCTCATTCAGCTGCGCCAGCGGCATCGCCAGCAGCTGACGGATACGCGCCGGGCTGTCATACCACACCAGCGAGCCCCAGCCGGGCCACAGCGGAAGAAAGGCCCGCGGGCCATCCGGGGTAAACTGCTGCCAGGTGACATCCTGCGGCACCGGCGACGTCTTCACGCTGATCAGCATGCAGTCGTGGCGATACTGCCAGCCGTGAACGCCGATGCCGGCCTGGCTGCGCACCCGGGACTCGGCGCCGTCCGCCGCAATGACCAATCCGGCATAAAGCCGTTCGCCGTTATCCAGCGCCAGCCGCCACCCCTGCCCTTCGCGCTGTAACTGCTGCAGCGCCGCCCCGGTATACAGCGTGACGCCCTCGCAGGCCTCCAGCGCCTGCCACAGCGCGCGCTGCAGCACCCGGTTCTCCAGCATAAAGCCCAGGCACGGCAGACCGAGCGTCTCGGCGCGAAACGAAACCGTTGACGACGCCCACTCCCAGGTCTCCAGCCCGCGGTAGGGCACCGCGCGCATCGCGCATACCGCCGACCACACCCCGAGCTGCTCCAGCAGGCGCACGCTAGCCATACTGATGGCAGAGATGCGCAGATCGGGATCGCTGTCCGCGACAAACGGCGGCGGCGGGCTGTTTTCCAGCACCGTCACCCGCAGACCGGCCTGCGCTAGCCCCAGAGCCGCTGCGGCGCCCACCATCCCACCGCCGACCACCACAATACCGCCCGCGTCCTGAACCATCTCCACTCCCCTGTCGCCGCACGTTTTGCGCTAGTGTAGCGGATTTCAGCCCCCTTGCCCCCCGCTATCTGACTGGTCACGACAGCGCCAAGCGATTACAATAGCCGCCCTGCCGCGGACGCAACGGTCACCGCCGGCACGGCGCCTGAGGGCGTCTGCGCGTCCCTGATCCACCTGCACTGAGCAATGGCAAGTCGATGACAAAAAAACTGCATATTAAAACCTGGGGCTGTCAGATGAATGAGTATGACTCATCCAAGATAGCCGATCTGCTGGGCAGCACGCATGGCCTTGAGCTGACGGATAATGCCGAGGACGCCGATGTCCTGCTGCTGAATACCTGTTCGATCCGTGAAAAGGCGCAGGAAAAAGTGTTCCATCAGCTTGGCCGCTGGAAGATGCTCAAAGAGGCCAAGCCGGATCTGATCATCGGCGTCGGCGGCTGCGTCGCCTCCCAGGAAGGTGAGCATATCCGCGAGCGCGCCAGCTGCGTCGACATCATCTTTGGCCCGCAGACGCTGCACCGTCTGCCGGAGATGATCGACAGCGCGCGCAGCAGCCACGGCCCGGTGGTTGACGTCAGCTTCCCGGAGATCGAAAAGTTCGACCGTCTGCCGGAGCCGCGCGCCGACGGTGCCACCGCCTTTGTCTCCATCATGGAAGGCTGCAACAAATACTGTACCTACTGCGTGGTGCCCTATACCCGCGGCGCCGAAGTCAGTCGCCCGTGCGACGACGTGCTGTTTGAAATCGCCCAGCTGGCCGCCCAAGGCGTGCGCGAGGTCAACCTGCTGGGGCAGAACGTCAACGCCTACCGCGGTGCCACCTTCGACGGCGGCCTCTGCTCCTTTGCCGAGCTGCTGCGCCTGGTGGCCGCCATTGATGGCATCGACCGTATCCGCTTCACCACCAGCCACCCAATAGAGTTCAGCGACGACATCATCGCCGTTTATGAGGATACGCCGGAGCTGGTCAGCTTCCTGCACCTGCCGGTGCAGAGCGGCTCCGATCGCGTCCTCAACCTGATGAAGCGCACCCATACCGCGCTGGAGTACAAGGCGATTATCCGTAAGCTGCGCAGAGCGCGCCCGGATATTCAGATAAGCTCCGACTTTATCGTCGGCTTCCCCGGCGAGACTCAGCAGGACTTCGAACAGACCATGCAGCTGATCGCCGAGGTGGACTTCGACATGAGCTACAGCTTTATCTTTTCCGCCCGTCCGGGCACCCCGGCCGCCGATATGGTGGACGACGTAGCGGAAGAGGAGAAAAAGCAGCGTCTGTACATTCTGCAGGAGCGCATCAACCAGCAGGCCATGCGCTACAGCCGCCGCATGCTGGGCACGGTACAGCGCATTCTGGTCGAGGGTACCTCGCGCAAAAACGTGATGGAGCTGTCCGGACGCACCGAAAACAACCGGGTGGTCAACTTTGCCGGTCAGCCGGAGATGATCGGGCGCTTTGTTGACGTCGAGATCACCGAGGTGCTGCCCAACTCCCTGCGTGGCGTCGTGGTTCGCAGTGAAGAGGAGATGGGGCTGCGCATCAGCGAGTCACCGCAGTCGGTGATCGCCCGCACCCGCAAAGAGGACGATCTGGGCGTCGGCAGCTACCAGCCGTAACCCCCTCGCCCCCTCAACGCCCGGCCCCGCGCCGGGCGTGCGGGTAGCGCCCCACCGACGCCCTACGGGTAGTGATACCCTCCCTGGATCCCCAGCGGCACGCCCGCCCACCACATCGTCAACAGCAGCGCGCACCAGCACACCGCCAGCAGCAGCGAATAGGGCAGCATCAGCGCCGCCAGCGACCCGATCCCCGTCGATGAGACATATTTACGGCAGTAGACCACCACCAGCGGGAAATACCCCAGCAGCGGAGTAATAATATTCGAGGTGGAGTCACCGATGCGATAGGCCGCCTGCGCCAGCTCCGGCGACAGCTGCACCGCCATCAGCATCGGCACCAGGATCGGACTGAGCAGCGCCCACTTGGCCGACGCCGAGCCCACCAGCAGGTTGATCAGAAACACCAGCAGCACCACCCCGATCACCGTTCCCGCGCCAGGGACGCTCAGGGCCTTGAGCCCGGCGGCGCCGGCCAGCGCCAGCAGCGTGCCCAGATTGGAGGTGTTAAAAATCGCGATAAACTGGGCGGCAAAGAACACGATGACCAGATAGTAGCCCATCGCGCGCATGTTGTGGCTCATCGCCTCGATGACATCCTTCCCCTGGGTAAAGCGCCCGCTGACAACGCCATACACCGTCCCCGGGATAACAAACAGGATGAAGATCAGCGGCACGATGGCCTGGATCGCTGGCGCCGACGAGGCGCTCAGCGTCCCCGCCGGGCTGCGAAAGGGCGAGGCGTCGGGGTACATCAGCACGCCCAGCCCCGCCAGCATCAGCAGCATCACCGTCAGCGCCCGACGAAACGCCCGGTTCTCCCGCGGGGTAAAGCCGTCGATAGCCTCCTCCGCCGCCTCGACGGGCATGTCCACCGCCTGCTGGCGCAGGCGCGGCTCGATGATGCGATCCGTCACCAGCCACACCAGCAAGATCACCATCAGCGAAGAGAGGGAGGTAAACACGAAATTGCACAGCACATTCACCGTGTAGTCCGGCGCCAAAAGGCGCGCCGCCGCCTCGCTGAACCCGGCCAGCAGCGCATCGTTGCCAGAGGGAATGAAGCTGGCGGAGTAGCCACCAGACACCCCGGCGAAGGCGGCGCAGATCCCCGCCAGCGGATGGCGCCCCACGCGCTGGAACACCACGCCCGCCAGCGGGATCACCAGCACGTAGCCCACGTCGGCCGCCACATGGCTGATCAGCGCCACCAATACCACCATCGGCGTCAGCAGGCGCGCGGGGGTGATCCGCACCAGCTTTTTCACCGCCGCATCGATAAAGCCGGCGCGATCGGCGACCCCGACCCCGAGCAGCGCCACCAGCACGATGCCCAGCGGCGGAAACGCGGTAAAGGATGAGGTCATCTTGCTAAGGAAATCCACCAGCGCCGTCAGGGTCATCATATTGACCACCTGTACTGCCTCGCCGCTGCGGGGATTGATAAGGTCAAAGGAGACCTGCGACAGCGCCGCCGACAGCAGTAGCAGCAGGGCCATCAGATAGATAAACAGCAGCGCCGGATCCGGTACCCGGTTCCCCAGGCGCTCGACGGCGCCGAGAAAGCGCGCCATGCCTCCGTGAGCCGCCCCTGCCGGGGCGGGCGTGTTCTGAGGTGAAGCCATTGTCTGAGCCCTCCATGTCTGCGTCACCGCGGGCCATGGTATCAGTCACCTGCGCCGTTTTTTTTGCGCCGCTCCTCAGTTAAAAAAACGTTAAATCAGACATAACAGTGATATATTAATAAAATAAAATATAATGATTACATAGTATTAAAATAACGGGAGCTATTCCCCTGGCGCGCCGCCGCCGCGCGCGAAGATTGGCAATTGCTACCCCGTGGCATGTATGATGTGCATAACCGCTGTATACCGCGTGGCCATCGCATGGCCCGCATCCCTGCGTCCCCCGCGCCGCGGGCGGCGCAATGCACACACGAATCCAGAGGATTGATTTGAACGTCACAACCGAAGAACTCTTGCTTGAGCCCGCTGACAATCAGCGGTTGAACAGTCTGTGCGGCCCGTTTGATGGCAACATTAAGCTGCTCGAACGCCGCCTGGGGATCGAAATCAATCACCGTGACAATCACTTTACGCTGGTCGGACGGACGCCCTGCGTGCGCGCCGCCGTGGACATTCTCAAGCGCCTGTATGTGGATACCGCGCCGGTGCGCGGCCAGACGGGCGATATCGACCCCGAGCAGATCCATCTGGCCCTCAAGGAGAGCCGGGTGCTGGAGCAGGCCGCCGAGCACGTGCCGGACTACGGCAAAGCGATCCACATCAAGACCAAGCGCGGGCTGATCAAGCCGCGTACCCCGAATCAGGCGCAGTACATCGCCAATATTCTCGACCACGATATCACCTTCGGCATCGGCCCGGCCGGTACCGGCAAGACCTATCTGGCGGTAGCGGCGGCGGTGGATGCCCTGGAGCGTCAGGAGATCCGCCGCATTCTGCTGACCCGCCCGGCGGTGGAAGCCGGTGAAAAGCTGGGCTTCCTGCCGGGCGATCTCAGCCAAAAGGTCGACCCGTACCTGCGTCCGCTGTACGATGCGCTGTTTGAAATGCTCGGCTTCGAACGGGTCGAGAAGTTGATGGAGCGCAACGTCATCGAAGTGGCGCCGCTGGCCTATATGCGCGGACGCACCCTGAACGATGCCTTTATCATTCTGGATGAGAGCCAGAACACCACCATCGAGCAGATGAAGATGTTCCTCACCCGCATCGGCTTTAACTCCAAGGCGGTGATCACCGGTGACATCACTCAGGTGGATCTGCCGCGCAGCCAGAAGTCCGGCCTGCGCCACGCCATTGAGGTGCTGTCGCCGGTGCAGGAGATCAGCTTTAACTTTTTCCACAGCGAAGACGTGGTGCGCCACCCGGTGGTCGCCCGCGTGGTGATGGCCTATGAGGCCTGGGACGCCGCGGAACAACAACGTAAAGAGGCCCTGGCCGCCGAGCGTAAACGCGAGGCGCAGGCCGCGCAAACACAGGAATAACCATGAGCAATATCATTCTCGATCTGCAGATCGCCTGCGTAGAGACCCCGGGGCTGCCCGCCGAAGGCGACTTTCTGCGCTGGCTAGAGGCGGTGCTGCCGCGCTTTCGCGATGAGGCCGAGGTGACCATCCGCCTGGTGGACGAGGCCGAAAGCCACGAGCTTAACCTCACCTACCGCGGCAAGGATCGCCCGACTAACGTCCTCTCCTTCCCGTTCGAAGCCCCGCCGGGCATCGAGCTGCCGCTGCTCGGCGACATGGTGATCTGTCGCCAGGTGGTAGAGCGCGAGGCGCAGGAGCAGAACATTGCTCCGCTCTCACATTGGGCGCATATGGTTGTGCACGGCTCGCTTCATCTGCTAGGGTATGACCACATCAGCGACGAAGAGGCTGAGGAAATGGAGTCTCTGGAAGCCGACATCATGCAGGCGCTGGGATATCCCGACCCCTACGCGGCGGAAAAAGAGTCCGACTGAACGACCCCCTCGGGGTCACGTTTGCGGTGGGCGATGACGCCCGCCGTTAAGATTGACCAGACAAAGAGTAACCATACATACACGCTATGAGCGACGACCATTCTCAGAATAGCGACAGCCCCAGTCCCCATAAGAAAGGCTTCTTTTCCCTTTTGCTCAACCAGCTGTTTCACGGTGAACCCAAGAACCGCAGCGATCTGGTGGAGCTTATCCGCGACTCCGAGCAGAACGATCTGATCGATCCCGATACCCGCGACATGCTGGAAGGGGTGATGGACATCGCCGAGCAGCGCGTGCGTGACATCATGATCCCGCGCAGCCAGATGGTGACCCTGAAACGCAACCAGACCCTGGACGAGTGCCTGGACGTCATCATTGAGTCGGCCCACTCGCGTTTTCCGGTGATCAGCGAAGACAAAGATCATATTGAAGGGCTGCTGATGGCCAAGGATCTGCTGCCCTTTATGCGCAGCGACGCCGAGCCGTTCCGCATCGATAACGTGCTGCGCCAGGCCGTGGTCGTACCGGAAAGCAAGCGCGTTGACCGCATGCTCAAGGAGTTCCGCTCCCAGCGCTATCATATGGCCATCGTCATCGACGAGTTCGGCGGCGTCTCCGGGCTGGTCACCATTGAAGATATTCTGGAGCTGATCGTCGGCGAGATCGACGATGAGTACGATGAGGTGGAAGATCGCGACGTGCGCCAGATCAGCCGCCATCTTTACACCGTTCGTGCGCTGACCCAGATCGAGGATTTCAACGACATCTTCGGCACCCGCTTCAGCGACGACGAGGTCGATACCGTCGGCGGCCTGGTGATGCAGGCGTTCGGCCATCTGCCGTCGCGCGGAGAGAGCATCGACATCGACGGTTACCAGTTTAAAGTCGCTATGGCCGACAGTCGACGTATCATACAGGTTCATGTCAAAATTCCGGATGCATCACCTCAACCGCAACTGGACCTGGAACCCTGAATAACCGATGACCATCGCCGCTTTACTGCAACGCCAGCGGGTACGCGCCCCGCTGGCGCTGATAACCGGTGCCTGTGGCACCCTGGCCTTTTCGCCCTACGACTTTTGGCCCGCCGCGCTTCTCTCTCTGTGCGGCCTGCTGGCCGTCACCCTCAATCGCACCACCCGTCAGGCCATGCTGCTGGGCTTCCTGTGGGGGCTCGGACTGTTCGGCAGCGGCGTCAACTGGGTCTACGTCAGCATTGAACAGTTCGGCGGTATGCCGACGCCGGTCAGCGTGTCGCTGGTTGTGCTGCTGGCGGCCTACCTGGCGCTCTACCCGCTGCTGTTCTGCGCCGTGCTTAACCGCCTGTGGCCAAAAACCACCGTCTGGCGCCTGGCGATCGCCGCCCCGGCGCTGTGGCAGGCGACGGAGTTCCTGCGCGGCTGGGTGCTGACCGGCTTTCCCTGGCTGCAGTTCGGCTACAGCCAGCTCAACGGTCCGCTGAAGGGCATCGCCCCGCTGGCCGGCGTGGACACCATCACCTATCTGCTGGTTATCATCAGCGGCCTGCTGGTGCTGGCCGCCGTCCAGCGCCGTCCCCTGACGCTGGCGCTGGCGCTGGTGCTGCTGTGCGCCCCCTGGCCGCTGCGCCAGATGCACTGGTATCAGAGCCTGCCGCAGAAAGCGGTCAACGTGGCCATGGTACAGGGCGATATCGCCCAGTCGATGAAGTGGGATCCCAACGCGCTGATCGCCTCGCTGCAGACCTACCTGGAAGCGACTCGCCCCTACCTGGGTAAGGCGCCCATCATCATCTGGCCCGAATCGGCCATCGCCGATACCGAAGCCAACGAGCAGCCGTTCCTGACCATGATGGATCGCCTGCTGCGCGCCCACCACAGCAGCCTGATCACCGGGCTGGTGGACGAGCGCCCGGGAGCACGCGGCATGGATTTCTACAACTCCGTGATCGTGCTGGGGGGCGAGAGTCCCTACCAGTACCCGGCGCACCAGCGCTACAGCAAGCACCACCTGGTGCCGTTTGGCGAATTTGTCCCGATGGAGGATCTGCTGCGTCCGCTGGCGCCGTTCTTCAACCTGCCGATGTCCGCCTTCAGCCGCGGCGACTATGTGCAGCCGGCGCTGCGGGTGCAGGGATACAATCTGACCACCGCTATCTGCTATGAGATCGTGCTGGGCGAACAGGTGCGGGCCAACTTTCGCCCGGATACCGACTTCCTGCTCACCGTCTCTAACGACGCCTGGTTCGGCCACTCTATCGGTCCGTGGCAGCACTTCCAAATGGCGCGCATGCGGGCCTTGGAGCTGGGCCGACCGCTGCTGCGCGCCACCAATAACGGCATCACCGCCGCCGTGGACGCCTCCGGCAACGTCATCGCCCGCCTGCCGCAGTTTACCCGCGGCGTGCTGGAGGTGAACGTCACGCCGACCCGCGGCGAGACCCCCTATGCCCGCCTGGGCAGCACACCGCTGTGGCTGCTGAGCGCCGTAATGGGTGCGCTGGCGCTGATCTACGCCCTGCGCCGCCGCTAAGGCTCGCCTCCCCGAGTGCAGCCTTCGGGCTGCACTCGCTCACCGTTGGCACAGCGTTTGCAATCCTTTCCCCTGCGACGCCTCGCCGCCGGGTTTTCTCCCCCGCGATCCCGGGTGTTGCACCCTGATAGCGCATCTTCACGCACACAGGCTGTGCAAACCCCCTGTTTTGCCATAAAACGGTGCGCTTTTGATCTCATTTTGAAAACATATTGATATCATTTTATTTACATTAAGCTATGTTTTCTCCATGACGCCGCGCGCCTTCGTTCGGTGCGCGTATGATAAAAATAATAGATAAAACATATAGATAAACACAACACCCCCCACAATGGAAGGAGCAATGCATGCGTAAGTCTGTGTTATCACTAGTTCTTCTGGGCCTGTCTTTCCCCCTGTTTGCCGCCGCGCAGGACGCTACCGACGGCTCGCCGACCCTGCAAAAAATCAAAGACAGCGGCGTGATCGTGGTCGGCCACCGCGAATCCTCGGTCCCCTTCTCCTACTATGACAATCAGCAGCGGGTGGTCGGCTACTCCCAGGACTACGCCAACGCCATCGTCGACGCGGTGAAGAAACAGCTCAACCTGCCCGCGCTGCAGGTCAAACTGCTGCCAATCACCTCACAGAACCGCATCCCGCTGCTGCAAAACGGCACCTATGACGTCGAGTGCGGCTCCACCACCCACAACGCCGAACGCCAGCAGCAGGTCGCCTTCTCCAACACCCTGTTTATCGTCGGCACCCGCCTGCTGACGGCCAAGGAGAGCGGAGTACATGACTTCCGCGACCTGGCCGGTAAGCCGGTGGTGGTCACCTCCGGCACCACCTCGGAAATCATGCTCAACCGCATGAACGAAAAGGATGGCATGAAGATGCGCATCATCAGCGCCAAGGATCACGGCGACGCCTTCCGCACCCTGGAGAGCGGGCGGGCGGTGGCCTTCATGATGGACGACGCGCTGCTGGCGGGGGAGCGCGCCAAGGCCAAGCAGCCTGAGCGCTGGGTGATTGTCGGCACCCCGCAGTCCTATGAGGCCTACGGCTGTATGCTGCGCCGGGACGATCCGGCCTTCAAAAAGCTGGTCGACGACACCATCGCCCACGTGCAGACCTCCGGCCAGGCCGCCGACGGCTATCGGCGCTGGTTCGAACAACCCATTCCGCCGAAGAACATGAACCTGCAGTTCGCCCTCTCCGATGAGATGAAGACGCTGTTCGCCACCCCCAACGATCGCATCGCCGAATAATCAGCCCGGCGCCACCCCCTGCGCGCGGGGGTGCGCGTCTGCGGCGCGCCCCGCACGGCGGAGCGCCGGCTAACCGGAGTCACCTATGTCTATCGATTGGAACTGGGGCATCTTTCTGCAGCCGGCCCCCTTCGGCGGCACCACCTACTTGGGCTGGATTTGGTCCGGCATGCAGGTCACCGTCGCTCTGTCGCTGGCGGCCTGGGTCATCGCCTTTCTCCTCGGCTCGCTGCTGGGGATCCTGCGCACCCTGCCCAGCCGTCCGCTGGCCATGATTGGCGCTATCTATGTCGAGCTGTTCCGCAACGTCCCGCTGATCGTCCAGTTTTTTACCTGGTATCTGGTGGTGCCGGAGCTGCTGCCGACCGACTGGGGCAACTGGTTCAAAGGCGAACTGGACCCGTCGATCCAGTTTTTTGTCTCCTCGCTGCTGTGCCTGGGGCTGTTTACCGCCGCCCGGGTCTGCGAGCAGGTGCGCGCCGCCATTCAGTCTCTGCCGGCCGGGCAGAAGAGCGCCGGACTGGCCATGGGCTTCACCCTGCCGCAGACCTACCGCTATGTCCTGCTGCCCAACGCCTATCGGGTGATCGTACCGCCGCTGACCTCTGAGATGCTCAATCTGGTCAAGAATTCGGCCATCGCCTCCACGATCGGGCTGATGGAGATGGCCGCCCAGGCCGGCAAGCTGCTGGACTACTCGGCGCATGCCTATGAATCCTTCACCGCCATCACTCTGGCCTATATCGCCATCAACGGCCTGCTGATGCTGGCCATGCACCTGCTGGAGCGGCGACTGCAGCTGCCGGGCAGCATGGGGAGCCGCTAATGTACGCATTCGACTGGAGCTCCATCACCCCCAGCCTGCCCTATCTGCTGGACGGCATGGTGATCACGCTAAAAATAACGCTGACGGCGGTGGTGGTCGGCATTCTGTGGGGCACCCTGCTGGCGGTGATGCGGCTATCGCGCTGGAAGCCCCTCGCCTGGCTGGCCGCCCTGTATGTCAATCTGTTCCGCTCGGTACCGCTGGTGATGGTGCTGCTGTGGTTCTATCTGGTGGTGCCCAGCCTGCTGCAGCGCTTTCTCGGCCTGTCGCCCCAGAGCGATATCCGCCTGATCTCGGCGATGGTGGCCTTTGCGCTGTTCGAGGCCGCCTACTACTCCGAGATCATCCGCGCCGGCATCAAAAGCGTCGCCCGCGGGCAGAACGCCGCCGCGCTGGCCCTGGGAATGACCCCGTGGCAGTCCCTGTACCTGGTGGTGCTGCCGCAGGCGTTCCGCGCCATGGTGCCGCTGCTGCTCACCCAGGGCATCGTCCTGTTTCAGGATACCTCGCTGGTGTACGTGCTGAGCCTGGCGGACTTCTTCCGCACCGCCTCCACCATCGGCGAGCGCGACGGCACCCAGCTGGAGATGATCCTGTTTGCCGGCGCCGTCTACTTTATCATCAGCCTCAGCGCCTCGCTGCTGGTCAGCCATCTCAAGAAAAGGAGCGCCCTATGATCTCCCTGCAACAGGTCAGTAAATGGTATGGACAGTTTCAGGTGCTGAGCGACTGCAGCACCCACGTCGACAAGGGCGAGGTGGTGGTGGTCTGCGGCCCCTCGGGATCCGGCAAATCGACCCTGATCAAAACCGTCAACGGGCTGGAGCCGATCCAGCAGGGGCAGATCTGCGTCAACGGCACCGCGGTGCACGATCGCCGCACCGATCTGGCGCGTCTGCGCTCGCGGGTAGGCATGGTCTTTCAGCACTTCGAGCTGTTTCCGCACCTGTCGATCATCGATAACCTGACCCTGGCCCAGGTCAAGGTGCTGGGACGCGCCGCGCCGCTGGCGGTCAGCAAGGGGCAAGCGCTGCTGGATCGCGTCGGCCTGGCGGCGCACGCCGCCAAGTTTCCCGCTCAGCTCTCCGGCGGCCAGCAGCAGCGCGTCGCCATTGCCCGGGCGCTGTGCATGGATCCGGTGGCGATGCTGTTCGACGAGCCGACATCGGCCCTCGATCCGGAGATGATCAACGAGGTGCTGGACGTGATGGTCTCCCTGGCAAGAGAGGGGATGACCATGATGGTGGTCACCCATGAGATGGGATTCGCCCGCAAGGTGGCCAACCGGGTGATCTTTATGGATGAGGGACACATCGTCGAAGATCGCGAGAAAGATGCCTTCTTCAGCCAGCCCCACTCGGCGCGGGCGCGCGATTTTCTGGCCAAGATCATCCACTAGGCGAGCGCCTCGCCCGCCGATGGCCGGAGTGCGCCCCGCCTCACGCTTTGCCGTCCGGCGGCTGTTCGTCCGCCCATCGCAGGGGTATGGTGCCAGAACGAATCCGTCAATTACCTGGAGCGTTTCATGGCGTTACCCCTGATTATCGACTGCGACCCCGGCCACGACGATGCCATCGCCCTGATCCTAGCGCTGGCCAGCCCGGAGCTGGAGGTGCGCGCCGTCACCACCAGCGCCGGCAACCAGACCCCGGAAAAAACCCTGCGCAACGCCCTGCGCATTCTCACCCTGCTGCGCCGCGGCGATATCCCGGTGGCCGGCGGTGCCGCCAAGCCGCTGATGCGCGACCTGATCATCGCCGACAGCGTTCACGGCGAAAGCGGCCTCGACGGCCCCCGTCTGCCGGAGCCGGACTTTGCCCCTCAGCCCTGCGGCGCGCTGGCGCTGATGGCCCAGGTGCTGCGCGACGCGGCGCAGCCGGTCACCCTGGTGGCCACCGGCCCGCTGACCAACGTGGCGCTGCTGCTGGCCGCCCACCCGGAGCTGAAGCCGCGCATTGAACGCATCGTCATCATGGGCGGCAGCGCCGGCGCGGGGAACTGGACCCCCGCCGCCGAATTCAACATCTACGTCGACCCCGAGGCCGCCGAAATGGTGTTCCAGAGCGGGCTGCCCATCGTCATGGCTGGCCTGGACGTGACCCACCGGGCGCAGATCCTCGACGCCGATATCGAGCGCCTGCGCGACATCGGCAATCCGGTGGCGCGCACCGTCGCCGAGCTGCTCGACTTTTTCATGCGCTATCACCGTCAGGAGCGATGGGGCTTTCAAGGGGCACCGCTGCACGACCCCTGCACCATCGCCTGGCTGCTGCGTCCGCAGATCTTTACCTGCGCCGAACGCTGGGTGGGGGTGGAGACCCGCGGGCGCTACACCACCGGGATGACGGTGGTGGATGACTACGCCCTGAGCGGCAACGCTCCCAATGCCACCGTGCTGCTGGACGTCGATCGCCAGGCCTTTGTCGATCTGCTGGCTGAACGGATCGCCGCCTATGGCGACATGGCGCAGGAGACCCCCGGCGTCGGCTGATGAGCCGCCCCGCGGGGAAAGGTGCCCGCCGCACGCGGCGGGCAAGCCCTCAGGGGCGGAAGGGACGGCGGTGAAACTGATCGTGACCGCAGCGCGGACAGCGCGGCAGGATCTCTGGGGTATACACATCCAGGTTAAAGTGGCACTTCTCGCACACCAGGTGTCCCAGGCCAACCACCTCGCCGCTGTGATAAACGCCGTGGTGGTTCACATCCTGCAGCACCTCGCGCCACTCCAGCTGGGTTTTGTCGGTAATATCGGCCAGCTCCTGCCACAGGCTCTCCTTGATGACGCGCATAAACACGCTGTCTTCCATCTCATCGCGGCTATCCTGATAGGCGCGGGCAAACTCTTCCAGATCGCGGCGCATCGCCTGACGGATCTGTTCAATATCGGCCTCGCTCAGATCGCTGGCGTGGCGGAGCTGCTGCTCCGCGCTCTCCAGCAGCGCATCGATATCGCGCTCCCCCTTCTCCAGGCGTTTAGTCAACGCCGCCAGCCACTGCTGATAATAGTGCGTTACTTTGCTCATCTCCTACCTCCGTTCAGCACCGCGTCAGAACATCTCTGGCCGGCCCCCTGCGGTGGCCCGCGTGAAAACTGCCTCTATAGCGTATATCAGGACGATCTGGGATCCCGCTTACCGTGCGCGGACAAGCGCTATCCCCGTTATATTTTAGCCGTAATTCATTGACAGACTGTGATCTTCACGTAGCGTATGTAACAAAACGGCACCAAGGGTAAGCCGACGGGGGGAAAGAATTCACCGCCGGCGCGCTCGGCGGTTGTTGCCCGCGACGCTTATCGGCTATCCTATGCCGATCACCATCACATATCAGGCTACAGGTGTAGCTGTTTTACTAACAGGACTTCCAGCTGCCATGCAAGAGCAATATCGTCCAGAGGACATTGAATCCCACGTCCAGCGCCATTGGGATGAACAGAAAACCTTCCAGGTCACCGAAGATGACAGCAAAGAGAAATACTATTGCCTCTCCATGCTGCCGTATCCCTCCGGCCGACTGCATATGGGCCACGTCCGTAACTACACCATCGGTGATGTGATTTCCCGTTACCAGCGCATGCTGGGCAAAAACGTGCTACAACCCATCGGCTGGGACGCCTTCGGCCTGCCGGCAGAGGGCGCGGCGGTGAAGAACAACACCGCGCCGGCCCCCTGGACCTATGCCAACATCGATTACATGAAGAACCAGCTGAAGCTGCTGGGCTTCGGCTACGACTGGAGCCGCGAAATCGCCACCTGTAAGCCGGATTACTACCGCTGGGAACAGTGGTTCTTCACCAAGCTGTATGAAAAGGGGCTGGTCTATAAGAAGACCTCTGCGGTCAACTGGTGCCCGAACGATCAGACCGTGCTGGCCAACGAGCAGGTCATCGACGGCTGCTGCTGGCGCTGCGACTCCAAGGTCGAGCGCAAAGAGATCCCGCAGTGGTTTATCAAGATCACCGACTACGCCGATCAGCTGCTCAACGACCTCGACAAGCTGGAAGACTGGCCAGAGCAGGTTAAGACCATGCAGCGCAACTGGATCGGCCGCTCTGAAGGGGTAGAGATCACCTTCCGCGTCGCCGATCGCGACGACACCTTCGCCGTCTACACCACCCGCCCGGACACCTTCATGGGCGTCAGCTACCTGGCGATCGCCGCCGCGCACCCGCTGGCCCAGCAGGCCGCCGCCAACAACCCGGCGCTGGCGCAGTTCATCGACGAGTGCAAGAACACCAAGGTTGCCGAGGCCGACATGGCGACCATGGAGAAGAAAGGCATGGCCACCGGCCTGTACGCCATCCACCCGCTGAGCGGCGAACGCCTGCCTATCTGGGTCGCCAACTTTGTGCTGATGGACTACGGCACCGGTGCGGTGATGTCCGTTCCGGCCCACGACCAGCGCGACTGGGAGTTCGCCGCCAAGTACCACCTGCCGATGAAGCCGGTGATCCTGGCCGCCGACGGCCAGGCGCCGGACATCAGCGCCGCCGCCATGACCGACAAGGGCGTGCTGTTCAACTCCGGCGAATTTGACGGTCTGGACTTCAGCGCCGCCTTCGACGCCGTCGCCAACCGCCTGATCGCCGCCGGCGTCGGCGAACGCAAGGTAAACTACCGCCTGCGCGACTGGGGGGTTTCCCGCCAGCGTTACTGGGGCGCACCGATCCCGATGGTGACCCTGGAAGACGGCAGCGTGATCCCGACGCCGGAAGACCAGCTGCCGGTGATCCTGCCGGAGGACGTGGTCATGAACGGCATCACCAGCCCGCTCAAGGCCGATCCGGCCTGGGCGAAGACCACCGTTAACGGTCAGCCGGCGCTGCGCGAAACCGACACCTTCGACACCTTTATGGAGTCCTCCTGGTACTATGCGCGCTACACCTGCCCGCAGTACGATCAGGGGATGCTGGATCCGCAGGCCGCCAACTACTGGCTGCCGGTCGATCAGTACGTCGGCGGTATCGAGCACGCCATCATGCACCTGATGTACTTCCGCTTCTTCCACAAGCTGATGCGTGACGCGGGCCTGGTGGACTCCGACGAGCCGGCCAAGCGCCTGCTGTGCCAGGGCATGGTGCTGGCGGACGCCTTCTACTACACCGGCGCCAACGGCGAGCGTAACTGGGTCTCTCCGGTGGATGTCATCGTAGAGCGCGACGACAAGGGCCGCATCACCAAGGCGACCGACCGCGACGGCCGCGAGCTGGTCTACGCCGGCATGAGTAAGATGTCCAAGTCGAAGAACAACGGCATCGACCCGCAGGTGATGGTAGAGCGCTACGGCGCCGACACCGTACGCCTGTTCATGATGTTCGCCTCCCCGGCGGAAATGACCCTGGAGTGGCAGGAGTCCGGCGTTGAGGGGGCCAACCGCTTCCTGAAGCGCGTCTGGAAACTGGCGTTCGATCACCAGCAGAAAGGGCCGACCGTCGCGCTCGACCTGACGGCGCTGAACGATGACCAGAAAGCCCTGCGCCGCGATCTGCACAAGACCATCGCCAAGGTGAGCGACGACATCGGTCGCCGTCAGACCTTCAACACCGCCATCGCCGCCGTGATGGAGCTGATGAACAAGCTGACCCGCGCCCCGCAGGAGAGCGAGCAGGATCGCGCCCTGATGCAGGAAGCCCTGCTGGCCGTGGTGCGCATGCTGTATCCGTTTACCCCGCACGTCTGCTTCACCCTGTGGAGCGCGCTGGGCGGCGTGGGCGACATCGACGTCGCGCCGTGGCCGGTCGCCGATGACGCGGCGATGGTCGAAGATAGCAAGCTGATCGTGGTACAGGTCAACGGCAAGGTGCGCGGTAAGATCACCGTTGCCGCCGACGCCAGCGAGGAGCAGGTGCGCGCGCTGGCGGCGCAGGAGCCGCTGGTCGCTAAGTACCTCGACGGGGTCACCGTACGCAAGGTGATCTTTGTGCCGGGCAAACTGCTCAACCTGGTTGTCGGGTGAGCCTAGGAGGACGTGTGCAACACCGTATTACTGCGCTGTTGCTGGGATTGGCGGTGCTGGTCACCGCCGGATGTGGATACCACCTGCGCGGCAGCGCGCAGGTTCCCAGCGAGTTTCATCAGCTGATCCTCGACAGCAACGACCCGTATGGCCCCTTCACCCGCGCGGTGCGCGAGCAGCTGCGCCTGAACGACGTCACCATCGTCGAGGCACAGAGCCTGCCGCCGCAGGACAGCGCCGCCAAGGCGGACCCGGCGGCCACGCCGCTGCCCTCTCTGCGGCTGCTCGGCGTCAGCCAGAGCCAGGACACCGTCTCTATCTTTAAGGACGGGGTCACGGCGGAGTACCAGATGGTGATGACCGTCAGCGCCCAGGTGCTGGTGCGCGGCCACGACCTCTACCCGCTGACGGTGCGCGTCTACCGCAGCTTCTTCGACAACCCGCTGGCCGCGCTGGCCAAGGATGCCGAACAGGCGATGCTGGTGCAGGAGATGTACCAACAGGCGGCGCAGCAGCTGGTGCGTAAGCTGATGAGCGTTCAGGCCGCCGAACTGCAAAATAACGACCGCAAAATGCGCGAAGCGGTCAGCGCACCCAAGGTACAGGGCAGCAACGACTTTGACCGGGTCAACACCGGCGTTATCGCTACGCCGGCCGCTCAGGCCGGACAGCCGGTGAAATGAGCCGGATTTACCCCGAACAGCTCGGCGCACAGCTGCAGGATGGGCTGCGCGCCTGCTACTTCATTCTGGGTAACGAGCCGCTGCTGATCCAGGAGAGCCTGGACCTGATCCGCCAGCGCGCCCGCGCCCACGGATTTGACGAGCAGTTCAGCGTCACCCTCGATCCCCACACCGACTGGGATGCGCTGTTCAGTCAGTCCCAGTCGATGAGCCTGTTCGCCAGCCGCCAAATCCTGACCCTGACCCTGCCGGACAACGGTGTCAATGCGGCGATGGGCGAACGCCTGAGCCAGCTTGCCGCCCTGCTCCACCCGGATCTGCTGCTGCTGCTGCGCGGTCCACGCCTGACCCGTACGCAGGAAAACGCGGCCTGGTATAAACTGCTCAGCCCACAGGCCACCCTGGTCAGCTGCCAGACGCCGGAGCAGACCCAGCTACCGCGCTGGGTCGCTAACCGCGCGCGCCAAATGCAGCTGCAGCTCGACGAGGCGGCGCTACAGCTGCTCTGTTACTGCTACGAGGGCAACCTGCTGGCGCTCTCCCAGGCGCTGGGGCGACTCTCCCTGCTCTACCCCGACGGACGGCTGACCCTGCCGCGCGTCGAGCAGGCGGTCAACGATGCCGCCCACTTCTCGCCGTTCCACTGGCTGGACGCCATGCTGGCGGCGCGCGGCAAGCGTGCCTGGCACATTCTGAACCAGCTGCGCCAGGAGGGCTGCGAACCGGTGGTGCTGGTGCGCACCGTACAGCGCGAGCTGCTGCTGCTGCTGCAGCTCAAGAGCGGCGCGACGCAGACGCCCCTGCGCACGCTGTTCGATAAGCATAAGGTGTGGCAAAACCGCCGCCCGCTGCTGACCCAGGCGCTGCAAACCCAATCGCTGACCCAACTGCATCAGGCCGTGGCACTGCTGAGCCAGTGCGAACAGATAATCAAACAGGATTTCGGCCAATCCGTATGGCCTCAGCTGGAGTCCCTGACCCTACTACTGTGCGGCAAGACGCTGCCGGAGAGTATGCTGCATGCCGAGTGAATCCCAACCGGCGGCGCCGTCCCTACTGGCGCTGTTCGGAGGCACCTTCGATCCTATTCATTATGGCCATCTCAAGCCGGTCACGGCGCTGGCGCAGGAGGTGGGGCTCGGCCACATCACCCTGCTGCCCAACCACGTTCCCCCGCACCGACCACAGCCAGAGGCCTGCGCCGCCCAGCGCCTGGAGATGGTGCGTCTGGCCATCGCCGACGATCCGCTGTTCTCCGTCGACGATCGCGAGCTGCGCCGCGACAGCCCCTCCTACACCATCGATACCCTGGAGGCGCTGCGCGCCGAGCTGGGCCCACAGCGACCGCTGGCCTTTATCATCGGCCAGGACTCCCTGCTGACCCTGCACAAATGGCAGCGCTGGCAGGACATTCTGCGCTGCTGCCACCTGCTGGTCTGCGCCCGCCCCGGCTATCCCGATCGGCTGGACACCCCGGCGCTGCAGGCCTGGCTGGAGCAGCACCGCACCCGCGACGTTCAGCGTCTACACCGCCAGCCCCACGGCTTTATCTATCTGGCCGACACGCCGCTGCTGTCGGTCTCTGCCACCGACATCCGTCAGCGCCGCCACCTGGGGATCAGCTGCGACGATCTGCTGCCGCGCGCGGTACAGCGCTACATTGAGCTACAGGGGCTCTACCGCTGAAGCGGCCCCTTTCGCCCCTTCGGTGATTGACAGGGATTTGCAGACTGATATCCTCCGCAGCAACGTATTCTCGCCCCGCTCGCCGGCGTGCGTCCCTCGCGGAACGCATCGGGCGCCGCGTGGGGAATCATGCTTGATATAACAGCATAAATTTAAGACCTATTGATTAGGGGGAACCTTTGCAAGGTAAAGCACTCCAAGATTTCGTTATTGATAAGATCGATGATCTGAAAGGCCAGGATATCGTCGCCATCGACGTCTGCGGCAAATCCAGCATTACTGACTGCATGATCATCTGCACCGGCACCTCCAGCCGTCACGTGATCGCCATCGCCGACCACGTAGTACAGTCGTCTCGCGCCGCCGGCCTGCTGCCGCTGGGCGTAGAAGGCCAGAACGGCGCCGAATGGGTGGTGGTCGATCTCGGCGACGTCATCGTGCACGTGATGCAGGAAGAGAGCCGTCGTCTGTACGAACTGGAAAAGCTGTGGAGCTGATGCGGTGAAACTGCAGCTGGTGGCGGTCGGCACCAAAATGCCCGACTGGGTACAAACCGGTTTTCTCGACTATATTAAGCGCTTTCCCAAGGATATGCCGTTTGAACTGACCGAGGTTCCGGCCGGGAAACGCGGTAAGAATGCCGATATTCGCCGCATTCTGGAGCGAGAAGGCGAGCTGATGCTGGCCGCGGTCGGCAAAGGCAACCGTATAGTCACCCTGGATATTCCCGGCAAACCCTGGGATACCCCGACGCTGGCCGGTCAGCTAGAGCGCTGGAAGCAGGACGGGCGCGACGTCAGCCTGCTGATCGGCGGTCCCGAGGGGCTGGCGCCCGCCTGCAAGGCCGCCGCCGAGCAGAGCTGGTCTCTGTCGCCCCTGACCCTGCCGCACCCGCTGGTGCGCGTGCTGGTGGCCGAAAGCCTCTACCGGGCCTGGAGCATTACGGCCAATCACCCTTATCATCGTGAGTAATCGCCTGCCGGCCACGCCGGCAATGATGTTAATCCCGGCAGTACGCCTGAGCATGACGGAACGGAATGAAACTAGATCGTAACCCCTTTCGTGACTATTCGGCAGAGTCCGCCCTGTTCATCCGTCGTGCGCTGTTCGCTTTCGTCGGCGTACTGCTGCTGACCGGCGTGCTGCTCGCCAATCTGTACCACCTGCAAATTCTGCGTTTTGAAGACTACAAGACGCGCTCTAACGAAAACCGCATCAAGCTGGTGCCCATCGCCCCCAGCCGCGGCATGATCTACGATCGCAACGGCACGCCGCTGGCGTTTAACCGCACCATCTACCAGCTAGAGGTGATCCCCGAAAAGGTCGACGGGATGAAAGAGCAGCTCGATGCGCTGCGCCCGATCGTCGATCTGAGCGACGAGGATCTCGACAGCTTCCAGAAGGAGCGTAAGCGCTCGCGCCGCTTCACCTCGATTCCGCTGAAGACCGCCCTCAACGAGGTGCAGGTGGCCCGCTTCGCCGTCAACCAGTTCCGCTTCCCCGGCTTTGAGGTCAAGGGCTACCAGCGCCGCTACTACCCCTACGGCTCCGCCCTGACCCACGTCATCGGCTATGTCTCCAAGATCAACGACAAAGACGTCGAGCGTCTGGACAAAGAGGGGAAGCTGGCCAACTACGCCGCCACCCACGATATCGGCAAGCTGGGCATCGAACGCTACTATGAGGACGTGCTGCACGGCAAAACCGGCTATGAAGAGGTCGAGGTCAACAACCGCGGGCGGGTGATCCGCCAGCTGCACGAACAGCCGCCCCAGGCGGGCAAAGATATCTACCTGACGCTGGATCTCAACCTGCAGCGCTATATCGAACAGTTGCTGGTCGGCAGCCGCGCCGCCGTGGTGGTCAGCGATCCGCGCAGCGGCGGGATCCTGGCGCTGGTCTCCACCCCCAGCTACGACCCCAACCTGTTCGTCGACGGCATCTCCGGCAAGGATTACCGCGGCCTGCTCAACGACCCCAACCGGCCACTGATCAACCGCGCCACCCAGGGGGTCTATCCCCCCGCTTCGACGGTAAAACCCTACGTCGCGGTCTCGGCGCTCAGCGCTGGCGTTATCTCCCGCAATACCACCCTCTTCGACCCCGGCTGGTGGCAGCTGCCCGGGTCAGAGAAGCGCTTCCGCGACTGGAAGAAGTGGGGCCATGGGCGGCTGAACGTCACCAAGGCGCTGGAGGAGTCGGCGGACACCTTCTTCTACCAGGTGGCCTATGACATGGGGATCGACCGCCTGAGCGAGTGGCTGTCCAAGTTCGGCTATGGCCAGTATACCGGTATCGATCTGTCCGAGGAGCGCTCCGGCCTGATGCCGACCCGCGAATGGAAGCTCAAGCGCTACAAGAAACCCTGGTATCAGGGCGACACCATTCCGGTCGGCATCGGCCAAGGCTACTGGACCGCGACGCCGATCCAGATGGCCAAGGCGCTCAACACCCTGATCAACGACGGCAATGTCAAGGTGCCGCATCTGCTGATGAGCACCCGCATCAACGGTCAGCAGGTGCCGTTTCGTCAGCAGGAAAGCCAGCAGATAGGGGATATTCACTCCGGCTACTGGGAGATCGCCAAAGATGGCATGCTCGGCGTGGCCAACCGTCCCAATGGCACCGGCTACAAGTATTTTGGCAACGCCCCGTATAAAATCGCCGCCAAGTCCGGTACCGCCCAGGTCTTCGGCTATGAGACCTACAACGCGCATACCATCGCCGAACATCTGCGCGACCATAAGCTGATGACCGCCTTCGCCCCCTATGACGACCCACAGGTGTCGGTGGCCATCATTCTGGAGAACGGCGGCGCCGGTCCGGCGGTGGGCACCATCATGCGCCAGATCCTGGATCACATCATGCTGGGCGACAACAATACCCAGCTTCCCAATGCAGCCCCCACGCCGCCCGGCGTGGAGGGCGACTGACAGGCATACGGATTCACCATGACTGAGAATCAACAAAAACGCTCAATCTGGGCCAAGATGCACATCGACCTGCCCTTCCTGCTCTGCATTCTGGCGGTGCTGGTCTACAGCGCCGTCGTTATGTGGAGCGCCAGCGGCCAAGATGTCGGCATGATGGAGCGCAAGATCGGCCAAATCGTCATGGGCCTGCTGGTCATGATCGTCATGGCGCAGATCCCGCCGCGCGTCTACGAACACTGGGCGCCCTATCTGTACATCCTCTGCGTCATCCTGCTGATCCTGGTGGACGCCTTCGGCCAGATCAGTAAAGGGGCCCAGCGCTGGCTTGACCTGGGCTTCGTGCGCTTTCAGCCCTCGGAGATCGCCAAGATCGCCGTGCCGCTGATGGTGGCGCGCTTTATCAACCGCGACGTCTGCCCGCCGTCGCTCAAGCACACCGGCATCGCGCTGATCCTGATCTTCCTGCCGACCCTGCTGGTCGCCGCCCAGCCGGACCTGGGCACCTCGATCCTGGTCGCCGCCTCCGGGCTGTTCATTCTGTTCCTGGCGGGCATGAGCTGGCGCCTGATCGGGCTGGCGGTGCTGCTGGTGGCCGCCTTTATTCCGGTGCTGTGGTTCTTCCTGATGCACGACTATCAGCGCGACCGGGTGATGATGCTGCTCGATCCGGAAAGCGACCCGCTGGGCGCCGGCTACCACATCATCCAGTCAAAAATCGCCATCGGCTCCGGCGGCCTGAGCGGCAAGGGGTGGCTACACGGCACCCAGTCGCAGCTGGAGTTTCTGCCGGAGCGCCACACCGACTTTATCTTCGCCGTGCTGGCCGAGGAGCTGGGGCTGTTCGGCGTACTGCTGCTGCTGGCGCTGTACCTGCTGATCATCATGCGCGGACTGTATATCGCCGCCCGCGCCCAGACCACCTTTGGCCGGGTGATGGTCGGCGGTTTAATGTTGATTCTATTCGTTTATGTTTTCGTTAATATCGGTATGGTTAGTGGCATTTTACCGGTGGTTGGCGTACCTTTGCCTCTGGTCAGCTACGGTGGCTCGGCGCTGATCGTACTGATGGCCGGGTTTGGCATCGTGATGTCGATCCATACCCATCGCAAAATGTTATCCAAGAATCTATAGAGGTCGCGATGAGAATGGCGCACAAATCCTGGCTCAGCCTGAGCCTGGCCTGTCTGATCCTGGCAGGCTGTTCCACCAACGACAGCGGCGAGACCCAGGCGCCGCCGCAGCCGGCCTACAGCGGCCCGATCGAAGAGATCCCCGGCGTTGAACCGCGCTATGAGCCCGCCATTCCCAGCGCCAATCAGGATTACAGCCGTAACGGCCAGCGCTACACCATCGTCAAGGATCCGTCCAACTTCTCCCAGATAGGCCTAGCGGCCAGCTACGGCGAAGAAAACCGCGGCAACGTCACCGCCAGCGGCGAACAGTTCAACCCGGAGGCGATGAGCGCCGCCCATCCGACGCTGCCGATCCCCAGCTACGTGCGGGTCACCAACCTGGCTAACGGGCGCCGCATCGTGGTGCGGATTAACGACCGCGGCCCCTATACCCCGGGACGCATCATCGATCTCTCCAGCGCCGCCGCCAACCGTCTGAACATCACTCAGCATACCAAGGTGCGCGTCGACTTTATCAACGTTGCGCCGGACGGCAGCCTGTCCGGGCCGGGCACCATCGGCACCCGGGTCGCCAAGCAGAGCTATGCCCTGCCCGCCCGCCCGGAGATCGGCATGGAGAGCCCGCAGCTCACCGTAAGTCCCTCCGCCGCGCCAAGCCAGCCGGCGGTCCGCGCCATCGAGAACCCGACGCCGGCAAGCCTGGCGCCGACGGCAGAGGCCGCGCAGGGACAGAGCATGCCGGTCAGCGCCCCCGCCAGCCATAGCGGCAGCTTCCTCGGCGCGCCTCAGCCGTTGCGCAGCGGCGTGCTGGAAGAGAGCGCCCCGGTCGCACCGGTCGCCCCCCCGGCCCCCGCCAGCGCAGCGGCAGCTCCGGCAGTCGTCGCCAGCCACGCCGTGGCCAGCGGCCACTATCTGGTGCAGGTCGGCGCCGTCAGCAGCAGCTCGCGCGCCGCCCAGTGGCAGCAGCAGCTGAGCCAGCGCTTCGGCGTCCCCGGCAAAGTCGAGGCAAACGGCGCCCTCTATCGCGTCCAGCTGGGGCCGTTTACCCACCGGGCGCAGGCCAGCGCGCTGCAGCAGCGGCTGAGCAGCGAGGCCGGGCAACAGTCGTTCATTACCACGGCGCCCTGAGCCCGTTGACGCGGGCCCGCCCGTCGCGGGCCATGCAACACTTATACACATATTGATTGTGTAAAAAATCATTGCCACGCTATGCCTTAGCGTACCATCTGCTATAGTGTGGCTCGTTTGTCACTGTTTAATTCACGGATGTTGTAGTCCCCATCATGAAACGCAAAGTTGCTTCCCAAACACTGAAATACGCTGTCGCCGGCGGTCTGCTGGCCGTGGCGCTCACCGGTGCGGCCCGCGCCGACGACGTTAACCTGAAGACCATGATCCCAGGCGTGCCGCAAATCGATGCCGAAGCCTATATTCTGATCGACTACAACTCCGGCAAGGTGCTGGCGGAGCACAACGCCGACGAGCGACGCAACCCGGCTTCGCTGACCAAGATGATGACCAGCTATGTCATCGGGCAGGCGATGCGCGCGGGCAAGTTCGGTGAGAACGACGTCGTCACCGTCGGTAAAGACGCCTGGGCGACCGGAAACCCGGTGTTCCAGGGCTCTTCGCTGATGTTCCTCAAGCCGGGCGATCAGGTCTCCGTGGGGAACCTGATCCGCGGGATCAACCTGGTCTCCGGTAACGATGCCTGCGTCGCCATGGCCGACTATGTCGCCGGTAGCCAGGACGCCTTCGTCGGCCTGATGAACAGCTACGTGAAGGCGCTGGGTCTGCAGAACACCCACTTTGAGACGGTACACGGCCTGGACGCGTCGGGGCAGTTCAGCTCCGCCCGCGACATGGCGCTGATCGGCCAGGCGCTGATCCGCGACGTTCCCCATGAGTACGCCATCTACAAAGAGAAAGAGTTCACCTATAACAACATCCGCCAGACCAACCGTAACGGTCTGCTGTGGGATACCAGCATGAACGTGGACGGCATCAAAACCGGCCATACCGCCTCTGCCGGCTATAACCTGGTGGCCTCGGCGACCGAGGGCAACATGCGCCTGATCTCCGCCGTCATGGGCGGCCGTACCTTTAAGGGGCGCGAGACCGAGAGCAAGAAGCTGTTGACCTGGGGCTTCCGCTTCTTTGAAACCGTCTCGCCGCTGAAGGCCGGGCGTGAGTTCGCCTCTGAGCCGGTCTGGTTCGGTGACACCGACCGCGCCCAGCTGGGGGTGGATAAAGACGTCTACCTGACCATTCCGCGCGGACGGATGAAAGATCTCAAGGCCAGCTACGTGCTGAACAGCAACGAACTGGATGCCCCGCTGGCCAAAGATCAGGTGGTCGGCACGATCAACTTCCAGCTGGACGGCAAGACTATCGAACAGCGCCCGCTGGTGGTGCTGAACGAAGTGAAAGAGGGTGGCTTCTTCAGCCGGATGATCGATCATATCAAGCTGCTGTTTCATCGCTGGTTTGGTTAATCTGTGGCCAGCCCCTTGAAAAGAGGGTCATCGGCCCCATTTAATCAGTAAGCAAGACTCCCGCTACGGCGGGAGTTATAATTTGTAGATAGTGCAATACGCTGGAGCTCACATGAAAACCAAACTGAATGAACTGCTCGAATTCCCGTGCGAGTTTACCTATAAAGTCATGGGACTGGCACAGCCTGAGCTAGTTGATCAGGTTGTCGAAGTGGTACAGCGCCATGCGCCGGGTGACTACACCCCGCAGGTTAAGCCGAGCAGCAAAGGAAACTACCACTCCGTTTCCATCACCATCAATGCGACGCACATTGAGCAGGTTGAGACGCTGTATGAAGAGCTGGGCAACATTGAAATCGTTCGCATGGTTCTGTAATCACAGTTAATTAACTAAAATACAGCATTTATCGCGGCCCGGTATGGCATCACAGCCTACCGGGCCGCGCTTTTTTGCCGATTCGGCACTGGTGAGGAGGGGCGACAGTCGGTATAATGGCCTTACCAATTTTTTAACCTGAAGATGACGCCATTGCAACAAGATAGCCTCATACTGCGTCAGCTGGGGTTGCAGCCCTACCTCCCCGTCTCGCAGGCTATGCATCGATTCACCGATCGTCGTGACGCCGAGACGCCTGACGAGCTGTGGCTGGTAGAGCACCCCGCCGTATTTACCCAGGGGCAGGCCGGTAAGGCTGAGCATCTGCTCAATCCCGGCGACATTCCGGTTATCCAGAGCGATCGCGGTGGCCAGGTCACCTATCACGGCCCCGGACAGCAGGTGATGTACGTTCTGCTCGATCTGCGCCGCGGCCACCACGGCGTGCGCGAGCTGGTCAGTTGGCTTGAAGAGAGCGTAGTACGTACCCTGTCAGAGCTGGATATTCAGGCCTATCCGCGTCCCGATGCGCCGGGCGTCTACGTTGACGGGCAGAAAATCTGCTCCCTCGGCCTGCGCATCCGCAAGGGGTGTTCGTTCCACGGCCTGGCGCTGAATATCGCCATGGATCTCTCCCCTTTCCAGCGTATTAATCCCTGTGGCTACGCCGGCCTGCAGATGACCCAGGTCAGCGCGCTGTGCCCGGGGGCGACCCTAACGCAGGTTCAGCCCCGCCTGGTGCACCATTTTACCCAACTGCTCGGCTATACCCGGCTTGAGCACAGCCAGTGGAATCCGCAAGACTATGAGTAAACCAATTCAGATGGAACGCGGCGTGAAATACCGCGACGCAGACAAGATGGCCCTGATCCCGGTGAAATCCGTCGCCGTTGAGCGTGAGCAGATGCTGCGCAAGCCGGAGTGGATGAAGATCAAGCTGCCGGCCGATTCCAGCCGAATTCAGGGTATCAAGGCGGCGATGCGCAAGAATGGCCTGCACTCCGTGTGCGAAGAGGCCTCCTGCCCCAACCTGGCCGAATGTTTCAACCACGGCACCGCCACCTTTATGATCCTGGGCGCCATCTGCACCCGCCGCTGTCCGTTCTGTGACGTGGCCCACGGTCGTCCGCTGGCGCCCGACGCCAACGAACCGGAAAAGCTGGCGCAGACCATCGCCGACATGGGACTGCGCTACGTGGTGGTCACCTCCGTTGACCGCGACGATCTGCGCGACGGCGGCGCCCAGCACTTTGCCGACTGTATCCGCGCCATTCGCGCCAAAAGCCCGCAGATCCGCATCGAAACCCTGGTGCCGGACTTCCGCGGCCGCATGGATCGCGCCCTGGCGCTGCTGCAGGACAATCCGCCGGACGTGTTCAACCACAACCTGGAAAACATTCCGCGGCTGTACCGCCAGGTGCGCCCCGGCGCCAACTATGAGTGGTCTCTGCGCCTGCTGCAGCAGTTCAAGCAACAGCATCCGCAGATCCCGACCAAGTCAGGGCTGATGGTAGGGCTCGGCGAGACCAATCAGGAAATTATTGAAGTGATGCGCGATCTACGCGCGCACGGCGTCACGATGCTGACCCTGGGGCAATACCTGCAGCCGAGCCGCCACCATCTGCCGGTGCAGCGCTACGTCAGCCCAGAGGAGTTTGCCGAAATGAAGGCCGAGGCGATGGCCATGGGCTTTACCCACGCCGCCTGCGGCCCCTTTGTCCGCTCCTCTTACCATGCCGACCTACAGGCTCAGGGCATGGAGGTCAAGTAAGCGCGTACAAACGCAGCGCAGGGCCGATCGGATCAGCCCTGCGCTACCGCCGTTGACAAAACTGGTTACAACTTAGGGATGTTCCTTCTTCCCCCGATTCCGGAGTGCGCCCCCTCGGCCCGCTCCCCGAATATCCGGATTATTCTTTATTCTCTACCCGGGGCGCCGCCTCTGCGCCGTCACTTTTTTTGGCCGCCGGCGTCTCGTCGTTCATCGCTTTTTTGAACCCCTTCAGCGCCGCCCCGAGATCGGACCCCAGCGTACGCAGCTTATTGGTACCAAACAGCAATACGATCAGCACAGCAATGACCAGAAGCTTGGTAATACTAATACCTTCCATAAATACCTTCTTATGTTGTATACCGCACCGCCCAGGCGGCCGAAGAAACATCGCTTGCAGTAAGCAAGGGTTATTAACCGTAAAAACGGCTAACGGCGCAAAAACAAGATGTAACAGAGTTAAACGAACTGTTCTCAGTCCGCGAACCGCGGCAGGCGAGGAGAGAGGAAAGAAACGGGGGAAAGGGGCCGACCGCAGACGCGGCCCGGCATGGTGACCCGTCGCTCAGGGACGGTCGCTGCTCTGCGCGCCCAGCGTGGCCAGATACGCATTAAACGCCGCCGCATCGCGCGCCAGCGCCTCGATATGTCCGCCCACGATCTTGAACTGGCGCAGCAGGCCGTTGTTCTCCGGCAGCGAGCCCAGATCGACCAGCTTACGGGTCAGCTGCTCATTCTGCTGCAGCAGGGCCGCCTCGCGCTGACGCGCCTGCGCCAGCTGCAGCTGCATGCCTTCACACTCCTGCTGCCACGCCAGGCGCTGCTGTTCAAAGCTTGATTTCAGATCGTCCAGCGCTGCCAACGAATTCCGCAGCTGTACTTCCAAGTCAGACATTGCACCTTCCCCCGGACGGTACGGCGCAGCGCGCCGCACATCGCCGATACATTAACTACGTCACATGACACCCGATACACCGGCCTTTTCTTCTTACGCCAGTCATCATAATTAGCTTGCTGGATAAATGCGACCCTTTGCCGGGGGTTACCCAAGAATTCAAGCAAAATCCTATACGTCCGTCAGCCGTCGTACGGCATCCACGCCTGTGCAGACCCACCGCGCGGCGGTGGGTCGCACGCTTACGGCAGCGGGTTGCCCGCCGCCAGATAAATCTGATACCACTCCTCGCGGCTCAGGCTCACCTCGCACGCCTGCGCAATCTGCGCCAGCCGCTCCGCATTCATGCTGCCGGCCACCACCTGCATCTGCGCCGGATGGCGCAGGATCCAGGCCGTCGCCAGCGTGGTCTTACTGACACCGTGGCGGGCGGCGATCGTCTCCAGCGCCTGATTCAGCGGCGCAAAGTCCGGATGATCCAGGAACACCCCGCTGAACATGCCGAACTGGAACGGCGACCAGGCCTGCAGGGTAATATCATGCAGGCGGCAGTAGTTCAGCGTATCGCCGTCGCGATCGACGGCGGCGTCGCTCTGCACATTGACGTTGATCCCGCTGCGCACCATGCCGCAGTGGGCGATGCCAAACTGCATCTGGTTCACCCGCAGCGGCTGCGTCAGAAACTTCTGCAGCAGCGCCATCTGCAGCGGCGCGTGGTTGGATACCCCAAAGGCCCTGACCTTGCCGCTCACCTGTAGGCGGTCGAACGCCTCGGCCACCTCCTGCGGCTCCACCAGCGCATCGGGGCGGTGCAGCAGCAGCATATCCAGATAGTCACACTGCAGGCGCTGCAGGATATCGTCCACCGACGCCATAATATGGCGGAAGGAGAAATCATAGTAGCCGCGGCGGATCCCGCACTTGGACTGAATAAAGACCCCCTCTCGCCGCGCGCCGCTCAGGCGGGCCGCGCGGGCAAAGCGACGCTCGCACTCCCCGCCGCCGTAGATATCGGCGTGATCGAACGCGCTGATCCCCAGCGCCAGCGCGTGGTCGATCAGGCTGGCGGCCTGGCGGTCGTCCAGTTCGGTCAGGCGCATGCAGCCCAGCGCGATGGCCGAGACCTGCGGGCCGTCGGCGCCCAGTGTCATCTGTTTCATCTTCACTCCTCTCTGTGCTAAACCCGCGGCGGCGGGCGTCGGTGGGTGTCCCCGAGTATGACGCTCACTATGCCATAGGCGGCTGACCGCAGGCCGTCGGCGGCGTAACATTTATCACGCCGGCTGTAACAAACTTATACGTTTATGGGTATGACAATTTCATAAAAAGATCATACATTCCCCTTCCGTAACGGACGGTCTGCGAATATTCCCCACCGCCTGCCCCTCATCAGATCGACGCCGTCGGCGCCACGGGAGAACACAGCACATGACAGGGTACTCGGACAAACAACGGGGGCTGGCGCTGCTGGCCCTGCTGATCGCGGCCAATCTCGCCGCCTGGATCTGGGCCTTTTGCGTCTTTCGCCAGCACGCCGTCATGATGAGCGCAGCGCTGCTGGCCTACGGTTTTGGCCTGCGCCACGCGGTGGACGCCGACCATATCGCCGCCATCGATGCCGTCACCCGCAAGCTGATGCAGCAGGGGAAAAAACCGCTCGGCGTCGGCGCCTTCTTCTCCCTGGGCCACTCCACCATTGTGATTCTGGCCTGCCTGGCCATCGTGCTGACGTCGATGGCGTTTCGCGATCGCATCGATGCCCTGCACCAGTACGGCGGGCTGATCGGCACCGCCGTCTCGGCGCTGTTCCTGCTGGCGATGGCCCTGCTCAACCTGCTGATCCTGCTGGGTGTCTGGCGCCAGTTTCGCCGCCTCACCCGCCCCGGCGCCGCGGCAAACGAGGCGCCGTGGGACGATGAGCTGCCCGGTGGCCTAATGACCCGTCTATTCCGCCGCACCTTTCGTCTGGTCACCCGCAGCTGGCATATGTACCTGGTGGGATTTCTGTTCGGCCTCGGCTTTGATACCGCCACCGAGGTCGGCCTGTTGGGCATCTCCGCCTCGGCGGCCAGCCACGGCCTCTCCCTGTGGTCGCTGATGGTCTTTCCGGCGCTGTTCACCGCCGGCATGGCGCTGGTGGACTCGCTGGACAACTTTGTGATGGTCGGCGCCTACGGCTGGGCCTTTTCCCACCCGATCCGCAAGCTGTACTACAACCTGACCATCACCGCCGCCTCGGTCGCCGTCGCGCTGATCATCGGTGGCCTGGAGGCGCTGGGGCTGATCGCCGACGGGCTGCAGCTGCAGGGGGCGTTCTGGCAGTTCATCGGCCAGCTCAACGATCGGATGGGCAACGCCGGCTTCTGGGTCATCGGCGGCTTCATCCTGTTCTGGCTGCTGTCGCTGCTCAACTACCGCTGGCGCGGCTACGACCGCATCGCCCTGCGCGTCGGTTGAGTAAAGTTACAATTCGCACCGTGATCTGCTGCGGCGTTAACGCTATGATCGTCCCATCCGGCCCGCCGAGCTCCCCGCCCGGCGCCCGGTCACAGGGAGAACAGGCCGCGGCGGCGGCGGACGATACGTGAAAACGCCAGGCGATCCCGCCACCGTTCACGCTGCGCGCGAGCCGTCATCAGGCGGCGCCGGCGACGCACGGTCAGCGCGGCGGGCGTCGACCCCGCGTGACGCGTACACTTGCGGAACACAGCCTCATGACTCAGACCTCACAGCGCATTTATCTTCTTTGCGGCAGCCTGCTATTGCTGCTGATGGCCGGCTGCTCCAGCCGTCACCACCGCCCGGCGGCCAGCTATAATCCCCAGGCCTACGACGGCATCATCCAGACGGCGGCGACCCAGTACAATCTGGATCCCAAGCTTATCAAGGCGATAATCCAGGTCGAATCCAGCTACAATCCCCGCGCCGTCAGCCCCTCCAACGCCATCGGCCTTATGCAGATCAAGGCGGACGGCGCCGGCTGCGACGCCTATCGCTATCAGGGCAAGCGCGGCTGTCCGGACAGCGACGACCTGTACGATCCGGTCACCAATATCCGGCTGGGCGCCGCCTACCTCAGCGCGCTGCAAAACCAGCAGCTCTACTGGATCAACGATCCCCTGACCCGCCGCTACGCCACCGAGGTGGCCTACGCCAACGGCGCCGGAGCCCTGCTGCGCACCTTCTCCGCCAACCGCCAGACCGCCATCGCCATGATCAACAGCCTGACGCCGGCGGCCTTTCACTGGCACGTCCGCCGTCATCACCCGGCACCGCAGGCGCCGCGCTACATGCTCAAGGTCGAAACCGCCTATAACCATCTGTAGGAGGCTCAGCCTCCGTTGCACAGCGGTACGTTTTTACGGCAAAACGGGCACCAGGTATGACAGCGGCTCAGCACGCTGTGTAGCCGGACGCGGATCCGCCGCTGACACGCCGGACAGGTGGCATAGCGCATGTCCAGCAGCCCCTGTACCGCACCGTCCGCAACGCGCTCCTCGTCATCATCGTCCGCCTGACGGCGGGCGCTCTGCATTCCCTGTGGCATAGATCCTCCTCCTGCACCGTCGTCCTCAGCCGCAGCACAGCCGCAGCCGCTTCTTATCCACCTTGCCGGAGCAGGTGCGCGGAAACTCCGCCACAAACTCCAGCAGCGTGGGAACCTTAAAGGCGGCCAGATGCGCCGCGCAGTGGGCGATCAGCGTCTCGGGGCGCACCTCGGCGCCCGGCGTCAGCTGCACTATCGCCTTCACCGCCTGATCGCGCAGCGGATCGGCCACGCCGATAACCGCCGCCTCTGACACCGCCGGGTGGGTCTCCAGTACCCCCTCCACCTCGCTGGAGGCCACATTCTCCCCCGACCGCTTGATCAGATTGACCGCCCGATCGACAAAGTAGAACCACCCCTCCTCGTCGCAATAGCCGGTATCGCCGCTGTGCAGCCAGCCATCTCCGCGCAGCAGGCGGGCGGTTGCCGCCGGATCGTCATAATAGCCTTTAAACAGGGTTCGCCCGGCGACGCCGCGGATACAGATCTCCCCTACCTGCCCCGGCGGCAGCGGATTGCCCTGCGCGTCGACGATCCGCGCCTGGTATCCCATGCCGGGACGCCCAATCGAGGGGTAGCGCCGCGCCTGCCCCGGCGTATCGCCGATCGCCCCCACCACCGTCTCCGTCATGCCGTAGGAGTTAAACAGACGCACGCCAAAGCGCCGCTCAAAGGTCTGCTTCTCGGCGTCGGTAATATTGAGGTAGAAAAACAGATCGCGCAGACAGTGGTTGCGCTCCCAGGCGCGCGGCGGCTGCAGCATCAGGGTGCGCACGATCAGCGGCATGGCGTGGCTAAGGGTGGCGCGGTGCAGGCAAACCTGGCGCCAGAAACGGCGCGCGCTGTACTTCTCCAGCAGGATAAGCGTACCGCCGGTCATCAGCATCGGCATCGCCGCGCTGCACTGAAAGTCGATATGAAAGTTGGGCATGCAGCTCAGGTAACGATCGCTGGCCGTCATCTGCCCCTGCCAGGCGGTATAGTGGCCGCCGAACAGCAGGTTGGCGTGGGTCAGCTCGACCCCCTTGGGACAGGCGGTGGTACCAGAGGTAAACAGGATCTCCGCCACGTCGTCCGCGCTGAGCGGCACCTGCTCCCGCAGCTGGCACGGCTGGACGGCGCAGGCGCGCTGAAAATCGATCGTTCCCGTCGCCTCGTCCTCGCCCTCGCCCTCGCCCTCGCGCAGGATAACCCGATGGCGCAGGGGGTGGGACAGGCGCCGGTACAGCGGTAAAAACGCCGCCTGACAGACCAGCAGGCTGACGCCGCAGCGGCCGAGCAGATAGTCGCACTCCTGTTCGGTATAGCCGGTATTGACCGGGACGGCGATGGCGCCAATGCAGGCCAGACCAAACCAGCAGAACAGAAACTCAGGGCAGTTACGCATCTGCAGCGCGACCCGATCGCCCTTGCGTACCTCCAGCGAAAGAAACAGGTTAGCCGCTTTAATGATTTCATCGTGCATCTGGCGGTAGCTATACTCCCGCGTATCACCGGCCAGATCCTCATACACCAGCGCGCACTGCGCACCCTGATGGCGCGCCCGCGCCTGCCACACGTCCCTCAGCGTGGCATTGCCGATCATATCCATAGCCCCTCATCGTGCAATTGTCATCCTTGGCCATGCCGTCAGGCCGCAGTTCCATACTGGCGAATATAATGCTCACGTAGTTTTAATTTCTTATAATTATGTGTGCTTGTGCCAAGTAAAAGCGCAAATTTTGGACTTAGTCACATTACCAAAAATAAAGATGTAAAGGTCTCCACCGAGATGCGAGCCGAATCGCCGAAAAAAGCGCCCAGACGATACAAATAGCAAACATTGCCATAACACGGCGCCGCCGCCGGCCGCATCCGCCCTGTACAGCCCGCGCGCGAAGACCCATCAGCCGCGCTTATATGGCGCAACGCGGCGTCATCGGGCATCCCGCCGCCCCAGCGCTCTTTTTCTGTTCAATAAGGCAGGATTAAAGGAGGAAACATATTATGGAATATAATGTTCCTTGGGAGCATTGCCGGCGAAATTAGAAAAACCGATAAAGGTTATTTTTTGGCTTGGGCTATTTCAGCAGAGAATATTTTAATTCAATAAATAGGGGAACAATAAAATCCCGCGCTATTTCGTCATAGAAAGGCGTGAACCGCGATACGCCATTCCCCACCGGCGCCCTCGGCGCCCTCGACGTCCGCGCATCGCCGGCGCGCCTGCGGCGCAGGGGATTAACAACAAAAAAAGACGGAGGGGGGAAACCCTCCGTCCACGGTCTCGATCACGCCGTTGCGTCGCGCGCCGGCGCGCGGGGCTTAGCGCCCCTTCCAGACCGGCTCACGTTTTTCGGCAAAGGCCTGCGGCCCCTCCAGCGCATCTTCCGAGTGCAGCACGGCCGGGTAGTGCTTCAGGGCGCCGCTGCGGATCAGGCGATAGCCCTCCTCGACGGACAGCGTGGCGGTAGCGCGGACGATCTCCTTCAGCGCCGCCAGCGCCAGCGGCGCACTTTCCGCCACCTGCTGGGCCAGCGCCCGCGCCGTCTCCATCAGCCGATCGCCCGGCACCACCTGATTGACGATCCCCCAGCGCAGCGCCTCCTCGGCCTCCATGCGACGCCCGCTCATCATCATCTCGTTGGCGATCGCCGGCGGGATGCACTTGGGCAGACGCAGCATGCCGCCGCTGTCCGGTACGATGCCCAGCTTGGCCTCCGGCAGGGCGAAACAGGCATTGTCGGCGCAGACGATCATGTCTGCCGCCAGCGCCAGCTCAAAGCCGCCGCCAAAGGCGTAGCCGTTGACCGCGGCAATCACCGGCTTATCCAGGTTGAACAGCTCCGTCAAACCGGCAAAACCGCCCGGGCCAAAATCGGCGTCCGGCGCTTCGCCCTCTGCCGCCGCCTTCAGATCCCAGCCGGCGGAGAAAAAGCGTTCGCCGGCGCCGGTAATGATGGCGACCCGCAGCGTCGGATCGTCGCGGAAAGCGATAAACGCCTCCCCCATGGCCAAACTGGTCTTGGCATCGATGGCATTGGCCTTAGGGCGATTCAGCGTAATTTCCAGAATTCCACCGTTGCGCGCTATCTGTAATGACTCGCTCATCCTCATACTCCATTCCGATTCAACAGGGTGATCGCACCGGCGCATAGCCACAGGGCTGGCGGCGTACGCCGGCCCCCGGTGCGGCTTAACATAAACTTTTTTTGATCACTTTCCCCGAACAGCTGCGCGGCAGACTGTCGCGGATCTCCAAAAAAGAGGGCACTTTAAACTTGGCCATCCGAGCGCTGCAAAAGGCGAAGAACGCCTCTTCGCTCAGCTGTTCCCCGGGGTTCAGCACCACGACCGCCTTGATCGCTTCATCGCGGATAGAGTCTTTCAGGCCAACCACCGCCACATCCATAATTTTGGGGTGGGTCGCCAGAATATTTTCAATCTCCACGCAGGAGATATTCTCTCCGCAGCGTTTGATCATGTTGCAGCTGCGTTCGACAAAGTAGAAGTAGCCCTCGTCATCGCAGTAGGCGTAGTCGCCGGTGCGCAGCCAGCCGTCGGGCGTCAGCACGCGCGCCGTCTCCTGCGGCAGACCGTAATACTCCTTAAACAGCGTTTTGCCGGGGATCCCGCGCACCCACAGCTCGCCGGTCTCGCCGACGCTCAGCGGATGGCCGTCGACGCTGCGGATCTCCGCCTCATAGCCGATGCCCACTCGGCCAATAGAGGGCCAGCGCCGCTTGTCGCCCGGCCGGTCGCCAATCAGGCCGACGATGGTCTCCGTCATGCCGTAGGAGGTCAGCAGACGGACGCCGAAGCGCTGCAGAAAGGCCTCTTTCTCCTCCGTCGAGAGGTTGAGATAAAACAGCACCTCGCGCAGGCAGTGGCTGCGCTCCCACGGCATCACCGGCTGCATCATCAGGGTTTTGATCATCAGCGGGATACACTCCGTCAGCGTGGCGCGGTACCTGCAAACCTGCCCCCAGAAGGCGCGGGCGCTGTACTTTTCCAGCAGCACCAGCGTCGCCCCGACGCTAAAGGCGGCCATGGCGACGGTGCACTGACAGTCAATGTGGTAGGCGGGCATCGGCGTCAGGTAGACATCATCGGCGCGCAGCGCACACTGCCAAGCGGTGTAGTAGCCGGCGAACAGCAGGTTGTAGTGGGTGATCACCACCCCCTTCGGCGCCGAGGTGGTGCCGGAGGTAAACAGGATCTCGGCGGTATCCAGCGCGCTGAGCGCCGGCGCATGTAACAGCTGCGCCGGCTGCTGCGCCTTCAGGCGCTGAAAATCCTTTATACCGTCGACGTCGGCCGCGGGGGACGCCCCGACATCGATCAGCAGAATCCCCTGCAGCGGCGCGTCCGCCTCGCGGCGCAGCGACGCATAGGCGAGCGCCGCGGCGGCCGTGGTCACCACCAGTCGGGCCGCGCACTGACGAATGATAAACGCGCATTCGTCATGCAGCAGGTTGGCGTTGACCGGCACCACGACGGCACCGATCTTGGCCAGGCCAAACCAGCAGAAGATGAACTCGGCGCAGTTGTTCAGGTGCAGCGCCACCCGATCGCCCTTTTCGATCCCCAGGGTCAGAAACAGGTTGGCCGTGCGGTTGATCTCCTCGTTCAGCCGGGCGTAGCTATAGCTGCTGGCCTCGCCCCGCAGATTTTCGACGATCAGCGCCGTTTTCTCACCGTGCATCGCCGCCAGATCGTCCCACGCCTGGCGCAGATGGCGTTCCCCTATCATGTCCATGCTCTACCGCCGTGTAATGGTGCCATGCCGTTGTCCGTCGACGCGGACAACGGCGGTACGGCCTTACTGACCGGTCTTGGCCAGCCCTTTCGCCACCAGGGCGTCGATCGCCGTCTGGTCATAGCCGATGCTGTTCAGGATGGCAGCGGTATCCATGCCGTGCTCCGGCATGCCGCGCCAAATCTGCCCCGGGTGATGTTTAAACTTCGGCATCACGTTGGGGCCTTTGCAGGTGTGCCCGTCAACGGCCTTCCAGGTGGTGATCGATTCGCGCGCCACGTACTGCGGGTTGCTTTCCAGCTCATCCACGTTCAGCACCTTGGCGCAGGCGATCTTCAGCTCGGCAAAGCGGGCCTGCACCTCGGCGATGGTGTGCTGCGCCAGCCAGGCGTCCAGCTTCTCCTCTACCAGCTCGCCGTGCGGGCATTCGATGCGGTGGATAAGCTGGGTGCCCTCCGGCACCTCCGGCGTATCCAGCAGATGCGCCAGGCCGATATCGTTGAACATCTCGCGGATCTGGGTGATCCCCACCAGCTCCATCACGATATAGCCGTCGCTGCACCGGTACAGACCGCAGCCGGCGTAGTAGGGATCCTTGCCTTTGGTCATGCGCGGGCACATTTCGCCGCCGTTGAAGTAGTCCATCATGAAGTACTGCCCCATGCGCAGCATGACTTCATACATGGCGACGTCGATGCTCTCGCCCACGCCGGTCTGCTGTGCCTTGTGCAGGGCGGCCAGGGCGGCGGTGGTCACCGTCATACCGGAGAAGTAGTCGGCGGTATACGGGAAGGCCGGCATCGGCTGATCTTTATCGCCGTTCTGGATCAGATAGCCGCTGAACGCCTGGGCGATGGTGTTATAGGCGGCCAGGTTGGTGTACTCCGGCGTGCCGTACTGGCCAAAGCCGGACAGGTGAGCGATCACCAGTTTTTTATTGCGCTCCCACAGCACCTCGTCGGTGATGCCGCGGCGGGCGAAGGCCGGGCCCTTGCTGGCCTCGATGAAAATATCGGTGGTTTCCATCAGGCGTAGGAAGGCGTCGCGTCCCTCATCCTTAAAAATATTCAGCGACAGCGCGTGCAGGTTGCGGCGCGACAGCTGGGGGTAGTTGGGCTGTACCCGAATCGTATCCCCGTAGGCGACGTTTTCGATCCAGATAACTTCGGCGCCCCATTCAGCAAACATTTGCCCGGCAAAGGGACCGGCGATCTCGATGCCGGAAAACACGACGCGCAGGCCGGAGAGCGGGCCAAACTTGGGCATGGACAGACGGTCAGACATAACGTGATCCTTCTTAACAAAATCAGCGGACCCGGGGCCGGGCGCACAGGCTGACCCCGGGTGTCATGGCAGACAGACGGTCGCCGCGGCGGCCGTCTGCGGCCCTTAGCGGTACTGCTTCAGCACCGCGCGGCCCAGGGTCAGGATCTGCATCTCGTCGGAGCCGCCGGAAACGCGGTCCACGCGCAGGTCGCGCCAGAAGCGGGTGATGCGGTGATCGCCGGCGATCCCGACCCCACCCAGCACCTGCATGGCGGTGTCCACGACCTCGAAGGCGGCGTTGGCGCAGAAGTATTTACACATCGCCGCATCGCCGGAGGTCATCAGACCGTTGTCGCTCTTCCAGGCAGACTCCAGCAGCATGTTCTTCATGGAGTTCAGCTTGATCGCCATGTGGGCGAACTTCTCCTGGATCAGCTGGAAGCGGCCGATGGTTTCACCGAACTGCACGCGCTGGTTGGCGTAGCGCGCGGCGTCCTCAAAGGCGCACAGCGCGGTGCCATAGTTAGTCAGCGCCACCAGGAAGCGTTCATGATCGAACTCTTCTTTCACCCGGTTGAAGCCGTTGCCTTCGCGACCGAACAGATCCTTCTCCTCCAGCTCGACGTTGTCGAACACCACCTCACAGCAGCTGTCCATACGCAGGCCCAGCTTCTCCAGCTTGTTGACCTTGATACCCGGCAGGCTCATATCGACAAACCACTCGGAGTAGACCGCTTTCTCCGGCGAGGCGCCGTCGCGCGCCATCACCACCAGATACGGGGTGTAGGCGCTGCTGGTGATGAAGCACTTGCTGCCGTTGAGGTAGACCTTGCCGTTTTTGCGCGTATAGGTGGTCTGCAGGCTGCCCACGTCGGAGCCGGCGCCCGGCTCGGTGATCGCAGAGTTCCACATTTGCTTGCCGGTGCCGCGGAAGGCCATGATGCGGTCGATCTGCTCCGCGGTCCCCTCGCGCAGGACGGTGTTAAACCCGCCCGGCAGCTGGTACAGCACATAGGTCGGCGCCCCCAGGCGGCCCAGTTCCATCCAGACCGCGGCCAGGGTGACGAACCCGGCGTCCAGCCCACCCTGATCCTCCGGCAGCAGCAGCGAGTCGATGCCCATATCCGCCAGTGCCTTAACAAAACGTTCAGGGTATTCGCTGTTGCGATCGCACTCGGCAAAGTAGGCTTCCCAGTTTTCCTGCGCCATCAGATCGCGAATCCCGGCAACGAACAGCTCCTGCTCGTCAGTCAGTGTAAAATCCATGTGTCAGACCTCTTGTTTGGCAAATTAACGGTTTAATATTTCCAGTACGTGGACTTGGCATCTTTCAAGAACGATATAGTTATCAATATGTTGACAAAGAACAGTGGGCAGCCGCCGGCGATGATCGCCGTCTGAATCGGCTTCAGTCCGCCCAGGGCCAACAGGATGATGCCGATGATCCCCACCAGTACGGACCAGCCGACGCGAACCCAGATCGGCGGCTCCTGATAGCCGCTGGCCTCTTTACAGGTCGACATCGCCAGGGTGTAGGAGCAGGCGTTTATCAGGGTCACGGTGGCGATGAAGCACAGGATGAAGAACGCCCACATGGTCGCCGTACTCATCGGTAGCGCGGCCCAGGTTTCGATGATGGCGCGGGCAACGCCGTGGGTCTCGATGGTCTTCGGCAGATCGACCACGCTGTTAGTCATCAGAGAGAGGGTGTTGCTGCCCAGAATGGTCCACAGCAGCCAGGTCGACGCCGTCAGACCGCCAACCATCCCCAGGCACAGCTGGCGCACGGTACGGCCTTTAGAGATACGGGCCAGGAAGATACACATCTGGATGCCGTACACGATCCACCATGCCCAGTAGAACACGGTCCAGGCCTGCGGGAAGCCGCTCTTGCCGACGGCGTCGGTGTAGAACAGCATGCGGCCGACGTTCATCAGCAGCACCCCGACGGAGTCGGTGAAGTAGTTCACGGTGAAGCTGGTGGCGCCGATGATCAGTACCCAGGCCAGAACGATGATGCTCAGGTAGTTACGCACGTCACTGGCCATCTTGACCCCTTTCTGCAGGCCAAAGGCGACGCATACGGCGTTAAAGACGATCCAGCAGCAGATGATCAGCGCATCCAGCTCCAGCGTATGCGGCACGCCGAACAGGTACTGGATACATTCGGTCACCAGCGGCGTCGCCAGCCCCAGGCTGGTCCCCATCGCCAGGATCAGCGCAACCAGGTACAGGTTATCGACCACCACGCCGAACAGGCCGTTGCAGCGCTTCTCGCCCATCAGCGCGACCAGGGTGCCGCTGGGGCGGACTACGCTGATTTTGCGCACGAACAGGAAGTAACCAAAGGCCACGGCCAAGAAGCTGTAGGTCGCCCACGGCAGCGGTCCCCAGTGGAACAGGCTATAGGCCAGCCCCATCTCTTTGGCGGCGTTGGAGAACGGCGTCAGGCCAAACGGCGGCGTGGCGACATAGTAATAAATTTCGATGGAGCCCCAGAACAGGACCGCCGCAGAGGTACAGGAGGCGAACATCATGAAGATCCAGCTGACGGTGCTGAACTCCGGCGCCTCATCCCCCAGACGGCGTTGTGCAAAGGGGCCAAAGATCAGCCAAAACCACCCGCCCAGCATCACCACCATGTACCACTCGAAGGCCCAGCCCCATGAGTAGGTGATGTAGTTAAATACCGAGTTGATCACCGCGTTGGAAGCATCCAAATCGCGAATGGTCAGGTAGCAAAGTAACGCAACAATAATCAATGACGGGAAAAAGACTTTGGGCTCTATCCCTGTTTTCCTGCTGCTATTTTCAGTCTTCATTTACGTATCTTCCCTCATGGAAAGGCATACCTCGCCATGATCACGTTAAGTGTAAAGGTTCTGAATAAGCCACGTTAGCGTATATAAAAAACACGTTGGCGCGACATGAGTCTCTATATCATTTGAAATAAAAAAAGCAATTAATAACAAAACTACAATAATGACATTTATCCACATGCCTTATCCCGTGGGATAAGCAAGGACGCATGATTAATGTGTGATTATAATGAAATTTGACCGTTCAATAATCCGTGATCTTAATCAAACAATTTCTCAGGTCTCGCGCCGCCGCCGCTGCCGTCGTCGCATTCATCGCGACAACCAATCAAAAAAATAAATTCAAAAACAATAAGATACAAACAAAAAGGCGATATATCTCGCTATGCAAAAGCGATGTAACACCTTCAATATTGGTGATCTATGTATTATTTTGGCATTGTGAATCATGGTATTTCTATTGGCGTCAGAATGATTTCAGCGCAAGGATGCGAGATGAGGAAATATTAAATTACGCGGTTTGATTGGCGGTTAATTTATTTATAGACCAGGTGAATCAATTTTAACAAGCGTATTACCAAAAACACAATTTAATTTTTCTTCCTTGTGTATAGCCTGATTCAGGACAGTTTCGCTACACCTAAATTTTATATTGCCTATCGGAGAAGTGATGAAAATTATCGCATGTTATAAACTCATCCCCGAGGAGCAGGATATCACGGTCAACAGTGATGGCTCCCTGAACCTCAGTAAGGCGGATGCCAAAATCAGCCAGTTCGATCTGAATGCGATCGAAGCGGCGAATGCCTTAAAACAGCAGAACAGCGATATTCATATCGTCGCCATGAGCGTGGGCGGCGACGCCCTGACCAACGCCAAGGCGCGCAAGGATGTGCTGTCTCGCGGCCCGGATGAGCTGATCGCCGTCTCGGCGGCGGGGCTGGAAAACAGCCTGCCGCACCAGACGGCCTCTCTGCTGGCCGCCGCCGCGCGCAAAAATGGCTTTGACCTGATCCTGTGCGGCGATGGCTCGGCGGATCTGTATGCACAGCAGGTTGGTCTGCTGCTGGGCGATGCGCTCTCCGTCCCGGCGATCAACGGCGTCAGCCGTATTCTTAGCCTCTCCGATGGCCAGATCGAGATCGAACGCACCCTGGAAGATGAAGTCGAAACCCTCACCCTGTCCCTGCCGGCGGTCATTGCCGTCTCCACCGACATCAATGCCCCGCAGATCCCGTCCATGAAGGCCATCCTCGGCGCCGCCAAAAAACCGGCGCAGACCTGGTCTTGTGACGATCTGGACGCCGGTGACGCCCACGCCTACACCACCCTGCTCAGCGTTCAGGCGCCGCAGCAGAAGGCACGTGCGCGGGTGATCATCGAAGGGGACGGCGAAGAACAAATCGCCGAGTTTGCAGAACATCTGCGCAAAATCGTGCGTTAATGGGGAACAACATGAGCAAATATGCAACCGTATGGGTATTCAGCGACAGCGAATCGCGTCTGGCAGAGCTGATGGGCGGCGCACGCGCGCTGGGTGACAACGTACAGGCCGTGGTTCAGGGCGATGCCCAGGCGGCGCTGGCCTTCCGTCTCGGCGCCGACGCCGTTCACGATCTCGGCGCCCTGCCGAGCGACCGCATCGTCGAAGACTACGCGGATACCCTGGTGCAGGCCATCCGCGCCCACGGCGAACGAGCGCTGGTGCTGATGCCGGCCAGTCGCCGCGGCAAAGCGCTGGCCGCCCGCCTCGGTGCCCGACTGCAGGGCGGCGTGGTCAACGACGCCAGCGAAGTGACCCTGGAAGCGGGTCAGCCCATCGCCACCCACATGGTGTACGGCGGTCTGGCGCTGGGTAAAGAGCGCATCGATACCCCCTACGCGGTCATCACCCTGGCCAGCGGCGCCTTTGCCGCCGCCGCCGAAGACGCCGCCCGCAGCGGCAGCGCCGCCGCGCTGGCCTTTGTGGCACCGGCGCAGCCTATCACCTGTCTCTCCCGTCGCGCCAAGCAGGGCGAAAACGTCGATCTGGGCAAGGCGCGCTGGGTCGTCAGCGTCGGGCGCGGCATCGGCAGCCAGCAGAACATCGCGCTGGCGCAGGCCTTCAGCGACGCCATCGGCGCCGAGCTGGGCTGCTCACGCCCGGTGGCAGAAAACGAGAAGTGGATGGAGCGCGAACGCTACGTCGGTATCTCCGGCATCATGATCAAGCCGGATCTGTATCTGGCCCTGGGGATCTCCGGGCAGATCCAGCACATGGTCGGCGCCAACGGCGCACAGACCATCATGGCGATCAACAAAGATAAGAATGCCCCGATCTTCCAGTATGCCGACTACGGTATCGTCGGCGATCTGGTGAAAATCGTCCCCGCCCTGACCGAAGCCCTGAAACGCTAGCCGTATGGCCGGCGCCGTCACCCCGGCGCCGGCCGCATTATCTGCCACTGGAGACACCATGTCTGAAGATGCATTTGACGCGATTATCGTCGGCGCCGGTCTGGCCGGTTGCGTAGCCGCGCTGGTTCTGGCGCGCGCCGGAGCCAACGTGCTGGTGATTGAGCGCGGCAACTACGCCGGCGCCAAAAACGTCACCGGCGGCCGACTGTATGCCCACACTCTGGAGCGTATCATTCCCGGATTCGCCGAGCAGGCGCCGGTTGAGCGCCGCATTACCCACGAGAAGATCTCCTTCCTCACCGCCGACAGCGCCGTCACCCTGGACTACCACAACGCCCGCAACGGGGCGGCCGAGGCGGCCTCCTATTCGGTGCTGCGCGGTAAATTTGATACCTGGCTGATGGAGCAGGCCGAAGCGGCCGGCGCCCAGTTTATCCCCGGCATCCGCGTCGATCGTCTGATCCAACGCGATGGCCGGGTCGTCGGCGTAGAGGCCGACGGCGACGAGCTGGAGGCCAACGTCGTGATCCTGGCGGAAGGGGTCAACGCCCTGCTGGCCGAGCAGATCGGCATGGTACAGCCGCGGGTCGAGGCCAAAAACGTCGCCGTGGGGGTCAAAGAGCTGATCGAACTGCCGCGCGAGCTGCTGGAGGCGCGTTTTGCCCTGCAGGGGAACGACGGCACCGCCTGGCTGTTCGCCGGCACCCCCTCCGACGGCCTGATGGGCGGCGGTTTCCTCTACACCAACGGCGACTCTCTGTCGCTGGGGATCGTCTGCGGTCTGCACCACATTGAGCAGGCGGGGAAATCCATCCCCCAGATGCTGGAAGACTTTAAACAGCACCCGACGGTGCGCCCGCTGATCGAAGGCGGCAAAACCGTCGAGTACGCCGCCCACGTGGTGCCGGAAGCCGGCATCAACATGCAGCCGAAGCTGGTGGCCGACGGCGTCCTGCTGGCCGGCGATGCGGCAGGCATGTGCCTTAACCTGGGCTTTACCATTCGCGGAATGGATCTGGCCATCGCCTCCGGTGAAGCCGCGGCGCGCGCCGTACTGGCCGCCCGAGAAAAGAACGACTTCAGCGCCGCCGGACTGGCCGAGTATCCGCGTCTGCTGGAGAGCCTGCCGGTGATGAAAGAGCTGCGCCACTACCGCAAGGTACCGCAGATGATGGATAACCCGCGCATGTTCACCCAATACCCACAGCTGGCCGCCGACATCATGTCTGCGCTGTTCACCGTCGACGGGCGCCCGCCGCAGCCGCTGCGTAAGACCCTGCTGCAGCACTGCAAACAGGTCGGCTACCTGAATCTGCTCAAAGACGGCATTAAAGGAGTGACAGCACTATGAGCGAACCGGTTAACGTCGATGTCAAACTGGGCATCAATAAGTTCCATGTCGATGAGGGACACCCGCATATCATCATCCGCGAACACCCGAACATGGCGGCGTTCCATACCTTGACCCTGGCCTGTCCGGCGGGGCTGTACAAGCTACAGGACGACGGCACGATTCAGTTCGACTACGCCGGCTGTCTGGAGTGCGGCACCTGCCGCATCCTGGGCGTCGATGACGTCCTGGAGCAGTGGAACTACCCACGCGGCACCTTCGGCGTCGAATACCGCTACGGCTGACCCTCCGGCGGAGACGGCACACCGTTTCCGCCGTATCACAATAATAAGCCGCCTGCCGGCGCCCCGCCTGTCGCGGGGCTTGCATCGCCACTTTTACAGATACCAGGATTATGGAACAGCATAAAAGATTCGATGACATCCGTTTTACACCGGTGCACCGCAAGATCATGCTGTGGGGGAGCGGTGGCCCGTTCCTCGATGGCTACGTTCTGGTGATTATCGGCATCGCCCTTGAGCAGCTGACCCCCCTGCTGCAGCTGGACGCCAATTGGATAGGGATGGTCGGCGCCGCCACGCTGGTCGGGCTGTTCATCGGCACCTCGCTGTTCGGCTATGTGGCGGATCGGGTCGGGCGCCGCCTGATGTTTCTGATCGACATCATCGCCATCGGCGTGATCTCTGCCGCCACCATGTTTGTCACCTCGCCGCTGGAGCTGGTGATCCTGCGCTTTCTAATCGGCATCGTTATCGGCGCCGACTACCCCATCGCCACCTCGATGATCGCCGAATTTTCCTCCACCAAACAGCGCGCCTTCACCATGGGGTTTATCGCCGCCATGTGGTATATCGGCGCTACCGCCGCCGATCTGGTGGGCTATCTGCTGTACGATGTGGAAAACGGCTGGCGCTGGATGCTGGGCAGCGCGATCGTCCCCTGTATCATCATCTTACTGGGCCGGGTCGAGCTGCCGGAGTCGCCGCGCTGGCTGATCCGCAAGGGGCGCCACGCCGAATGCCGCGCGCTGATGATCAAGCTGTTCGGCCAGCCGGTGACCTTTGACGACGAAGCCCCCCAGGAGACCCGCTACCGCGATATCTTCAGCCGCCGTCATCTCTCCTCGATCCTGTTCGTCGCCGCCATCTGGACCTGCCAGGTGATCCCCATGTTCGCCATCTACACCTTTGGCCCGCAGATCGTCACCCTGTTGGGGCTGGAGCAGGGGCGAGAGGCGGTGCTGGGCAACGTGGTGATCAGCCTGTTCTTCATGCTCGGCTGCCTGCCGGCCATGTACTGGCTCAACAGCGTTGGCCGTCGTCCGCTGCTGATCGGCAGCTTCGCCATCATGACCCTGTCGCTGCTGATGCTGGGGTTGGTCGATCAGCCCGGCATCCTGCTGATCGTCAGCGCCTTCGCCCTGTACGCCTTCTTCTCCGGCGGCCCGGGGATCCTACAGTGGCTCTATCCTAATGAGCTGTTTCCCACGGCGATCCGCGCCTCGGCGGTCGGCGCCGCCATGTCGCTGAGCCGCATCGGCACCGTGGTCTCAACCTATGCCCTGCCGCTATTCATGCAGCAGCACGGGATCTCCGCCACCATGCTGGTCGGCGCCGGCATTTCGCTGTTCGGTCTGCTGATCTCGGTGATGATGGCGCCGGAGACTCGCGGGCTGTCGCTGGAGCAAACCAGCCGGATGAAGCTGTTTTAACGCCACTCCGCCCCATGGGCGGGAGCATCGGCCGCGAATCGGCGGGTAGCCCTAAGGCTACCCGCTGCGCATCAGGCAATCTGAAGCTGACGGTAAAAATAGTCGGCGCCGTCGCGCAGGGCGCGGTCGGCGCTCTCCATCATGCGGGAGTAGTGCAGAAAGGCGTGCATCACGCCGGGATACATGTGGTAGCTGCAGGGCTGGCGGTGTTCGCGCAGCGTCTGGTACAGCGCCACGCTGTCGTCCAGCAGCGGATCGAACTGTGCCCCGGCGATAAAGCAGGGGGGAATGCCATAGGTGAGATCGTTGTTAAACAGGCAGTAATAGGGCGACTCCCGCGACGCCGCATCCGGCAGGTAGGCCTGCTCATAGCTCTGCAGATCCGCCTGGGTAAGTCCATCCCAAACGCCGCCGTACAGGCGACGGCTGGCTGAATCCTGCAGACCATACAGACCGTAGTAGAGCAGCACCCCGCGCACCTCGCCGCAGTCGATCCCGCGATCGCGCATCCACAGCACCGTCGCCATCGCCAGCATGGCCCCGGCGGAATCACCGGCAAAGCCAATCCGCGCCATCGGTAGCCCGAACTCATCGGCGCGGCGATGAAAGAACTCACAGACGGCGACGCTCTCCTCGATGGACTGCGGGAAGCGCGCCTCCGGCGACAGGCTGTAATCGATACCGATCACCGCGCAGCGACTGTAGTCGGCCAGCAGGCGCATAATGCGATCGTGGGTATCCAGATTGCCCACAATAAATCCGCCGCCGTGCAGATAAAACAGCACCGCCTGCGCCGGGTGACGCGGAAAGTAGATACGCGTCGCAACCGGGCCATGGGGCGTCTCCACGTTGACCTGCTCACAGCGGGCCATTTCGGCGCCGCCCTGATTCCAATACTGCCGCTCCTGAATATAGGCCTGACGCATCGACGAATAATCTGAACAATTCTGTTCATCCGTTGTATTCTGCTGCTGAAATTGCAGAACCCGCTTCATTTCATCAGAAATGCGCTCAGGGACATTTACTTTATTCTTTTGTTGCATACCGTTCTCCCAATCGACTAACTGATATTTTATGACATACAGAAATGGGTTCTGTGAGCTACGCCATAAGCAGAAAAAACCATTATAAATAATAGAATTACCAGAGTATTTCACGCGAAATACGCCCAGCACCGAGCATCAAAAAATGTAATAAAATAACATCGACAATAATATTCATGATCACCATCATCCCCTCTGCGAGAGCATCATGTTAATGCACCGCGCGATAAGAAATACGAACAATCACGTATTACATACCTAAGCAAAACATTGTTTTAACAACAGTGTCGCGGCGACATTTTTATCAAAAAGATATAAAAATTCATTGTGATTAGCGGCAGCCGTTGGGTATATTCAAATATATCCATAGCCTGTGTGCACAGACGTCAGCGATGCTGTCAGGATGCCTCACGAATATTGCATGACAGGTTACAGAATACTGTTAATTGGATTAATCATTCTGGTTAAATGGGTGGGAATATGTGTAGAGAGTATGCTCAGGAACCTTTATATCTGTCCGTTGCACGCTGGGTGATGCAACAGCAGCGTTGGGTCAGCGCCCGCGAGATAGCCCAACAGTTCGACCTTTCTCCCTGCAAAGCCATCAACACCGTATCCTATATTTTATCCGGCGTGGAGGAGATTACCTGTCAGACCAAGACGGTCCCCAATCAGCTGGAGGGCCGCGGCTGCCAGTGCCAACGCCTGATTCAGGTCAGCCACATCGATGAGCTGATCGCCGCGCGGATCCGCAACGCCATCAACACGGAGAGCGAAGGCACCCCCGCCGATGCAGAGCAGAAGGCAGCGGAGGCCGAGGCCGTCGCGCGCATGGCCATTCGCGTCCCCCCCGATGAGCTCAACCGCGAACAAAAATGGCAGTGGATGCTCTCTAAGGCACAGCGTAAATAAGGGTAGGATCATACCGAGAAAGTTTACCCATCCGCACCATTCCACCCGGCCACCGACGCCCAGAGGGTGGCAGAATCAGTCCGGTGCGGACGGGTAATCATTCAAGATGTCATAGGAGAATATAACGCAAAATACCGCCTGCGTATCGACTCCTGCGACATAAGCCTTACCTTTCCGTTATACAATAAATAACGCATTCAGCGATATATTTATTTATTAGCTAACGTCCGATTTGGCTGATTGCTAAATTTTCCGTGCCGCATGACGCATTATTGGCTCTCCGCCATCCCCTCCGCCCCGTTTTATTCTGCCGCAGGTCGCCGCGCCCCGGCGTCGAACGCTCGCCTGTCCGCATGGGCTGTCGACGTCGGATAAAAAGCGCGTAATATCTTCGTGAGACCACCGGCGTCGGTATCACGCGGCGCTTGACGTCACGCTCGCCGCTTTTCATTATATAAACAAATATATAGCGATGGCGATATCTGCGCCAGCCAACCGCGCTGGCGCGGACGCCCCGCCAAGGAGAAGGGTTATGCTGATCGATGAAATAGACTTCGCCGCGCTGTACCGCCAGCAGCTGAAGCAGGCGCAGCGTTCCACCAAACCGCCGGCGCACTGGGATCGCCGGGCGCAGGCCATGTCAGTCACCTGCGCCGCGCCGCAGGATCCCTACCTGCAGCAGCTGGTGGCGGCGATGGATCTCAGCCGGGCGCAGACCCTGCTGGACGTCGGGTGCGGCCCCGGCAGCGTCTGTCTGGCGACGGCGCCGCGCCTGCGTCAGACCTATGGCCTGGACTACAGCCAGGGTATGCTGGCGGTCGCGGCCCAGCGCGCCGAACACCTGCGCCTGGACAACGTCACGCTGATACAGCGCGCCTGGGAGGAGCCCTGGGACGATATTCCCCGCTGCGACGTCGTCGTCGCCTCGCGCTCGACCCTGGTCGACGATCTGCGCCCGGCGCTGGCCAAGCTTAATCGCCACGCTCGCCAGTGGGTCTACACCACTCATCCGGTCAGCGGCAGCTTCGTTGATCCGCACATCCTACAGGCCATCGGCCGCCCGATCCGCGAGCTACCCAACTATATCTATGCCGTCAATATTCTCTACCAGATGGGGATCCACGCCAGCGTGAGCTTTATCGGCGCGCCCGCCTGCCAGCAGCACGCCGCGACGGCGGCGCAGTTTGCCGATGCCATCGCGTTGGCGCTGGGCGAGATCAGCCCGCAGGAGCGTCAGGCGCTGGAGGCCTATTATCATCACTGCCGGCAGCGGGGACGCGCGCCGGCCGGAGCGCGACGTGACTGGGCGCTGATCGCCTGGCAGCCGCAGCCATTAACGGAGGATCGGGAATGATTTTTATCAGCGACAGCCAGCTGGACGCCTGGCTGCAGGAGGATATCCAGGGGGGGATATCACCACCCGCGCGCTGGGGATCGGCGAACGACGCGGTGAGATGCATTTTTACCACCGTCAGGGGGGCTGCGTCAGCGCCATCGCCCTCACCTGCCGCATGCTGGCCCGACTGGGGCTGGAGAGCATCGCCGCCGTGCGCGACGGCGATCGGGTCGAGCCCGGCGCCCTGCTGCTGCAGGCCCGCGGCAGCGCCGCCGCGCTGCACCAGGGCTGGAAAGCCAGCCAGAATCTGCTGGAGTGGAGCTGCGGGGTCAGCGACTACGCCGCCCGCATGGTGGATATCCTGCGCCGCTACCAGCCCGAGGGGCAGATAGCCTGTACCCGCAAGTCGATTCCCGGCACCCGGCTAGCCGCCATGCAGGCGGTGCTCGACGGCGGCGCCATTCTGCACCGCGCCGGCTGCGCTGAAACCGTTCTGCTGTTCACCAACCACCGGCGTTTCTGGCCGCAGCCCGATGACTGGCGGGGAATGGTGGCGCGCCTGCGTCGTCAGGCGCCGGAAAAGACCCTGATCGTCGAAGCGGACACCCCGCAGGAGGCCGCGGCGGCGCTGGCCGCGCAGCCCGATATTCTGCAGCTGGATAAGTTCACCCTGGCGCAGATAGCGCAGATCCAGACGCAGGCGGCCACGCTGGCCCCCCGCTGCCGCCTGTCGCTGGCCGGTGGGATCAACCTGAACAGCATTGAGACCATCGCTCAGACGGGCGTCGGGCTGCTGATCACCTCAGCACCTTATCACGCGGCGCCGGCGGACATTAAAGTCCGCCTGATGCCCTGCCCCTAACCCCGTCGCGGGGGCACCCGGCCCCCGCCGCTGGCTTAGAAGCGGTAGCCGACACCCAGGTTAAAGCCGTTGATGCTGTGCTTGCTGCCGCCCAGATCGACGCGCGATCCCTCATAGCCCACATCGATGCTCCAGTTGGCCAGCGGGTTGATCTGCAGACCGGCGCCGTACATCAGCGACCCCTTACTGCGCGTTTGCTGCAGACTGCCCTCTTCATAGCCGCCGACCCACACGTCGCGCCAGGCGGCGGAGACCGTGGTCTTATTCACGTTAACCCCCAGCAGCCCATAAACGCTGACGCTATCATTAATCCGCCAGGCCGGGCCCGCCGCCAGAGAGTAATATTTCAGATCCCCATTACCGCGAGAATACTCCAGCCCCGTGCTTTCACTGAACGCCTTGCTGCCGCTCATATAGGTAAAGGAGGTCATCAGGCTAAGGGGAGAGTCCCACTCATAGCGATATTTCAGGTTAACCCCGGCAATATTTTTAAAATCAGCCACCTTGGCCTGAGCATAGCCCAGAGAAACCGTCTGGCCCTCGGCCATTACCGGCGCAGCGGCACCCAGGGAAATCAACAGAGATACTGCGCAAAAACTTTTTTTCATTATGATTATTCCTAAAAATAGACAATATTTAAATTAAGAAACCGTCAGGCACGCCAGCGGCGCGGCGCCAAAATGTCATGAGAGTCTTATTTCGGCGCCGCATGAGCGCCGCTGCGACCGGCGTAAAATACCCTTGCGAAAATACACCAAACATAAACGAACGCGCATTTCTGCGCACGGCAGCGGACAAATAGGAATAGCGGAAAAAATCACATCGATTTTACCGAATGGTCACTTCGGCGTTCATTTAATTGTATTGCAAATGAATCTTCACGCCAAAAAACATCACTAGGAATAATACCAATTTATTTAAAACAGCTTGATCTCGGGGGATAAGAATGAATAATAGCCAGCCTGATTCAACACAGCATCAAAAATAACTAACCAAAAATAGGTATATATAATGAAGAAAATAACTCTGGGTAAGTTCCTTTTTATCGCAGGCGCCTCACTGTTATTAAGCGCCTGCGGCGGGGTACCGCTCCAGCACTATGCCGCCTACGGCACTCCGGTCAACGTCATCGCCCCCGCCGGACAATATAGCGAGTGGCACACCGACAGCAGCAGCCATACGACCGGCGATAGCCATACGCAGTCTCAGGGAAGCTGCACCCAAAGTGAGGACAGCGTGTTCAGCGATGACGGCGTCACCCGCACCCGCCAAAGCAACTGTAACAACAGCAGCCAAACCCACAGTAGCAGCCGTACCAACAGCCGCTCCAGCAGCGTCGGCTTCAGCGTGGGTGGCCCCATCGGGGCCAGTCTGGGGCTGATTAAGCAGATGGAAGAGATGAATCGCCCGCGCGACGGCGGCATAGGGAGCGACATGTTCCGCGACGTCGGCTTTTAAGCCGTCGGCGCGGCTCGCCGCTAATCCACCGTCCATCCCTGGCTGTAGCCCTCGTCAGCAAACAGCTCCGCCAGTCCGCTGATCTGCTTGAGCCGCAGCACCTCATCGGCGTCCATGCCCAGCTCTTCGCCGATGCGCCCCTCATCCCAGCCCAGGCGGTGCAGATCGCGGACGATATCGGACATCGGCGCGATCTGGTGCTTGCCGCGCGCGCGGTTATGGCGGATCGTGGCCGCAATGCGCGCCGCCGCATCCTCACTCGCGCTGACCAGCAGCGTCACCGGCAGATAGCCCTGCAGTCGCTGGCGTAGCGTCACGTTCTTACGGCCCAGAAGGTAACGGTGAAAACCGTCGATCACCACGTAGCGCTCTCCCTGCGCCACCGCCACCACCGGCTGGGTATAGCCGTCCGAAGCCAGCGAACGCTGCAGCAGCCGTTTTTCCACCGGCGCCATCACGTTGGGGTTATAGTCATTGGCCTCAATCCGTTCGTTGGCGATCCACAGCACGCAGTCCACCGGCTCATCGGCAAAGGGACTGTAGCGATGCAGCAGCGTCCGCAGCCGATTAAGCAGCGCGATGCGCTGCGCCGTCGTCGACTGGGACTCCAGCAGGTCGATCAGCGCCTGCTCTAGGGCTTCTAGGGTCATCTCAGATAATCTCCCATTGATGGCGCTTCTGCTGTATGCGCTTAACATAGCGCGCGTAGGCCTGCGGCCGATTGGGGCTAAAGGACAGCGAACGGCACCAGAAATCATTTTTGATCAGGGTCTTACAAATCCGACGCCACGAGGGAATATCGCGGGCTCCCAGATCGCTCTCCTGGCTGTCGGGAATATCCTGCGGGTAGCCGTGGCGCTGATACCAACGCAGGTAAATGGCGATCTTATTGCGGTAATGCTCCGCCGTTTTCTGCGGCATGCTGGCCAACAGATAGTGGACATAGCTTTTCCAGGTGTGCTGGGGCGGCTTGTCGATCTGCCGATTAAGGGCATAAAACGCCCCGCTCTGATTGGCGTAGATAGCGCCGCCGTTGGCGCCGGCGACCCGCGAGCAGGCGCGTCCCCAGGTCGTCGGCTCCAGCACGTGGTACAGCCACAGCCCCTTACGCTGCTCTGGGCCGAAAGGCTCGCAGATACGCATCTGACGCAGCGGCACCCCGGCGCGATACATCAGATCATACAGCGGGTTATAGGGCAGACGCTGCTGCGCGTTAAAATGCCAGATATCGCTGACCTTCCAGTCATACAGCGGATAGGCGGTATAGTAAAAGCCATCCTGAGAGGCGGTCGTCCAGGGCTTGTCGTCGTCGTAGCGCAGCTTGCTTTGCGACGCCACCGCCATAAAGCGGTTCAGGGACTCATCGGCGCGGATCCCCACCAGCGTCGCCATACTCTTACGCCCCGATAGCCAGAGGGAAAAGGCCACCACAAAGGCTTCGAAGCTAATACCCGACGTATAGAACGGAAAGAAGTCCGGATCGGTGATGGCATCCGGCGGCGGCTGGCGCACCCACGTCACCCCCGGCTGCCAGCAGGTCCACTCCGTTTCATACTGCGACACCCCGCTGGCCGTCGTCAGCGGCAGCGCCACCCAAAAGAAACGCTCAATCACATCCTGATAGCGCTGACGCATACTCTCGATATGCTGGATGGTATGGCTGAACTGCACCTCCCAATCGACAAACAGGACGAAGAGACGGCGCTTTTTCCGACGCGCGACCTCGGCAGCGATATGCAATAGAACGGTAGAATCCTTTCCGCCGGAAAATGAAACGCACACCCGAGGAAAAGTTTCAAATACCCAGTTCATCCGGGCATAGGCGGCAACGAAGACGTTCTCCTTTAGCGGGATCTTTTTCATAACTTCCCTATATAATTAATATTTAAACATCATTAAAATAGATAGCAGGCTTAGCGTAATTTGAATATTAAATTTAAATACCAGCGCGACGCCAACGTTTTTTCATCCAACTATTTTGGCGATCACACTTTTATTCTTATAAATAAATATTTGAAATAAACTTCTAGTGACAAATAAATACAGAAAATAATTTAGCATCGGACCGACAGTAATTACGCCGCCGCCGAGTAGCATCAATGGCAACGCCGCGCCGTCGCCAAGGAATAACAATATCGCCCGCTGGGCAATTCATCATAGAAATTGTCTATGCTATACTATGAAAATCAAGTAATTATCAGGAGATATGTCATGCCCGAGCGTACGGATAACGACGCATCCACCGGCAAGCGTCTACCTATCCTGGTATTTGGCGCATTGGGCATCGTCTTTGGCGATATTGGCACCAGTCCGCTCTATACCCTGAAAACGGTACTCTCTCTGGCCGGAAACCCCCATGCCCCCGCGGATGTGCTGGGGCTGCTTTCGCTGGTATTTTGGACGCTGGTCATTATTACCTCGCTTAAATATGCCCTGTGCGTAATGCGCATCGACAACCACGGCGAGGGCGGTATTCTGGCGCTGATGTCCCTGCTGGTGCGCCACAAACATTCGCGCCCGGCCATCGTCATGGCGGCCCTGTTCGGCGCGGCGCTGATCTATGGCGATGGGGCGATCACCCCGGCCATTTCAGTCCTTTCCGCGCTGGAGGGGCTCAATCTGGTCATGCCGCAGCTGGATCCCTATATTCTGCCGGCGACGGTCGTTATTCTGGTGCTGCTGTTTGCACTGCAGCATCTGGGCACCGCGCGGATCAGCAAGCTGTTTGCCCCGATCATGACGCTGTGGTTTCTCTCTATCGCCGCGCTGGGCATCTGGGGTATCAGCCTTCATCCCAGCGTACTGCTGGCGATAAATCCCTACTACGCCATCCACTTTATGCTGACGCACGGCACGCTGAGCTTTGTCGTGCTCGGCGGCGTCTTTCTGTGCGTGACCGGCGCCGAGGCGCTGTACGCCGATATGGGCCACTTTGGCCGTAAGCCGATCTGGGGCGCCTGGTTCGGCATCGTTTTTCCCAGCCTGCTGTTGAACTACGCCGGGCAGGCCGCCCTGGTGCTCTCCGGCGCCGATCTCAGCCAGAACATCTTCTATCTGCTCTGTCCGACGCCGCTGGTGGTCCCGCTGGTGATCCTGGCGACCCTGGCCACCATCATCGCCAGCCAAGCGATTATCAGCGGTGCCTTCTCCATGACGCGCCAGGCTATCCAGCTCGGCTGGCTGCCGCGCCTGCAGATCAAGCAGACCACCGAGGAGAGCTACGGCCAGATCTACATCGGCAGCATCAACCTGATGCTGATGATCGTCACGCTGCTGCTGGCCATCTTCTTCAAGACCTCGGAAAACCTGGCCGCGGCCTACGGCATCGCCGTCTCGCTGACCATGACCCTGACCTCGTCGCTGCTGTTTATCGCCATGCGGGAGATCTGGCGCTGGTCCCTGCCCGCCAGCCTGTGCGCCGCCGGGTTCTTCATGTGCGTGGATCTGCTGTTCCTGTGCGCCAACCTGACCAAGCTGATGGAGGGGGGCTATATCCCGCTGCTGCTGGCGCTGGCCATCTTCACCCTGATGCTGGTCTGGCATAAGGGCAGCCGGATGGTGCTGCGCAAGACCCAGGAGCGCATGATCCCGCTGACCAGCTTCCTGCACACCATTGAGGCGCAGAATATCCCGCGGGTGCCCGGCACCGCCGTATTCCTGACCCGCTCCTCCGCCGGCGTGCCGTCGGTGATGCGCCTGCACGTGCAGCGCAACGGCTCGCTGCACCGTAACGTACTGCTGCTGACTATCCTGGTCGACAATATTCCCTACGTCGCGCCCGCGGAGCGCGTGACCCTGACCCAGATAGCGCCGAATCTGTGGCGCTGTAGCGCACACTACGGCTTTATGGAGCACCCCAACATTCCCCAGCTGCTGAGCGGGGCCGACTTTGAGCACTGCCAGAGCGATCCCAAGGAGATGACCTACTATATCGGCCATGAATCCCTGATGATGAAGGATCGAAACAAGGCGTTTCCTACCTGGCAGCGTAAGATATTCCGCGTCATGATGCGAAATAGTGCTCATGTCACAGACTACTATTATCTGCCCAGCGATCAGGTCGTCGAAATCAACCGCGTGGTGGCGCTGTAACCCCCTCGATACCCTAAAAAAAGGGCGGCCCACAGGCCGCCCTTTGTCGCGCTGTGCAGCGCTATACGTCGGTATTCCAGATATCGCGGCAGTAGCCGCGGATGGTGTAATCGCTGGAGAAGCTCCCCATTCGGCTCATCCCCCGCAGGGTACGGCGATACCACTCGGTATGCCGGCTAAAGTCCAGCTGCGCCTGCTGGTGAGCGTGACGATAGCCATCAAAGTCGGCCAGGTGCATGTAGTAATCCGACGCGGTCAGCATCTCATACAGCGGGCGGAACAGTTCGCGATCGGCGCACAGCTCGCCGGACACCAGCGCGTCCAGCGCCATCTGCAGCGACGGCTGCTGGCTCAGCACCTCATAGGGTCGGTAGCCCTGCGCCTTCTTCTGGGCTATCTGCAGCGTCGTGTGGCCAAACAGGTAAAAGTTCTGCTCGCCGACCGCCTGACGGATTTCGATATTGGCGCCGTCCAGCGTCCCGATCAGCAGCGCGCCGTTCATCGCAAACTTCATGTTGCTGGTGCCGGAAGCCTCCGTACCGGCCATCGATATCTGCTCTGACAGATCGCAGGCGGGGATCAGCCGCTCCGCCAGCGAGACGCTGTAGTCCTCCAGAAACACCACGCGAATAACCCCGTTCACCCGCGGCAGCTGGCTGATGCGCCGCGCCACGCAGTTCACCAGCTGCAGGATCAGCTTGGCCAGGGTATAGCGCGGCGCCGCCTTGCCGGAGAAGAAGTAGATCTTCGGCGTCGCCAGCTCCACGCCCTCCTGCAGACGCTGATACTGGTAGATGATGTGCAGCACGTTGAGCAGCTGGCGCTTATATTCATGGAAACGCTTGGCGTGAACATCAAACATGGCCATCGGATCCAGGGCGATCCGGTAGCGGCTGTAGACATAGTTACTGAGCGCCAGCTTATTGTCGGTTTTAATCCGCCGCACCCGATCCACGACCTGAGCGTCATCGCAATAGTCCGATAGCTGCGCCAAACGATGGGGATCGTCCAGCCACGCCGGACCGATAAGCTCGGTAAAAAACTGCGCCAGCGCGGGGTTGGCCAGCTGCAGCCAGCGGCGATGGGAGATCCCGTTGGTCTGGTTGACGAACTTGTCAGGGGTCAGGCGACTGAACTGCGGCAGCAGCATATCGCGCACCAGCTCGGAGTGGATGGCCGAGACGCCGTTGACCTTATGGCTACCCAGCGTCGCCAGATTCACCATCCGCAGGCGCTTCTCTCCGCTCTCATCGATCAGCGACAGCGATGGCAGCAGCGGCGCGGCATCATCGGGATAGCGACGGCTGACCGTGGTCAGGAAACGGTGGTTAATCTCATAAATCAGCTGCAGATGGCGGGGCAACAGACGCTCCACCAGCGGCAGCGACCAGCACTCCAGCGCCTCCGGCATCAGGGTATGGTTGGTAAACGAACAGGTGCGGCAGGTCATCGACCAGGCCTCATCCCAGCCGATACGGTACTCGTCCACCAGCACCCGCATCAGCTCCACCACGATCAGCGCCGGATGCGTATCGTTAATGTGCACGGCCGCCCACTCCGGCAGTCGGCGAATATCCTGGTGCTCGGCGAAGAAATCACGCAGCAGGTCGCGCACGGTGCAGGCGACCAGAAAGTACTCCTGAGTCAGACGCAGCTCTTTACCGGAGAGAATTTCGTCGGAGGGGTAGAGGATCTTGGAGATATTCTCGCTGCCAATCTTCTCGCCGACCGCCTGCAGGTAGTCCCCCTGGTTAAAGATGAGAATATCGAAGGAGTCGGAGGCCGCCGCATGGTACAGACGCAGGCGGTTAACCCCTTTATCCTCACCGCCGCTGACGTAATAGTCGTTGGGGACGCCCAGCAGCACCTTCCACTCCAACCACATCGGGTTATAGTTTCCCTGCGCGTCGAAGCCATGCTCTATGCGCCCGTAGATCGGAATGATCATGCTCTGGCTCGGATGCTGGATAATCCAGGGCGAGGCGGCCGAGTGCCACTCGTCCGGTTTTTCGATCTGCTGATCATTGATGATCAGCTGCCGGAACAGACCGTACTCATACTTGATGCCGTGACCGCTGGCGGCGACGTCCAGGGTCGCCAGCGAATCCATAAAGCAGGCGGCCAGTCGCCCCAGGCCGCCGTTGCCCAGCGCGGCGTCCGGCTCGCTATCGAACAGCGCCTCCAGCGCCTGCCCCTCGGCCGCCAGGGCCGCCTGCGCCGTTGCGTACAGCCCCAGATTCTGCAGGTTAAAACGCAGCGATTGGCCGATCAGAAACTCCATCGACAGGTAGTACACCCGCTTACGCTGCTGATGCGCGTGACGCTGCCGGGTTTGGCAGTAGGCATCATACAGGCGATCGCGCACCACCAGCGCCAGGGCGTTGAACCAGTCCCGCTGGCCCGCCGCCGCCGGCTCCATACCGACGCGATGGCGCAGCGCACAGACAATCTGACGCTGCATACGGCTTTCACTGCTCTCGCTTTCCGCGCTATAGGACATAGCTGCTACCCCTGTTATCTCGGCGTGATACGCCGTGGGCTCTGCGGCGCGCTGCGCCCTGAGCCGTCGTTCCCTTCGCCATCGCCGACGCGCTATGCGCCCGGCCCGCGATCCCCGTCATGCGCTATGGCGCGCACGTACCGCCGCCCAGCGGCAGATACTTGATCAGCCGCTGCTCATTTCCTCCCGCGCTGTAGCGGTAGTGGTACTCATCGGTCATTTGGCGGATCAATAGCATGCCCATGCCATGCTCCGGCCAGCTGCACGGATCGTCCATCTGGGGATCCGGTGCCGTCGGCCGCAGCGCCTCGGCGGGGATCGGCTGCCCGCGATCGCGCAGCACCACCTCCAGATGTCGGGGGTGACGCGTCAGGGTTATCGCCACCGGATACGCCCCCGCCTGGCCGTGGCGCACGATATTGCTGAAGGACTCATTGGCAGCCAGCTCCAGCTGGAACAGCACATCAGGCGGCGCGCCGCTAAAAAACTCCTGCAGCGCGGCCCCCAGCGGGGCCAGGCTATCCAGCGTCGCCGCCAGCGGAAATGAATAGGTGCGCAGCTTCATCGCCTACCGCCTCAGGCGCCGTGCTGCGCCAACATCTGCTGGCGATCCGTACCGATATGAAAAACGCGATCCATCCGGGTGATGCGGAACATGCCCTGAATATTTTCATTCAGCCCGCATAGCAGCAGATCGCCCCGATTGTTTAATAGCTTCAGCAGCGAGACCAAGGCCCCCAGGCAGCTACTGTCGATGAAGTCCACCTGGCTGAAGTCCAGTAGCAGCCGATAGTGCCCCTGCTCGATCAGCGTAACGACGTTCTGACGAAATACCCCGGCAACCGACGCATCCAGGCGGCGGATCAGCGGTGAGACAATCGTCAGGCCATCCACTTCCTCTACGGCAAGATTCATATATTCTCCTCTACCCGTCCCTGCAGGTCATCGGCACAGCGGGTGATCATCAACAGTGAAATATCATCGGAAAAGCGCTGATGCGGGGTTCCCTCATCGGGGCTGTGCCAGCGCGAGAGAGCGGCGGCCAGCGTCTGCAGCAGCTGCGGCGCCGCCGCGTGGCTCTGCGCCTGCAGCTCACGGCGCAGGCGGAGCTCGCCGAACAGTTCGCCCTGCGGGCTGTCGCACTCGCTGACGCCATCGCTGTACAGACACAGCCGATCGCCGGGCGCCAGCGTCAGCGTATGATCCTCATACGCAGCCCACTCAAACAGACCTATCGGCAGCCCGCCGTCGCCAACGCCGCTCAGGCTGCCGTCCGCCCGGATCCACAGCGGCGTAGGATGCCCGGCCTGGCACAGGGCTATCTGACCGTTACGGGTATCCAGCACCCCATACACCAGGGTGAAGTAGCGCATGACGCCATCCTCCTGCGGCTCCAGGCAAAAGCGACGATTAAGCTCGCCCACCACCTGGTGCGGCGGCGCAGGCGCCTGGGCCGACGGGGAGAACAGCAGGCTGTGGGTCAACAGCGCGCTGTTAAACTCCTGCGCCACCGACTGCGCCAGCATGGCGGCGCTTACGCCGTGTCCGGCCACATCCACGCAGTAGAACGCCAGATGATGCGTATCCAGCAGAACGTAGTTCAGCAGATCGCCGGACACATAGGCCGAGGGCAAAAACAGCCAGTCGGCATGGAAGCCGTTAATGGTTTGGTCGTGAGAGGGCAGCAGGTTGCGCTGCATCGCGGCGGCGGCCTGCAGATCGGATTCGATCTGCTGGTAGGCATGGGCCAGCGTGGCGTTGCGCGCCGCCAGCGTGGCCTCCAGAGAGATGATGCGCTGGGCGGCATGCAGGCGACTGCGCAGCTGCCCCTGATTGAGGGGTTTCGTCAAAAAATCGTCGGCACCGGCCGCCATTCCGGCCAGCATATCCTCAGTCGACTGGCGGATAGTCAACAGGATCAGATAGATATAGTGACCGTAGTCTCCGGCGCGGATCGCCCGGCACAGCGCGGCGCCGTCCATCAGCGGCATCTCCCAGTCGCTGATCACAATATGCACCCGGTGGCTCGCCAGACACGCCAGCGCCTGCTCACCGTCCTGCGCCTCGATAACCCGGTATTGCCAACGCGCCAGGATCGTCGCCAGCAGGCGGCGATAGCCCGGTGAGTCATCCACAATCAATACCGTATCGGCAAGCAAGACGCTCTCCGCTACCATGGTCATCCCCCGGGACGCGCCCGCTGACGTAATAACCGAGTACCCTGTAGCAAAGATAGATAACAACCCGGCGGCTCACCAATTTTTCCGCCGTATTTTATCGTCGGGCGCGCGCTAAACGGCGCCGTCCGCACCGTGAATCATGCCCCCTGCGCCGCGTTAAAACTGCAGCCTCAGCCAGGCAAAATAGACGTTACCGTTATCATAGGTGCCTGGAATATACGTCATTTGCAGCGTCAGCGGACCATAGCCGACGGAGGCCATCGGCAAGATCACCGGGATCGGGATATAGCGCCAGTTATCACGCATGGTCACCCCCACGGTATAGCCGGCGCCCCAATGAAAGTCCGAGCCCTCCAGCGGGCGCCAGGTTGCCTCCCAACCATAGCCGCCGATCGGCTCCCACTTATTAAACGAGTCTTTAAACGCCATCAGGTACAGGCCGTGCCAGTTACCCTTCTCATCCCAGCGGGACTGCCCAAAACCGGCGCCCCACGGACGCTCGTTGTAGCTATCGATCTTCTCCTGGCTATAGGCAAAGCGGGCGTGCCACGTAATCGCCGGCAGGTACAGATCGTAATGCTGCGGCTGTTCCCAGGTCTGAACAATATTGTTGCGTAACGTGTCCAGCATCCCGGGCTCAGCGGCAAAGGCCGCCCCAGTCAAAAAGAGGGGCAATGCCGCCAACGCGGCCAGAATATCATTATGCGTTTTCACTAAAACGGGTTCACTCTATTTTATTTAATGCAGGCGCTCATAGCATAACAATACAAACACAAACCTTCTATAAACAAACAGCATCGCGCCAACAGAACGACACCGCCGATAACAATCAGTTTATTATCAATTAGATACAAATAAAAACACGGTGTTAAACTCGCCGCAGAGAATGCGATTAATATGCGCTAACGTATTCAAATTACGATTTATTTGATGAACGAAGCACCGTGGTGCTATCCCTGAAAAGGATAATCCATGCGCTATAAAATAAGAGTTTTCTCACACAATAGGCATATTTCACTTTTATTGACTGCGTAGCCGCAGCGCGACCGCCCGCCCTTTCTGCCCGCGCCGTTGCCGCCCCGTAAGTTAGTGCTATGATGAATCCACCTCTGTCTGGCTGGCGCCAGCGACTTGCCATGACGGCACCCTTTTCACCCTGCCAGCCAGCTCCAGCAGCGTTATACTGAGGTCAGGATCATGAGCGTAGATATCACCCACAATGACGCCCCTTTTGGTACTTTGCTTGGCTATGCGCCGGGCGGCGTCGCAATTTACTCCTCCGACTATAGCACGCTGGATCCCCGGGTTTATCCCGATGAAGCCTCCCTGCGCAGCTACATCGACGACGAATATATGGGCCACAAGTGGCAGTGCGTCGAATTTGCCCGTCGCTTTCTATTTCTGAACTACGGCGTCGTATTTACCGACGTCGGCATGGCCTATGAAATTTTCTCTCTGCGTTTTCTGCGTCAGGTCGTTAACGATAGCCTGCTACCGCTGCAGGCCTTCGCCAACGGTTCGGCGCGGGCGCCGGTCGCCGGCGCGCTGCTGATCTGGCAGAAAGGCGGTGAATTCAAGGATACCGGCCACGTTGCCGTCATCACCCAGCTGCTGGGCGACCGGGTACGCATCGCCGAACAAAACGTTATCCACGCCCCGCTGCCGCCGGGACAGCAGTGGACGCGGGAGCTCACGCTGCAGCGACACCAGGGCCGCTATACCATTCGGGACTCGTTTGACGACACCGAAATCCTCGGCTGGATGATCCATACCGACGACGCCCGCGACAGCTTACCCCAGCCCACCCTGGCGCCGCCGATGATGGCGCTGCACGACGCCCGACGCAGCGATAAGGGGACCTTTGACGGCCGCTGGCTGAATGAAAGCGATCCCCTCGAAAACGCCTATGTACAGGCTAATGGGCACGTCATCAACCAAAACCCGTATCAATATGTCACCATCAGCGAAAGCGCCGAACAGGAGCTGATCAAGGCCACCAATGAGCTGCACCTGATGTACCTGCACGCCACCGATAAGGTGCTGCGCGACGACAGTCTGCTGGCGCTGTTCGATATTCCCAAGATCCTCTGGCCGCGCCTGCGCCTCTCCTGGCAGCAGCGCCGTCACTGCATGATCACCGGGCGCATGGACTTCTGTATGGATGAGCGAGGGCTGAAGGTCTACGAATACAACGCAGACTCGGCCTCCTGCCATACGGAGGCCGCGCTGATCCTGCAGCGCTGGGCGAAGCAGGGCGACGGCGTACCGGGCTACAACCCGGGCGAGGATCTGCTCAACGAGCTGGCCGGTGCCTGGCGCCACAGCCACGCCCGCCCGTTTGTCCACATCATGCAGGATAACGACGTCGAGGAGAGCTATCACGCGCTCTTTATGCAGCGGGCGCTGTCGCAGGCCGGCTTCGATAGCAAGATAGTCAAAGGGCTGGCGGCGCTGCGCTGGGACGCCACCGGTCAGCTGATCGACGACGAGGAGCGCCAGGTGAACTGCGTTTGGAAAACCTGGGCATGGGAGACCGCCCTGGAGCAGGTACGGGAGGTCAGCGATGCTGAATATGCCGCGGTGCCCATCCGCACCGGCCAGCCGGAAAACCAGGTGCGGCTGATCGACGTTCTGCTGCGTCCGGAAATCATGGTGTTCGAACCGCTGTGGACCGTCATCCCCGGAAACAAGGCGATCCTCCCGATCCTGTGGTCGCTGTTCCCCCACCACCGCTATCTCCTGGATACCGACTTTGAGCCGACGCCGGCGCTGATCCGCAGCGGCTACGCCGTTAAGCCGATCGCCGGGCGCTGTGGCAGTAATATCGATCTGGTCAGCCGCCATGAGGAGGTGCTCGATACCACCAGCGGGAAATTCCGCGACCAGAAGAATATTTATCAGCAGCTATGGTGCCTACCGCGGGTGGCGGACAAGCATATCCAGGTCTGTACCTTTACCGTGGGCGGTAGCTACGGCGGCGCCTGCCTGCGCGCAGACAGCGCATTGGTGATCAAGAAAGAGAGTGATATCGAGCCGCTTATCGTGCTCAAAGACAGTGAGTTTCTGAAGTAGGTGCCGACCTAAGCCCGTCAAGCGGCGGGCTTAGGTGCGACGGAGAGCCTATTCCAGCAGAGGCTGGCGTTGACACGCGCCGGACCGCGCAGATCCCCTACGCGTTCCCGCTCGTCAGACGCCTACGCTGACTGATGGGATAGGCTCTATCTCCGTGACATCATGGGCATTGACCGCCATCCGCTCAGCGCAAAGGGCGTGCGCGCCCGGCGTTATTCTGAAACCAGCTCCTGGACCTGATTACGGAATTCGACAATTTTCTTACCCGGCTCTTTTTTACAGACTTTAATCACCTTCGGCACCATGACCGTCTGTACCTTCTGCCAATCAACATAGTCGCCGTTTTTATAGTCGCGATCCTTATTGACCACCCAGACCATCACCGGCGTCATCGCCTTCGGGTTCATCTGGGTAAACTCATGGCAAGTCATGGTTTCCGGCGTGGTTACCGTGGCCATCGTCAGCTCCTGAGCGCAGGCGTTGCCAGCCAGTGCCAGAGTCAGCGCCAGTACGGAACCACCCATAAATGTTGTTTTACTTTTCATTGCAAACTCCTTATTAAGTAATATTCTCGCTAGACGCACTCGATACTGCTTCTTTTATAAATATCATTTTTATTCTGTTTGCATAATAAAAAGCAGTAAAAAAACACCGGCACTCTGTACATCTTTTCGGACAGGCGTCCAGTGCCACAAATAGATTAGAAAGGAAGGGGGTAGATATAATCTATTTTTTATTTAAAAAATAATAAAGCAGCGCACTTATCGACAATAAATCAAAATAAACTCTTCTTCCGCACGTACTGTATAAATTTATTTTTAAGCGACGAGATACATAGCGCGTCGATATCACAGCGCACGCCGCAGAATATCATGCGCCGCCGCATTTTCACGCCGCGCCCCTAGGGTCCCAGCAGACGGCGTGCCGCCGTAGCGCCGACGATCGCCAACAGCATCGGCAGCAGAAAGTCTGGGCTGATATGGGTTAGCTCGAACACCAGCAGCAGCGCGGTCAGCGGCATTCCCATTGAGGCGGATAAAAACGCCCCGGCGCCGACGACGGCGAACGCCCCCAGCGCGGTGCCCGGCCACAGCTTTAGCCACAGGCTCCCCACGATGCAGGCCAACAGCGCGCCGTTGGCCAACGCTGGCGTCATCAGCCCTCCGCGCGCCCCCGCCCGCAGAGCCGCCATCTGCACCGCCACCTTCGCACACAGCAAAAGTCCGGCCAACCCAATGCCCACGTCGCTATTAAAGCTGAGCCAGGTCGCCCCTTTTCCGTTGCCGGGCAACTGCGGTAGCCACAGGCTGAGCAGCGCCAGCAGCAGAAAGGCCAACAGATTATCCCGGATCAGTCGAACATCACGCGTAGAGTGGGATTCAGCCAAACGCCCCAGGCGAGCAAACAGCACCCCTGCGCCGCCAAACAGCGGACCAAACAGCAGCGACCAGAGGAGCAGCCCCTCCGTCACCCGGTACCCCGGCATAGAGTATTGGTACTCATCCCCCAGTCCGATCCGGGCGACCAGCGTCGCCACTGTGCAGCAGACCAGCGCCGGGATCACCGCCCTCGCTCGCCAACTCTTCAGCAGCACCTCCAGCGTAAACAGAGCGCCGGCCACCGGCACATTGTACACCGCCGCCAAACCGGCCCCGGCGCCGCAGGCAATCAGCGTACGCGTCTGCGGTGGCGTAATCCCCAGCGCAAAGGCCAGACGCTCCGCGCCCAGGGCCCCCATCTCCCGCGGCGCAGACTCCCGCCCCAGCGGCGATCCCATACCGACCGTCATCACCTGCAGCGCGGCATGCAGCATGCTTTCCCACGTCGGCATCCGCGACGCCGGAGTGCGTAGCGCATCGCGCACGCTGACCAGACCACGCCCATAGCGGTACAGCGCGTACCACCCCACGCCGGCTACGCCGCCCGCCGCCATCAACGCCGTAAAGCGGCGCCACGGCGCCGCATCGCTAACCCCCTGTAGAAAAGACTCACGGCTGATGATCGCATCCAGGCTATAGCCATAGGCAAGATGCTGCACGCTGTGCAGCAGCAGGGCGACCAGCCACCCGGCCACCCCGGCGGTCCCCCCCGTCAGCAGCATCGCCAGCGTAAAGCGACCCCAGCGCCGCCAACCAAATACATCACCCCGCTTACGCACCGTCACCGCCCATCGCCCCATCATCACTGTCAGTGACCATAGCACAGCCTGCGCCAGGCTATCCTGCCGCCGCCGCGTCAATATTGTTATCTTTTCTTACACGCCGGAAACCGGACGCCACCATCCACGCGCTTATAATAAAAAACCGGGTTATTCAGCGCTCAAGAGAAGAATAAATACGCCGACTCCTATAAATAATGACTTTCAGCCATGCTGTATATATCGCGCTAGCACGATTGGGTGAACCATATATAAAACATTGCAAGCCGATAAGTTTGACCCATGACAACTTTTAACAGGATAAAGCCACTGCGAGTTACCCTTGCCTATGCTATTCCTTATATTGCTGTGTGCACGGCAACGTTAATTGAGTAGGACAACTTCTCTATCCCCAAAGGAAATTCATATGCAGAATTTAACTGGAAAGTGGCTGTGTCATGGTGATGGAATGACCTATCATATTACGCAAGATGGAAATTCCGTATTTGTTTCCGGATCAGGCAACGGCTGCCATAACGTGGGTTTTGGTATTATTGACCCACAGGATAAATCCGTTGTATTAAACTGGGCCGATCTTCCTGATAGCAAAGGGTTTGGCGCAAAGGGCACCTGCTATATTGATGCCAGCCATCCCGGCGTGCTGAAGAAAAAAGAGGGATCGGCCAGCTATGCTATCGGAAACTTTGAAAAGGTAGCCTAACCTGGAATCACCCCATCGCCGCACGCGATGGGGTATTACGCGAATATCAGATGTTTCCTCCATCCACGCAGCAGGGCGCCTCTGACGATTCGTCGCGCGTCGCGACTAAACGCTGTCTCACCATAATACGGTGGCCGCCTGAACGCTCTCATCATCCAGCGCCGCCGCGATAGCGCAGCCGGAAGACGCGAATCCCATCCCCCATGTGTCCACGCTCAGCGATCTCGCTTACCGAGCGATGGCGCGTCTCTGCCGTTGCCCTACGGATGCCAGGTCGACGGCGACAGACGTGACACCACAGGGCACTATCGCCTTGATCGCAGCGCGAGACGCCCCCAACGCGGACGAGATATCGCTCGCCTACGCGTGACGTAAGGCGGCTGCAATGGCGATGATGATATTGATTTTATTGGTTTTTATAGAAAGAGGGAGAACTGACTGGACGTGTTATTGGTGCGCCCTGCAGGATTCGAACCTGCGACCCACGGCTTAGAAGGCCGTTGCTCTATCCGACTGAGCTAAGGGCGCATCGGAAAATCACCGGTGCATCTGCCTGATGTTTCAGGCGGAATGGGATTATACGGCCCAACTCAGGTGAGTCAATGCCTTTCACCGTAAAACGCGCCTAGCGGGTATTGATGGAGATCAATATTCACCTGACAGCGGGCCAGCCATTTGCGACAATGGCGACATCCCCGCAACATAACCAGGATGGATCAGCTCACCATGACAGCAAAAATTATTGATGGGAAAACGATTGCGCAGCAGGTCAGAAATGAAGTGGCGGCACGGGTGCGACAGCGCCTGGCGGACGGCAAACGGGCGCCGGGACTGGCGGTCATTATGGTCGGTGACGATCCGGCCTCTCGCATCTACGTCGGCAGCAAGCAGCGCGCCTGTGAAGAGGTCGGCTTTCTCTCCCGCTCCTATGCGCTGCCGGACAGCACCGATGAGGCCCAGCTGCTGACGCTGATCGATACGCTCAACGCCGACGCGGCCATCGACGGTATTCTGGTACAGCTGCCGCTGCCCGTCGGCATCGATAACAGCCGCGTGCTGGAACGCATCCATCCGGACAAAGACGTGGATGGTTTTCACCCCTATAACCTGGGCCGCCTGTGCCAGCGCACCCCCAAGCTCCGCCCCTGCACCCCGCGCGGTATCATTACCCTGCTGGAGCGCTGCGGCATCGAAACCCAGGGGATGGATGCCGTGATGGTCGGCGCCTCCAACATCGTGGGGAGACCGATGGCGCTGGAGCTGCTGCTGGCCGGCTGCACCACCACCATCACCCACAGCCGCACCCGTAACCTGCAGCAGCACGTCGAGCGCGCCGATCTGATCGTCGCCGCCGTCGGTAAACCCGGCTTTATCCCCGGCGAATGGGTCAAGCCCGGCGCGGTGGTGATCGATGTCGGCATCAATCGGTTGGAAAGCGGTAAGGTGGTCGGCGACGTCGACTTTGCCGGCGCCGCCCAGCGCGCCAGCTGGATTACCCCGGTTCCCGGCGGCGTCGGGCCGATGACCGTCGCCACCCTGATGCAGAATACCCTGCAGGCCTGTGAGGCGTTTCACGACGACTAAGCCTTCGGCGCGCCATCGTGTCCCAGACGCAGCTTTCCCGTGCGCCGGGCGCTGCAGGCTGGCACAATAGCGGCGTGTCCGCCCGCGCGGCGGTTAATTTTTAAGGCAAGAGAAAAGACCATGCAAACTTTCCATCTGGACAATCATCCGCACGTCGAGCTGTGCGATCTGCTGAAGCTGCAGGGCTGGTGCGACAGCGGCGCCCAGGCCAAAAACCTGATCGCCGAGGGCCAGGTCAAGGTCGACGGCGCGGTCGAAACGCGCAAGCGCGCGAAGATTGTCGCGGGCCAGGTGGTCGACTTCGCCGGGCAGCAGGCGCGCGTCATCGCCTAAGCTGAGCACCAGACGTCAAAAAGCCGGACCCAGGTCCGGCTTTTTGCGCGTTATCGCTCGGCCTTACTTACGCCGCCAGGTGGTGCCCTGCGGCCCATCCTCCAGCACGATCCCCATCGCATTCAGGCTGTCACGCGCCTCATCGGCAAGCGCCCATGCTTTGGCGGCGCGGGCATCGTTGCGCTGCTTAATCAGCGCCTCGATCTGCGCAACCTCGTCATCGCCTGCCGCGGCGCCGCTCTGCAGGAAGTGCTCCGGCGTCTGCTCCAGCAGCCCCAGGACGTGGGCCAGACCGCGCATCTGCGCCGCCAGCGCACTCGCCTGCGCCATGTCCTCCCCTTTCAGACGGTTGATCTCACGCGCCATGTCGAACAGTACGGAGTAGGCCTCCGGCGTGTTGAAGTCATCATCCATCGCCGCCCGGAAGCGCGCGGTAAAGGTCTCATCCGCCGCCGGCTGCGCCGCGGCGTCGGTGCCGCGCAGCGCGGTATACAGACGCTCCAGCGCCGCACGCGCCTGCTTCAGGTTCTCTTCGCTGTAGTTCAGCTGGCTGCGGTAGTGGCCGGACATCAGGAAGTAACGCACCGTCTCCGCGTCATAGTGCGCCAGCACGTCGCGGATGGTGAAGAAGTTGCCCAGCGACTTGGACATCTTCTCGCGATCGATCATCACCATGCCGGAGTGCATCCAGTAGTTGACGTAGGCGCCGTCGTGGGCGCAGGTCGACTGGGCAATCTCGTTCTCATGGTGCGGGAACATCAGGTCCGAACCGCCGCCGTGAATATCAAAGTGCGCGCCCAGCTGCTTGCAGTTCATCGCCGAGCACTCGATGTGCCAGCCGGGGCGCCCTTCGCCCCACGGTGACGGCCAGCTCGGCTCGCCCGGCTTGGACATCTTCCACAGCACAAAGTCCATCGGGTTGCGCTTCACGTCGGCCACCTCCACCCGCGCACCGGCCTGCAGCTGCTCCAGATCCTGGCGCGACAGCACGCCGTAGTCCGGATCGGTATCGACGGCGAACATCACGTCGCCGTTGCTGGCCACATAGGCATGATCGCGGGCGATCAGCTGCTCCACCAGCGCGATGATCTCGGCGATATGGTGGGTCGCGCGCGGCTCCACGTCGGGACGGGCGATATTCAGGGCATCAAAGTCGCGATGCATCTCCGCCAGCATACGCTCGGTCAGCTGCTCGCAGCTCTCCTTGTTCTCCAGCGCACGCTTGATGATTTTATCGTCCACGTCGGTCACGTTACGCACATACTTCAGCCTGTAGCCCAGGTAGCGCAGGTAGCGGGCCACCACGTCGAAACAGACAAAGGTTCGGCCGTGACCGATGTGACACAGGTCGTAAATGGTTACCCCACACACATACATACCGACTTCACCGGCATGGATGGGTTTAAATTCCTCTTTCTGGCGACTGAGTGTATTAAAGATTTTAAGCATCGGGGGTATCCGTGATAGTTGCTGATAACGGGATAGAAACGTAAAGGTTATACTAACGCAGCGCCCGGAGAGAATGAAGCCCGGGAGCAGCGCCCTGCGAATATTCCCGGAGAAAGAGGTGCCAGCGGCAGGGGCATCGGCTACAATCATCCCGCTTGCTTCAATCATCATAAAACAGGATTATTGTTATGGTTACTTTCCACACCAATCATGGTGACATCGTCATCAAAACCTTTGACGACAAAGCGCCGGCTACCGTTGCCAACTTCCTGGAATACTGCCGTGACGGCTTCTACGACAACACCATCTTTCACCGCGTGATCGATGGCTTCATGATCCAGGGCGGCGGTTTCGAGCCGGGCATGAAACAGAAAGCCACCAAGGCACCGATCAAGAATGAAGCCAACAATGGCCTGAAGAATACCCGCGGCACGCTGTCCATGGCGCGCACCAACGATCCGCACTCGGCGACCGCCCAGTTCTTCATCAACGTCGTTGATAACGACTTCCTCAACTTCCGCTCCGAGCGCCCGGACGGCTGGGGCTATGCCGTATTCGCCGAAGTGGTAGAAGGCATGGACGTGGTCGACAAGATCAAGGGTGTCTCCACCGGCCGTAACGGCATGCACCAGGATGTTCCGCGTGAAGACGTGATCATCCAACGCGTTACCGTGAGCGAATAATCGCCCGAATGGCAACGCTGTTCATCGCTGATTTACACCTCAGCCAACAGGAACCGGCGATCACCGCCGGTTTTCTGCGCTTTCTTGCCGAAGAAGCCCCTCAGGCAGAAGCCCTATACATTCTGGGCGACTTTTTCGACTACTGGATAGGGGATGATGACCCCCAGCCGCTGCACCAGCACGTCGCCGAGGCGCTGCGCCGTCTGAGCGACAGTGGCGTGCCCTGCTACTTCATTTGCGGTAACCGCGATTTTTTACTGGGTAAGTCCTATGCCAAGCGCTGCGGCATGACCCTGCTGCCTGATGAACAGATCATTACGCTATACGGTCAGCCGATTCTGCTGCTGCACGGCGATACCCTGTGCAGCGACGATCGCGACTACCAGCGCTACCGACGCCGGGTTCACAACCCCTTGCTACAGTGGCTGTTCCGCCGCCTTCCCCTGCGCCTGCGCCTGAAGATCGCCGCCGGTATGCGCCGACAGAGCCAGCGCAGCAACAGCGCCAAGGCGATGACCATCATGGATGTCAACCAGGAGACGGTCTGCGCCACTCTGCAACGCCGCGGCGTTCAGCGCATGATCCACGGCCATACCCATCGCCCGGCCCTACATCACTTTAGCCTGGACGATGGCCGCTGCGCCCTGCGCGCGGTGCTGGGTGCCTGGCATACCCACGGCTCGATGATCCGGGTCGACGCACAGGGGATACATCTGATCGAGCTGCCCGCTCACCCCGCCGAGAGCGAGCCCATCACGACGCGGTTACGCCCCGCCAGCTTGGCCTGATACAGCGCCATATCGGCCTGCGCCACGCACGCCTGGGCGCTCTGTCGACTCTCCTCGCAGACAACGCCGCCGATGCTGAGGGTCACGCTCAGTGGGGTGCCGTCCAGCGCTGTGAGCGGTAGCGCCGCCACGTCGCGACAGATCCGCTCGGCTATCGCGCGCGTCTGCGCCGCGTCCGCGTGGTACAGTAATACGCAAAACTCATCGCCGCCGACGCGCGCCACCACGTCCTCTGGACGGGCTCCCCGACCGATAGCCCGAGCCACCTCGCACAGCACCCGATCGCCGCTCAGGTGGCCATAGCGATCGTTGATCAGCTTAAAGCGATCGATATCCATCATCAGCACGCCCAGCGGGTATGTCGCGCCGCACTGCGGCAGCGCCCGCTGCAGACACCCATAGTAGTAAGCGCGGTTAAAGGTCTGCGTCAGGCCATCGCGGATCGCATTGTTGTAGCTGATGGCATATTCGATCTGTATACGACGGTAGCGCTGAAAAATGTCATATAAGAAGATCTCCATGACGTAAAAATTGGCCACCAGCCCAAACAGCAGAGATCCATACCACCCTACGCTGCTCACCTGGGGAGAGCGCCACTGCAGCACAAACCCGCCCAGGATGATCAGGCTGGCCAGCGTCACCGCCAGCCAAAAGCGCGTCGCCAGACGGGTTTGCCAGATCAGCAGCAGCGCCAGCGCCCCCCACAGCGTACACATAAACGGCAGCACCACCTGTCGATACCCTGCCTGATAATTCTGCGACACCTGCAGCAGCCGTGGCTCGAGCCACAGCGAATGCAGCGAGTGGTTGGAGAGCAGCAGTGCGCCCAGCGCGACCGCGACGCTCATGGTCAGGCTCAGCGCCACCACCGGGCAGAGCGCGATGGCGCCTTTCTCCTGCCGGCGGTAAAGGTACAGCGCATACAGAAACAGCATTGCCATTCCGCTATAGCGGATTAAATAAAATAAAACAAAGTCATTCAGCGTTAACGCATTTTTATATTCCGGAAAAAAGATATCTTGGCAAAATAATAAACTACAGAGAAGGAGCGAGGCCGAAAGTAGGTAGGATACGATTAACGGGATCTTATATATTTGCTGGCGCTCGCAGTTAAATTGCATAAAAATAAATAACGCAATAAATATATGCATGATCAGCAAAATAGCGTTACATACGGCGATAAAGCCGCGCAGTAGTACCATAGGCTGCGCCGCCGTCAGGAAGATCAGGCAATAGCACACCAGCGTCAGAAATAATAATAATATTCCCAGCGGACCGCCGCCGCGGGACAATAGCGTCGTGATCCATTTCATGGACAGTCCTTAAACAATATAGCGTCAGACTATCTCTGGCGTTGAGCGGTAGAGGTCCCCAAATAGCCCTTCATGGACTACTACTTTTATAGTAGATGTTTCCCTCGCATTACGCTAACCGATAGCGTAACGGCGCTGACTTTCCCCGGCGCGGCGGCCACGCAAACGTTTTCCTCACCTGAAAAGCTATGCTATGCTTTGCCCCTCTTATCTGTAGGGCCGCCGGGATCGGGCGGCCATTCACCGCCACCGAGTTAGAGGAGCACGCCATTCATGTCCGCCAGCGCCGCACCGGCCAGGATCGCCATCGTCATGGGGTCCAAAAGCGATTGGGCCACCCTGCAGTTCGCCGCCGAAATCCTGACGCAGCTTGAGCTGCCCTGCCACGTGGAGGTGGTATCAGCGCACCGTACTCCGGATAAGCTGTTTCACTTTGCCGAGCAGGCGGCGGCGCGCGGGCTGCAGGTCATCATCGCCGGCGCCGGCGGCGCGGCTCACCTGCCCGGCATGCTGGCGGCCAAAACCCTGCTGCCGGTGCTGGGCGTACCGGTACAGAGCGCCGCGCTGAATGGGGTCGACAGCCTCTACTCGATAGTACAGATGCCGCGCGGCATCCCGGTCGGCACCCTGGCCATCGGCAAGGCGGGCGCCGCCAATGCCGCCCTGCTGGCGGCCCAGATCCTGGCGCTGCATGACGAAGCGCTGAGCCGCCGCCTGGCCGCCTGGCGCCAGGCGCAGAGCGACGAGGTGCTCAGCCATCCCGATCCGCGGGAGGACGCATGAAGCCGGTTTGCGTACTGGGCGATGGCCAGCTGGGGCGCATGCTGCGTCAGGCCGGAGAACCGCTGGGGATCCCGGTCTATCCGGTGGGTATCGAGGCCGATCCGCACAGCGTCCCCTGGCAACAGGCGGTGATCACCGCCGAAATCGAACGCTGGCCCGACACGCCGCTGACCCGCGAGCTGGCCAGCCACCCGGCCTTCATCAACCGCGATATCTTCCCGCTGCTGGCCGATCGCTACAGCCAAAAGCAGCTGCTGGACGAACTGGCGCTGCCGACGGCGCCCTGGGCGCTGCTGGCCGCGCCAGAACAGTGGCCCGCCCTGTTTGAACGCCTCGGCCCGCTGGCCATCGTCAAGCGCCGCACCGGCGGCTATGACGGGCGCGGTCAGTGGCGTATCCGCCCCGGTCACGAACCCCAGCTTGATGCCGAGATCTACGGGCAGTGTATTGTCGAGCAAGGGATCAACTTCATCGGCGAGGTCTCGCTGATCGGCGCCCGCGCTCAGGATGGCCGCTGCGTTTTCTATCCCCTCACCCATAACCTGCATCAGGACGGCATTCTGCGCGCCAGCCTGGTCTTTCCGCAGCCGGAGAGCTTTCTGCAGGAGAAGGCGCAGGCGATGCTGCAGCGCATCATGCAGCGCCTGGAGTATGTCGGCGTCATGGCGATGGAGTGTTTCGTGGTGGATGACGACACCCTGCTGATTAACGAGCTGGCGCCACGCGTACACAACAGCGGGCACTGGACCCAGAACGGCGCCTCGATAAGTCAGTTCGAGCTGCACCTGCGCGCGCTGCTCGGCCTGCCTCTGCCGCACCCGGATGTCTCCACCCCCTCCGTAATGATCAACCTGATCGGCACCGCGCTGGACACCGCATGGCTAAGCGGCCCGCTGGTGCACCTGCACTGGTACGATAAGGCGGTCCGTCCGGGACGCAAGGTGGGCCACCTCAACCTGAACCACTTCCAGTCCCAGCGGCTGGTCAGCGCCCTGGATACCCTGCGCGGCCAGCTGCCGGCGGAGTACCAGGACGCCCTGGCATGGGCCGGCGCGCGGCTGAGCTGAGCATCAGCGCGCCGAGGGACGACGCAGCAGCCCTCTTCCCAGTCCGGCGCCGCAGATCCCCAGCAGCAGCGCGGCGCCCGGCGGCAGCAGTAGCCACATCGGCCAGGCGGGCTGCCAGGGAAAGTCAAACACCTGCCGCTGCAGCAGCCACAGCGCTGCCTCGGCGGCAGCGGCGGCCACCGTGCCCGCCGCCAGTCCCAGCAGCATGAATTCGGCATACAAGGTGCGACGCAGCACCCGTCGCGATGCGCCCAAGATCCGGTAGATCTGCAGCTCCTGGCGGCGCTGCTCCATCCCCACCTGCACCTGAGCCAACAGCAGCAGTACCCCGCACAGCACCACCAGCAGCACCATCACCTCCAGCGCTCGCCCCACCTGATCCAGTATCTGACGCGCTTGCAGCAGCAGGGCGCCCATATCCACCAGCGTCAGGGTCGGAAAGCGGCGGTTAAGCTCAGCCAAGAGCCGCGTATCGCCGTCATAACGTAGGCTGGTGAGCCAGCTTTGCGGCTGCCCCTCCAGCCCACCGGGCGGGAAAATAAAGTAGAAATTGGGGCGCAGGCTCTCCCAGTCTACCCGCCGCAGGCTGGTCACTCGGGCGCTGAACTGCCGACTGTCGCCGCTAAACGTCAGGCGATCGCCCAGCGTCAGCCCCAGGCGTTCAGCCACCCCTTGCTCCACCGAGACGCCCCCCGCGCCCGGCGGCCATTCACCGGCCAGCAGCGGGTTTCCCGGCGGCAGCGACGCCAGCCAGGTGAGATTCAGCTCACGGTTTAGGGACTCATCGCCCCCCTGCATGACCGGCGGACGCCCGTTGATCGCCGTCAGACGCGCCAGCGCAATGGGATAAAACCGCTGTGGAGTGACGCCGTGGGCGTGCAGGAACGCCTGCAGCGGCTCGCGCTGCGCCGCGCTGATGTTGAACAGAAAGTAGTTGGGGCTGTCGGGCGGCAGCTGCTGACGCCAGCGATCGAGCAGATCGCCGCGCAGCATCAGCAGCAGCGCCAACAGCATAAAGGAGAGCGAAAAGGCCGCCAGCTGACTCAGGGTTGCCCCCGGCTGGCGCAGCAGACGCCCCAGCGCCAGACGCAGCGTCAGGCTGCCCGGCGCCAGTCGGCGCAGGCTCCACAGCCCCAGCCAGCCGCACAGCGCCAGCAGCAGGGCCAGCAGGGCCATCCCCAGCAGCAGCGACCACATCAGCGCGCTGGCGCCGACCAGCCACAGCAGCCCGCCGCCCAGCAGCAGCGCCATCAGCGGCAGGTAATAGCGCAGGGGCCAGATCGGGCTCGGCGCGTCGGCGCGCAGCACCCGCAGGGGCCGCATCGCCAACAGCTGACGATAGGGTCGCAGGGCGGCCAGCAGCGCCATCAGCGGGATCCCCCCCAGCGCCCACAGCCAGGGCCAGAGGCCGGGCGACGGCAGCGCGGCGGGCAGCAGCGGCGTCAATAGCCACAGCAGCCCCCGCTCGACCAGCAGCCCCAGCCCCGCCCCCACCAGCAGCGCCGATCCCAGCAGCCATAGCCACTGTCCGACCACCCACTTCAGCAGCAGACGCCGCCCGGCGCCCAGCGTCTTCAAGAGCGCCACCAGCGTATGGCGGCTACGGCAGTAGTGCCCCATCGCCACGCTGACGGCGGCCATGGCCAGCAGCAGCGTCAACAGCGCCGACAGCAGCAGAAACTGCTGCGCCCGCTGCAGGGTACGCGCCAGCACGTTCGCGCCCTGAGCGGCCTGAGTCAGACGCTGATCCGCCTGCAGACGCGGCGTCAGATAGGCGTCGTAGCGCGCCAGCGCCTCGCGGCTGCCGGCCAAGCCATAGCGATAGCTCACCCGGCTGCCCGGTTGTACGATCCCGCTGCGCTCGGCGTCCGCCAGCGCAATCAGCATCCTGGGGGCGCTGCTCAGCAGGCTGAACCCACCGTCCGGCTCCCGTTCGACCTCGCCGACGACCCGCAGCGTCATATCCCCCACCTCCACGGCATCGCCGGGGCGCAGGGCGAGCTGCGCCATCAGCCGCGGAGCGACCAGCGCCTCGCCGGGGCGCGGCACCTGGCGCGGCGGGCGCGTCTCCAGCCGACCGTACAGCGGGTAGGCGTCGTCCACCGCCTTCACCTCCGCCAGCTGCAGCCGACCGCCGGCAAACGCCATGGTTGAAAATACCCACTGCCGGCTGACCCGGATCCCCTCCCGCCGGGCCTGCGCCAGCCACGCCTCGGGCACCGGCGTATAGCTGCGCAGCACCCGATCGGCGGCGATCGCCTCACGTCCCTGTCGCTGCAGCCCCTGATCCAGACGATCGCCAATCCGCCCCAACGCCAGCACGCAGGCCACCGCCAGCGCCAGCGCCAGCCAGACGATCAGCAGCGACGGAGTGCGCCATTCGCGCCAGAACCAGCGCCGGATCACGCGACCTCCCGCAGCGTTCCGTCCACCAGGCGCAGCCGCCGCTGGCAACGCGCAGCCAGCTGAACATCGTGGGTCACCATCACCAGCGTCGTCGCCTGGCGCTGGTTCAGCTCAAACAGCAGATCGGCGATGCGATCGCCGGTCTGGCGATCCAGGTTGCCGGTCGGTTCATCGGCAAACAGGATCTGCGGCCGGGCGCTAAAGGCGCGCGCCAGCGCGACCCGCTGCTGCTCACCGCCGGAGAGCTGGGCCGGCAGGTGGCGCAGACGCTGCCCCAGCCCCAGCTGCGTCAGCAGCGCCGCGGCGCGCTGGCGGCTGTCGTGCTCGCGCTCGCCGCGCAGCAGCGCGGGCAGCTGTACGTTCTCCAGCGCCGTCAGGGTCGGCACCAGCATAAAAGATTGAAACACAAAGCCAATATCGCGGGCGCGCAGGGCGGCGCGCCCCTCCTCATCCAGCTGTGACAGAGGCTGCCCCAGCAGACGCACCTCGCCGGCACTGGCATCGTCCAGCCCGGCCAAGATCCCCAGCAGCGTCGATTTTCCCGATCCCGACTCGCCGATCAGCGCCAGACTCTGTCCGCGTTTGACAACCAGGTCGACAGCAGTAAGGATGGAGATCTGGTTTTCACCCTCACCAACCCGTTTGGCGACATGATGAACTTCAATTACGTTTTGCGCTGGCATCGGATACTCCTGATGGTGGTCATGATCCTGTGTGGCCTGACGGCGGCCCGTGCCGATACACTGCTGGTGCTGGGAGACAGCCTGAGCGCCGCCTATCGCCTGCCGGAGCAGCAGGGCTGGGTTGCCCGCCTGGCCCAGCAATGGCAGCTGCGCACCCCGCCGCTGACGGTGATCAACGCCAGCATCAGCGGCGATACCGCCGAGCAGGGGCTGCTGCGCCTGCCGGAGCTGTTGCAGCAGCACCGGCCGCGCTGGGTGCTGATTGAACTGGGGGCCAACGATGGGCTGCACGGCATTGCGCCCGACGCCATCGCCGCTGCGCTGTCCGCGATCATCGAGCGGGTGCAGCGGGCCGGCGCCACCCCGCTGCTGATGCAGATCCGCCTACCGCCCAACTACGGTCGGCGCTACGGCGACGCCTTTGCGGCGATCTACCCTCAGCTGGCCGCGCGCTTTGGCGTCGCGCTGCTGCCGTTTTATATGGAAGCGGTGGTCGGCCACCCCGACTGGATCCAGGATGACGGCCTGCACCCCAACGCACTGGCCCAGCCGTTTATCGCCGACTGGATGGCGCAGCGCCTGCTGCCGCAGCTAACGCGCGCGGAGAACGGCGCGCCGTCTATTAATTAAACATGAATATTCAGCGACCAACAGAGCAACTTAGGTAAACTTATGCAAAAAGCCATCTTAATCACCGGCTGTTCCAGCGGCATCGGACTGGCGGCGGCCAAGGATCTGCACCAGCGGGGCTACCGGGTGCTGGCCGCCTGCCGTAAAGCGGAGGACGTCGCGGCGATGGAGGCCATGGGGATGGAGGGCATCACGCTGGATCTCGACAACGCCGAGAGCGTAGAGCAGGCCGCCCGTCAGGTGCTGGCGCTGACCGACGGGCGTCTGTACGCCCTGTTCAATAACGGCGGCTTCGGTCTCTATGGGCCCCTCAGCCAGATCAGCCGCGAGGAGCTGGAGCGCCAGTTTGCCACCAACCTGTTCGGCACCCATCAGCTGACTCAACTGCTGCTGCCGGCGATGCTGGCCCAGGGCGAGGGACGCATCATCCAGACCAGCTCCATCATGGGGGTGGTTGCCACCCCCGGGCGTGGCGCCTATGCCGCCAGCAAATATGCGCTGGAGGGCTGGTCGGATGCGCTGCGCATGGAGCTGCGCGGCAGCGGCGTACACGTCTCCCTGATCGAGCCCGGCCCCATTCGCTCGCGCTTTACCCACAACGTGCACCAGTGCGACAGCGCCAAGCCGGTGACTAACCCCGGCATCGCCGCCCGCTTCACCCTGACGCCGGAGGCGGTGCTGCCCAAGCTGCGCCACGCGCTGGAGAGTCCGCGTCCACGGCTGCGCTATCCCGTCACCGTTATCGCTCACGCGCTCAGCCTGCTGCGACGGATCCTGCCGGGCCGCGCGCTGGATCGCATCCTGAGTGGCCATTCGACGGCGCGCTAAGCTTGTAATTGCCGCCGCCGCCCCCATATCCGTTTTATCTAGCCGAAGGGATCGAGAGAAACCACCATGATCAACGCCACCGTAGTCAATATTACCGAAGCCAACCTACACCAGACGCTGGAGCAATCCATGTCGGTGCCGGTGCTGTTTTACTTTTGGTCTGCCCGTAGCCAACACTGCGAACAGCTCACGCCGGTGCTGGAAAAGCTGGCCGCCGAGTACGCCGGGCAGTTCATCCTGGCCAAGGTCGACTGCGACGCCGAACAGATGCTGGCATCCCAGTTCGGGCTGCGCGCCATTCCGACGGTCTATCTGTTTAAGGATGGTCAGCCGCTCGACGGTTTTCAGGGACCGCAGCCGGAAGAGCAGATCCGCGATCTGCTGGCCCGGGTTCTGCCCAAGCCAGAGGAGCTAAAGGCCGCCCAGGCGGCGGAGCTGATGGCCGACGGCAAGATGGCGGAGGCCCTGCCGCTGCTGAAAGAGGCCCATACCCTGGCGCCGACCCGCAGTGATATTACGCTGGCGCTGGCGGAAACCCTGATCGCCCTCAACCGCAGCGATGAGGCCAGCGCCCTGCTGGCGACCGTGCCGCTGCAGGATCAGGACACCCACTATCAGAGCCTGATCGCCCAGATCGAGCTAATGAAGCAGGCCGCCGACTCCCCGGAGATCCAGCAGCTGCAGCAGCAGGTCGCCGAACAGCCGCAGAACGTGGCGCTGGCCGTCCAGCTGGCCCTGCAGCTGCATCAGGTCGGGCGCAACGAGGAGGCGCTGACCCTGCTGATGGATCACCTGCGCCGCGATCTGGCCGCCGGTGACGGCGCGGCCCGCAAGACGCTGATGGACATTCTGGCCGCGCTGGGCACCGGCGATGCGCTGGCCTCTAAGTTCCGCCGCCAGCTCTACTCCCTGATGTACTGATCGCCGCTCTCTGCGCCCCCCCTCACTCCCTGCCCGCTGACGCCGGCGGGGATTTTTTTATGGCCGTCGCACCGACCGGTTCCCGGTAACATTTCTGCTATTCCGAACTGTTAGCACGGAATTCCGATTTTTCCACGTGCGATATCTCAAATTATTAATTAGTCGTATAAATAACCAATATTTTTCTTGCGCCAGGTCATATATTCTAAAAAACTATTACTGAATATTCGTATTCTTGTATTTTGTAACACTTCACACCTGGCATAAGGAAATGATCCATGAGTAGTCCAATCCCACCCAGCGCCCCGCCCGCGGAACAGCGCGTCGGCTTCGGTGCCTATGTCGCGCTGATCTTCGCAATGGTGTTCTTCTCCGGCCTGCTGGGCGGAAAAGAATGGTACGGCGTCTTCGACTTCACCACCCTCAACGGCGCATTTGGTAAGGTCGTAAGCGGCGTCAGCAGCGCCGGCGACGCGGTAAACGCCGCCACCAGCACCTTCCGCGGTAAGGGCGGCTCCGGTGCCATGGACGGGTTCCTGTTCGCCTTTGGCCTGATCCCGGCGGTGATGTTCGCTCTGGGGATGATTAACGTGCTGGAGCACTACGGCGCGCTCAACGCGGCCCGTAAGCTGCTGACGCCGCTGCTGCGCCCGCTGCTGGGGATCCCCGGCGCCGCCGGCCTGGCGATGATCGGCTCACTGCAGAGCACCGACGTCGGTGCCTCGCTGACCCGCAACCTCTCCGACGAAGGACAGATAGCCGAACACGAGCGTGACGTCTTCACCATGTTCCAGTTCTCCGCCGGTGCCATGATCACCAACTTCTTCTCCTCCGGCGCGGTGCTGTTCACCCTGATGACCCTCGATGGCACCCCGGCGGTACCGGCCTCCATCGGCCTGTGTGTGGCGGTGATGTTCGTGATGAAAATTTTCGGCGCCAACCTGATGCGCCTGTACCTGCGCCTGACGACACGTAACAGCGCAAAAACTGCAACCCATCCGGCACAGGGAGAAGCCTAATGTCTGCACCTATTTCTACCTCCGCGTCGAAGCCTATGATCACCGACGTCTTTGTCGCCGGCGCGCGCAAAGGCTGGAACATTGCCACCACCAGCACCCTGCCCAACGTCTTGATGGCCTTTGTGCTGATCAAGGCGCTGGAGATCACCGGCGCCCTGAAAGGAATGGCGCTGGTGTTTGGCCCGCTGATGGGGCTGTTTGGCCTGCCGGGCGAGGCCGCCGCCGTACTGATCGGCGGTTGGATGTCCATGGGCGGCGGCGTAGGCGTTGCCGTAGCGCTGTTCGACCAGGGTATCCTCACCGGGACCCATCTGGCGATCCTGGCACCGGCCATCTACCTGATGGGCTCTCAGATCCAGTATGCCGGGCGTATCCTCGGCGTTATCGGCACCGCCGCCAAACGTATTCCGGTGATGATCGGTATCTCCGTCATCAACGCCTTCATCGCCATGCTGCTCATGCGCGTAATTCTGTAACTCAAGGAGAGATCGGATGATACAACTGGAACAGTATCTGGACGAACTGCGCAGCGTGGTCAACGTCGACTGCGGCACCCAGACCCGCGACGGGGTCGCCCGGGTTGCCGATATCTTTACCGGCCTGTACCGCGACGCTGGCTGGCACGCGGAGCAGGTCGATCTGGGCGACCAGGTCGGGCCAGGGGTCTTTGTCACCAACCAGCCGCAGGCCGATCGCTACGATGTGCTGCTGGTCGGCCATCTGGACACCGTCTTCCCGCCGGGTACCGCCGCCGAGCGTCCGCTGAGCGTGCGCGATGGCCGCGCCTACGGGCCGGGCGTCTCGGATATGAAGAGCGGCCTGCTCAATATTCTGTGGGCCCTGCGTGGCCTGGAGGCGCACGATCGTCAGCGCCTGCGCATCGCCGTCGCCATGAACCCGGATGAAGAGACCGGCTCCGTCCACTCCCACGCCTGGATTGGCGAACTGGCCAAGCGCAGCGGCTGCGTGCTGGTGTGCGAAGCGGCGCGTGCCGACGGCTCCCTGGTCAAGGCGCGGAAAGGCATGGCCCGCTATCGCCTCAGCTTCCAGGGCGTCGCCGCCCACGCCGGTAACGATCCGGAGAAAGGCCGCTCGGCGATCACCGCTCTGGCCCACGCCATCATCGCCGTCAACCAGCTGGGCGACAGCGACAAGGGCACCACCCTCAACGTCGGCGTGATCAGCGGCGGCGACGCGGCCAACATCGTGCCCGACCACGCACAAGCCGTGGTCGATCTGCGCTTCTGGTGCAACGATGAGTATCAGCGCGTCAATCAGGCGCTGCAGGCCCGCTGCCAGCAGCCGTTCCTGGACGGCGTCAGCTGCACGCTGCAGCAGGATGCCCACACCCCGGCCATGGCGCCGTCGGGCGACACCGAAGCGCTGATGGCCCGCGTCGAGCAGGCCGGACGCGAAGAGGGGATCGCCATCACCTGGCAGGCGGTGGGCGGCGGCTCTGACGCCAACCACACCGCCGCGCTGGGGATCCCGTCGCTGGATGGCTTTGGCCCGATCGGCGCCGGCTTCCACAGCGCGGCCGAATACCTGGAGCTGGAGAGCATTGCCCCGCGCATTCGTCTGCTGCGCCGGGTGATCGCCGGTCTGTAATCTTCACATAGCCCCCTCCCCCAAGGGGCCGCACGCTGCGGCCCCTTCTTTTTATCACCGCGAATGCCCCCGACAAACTTCACCGACAACCTGCGACGCTGGTTACAAACTAGACGCCGTTTCTGTGCCATAGTAGACATGGGTTCTGACCAAAAGGAGGGCTTATGTTCCCAGAGTATCGTGATCTGATCTCCCGTCTGAAAACCGAAGACATCCGATTTGCCACCCTGTTCCATGAGCATAACCAGCTGGACCATGAGATCAGAAGGGCTGAAAACAGACCCGGCGCGGCCTTCAACGAGCAAATTGCAGAGATGAAGCGCGAAAAGCTGCGGATCAAGGATGAGCTGTATCAGATCCTGCGCTCGGAAGAGGCGATCAGCTAACCGTTACACCCGGACATAAAAAAACCCGCCGGCGGCGGGTTTTTTACATCAGAAAAGCAGCGGATTAATGCTGGCCTTTCACTTCTTTCAGACCGTTGAACGGTGCAGCCACGCCCAGCGCTTCTTCGATACGGATCAGCTGGTTGTACTTAGCAACGCGATCAGAACGGCTCATGGAACCGGTCTTGATCTGGCCAGCCGCAGTACCTACCGCCAGATCGGCGATGGTCGCGTCTTCGGTCTCGCCTGAACGGTGAGAGATCACGGCGGTGTAGCCAGCGTCTTTCGCCATCTTGATAGCGGCCAGGGTTTCGGTCAGAGAACCGATCTGGTTGAACTTGATCAGGATGGAGTTAGCAATGCCTTTCTCGATGCCTTCTTTCAGGATCTTGGTGTTGGTCACGAACAGGTCGTCGCCCACCAGCTGCAGCTTGTCGCCCATCACTTTGGTCTGATAAGCGAAGCCATCCCAGTCAGACTCGTCCAGACCGTCTTCGATAGAGACGATCGGATACTCTTTGGTCAGGCCTTCCAGGTAGTGGGTGAACTCGTTGGAGGTGAAGGATTTGCCTTCGCCTTTCAGTTCATACATACCGGTTTCTTTGTTGTAGAACTCAGAGGCGGCGCAGTCCATGGCCAGGGTAACGTCTTTACCCAGCACGTAACCGGCTTTCTCAACGGCTTCTTTGATAGCAGCCAGCGCAGCCGCGTTGGACTCCAGGTTCGGCGCGTAGCCGCCTTCGTCGCCCACGGCGGTGTTCATGCCTTTAGACTTCAGCACTTTAGCCAGGTTATGGAACACTTCAGAACCGATGCGTACCGCTTCTTTCAGGGTCTTAGCGCCAACCGGCTGGATCATGAACTCCTGGATGTCGACGTTGTTGTCGGCGTGCTCACCGCCGTTGATGATGTTCATCATCGGCAGCGGCATGGAGTATTTGCCCGGAGTACCGTTCAGCTCGGCGATGTGAGCGTACAGCGGCAGGCCTTTAGCGGCAGCGGCTGCTTTAGCGTTAGCCAGGGAAACCGCCAGAATGGCGTTAGCACCGAACTTGGATTTGTTTTCAGTGCCGTCCAGCTCGATCATGATCTGGTCGATGTTTGCCTGATCTTTGGCGTCTTTGCCGATGATGGCTTCAGCGATCGGGCCGTTAACGGCGGCAACCGCTTTCAGAACGCCTTTACCCAGGAAACGTGACTTGTCACCGTCGCGCAGCTCCAGCGCTTCGCGGGAGCCGGTAGAAGCACCTGACGGCGCAGCAGCCATACCGACGAAACCGCCTTCCAGATGAACTTCGGCTTCTACAGTCGGGTTACCGCGGGAGTCGATGATTTCGCGACCGATGACTTTAACGATTTTGGACATTAGGTTTTCCTCGATACAAGTTAAACTAAAACTCCAGACGACAGACGCGGAACCAAAGTCCCGCGCCTGCCCATAATCACTTATTTCACCTGACGTTTCTGGTATTCCGCCGCCGCTTTAACAAAGCCGGAGAACAGCGGGTGCCCATCACGCGGGGTGGAGGTGAACTCCGGATGGAACTGCGAGGCCACGAACCACGGGTGGTTAGGCAGCTCGATGATCTCCACCAGGCTATTGTCCGCTGAACGGCCGGAGACGCGCAGACCCGCGGCTTCGATCGGCTTCAGCAGCATGTTGTTCACTTCGTAGCGATGACGGTGACGCTCCACAATGCTCGGCGCACCGTACAGCTGGCGCGCCAACGTACCGTCCACCAGATTGCACTGCTGACCGCCCAGGCGCATGGTGCCGCCCAGATCACTGTCTTCGCTGCGCATTTCAACGTTACCTTCTTCATCACGCCACTCGGTGATCAACGCCACGACCGGGTATTTGCAGTCCGGCATGAACTCCGTTGAGTTGGCGCCTTCCATGCCCACGACGTTGCGGGCAAACTCCATCAGGGCAACCTGCATACCCAGGCAGATGCCCAGATACGGGATATTGTTTTCACGCGCATAGCGTGCGGTGGCGATCTTTCCTTCAATGCCGCGATAGCCGAAGCCGCCCGGTACCAGGATAGCATCCAGATCTTTGAGGATCTCGGTGCCTTTCGTTTCGACATCCTGCGAGTCGATCAGCTTGATATTAACGCTGACGCGGTTTTTCAGTCCACCGTGCTTCAGCGCTTCGATCACCGACTTATAGGCGTCCGGCAGCTCGACGTACTTGCCGACCATACCGATGGTCACTTCACCGGCCGGGTTGGCCTCTTCAAAGATAACCTGTTCCCACTCGGACAGATCCGCCGCCTGACAGGCCAGATTGAAGCGTTTGCAGATAAACTCATCCAGCCCCTGCGACTTGAGCAGCCCCGGGATCTTGTAGATGGAATCCACGTCTTTCAGGGAGATAACCGCTTTCTCCGGCACGTTACAGAACAGCGCGATCTTCGCGCGTTCGTTGGCCGGAATAGCGCGATCGGAGCGGCAGATCAGCACGTCAGGCTGGATACCGATAGAGAGCAGCTCTTTCACGGAGTGCTGGGTCGGCTTGGTCTTCACCTCACCGGCGGCCGCCATATATGGTACCAGAGTCAAGTGCATGAACATGGTGTGTTCACGACCGACGTCGACCGCCAGCTGGCGAATCGCCTCCAGGAACGGCAGCGATTCGATATCACCGACGGTGCCACCGATCTCAACCAGAACCACGTCGTGGCCCTCGCCCCCTTCCAGGATGCGCTCTTTGATGGCGTTGGTGATATGCGGGATCACCTGAACGGTGGCGCCCAGATAGTCGCCGCGACGCTCTTTACGCAGCACATCGGAGTAGATGCGCCCGGTGGTAAAGTTATTGCGACGGGACATTTTGGTGCGAATGAAGCGCTCGTAGTGACCCAGGTCCAGATCGGTTTCCGCGCCGTCTTCGGTAACGAAAACTTCCCCGTGCTGGATCGGGCTCATGGTACCCGGATCGACGTTGATGTACGGATCGAGCTTCATCATGGATACATTGAGGCCACGGGCTTCAAGAATGGCCGCCAGGGAGGCTGCGGCAATGCCTTTACCCAGAGAGGATACGACCCCGCCGGTCACAAAAATATAATTCGTTGTCATGCTGAACCTGAGAGTTAGGTTTAAAGACGATGGAAGAACCAGGACGGGACAGTAGTATACCCGAAGGTTTTATTTGCCACAAACGATCTGATCCCGTCCGCGCCATTTTCTGCGCCCAAACACCGCCTGCAATAATCTTCTTTTACTTCTGAAACAAAAGGATACAGAGAAAAAACGCTAAAAAATCCCATTAATCTCTGTCGCAGCGCATCAAACAGCCAAAACAAAACGGAAAACCACCGCCGACGCGGCGCTCCACCCTACTGTTTTTCTTGCTGTTTTACCTGCTGCCACGCCGCCTCCATCTCCTCTAGCGAGGCGCTCTCCAGCGACTGTCCACCGGCGCTTATCGCCTGCTCGACCGCGCGGAAACGGCGCTCAAACTTACGGTTGGCCTCCTGCAGCGTGGTTTCTGCACGGCAGCCGAGATGACGCGCCAGATTGACCGTGGCGAACAGCAGATCCCCCACCTCTTCACTCAGACGGGCCTGATCCACCACCGCCTGCTGCGCCTCATCCATCACTTCGTCTATTTCTTCGTAAACCTTGTCCAGCACCGGCCCCAGGGTGTCCCAGTCAAATCCCACCGAGGCGCAGCGCCGCTGGATCTTGTCGGCGCGCATCAGCGCCGGCAGCGCCTGCGGAATATCATCCAGCACAGAGTCCATCGCCTTTTGCGCCCGCTCCCGCTGCTTGCGCTGCTCCCAGCGCGCTACGGACGCCTGCGCCGTCCCGTCATACTCCGCGTCGAACACGTGGGGATGGCGGCGCTCCAGCTTGTCGCAGATGCTTTGACACACGTCGTCAAAGTCGAACAGCCCCTGCTCTTGCGCCATCTGCGCATGGAACACCACCTGAAACAACAGGTCGCCTAGCTCTTCTTGAAGTCCATTGAAATCGCTGCGCTGAATCGTGTCAAGCACTTCATAGGTTTCTTCCAGCGTATAGGGGGCGATTGTGGCAAAAGTTTGACGTAGATCCCAAGGACAGCCCCGCTGCGGATCACGCAGCGTGCGCATTATCGTCAACAATCGTTGCATGGCTGGTGTGGTCATCGGTGTTATTCCCGCGGTAAAAAAGAGGGGGACGCCTGCCGACCCTACCCGGGCCGGCGCGTCAGATCGTGGGGAGGCGGCCCCGGGCTTACTCCGCGCCGCCGCGTCCGCCGTTCAGACGACGCGCGTCCAGCACGTCCGGCAGCTGATTCAGCTTGGCCAGCACCCGGCCCAGCACCTGCAGGTTATAGATCTCTATCTCCATATCGATGGTCGCCATCTGCTGCTTGGTATCGCTGCGGCTGGCAACCCCCAGCACATTGACCTTTTCGTTGGCCAAGATGGTAGTGATGTCGCGCAGCAGCCCGCTGCGATCGTTGGCGGTCACCCGCACCACCAGCGAATAGCCGCTGGAGTAGCTCTCGCCCCATACCGCGTCGATAATCCGCTCCGGCGCGTGCCGGCGCAGTTCATCCAGCTGGTCGCAGTCGACGCGGTGAATGGAGATCCCGCGCCCCTGGGTAATGAAGCCGACGATCTCATCGCCGGGGATCGGCTGACAGCAGCGGGCGATGTGGTGCATCAGGTTACCGACCCCTTCGACCACCACCCGTCCGCTGCTCTTGTCGCTGCGGACGCTGGACTGCCCCTTCTGGGTCAGCTGCTTCAGCGCCTCGCGATCGGCCTCCTCCGCGCTGGGCTTGTTGATCTTGCCCTGCAGGAAGTTAACCATCTGGTTCAGGCGGATATCGCCGCCGCCGATGGCGGCCAGCACCTCGTCCAGGGTATGCACGTTGTAGCGCGGCAGCAGCAGCTTTTCCGCCTCTTTCAGGCTGATCCCCAGACGGGCCAGCTCGTCATCCAGAATCTGACGCCCGGCCAGGATGTTCTTATCGCGATCGAGCTTACGGAACCAGTTGTGGATCTTGGCGCGCCCGCGGCTGGTGGTGACATACCCCAGGTTAGGGTTCAGCCAGTCGCGGCTCGGGTTAGGCTGCTTCTGGGTGATGATCTCCACCTGATCGCCCATCTGCAGCTGATAGGTAAAGGGAACGATCCGCCCGCCGATCTTGGCGCCGATGCAGCGGTGGCCGACGTCGCTGTGAATATGGTAGGCAAAGTCGAGGGGCGTGGAGCCGGCGGGCAGATCGACAACGTCGCCCTTGGGGGTAAAGACATACACCCGATCGTCCAGCACCTGGCTTCTCACCTCGTCGATCATCTCGCCGGTGTCGGCCATCTCCTCCTGCCAGGCCAGCAGCTTGCGCAGCCAGGCGATGCGGTTATCGTAGCCGGAGCGTCCGCCCGCCTGCGGCCCCTCTTTGTACTTCCAGTGCGCCGCCACGCCGAGCTCGGCGTCTTCGTGCATCTGACGGGTACGGATCTGGATCTCCAGCGTCTTGCCGTGCGGCCCGAGCACGACCGTATGGATCGACTGATAGCCGTTGGGCTTGGGGTTAGCGACGTAGTCATCGAACTCGCTGGGCAGATGACGGTAGTGCGTATGCACTATCCCCAGCGCCGCGTAGCAGTCCTGCAGACGCTCGACCACCACCCGCACCGCGCGCACGTCGAACAACTCGTCAAAGGCCAGGGATTTCTTCTGCATCTTGCGCCAGATGCTGTAAATATGCTTGGGGCGACCGTAGATATCCGCCTTGATCCCCTCCTCGGCCATCGCCCCGCGCAGGTCACGCACAAAGTCGTCGATAAACTGCTCGCGATCGATGCGCCGCTCATGCAGCAGCTTGGCGATGCGCTTGTACTCATCCGGATGCAGGTAGCGGAAGCAAAAGTCCTCTAGCTCCCACTTCAGCTGGCCGATCCCCAGGCGGTTGGCCAGCGGGGCATAGATGTTGAAGCTCTCCTTGGCCGCCAGCACGCGCTCCTCTTCCGGCGCATCCTTCACCTCGCGCAGGTGGGCGATACGCTCCGCCAGCTTGATCACCACGCAGCGGAAGTCCTCTACGATGGCTAGCAGCATCCGGCGGATATTGTCCACCTGCTCCGAGCCGACGGCGCCATCTTGGGTAGCCTTCAGCTGACGGATGGCGTCCATCTCCAGCACCCCGCGCACCAGCTCGGCGATGGCATGGCCAAAGTCCTCGCGCACCCGGGCGTCATCGATCACCCCGCCGTCTACCAGCGGGAACAGCAGCGCGGCGCGCATGCTGTCATTATCCATGCTCAGTGTGGAGAGAATCTCGACCATTTCAACGCCGCGCCACAGCAGCAGCGGCGCCGCGGCGTTACCGGCGGTCTTCTCCTGACAATAGCGCCAGGTGGCGGTGAGACGCTCACACGACTCAGAATTGGACAGGTTCAGGCTTGCCACCCACTGCTCGGGGACAAATTCACCAGCCGTATTCAAATGAGCACTTCTTACCGCGACCATGGTTCTCTCCCTCTCGACTACTGCCTATCAAATGCCTATTGCGCCGCCGATTCAAACAGCGCCATCGACTCCAAATGCCCCGTGTGGGGAAACATGTCCAGCATACATAAACGCGTCAACCGATAGCCGCCCTGCAGCAGCGTCTTACTGTCCCGGGCCAGCGTGGTCGGGTTACAAGAGACATAGACTACCCGACGCGGCGCCAGGCGAACGATATGCTGCATCACCCCGGGGGCGCCGGCGCGCGCCGGATCGAGCAAAATCTTGTCAAATCCCTGAGCCGCCCAGGCCTGACGCGTCACGTCCTCCTCCAAATTCTGATGGAAGAATTCTACATTACTCAGCCCGTTGTTACGTGCATTATTCTGCGCCGTCGCCACCAGCTCGGGAACCCCTTCGACCCCCACCACCCACTGGGCGCGGCGCGCCAACGGCAGGGTAAAGTTACCCATGCCGCAGAACAGATCCAGCACGCGCTCATCGGCCCTGACGTCCAGCCAGGCCAAGGCCTGCTCGACCATCTGCGCATTTACCGCGGCGTTCACCTGGATAAAGTCCTGCGGATTAAAATCCAGGCGGATCCCGTCAATCTGGTAATAGGGCGCCTCGCCGAGCAGGCGCTGCGGCGCGCCGCCGTCGCTCAGGTAAAGCGAGAGCCCGCGCTGGCGGGCAAAGGCGCTCAGGGCCTCCCGATCCGACAGCGCGAGCGGATCCAGATGGCGCAGCACCATCAGCGGCCCATTGTCGGCCAGCGCCAGCTCCAGGTGTCCCAGACGGCGACGCGCGCGCAGCGCCGACAGACACTCGCCCAGCGGCAGCAGCAGCGCCTCCAGCGCGGGCGCCAGCACCGGACAGGCCTTCAGGGCCACCAGATCGTTAGAGGCCGCCTGACGGAACCCCAGCACCACCCGCTGCGTCTTCGCGTTAAACTGTAGCCCAAAGCGGGCGCGCCGCCGGTAGCCATAGGGCTCTCCGGCGATGACCTGCGGCGCAATCTCCACCCCGGTCTCACGGGCCATCAGGCGCTGCAGCGCCTGCGACTTGCTCTGCTGCTGCAGGGCGATCGCCGCATGCTGCTGCTGACAGCCGCCGCAGACGCCGGCGTGGGGGCAGCGCGGCGCCACCCGCTGCGGGCTGTGGCTGATTAAACGCGTAACCCGCCCGCGGGCAAACTGGCGCTTCTCTTCGCTCAGGATGACCTCGGCCTCTTCGCCGGGCAGCAGTCCGCTGATAAACAGCGTCTTGCCCTTATCGCGCGCCACCCCCTGGCCAAAGGCGTCCAGATCGGTTGCGGTCACAATCAGGTTTTTCCGGGTCGCGGTACGGCGCCCCGGTGTGTAAAATTGAGCCATGTCGATTGCTTATCTGTGCGGTGGGTTAAGCCGGGGCTTACCCCAATAATAGTTTGCCGCCAATTCTCCCACATCGGAACGCCATGACCAAATACAGCCTGCGGGCGCGCATGATGATCCTGACTCTGGCCCCGACGCTGCTGATCGGGCTGCTGCTCAGCACCTTCTTCGTCGTGCACCGCTACAATGAACTGCAGGATCAGCTGGTCGACGCCGGCGCCAGCATCATCGAGCCGCTGGCCGTCGCCAGCGAATATGGCATGACCTTCCGCAGCCGCGAGGCGGTGCGCCAACTGATCGGCCTGCTGCATCGGCGTCACTCGGACATTGTGCGCGCCATCGCGGTCTTTGACAGCCAGAATAATCTGTTCGTTACCTCGAACTATCACCATAACTACGCCATGCTGCAGCTGCCGGACGGCAGCCCGCCGCCGACCGATCTGATGCTGAGCAAACGCGGCGACGCGCTGATCCTGCGTACCCCGATCATCGCCGAAAACCGCCTGGCGGAAGATAAAAGCGCCGTCAGCGCGCCGCTGGGCTATATCGCCATTGAGCTGGATCTGCGCTCGGTGCGCCTGCAGCAGTATAAAGAGGTCTTTGTCGCCACGCTGCTGCTGCTGATCAGCATGTGCATTGCGCTGCTGTTCTCCTACCGTCTGATGCGCGACGTCACCGGCCCCATCCGCAACATGGTCAACACCGTCGATCGCATCCGCCGCGGCCAGCTCGATAGCCGCGTGGAAGGCCACATGCTGGGCGAGCTGGATATGCTGAAAAACGGCATCAACTCGATGGCCATGTCGCTGACCGCCTACCATGAGGAGATGCAGCAGAACATCGATCAGGCCACCTCCGATCTGCGTGAAACCCTGGAGCAGATGGAGATCCAGAACGTCGAGCTGGATCTGGCCAAGAAGCGCGCCCAGGAGGCGGCGCGCATCAAGTCCGAGTTCTTGGCCAACATGTCCCACGAGCTGCGAACCCCGCTCAACGGCGTGATCGGCTTCACCCGCCAGGTCATGAAAACGCCGCTGAGCGCCACCCAGATAGACTACCTGCACACCATTGAACGATCGGCCAACAACCTGCTGACCATCATCAACGACGTGCTGGACTTCTCCAAGCTGGAGGCCGGTAAGCTGGTGCTGGAGCACATCCCGTTCATGCTGCGTGAAACCATTGACGAGGTGGCGACCCTGCTGGCGCCCAGCGCCCATGACAAGGGGCTGGAGCTGACGCTCAACGTACGCAACGACGTTCCGGAGCACGTGCTGGGGGATCCGATGCGCCTGCAGCAAGTGCTGACTAACCTGTTGGGCAACGCGATTAAATTTACCGAAAAGGGCAACATCGACATCCGCATCGAGCTGCGTAGCCAGACCGCCCAGGCCGTAGAGCTGGAGGTGCAGGTGCACGACACCGGCATCGGTATCTCCGAGCGTCAGCAGTCCCAGCTGTTTCAGGCCTTCCGCCAGGCGGATGCCAGCATCACCCGCCGCCACGGCGGCACCGGCCTAGGACTGGTGATCACCCAGAAGCTGATCAACGAAATGGGCGGCGACATCGCCTTCCACAGTCAGCCCCACAAAGGGTCGACCTTCTGGTTCCATATCCGCCTGGAGCTCAACCATAACGCGCCCCCCTCCAGCCTGCCGCTGGAGCGGCTGCAGGGCCAAACCCTGCTGTACATCGAAAGCAATCCGGTGGCGGCGCAGTGCACCCTCGATATGCTGAAGGTCACCCCGCTGCAGGTCACCTACTGCCCGCAGTTCGCCCAGGTGATCCCGGACAGCCACTACGATATCCTGCTGTTCGGTCTGCCGGTCAAGACCTCTCTCACGACGGAGTCGATGCAGGAGAAGCTGAGCCTGGCGCTGCGCCTGGCCGACCGGGTGATCCTGGCGCTGCCCAGCCACACGCTGCACGACAGCGATACCCTGAAGGCCCGCGGCATCCGCAGCTGCCTGTTCAAACCGCTCGCCAGCAGTCGACTGCTGCCCGCGCTGATGGATAACGCCCTGCCGCTGCGGGCACCGCAGGTGATCTCTCCGCACGGCGCCCGTCTGCCGCTGACGGTGATGGCGGTAGACGATAACCCGGCCAACCTAAAACTCATCGGCGCCCTGCTCGGCGAACTGGTGCAGCACACCCTGCTGTGCCACAGCGGTGAAGAGGCGCTGGCGGCGGCGCGCGAACGCCATCTGGATATCATTCTGATGGACATTCAGATGCCGGAGATGGACGGCATCCGCACCACGGAGCTGCTGCGCCAACAGCCGCGCCACGCCACCACGCCGATCATCGCCGTCACCGCCCATGCGATTAACGGCGAGCGTGAGCGTTTACTGCGCGCCGGCATGGATGACTATCTGGCTAAGCCGATCGACGAAAACATGCTGCGCCAGCTGCTCAACCGCTACAGCGGCGAGCGTCCCAGCGCACCGACCAGCGCCCCCGCCCCGGCAGAGCCGGATAGCGCCGACGTCTCCCTCGACTGGGGGCTGGCGCTGCGCCAGGCGGCCAATAAAGCGGATCTGGCGCGCGACATGCTGCAGATGCTGATCGAATTCCTACCCCAGGTCCGCGAGCGAATCACCCGCCAGCTGGCGGGCGAACAGGACGGCGACCTGTGCAGCCTGATCCACAAGCTGCACGGCAGCAGCAGCTACAGCGGGGTGCCGCGCCTGCGCAGGCTGTGCCACTATCTGGAGCAGCAGCTGCGCCACGGCACCCCGGCCAGCGATCTGGAGCCGGAGTGGCTGGAGCTGCTGGATGAACTGGACAACGTGACCCGCGCCGCGCAGGGCTACCTCACGCCGGCGCCGGGCGACGAACAGTAAATATCCCCCGGCATCGCCGGGGAGATGGCCTCTGCGCCGATAAGGCTGTCCGCATCGCCACGGAGGCGCCAGGCACCGTCGGGCCGTGGATCGCATGAGGGGCAAGAGACAAAAAAAAACGGCGAGCCGCGGCCCACCGTCTATTCTCCGCCGTCGTCGCCCGGCGCCGTGGGAATCACCCCTCCGCGATCACCGTCGCACAGGCATAGCGCCGTTCATCGGCCAGCGACACGTGCAGCGAGGCGATCCCGAGCTCGGCGGCCAGCTCGGCCGCGCGCCCGTGTAGGATCAGTCGCGGCTTGCCCAGCGCATCGTTGGCTACCTCAAACTGGGCAAAGGCCAAGCCGTGGCGGATACCGGTCCCCAACGCCTTGGCCGCCGCCTCTTTGACAGCGAAGCGCTTGGCCAGATAGCGCACCCGCTGGGCATGCGTCAGATACTGCTGCCACTCCGCCGGCGCCAGCACGCGCCGCGCCAGCTGATCGCCGCTGCGCTCAACCACCGCCGCAATGCGGGCGATCTCGACGATATCGGTACCCAGCCCCACAATAGCCATTAGCGACGCGCGTCCAGCAGCAGCTGCTTCATGTCGCGCACCGCCAAATTCAGCCCGTCGAGGGCCGCGCGGCCAATGATGCTGTGGCCGATGTTCAGCTCATGCATCTGCGGCAGAGCGGCGACCGCCTGCACATTGTGGTAGGTCAGGCCGTGCCCGGCGTTGACCTTCAGGCCACGCGCGTGCGCAAAGCGCGCCGCCGCGGCAATCCGCTCCAGCTCCGCCGCCTGCGCCAGCGCACTGGGCGCATCGGCATAGGCGCCGGTGTGGATCTCAATGTAGGGCGCACCGACGGCCACCGCGGCCTCGATCTGGCGTTCATCGGGATCGATAAACAGCGACACCTGGATACCGGCGGCGCTCAGACGCGCCACCGCCGCCGCGATCTTGTCGCGCTGACCGGCTACGTCCAGCCCCCCTTCGGTAGTGACCTCCTGGCGCTTTTCCGGCACCAGGCAGCAAAAGTGCGGCCGCAGCTCACAGGCGATCGCCACCATCTCATCCGTTACGGCCATCTCCAGATTCATCCGGGTCTGGATGGTCTGGCGCAGCAGCCGCACATCGCGATCGGTGATATGCCGCCGATCCTCGCGCAGGTGTACGGTGATGCCGTCCGCCCCGGCCTGCTCGGCGACAAAGGCCGCCTGTACCGGATCGGGATACTGAGTCCCGCGCGCGTTGCGCAGGGTCGCAATGTGATCGATGTTAACGCCCAGCAGAATATCGGCCATGACAGCTCCTCAAGGATGATCGGTCGGGATAACCCGGTTATCAGACATCATATTACCCGCCAACGGGCGGCTGACAAGCGCCGCCGGGCTGGCCTGATGCAGTGTAACGCCGGGCGCGTCACCGCGCGCAGGACAGCGGCGGGGAAAACAGGGGGACAGTCGGCGTCAGGAGAGACCCGGCGAGGCCGGACGACGCGGGGAGAACTGGCGGAACAGCTCACGGCTTTTCAGCGGCTTACCGCCCAGGTAGGGCTTTAACGCCATGCGGGTAAAACGCTTGGCGGCGCGCAGGGTGGCGCCGTCGGGGAATTCGCGGCTGGCCAGCGCCTTCAGATCGCGTCCGGTGAAGCTCAACTGATCCACCACCAGACTGGCGATAAAGCCCTTCTCTTCACGGTAGCGGTAGGTCATCGTATCGGCTACCGGCTCGCCGGAGCCCGCACAGTGCAGAAAGTCGACGCCATAGCCCAGCTGAGTCAGCAGCGCCAGCTCAAAGCGGCGCAGCGCCGGCTCCGGTGAGCCCGCGTGGGCGGCCAAATGTTGAATGCAGTGCAGGTAATCGAAGAACAGCGCGCTGTAGCAGGTCTCCTGCTCCAGCACCCGCGCCAGCAGCTCGTTGACGTACAGGCCGCTGTAAAGGGTGATGCCGCTGAGCGGCAGCGCCAAAGAGACGGCCTCGGCGCTGCGCAGGGTCTTTACCTCGCCCCGTCCGCCCCAGCGGATCAGCAGCGGTGTAAAGGGCTGCAGCGCCCCCTTCAGCAAAGAGCGGCGGCTGCGCGCGCCCTTAGCCAGCAGACGCACCCGGCCATGCCCCTCGGTGAACGTGTCCAGCATCAGGCTGGTTTCACTGTAGGGCCGTGCGTGCAGCACGAAGGCGCGTTGCCAGCCGTCCATCGTGCGGTTTACAGATCGTCGACGTAACCCAGGCTACGCAGCGCACGTTCGTCGTCCGCCCAGCCGGATTTCACCTTAACCCACAGCTCAAGATGCACCTTGGCGTCAAACATCGCCTCCATGTCTTGGCGCGCTTCGATACCAATGGTTTTGATCTTGCTGCCTTTGTTGCCGATGACCATCTTCTTCTGGCCATCGCGCTCGACCAGGATCAAACCGTGGATGTCATAGCCGCCGCGCTCGTTCGGCGCAAAGCGTTCGATCTCCACGGTGACCGAGTAGGGCAGCTCCTCACCGAGGAAACGCATCAGTTTTTCACGGATGATCTCAGAGGCCATAAAGCGCTGGGAGCGATCGGTGATGTACTCTTCAGGGAAATGGTGCTCCGCCTGCGGCAGGCGCTGGCGCACGATGCGGGCGATCGCGTCCACGTTGGTGCCCTTCTCCGCCGAGATCGGCACCACGTCCAAAAAGTTCATCTGCTGGCTCAGGAACTGAATGTGCGGCAGCAGCGCGGTCTTATCGACCACGTTGTCTACCTTGTTGATCGCCAGGATCACCGGGCACTTCAGATCGCGCAGCTTGTTGAGCACCATCTCGTCATCCGGCGTCCAGTGGGTGCCTTCCACCACAAAGATCACCAGCTCGACATCGCCGATGGAGCTGCTGGCCGCACGGTTCATCAGGCGGTTAATCGCCCGTTTCTCCTCAATGTGCAGCCCCGGGGTATCGACATAGATAGCCTGGTACGGGCCTTCCGTATGAATACCCATAATGCGGTGACGGGTGGTCTGCGGCTTACGCGAGGTGATGGAGATTTTTTGCCCCAGCAACTGGTTCAGCAGCGTTGACTTACCGACATTGGGACGGCCAACGATGGCAATAAAGCCGCAGTAGGTTTTTTCTTCGCTCATTCAAGCTCCAACTGTTTTAACGCCTGCTCGGCGGCGGCCTGCTCGGCCTTGCGCCGGCTGGAGCCGACGCCGACTACCGGCGCGGACAGCCCGCTGACCTGGCAGTGAATGGTAAACTCTTGGTCGTGCGCCTCACCGCGCACCTGCACCACCAGATAGGAGGGCAGCGGCAGGTGGCGCCCCTGCAGAAACTCCTGCAAGCGCGTCTTGGGATCCTTCTGCTTGTCGCCCGGGCTTATCTCCTCCAGACGGGAGTGATACCAGTCAAGGATCAGACGCTCGATGGTCTGAATATCGCTGTCGAGGAAAATGCCGCCGATCAGCGCCTCTACGGTATCCGCCAGGATCGACTCACGGCGGAAGCCCCCGCTCTTCAGCTCGCCAGGCCCCAGGCGCAGGCACTCGCCCAGATCGAACTCGCGCGCCATTTCGGCCAGGGTGTTACCGCGCACCAGCGTGGCGCGCATCCGGCTCATATCGCCTTCATCCACCCGCGGGAAGCGGTGATAGAGCGCATTGGCGATCACAAAGCTCAGGATCGAGTCGCCCAAAAACTCAAGCCGTTCATTATGTTTACTGCTGGCGCTGCGATGGGTCAGCGCCTGCATCAGCAGATCCTGCTGTCTAAAAGTGTAGCCCAGCTTACGCTGAAGCCGGTTTATTACGATGGGGTTCATGAGATACCAATAAATTCAGAATGCGTCAAAAACCGCAGCATACGGAACAGGCCTGCCTTGCCATAAGCCAATCCAAAGCTGTTTCGTTTGCAGTGGCCCCCGCGCGGGGGGCCAAACGTGTCACGGGAATATTCTACAACGACTGACGGGAGATTGCTGCGTAATTACGGGGGTTATTTAATGAATTCCACCGATCCGCTCCAGTCGAACGCCGGTTGGCCACTGGCCTTCCTGTTTCTTAAAGCTCATCCAGATCGCCGTAGCTTTACCCACCAGATTTTTCTCCGGCACGAAGCCCCAGTAACGGCTATCGGCGCTGTTGTCGCGGTTATCGCCCATCATAAAGTAGTGGCCCGGCGGAACGATCCAGGTGCCCTGGGGCTGCCCCGGCTGCTGGTAGTAGCGGGAGACCATATCCTGCGCCTGCGGCACGGTCAGGATGCTGTGGCTCACCGTCCCCAGCGTCTCCTGACGCTGATACATGCGGTAGCCGTTCGGCACGCTCTGATCGATGGGATACTGATAAAAACCGCTGCTCGGCTCGTCGGCGCTCATCTGATTAAAGGTCTGCACCCACTCGCTCGGGCGCGACGGACTGTAGGTGATAGGCAGCAGCCGATCGCACTGCTCGCCTTGCTGGCAGGCCGGATACACCGTCAACTCCTTGCTGTAGGGGTCGTACACCACCTTGTCACCCGGCAGACCGATAGCGCGCTTAATATAGTCCAGACGCGGATCGAGCGGATACTTGAACACCACGATATCGCCGCGCTTGGGGTGCCCGGTCGGGATCAGGGTGGTCTGGGTCACCGGATCCTTCAGCCCGTAGGCAAACTTCTCCACCAGAATGAAGTCGCCGATCAGCAGCGTCGGCATCATCGAACCGGAGGGAATCTGGAACGGTTCGTAGATAAAGGAACGGATCACCAATACCAAGGCCAGCACCGGGAACACCGATACGCAGGACTCGATCCAGCCCGGCGCCTTGACGGCCTGGCGGGCGCTCTGCGTATCCAGCCCCTGCTCGGTCTGGCTGTTAATCTGCGCCAGACGAGCGCGCCGCGCCGGCGCCAGTTTGAAACGGTCGATACACCACACGATACCGGTTACCAGCGTGGCGATAACCAGGATCAAGGCAAACATATTTGCCATGTCCATCACTCCTTAAAATCAATGCTTATAAACGCAGCGGGCGCGGTATTCACCGCGCCCGCCGGGCTAACGATCAGTCTTTGCCGACGTGCAGAATGGCCAGGAACGCTTCCTGCGGCAGCTCGACGTTGCCGATCTGCTTCATGCGTTTCTTACCCTCTTTCTGCTTCTGCAGCAGCTTCTTCTTACGGCTGACGTCGCCGCCATAGCACTTGGCCAGTACGTTCTTACGCAGCTGCTTCACCGTGGCTCGGGCGATGATCTGGTTACCGATCGCCGCCTGAATGGCGATGTCGAACTGCTGACGCGGGATCAGCTCTTTCATCTTCTCGACCAGCTCACGCCCACGCACGTTGGCGTTAGCGCGGTGGGTGATCAGCGCCAGCGCATCGACGCGCTCGCTGTTGACCATCACGTCGACCCGCACCATATCCGAGGCCTGGAAGCGCTTGAAGCCGTAATCCAGCGACGCATAGCCACGCGAGGTGGACTTCAGGCGGTCAAAGAAGTCCAGCACCACCTCGGCCATCGGGATCTCATAGGTCAGCGCCACCTGATTGCCGTGGTAGACCATGTTGGTCTGCACGCCGCGCTTCTCGATACAGAGCGTAATGACGTTACCCAAGAACTCCTGCGGCAGCAGCATGTGGCACTCGGCGATCGGCTCGCGCAGCTCCTCAATATTGTTCACCGCCGGCAGCTTGGAGGGGCTGTCTACATAGATCACCTCGTTACGGGTGGTCTCCACCTCATACACCACCGTCGGGGCGGTCGTGATCAGATCCAGATCGTACTCACGCTCCAGGCGCTCCTGGATGATCTCCATGTGCAGCAGACCCAGGAAGCCGCAGCGGAAGCCGAAGCCCAGCGCCGTCGAGGTTTCCGGTTCATAGAACAGCGAGGCGTCGTTCAGGCTCAGCTTGCCCAGCGCATCACGGAAAGCATCGTAGTCGTCGGAGCTGACCGGGAACAGCCCGGCGTAAACCTGCGGCTTCACCTTCTTAAAGCCCGGCAGGGCAACGGTCGCCGGGTTGCGGGCCAGGGTCAGGGTATCGCCCACCGGGGCGCCGTGGATATCCTTGATGGCGCAGACCAGCCAGCCGACCTCGCCGCAGTTCAGCACGTCGCGATCGACCTGTTTCGGGGTAAAGATCCCCAGACGATCGGCGTTATAGGTCTGCCCGGTGGTCATCACCTTGACCTTATCGCCCTTACGCAGCGTCCCGTTCTTAATCCGGATCAGCGACACCACGCCCAGGTAGTTATCGAACCAGGAGTCGATGATCAGCGCCTGCAGCGGTGCCTCTGGGTCACCCTCCGGCGCCGGAATATCGCGCACCAGGCGCTCCAGCACATCGCCGACGCCAACGCCGGTCTTGGCCGAGCAGCGCACCGCATCGGTGGCATCGATGCCGACGATGTCTTCGATCTCCTGCGACACGCGATCCGGATCGGCGGCGGGCAGGTCGATCTTGTTCAGCACCGGCACCACCTCCAGATCCATCTCAATGGCGGTATAGCAGTTGGCCAGGGTCTGGGCTTCAACCCCCTGCCCGGCGTCGACCACCAGCAGCGCCCCTTCACAGGCGGCCAGCGAGCGGGAAACCTCATAAGAGAAATCCACGTGTCCCGGCGTGTCGATAAAGTTGAGCTGATACACCTGCCCATTCTGCGCCTTATAGTCGAGCGTGACGCTCTGCGCCTTGATGGTGATACCGCGTTCGCGCTCCAGATCCATGGAGTCCAGAACCTGGGCCTCCATCTCACGGTCGGACAGACCGCCGCAGAGCTGAATGATACGGTCAGACAGCGTCGACTTACCGTGGTCAATGTGCGCGATAATGGAGAAATTGCGTATGTTCTTCATTATTAATATATATGCCTGATGATTTCTGAATTACTCGCCTAAGGACACGCGGACGGGCTCAAAGCGATGATTTGGGTTAAGTGGCGCCGGGCGCCGAATCGCTGCATTTTACACAGCCCATCGGCCAAAACCTAGCGCTTCACTCGCGATTGGGTGGATTCGTTATGCTACGCAGCTGGGAGGACGGCAGCGCCACCTGCAGCAGTACCGGTTGATAGGCCTCGCCCTGCGCCATACGGCGCGCCCAACGGCGTGCCAGGGTAAAACCGAGGACGCCGCCGGCCAGGGCGCAGAGCGCGCTGGCGCCATCCGACCCCAGCCACAGCTGACCGGCGCTGCCGCCGCCCAGCAGCCCGACCAACGGCGTAATATAGACCAGCAGCGCAGAGCGCAGCACGCTGGCCTCCTGCAGACCGATTTCGACCCGCTGCCCCGGCTGCAGCGGCTGGCTGACGGCCAGCCGTAGCTGATGACGGGTCTGCGGCCCCAGTTCGGCCAGCGCCGCGCTGCCGCACCCCTGACGGGCTCGACAGCCGCTGCACCCGGCGTGCGCCTCGCACTGCAGCAGAGCCTCCCCTTGCCGCCAGCTGATCACCGTTGCCCACTCTCGCATCATCGCGGCATTACCGGCTGAAACGAATGGACGCGGCGATGCGCTTGGCGGTCATCGGCGGCAGCTCTCCCACCACGCTGATTTCGGCGTTGTTGCGGGTTTCGGTATGAATGGTACGCCGCCCCTGACGCAAAAACTGATCGTCGCGGCTATCGCCGGTCGTCGGACTGACGTTGACGGAGAAGCTGAACAGCCCGTCGCTGTACAGGCGAGACTCGACCGGTTCGGACAGCGAAGGCAGGGTTCGACGACTGCGGGAAACCTCTTTGAAACCGTCGGGCACCCAGGCGGTACGCCAGCTGAAGCTGACGTGCTCGGCCGGCGGTAGGCGCAGCAGCGGCGGCAGGGTCAGACGGCTAAAGCTGCGCATCTCGTTGGCCACCTGCTGTCCCACGTCAAAGGCGATGACCCGGAACTGCTCCAGCGTCTCACCGTCGCGATCGAGCAGATCCACTCGCAGCGGCAGCTTGGAGTCCTCATCGATCCAGACGATATAGCTAAAGCGCATACCGTCGCGCGACACCACCCGGATCACCTCACAGGGGCGATCGGCGACGCGGGTGCGTCCAACGGAGATAAAGTTGTAGTAGGGGGCCAGCTGGTTAATATCGGCAAAGATCACCGACGGCAGCGCGTCGACAATGTGATCGCCGGTCAGGGTAAAGGGCTCCAGACCCGGCTCAAAGTAGCTGACCTCATTGCCGCGCAGCACCACCTCGCGCCGCGGGCCATCCATCTGCAGCAGCTGCGCCAAGGCCTGCTGGTTTTCCAGCGCATGACGATAGCGCAGCGACTCGACGCCCTGCTTGGTGATATTGATGAACGCCAGTTCGTAATTGAGTGACTGGCTGGCCTTGTTCATCTGCTGCAGCATCAGCCCCGGCGCAGTATCCTGGGCCAGGGCGGAAGAGGAGATAAACAGGCTGCCGGTCAACAGACTAAGGGCAAACCAAATGTGCTTCATTACTGCTGCTGAGTTCCTAATGACAGCGTACCGGGCACCTGGATAGACGCCTGCGCGTTGCTATCCTCGGTCTGCAGCTGTTCAGCGTGGAGACGGCGCTGCAGCTCATAGTCCTGCAGGATCGCATTGATGCGCTTGCGCTGCTGCTGGATCTGCTGCTGCGCGTTGTTGCCCTCGCTCGGCACCCCAAAGCTCACCGGCGACGCCTGTCCGCCCAGCGGCAGGGTATTGAATACCGGAGACTCGGGTTCGGAGACGCCCTCAAGAGGCTTGTTGTAATGCTGGACGCCCAGCAGCACCGCCAGGGAAACACCGGCGGCGATCCCCATCTGGGAGATCTGCCCCACCCACGGACGCACCCGGTTCCAAAACGGCATGCGCTGCCAGGCGGACGGCTGTGGCTGAGACTCTGGAATGGCGTTGGGCACCAGACGCACCGGCTCGTCTTCCAGCGCGGCGGCGATACGGTCGGTGAGGTCGATCTGCAGCGTCTCACCCACGTCACCGCGCAGGGTGTCGCGGATCAGGTGGTAACGCTGCCAGGTCTGCTGCAGTTCAGGCTCCTTGCTCAGTGAGCCGATCAGCTCGCTATCCAGCAATTCACCATCCATTAGAGCCGAAAGTTTTTCTTTCTGCATGCCTTATACCCTTTGCTGTGTCCGCATGACTAACGCTGAATCAGCGGCTGAACTTTACTGTCGATCGCTTCCCTGGCGCGGAAGATACGTGAGCGTACCGTACCGACCGGACAGTCCATGATAGCCGCTATCTCTTCATAGCTGAGGCCATCTAGCTCCCTGAGCGTAATCGCCAGGCGCAAATCCTCTGGCAATGACTCAATGGTGCGAAAAACGATCTTCTTTAGCTCATCTGACAACATTAAGTTCTCAGGGTTCGAAATTTCTTTCAGCGCGCTGGCGCCTTCAAAGTTTTCGGCCTCGACCGCGTCCACGTCGCTGGACGGTGGGCGGCGCCCCTGAGCAACCAGATAATTTTTGGCCGTATTCACGGCAATACGATAGAGCCAGGTATAAAACGCACTGTCACCGCGGAACGACTCCAGCGCGCGATAGGCCTTGATGAACGACTCCTGCGCCACATCCGGCACATCGCCGGGCGGAACATAGCGGGACACCAGGCTCGCGACCTTATTCTGGTAGCGCGCTACCAGCAGGTTAAACGCCTTCTTGTCCCCCTTCTGGACGCGTTCGACCAATACCTGATCCGTTAACTGCTCGCTCATCCGAGGTAATGTCTCCCCAAATCTGTCTCCACGTATGAAATATATCGCCAGTCGTCAAAAAAACTGAGCAAGCATTAAATTAGAGTTCATACGCGCCCAAAAGTTCCCTGCCCGTTATTTTTATCCTGCGGGCACGCGATCGACCGCCCCACATCAGGGGCGCCGGCCTCCGCCTAGCGGTACTCCGTCACCCGATGCAGAATCGATACACCTTGCGATGAATGACCGGACACAACAGCCTAACACGATTTTTCTGATTCGGCTGCACCCTGACCACGGCGGCGACAAAATTCAGAGTATAGACACCGGGTTACCTCCCCCGGCGCGGCGCCTTGCCGCGCGACCAACCGCCCGCTGCCTGCCTGGCGAAGGGCCTTGAGACAAAAAAAATCGGGCGCCCCAAGGGCGCCCGACGATTCTTCAGAAACGGTGGCCTGACTCAGGCAGCCTGCGGCGCACCGGCGTCGCGGGCTCCCGGCAGCAGCAGCGCTACCAGCAGCGCCAGCGCAGACGGCAGCACCCAGGCCATACCGTCGGCGGCCAGCGGCATGGTACGCATCTGCCACGCCAGCAGCTCGCCCAGCCAGCCGCTCTCGGCGCCGGCGGCGCGGGCGCCATCCATCAGGCTGCACAGCAGGGCGACCAGCATCACCAGGCGATAGCCCACCAGCGGATTACGCAGCCAGCGGCGGATGAAGGTCAGCACCACCAGCGCGATCGCCAGCGGATAGAGCGCCATCAGCACCGGCACAGACAGAGCGATCAGACGGCTCAGCCCCACGTTGGCCACCACCGCACAGATCACGCACAGCAGCACCACCCACTGACGGTAGCGCAGCGGCGTCAGGGTTGAGAAGTAGTCGGCGCAGGCGCTCACCAGCCCCACCGCCGTGGTCAAACAGGCCAGCAGCACCACCAGCGACAGGATCCACTGCCCCGGCTGACCGAACAGCGCCTGCACATAGGCCGCCAGCACCACCCCGCCGTTGCTCGCGCCCGGCGCGACGCTGGACGAGGTCGCCCCCAGCCAGAACAGGGAAACGTAGACAAAGGCCAGTCCGATCGCGGCGATCACCCCGGCAATGCTCAGGTAGCGGAAGCAGGCGCGCGGCGCCGTGACACCCTTGCCGCGCAGCACGTCCACCAGCAGCATGCCAAACATCAGGGCTGCGAAAGTATCCATGGTGTTATAGCCACCGATAAAACCCTTGCTGAAGGCCATGGTTTGATAGGCCTCGACCGGCGCGACGATCTCGCCCTGCGGGCGCAGCAGCACGCCGAGCGCCAGCACCACCAGCAGCAGAAACAGCATCGGCGTCAGCAGCTTGCCCACGCTGTCGATCAGCTTGCCGCGGCTCCAGGCCAGCGCCAACGTCACCACAAAGAACAGCGCTGTCACGGCCATCTGCGCCCCGTCCAGGGTCACACCGCCGACCTGCAGCGCGCTGTCGCTCTGGCTACCCAGCAGCGGGCGGATCGCCATCTCAAAGGCTACCAGGCCGGTACGCGGTGCGGCAAAGGCCGGCCCGATGATGATAAACAGCAGCACGGCGGCAAAGGTGCCGGTGCCGCGCGGTAAATCGCGGGTCATCGCCGGCAGGCCGCCGCCGGCGCTGGCGACGGCGATAATGGAAACCAGCGGCAGGCCGACAGCGGTCAGTAGGAAACCGCCCATGGCATACAGCACATTCTCACCGGCCATTTGGCCTTCCAGCGGCGGAAAAATAATGTTGCCGGCGCCCAGAAAAAAGGCAAAGGTCATTAACCCCAGCCCCAGAGTGTCAGCCATCGATAAACGTTGTTGCATATTCTGCCCTCTTATCTCTCTTACCCCACCGTCTACGCCGCAGAAACGCACGGGGGGTATCGCATCAAAACGCTGTCTGTCCAGAAGTAAACTCAGGTATGTGGCAATAAAGCGGGTGCGATGTATTGGATTTGTCCCTGAATCCCTTAAATACCCCTGCCCTCGAACCGGGATATTATGGGCAGGATACGCCTGCCCCAAGAGGAATATTGGAATATCGTGCTGATTAAAGCAACAGCACTAGAAGAAAAGGTAGAAATCTTTCGTCATGTTGCGAAAAATGCAGGAGTATTCGCTGGAATCATCTCGAATATCCAGTGTATTCGACTGTACGCTCGCAGGGAGGCGTCCGAACAACAGCAGCGCCCGGCGCACCGGTTTATCGGCGCGATCGCGCACCCATGTCCGGCGCAGCAGGTGCCAGCCGTGCGCCGTCCCCGCGCGGACCACCGACTCGGCGGCCTCGACGGGCAGCACCAGCGCCAGACGCCCGTCTGCGCTGCTCAGCTCGGCGGCGTGTTGCAGCAGCGCCGCGTGATCCAGCGAGTCCGTATAGCGCGCCGTCGCCCGAGCCGCCGTGCGACAGGCCACGCCCGGCGCAAAATAGGGTGGATTGCTGACGAGCAGATCATAGCGGCGTCCGCACTCGGCGCTAAACGCCTGCAGAGAGCGCGTATGCATGGTCAGCCGCGTCGGCCAAGGCGAAGCCAGAAAATTCTCCAGCCCCTGCGTCGCCGCGCCGGGCTCGATCTCCACACCGTCAACCTGCGCCGCGCTGCGCTGCGCCATCATCAGCGCCAACACCCCGCTGCCGCTGCCGATATCCAGAATATGCCGCTCATCGCCGCGCAGGGGCAGCCAGGCGCCGAGCAGAATACTGTCGGTGCCGACCTTCATTTCACAGCGATCGTGGGCGACAAAGAAACGTTTGAGGGTAAATCCGTTGCGCGGCAGGGGCAGCGCGGCGGAGGACGGGTGCGGCACAGCGGGCTCCTTGGAACTGAGAGAGTAACGCGCATAACATACCTGCGCCGCCGTAAAAAAGGAATGCCCGTCGGCGCGAGCGCGGCGGGGTAACGGCAGGCCCGCACGACCCGGCCGACGGCGCCGCGACCGCGTTACCGGTCATGGCAAAGGCGCACCGCGCGCTTTAATGGGTGAAGATCGTCGCCAACCCGTCTATAATCTGCGCCCCAAGCAGAGGTAGACCATGACAGCAACCAACTTTTCCGAACTCGAACTCGACGAGCGCCTGCTCGACGCCCTGCGCGACAAAGGCTATGAGCGCCCGACCGCCATCCAGATCGCCGCCATCCCGCCCGCCATGGACGGACGGGACGTTTTGGGTTCCGCACCGACGGGAACCGGCAAGACCGCCGCCTTCCTGCTGCCCGCGCTGCAGCACCTGCTCGACTTCCCGCGTAAGAAGTCCGGCCCGCCGCGCGTTCTGATCCTCACGCCGACCCGCGAACTGGCCATGCAGGTGGCCGATCAGGCCCGGGAGCTGGCGCGTCACACCAGCCTGGACATCACCACCATTACCGGCGGCGTTTCCTATATTAACCACGCCGAGATCTTTAACACCAACCAGGATATGGTGGTCGCAACGCCGGGGCGCCTGCTGCAGTACATCAAAGAAGAGAACTTTGACTGCCGGGCGGTAGAGACCCTGATCCTCGATGAAGCCGACCGCATGCTGGACATGGGCTTCGCCAGCGACATCGAAACCGTCTCCGCCGAAACCCGCTGGCGCCGGCAGACCCTGCTGTTCTCCGCCACCCTGGAGTCCGACGCGGTTCACGACTTTGCCGATCGCCTGCTCAACGACCCCGTTGACGTCAGCGCCGAGCCGCCGCGCCGTGAGCGTAAGAAGATCCAGCAGTGGTACTATCGCGCCGATAGCCTGAAACACAAGACCGCCCTGCTGTGTAGCCTGCTGCGCCAGCCGGACGTCACCAAGTCCGTTATCTTTGTGCGCAAGCGTGAGCGCGTGCATGAGCTGGTCACCTGGCTGCATCAGGCCGGTATCCAGGCCTGCTTCCTTGAGGGTGAAATGGTGCAGGCCAAGCGTAACGAGGCCATTAAGCGCATGCTGGATGGCCGGGTCAACGTGCTGGTCGCCACCGACGTCGCCGCCCGCGGCCTGGATATTCCGGATATCAGCCACGTGTTCAACTTTGACATGCCGCGCAGCGCCGATGTCTACCTGCACCGCATCGGGCGTACCGCCCGCGCCGGGCGTAAGGGGACCGCGATCTCCCTGATCGAGGCGCACGACCAGCTGCTGCTCGGCAAGGTGAGCCGCTATGTGCAAGAGCCGCTGAAGTCACGCGTCGTCGATGAGCTGCGTCCGGAGACCAAGGCGCCGAGCCTGAAGAACAAGGGTAAGCCGTCGAAGAAGGTACAGGCCAAGCGAGCGCAGAAAAAAGCCGACGAGCAGAAGAAAAAGGTCAAGACCAAAGTGCGCCACCGCGACAGTAAAAACGTCGGTAAACGCCGTCAGCCCAACGCTCAGAGCACTCCCGCCAGCGCAGGCACTGAGGATAGCGGCGAATAAGCCCCGCACACCGCCGCCCGCACTAGGCGGACGATAAAAAAAGGAGCCTTTCGGCTCCTTTTTATTTGATTGACGCCACCGTGCGGCTCGCGCCGCCGCCCCTTACAGGCTCTGGGTGAAGGTACGGGTGATCACGTCGCGCTGCTGCTCCGGGGTCAGGGAGTTAAAGCGCACCGCGTAGCCGGACACACGGATGGTCAGCTGCGGGTACTTTTCCGGATGCTTCACGGCGTCTTCCAGCGTCTCACGACGCAGCACGTTAACGTTCAGGTGCTGACCGCCTTCCACGCGCACGCTCGGCGCGACGTCCAGCTCGACGTCACGGGATTCGAATGCGCCCAGCTCGTCCAGCGATACCATCTGATCTTCAGCGTAGCCGCCCTTGGCGCACAGGCAGCGCGCGGCGCCTTTCTCTGTGTCCAGCAGCCAGAAAGAGTTCAGCAGGTCAGCGTTGTCAGCCTTGGTGATCTGAATACCTTTAATCATTTGTTGCCTCCAATTGAGATAGAGCAAAAATCGGCCAATTCGGTCATGGTGCCAGCCCCGTCGGCGGGCCATTTGGTAAAACCAATGTTGTCTTGATGTGTTATATACCAGTTAAACACCCCGCATTCTTTGATCTAAGTCAATTTTATTTGGCATGGCATTTTTACCACAACAGCAAATTTATGTTTTACATCAATTTTGACAAAAATAGCTGAAGAACAAGAAAGGGCGATTTTTCTCAGGCCACGCGCGGGGGCGGCGTGAAATGCGCGGTGGGATGGTTCCCCTGCTACCGGGGACAGGGTAAGCTACCCTTAGCGCAGTCCACCGCCGCGACGCACCGGAAACCCGGCGCATATCGGCGCTGCAACCACATGAGAATCAACAAATAAAGACAAAGGAAGTGCAGATGACCACGTCACTCACCTGGCATGACGTAATCGGTGCCGAGAAAGATCAGCCCTATTTCCGCGACACACTGACCTTTGTTGCCACAGAGCGCAGTAATGGTAAGACCATTTATCCTCCACAGCAGGATGTGTTCAACGCGTTCCGCTTTACCGAGTTCAACGACGTGAAGGTGGTGATCCTGGGACAGGATCCCTATCACGGCCCGAATCAGGCGCACGGCCTCTCCTTTTCGGTACTGCCCGGGGTGCCGACCCCGCCCTCCCTGCAGAATATGTACAAAGAGCTGAAGAGCGACATTCCCGGCTTTGAGATCCCCAGCCATGGCTATCTGAAAAGCTGGGCCGATCAGGGGGTGCTGCTGCTCAACACCGTACTGACCGTCGAGCGCGGCCAAGCGCACTCCCATGCCCAGCTAGGTTGGGAGCAGTTTACCGATCGGGTGGTTGAGGCGCTGAACAGCCAGCGCAGCGGCATTGTCTTTCTGCTGTGGGGCGCCCATGCCCAGAAGAAGGGGCGCATCATCGATACCCAGCGCCACCGCGTGCTGAAGGCACCGCACCCCTCCCCGCTGTCGGCTCACCGCGGCTTTTTGGGCTGCAGGCACTTCTCCATGACCAACCAGCTGCTGCAGGAGCAGGGAATCGCGCCCATCGACTGGCAGCCGCGCCTGCCGCAGGATGACGCGCAGGCATAAAAAAACCAGCCCGCGGGCTGGTTTCTACGCCTATTCTGGGCCGAATTAGCCTTTAGAGACGGCGACCATCGCCGGGCGGATCAGGCGACCGTTCAAGGTATAGCCCTTCTGCATCACCATCATCACTTGGTTCGGCGCATGGTCCGGTGACGCCATCATGGTCATCGCCTGGTGGACTTCGGGGTTGAACGGTACGTTCACCTCCGCCACCTGCTCCACGCCGAACTTACGCACGACGTCCAGCAGGGATTTCAGGGTCAGCTCCACCCCTTCGATCATCGACACCAGCTCGGTATTGGACTTGTCAGCAAGCTCCAGCGCGCGCTCCAGGTTGTCGATCACCGGCAGCAGCTCCCCGGAAAACTTCTCCAGCGCGAACTTATGCGCCTTTTCGACATCCTGCTCTGCGCGACGACGGATGTTGTCCACCTCGGCACGGGCGCGCAGCATAATTTCACGCTCCTGGTCCCCCATGGCCTTCAGCTGGGCCTCCAGCTCTGCAATGCGGGCATCACGCGCGTCCGGCTCCGCACCGGCGCCCTGAGTCTCAGCCTGAAGCGCTTCGTTTTCAACCTGTTCTACGTTAGCCGGCTCTTGCGTCATGTTTTGTTGTTCACTGCTCATGGAATTCTCCGCGGTTTTTGGCATTTATCTCGCTACTTGGCTTATTATGGGGATGAAAGCCGGCGATTCAAGAGAGCCGGGCATAATGGGTGTCATTCTGTCGCCCGCATCAGGCTGAGATCCGCCTGCGGGGGCGCCGACGCGGCCCGGGCGACGACGCGCCGCCAAGGAAAACCGGAACATGAACAAACGCTTTGAATCCATTGGGTTGGTCGGTCACCCGCGCCACCCCGCCGCGCTGGCGACCCACGAAATGCTGTTTCACTGGCTGACGGGGAAAGGCTATCCGGTGATCGTGGAGCGGCAGATCGCCCACGATTTAAAGCTACAGCATGCGCAGACCGGCACCCTGGCCGACATCGGCCAAAAGGCCGATCTGGCGGTGGTGGTCGGCGGCGACGGCAATATGCTGGGGGCGGCGCGCATTTTGGCGCGCTATGACATCGACGTCATCGGCGTCAACCGGGGCAACCTGGGCTTTTTGACCGATCTCGACCCGGATAACGCCAAGCAGCAGCTCTCCTGCGTGCTAGAGGGGGAATATAGCCGCGAACGCCGCTTTCTGCTGGAGGTCAAGGTCTGCCGCGACGGGCAGATGCACCGACGCAGTACCGCCATCAACGAAGTAGTGCTGCACCCGGGCAAAGTGGCGCACATGATCGAGTTTGAGGTGTACATCAACGACACCTTCGCCTTTTCCCAACGCTCCGACGGACTGATCATCTCCACGCCAACCGGCTCTACCGCCTATTCGCTCTCCGCCGGCGGCCCTATCCTGGCACCGACCCTGGACGCCATCGCCCTGGTGCCGATGTTCCCCCACACCCTCTCGGCGCGCCCGCTGGTGATCGACAGCAATAGCAAAATTCACCTGCGCTTCTCCCACTTCAGCAATGAGCTGGAGATCAGCTGCGACAGCCAAATTGCGCTGCCTATTCAGCAGGGCGAAGAGGTCATCGTGCAGCGCAGCCCGTTTTATCTGAGTCTGATCCACCCTAAAGATTACAGCTACTTCAATACACTCAGCAGCAAGCTGGGCTGGTCAAAGAAACTGTTTTAGTCGCGCATACAACGCGGCGCGCAAATATTTGCGCCGGGCACTTTACTGTATAAAAAACCAGTTTATACTGGCATTAAATACAGTAGTGTGATTCCGTACAGGGGAATACCCATGCTGACGCAGCTGACCGTCTCCAACTTTGCCATCGTCCGTGAACTGGAAGTCGACTTCCAACGCGGAATGACCGCCATTACCGGCGAAACCGGCGCCGGTAAATCCATCGCCATCGACGCCCTGACCCTGTGTCTGGGGGGGCGCAGCGAGGCCGCCATGGTGCGCATGAATATGCCGCGCGCCGATATCTGCGCCCGCTTCTCGCTGGCCGATACCCCATCTGCCCGCGCCTGGCTCGAGTCCAACCAGCTGGACGACAGCAACGAATGCCTGCTGCGCCGGGTGATCAGCGCCGACGGGCGCTCGCGCGGCTTTATCAACGGCACCGCGGTTCCCCTGTCTCAGCTGCGCGATCTGGGGCAGCTGCTGATCCAAATCCACGGTCAACACGCGCACCAGCTGCTGCTGAAGCCAGAGCACCAGCGCCACCTGCTGGACGCCTACGGGCAGCAGCACGCCCTGCGGGGCGAAATGCAGGCCGCCTACCGTCAATGGCACCACAGCGTGCGCCTGCTGGCCGACCACCGCCGCCAGATCAGCGATCGCGAGGCGCGCCGCGAGCTGCTGCAGTACCAGCTCAAAGAGCTGAATGAGTTTGCGCCGCAGCCCGGCGAGTACGAACAGATCGACGAGGAGTACAAGCGCCAGGCCAACAGCGGCCAGCTGCTCAGTCTGAGCCAGCAGATCCTGGCGGCGCTCTGCGACGGCGACGACGGCAACGCCCTGAGTCTGGTACACAGCGCGCGCCACAGCCTGAGCGAGCTTATCAGCTACGACGCGCGCTTTGCCCCGCTGCTGGAGATGCTGGAGGAGGCGGCGATCCAAATCGACGAAGCCGGCAACGAGCTGCGCCACTACGGCGATAGCATTGAAATGGATCCCGCTCGCCTGCAGCAGCTGGAGCAGCGCCTGTCGCGCCAGATCGCGCTGGCGCGCAAGCACCAGGTGGCGCCGGAGCAGCTGCCGCAGCTCTACCAGCAGCTGCTGGAAGAGCTGCACGCGCTGGATCGCCAGCAGGATGATGAAGCCCAGCTGGCGGACACCGTGCGCCAACACCATCAGCAGGCGCTCAGCCTGGCACAGCGCCTGCACCAGCAGCGCAGCGCCTGTGCGGCAGAGCTGTGCGGCCAGATCAGCGCCCGCATGCAGGAGCTGGCCATGCCCCACGGCCGCTTTGCCATCGATGTGACCTTTACCCCCGATGCGCTGACCGCCGACGGCGCCGATCGTATCGAATTCCGCGTCACCACCAACCCCGGCCAGCCGCTGCAGCCGCTGGGTAAAGTAGCCTCCGGCGGCGAACTGTCGCGCATCGCGCTGGCCATCCAGGTGATCACTGCCCAGAAGATGGATACCCCGGCGCTGATCTTTGATGAAGTGGACGTCGGCATCAGCGGACCGACCGCCGCCATCGTCGGGCGCCTGCTGCGCCAGCTGGGTGAATCGACCCAGGTAATGTGCGTGACCCATCTGCCGCAGGTGGCCGGCTGTGGACACCAGCACTACTACGTCAGCAAAGAGACCGATGGCGAAGAGACCGAAACCCGCATGCGGGCGCTGAATAAAAAGGCGCGGCTACAGGAGCTGGCGCGTCTGCTGGGCGGCAGCGAGGTCACCCGCAACACCCTGGCCAACGCCCGCGAACTGCTGGCCGCCTGAGATCCGCCGACGGCGTGGGAAAAGCGCATAATCGGGGAACCAATTCCCCGCGCCGTTGCCTATACTCCCGTCGACGTGGTAATCTCGACGCCCAGTAGATCCTGCACCAAGATGCAGAGTCGCGCCGCAGCTATCCTGGCTTTGTGTCCAAAAGGAATGAATTAACTATGCGTTGTAAAATGCTGACTGCCGCCGCCGTGGTCCTGGTTATGCTGACCGCAGGCTGCGCCACCGTGGAAAAAGTGGTTTACCGCCCTGACATCAACCAGGGCAACTATCTGACGGCGGCCGACGTCGCCAAAATCCACCGTGGCATGACGCAGCAGCAGGTCGCCTATACCCTGGGCACCCCGCTGCTGCAGGATCCCTTCGGCAGCAGCACGTGGTACTACGTATTCCGCCAGGAGCCGAGCCACGAGGGCATTACCCAGCAGACCCTGACCCTGACCTTTAACGCTAGCGGCGTGCTGACCAACGTTGAAAATACCAAAAAGCTGCCGAACGACAGCGACGCATAGGCGTTCTCCGGCAGTTAAAAAATAAGGCGCCCACGGCGCCTTATTTTTTGGCTCGCTCGGCGCGCTGGCGCCGCAGCTCACGCGGATCGGCGATCAGCGGGCGATAGATCTCCACCCGATCACCGTCGTGCAGCGGATCGTCCAGGCGCACCGGGCGACTGAAAATGCCCACCTTATTCTTACCCAGATCGATCTCGCTGCGCTGCGCCAGCAGCCCGGAGTGCTCAATAGCCTGCCCCACGCTGCTGCCCTGCGGCAGAGTCAAACGACGCAGATACTGTTTTTCCGGCAGTGCGTACACGACCTCAATGCTCATCTCAGACACGGTAAACCTCTTTGGCCCGCAGGGTAAATGCCTGCACCATGCTGCCGGCCAACTCCTTAAACACCTTGCCAAAGGCCAGCTCAACCAGCTTATTGGTAAACTCAAAATCCAAATGCAGCTCTACCTTACAGGCGTCTTCACCCAAGGGAGTAAAGCGCCAATCCCCCATCAGGCGGCGAAACGGCCCCTCGATCAGCTGCATCTTAATATTACGGTTGTCCGACAGCGTATTGCGAGTGGTAAAGGTTTTACTGATCCCCGCCTTACAGACATCGACCGAGGCGGTCATGCTCTGCGGTGAACTCTCCAGCACCCGACTGCCGACACAGCCCGGCAAAAAGGCCGGATAGGCGTCAACGTCATTGACCAACTGGTACATCTGCTGCGCGCTAAACGGCACCAGCGCGGAACGGCTAATCTGCGGCATATCAATTCCCGGACAACATAAACCGAGGCATAATACCATTTATTGCTAGACAGAGAGAATTGGCTTACGCACACTGAATGCCGACCATAAATCCGCGGCCAGCCCCGGCAAAAGGTATTCATGCGCCGGTCGTAACAGTATAATGACGCTACTATGACAAAGAAAAAAGCACATAAACCGGGTTCGGCAACCATTGCCATGAACAAGCGCGCGCGCCACGAATACTTCATCGAGGATGAGTTCGAGGCCGGGCTGTCGCTGCAAGGCTGGGAAGTAAAGTCCCTGCGGGCCGGCAAGGCCAACATCAGCGAAAGCTATATTCTGCTGCAAAACGGCGAGGCGTTTCTGTTTGGCGCCACCTTTACTCCGCTGAGCGTGGCCTCTAGCCACGTGGTGTGCGATCCGACGCGCACCCGTAAGCTGCTGCTCAAGGAGCGCGAGCTGGCGACCCTGTTCGGCAGCGCCAACCGCGACGGTTACACCATCGTCCCGCTGTCGCTGTACTGGAAGAACGCCTGGGCTAAGCTGAAGATCGGCGTGGCTAAGGGCAAGAAAGAACACGATAAACGCGATGATATCAAGGCGCGTGAATGGCAGCAGGATAAAGCGCGAATTATGAAAAACGCCGGCCGCTAACGCTAGCGCAGCGGCGGTAAACTCTGGTATACTGCCGATTACACACTTGGGCCTGATTCTGGATTCGACGGGATTTGCGAAACTCAAGGTGCATGCCGAGGGGCGGTTTGCCTCGTAAAAAGCCGCAAAAAAATAGTCGCAAACGACGAAAACTACGCACTCGCAGCTTAATAACCTGCGCAGAGCCCTCTCTCCCTAGCCTCCGCTCTTAGGACGGGGATCAAGAGAGGTCAAACCCAAAAGAGATCGCGTGGAGCTCCTGCCTGGGGGTGAAGCGTTAAATCCAATCAGGCTAGTTTGTTAGTGGCGTGTCTGTCCGCAGCTGGCAAGCGAATGTAAAGACCAGACTAAGCATGTAGTACCGACAGCGTAGTAATTTCGGACGCGGGTTCAACTCCCGCCAGGTCCACCACATACGCTTCCGGAGACGTCCGGGAAAGTCTAGAAAGCCCGCATGGCACAAGCCCTGCGGGCTTTTTTGCGTCTGTCGTTGTCCGAGTACATCCGGCTCAATCCAGAGAAAATTGGTACACGTTTAGGTACACGCTATACTGTGGTCCATTAAACGTGTACCAATTATGGATGGGATCCAGACATGGCGCGCATCACTCGCCCCCTCACTAACAACGAGATACTCAAAGCTAAACCCCGCGAGAAAGACTTTACCCTGCATGATGGCGATGGATTGTTCTTACTCGTCAAAACCTCTGGTAAAAAACTGTGGCGTTTCCGTTACCAACGTCCAATAAGTGGAAGCCGAACAAACTTAAGCCTCGGCTCATACCCAGCCCTTACGCTCGCAGCAGCTCGCCAGATACGCGACCAGCATTTAACAACCCTCGCACAAGGCATAGATCCTCAACAACAGCAGGAGCAAGCGTCAGAACAACGCCAGATTGAGTTAGATAGCATTTTCTCAACAGTAGCCGCTAACTGGTTTCAGATTAAAAGTAAAAGCGTTACAGGGGATTATGCGAAGGATATCTGGCGTTCTTTAGATAAAGATGTGTTCCCTGCCATTGGGGCGATACCTGTTCAGGAGATAAAAGCCAGAACGATTATTGAAGCACTTGAGCCAATCAAAGCACGTGGAGCTCTGGAAACTGTTAGGCGCTTCAGTGCAGCGTATCAATGAAATAATGATCTATGCGGTCAACACTGGGCTAATTGATGCTAACCCATCATCCGGCGTAAGAATGGCTTTTGAAAAACCAAAAAAGCAAAGCATGCCGACACTACGACCAGAAGAACTACCAAAACTCATGCGTTCTTTGATGATGTCGAACCTCTCTGTTTCGACTCGATGTCTAATTGAGTGGCAACTCCTGACCCTTGTGCGCCCTTCTGAGGCCTCAGGCACTCGATGGGAAGAGATCGACCTCGACGCTAAGCTCTGGACAATTCCAGCCGAACGGATGAAAGCCAAGCGGGAACATATTGTTCCTTTATCCCCTCAAGCATTAGAGATTTTAGAGGTGATGAGGCCTATTAGTGCTTATCGCGAATATGTATTCCCTAGTAGAAATAATCCTACACAACCGATGAACAGCCAGACGGCTAATGCCGCGTTAAAAAGAATTGGTTATGGGGGGAAGCTGGTCGCTCATGGATTAAGATCTATAGCAAGTACAGCTCTGAATGAGGCAAATTTCAACGCAGATGCAATTGAGGCAGCCTTAGCACACTCCGATAAAAATGAAATAAGGAGGGCTTACAATCGCTCAATATATCTTGAACAACGCATAGAACTTATGAATTGGTGGGGGTCATACGCTATAAAAAATGTACGTCAAGCATAAATATTTGAGTCTCCAAATTGGAGACTCATAATTTAGGCTTTCCTCTTATCAACCTCTTTTTTTATTTCACTAGTCAAAAACTCAACTTCATGTGAAAGTTTTTTATAGCTATCCGTAATTTGCTCCTGGCTTTTATTTGCTAGAAAAAATACTTTATCCGCTACTTTAAACAAAAGCATTACCAAGCCATCTTCTTTTTTTAGCTCGTTTCTTAACGCCCAACGCTCAATGCTTTTTTTCGTTAAGCTATTTAATGATTCAACTTGAAACTTACAACCATTAACTATTTTCAATATTACTCGCTGAGCTTGCATTCTATTCAGAAAATCACTCATTACTTTCCCTCCCTCATAAACTCAACCCATTTTTTTATTGCCGTAGCATGTTTTTTTATTTTTAAAACTTCAGATCTTGAAATATATTCACCGATGCCTCTTGTACTCATAATTCTCGCTCTATTCAGGGTGGAATAGACATCTAATGGTAAAAGTATGCTCTTATCCCCAATCATCAGAGCAGCATCTCGCGAGAACACAGGCTTATCCATGAAAGCTAAGGAAAAACAAATAGCTATATTTCTAATAGAAAGAAAAATATTAGACATTTCAAATACATATGAGTCAGTTTCATTTAGTAATTCATCTAGTGATGTATTTAATAACGAGCTGAACTTAAAAAAATCATCATTATATTTCTTGTATACACTAGGGCACCCCATAGCTCTCAAAAAATCAACATTATCATCAGAAAAAATTAATCTGGATTCTAAATACAAATGCCATGCAAAAGGATTCCCTTCACTCCATAACTCTCTTATTCGTACATAAGAATAAATTGAATATTCATCAATATTAAATCGTTCATCTTTATCATTCACTATTGCCAACAAATCGATATCTGAATCTTTAGATACCTCACCTCTACACAGAGATCCAAAAGCATATATGTGCATCTTACCTCCTGCTAATTTTTTTTACTAATAATGACATGAACAATCCAAAAACAACCAATCTAATAAAATATATCAAGGCTGAAATACCATCATTATCACCTGTGATTTTTTGTATGCCGAAAAAAATCAACGGAGTTTCTTTCGCTTTTTCACCAAATACTTTCAGGGTCACATCCCCTGATACATTTAAGGTCAGGTAACACAATATACACGCAAAGATAATAAAAACTGTTAAGAGTAGTCTCTTTAAGCTTTCTCCATTTCCCCATATCCAATCTAAAATAACAAATAACAACCATTCAAAAAACTTTCCAACGCGACTCAAAGATTGGTATTTGTTTCTATAGTAGTCTTCTTCAGAACGCCATGCCTTTGATAAATGACTCCTAGTTGCTATTAATTCTTGTCTAATAGCAAAATTTACCGACTCAGTATCCCCCTGCTGTTGATAGTTAACACGAAGGTTTCTGAAAAACTTCGCCCTCAAATTTTCCTCATTTGGAGCACTTTCAGTCAACGAATTTATATCAACTTGAGTTCGTTCAAAAACTGCATATCTTAAGTCACAACAAATAAATTTCGAACCATTAAATGAAGTGCCTGTAAATCGACAGCCAACGAATTCACAGTATGAAAAAACACAATTCCTAAAATAACAAACATCAAAAATACAATAATTAAAATTTACGTGTTCAAATTTTTTCCCTTTTGCGACTCCTCTTATGAAAACTCTATTATCAACTTGCTCATAACTCATGTTTCGACAAAATGAAACATCTTCCTCTTTAGTTCGCCCATTTGATGCAAATAACTTCTCTTCCATTCCCATGCTCATACCTTTCAAATGTAATATTTGTCAACGACAATCATTCACATTATATACTTCACTTTTTATGTTTTTGTCTGCCGCAAGTTTATCCGATTACAAGCCTCCAACCATTCGTACATTTTGCATGTATCAATCAAATACTCAATAACGAATCAAAAATTACTGACATACCATTCTATCCTCGCCCGACCTGACCGCGTCAGAGGCTCACCTCCCCCCCAAACATCGTTTGCACATCCGCGCCCCCTTACATCTCTGCGACGCTCACAGGTCGCGAAATTAAATAAACACTTTCCCGCTGGCGCGCAATGCTATCCCCGCCTCGCCTGCCCGCTTCATGGGGCGCTTTTAATGCAGGTGCATGAGAGGGCGCAGAGCGCGCCAGGACTGGCGCGACGAGGGCTAGAAAATATCGTAAGGCGCATGCAAAACCATGCACGCTATGCATGCATGGCTTTTTAGAGAAAAATGCGGGGATTTATGGCGATTTTTTTATGCCGGGCGCTGCTGTTCCAGTGCAATTTTTCGGTGCATAAATTTCAGGTTTTCGGCAGGCGTCGTGCGGCTGATGGCATCCTGCCGGGCCGCTGTTTCTGGCCGTAGTCCCGCACTGTTTAAAATATCCCGACTGGCCTCGGCGTACTCAATGGCCGGGCTGATGGTCATACTGACGGCCAGCGCTTCCCGCAGGTATTCCAGTGCCCGATCGGCGGCCCGTGTGCGTAACAGTTCCGGCTGATGATTCAGCCCCATTAACTCCGGTGCCAGCGCACTGAGCAGCTCGGTGCCGTGACGTTGCATGAAGCTGCGCAGCTCCGTACGCACACTGACACGCAACAGTTCATCATGAGCATGTAGGTATCGATCGGCGTGTTGATTCATCTCCCACTGTTTCACGGCGATCAATTCACGCAGATAGGCCAGGCGATCGCCAGACTTGCCGCTGCTATCGGCCTGTAGGCTAGCTATCTCTAGCGTCGCCTTGGTCCATGCCTGACGGCTATCCTGCCAACGTGTTTTGGCCGCTTGGCACGCCATTGCCGCTTTTTGTAATGGGGTTGTCGTCATGTTGGTGTTCTCGGTTAATGTGAAAAGGGAGAGCGATAGCAACCGGATACCCGGCGCGGCTCCGCCTGTGGCGCTGGCCGTTCTGCTGTTACCGGCTTGGCTGGTTGATGGATAATTTCATCGATGGATTCCAGTGTGCGGAACGTCGCCGAGCAGTGAACATTGGTGCACTGGTGATAGCGTTGCTTGACGTTATCCGATAAGTATCGGCTGCTGCGGGTATGGGCGGATTTACCGCAAAAAGGACAATGCATCATGCGATCAGCCCCCGCGCCTGAAGCTGGGCTTTACGCTGCTGCATTTCTTCGTAAAAACGCATGCTCTGTGCCGGTGTTGCGGCGAGCTCATAGTCCATATGGGGGAGCGGGCTGGGCGATAACCCTATTTTGTACAGTACCGGCTCATCGTTTAAACGGATCTCATATTGGTCTACTTGTGCTTTCTGTAAGTACCCCATATAACCGCGCCGCTCGTCTCTAAAGCCATACTGTCTCGGAAAACACAATCCACGTTCGCTCCCCGCACCATGACATGATAACGTTTTCGCTTACGGCGCAGCATCGCCGGATAGGCGCGGCCGTGGCGGTAGACACACACACCGTCGCGGGCCGAGCGATACGCACTCTTTGTTAAACGGGATAATCCGATGAGCGTCATTTACGTTGTGGTGTTGACCTATAGTAAACCCCTGTCTGAAATCGATGCGCAGATGGCGGCGCATATTGAGTGGCTTAATCAGGGCTATGACGAGGGGGTTTTCCTGACCTCTGGGCGGCGTATTCCGCGCAGCGGCGGAGTGATCCTGGCGCGCAGCGACACGCTGGAGGCCCTGCAGGCCAGACTGCAGCGCGATCCGTTTCAGCAGCATGGGCTGGTCGCTACCGAGATCATCCCCTTTGAGGCCAGCCGCTGCGCCGATACGATCCAAGGGCTGTTGGCGTAAGGCGACCGCCATCGGCAGTACTAACGGGACAGCTTCTGGGTGTCCATAGACAACGCCACCGACAGGTGGCGTTTTAGCGACACGGAGATATACCCCGCGAGTTGATCTCCAGCAGATTAGCGCCGCACGGCGATGGCCTCGATCTCGATCAGGGCATCCTTCGGCAGACGAGCGACCTCAACGCAGGAGCGCGCCGGGAACGGGGCTCCGTGCGCGCTAAAGAACGCTTCATAGGCGGCGTTGACGGCGGTGAACGCATTGAGATCCTTAACAAATACCGTCGTTTTCACGATGGAGGCCACGCTGAGCCCGGCGGCGTCGACGATAGCCTTGACATTCTCCAGCGACTGGCGGGTCTGCTCCGCGACGCCCTGCGGCATGGTGCCGCTGACGGGATCCAGCGGAAGCTGGCCGGAGGTCAGCACCATGTTGCCCAAATCGATGCCCTGAACATAGGGGCCAATGGCGGCCGGGGCGTGCGGTGTGTTGATAACGTTAGACATAATGACTCCTAAATGCGCTTTCAGCGCGGGCGGGGATTACACAAAGACAAACTGGTTCAGCAGGATCAGCGAGACCACGCCGCTGATAACCACCCAGATCAGACCAAAGCGCAGGCTGACCAGAGTACAGATCACCGCTGCGATCACCTTCGGGTTGCGCAGATCAAACTCCATGTGGGAGTCAACGCTGAGGATCTGGATCGCAATGATGGCCGGCAGTACGGTGACCGGCACAAAGCGCAGCGTCTTTTTTACCCGGGGCGACATGTTGATGCGGCTGCCCAGCCCGATCAGGGAGAAGCGGATCGCAAAGGTGACCGCCGCCATGCCGAGCGTAAGCATGGCAAAAAAAGCATTAGTCATTGACGCTCACCTCGCGCATCGTATTAAGTTCGTTAAATATCTTATGCGACTCTTCGGTTTCACGCAGGGCCTTCTCTCTTTCATCCGCCAGATCGACCGCCAGACCGGCGGCAACGCCCAGCACCGAGGCCACGACGATCCCCAGGGAATAAGGTAGGATCACCAGCAGCACGCCGGAGACGCTGGCCACCACCGCGGCAATGATACAGGCGCGGCTTTTCACCTGCGGGATCACGATGGCGATAAAGGCGGCGATCATCGCGAAATCCAGCCCGTATTTTTCAATGTTAGGAAACGCCGCCCCCAGCAATGCGCCGAGAAAGTCGGCCACCACCCAAATAAACCAGAAGGTCAGCATCGCGGACATATAGAAATAGACTTTCTCATGCTTATTTTCCTGCATCGGTTTAACCGTGACCGCATACACCTCGTCCGTCAGTCCATATGCCATCAGGCATTTTTTCCAGAGTGCGTAGTGGCGCATTTTATCCGACATCGATGCGCTATACAGTACATGGCGCAGGTTAATGATCAGCGTAGTTAATACGACAACCCCTATCGAGGCGCCAGTTTTTATCATATTCAGCGCCAGCATCTGCGCCGATCCGGCGATAACAATGCAGGACCAGGCGGTGCTCTGCCATATGCTCATGCCCGCTCCGACGCTCAGCGCACCGACGATAAATGAGAAGGGAAAGTCCCCGACGCACAGCGGAAAAATCATCTTCATTCCGCTGAGTATTGCTTGTTTTCTTTTCATATTAGCCTCCATCCTGCGGCGCTAATCTTTCAATTATTTTTGAGTCATGATGCTAATAATTTCTTTATCGGTGAAGCGCATCGGTTTGATCACCAGACGGCACAGATTCTGAATCGAGTCTTCCACGTCATGGGCCACGATACCGTCATTTTCACCGGCGCAGTGGTTTTGGCGCGCCATCAGCACCGATTTAAAGGCGCTCATGGTGGTCGTGGAGACTTTCATCGCGCAGCTGTTGGAGGCGCCGTCGCAGATGATGCCGCTGACGTCGCTGATCATGTTGGTAATCGCCTGGCCGATCGCCTGGAAGCTGTGGGTAAACAGCCAGGCCATGCCGGCGGCCGAGCCCATGGCGGCCGTCGAGGCGGCGCACATCGCGGACAGGCGGGTATAGCGCGCATGGATCGAGATCGCCACCAGATGGGAGAGTGCTAGCGCACGGGCCAGCTGGTCATCGTTAACCTTGAGGTGACGAGCCACCGCAACGACCGGCAGCGTTGCGGCAATCCCTTGATTACCTGAGCCAAAGTTAGACATGGCTGGAACCGGCGCGCCGCCCATGCGGGCATCAGAGGCGGCCACCGTGTCGATCAGCACCCGGGTCATCAGCGAATCGCTCATCATCCCCTCATCAATGGCGGCGGAGAGGGTCTGGTTAATATTCAGGCCATAGGGCTGAGCCTTACCGACCGTCGATAGGGTGCCGTTAATCTCGGCGGCCTGCAGGATAAACGCCAGCTCATCAAACGGCGCCTGATTCACATAATCAAAAGCCTCGCGCAGCGTAAACGGCGGAAGCTCACCCGCCGCATCCTCCTGACCACGCGGTTGCGCCACGGCGACGGCCTCACCGTTCAGGTACAGTTCAGTCACGTTAGTATGGCTGCCGTTCACCACGATACGGCATTCGCTGTGCTGACTGCGCAGGGTCAGATCCAGATGGATAAAGTCCTCGGTATCGGCAGCGCCGATATTCACTCTACCGCAGGCAACCATCGTTTTTGCCTGTTCAACGCACGCATCGCCGATCCCTTTTAAGGTTTCCAGGCCGCGGCTGGCATCCCCCCCGAGGGCGCCGATGGCCGCCGCCAGATTAACGCCGCAGCAGGCGGTGCCGGGGATGGTTACCCCCATGGCATTTTTATACAGATTTTCAGAGATGGCGCCGCTAATGGTCTCAACCGGCTCCCCTAGGCATCGCTGGGCATAGGCCGCCGCATAGGCGATGGCGACCGGCTCAGTGCAGCCCAGCGCCGGCGCGACCTCTTTTTTCAGCCATTGCACGAATAACGGTGTCGCGGTAATTGGCGTAGTCATTGTTATTTTCCTCAAGATTAAAAAACAAATGCTCTGATAAATACTCTATGGGAATCCGCAGGAAATAACTTTCTATAATCACTCGTCTTATTGGCGACAAAAAGAAAAAACACTCTATTTTTAAAAATAGGAAAAAAATAAATTACAACAATGTTAATTGATTGATTTCCATTGGATTAATAATGATATCAATTATCAAAAGGCAATTTTTAGTGCATTGCATCACACTTTGCAAAGAGAATAATTTTCTTATTCCACTTAAAACTCAGCAAAAAAATTTCATCAATAGGCTATCTTGCAGCAAGAAACCCTAGAAACTCATTTCTAATTGTTTCTGTAAATATCACAATTCAAATATATTTATAAAAATATGGAATATTATTTTAAAAAGCAAAGTCAGTCTGCGGCGATAATAAAAAGGCGAGGTGGAAAGAGGTTGCCAATAATATGGCCAGAGGTAGGCGTGTCGATAATGTCAGCGATGCGAACGCCTTACCGCCGGACACGGCGATAAGGCGCGGGACCGATTACAGGTGCGCGTTAAACCACGCCAACTGCTCGGCGAGAGAGCGGCAGAAGTGCTCGCCGTCATACATATCGTAGTGGTGCGCTCCCTCCTCGACATACAGCCGCTTGGTCGCGGCACCCGCGGCGGCAAACAGAGCGATCCCCTGCTGCGGAGGATTGACCGTATCCTGTTCCGCCACCACCACCAGCGTGGGACACTGTACCTGCGCCGCAAAGCGCGCCGGCTGATAGCGAACGGTTTCCAGCACCGTCAGAAAAGGGATTTTGATATCCATCGCGGGATAACGCAGCCGATAGTCGGCAAAGAAGGCCTTGGACTCCTCGTCACTCAGCACCCGCGTAACGGCCACCATCATCTCTTTACCGCTGGCGTTCTTTTTCTCCTCCATCCGCAGCAGCGAGGCAATAAAGGCGTTCTTCTCCTCTTCCGTCATCTGTCCGGTGACCATGGCCTCGCCGTCGGCAAAGGCCAGCTGACTCACAATACACCTCACCCGGGCGTCGCCAGCGGCAGCGGCAAAGACATGGCAGCCGCCAAATGAGGTACCCCACAGGCCAATGCGCTCGGCATCGATAGCCGGCTGGGCCGCAGCCCAATCAATCACGCTGGTAATATCCGCCGTCTGCATAGCGGGAACCAGGCGACCGCGCTCTCCCGCGCTGGCGCCAAATCCGCGATAATCAAAGGTCAACGCAGAGAATCCCGCCTGCGCGAAGGCTTCCGCAAAGGCAGGTAATAGCGCCTGCTGAATACCACAAAATCCATGACATAAAATAATCGCCGGAGAAGCGCTAATCTCTGCGGGGTGATACCAGGTCAGCGCAATACCGTTAGGCAAGGTATGAGTTGATATTTGCATTATCAGGAACGATCCATTTTTTATTAGGATCGTTACTATCAGCCAAAATACGATAGGCATTCAAGAAAAATCAAATCAGCGCTAGGACACCGTTTAGCTCTCGTTGACAATCACATTAAAACAGTAAGATAACATCTGAATGCGACCAGAATCACGGCGATGGCGCCATCCCGATATACTTATTTTTAGGTAGCGATGCGCTAGGTGGTTTATTCATAGGTGCGCGGCACTTTAGTATTGCCGCAGCAACTTTTCATTTTTACACAATACGCCAAATTCATCCCAATTCTTGCCCCCTCCGTTGAGACTGGGTTTTATTTTTAGTGTTAGTCTGTACCTCGATATTCATCGATGCGCGGAGGATACGATCGCGTGATGACCCGAGCTTCTCTGAACCCGAAATAAGCTATACGGCAACCTGACTGAGAGAGACGACCGTGCTACGAATTAAATATTTTCTGTTACTGCTCCTGCTTTGCGTTTCCGGCCCCCTGTATGCCCTGGATAAAGATGAGCAGGATCTGCCCGGCCTGCCCAGCGGCGCCTACGACTACCTGGTTTACGCCGTCACCTGGCAGCCTACGTTTTGTCTGCTGAATCCGGCTGCTCCGGGGTGTAAAGCCTATCGCGCCGACTTTTATACCCATGGGATCTGGCCCTACTTTCTCTCTACCGAGCAGAGCGCCAACCGCCATCCCTCCAACTGTATCCAGTCACCCGGCTGCCCCGCGGGCAGCAGCTGCGCGCTGTTACCGGGCGTGATCGACGCCCTGCTGAAAGATACGGCGTTTCGAAAAATCGTCAGCGCCCAGCCCGAAGGGCTGATGAAGCACGAATGGAGTAAGCACGGTACCTGCCTCGGCAGCGATCAGCGGGGATATTTTACTCGCTTTACGCAGCTGAAATCGGCGGTGAAATATGACGATGAATTCAAAAAGCATATGGGGCAGTCCGTCTCTCTCGACACCCTGCGCGCCTGGTTCCCCGATAACGTTCGCTTTCGCTGTGCAACCCACGGCGGCAAGCACTATTTCTTTGAAGCGTTTTACCTGATAGACCGGCAGGGCGCCCCCGATGGCCGCGACGCCAAGCTGCAGATAGGTGAACCCTGCCCGTTAGAAGCTATCTGGATCCCCGCGCCGCCGTCGCTCGATGCACGCTAATCCGTAAATCCCATAACACCGCGCCGGAGCGCCATCGCTGCGTATCCCGGCGCCCTCCCCCTCCACGCGGTAAAACAGCGCTGACGCGATAAATCAGGGATAATAAACATTATCCATAGCCGACGATTAACGAACGCAGATCAGTCGCGTATCTTCACGCGATGACCGTTCGGTCGCCCAAAATACGCCATGCCCCCCGCGGCGACGCTCAGGCCAGCCGGGGCCGCGAGCCGGAGATAAAGACGAAAGCTGGAGCAACGCAGAACGGCAAAATAATCATCCCGCGTCAAAACGCGCCGACGGGTCTATACAGATAATCGGATACAGCAAGACGGGCCATTCGCTATCCACATCGCCATATATAGCCACATCGGCACTGAGGTAATACACGCCCTATATCGCCGCGCTCTATATTTTAAGCGACGCTAGCTCGCGGTACTTCAGCCGATTACGTCCGGTATTTTTGGCCTGATACAGCATTTCATCGGCATAGCGCACCAGCGCATCGAATGACTGGGGGGTTACGCACTCCCGCGGCACCAGCACGCAGCCGATGCTGACCGTGAGATGGCCCGGTAAGGCCTCATCGCTACCGTAATCCAGAGACTCACGCAGCTTATCCAGCCGTTCTAAAATATTGCACTGACCGTCAGCGCTGCACAGCGCAATAAACTCCTCGCCGCCGAAGCGGCCGATCAGACTATCCGGCTCCTTAAAATGACGACGCATTTCATTGGAAAAGTAGATCAGCGCTTCATCTCCAGCCTGATGACCATAGGTATCGTTGTAATGCTTAAAGTAGTCCAGATCGAACAGCGCTAGCGCTACCAGCGACCTGGCATGCTGCAGCAGCGGCGCAAAATGCTGAACAAAGCTGCGCCGGTTACGGATCCCGGTCAGATAGTCGATGCTGGCCTGCAGGGTCAGCGCCTGATTCAGCTGCTCCAGCTGCTCACGCTGGGCGGCCAGCGCCTGCAGCACGACTTTATCTGCGCCAATATCCTGGATCTGTGAAATATAAAGCAGCACCGCATCCTGCTCAAAAATGGCCGATACGCTCAAACGTACCCACAGGTAGGCGCCATCTCGCTTCAGGTAGCGCTTCTCCACCGAGTAAAACTCAATGCGACGCTGCGCCAGATCCTGCAGGTATTGCAGATCCAGCGCCAGATCGTCGGGATGAGTTATCGACTGAAAGCTGGTATTCAGCATCTCCGCCTCGCTGTATCCCAGCATCTTACAAAAGGTACGGTTGGCTCGTCGGTAGTAGCCCTCCGGTGAGGTCAGCGCCATCCCAATCGCCGCGTATTTAAACGCCTTATCGATGATCTCATTGATGCGCTGGTTTTCCCGCAGCAGCTGCGCGTTACGCTGGAGCAGCGTCGACTGATACAGCATATGGCCGATGCTGCTGGCCATAAAGCGCACGCAGGCAATCTGTCCGCTGCTGAAGGGGCGGTTACGCCCATTGCGCGACAGCAGCTCCAGCAGGCCATAAAACTCACCGCCCACCGTCAGCGGAATCCCGATATAGCTGGCGACGGGCAGCGCGCGGTAGGGCGGCGGCAGGCGCTGACGCTGCGCATCGGAAACCGTGGTCTGTACCACCAGCGCTCCCTGGGCCACCACGCTGGCGCTGAAGTCCGCTGCGAGCGCGAGGTGGTGTCCCGCCTGCAGCCCCGCGAGCGCGGGATACTGAAAGACGACGCTGGCGATCCGATGGTTCACCCGGCTGATCACCCCGACCTGCATGTTAAGGATCTTCAGCCCCAGCCCCAGGATATGGTGGTACACCTCATCGCCCGCGTCATGCGGCAGCGTGGTAAGGGATACCAGCTCGGGGTAGTAACGCGCCAGCTGCGGATCGCTGTCGTTCACGGCCTCTCTCCTTCAGAACATCGGGGGATATCGCTTTATTACTATAGAACAGCCGGGGCGGCGCAGTGGACGGGAGGGAGATAAAAAAAACCCCGGCGCAATAGGCCGGGGAATATGACAGAACACTTACAGAGTCATCACAGTTTTAAAGAAACAGAGCCCAAGCTGTACAGCTGATAAAGAGGACGATAGCCATTAAGGGGACGACGTTAATGCAGTTGCTCTTCATGCGATATCCCTCACCTTACGCCACGTTGTTAAACGTTGTATCGTTCTTGCCCGCCAGACGCAGACCCGGCAGCCAGTAGTTGTGGGCATAGCGCAGCGCGACATAGGCGATGATCACCGTGGCCACCGCGACCTCTACCGTCGCCATCAGGTGAAGCTGCGCCGCGTAGTCCGCTGCTCCCGGATACTGAGCAACCAGATGGGACATCTTGTACAGCGCGGTGGCACCGATGGCCATCGGGAAGGTAAAGGCCGCATAACCCGGGCTGAACGGCAGCTGCAGCAGACGGAAGAAGGAGCAGTAAATCACGACCGTCATCAGCAGGGCGATCCCCAGCAGAATGGCGCAAAGCAGCAATGACGGATTCTGAACCACGGTCAGATAGCCAGCCAGAGAGAGGCTTGCCGGAGCAGCCATGATGGCGATCGTCGGCTTCGCGGCATCCGGCACCTCATTGCAGAACATGAAGCGGTAAATCATCAGCGGCAGCATGATCAGGTAGCTGACCATCCCGATCACCAGCAGAATCTGTGCGAACGGAATAAAGGCGGCGCCAGGACAGCAAACATCGGCAACGATGATACCGACCGGCGGCACGAACCAGCTCGGCACCATATGGTGCATACGCGGCTCACGGGCGCGGTGGAAGAAAAACAGCGCCAGCGCAATCAGGTGTACCGCGACCGCAGCCAGCCACAGCCCCTGCCCTACGCGGGGAAAATAGTGGCCTACGGCCACGGATACCACCATCGTCGCCATGGCGAAGGTCGGCACGATACTGCCCACCACCGGATGCTTAATATCCTGCATCAGGGTGTCGGGGTGAAAAATAAAGCGAACGGTCAACGCCAGCAGGATCGCGGCGGCGATCAGCGCGCCGATATTCTGTCCGATCCCGTGCAGCGGCAGCGCATTTTCCAGCCCCCAGCCAATGCTGGCAATACCCAGAGCCAATCCAGCCGCCGGCGTCGGCATGCTGCGAACCTTGCGATGAATTAATCTTAACACCTGAACACCTCTACGTTTTTCATTGTTTCTATGGCGCATACTATAGCCACAGGATATTATTTAAAAAATCAATAAATTTCTTACCATTGGTTTAGGAAAACTAAACAATGAATATCACCTTCAAACAGCTGCGCGTCTTTGTCGCCATTGCCCGCAGCGGCACCCTGACCCAGGCGGCATCACAGCTGTTTATGACCAAGGGAGCCCTGTCGCAAACCCTAAGCGAACTGGAAAACCAGCTTGGAGTGCGACTGTTTGAGCGTCAGCACGCCCGCCTACTGCTGAACCATGAGGGACAGCGCCTATTGCCGGTGGCCGACGAGCTGCTGACCCGGATGCAGGGGGTGGAGAGCCTGTTCAACAACGGCAACGGCGATACCCGGCTGATGGTCGGCTGCACCAAGACCATCGGCAGCTATCTACTGCCGGAGCTGCTCAGCGCATTCCAGCTGCGCTACGGCTGGCTCCCCCTGCCGATCATCGCCAATACCCAGGGCATTGCCGGCATGGTGGCCGGATTTGAGCTGGATGTGGCGCTGCTGGAGGGACCGGTCACCGACCCGGCGCTAATCTGCCAGCCGTGGCTGGAGGATGAGATGGTGGTGGTCGCAAGCCTTGAACACCCGCTGGCCGGACGGGGCCCGCTGAGCTATGCGCAGCTCAGCCGGGAGCGCTGGCTACTGCGCGAGGCGGGGTCAGCCAGCCGGGCCTTCTTTGACCACCAGCTGGCACCCCGCCTGGACAATCCGCAGGTGGTGCTGTCGCTGGATGCCTTTGACGCGATCCTCGCCTGCGTCAAAAACAATCTGGGCATTACCTTTATTTCCCGCCGCATGCTGGAGCAGCCGCTGTACGCCGGACAGTTCTGTATCCTCCCCTGCGAACTGCGCTTTAGCCGCCGTTTCTCCCTGTGCCTGCAGCGCAGCAAGTATATCTCCCCCACCCTGAATCTATGGCTAGAATTTTGTCGCCATTGGTCAGCGTAGGCGGGCGCCTCGTACATCCGTGTAACGATTACTGGCCGCATCTACTTGAAACTCTTTGTATTACAAATAAATCCACACTGACGTTGAATGATCTATACTGCTTGGGTACTGAGCACTACTGCTGCTTTGATTATCTAATTCTAAGGAGATCAAGATGAGCACGGTTAAAAAAAGCGACGTCCAAGCACGCCAACGTCTTCCCCTGGCCACGCCAACCGATCTGGGCCATGAGGCAACCAAAGCAATCAGCGCAGCAATGAATGCACTGCTGGCCGACATTTTTGCCCTTTACCTGAAAACCAAGAATTTCCACTGGCATATGAGTGGCCCGCATTTCCGCGACTACCATCTGCTGCTGGACGAGCAAAGCGCACAGCTGTTTGCCATGACCGATGATATTGCTGAACGCGTACGTAAAGTTGGCGGCAATACCCTGCACTCCATCGGCGAAATCTCCCGGATGCAGCGGATTAAAGACAACGATGCCGAGTACGTCGATCCCATCGACATGCTGGCTGAGCTGTGTGAAGACAACAAACAGGTCGCCGCTGAGCTGCGCGCCGCCCATGCGGTCTGCGATGAGTATCACGACATCTCCAGCGCCAGCCTGATCGAAAACTGGATCGACGAAACTGAACGCCGCGTCTGGTTCCTGTTTGAAGCCTGCCGCCGCGCCTAAGATCGTTTATTGTCGCTGTCACGGCGCCCTCTGCGGCGCCGTTTTTCTGCGTAGCGCTTTCGTAGGGCGCTGCGTGCCCCGACTCCCCCCTGCGCTGGCTGAACCGCGCCTTTATCCGTATGATGGAGCGACTGTCACTCCCGGAGACCGGCATGATTTGGTTAATGCTCGCCACGCTGGCACTGGTGTTTATCGCCGGCTTCCGCGTACTCAATACCCCCACCCGACGCGCCTGTCAGCGCCTGACCCAGCGCCTGAATATCGAGCCCGTGCACGTCGAGTCGCTGCTCAGCCAAATGGGGAAGACGCAGGGGGAGGCGTTTGTTCGCTATCTGCAGTGCGGCGGTGAGTCGCACCTCAATAATGGCGCGATTGTGTTACTCATCTATCAAACCTTTATCGTTAACGGTGACGACGACAACCTGCGGTACTGGCGCTCACTGCTGCGCAAAGCCGGTTTTAACGCCGATATCAACCCGCATCAGGTGCGTCTGGCGCTCGATTTTTTACGCGATCTGGAGCCAGATACAGATGAAATGTTGGCATTCCGCCTGCACTATCAGCAATTTTTTGCACCGCAGGTCCAAGAAGCAGAAGAAAATGGTGATAATGTCTACATCCTTGACCATTTCCGTTGACTATAATAAGGGCCGTTAACGTTTCTTGCGGCACATGTCACAAATCTGACATGCAATCTGTTGCATATTAAAAGCATGAACTTTCCATTTTCACACTAACTAATTAACGATATGGTTCAATCCGTGCGTTTTCTCCCTCGGACGGGGCAGTCGCGTCATACTGCGGCGCACCCGCTTCCCGTTGGCATGGCTCCCTGAACCGACACCGTTGTCATGGCCATGACGACGGTGCAGTACCCAGGCGTCCACGGCGGATGCCTGTGCCGGTCGATCGCCCCCGGCGCCCTCAGTAAGGACATTTTTTATAAAAATAAAGAGTTACTGGCCTAACTCAATAACAGTGAAAAAATGTATAGCTCACTCGCACACCTCCCACTCCGCTCGGCAGACGACCGTCGCCTGGCTGCGCTGTGGTATCCGCAGCGCTCCCGCGCCCACGGCAATCTCCGTGCGCCTTTGCGTAAGAGAGCATTAAAAAAATTCATTAATTCCGTTATGATTTCGTCATTAAATTTATTAGCACGCGGCTTAACTTTTTTCTCAGAAACATCGTTTACAAGACTGATAACCAAAGTTACTATACCCAATGAAACTAATGAGGTCATGATCCAATGCCACGTTCTATCGCTCAAATCGAAGAGATGCTAAAGCAGCGCGCTAAGCGGCAGCTGGATTTTCCCTATCAGGAGATCCTGCTGACCCGCCTGTGCATGCATATGCAGAATAAGTTGCTGGAAAATCGCAACAAGATGCTGAAAGAACAAGGGATTAATGAAACGCTGTTCATGGCGCTGATTACGCTGGATGCGCAGGAAGACTATAGTATTCAACCCTCCGAGCTGAGCGCGGCGCTGGGATCATCGCGTACCAACGCGACCCGTATCGCCGATGAGCTGGAGAAGCGCGGCTGGATCGAGCGCCGCGAAAGTGACAACGATCGCCGCTGCCTGCATCTGCACCTGACGGAGGCTGGCAAGGCATTTCTGGCCGAGATTATTCCGCCACAGCATAAGTGTCTACACTTCTTATGGTCAACGCTGACTCAGGAGGAGCAGCAGCAGCTGGAAGTGTTGACACGTAAGCTGTTATCGCGCATTGAAGAGATGGAACAGTCCGGATTGCCACAGTAAGCCATTCACCTGAAATTATGCTTACCGTTACGTAGAAGATCGCGCGTTTGTATCGCCAGCCCCAGGGCAGCGCCAAACGACGCGCGGTCTGACCCGCCATCCAGAACGTACAACCGCTCTTTCTCTGACCGTACAGCGCACGTATCCACCAGACGATGTGTATCAGTGTCTGTTTCAATGCGCGGCTAAGACGATATCTCTTTTCATTCCTCCGCCCACTCTCCTATGCTGCCCAACGCCGGCGGCACGGCGACGGTGATTGCCAGCGTGCGGCTGCGGGGGAAAAGACGACATGCAATACCCATCATATGACTATGGTTCCAAGAGGAAATGCGGAGAAACACCATGAGTGAAAACCTGGCGACACAGGCAACCCAGCAGCCTGCACCCAATAAAAAGAAACAGCGTAAAACCTGGATGCTAGGGATGACCGGCGTGTTCATCCTGATCGCCGCTGCCTACCTGGTCTATTGGTTTATCGTTCTGCGTCACCACCAGGAGACCGACGATGCCTATGTCACCGGCAACCTGGTACAGATCAATGCTCAGGTCTCCGGCAGCGTGACCCGGGTGAACTTTGAGGGCACCGATCTGGTGAAGGCGGGCGACATCTTGGTCACGCTGGATAAAACCGATGCCCAGCAGGCCTATGAGCGGGCGAAAACCGCGCTGGCCAACAGCGTACGCCAAACCCACCAGCTGATGGTCAACGCCAAACAGTATCAGGCCAACATCGCCATGAATCAGGTGGCGCTGAGCAAGGCCAGCAGCGACTACCAGCGTCGTCTGGCGCTGAGCCGCTCCGGCGCCATTGGCCGCGAAGAGCTGCAGCATGCGCAGGACGCCATGGAGAGCGCCCGCGCCGCGCTGGACGTCGCTATCCAGCAGTACAACGCTAATCAGGCGCTGATCCTGAATACCCCGCTGGAAAAACAGCCGGCGGTACTGCAGGCCGCCGCCCAGGTGCGCGACGCCTGGCTGGCGCTGGAGCGCACCCAGATCCGCAGCCCGGTGACCGGCTATGTCTCCCAGCGCAGCGTACAGGTTGGCGCTCAAATCAGCCCCAACACGCCGCTGATGGCCATTGTTCCGGCCAGCCAGATGTGGATAGACGCCAACTTTAAAGAGACTCAGCTGGCCAATATGCGTATCGGCCAGCCGGCTACCGTCGTCAGCGATATGTACGGCGACGACGTGGTGTTTAAAGGGAAAGTGGCCGGTTTGGATATGGGCACCGGCAGCGCCTTCTCTCTGCTGCCGGCGCAGAACGCCACCGGCAACTGGATCAAGGTCGTGCAGCGCCTGCCGGTACGCATTGAGCTGGATCCTCAGCAGCTGGCGCAGCATCCGCTGCGCATCGGGCTCTCCACGCTGGTCACCGTCGACACCGCCAATACCCGCGGCGAGGTGCTGGCCCAGCAGGTACGTAAGACGCCGGCCTACCAGAGCAATGTGCTGACGCTGGATCTGGCGCCGGTGAATCGCGAGATCGCCGGGATCATCCAGGCCAATGCCGCTTAATCTGCGCCGAGGTGACTGTGCAACAAAAACCGCTTGAGGGAGCCAAGCTTGCCTGGATGACCATCGCGCTGTCGATGGCCACCTTCATGCAGGTGCTGGACTCCACGATCGCCAACGTGGCCATCCCGACGATCTCCGGGAACCTGGGCGCCTCCAACTCCCAAGGAACCTGGGTGATCACCTCGTTTGGGGTGGCCAACGCCATCTCGATCCCCATCACCGGATGGCTGGCCAAGCGCTTTGGCGAGGTGCGGCTGTTTCTGTGGTCAACCGGGCTCTTCGCCCTGACCTCTTGGCTGTGCGGGATCTCCCAAAGCCTGGAGATGCTGATCCTGTTCCGCGTGCTGCAGGGGCTGGTCGCCGGGCCGCTGATCCCGCTCTCCCAGAGCCTGCTGCTCGGGAACTATCCCCCCGCCAAACGCAATATGGCGCTGGCCCTCTGGTCGATGACGGTGATCGTCGCCCCGATCTGTGGGCCAATACTCGGCGGCTATATCAGCGATAACTACCACTGGGGCTGGATCTTCTTTATCAACGTGCCGCTGGGGATCGGCGTGGTGCTGGTGAGTATGTCGACCCTGAAAAGGCGAGAGACGCGCATCGAGCATAAGCCTATCGATACCGTCGGCCTGATCCTGCTGGCGCTGGGGGTCGGCTGCCTGCAGGTGATGCTGGACAAAGGCAAGGAGCTGGACTGGTTTAACTCGTCGGAGATCATCCTGCTGACGGTGGTCGCCGTCGTGTCGCTGATCTTCCTGCTGATCTGGGAGCTGACGGACGATCACCCGGTGGTGGACCTTTCGCTGTTTAAGATCCGCAACTTTACCATCGGCGTCCTGTGCATCAGCCTGGCCTATATGCTCTACTTTGGCGCCATCGTACTGCTGCCACAGCTGCTGCAGGAAGTGTATGGCTATACCGCCACCTGGGCCGGACTGGCCTCGGCGCCGGTAGGGTTAATTCCGGTGCTGCTCTCCCCGATCATCGGCCGCTTCGGCGCCCGACTCGACATGCGACGACTGGTCACCTTCAGCTTCATCATGTATGCCGTCTGCTTCTATTGGCGTGCCTACAGCTTTGAACCGGGTATGGACTTTGGCGCCTCGGCCTGGCCGCAGTTTGTCCAAGGGTTTGCCGTGGCCTGCTTCTTTATGCCGCTGACCACCATCAGCCTGTCCGGTCTGCCGCCGGAGCGTATCGCCGCGGCCTCCAGCCTGAGCAACTTCTGCCGTACCCTGGCCGGCTCGATCGGGGTCTCGATCACCACCACGCTGTGGACGCGGCGCGAAGCGCTGCACCATACCCACCTGGCCGAGTCGATCACCCCGTATAACCCCATCGCCCAGCAGGCCTATGGCGAGATGGAAAAGCTGGGGCTGAGCAGCCACCAGGCCTCCGCCCTGATAGCCCAGGACATCACCGCCCAGGGCCTGATCATCTCGGCAAACGAGATCTTCTGGGCCTCGGCCGGCGTCTTCCTGGTGCTGCTGATACTGATTTGGTTCGCCAAGCCCCCCTTCTCCAGCGCAGGCGACAGCGGCGGCGCCCACTGATCCCTCGCGCCGCGCACGCGCTCAACCGCCCATCCCGGGCGGTTTTTTTTTCACCGTTTTTTCCCCGCCGTCACCCCGCCCAGAGGCCTCCCATAACGATAAACAGAATTAAATTGAAATTAAAAGTAATTATCATTTACTATTTCATCCCCCAGGGCGGCGCCGGACGTCGTGCGCAGGCCCGCTGACCAGGAGAAAAATCGATGATGCGTAGCTTATCCACCGCCGTTACCGCCTGGCTGCGGCTCGGTGCCGCTGGCCTGCTGTTTGGCCTTAGCGCTCTGCCCGCCGCCGCCGACGACGGCGCCCTGACGCTGTACACCACCCGGGAACCGGGGCTGATCAAACCGCTGCTGGAGGGATGGACACAGCAGAGCGGTGTGCAGGTCAACACCGTCTATATCAAAGACGGGATGCTGGAGCGACTGAAGGCCGAAGGCGCCAACTCACCGGCCGATCTGCTGATGACCGTCGACGCCGGTAACCTGCTGGATCTGGTCGAGGCGGGCGTCACCCAGCCCGTCGACTCCGCGACGCTGACCCAGGCCATCCCCGCCAACCTGCGCGGCGCCGACAACCAGTGGTTCGCGCTATCGATGCGCGCCCGCGTACTCTACATCGCCAAGGATCTACCCGACCGCACGCGCACGCTGCAGTATCAGGATCTGGCCAAGCCGGAGTGGCACAACCGCATCTGCATGCGCTCAGGCCAGCACCCCTACAACACCGCGCTGGTGGCGGCGATGATCGCCCATCAGGGCGAAGCCAAGACCGAGCAGTGGCTGCGCGCGCTGAAGGCCAATCTGGCGCGTAAGCCGACCGGCGGCGATCGCGACGTGGCGCGCGATATTCTGGGCGGCATCTGCGATATCGGTATCGCCAACTCCTACTATGTCGGACACCTGAAAAACGCCAAGCCGGGCAGTGATGCCCGCCAGTGGGGCGAGGCGATCGAGGTGATCAGACCGACCTTCGCCAGCGGCGGCACCCACGTCAACATCAGCGGCGCCGCCGTGGCCCGCCATGCGCCCAACCGTCAGGCCGCGGTACAGCTGATGGAGTATCTGGTCTCCCCTGAGGCCCAGCAGCGCTATGCACGCGCCAACTATGAATACCCGGTACGCCAGGGCGTAGCGCTGGATCCAACCATCGCCGACGCCATTGGCACCATTACCCCGGATCCGCTGCCGCTGACCGAGATCGTCAAACACCGTAAACAGGCCAGCCTGCTGGTGGATAAAGTTGGCTTCGATCAGTAAGCGATTCCCCCCGATGAGCCGCCGGATACGCGGCGCCCTGCCGCACCCGACGCCGCTGGCGCTGGGCGCGATGGCCGTCGCCCTGCTGGCAATTACCCCGCTGCTCTCGCTGCTGTGGCTAGCCGCCGACGGCGGGGTTCAGCACTGGCGCGATCTGTGGCGCTATGTCCTACCGCAGGCCGCGCTGAATACCCTGCTGCTGCTGGTCGGGGTGGCGCTGCTGGCCGGCGCCATCGGCGTCGGCTGCGCCTGGGCGGTGAGCGCCTTTCAGTTCCCCGGGCGGCGTCTGCTGAGCTGGGGACTGCTGCTGCCACTGGCGATGCCAACCTACATCGTCGCCTTCTCTTGGCTGGATCTGCTGCACCCGATTGGCCCGCTACAGAGTGCGCTGCGCCTGCTGCTCGGCTATGACAGCCCGCGCCAGTTCCGCCTGCCGGATATTCGCGGCGTCGCCGGGGCTATCGTGCTGTTTAGCCTGGTGCTCTACCCCTATATCTATCTGACGATGCGGGCGATGTTCATCAGCCAGCCCGCACACCTGCTCGAGGCGGCACGCACCCTCGGCGAAAACGGGCGCGGCACCTTTCTGCGCGTTGTGCTGCCCATGGCCAGACCGGCGCTGGCGGTCGGTATCAGCCTAGCGCTGCTGGAGACCCTGAACGATCTCGGCGCCTCGGAGTTCCTGGGGGTGCAGACCCTGACCGTCGCCGTCTATACCACCTGGATCACCCGCTCAGACATCGCCGCCGCCGCCCAGATCGCCTGCATGATGCTGGGATTTATCTTCCTGCTGCTGACGCTGGAGCTATACGGACGCCGGCGCCAACGCTACGCGGGGCGCGGTCTGCGTACCCTGCAACCGCAGCCTCTGCGCGGCCTGCGCGCCTGGCTGCTCAGCGCCGCGACGGCGCTGCCGCTGCTGCTCGGCTTTATCATTCCGCTGCTGCACCTGATCTGGCAGAGCCTGAAGCGACTGGACAGCCAGACCCTGCTCTCCGCCGAGCTGCTGGCGGCGCTGCGCAATACCCTGCTGCTGTCGCTGGGGGTCACGCTGCTGGCGGTGGCGATCAGCCTGGCGCTCAGCTGGTATGCCCGCATTCGGGCGCTGGCGCCGCCCACGCCGCCGCTGCGCCGGATCACCCTGCGCCTCGCCTCGCTGGGCTATGCCGTACCGGGCACCATTCTGGCCATTGGCTTTATGCCGCCGGCGCTGCGCGCCGATGCTTGGCTGGCGACGGCGCTGGAGATACGCGGTCTGCCGCTGTTCTCCTGCGGCCTGCTGCTGATCCTGTGCTGCACCCTGCGCTTTCAGACCATTACCCTCGGCGCGCTGGACGCCGGGCTGGCGCGTATCGCCCCATCGCTAGAGCAGGCGGCCCGTTCGCTGGGTGAGCGTGAGGGGGCGACCTTTTGGCGCGTACACCTGCCGCTGCTGCGTCCGGCGCTGATCGGCAGCGCGCTGCTGGTCTTCGCCGACGTCATGAAAGAGCTGCCCATTACCCTGCTGCTGCGCCCGGTCAACGTGGAGACGCTGGCGACCCTGCTGTACGCCGAGGCCGCACGCGGCACCTATGAAGATGGCGCCATCGCGGCGCTGCTGATCGTACTGGCCGGTACCCTGCCCATGACGCTGTTGGTTCGCAACCAGTTAAAACACGCGGGAGAGTCGCGATGAACGAAATGGCCTTATGCCTGGATAATCTGCACGTCAGCTATGGCGCGGGCGCCAGCGCCCAGCCGGTGCTGAACGGTTTCTCCCTGTCCCTGCGTCAGGGGACGCTGGCCTGCCTGCTCGGCGCCTCCGGCAGCGGTAAGACCACCGTGCTGCGCGCGATCGCCGGGTTTGAACGCCTCGACCGCGGCAGCATCCGCATCGCCGGGCGCTGCGTAGCATCGCCGCAGCAGCATCTGGCGCCGGAGCTGCGCCGCGTCGGCATGGTGTTTCAGGACTATGCGCTGTTCCCTCACCTGACCGTGGCGCAGAACATCGCCTTTGGTCTGCGCCGCCAGCCGCGCGCCGTCCAGCGGGCGCGCGTCGCCGATCTGCTGCAGCTGATCGAGCTGTCGGGGATCGGCGAACGCTACCCGCACGCCCTCTCCGGCGGCCAGCAGCAGCGCGTCGCCCTGGCGCGAGCCCTGGCCCCCCAGCCGGATATCCTGCTGCTGGATGAGCCCTTCTCCAGCCTGGATGAAGGCACCCGCGAACGTTTAGGCCAAGAGGTGCGGGCGATCCTCGCCGCCGCCGGGCAGACCGCGCTGCTGGTAACCCACAGCGCCCAGGAGGCGCGCACGATGGGCGGCCCGATCCTGCATATCGCCCACGGTCAGGCGCTGAGCTGCGCCGACGCGGCCTAACCCGTACGCGCCACCGCGGTGAGATGCGGATAAAAAAATACCCCGTGGGCAATACGCTCACGGGGTATTCGTCTTTCCGGGGGCGTCACCCGATATCCAGGCGACGCGCGGAGGGATTACTGCATCAGCAGATACAGGGTGTTGTCGCCACGCTGGATGTTCAGCGCCAGCACCGGCGGCTTGGCATCCAGAATTTTACGCAGCTCACCGATGTTAGCGATCGCCTGCTGGTTCACGCCCAGGATCACGTCGCCCTTCTGCAGACCGATACGCGCGGCGGTGGAGCCTTTCTTCACGTTGTCCACCTTCACGCCCTTGCCACCGGCGGCATTGCTCAGCTCGGCCCCTTCGATACCGCTGAAGATGTTGTCAGAGGCCACCTGGCTCTGCGCGCTCTGCTCCAGGGTTACCTCCACGTTCATCGGCTTACCGTCGCGGATGATCCCCAGCGCCAGCTTGCTGCCGACCGGCATGGTGCCGATTTCAGCGCGGAAGGAGGCGAAGCTGGAGATGTTCTTCCCGTTCAGGGAGACGATGACATCACCGGCTTTCAGCCCGGCCTTCGCGGCGGCTGACTTCGGCAGCACCTGGCTGATAAAGGCGCCGCGCTGGGCGTCGATCTTCATCGCCTTCGCCAGCTCGGAGTTCAGCTCGGTCCCCATGATCCCCAGCTCACCGCGTTTCACCTGGCCGTACTCCACCATCTGACCGGTCAAGTTTTTCACCATGTTGCTCGGAATGGCGAAGCCGATGCCGATGTTGCCGCCGTCCGGCGCCAGAATGGCGGTGTTGATCCCGATGAGATCGCCGTTCAGGTTCACCAGCGCACCGCCGGAGTTACCGCGGTTAATCGCCGCGTCAGTCTGAATAAAGTTTTCGTAGTTTTCCACGTTCAGGCCGCTGCGGCCCAGCGCGGAAACGATCCCGGAGGTGACGGTCTCACCCAGCCCGTAGGGGTTGCCGATCGCCACCGCATAGTCGCCCACGCGCAAATTGTCAGAGTCCGCCATTTTAATGGCGGTCAGGTTCTTGGCATCCTTCAGCTGGATCAGCGCGATATCGGTACGCGGATCGGTGCCGATCACCTTGGCGTCGAAGCGGCGACCGTCGCTCAGCTGCACTTTAATGCTGTCGGCGTTGGCCACCACGTGGTTGTTGGTCACGACATAGCCTTTACCCGCGTCGATAATGACCCCGGAGCCCAGCGCCTTAAAGCGCTCTTTGGACGGCGCATTGCCGCCGCCCTGGCACATCGGCGAACCGCCGAACGGCGAACCCGGCTGGCACAGCGGGGAGTCTTCGCCAAAAAACTGCTGGAACTGCGGCGGCACGCGGCTGTTATTGACGGTCGCGCTGCCCTCGACGTTGATGCTGACCACGGACGGCATCACTTTCTCCAGCATTGGTGCCAGGCTCGGCAGCGCCTGGGCTGTGGTGGCGGAAGAGGTCTCTGCCGCGCTGGCCGACATCGGACTCAACGCCATACCCAGACTCAATGCAACGGCACTCAATACTAAAGTGGTTTTTTTCATAGCACGATTTTCTCTCGTAATAGCAACGATAAAACGGATTCATTCAGCGGCGCTGAACGGCGTTGCGCCAGACGGCGCCGCTATCACCGTGACGGTGATATTATGTTTACTAAGAGTAGTAAACTGAAATGAAGTTCACCGCAATAAAGTCAAGGAAGCGTAAATATTTATGCGCCCGACTTTACAAAGCCTACGCGTGAACACGATATATCCAGCAGATGATTATTCCGCCGCCATCAGCCGACGATACTCATCATAGGCATATAAATCCGTCATTCCACTGATATAGTCCTGTATCAGTCGCGCCCGATAATAATACTCCCGCGCCTGCAGCTCGGCACCGTCAAACGCCGCCAGACCATCCACCGCCTCCCGGTAGGCCAGGCGGTGCTTCACGGAGAGCTTGTGAAACAGCCGCGTCTCGATCAGGTAGTCGGGGTGGCGATCATCGCGCAGCAGGCGCAGAAAGTCCGACTGCGGCATGGCCAACAGCGGGCTATAAATATCCAGTAGCCCCTTAATCACCCGATACCCCTGCAGCTCCAGCTGTTCGACCTCGAAATGATTGAATACGTGCTTCAGCGCGACCTGTTTAAATATATTCAGCAACCGATACTCTTCGGCCCCGGCGGACAGCAGCGGCTCATTAAATGCGCCAATAAAAATGTGTTGCAGGTTATTTAAAAAACAGTCGGCGGCGTAGGGAACCAGACGTTTCACCACGTTCACCCGCAAATACATAAAAAAGATATCGTCAGCGCTGCGATGACCGTATTTTTTATTACAGCGATCGAAGGCATCCTGTACGGTGACGCTGAACAGATCGCCGCTGGTCACCGCCCCCCATTCGTCCTTCAGCAGGGCGTACAGCTGCTCCACGCTGAGCAGGTGCTTTTCGACCGTATCCTCAAGATCGGCCACGCAATACGAAATATCATCCGCCGCCTCCATGATATAGGTCAGCGGAAAGCGATGATGCGGCAGCAGATCGACCTGCTGGCGCAGCTGCTCGACAAAGGCCTCTTCTGCCCAGTAGTAGCCGGGCTTTTTCATCAGGTAGTCAAAGCCCGCCGGCAGCGGCCCCTGCCAGTAGGCCGGGCGAGTGTACTTTAAGACGCAGGCGGTCTGGGCATAGGTCAAATTCAGCTTGAGCAGGGTATGGATCAGACGGATAGACTGGGCGTTCCCCTCAAAGTTGCTCAGGTCGATACGCAGGCGGGCGCGCAGGGTATCCAGTTCGGCATCCCGCCCATCGCGGCGCAGGAACGCCACCTGACAGGCCGCGTCGTCCAACCGGTTATGGCCATCGGCGCTGACCCCCAGCTCGCGGCTGAACCAGGCCTTAATAGCCGCCTCGCCAAAGTGGCCGAAGGGTGGATTGCCCATGTCATGCATCAGGCAGGCCATCTCGACGCAGCTTTCAAAGGCGTCGGTGTAGTCCGCAAGGCCCAGCGCCGCGATGCGCCCCTTGCTAGAGAGGCAGTGCAGGATCTCCCGGGCGATATGCCGCCCCACCTGCTGAACCTCCATGGAGTGCGTCAAACGCGAGCGCACCGCCGCGTTGCGCTCCAGCGGAAATACCTGGGTCTTCTGCTGCAGACGGCGGATGGCCGCCGAATTGATGATACGTCCACGATCGCTCTCAAACTGGCGCCCGATCTCGTAAGCGCCGTTCAGGAACAGCGCCTCCTCCGCCGAGCGTAGGGGACGCTGGTAACTGAGTTTGGACGCAAAATCGATGCTCATAGCGAATCTCCCACCGTGGAGGGCGTCGCGGACACGCCCGATCTCCACAGCCTACCAGATAATTTCTACCATTGCCGCCCCGCGCAGCGGTCCGGGACGGAGCTATGGTAAACTGCACAACCGGATTCCCGTTATTACTCCCAATTACAGGTATTGATATGAAAGTAGGCATCATTGGCGCCATGGAGCAGGAGGTTACCCTGCTGCGCGACCGCATCGAAAATCGTCAGACCCTCAGCCTGGCCGGCTGTGAAATCTATACTGGCCGCCTGCACGGCGTTGAGGTTGCGCTGCTGAAGTCCGGCATCGGCAAAGTCTCTGCGGCGATGGGAACCACCCTGCTGCTGGATCACTGCCGCCCGGACGTGGTGATCAATACCGGCTCCGCCGGCGGCCTGGCCAGCACCCTGCGGGTCGGTGACATCGTTATCTCCGACGAGGTGCGCTACCACGACGCCGACGTCACCGCCTTTGGCTATCAGCCGGGACAGATGGCCGGTTGTCCGGCGGCCTTTAGCGCCGACGCGGCGCTGATCGCCCTGGCCGAACGCTGCATCTCTGCGCTGCAGCTGAACGCCGTGCGCGGCCTGATCTGCAGCGGCGACGCCTTCATCAACGGCGCCGAGCCGTTGGCTCGCATTCGCCGCACCTTCCCGCAGGTCGCCGCGGTAGAGATGGAAGCGGCGGCTATCGGCCACGTTTGCCACGCCTTCCAGACCCCGTTCGTGGTGGTGCGCGCCATCTCCGACGTCGCCGATCAGGAATCTCACATCAGCTTTGATGAGTTCCTCAAGGTCGCCGCCGAGCAGTCCACCCTGATGGTGGAAGCGATGCTGCGCGCCCTGGCTGCCCAGTAATCCATGACCCTACGACGCGCCAAACGTCGCCGCGGATCGGGCGGCCGGCTGTCGCTGGCTGCGCTGCTGCTGGGCCTCGGCCTGAGCCTGACCTCGCTGCAGGCGGCGGCGCTGCGCGTCATCAGCCTGTCGCCGCACACTACCGAGCTGGCCTACGCCGCCGGCCTCGGCGATAGCCTGGTCGCCGCCAGCGCCTACTCCGACTACCCGCCGCAGGCGGCAACGCTAGAAAAGGTAGCCTCCTGGAACGGGATCAACCTGGAGCGCATCCTGGCCCTTAAGCCCGATCTGATCCTCGCCTGGCACGGCGGCAACCCCCGCCGCGTGCTCGATCAGCTGAGCGCGCTGGGGATCCCCCTCTTCTACTCCGATCCCCAGCGCGTGAGTCAGGTGGCCGACGATCTCGACAGGCTGGCGGCCTATAGCCCTCATCCCGAGCAGGCGCACCGCGCCGCCGCCCAGTTTCGCCAGCGCCTGCAGCAGCTGCGCCAGCGCTACGCCCAGGGCGCACCGCTGCGGGTGATGATGCAGTTTGGCAACCAACCGCTGTTTTCGACCTCCGCTAAAACGCTGCAGAGCGATCTGCTGGCGCTGTGCGGCGCACAGAATATCTTTGCCGACAGCCCGGTGCCCTGGCCGCAGGTCAGCCGCGAACAGGTGATTGTGCGTCGTCCGCAGGCGATCGTCATCGGCGGCGACGCCGCGCAGGCGGCCATCGTCACCGACTATTGGCGCCCCCAGCTCAGGGTGCCGGTGATCGCCGTCAATCAGGACTGGCTCAACCGCAGTGGGCCGCGCATTCTGCTGGCCGCCGAGTCCCTCTGCGCACAGCTGCATACGCTGAGCACCGCGGCGACGCCCCGCTGAACCCCGGCGGGCGCGCTCTGTGCCCGCTTTTCCTCCCCCGCGCTTGTCAGACAAAACGCCGCTGGATTCGGTGGGATCCGCCGTTGGCGCGAGCCGACGCACAGAATAGCCAAAAGCCGAACCTTTCCCCGCCCGACAGCGTGGCGTAATCCCCGTTTTCACGCTATCTTATGCGCCGCCGCTGGAAGGTGATTCCCAATTAAAACAATAAGATCACAAATAATTGTCATTACAACTAATCCTACCGGAGTCCGGTGGCGTTGAAGAGGTAAGGGTTATGCTGGTTTACTGGTTAGATATTTTGGGGACGGCGGTCTTTGCCATCTCTGGCGTGCTGCTGGCGGGCAAGCTGCGCATGGACCCCTTTGGCGTCCTGGTACTGGGGGTCGTCACCGCCGTCGGCGGCGGCACTATCCGCGATATGGCGCTGGACAACGGCCCGGCCTTTTGGGTGCGCGATCCCACCGATCTGGTGGTGGCGATGGTGACCTGCCTGCTGACCATTGTCCTGGTGCGTCAGCCGCGCCGCCTGCCCGGCTGGGTGCTGCCGGTGCTGGACGCCGTGGGTCTGGCCGTCTTCGTCGGTATCGGGGTCAATAAGGCTTTCGCCGCCGGCGCCGGTCCCATGATCGCCGTCTGTATGGGGGTGATCACCGGCGTGGGCGGCGGCATTATTCGCGATGTGCTGGCGCGGGAGATCCCGATGATCCTGCGCACCGAAATTTACGCCACCGCCTGCATCATCGGGGGCATCGTTCACGTCACCGCCTATGTCACCTTTGGCATGGCGCTACAGCATGCCATGATGCTGGGCATGGCGATCACGCTGGGCATTCGTCTGGCGGCTATCCGCTGGCATCTCAAGCTACCGACCTTCACGCTGGACTGACCCTTAAGCGCCGCCGATACAAAAATGGCGCCTTCCACAGGAAGGCGCCACGAGAGATCCCGCGCTCCGGCTTACGCTTAGATACTGAACGACGATCCGCAGCCGCAGGTCGTCTTCGCGTTGGGGTTATTGACGATAAAGCGCGACCCTTCCAGCCCTTCGGTATAGTCCACCGCACCGCCGACCAGATACTGCAGGCTCATCGCATCCACCACCAGCGCAGCGCCCTGGTTCTCAATCGTCATATCGCCGTCGTTGACTTTATCATCGAAGGTAAAGCCATACTGAAAACCGCTGCAGCCGCCGCCGGTAATGTACACGCGCAGCTTCAGGTTCGGGTTATCTTCGTCTGCGATCAGGGATTTCACCTTGTTTGCCGCCGCATCGGTAAACTGCAGCGGCACTGCCATTTCATCACTCATTGATTGCTCCAGCCAGTGTACATATCAGAATGCCGCTTGGCCCAGGGCATACTGACTCATCGGGCGATTATCTAATACCCGAGTAATCCATTCAAGTATTGGTGGTTTGCTGCCCACTCTGCTCCGCCCGTTTCTGCGCGGCCTCCTGCTCCTGCATCTGGCGATGCAGCGTACGCTCCAGAATGCGAGAGTACAGCGGTTTGCCACCCAGGAACTGCGCCAGTAGTGTAGCGCCAAGGCAGGTAATGATCATGGGCAAAATAAGCTGATAGTTATCGGTCATCTCCAGCACCAGCACAATACCGGTCAGCGGCGCGCGCACCGTGGCGGCAAACAGCGCCCCCATTCCGGCGATAGCGAAGGTTCCCGGATCGATGCCATAGTGCGGAAACAGATAGGCGGCCGCCATGCCAAACGCCGTCCCCAGCAGGGTGCCGAGCGCCAGCATCGGGGCAAAGATCCCGCCCGGCGCGCCGGAGCCAAAGCACAGCAGCGTCGTCACCACGCGGGCGATGAAGATAAACAGCAGCATGCCGACGGTGTAGTTGCCTTCGGCGGCGATGGGGATCAGAGCAAAGCCGCCGCCCGCCGCCTCCTGCTGAATCAGTCCCAGCGCGCCGCACAGGCCGCCGAGCGCCGCGCCGATCAGCATCAGCTTACGCCAATTGCCGCCGTGCATGCGTTGGAACATGTCCTGGGTGCGAAAAACCCCCATGTTAAACAGCACGCCGACGATACCAAACACCATCCCCAGCACCAGATAGAGCCACAGAGTATTGAGCTCCGCAACGCCCAGACGCCCAACCTCAATCACCGAGTGTTCGCCGTTAAAGACGCGGAACACCACGCAGGACATGATCACCCCGATGAACACCGCCTTGATGGAGACCAGGCTGTAGTGAAACTGCGGGCGCATCTCTTCAATGATAAACAGGATCCCGGCCAGCGGCGCGTTGAACGCCGCCGTCAGGCCCGCCGCCGCACCGGTGGCCAGTAGGGTATGACGCGTCTCATTGTCGCGCTTGGGCAAGCGGAACAGGTCATACACCATCTGCCCCAGGTTGCCGCCCATCTGCACCGTTGGCCCCTCACGTCCCAGTACCATGCCGGCCCCCAGGGTGCCCAGACCGCCGATGAATTTCACCGGGATCACTCGCCACCAGCGGGCAGGGCGCAGATCCTCCAGCGCCCCCTCGATCTCCGGGATACCGGAGCCACCGGCCTCTGGCGCAAAGCGACGCACCAGATAGTAGCCGCACATGGCCAGCAGCGCTGACCCCAGGATCGCCGCAGGCCAGACGATAAACCAGTAGTTAGCGACCTCCGCCAGACCGGCCAGGCGCTGCTGCTGCACCCAGTCCACACAGCGCTCAAAGGCGACCCCGATAAATCCGGCCAGGGTACCCACGATCGCCGCCAGGATCAGCGTGGCAAGCGGAGTCTTATCCCGGCGAATTACCCGCCGAAGAACGTCGCTGTGCCGCAGACGGGGCGTCAACGGCGGAGAGATCGGGTCTTGTTGCGTAGTCATAGTCAGTTCAGTCAGTGAAGTTGGTCAAAGAATGGATAAATAGTACAAATAGAGTCGGCATTTTACTCTCTCTGACGGACGCCGTCTTTGTAAAGTGTTAGGCAATGTCTCTAGAGGGCAAAAATCGACGCTAACGCGCGGCGCACCACGACGCATTTCATCTGGCGCCAGACTTCTCTAGAATAGCACAGGCTTATTACCTTATTTTCTACACGTCTGGAGCCGATAATGAACAAGTCCGAACGACTGTACGAGCAGGCCAAAACGCTGATCCCCGGCGGCGTTAACTCCCCGGTGCGCGCCTTTACCGGCGTTGGCGGTACGCCGCTGTTTATCGAGCGGGCCGACGGCGCCTACCTGTATGATGCCGATGGCAAGGCCTACATCGACTACGTAGGCTCCTGGGGGCCCATGATCCTGGGTCATAACCACCCGGCGATCCGCGATGCGGTGATCGCCGCCGTCGAGCGCGGGCTGAGCTTCGGCGCGCCGACCGAGATGGAAGTGCGCATGGCCGAGCTGGTCACCTCGCTTATCGACAGCATGGACATGGTACGCATGGTGAACTCCGGTACCGAAGCCACCATGAGCGCCATCCGTCTGGCGCGCGGCTTTACCGGCCGCGACAAGATCATCAAATTCGAGGGCTGCTACCACGGCCACGCCGACCACCTGCTGGTCAAGGCGGGCTCCGGCGCCCTCACCCTGGGTCAGCCCAACTCCCCGGGGGTACCGGCCGACTTCGCCAAACATACCCTGACCTGCAGCTACAACGATCTGGACTCGGTGCGCGCCGCCTTCGCCCGCTATCCGCAGGAGATCGCCTGCATCATCGTCGAACCGGTGGCGGGCAACATGAACTGCATTCCGCCCCAGCCGGGCTTCCTGCAGGGGCTGCGTGAACTGTGCGATCAGTACGGCGCCCTGCTGATCATCGACGAGGTGATGACCGGCTTCCGCGTCGCCCTGGGCGGCGCCCAAGAGTATTACGACGTCACCCCGGATCTGACCTGCCTGGGCAAGATCATCGGCGGCGGCATGCCGGTGGGCGCCTTCGGCGGTCGCCGTGAGGTGATGGAGGCGCTGGCGCCGACCGGGCCGGTCTACCAGGCCGGGACGCTGTCCGGTAACCCGGTCGCCATGGCCGCCGGCTACGCCTGCCTGAATGAGATCAACCAGCCGGGGATCTACCCACAGCTGGCGGAGCTGACCGATAACCTGGCCAAGGGACTGCTGGCGGCCGCACGTGAAGAGGGGATCCCGCTGGTGGTGAACCACGTCGGCGGCATGTTCGGTATCTTCTTCACCGACCAATCCGCTGTCACCGGCTATCAGGACGTGCTGCGCTGCGACGCCGAACGCTTCAAGCGCTTCTTCCACCTGATGCTGGAACAGGGCATCTACCTAGCGCCGTCCGCGTTCGAGGCAGGCTTTATGTCCCTGGCCCACAGCCAGGAGGACATCCAGAAAACCATCGACGCCGCCCGTCGCAGCTTCGCCAAGCTGAAGTAACCCCCGTCTCGCCCCCTGCGGGGGGCGTTGATGGGGCTGACCACGCGCCCCGTCAAGCGCGTGGTCAGCCTCGCACAGGGCGTGCGAGGCTGAGGCATGATGGCGCGAGGAAGGAGATTCTGTCCATCGCGCCTGCGCCTCAGCCTGACGCCCCCTTATGATCGCCATCACACTTCCCCTCGCGTTTTCGCATTCTATTCCGCGCCCCTTCCGCGCTATCCCATTGAAACTTTGTATATCTCTAGCCAATCAATACTAAAAATTGAATCAATACGCGCGTTAATCATATTGGAAAGCAAATCAAATCACTTTGAGAATGGAGCCAATAATATGATTCAATTCAGGAGTGATTTATGTCCCGCGATATTTTCAACGATTCCCCCTATCACGCCGCCGAGATCCTGCGCGCGGCAAAGCCGGATTTCACGCCGCGCATTGCGATGATCCTCGGCTCCGGCCTGGGTCCCTTGGCCGACCACCTGGACGACAAAACCTGCGTCGCCTATAACGCTCTGCCGGGCTTTCCCGTCAGCAGCGTCAGCGGGCACGCCGGTGAGGTGGTCATGGGTACGCTGCACGGCATTCCTCTGCTGTGCATGAAAGGCCGCGGCCACTTCTATGAGGGCGCCGGCATGGGGATCATGACCCAGGCGGTACGCACCGTTAAGCTGCTTGGCTGCGAGCTGATGCTCTGTACCAACGCCGCCGGCTCACTCAATCCGGCCATTCCGGCCGGTTCACTGGTCGCGCTGAGCGATCACATCAACACCATGCCGTCAACGCCGCTGGTGGGAGCGAACGACGAGCGATTCGGCCCACGCTTCTTCAGCCTGGCCAATGCCTACGACGCCGCGCTGCGCCAGCGACTGCACGCCTCGGCCCGCGATCTCAGCCTGACGCTGCACGAGGGCATCTATGTGTCCTATCCGGGCCCCAACTTCGAAACCGCCGCAGAGATCCGCATGATGCAGCGCATGGGCGGTGACGTTGTGGGAATGTCGGTCGTGCCCGAGGTCATCGCCGCCCGCCACTGCGGGCTAAAGGTGCTGGCCGTCTCCGCCATTACCAATATGGCAGAGGGGCTGGGTGACGTTGAGCTCTCCCATGAGCAGACGCTGAAATGCGCGGCGATGGTCACCGACGACTTTATCCGTTTAATAAGCCAGTTCGTAAAGAACTCTCGCTGATCCCCCTGCCACCGGCAGGCCGTTCGCCTGCCAGGAGAACCGCAGATGCAACATCATGACCACTCCCGCGGCAGACTGAATGCCATTTCCTACCTGAGCTACTATTTTGTCGGTGCGCTGGTTTCGACCCTGGGCATTGTCCTCGGCCCTCTGTGCGTCGCCTTCCAGAAAGATCCGAGCTTTATCGGTCAGATCTTTACCTTAATGAATATCGGCATGTTTATACCGATTATGTTCGGCGGCCTACTGATCAAAAAGTGGGGGCTACAAAAGCCGCTGGCGGCGGCGGCGCTATTCACTATCATCATCAGCATCGTCCTGTTCACGACTCCCACGCTCACGCTGTTCAGCGTGGCGGTCGCGGTAATCGGCGCCTGCGGCGGTATCTTTATGACGATAGGAAGCTACCTGGTCGTCCGCATCAATCCCGATGAAAAAAGTCGCTCCTCGAGCCTGATTTTCACTGACTTTTTCTTTAGCCTCGCCGGCGCAACGCTCTCCTTCCTTCTGGCGTGGATGTTTACACTCGGCGCTAGCTGGATCGCAATGTATGCCATCATGGGCGCGCTTGGCGTGCTGATGCTGCTCTTCGTCCTGCGCACTCGCTTTCCTGGCGAGGAGACAGCGGCGCAGCCGCAGGCAGAGGCCCCCGCCGCGGTCGCCGCAGAGCCATGGGGCATATCGGTATGGCTTATCTGCCTGGCGCTGTTTCTATTCCTGCTGGCGGAGCCGATTTTTACCCTGTGGACTCCGGGATACCTGCAGCTACGCTTTGCCATGCAGCCCGAGCAGGCCGCGCTCTACACCACCGTATACTGGGTGAGTAAGGCTATCGGCCTCTTCCTGAATCAGTTCACCGTCAAATGGATGAGACTACGCACCTTTCTGCTGATCTGTACCGTTATCGGCATGGGGTCGATCGCGCTGATTAGCAACGGCGCCAGCGCCAGCCTGATCCTGATCGCCTGTGGCACCTTCGGGTTCTTTAACTCCGGCCTATTCTCGGGGCTGATGAGCTACGGCTCGCTGCAGGTCCGCCGCAGCTCACCGACGCTGATCTCTGCGCTGCTCACCTGCGGTACCGTCGGCACCCTGCTGTTCGCCAGCGTCTCCTCGCTGATCAATAGCCGCTTCGGTCTGCACGGCGCGCTCAATAGCGCCACCGTTGCCTACGGTCTGCTGCTGCTGACGCTGCTGAGCGCCGCGTTTTTCAGTAAGGCCGAACGCCTGCAGGCGAGCGCCCCCGCCGTTTGACAGGCGTGAGAGGGAGGGCAAGAATGGGCGCTCCCTCTCCCTACGTGACGACTCTCATGACCGAGCCCGCGCTCCTCAGCCGTATCCGCCTGCGCATGCTGCGCTACTTCCAAGTGCTCGCCGACGAGCTTCACTTTGGTCGGGCCGCCGCCCGGCTCAATATCTCCCAGCCGCCGCTCAGTATGCAGATCAAGGAGCTTGAGACGATCCTGGAGGTCGAGCTCTTTGAGCGATCCAGCCGACGCGTCGCATTAACGCACGCCGGAAAGGTGCTGAAAACCGAGGTCGATCGCCTGTTCAGCGCAGCAGAGCAATCGCTGAGCTACGTGCGTCAAATCGGCCGACGCGAAAAGCAGCATCTCAATATCGGTATCATCGGCAGCGCGATCTGGGGGGTCTTGCTCACCCGGCTCAAAACGTTTCGGGAGCACCACCCAGACGTCGACTGGATCCTTAGCGAACTCGCCCAGCAGCAGCAAATCGCCGCCCTACGCGCCCGAACGATCGATGTCGCGATCAACCGCAATGTCATCCCCTGCGCGGAGGCGAATATTCGCTGCCAGCTCATCGCCCGCGAGACGATACGCCTCGCGGTTCATGAGGATGACCCGCTGGCGCGCCGCCGCCGGGTTTCGCTCCACGAACTGGTCGCGCGGCCGTTTATCTCGCTGTCGTTTAATCAGGGGGATTTTGCGCGCCAGGTGCATGACGCCTGCGTAGAGCACGGCTTTCACCCGCTGATCGTCCAGCAGGCGTCCGAGCCACAAACCGTGCTGGCGCTGGTGAGCGCCGGCAACGGCGTCGCGCTGCTGCCGGAGACCTGCGCGATGATCGACTGGCCAGGCGTCGCCTTCGTCGCGCTGGAGGAGACGATCCCCGCCGACCTCTACGCCCTGTGGAATGACGAACCGCAGCCGGAGATACTCAACCAGCTGCTGAGCGCGCTACGTGGCTAGAGCGTGGGTGAGCGCCGTGCCGATCCGCGGCGCCCTGCTGCCGTGAACCCGCAGCGCGGCGCATCCCGCCCGGGGCAGGCCCGTCGAGGGCGCCGACTCATCGTTCACGACACTGCGTCAGCGTACGTCGCTGCCGCCCCATCGCATCAAAATTGTCCTCCGCCAGCCACGCCTGCAGCGCCGCATCCACCTCGGGCCACTCCCTATCAATAACCGAGAGCCAATCGGTGTCACGGCTGCGCCCCTTGCGTACCATATGCTGACGGAAACGCCCCTCAAACGTAAAGCCAATACGCTCCGCCGCCCGACGCGACGCCGTATTCAGCGCATCACACTTCCACTCCACGCGACGGTAGCCAGCGCTAAACGCCTCGCGCAGCAGCAGCCAGATGGCCTCCGTGCTCAGCGTCGTGCGCTGCATACGCGGCGACCAACTAACGTGGCCGATCTCTAGCGAGCCATTCGCCGCATCGATCGCCATCAGGCACACCACGCCAACCGCCTGCCCGGTGTGCAAATCGACCACCACGAAGGGGATCAGCGACGCGTCATCCACCTTTTTCTGCATCCACGTCTGCATCGCGACCACCGATGAAGGACGCACGCTGCTCAGCCATGTCCAGTCGCGATCGCCCTCGGCCTCGGCAAAGGCGGCGAACAGATCGGCGGCATCGCGGCGGGCATCCATGGGAACCAGCCGGCAGGTGCGTCCGCTAAGCGCGCTCCCCGCCAAAACGCCGGCCCCTACCCAGTCAGGAAGCGCCTCTCCAACACGTTGCCCATATTCATTGATCTCATTCATATGGCATCCCCTCGCTCTTGTTATCCGCCGAGTATATCCCCCCTTGGCCCCCAAGATCTTGGCACTCCCGCAGAAAGTAGCGTATTCACCGCGGCGGTGACCGGGACCGGGGGGCAATAGACTATGTCATCCTGAACAGAGGGCCATCACATAGCACGATGCGTTATCTCCCGAGCCCGTCCGGCAAGGCCACCGAAGATAGCCATCAGCAGCGAAATAACGGCGAGAGCCGCCAGGGGAATATGCCAATTACCGCTGATATCATGAATTTTACCTATCAACGGTGGCCCACAAGCGGCCAGGAGATAGCCTACCGACTGCGCCATCCCCGAGAGTGCCGCGGCCTGATGCGCCGAGCCGGCCCGTAGCCCGATAAAGGTGAGACCGAGGATCATCGTCGCCCCAGAGCCAAAACCGAACATCAGCGTCCACAGCACCGCCAGCGCGGGCAGCAGCCAATAACCGATCGCACTGAGACCACACAGCAGCGCCACCAGAATAGCGATACCGCGCTGATCTCTTAACGTATGCAAAATGAGGGGAATCAAAAGGCCCGGTAGCGCGGTAGCCAGCTGTAACATGCCATGCAGCGATCCTGCCTGTGCATCGCTATAGCCAAGGCTGATCAGAATGGCGGGAAGCCAGCCGATAATCACATAATAAACCAACGAATTAAGCCCAAGAAAGAGCGTCACCTGCCAGGCTAAGGCTGAGCGCCAGATGGCTTTATCATGCAAACTCCGTGCCCCGGTCATCTGCGTTGGGTGCTGATTACGCCACTGTGGTAACCACACGATCAGCGCCAACAGCGGAAATAGCATCAGCGCCAGCAACGCGCCTCGCCACCCCAAACCATACAGCGCCAATGGCACAACCAGCGCGGAGCCGAGCGCGGCAGCCCCGCCCATGGCCACGGAATAGGCTCCGGTCATCTTGGCAACATGATCAGAGAAGTCACGCTTAATCAGCCCCGGTAGCAGAACATTACCGAGCGCAATGCCGCTACCAATAACGGCTGTACCGATAAACAGCCAAGCAGGCGAAGGGAGGGCGCGTAGAACAATCCCCAGGCAAATTAAGATCAGTGCGGCAAACAGGCTGCGCTCAATGCTGAAACGTCGCGCAATACCGGCCGCCAAGGGGGAGATCAGACCAAAGGCCAGCAATGGCAGCGTCGTCAACAGCCCTACCTCGGACGTCGTCAAATCGTAGCCCGTGCGGATAACATCCAACAACGGCGCAGCGCCGGTAAACGTCACGCGCAGAGTGGACGCGATGAGCATAATGCCGATGATCAGGAGAATATTGCGCTGATATAACGGGGGGGTTTTTAACATGATCTTCTCTGGTCATCAGGGGAGGCCGCCACAATAACGTTTTTCATACCTGTTTCAATCAAGCTAAAATGACAATTTATCGCTAATATCGGACAAAACATGATAGGCCTTGGGCTTGATGGCTACGAACCCGACCTTCACCATGACGCCGCGGTGGCGTTCCGTATCCAGGTCACCGCTGATGAGCAGTTTACGCCTGAGCACCAACACCGTAAGGGGCAGCTGATTTTGGCGCTGCACGGCGCGATTACCTGCGAGGTAGAGGATGCCATGTGGATGGTGCCACCGCAGTATGCGGTATGGGTTCCTGGGCAGACGCGACACAGTAACCACGCCACCCCCAATGCCACCCTGTGCTTTTTGTTTATTGAACCGAGCGCGGCGGCGATGCCCACTCACTGCTGTACGCTCAAAATCTCTCCCCTGGTGCAGGAGCTCATTTTAACGCTGGCGCAGCGTGATCGTGTGGCGCGGGAGCACCCTGCGACGCAACGCCTCATTCATGTGCTCTTCGATGAGTTACCACAGCAGCCGCAGGAACAGCTACACCTGCCCGTGTCTAACCACCCTAAGATCCGCCTGATGGTCGATACGATGGCCGCTGAGCCTGCGCAGTGGCAGACGTTAAAGCAGTGGGCGACACGCTTTGCCATGAGTGAGCGCAATTTAGCGCGTCTGATTACAAAAGAGACTGGGCTCAGCTTTCGCCACTGGCGGCATCAACTGCAGCTGATACTGGCGCTACAAATGCTCGTCTGCGGCCAAGCCGTTAACCAGGTAGCCCATGCGCTGGGCTATGAATCCACCACCGCTTTTATCACGATGTTTCGCAAGGGATTAGGGCAAACACCCGGGCGCTACCTCAGCACACTGGCAGCCAATACCCCGTAAGTGCGGCTACCGACGCATATGTGAACACGATATTTTTATACGAACGTGGCATCATCAGATGCAAATAGGGAGAAGCCCGAGTGAACAGCACTCGGGATAATCTATCCGCCGGGGTCAATGCGCGGGGTAAATACCTTGAGGCCGGTAAGCAAGGGAGACCAGGCGATAAGGGAAGCCAGGCGATAAGGGAAGCCAGGCGATAAGGGAAGCCAGGCGATACCCTGTTATTGAGCGCTGATGATCCGCTCACAGATCAACTCGTCATCCATCACTTTGATGAAATGGTTTATCCAATAACAAAAATCACTACCGACGTAGATGAAATGGCATGGGATCACATCAACGCGTTAGCACCGATTATCCCATATGATTTACGCTAATGCTGGATAGGTCTCAGTCCCGTTCTAAAACGCCCCCATTCCTGTTAGAGATCGCCCAACATACTGATTTTCTCCCATACGGCCCCCAGACATCCCTGCTGGCGCCGAGCGACAAGCGAGAAAATCCTCGGTACATAAAGAAAAACCCTCTGTAAACACAGAGGGTTGATTTCAAACTTACCCGCGCATAAAAACACAGGAAGGGCTATCGGCTTATTCCCACTCAATGGTTTAGGAACCATCCAACATCTTGTTATCACGGAGTTTTATGACAACCACTTCCAGACGATACTGTAATAAATACCGTCAAAATGATGAAATTTGTGATATTAATCATGTTGTTATGATAGTTTACAAACACGCTCTTTAAATTCGTATTATTACCGTACAAAACGCATTAGGGCTATCAGGCCATGATCAGACGTTTAAACAGCAGCTGCTGCATGTCCTGCCGATGTGCCAGGATCGCATGCGCGGTCACTAAGGTTCCGTCTACGGAATACAAAACCCGGTAGCCTTCAGCGTGGTTAAACTCCCGGTATTTGGCGCAGCCAATTTTCAGCAATTCAGGGCAAATCTGGCATCCCAGCGGGAACTGGCCTACGGTACTCTCGAACTGTGTGAGAATATCTGCGATAACCGGACGCGGCTCAACATCAACGCGCTTCAGGAAACCGGCTATTGTGTCGATGCAGTGCTTCACCGTAAGCGTGTACTCAAAGGTCACCTGCTGTTCCATGGAAATCCCTTAACGTTGAGCGTGCTGCGTTTAATCCGCAAGGCCATCCAGCAACTGGTCTTTCGAGAACACGCGCCCTTCCGCTTTATCTTTCTCTGACAGGGTAAGCAGCTTCAGCAAAGCAATGGCGTTCTCCCGTTCCTGCTGCTGGTCATAGGACTCTATAACATAAGCAGGCACACCATTTTGTGTGACCAGGATGGGTTCTGACAGATCAAGCGTTGCTGCGTTCTTTTTGACGTAGCTGATTGTCTCTACTTTCATGATTGGTCCGCCTAATGGTCATGTCTCGGTTTTAATATAGACTATATTTAGACCACCAACAAGGTCTCATGCCCCCCTGCTCTTCTGAGAAATAGGTCCAGATTAAGTACAGAGATCAGTTTGTTCCTGCCGGAAGCTGATTTCCTTTATGCACTCCACAGATCCTACATGCCAGAACAAAATTACCAACGCTCTGGTGATAATCTTCTTTTTGTTTATTTAATGAGCAACGACAGAGTAAAACCCTATCCGCCAGAATCGGTGTGAAAGAGGGAATAGAACCATTGAGGGAGGAGAATAATGTGACCAGCCCCATTCGTCAGAATCTGTTTGAACGGGAATGTGATATGCCGCTGCTGGAAGCGCGGCAACTCGCCCTTCTGCTTCTCGGCCTCGACGCTTCCCAACCAGCAAACACCCTGCCTGATGAACATCAGGAGAATTATCGTATTCTGCACGACGCCATCAGCCGCACCATCAAAGCAACGGGCATGGTCAGCGCCCCGGCGAACAAACGCATGTTCTATGCCGATGAGATGTTCGCCCTGGCCTGGCGGCTTATTGATGACGAGCTGACACCGCCAGAAGTGAAAGGCCGGAGCCTTAAGGCGGTTATGAGGCTGTCGCGTAACAGCCGTGGCCGCAAATGGCTGAAAACACTCGGCGACGACGCGCTGCCGGATCTCACTGCTTCCACACAACCTTCCCAGCGTGGGATGCATAAACGCGACAAGGCTCGGGAGAATACTGCCAGGCTCTGCTGGTTACTGGTTCAACTTCTGGTTGAGGAGACTGACGGGCGTTATGGGACGTCTGATAAACCGGCTTCGGATCGAATACTTCGGAAGCTGAAGTCTCTGGCTCAGGAACAGGAGTTGCCGTTGGATGGGCTTGGGCGAGGAACCTTTTATGAAGTGCTGAAGATGGGAAGAAAAGGGGAGCGTAAGTAGTTGTTGCCTGGCTCCTATGTAGCGAACCGATTGAGCTCTGAAGCTTCCAAGTGTATAGTCGACTTGATTCCAGAAGTAAACATGAGAGTCTAGGAGACTCCGCTACATCAAGTAATCTTTACCAAAATACTTGGTTTCACGCAGCATCAAACTGTATAATCGATTAAAATTTTAAGAATAACTATTCCCTATAGTTAAGTGTAATTTAAGCAATGAGATTTTATCTTAAATAAAATCTCAAAGGATGGATTTATAAATATTTCATAAGGTGATGTGGGGATGATTTGGCTTATTGTATACGGGATATCAATTTTTTCAATTGCACTAATTTATTATTTCATGGGTTGGTATAAATTAACTTATAATTCTCTAACATCTCAAGGGTTGTTTTGGGGAGCTATTTTCGTTCCATTTTTATCATTTCTATATTTTGGCTTTTTTGCGTGGAAAGGTCATTCGGTTGATATGTCATCGGAAGGATTAAATACTTTTATTATGATAAGCAAACTTCCTTTGGGGTTACTGTCATTATCAATACCATTCGTTGCCATTATAACGAGTTTACATAGATCAATTCAAACAGCCACACAAATATCATCTACCAATACTCAAATTGAATTAATAAAAAAGAAAAACTCCTTAGATGAATTATTTTCAAGAGAGAAAAATTTTGTCGACAAATGTGTCTATATTGAAAAACAGGTTGGAGATATCGACATTAAACTCAAAGATACTGTTAGTACTTTTAAGTTTAGCATTTCTGCGCCACATGTTTTATTTCATAAGATATACAATACAACTCCTAATAATGGTGATATTACATATGAGTTAACTGGTTTCGTCAATGGTAGCTTTCTTGTAGAGTTTTCAACTATAGAAGAAAATCTAAGACTCCATTATGAATGCATTGAAAAAAAAGATAGTATGGGTATTGATGATGAACTATCTCGTTTGTTTGTAATAGTCAGAGCATTATGTAGAACATTAGATTTATTATCAGTCCCTACCTGTCAAGTTCCTTATTTTTATATAAAAGGTAAAGATAACAACTTTCAGATTTGCATAAGCACAGAAGAAGAGTTAAAAATGTGGCTGAGAAAATATATAACCCTCTCAGAATCTTTATTCAGCGCTGTCAATCTTTCAGGGAAACATCCTTTATTTAATATGAAAAAATACACATTTCAAGGGTTTAAGCTATTCCCTTCATTTAGTCAAGGAAATATTATAAACAATTATTCAGGAGTTAACTGGGATAGTTCAGTTAATGTGTTTAAAAATCAGAATTAGTTATTCTTACCTATTTAAATATTGAAGGGATATCATAATAAAATATCCCACCCAGCAGTTGCGCTTCAATATAAACATGTCACTCCAAAACAAAAAAAATATCTTGATAGAAAAGCCCCCCTTTTGGATATATTCCAGGTCCCACCCGAGAAAACATGTGCGCTCATCGTTCACAGCAAGCTTCTTGAACACCATGTCTGGTTCACTCAGTGCCAGAAGCGGACCCTGCTTTCATTTATTTCAATTAATGAAAGCAGGTCTCTTCGGTATCTGAAACGTAACTAGTTTTATGGGTTCTAAATAAAATTATTATAGTTAGTTCAGTAGTTGTGCCA
>NZ_MPNU01000001.1:3133142-3183966 GCF_001896205.1 Edwardsiella piscicida
GCCACTGGCCACACCGGAAGCGCTAAACCAGAGCTGGTCTGTCGATTTTATGCATGATGCACTGGCCTGTGGCCGTCGTTTTCGCACGTTCAATGTCGTTGATGACTTTAACCGTGAGGCGTTGTCGATTGAAATCGATCTGAATCTGCCAGCTCAGCGAGTCGTTCGTGTTCTCGACAGGATCGCGGCAAACCGTGGCTATCCGGCCATGCTGCGCATGGATAATGGTCCGGAATTTATCTCTCTGGCGCTGGCTGAATGGGCAGAGAGGCACGCAGTAAAATTGGAGTTTATCCAGCCGGGTAAGCCGACGCAGAATGCTTTCATCGAGCGTTTTAACAGGACATACCGTACAGAAATACTCGATTTTTATCTGTTCAGAACGCTGAATGAAGTGCGGGAAATCACGGAGAAATGGTTATCAGAATATAACTGTGAACGTCCGCATGAATCACTGAACAATATGACACCGGAGGAGTATCGACAGCACCATTATTTGGCCGGGATCTCAAAAAATGCCTGGAACTAAAATGGGTCTATTTACACTGCCAGTCGCTGAAAACCTGGGATAAACAGCTGGAAAAAGGGGCTGAACGTCTGCCAGTGATCTTTGGCACCAAAGGCGGACGACCGCGCATGACACAGGTGATTGACCGGGAAGCCGTTCGCCAGGCGGTGAAAGAGGCGCTTGAGATTGCCGGGGAGCGTGACGGACATCTGATTGACAAACTGGATCTGAAATCCGCGATGGACTACTGGCACAACCATCTTCGCGATGCCGAGCTGACGGGCGAATACTCACCCCACTCCCTGCGCTATGCCTGGGCGCAGGACGCGATCCGGTATTACGAGGAGCAGGGTCTGAGCCACAAAGAGGCGCTGGCGGTAACCTCAACGGATCTGGGACATGGAGATGGTAGAGGTAAATATATTGAGCAAGTATATAATCGTTAAACTTCCATACACTCAATATATTAGCCTCATAAATAGCCCAATCTTCAAAGAAATATTTTAACCTCTCCATATTCAACAGAATCTTTTTGCATAGAATTCAACAGCCCTTGCTTATTAACACTAATTAGCTCATATGAATCCTCATTGAACTTTAAATATTTCCTGAATTCTCTAGAAGACGCAATTATATTTGCAGCATGCCTTGAAATACCTAATGTTTGTAAGCTAATACATAATGGATTCTTAGAGCCATACTCAAGAAATGTCGCCCAATTATGTCCCGCATTGTCCTCACCTAAAATTGCTGCCAGGCATTTATAGTAGTGATTGAAATATTTTTCAAAAAAGAACGATAAAATTCTCTCTATGTTATAAAGAATATCATCAATCACTTTGTTAACATGATTAATATCGTTTTTATCAAAAGGTATGGGTTGTTGTCCCCGTTCAATGACAATGGTTCTTTTTAGATCAATATTTTCGTTTATAATTCTGTTTATTGAATAATCATTGGTCCACTGATTCATTAAAGTAGCAAAATAAGTCAATTGTTCTTTTGACTTTACATATTTAGTTTCTGTTTCACCCCATCTATAAAGATCATAAAACAACTCCAATATCGACAAAATATTTGCATAGTCGAGCGATGGGAGTTTTTTGTTTACAGGAGATATGCTAACGTAATCAAATACTTTTCGTTGTATTTTAAAATTAAGAGATTTATAGGAATTTATAATATCTATAGGAATATCTAAAATATCATTTGCTTTTAGTTTAGCAAGAGATAACAATTCTTCTCGATGTATATCATAAAATTTCCGCAGGACAAAACTATCTTTCAGATTATTTTTAAATCTAATAGTGTCTACAGCCATAATATTAGCGAGATACTCTATCGCCTGGTTCCTTTTAGAAATATCAGTCTCCGTATCAGAAAGATAGCGCTCTATTTCTCTTAACCCAGATTTACTTTCTATCCGGGCATCTATAGTTGTAGTTAAATGCGCTGTTTTCTCTAAAAAAATATCAGTATTATCCCATCGATTTGATTCATCCTGTAAACAAAAAATATTCCCAGATAACTCCTTGCAATATCTACCCGCCCGACCAGCCAGATTCCAAAAGGCAAGTGTCTTATTAGGATTTTTTTTCGCATCAGCGATTAATCTAATTTTATCATCACAATTGATAAATATATTCCGAGTTGGCATATTAACGCCTTCAACCAAAGTAGGTGTACAAAAGATAAAATCAATACCTCCATTTCGGAATAATTCTTCAACTATATTTCTTATTGCTTGTGGTAATTGTCCATGATGATAAGCAATTCGCTTCATTAGAAACATAGCTAAATAATACTCAGGATGAATATAATTACTTATTTTTTTTATGGAATCAATCAACAAAGGAGATAAAACAATATTTTCTGAGAGCCTTATTTGATAAAATTCAAGTGCAGAATCAACAGCTTTAGCCCGACTAGAACAATATATCATATTTGATCCATGTCGGCTCCCTATATTATAAATAAAATCACTTTTTTTATTGAGTGTATATAAAGAATCACTTTCAATATCGATGCATTCTGAATTAGAAAAATATTTAATTTCTTTTTTATGAAAATCAATAAGATAAAGATTTTGTGACACTGGTGATTCAATAATCCTACTTGCATAAATTTTTTCACGCCCAAAAAGATTTAAAAAAACCTCAGGATTTTCAATGTTTGGGGAAGAAAAAACAATTTTCATATTTGGATTGTTGAATAATGCACTGTCGATAGCATTATACTCTGTAAGGCTCCGCACATCTGAGTCATCATTATTTGATAATTTATGTGCTTCATCAACAAACAAATAATCTATACTAACTGCCTTGCCTTGCGAGAACAAATTAAGCAATCGTTCCGGCGTCAATATAAAAATATGCTTAATGATTACGGCATCTGATTTACTTGCTAATGATCCGTGAGTCACTATTTTATAATTGAAATTTTCAATAAGTTCATATAATTCATTTTTAATCTCCAAAGAAAACTGACTTATCAATGCTCTTGTTGGGACTAAGATGACAATGTTTGATGTAGAATTTTGAATAATCTCTTCAATATAGCGTTTTAGAATAAATGATTTCCCCAATGACGTTGGACCTGAAAAACTATAATAAGGTGATTTCAGCATATCAGTATAAATATCAAACTGTGCATCGGTGAATATATATGTGTTATTAAATGTTTGGGCAGATTTCTTCGCTTCATTCTCAAGTCGCTGCGAAAATGGAAGAGCATGATCATTAAAATCTAATGCGTATAAACCAAGTTTAGAGTAGACTAAAGAAGAGATTAGTGAGAACTTCCCCCATTTATCAGAAAATGGTTCAAGTAAACTAATCCAGTGATATGCACACATCCTAGCATTTTGATTAGATGAGTTCGCCAACAAATCAATAAATCTAAATATGTCTCTCAACTCTGTATTGGAAATATTGAAATGGTTCTCAGATTCTATAGTCAACGCAGAATATGCTTTTATTATTTTTTTATAAAGCTTTTTAAAATATGCGCTGTTAAATATTTTTTCTATAATGAAAGAATCAAGCTTCTTCATTTTTTAGACTCTCAATGAACTCGTCATTAAATTTATTTACATCATCGAATGGAACAAAAAAACAATCAATAGTTGCATTAACTATTGATAACTTATTGATTTCCTCTTTCCGATATTCTAGTGCCTGCTGAACATTGAGAATAACTTTTTGTTCAAGCAAAGACGGAAACCTAGATGCATTCTCATATATGAGTGACTCTTCAATCTTATGGTTATAGCCAATAAATATAGCCAATCTGTCTTCATAACCCTGCGAGTACGAAGACTCTCCCGGGATAAGAAGACTGGCTAGGATTTGGCACTCATCTTCGGTAAAGTTTGTTTCTAAAAATGTATTACCAAGCAAACCATCCAACGATCTTAACTCAGGAAATGCTTTAAGAATAGCATCTATCGCATATGAAACGCCATCCGCTAGCGAATTAGATATAAATGCAGCCGAATGAATTAACTCAACATTCCTATTTTTATTAAATTTAACATGGGCACCATGAAAACCTGCATTATTTATTTCATCAAATGAATACAGTTTAGGCGCATGCAGATACGATTCAAGGAATCCTTGTAATAACATTTCGGATATTTTTGTCTTCCTTTCTATTTTCAAAAAATTACGTATCGCGGATAGCGTAGCATTTCCAAATGTATTTCTCTCGCGACACCTCATTAATTGCTTACGGGAAAGGGAAAATGATGGAATACAATCAATTAACCGATCACCAATCTTAACATAATCATATTTTTTACCATCTAAACACAGCCTATACAGATTAACAATTCGATTTTTGTCTAAATTTAAATCACATTCCATTCGGACAAAGCACTCCATAAAATCGGACTGAATTAGTGCTTTAAAATTATTTGATAGATCCTCTTCCACTTCTAAAGGGACGTATCCGGAAGATGTAAGAAGCTCATTTATAGAAAAATCAACTATATCACCATAACAAATACCGTAATCACCAGTATCAGTATAAAGCCCTAGTAACCCCACACAACTAGACGAATTTAAAATAATCCCTGCACCAGAGTTCCCTGAAAGACCATTTTTAGGATCCTCTAATGCAGTCAATGTATCATTAATAATTTGAAGACAAATTTTTTCATTTCTAAATAAACTAAAATTATCATAGTGCAAAGGTTGAACAGATTGATGTTCATTAATTGCAGGATAACCGCAAGAAACAAATTTATGTGATGGATTATAATTAGCAGCATTAATGATTTTTGTTCTTGGTAATACTTTTCTTTTTAAATCAAGATGAGATTTATCATTTAAGACCAAAATAGCAACATCTTTCTTTGGAGAAAGTAAAATATCCTTTACTTTGCATAGGGGAAAAGTATCAGTATCAGGTTTGCAAATGCTTACTTTAGTTTTTGCCGCACCACTAAAAACACAGGTATCACATTTCTTATGTTTAAACTTACAATCGTTAGGACTGGATTTACATATTGAATGCTTTGCTGTTAATACGTAAGAATAATCATCACCATGGCAAATAAAACCACTACTATTTTTATTGTTATAGCTTACTTTCACTCCCAACTTATCTGCTATATCAATACTCATAAGAGAGATGAACTCCATCATTTTTGTTGCATGGAAACCTCACCATAACATCTGGCTCCGATAAAAATATATTTCTTAACTCTTCCTTGTCGTAAGTAAAATGAAATATAGTATTTTCTATACCATTACTAAATAACACACGACTTAACGCTTCTTTATTCGGATGAAAATGCCGTTTATTTGCGTCAGCTGAAATTACAAAATCACGACAACTGATCAAAGAGAGCAAATCGTTATTGATATTTTTCGCACTCCCATGATGGGACATTTTGACTATATCGAATATTGTTTTCTCTACGCCGTATAAATCTATTATACTTTCTGCGACAATAGTAGGATGAGCATCGGAAAGAAGCAGGAATCGTCTTTCTTTCCATTCAATATTTAATGCTATACTAGCTCCATTGACAACACTATTGTCCTCTGTAAAATCATCCATTTTCTCATAAAACTCTCGCAATGAAGTCTTATAATCATATCCATGTTCTCCACTGGATTTAACTGGACCTAACTTCTGCTTAGGCCAATATTTATTAAGAGCAGATAATTTATCTTTAGTAGGTGATAATATATTAATAGTCAAATTAGCTATTTTTTCTGACATCCCTGATAATATGATTCTTTTATTCCACTTATTACCTTTATCTAAAAGAGTGTATAAATTATTATCTTGCGCCCTTGATGACTTATTACTCCCGATAATTTTCCCATCAAGGTTATATTTTTGTGTATTTTTGCATTTAGTATTAAAAAAAGAATTTATTGTTTTCTCAGAATTAAACCATAACTCTTTTACTAGTGGCTCTAAATCACTATCTCCCATAATTTTAAGAATACCTGAAATGTGATCGTCATCACTATGCGTTACAATTACAAGATCAAAGATTCCTTTATTACCATTATCAATTATCGAAATTAACATTCTTTTCTGTATGTTAAACTCTAATTGATTTCTATTCCCACCATCAATGAGAATATTGTGATATTCACCATCGTCCCCTTGGAATTGAATTACTAAACAATCCCCTTGGCCAGCAGGTAGCGCATAGAAATGACATTCAAGCATGTTCGGAATACCTTAAAGATATGCTTTAAAAAGTTATCACCCAATCGTGCATTAAACTAATACGAAATCTTTTGATATCTAAGTTAAATTATCCATTTTATCCAACTTATCACATTATACCCCATTTAAAAACCTATATATAAAAACACTAGTTTTATATACAGCACTTTATACAAACCATATACTTATGGCCTTAGATTAAAAATATGGTGAATCCAGCCAATTTCTAGATATCAATGTGGATACGCCTGAGTCATGGTATTAATTACCGTAATTCAAACCACTGGCTTCGCCCAACATCCACTTTTCGTAGTTGGTTGGAGAAAACGGTGTAAGCCTCACCAGCGTCCCGGCGATCCACCCATCAACCATATCCGCCCACTGCTGCAACATGTAAGTACGCTGCTGCGCGTATTTCGCTTTGTTGTAAATTGCCCTCACCCCTTTTTGCTCATGCGCGAGCGCATTTCTCTATCCAGTCTGATGGATACCCTGCCTCGTGCAATAAAGTACTGGCTGTTCATCGCATGTCATGGACGGTAAAATGCTCCAGCGCCTCCCCCTGCGACTGTGCAACTTTTACCGTTGTGGTGATAACACCATTGAGAGCTGCATTAGACAGCGGTTTGTTGATACTGTAGCGCCCTGCAAGTAAGTAAGGACTTCCTCCGGCACACATTTGCAGCGCCACCAGCAGATCGCAAGCCTGACGGGAAAGATAGACGACATGAGGCCGCCCCCCTTTCATACGACCTTTGGGTATGATCCATTCATTAGTATTGAAATTCACTTCATTCCAGGTCGCCTGAGTAAATTCACTTTTACGCACCAGCGTAAGGAAAATCAGCTTCAGGGCCAGTTTGAGCGTGGGCATGCCAGCAACGGTATCCAGCGTATTAAAGAAGATAGAAATTTCCGGCAGAGAAAGGGTTCTGTCACGAGGAAGAAATGTGGCTATCGAACTGGCCTTGATATCCTGAGCAGGATTCTTAAAGTCATGCCCCCGGTTTTTCGCGTATGTATAAACGCTACTGATAATCTCACGCGCCTGTACCGCCGTGGCATTACCGCCACGATCCACAATGCGATCGCACAGGGTTCGAACCATTGACGGCGTAATCTCCGCCATTTGCTTATTACCCAGAAAAGGAATGATGTCCCGGTCAATGACGGCCTGCTTCATCGATCTTGTGCTGTCTGCAAGGGAGGCACGCTTCATATAGCTGACGGTAAAATTTGCAAAAGTTTCCGCATTTCTGATCTGATTTTTACCGTCACGTTTCTTCACAGCAGGCGACACGCCTGACTTGATCAGCTTTTTGGCGGCAATGAGTTGTTCACGCGCTTCAGACAGTGAAATACCGTCAGCACCATACTGTCCAATGGTCAAAGTTTCACGACGGCCATTAATCCGATAATCGTAACGAAATGAGCGAGTTCCAGTGGGCGATACGGCCACATAGAGCCCATCACGATCGGTAACTTTGTAGATTTTTTCCTGCGGTTTAAGTCTTTTAAGCTGGATATCGGTAAGCATACGCCCTCCGGAAATACCGTCAGAATTGACTAATTACTGTACGTATTGGCTAAAGAGAACTGTCTACTTTTTCGACGATTACGTCAAGTTTACCGTCAGGAGCTGTGCGCCACATAGAAAATTCATGAATGCACATAAATAAAAACCCCCTGTAAAAACAGAGGGTTGATTGCATTTTTACCTGTTCATGAAAACTCAGGAAGGGTTATCGGCTTATTCCCACTCGATAGTGGCCGGCGGCTTACCGGAGATATCGTACACCACGCGGGAGATGCCGTTGACTTCGTTGATGATACGGTTGGAGACCCGCCCCAGGAAGTCGTAAGGCAGGTGCGCCCAGTGCGCGGTCATGAAGTCGATGGTTTCCACCGCACGCAGGGAGACCACCCAGTCATACTTACGGCCATCGCCCATCACCCCGACGGAGCGCACCGGCAGGAAGACGGTAAACGCCTGGCTCACCTTGTTATACAGGTCGGCCTTGTGCAGCTCTTCGATGAAGATGGCATCGGCGCGGCGCAGCAGATCACAGTACTCTTTCTTCACTTCGCCCAGCACGCGCACGCCCAGACCCGGCCCCGGGAACGGGTGGCGGTACAGCATGTCGTACGGCAGCCCCAGCTCCAGACCGATCTTGCGCACTTCATCCTTAAACAGCTCTTTCAGCGGCTCGACCAGACCCAGCTTCATCTCTTTCGGCAGACCGCCCACGTTGTGGTGCGACTTGATCACGTGCGCCTTGCCGGTGGCAGAGGCGGCGGACTCGATCACGTCCGGGTAGATGGTGCCCTGCGCCAGCCACTTGACCTGGGGCAGCTTGGTCGCCTCTTCATCGAACACCTCGACGAACACGCGGCCGATGGTCTTGCGCTTGACCTCCGGATCGGCGATGCCGGACAGCGCAGAGAGGAAGCGCGCTTCGGCGTTGACGTGGATGATGTTCAGACCGAACCGATCGCCGAACATGTCCATCACCTGCTCGGCTTCGTTCAGGCGCAACAGGCCGTTGTCCACGAAGACGCAGGTCAGGCGCTTGCCGATGGCGCGGTGCAGCAGCAGCGCGGTGACAGAAGAGTCCACGCCGCCGGACAGGCCGAGGATCACCTCGTCGTCGCCGATCTGCTCACGCATGCGGGCAACGGCATCTTCGATGATGGTGGCCGGGGTCCACAGCGCGGCGCAGCCGCAGATCTCCAGCACGAAGCGCTGCAGCATATGCTGACCCTGATGGGTATGGGTAACCTCCGGGTGGAACTGCACGCCGTAGAAGCGTTTTTCCTCGTTGGCCATAATGGCGTACGGGCAGGTTTCGGTGCTGGCGACGGTGGTGAAGTCAGACGGGATCGCCGTCACTTTGTCACCGTGGCTCATCCACACGTCCAGCACGGCGTTGCCGTTGGCGCTGAGGGCGTCCTGAATGCCGTCGAACAGACGACCCGGCGCCGTGACCTCGACCTTGGCATAGCCAAACTCGCGCTCGGTGGAGCTTTCCACGCGACCGCCCAGCTGCATGGCCATGGTCTGCATGCCGTAGCAGACGCCCAGGACCGGGACGCCGGCCTGGAATACGTACTCCGGCGCACGCGGGCTGCCGGCTTCGGTGGTGCTCTCCGGGCCGCCGGACAGAATGATGCCGCTGGGGTTGAACTCGCGGATCTGCGCTTCGCTGACATCCCACGCCCACAGCTCGCAGTAAACGCCGATTTCACGCACGCGACGGGCCAATAACTGGGTGTACTGTGAACCGAAATCCAGGATCAGGATACGATCTTGATGAATATTTTGCGTCATTAGGGGCTCTGTATTGGCAAATTGATCGGGCAAAACGGTACAAACTCAGCGGGCCCGACGCTGCGCCGGGCCCGGCTCGCCGGGTTAAGAACCCAGACGGTAATTCGGTGACTCTTTGGTAATGGTCACGTCGTGCACGTGGCTCTCCTGAATACCGGAGCCGGTGATTCGCACGAACTGCGCCTTGGTGCGCAGCTCATCGATGGTGGCGCAGCCGGTCAGCCCCATGCAGGAGCGCAGGCCGCCCATCTGCTGGTGTACGATCTCTTTCAGGCGGCCTTTATAGGCCACGCGCCCTTCGATGCCTTCCGGCACCAGTTTATCGGCGGCGTTATCGCTCTGGAAGTAACGATCGGAGGAGCCCTTAGACATCGCGCCCAGCGAGCCCATTCCACGGTAGGACTTGAAGGAGCGCCCCTGGTACAGCTCGATTTCCCCCGGGGACTCTTCGGTCCCGGCCAGCATGGAGCCGACCATGACGCAGGCGGCACCGGCGGCCAACGCTTTGGCGATGTCGCCGGAGAAGCGGATACCGCCATCGGCGATCACCGGAATGCCGGTCCCTTCCAGGGCGGCGACGGCGTCAGAGACGGCGGTGATCTGCGGTACACCGACGCCGGTCACGATACGGGTGGTACAGATTGAGCCCGGGCCGATACCCACTTTGACGGCGTTCACCCCCGCGTCGGCCAGCGCCTTGGCGCCGGCGGCCGTCGCAACGTTGCCGCCGATGATCTGCAGCTGCGGGAATTTAGCGCGGGTTTCGCGAATGCGCTGCAGCACGCCTTCGGAGTGACCGTGAGAGGAGTCGATCAGCAGCACATCGACGCCGGCCTCGACCAGCGCGGCGATGCGCTCTTCGTTACCGGCACCGGCGCCGACGGCGGCGCCGACGCGCAGGCGGCCATGCTCATCCTTACAGGCGTTCGGCTTGCGCTCGGCCTTCTGGAAATCTTTCACGGTGATCATGCCGCGCAGGTGGAAGCTATCGTCCACCACCAGGGCCTTCTCAACGCGCTTTTCGTGCATGCGCTGCAGCACCACGTCGCGGGCTTCGCCCTCTTTCACCGTCACCAGGCGCTCTTTCGGCGTCATCACGGCGGTGACTGGCTGCTCCAGGTCCGTCACGAAGCGCACGTCGCGGCCGGTGATGATCCCCACCAGCTGGTTATCTTCCGTCACCACCGGGTAACCGGCAAAGCCGTTACGCTCGGTCAGGGCCTTCACTTCGCGCAGGGTAGTGCTCGGCGTCACGGTCTGCGGGTCGGTCACCACGCCGGATTCGTGCTTTTTCACCCGGCGCACTTCATCGGCCTGGCGCTCAATGGACATGTTCTTATGGATAAAGCCAATGCCCCCTTCCTGCGCCAGCGCAATGGCCAGACGCGCTTCGGTGACGGTGTCCATGGCGGCGGACAGCATAGGAATGTTCAGGCGAATAGTGGCAGTCAGCTGAGTGCCAAGTTCGGCGGTGTTCGGCAGAACGGTAGAATGGGCAGGAACTAAGAGAACGTCATCAAACGTCAGGGCTTCTTTAACAATACGTAGCATGGGCAATATCTCACCAGAGAGGAAGGTCAAACCAGATTTAATATTGCCGCGGCATTATACAGGCCGAAACCGGTTGCCTCCAGTATTTTTTTCATAAATATCTTGCGATGCATAGCCATGCATGTAGTATCGACTAATTAACAGTATGATTTTAAGTTTGATCTAGGTCACATGACGCAGCCTGTTACCCCCACCATCTTTACCGTCAGCCGGTTAAATCAGACCGTACGCCAACTGTTGGAGCTGGAGATGGGGCAGATTTGGCTGTCGGCCGAAATCTCCAATCTTTCCCAGCCCGCCTCCGGTCACTGGTATTTCACCCTCAAGGATGACAAGGCACAGGTGCGCTGCGCGATGTTTCGTAACAGCAACCGCCGCGTGACCTTTCGCCCGCAGAATGGCCAGCAGGTCTTGGTACGCGCCAGTATCACGCTGTATGAACCGCGCGGCGACTATCAGCTGATCGCCGAAAGCATGCAGCCGGCGGGCGACGGCCTGCTGCAGCAGCAGTTCGATGCGCTCAAGCAGCGTCTGCAGGCCGAAGGGCTATTTGACGTCGGCCACAAACAGCCGCTGCCGTCACCGGCGCGCTGCGTCGGGGTGATCACCTCCGCCAGCGGTGCGGCGCTGCACGACATGCTGCACGTACTGCGTCGGCGCGATCCGGCGCTGCCGGTGGTGATCTATCCCAGCGCGGTGCAGGGCGCCGAGGCGCCTGGGCAGCTGGTGCGCGCAATTGCGCTGGCCAACCAGCGCGCGGAGTGCGACGTGCTGATCGTCGGGCGCGGCGGCGGCTCCCTGGAAGATCTGTGGAGCTTCAACGATGAGCGGGTCGCGCGGGCGATCTTCGCCAGCCATATTCCCATCGTCAGCGCCGTCGGCCATGAGACCGACGTCAGCATCGCCGACTTTGTCGCCGATCTGCGTGCGCCGACCCCCTCGGCAGCGGCCGAAGTGGTCAGCCGTAACCGGGACGAACTGCTGCGCCGTCTGCTGAGCCAGCGTCAGCGACTGGATATGGCGCTGGATTATACCCTCGCGCGCCGCCGTCAGCGCCTGCAGCAGCTGCGTCACCGCCTGGAACAACAGCACCCCCAGCTGCGTCTGGCGCGCCAGCAGGCGCGACTGCTTAACCTGCGCCGTCGCCTGGAAGAGGCCATCGATACCCGACTGCGCCTGGCGGAGCGGCGCTGGCGTCTGAGCGGAGAACGCCTGCAGCAGCGCTCTCCGGCGCATACCCTGCGCCAGCAGCAGTACCGCCTGCAGCAGCTCAACCACCGTTTAGAAAGTCAACTGCAGCGCAGCGTGGCCGCCCGACGGGAGCGCTTTAGCGCCCTGTGCGCACGTCTGGAGGGCATTAGCCCGCTGGCGACGCTGGCGCGCGGCTTCAGCGTAACCCAGCGCGATGACGGCCTGCTGCTGCGCCGCCGTGAGCAGGTCGCACCGGGCGATACCCTGCGCACCCGCCTGGAAGACGGCTGGGTCGAAAGTCAGGTTACCGCCACCCGCCCCTTGACCGCCCACCGCCCCCGCAGGGCAAAGCGCAGCGCATAAGCCTCCCGTTGAGGCTATCCCTGCCGCTGCATCATGCGGGCGGTGGCGATAGCCTCGATCAGCTGACGCCGGTTAATCCGCGCAGATCCGCCGTCCAGCAAACGCTGCCATAGCCCGATCGCCCGCGGATAGTCCGCCAGCATAAACGCATCCGCCGCCAGCAGCATCAGCGCTGAAACCTCTGCCGGATCGAGACGCAGCGCCATGCTGATATCCTCCTGCACCTGCGGCGTCATCTGCTGCCCGGCATCGTAGTAGCCCGCCGCGGCCCGCGCCGCCCACAGCTCAGCGCTATCGGCGCGCAGCGCGATGGCCCGATCGTAGGCGCGCAGAGCGTCGCGACTCTGTCCCAGCCACAGATAGTGCTGCCCCAGCGCCGCCCAGGCCTCACCGCTGTCGGGTGCCGCTCGCACCGCCTCCCAGCGCTGCGTCAGCATACGATCCGCCTGCTGCTGGGGAGTAAACTGTCGCTGCGGATCGTCGCGCAGACGCTGCGCCTGCAGCACCGATGCCGCCCGTCCGCTCAGGCCATAGCCCGCCAGCGCCAGGCTCAGCGCCAGCGTCGGCAGCAAAAGCGCGCGCCAGAGGCTCATCGCCGCCTCCGCCATAGTCCGACGACGATCATCAACAGCAGCAGCGGCGGCAGTCCCCACAGCAGCGCCGTATGGCGATTGACGGCGGGTCGATAGCGCACAAACTCGCCGTAGCGCGCCGCCATGAAATCGACGATCTGCGCCTCATCTTGCCCCTGCGCCACCCGGCGAAACACCTCATGGCGCATCGCCACGGCCACCGGCGCATTGGACTCAAGCAGGTTCTGATTCTGGCACTGGGGGCAGCGCAGCTGGGCGGCGATGGCCAGCCCTTGATCGCGCGCCTGGGGCGAAGGAAACGCCCACGCATCCACCACCTGCGCCCGCGCGGCACCACACAGCAGCAGCAGCGCCCAGAGTCCCCCGCTAATGATTCTCATGGCTCCCTCCGTCGCGTCCGCAGACACAGCAGCGCCCCGGCGATCATCAGACCACCGCCGCACCAAATCCAGCGTACCCCCTGACGCAGGTACAGGCGCAGGGCGTAGCGATCGCCCTGCTTTTCCGCCATCAGGGCATACCACTCATCGCGCCAGCTCCAGCTGATGCCCGGCTCAAACATCTGCTGGTTACGAGCCAGATAGTGGCGTCGCTCCGGATACAGGCGCGCCACCGTCTCTCCCCCCCGCTGCACCCAAATCTCCCCGCGCTCGGCGGTATAGTTACCGCGCGCAAACTGCGTTACCTCCCGCAGGGTAAAACGGTACTCCCCCAGCTGCGTCGACTGCCCAGGCGCCAGCGCCACGCTGCGCTCCTGCTGCCCGGCGGCGTGCAGCCCGATCCCCAGCGCGCACAGCAGCGCCCCCAGGTGAGCCAGGCGCCCACCCGCCCCCACCCTATGCCGCAGCCCGCCATACAGCATCAGCGCCAGCGCCAGCAGCGCGAACGGCAGCAGTACGCCGTTAAAGTAAGGCGCGCCCACCGAAATCCGCCCCCAGCCCAGCAGACCGTACAGCATGGGATACAGCGTGCCGATCAGCACGATCAGCGCCGCGGCGCTGAACAGCCACAGGATCCCCTGCAGCGGCAGAGAGACCGGCGCCGTCACCGGCGTCAGCCGCCCCGCAGACAGGGCGTACAGCGTCAGGGCACCGACGGAAAGGCCGCCGAACAGCAGCAGCAGCGCCAGCGCGCGCGTCTCATCCAAAGCGAAGGCATGTACCGACAGCAAAACGCCGGAGCGCACGATCAGCGTGCCCATCAGGGTAAAGATCAGCGATGTCAGCGCCAGCAGCAGCGACCAGTGCGCCAGCGCGCCGCTGCGCCGGGTGACGCTCAGGCTGTGCAGCAGCGCCGTCGCGCTCAGCCAGGGCAGCAGCGAGGCGTTTTCCACCGGATCCCAAAACCAGAACCCACCCCAGCCCAGCTCGCTGTAGGCCCACCATGACCCCAAGATGATCCCGGCGCTCAGACATCCCCAGGCCGGCAGCAGCCAGCGCCAGCAGCCGTCAGCCATCGCCTGCGCCGTCTGGCGCGCCAGCAGCCCGGCCAACAGGCGGGCGGCGCACAGGGCCAACCCGCCATAGCCGAGATAGAGCAGCGGCGGATGGAAGATCAGCCCAGGGTGCTGCAGCATCGGGTTTAGATCGCGCCCCTCCGCCGGTGCGGGAAACTGACGCGCGAAGGGATCGCCGAGGGTGACGATAAACAGCAGAAAGGCGCCGACGATCAGCGCCATCAGCCCCAGGGTATAGGCGTTCGCCTGTGCCGCCTGACGGCGGGCGCACAGGGCATACAGAGCGCTCCATCCCGCCAGGCACAGCAGCCACAGCAGCAGCGACCCCTCGTGGCCGCCCCAGGCGGCGGCCAGCTTTAGCCCGCGCGCCAGCGCGGAATGGCTGTGCTGAGCGACATAGCGCAAGGAGAAATCATCGGTCAGCAGTGCCAGCAGCAGCAGCGCAAACCCCGCCGCCGTCAGCGCCAGCTGAGCCAGCGACCCGCGCCGTGGACATAGCGCGGGCAGGCGTCGCGCCCACGACGAACCGCTCGCCAGACTCAGCAGCGCCGTCAACAGGCTGACGCACAGCGCCAGCAGCAGGGCAATAAATCCCAGTTCAGGCCACCACAGCACACCGGCTCCTTAGGGGGTAGATTCGCCTCATCGCCAGCTCAGACCACCGTCAGCTGTCCAGCGTACAGGATGAACAGATGCAGCAGCAGCAGGCCGCACAGCGTTATTCCACTCCCCAGGAGGATGCGCAGGCGCAGGCTGCCCCGCGTCACCAGGCGCAGCATCAGGGGCAGGATAATGCCAATGCCGACCACGCCCAGCCACAGCCACCAGCTCCAGAAGCCGCCGTCCACCAGCGTGGCCAGCGCCCGCTGCTTAGCCGCGTCGCCCTGCGCGAGCCCCAGCACAAACAGCAGCAGCAGCGCCAGCAGCACGCCCCCCAGGGGAGCCTCGATACGGCGCAGGCACGCCTGCTCCTGTGCCACGTCGTCACCGTGCAGCCACAGCGAGGCCAATAGGGCTACCGCCACGCCACAGCTCAGTGCGGCGCACAGGAACAACGCGGGCAACAGGGGCGAGTTCAGCATCGGGTAGGACTTCAGCGCCGAGAGCAGCAGACCATTATAGATACCCAGCAGCAGCGCCAGGATCAGCAGGAGGATAGACAGCGGGCGACGCAGCCCCTGCAGGCGCGTCAGCAGCGCAGACAGGCGCAGTGCGCCCGGCAGCCGGCGCTGCAGCAGCCCGGTCAGCGCCGGCGTAAACCACAGCGCCAGCCACAGCAGCAGCAGCGGCAGGTAGAGCTGGAACAGCAGCACCCGCACGGAGAGCACCGAACTCAAGTTATAGTGCAGGCTGACCTTCCAGAACATCCACGGCCGCGTCAGATGCAGCGCCAGCATCAGCAGCCCCAGCATGACCGTCAGCGGCGCCAGCCACAGCGTGGCGCGCATCACCGCGCTGGCCTCTGCGCGCGCTCCGCGCCAACCGCGCGCCATGACCGCCAGCGCAACCAGACCGGCAGAAACGCTGACCAGAAACAGATCGATGGCGATGGGCCAATCCCAGACCAGCGACGGAAAATGAAACGGCGATGTCATGGGGTCACCTCCCCGTAGCGGAACGGAATGCGATACAGTTTCGGGCGGGTGCCCAGCGCCAGCTTGTAGCGGTAGCTCGGCTGCTCACGCAGCAGGCGGCTCACCGCGCTGGCGGGATCGTCGAGATCGCCAAAGGTGAGCGCCTGAGTCGGACAGGCCAGCACGCAGGCGGGTTCCTTACCCGCCTTCAGGTTGGTTTTACGGCAAAAGTCGCACTTATCGGCGGTGCGAGTCTGCGGGTGAATAAAGCGCACCCGATAGGGGCAAGCGGCGATGCAGTACTGACAACCGACGCACAGCTCGGGATTGACGTCGACAATACCACTGGCGGCGTCGCGGAACGACGCACCGGTAGGGCAGGCGTTGACGCAGGGCGCATCGTCACAGTGCTGGCAGGAGTGGCGAAAGAAGCGGTATTTCACCTCAGGAAACTGGCCGATGGGCTCGCTGCGGATGATCTCCAGGCGTGATACTCCGGCGGGCACCCGGTTAACCTCGCGGCAGGCTTCCATGCAGGCGGTACAGCCGATGCAGCGGTTTTCATCATACACCATGCCCAGCCGGACGCCCTGCGGCGTCACGGCGGAGGCCACCACCCGCGGCAAGGCGCCGCCGGAGAGCGCCATGACGCCCAGCCCAGCGATGAAACGTCGGCGGGAGCAACTCATGGGCGCAGCTCCTTACCCGGCATTTTCAGCGTCACCGCTGCCGGATCGAACGCCGGGTTATCCTGCTGCTGGCGGTGACAGTCTACGCACAGCGCGACGCGCTCGCGCTCGTTCAGCCGGATGACCGGATCCGACTGCGGATGCAGACTGTGACAGGCAGCGCAGTTCACCGCGGTCAGATGTACGTCGTGCGGCCAAAACGCCTTTTGCAGCTTCTCCGGTAGATGGCAGGACATACACACGCTGTTTTGCTGTGCTGCGCTGTGCCCATCGCGGTTGAAGCGCATCACGTCCGGCGCGCCGTCGCGATGACGTTCAAGGGAAACGTTGCCATGGCAGTTGCTGCAGGCGATCGCCGAGCCGGTATTGGGATTCAGCTCCTGGCTATGGCGCCCGTGCAAGCGATCCTGCGGCGTTTTATGGCAGTCCAGACACCCCTGATTGGGATCGCGCTGTAAAACGACCTCGGCCTGCTTGGCCGTCGCCCCCTCGCCCGCCGCTGGCGGGGTGGAGAATGACGGGGGGAAAGCAGCAGCCCACTGACCAGCGCCCCGGCGGTAAATAACGAACGCAGTAGATTCATGATGACTCCATCTGCAGTGCCCCGCAGCGCGGGGCGCAGGGGTTAATGGTCCAGGCGCCCGGCGCTGCGCGCCTGGGCTTCCCACTCAGGAACAACCGTATTCAGGAAAGTCTGCTTTTCCTGCGTAAACTGCTGCATATTCATCCCCAGCGCCTGCTGCGCCTGCGCCTTGGTGGAGATATCCGGCAGCGGTACCGCATCGTTGACGCCGTGCTTAGCCAGCACCCGTACCAGCTGAGTACGCGCATTGGCCGCCTTGTCCAGCGCGGTGCCCAGCATCCGCAGCGCGACATCCGGCGCATGCATATGCACGCCGTGGGAGGCAATAGAGAAGTCCCAGCGCCACTGGGCGTGGCGAATATCGGTCAGGATCGGCTGCATTTCGGCCTCGCTGGCGCCGGCGGCCCAGGCGGCCTTGGCCTCAAAGTGCGCCCGTACCAGCTGATCCTCGACCTTCAGCTTGATCTCATTAACATCCTGCTTGCGCTTGGCCACGGTCTGCTGCAGCGTCGCTTTATCCTGGGTATGGCAGGTCCGGCAGGTCTGCTCAAAGCTATCGAACGGATTGCCTATCTTATGGCTGGTGTACAGCTTGCCTTCGGCGTTCTGCACCTTCGGCATATGGCAATCGACGCAGGAGATGTTGTTCTGCCCGTGGATCCCAGCGCGCCACGTCTCATACTCTGGGTGCTGCGCCTTCAGCATCGGCGCCTTAGAGAGCGGATTAACCCAGTCGGTAAAGGCGATGCCGTCATAATAGGCCTCGATCTCATCGACGCTGGTGCCCTGATCCCAGGGGAATTTGACGGTTTTCTCTTTGCCGGAGAAGTAGTACTCCACGTGGCACTGACCGCATACCATCGACTGCTGATCGATGCGGTTGGCTTTATCGAACGGTTTGCCTATCGCCTCCAGCGCTCGCGCGGCGTAGGGGCGCGACAGCTGCAGGGCCGGTTTACCGGCGGCAAAGTCATCGGAGGCGGTGTTATGGCAGTCGGCGCAGCCCAGGGCGTTGACGATCTCCGGCCCACCGCGCGCCCAGGTGCCGTGGAAATAGGCCGCTTCACCCTGCTCGGCGATCATCCGCGCCACGTCCGGACTCTTACAGCTCCAGCAGGCCATCGGCTGGGGCCCATCCTCCGGCTTCATCGGCGCGCCGGTGCGCAGGGTCTCGCGCACGTCGGTCAACGCATAGGCGTGGCCGCGCGGCTTGTTATAGTCCTTGGCAAAGGCGTAGCCGGCCCACAGGATCACCAGGCGCGGATCCTCTGCCAGCGCATCGCTGCGCTCACTCTGGTCGGCGGTAGCCTTCCAGGAGGCATACTGGTCAGGGTGCGGCGCGGCGAAGCGATCGTTGCGCGCCTCGACCTTCGGCGGCGCCGTCTCTGCCGCGGCGGCGGCATCCGCGGTGGCCGCCTGAGCCCCCCCGCCAAACAGCGCCAGCGCGGCGCCGATCAAAATACGCTGCAGCGCATTGCTTACCTTAATCATAAGCATTCCATCCAGAGTTATATCCCTGTCGCACGGGTCATGGCACGCAGGTTATGAGTTATACATCGCACATCCGTGGGCATCAGGGTGAAAATAGATTCACCAAGTAGATAAAGTAATCCCAGCCACCGCGTATCGAGCAATATCACCCGACAACCGGAAAATAAAAAACACCCCACTCCGTGCGCAGCTTAATTTTTATTTGTCACGCCTAGCATGAATAGCAAAACCCGGATAAAAAATATTGTTTTCGATCAATGCGGATAAATACCACACGGAGCAAAGGTGTATTCTGTAATTTAAAACACGGAGAGAATGTAACAGGAGATTTATACAGAGAAATTATGCAGAAATTACGACATAAAGAATAAAATCTATAAAATCAAATCACAATAAATAAAAAATACCCCAATCGGGGTATTTAAATTCAATTTAAAATTAATCTGTATTTAGCAAGGAATATAGCGTATATGCACCTGCTTTTTAGAGATCAGTCCATGCCCATGCGAGCAGAAATAATCAACGGCGCCGCACGCCTTCAGCACCTGTAACGGCTGCTGACACTGGGGACAGAGCGCCTCGCGGCGATAGGCCAGGCGGCAGGATGGACAGAAAAAGCCCCCATCCTGCTGCCACTGTAGCTCATGCTGGCACTGCGGACAGCTAGCTTGCATCACACTCTCCTAAATAACGCCCCACTGGCGCAGGAAGTAAAGCCCCAGCGCCGTGGTAAAAAACGATCCCAGGGTCGTAATGGCGATAATATTCGCCGCCAGCGTCGCATTGCCGCCCATCGCCCGGGTCATCACGTAGCTCGCCGCCGCCGTCGGCGTGGCGCTCAGCAGAAAGATCACCCCCAGCGTAACATGGCGGAAACCGCAGAGCCAGGCGCCACCGGTCAGCAGCAGCGGCACCAGCAGTAGCTTGGCCAGCGAGGCATACCCCGCCACGTTCGAGGCGCCGAACATGGCGCGCCAGTCAATGCTGGCGCCGGCGCACAGCAGCGCCAGAGGCAGGGCCATGGCGGAGAGGAAGTTGCCGGTCGCGTGTATTACCTGCGGCATCGCCAGGCCAGCCGCGCTCCACAGCAGCCCCAGTACGATAGCGATGATCAGCGGATTGCTGACGATCCCACGCAGCACGGTGCGCCAGCCGATCCCACGCTGAGCGTCGCCGTACAGCGAGCGCGTCAGGGTGATCACCGACAGGACGTTGAACAGGATCACCGTCACTGCCATGTAGAGCGAACCGATGGCAACCCCCTCGCTGCCGTAGGCGCTGGCGCAGTAGGCTAGGCCGACGATCGCCGTATTGGCGCGAAAGCCGCCCTGAACAAAAATCCCCCGCTCACGCGGATCGCGTACCAGCCAGCGCGATACCCACTCCAGCAGGAGAAAGCTCAGCAGCGTCGCTCCGGCGCCATATAGCACAAAGGGCAGATTCTGCCGCAGAGAGGCCTGTGCGGTGGCGATGCTGAAAAACAGCAGGCAGGGCAGCGACAGGTTAAACACCAGCCGGGTCGCGCTGTCGCAAAAGCGATCGTCGAGCAGCTGGCAGCGGCGCAGCAGTATGCCGATCAGCAGCATCAACAGGTTAGGAACGGTAACGCCAAAGGCAAAACTCCAGGTCTCCCAGGACATAGCACATCCTTGTTACAGGCGGGAAGGATATTGGGCGGCGCAAGGCCGAATCCGTCGACTGAGAGGGGCGTCGCATCCGCGCGCGACCGGGCCGCCGTAGGTGCTCACTCACCGACGGGAACCGCCAGGGCCCACTCCCGCCACGCGTGTCACGTGGGGTCAACATGACCGCCAACGACGCCCAGAGCAGGTATGATAAATAGCCTAACATAGGGCCGAGGCAAAAAAAACGGGACACAAACGTGTCCCGTAATTAACGATTACTTCGCCTTTTTCAGGTGGCTCAACAGACGCTTACGCTTACGCATCTGGTTTGGCGTCAGGGTGTTGCGCTTATTGGCAAACGGGTTATCCCCCTCTTTAAACTGAATGCGGATCGGCGTCCCCATCACGTTCAAAGAGCGGCGGAAGTAGTTCATCAGGTAGCGCTTGTAGGAGTCCGGCAGATCCTTCACCTGATTACCGTGGATCACCACGATCGGCGGGTTATAGCCCCCGGCGTGCGCATACTTCAGCTTCACTCGGCGCCCGCGAACCATCGGCGGCTGGTGGTCATCCTGCGCCATAGTCATAATGCGGGTCAGCATCGCGGTGCTGACGCGGCGGGTGGCACTTTCGTAGGCTTCCTGAATCGATTCGAACAGGTTGCCCACGCCGCTGCCGTGCAGGGCGGAGATGAAGTGGATGCGGGCGAAGTCGACGAATCCCAGACGCAGATCCAGCATATCCTTCACCTGCTCTTTGACCTCCAGGCTCAGGCCGTCCCACTTATTGACCACCACCACCAGTGAGCGCCCACTATTGAGGATAAAGCCGAGCAGAGAGAGATCCTGATCGGAGATCCCCTCGCGAGCATCGATCACCAGCAGCACCACGTTGGCATCTTCAATCGCCTGCAGCGTCTTGATGACCGAAAACTTCTCAACGGTATCCGTAACCTTGCCGCGCTTGCGCACCCCGGCGGTGTCGATCAGCACGTATTCGCGCTCGTCACGCTCCATCGGAATATAGATGCTGTCGCGGGTGGTGCCCGGCATGTCATACACCACGACCCGGTCTTCGCCCAGGATGCGGTTGGTCAGCGTGGACTTACCGACGTTAGGACGCCCGACAATCGCAATTTTAATGGGCTGATTGATGGGATCAAACGCATCTTCCTCCTCCTGCGCCTCGCCGTCGGCGTCTGCCTCCAGCGCGGCCCAGTAGGCTGCGTTCTCTTCTTCTTCGCTCAGCACCGGCGCCGGCTCTTCCGGTGGAATAAACGGGACCAGCGCATCTTCGATAAGCTGGGTCACACCGCGACCATGGGAGGCTGCGATAGGATGAACCTCCCCCATCCCCAGGGCGTAAAAGTCCCCGATGGCCACCTCGGCGTCAATGCCGTCGGTTTTGTTGGCAACCAGGAACGTCGCCTTATCGCGGCTGCGCAGATGGCGGGCAATGGCCTCGTCCGCCGGCAGCAGGCCATCGCGGGCATCGACCAGAAACAGCACGATATCGGCCTCTTCAATCGCCATCAGCGACTGCTCCGCCATGTGGGTCTCGACCCCATTTTCGGTGCCGTCGATACCGCCGGTATCGATAATGATAAACTCGTGACCGTTTACTTCAGCACGACCATACTTGCGATCTCGGGTCAATCCGGGGAAGTCGGCGACCAACGCATCGCGGGTGCGTGTCAACCGGTTGAATAAGGTGGATTTCCCCACATTCGGGCGCCCGACCAGCGCGACGACAGGTATCATTGTTGAAGCCTCTATTACGTAATGTCATTCCCCGCCGCCGTCGACAACGGGAAAATATGCAGAAGACGAAACGGCCCCTGAGGTCATCAGGAGCCGTTCCGGGCGGCGGAAGCCGCCCTATATCATGTTATAAATCAACGGGAGATGGCGTAAACTTCACCATCGCGCGCCTGAATAATCAGGTTATCGCCCGCCACCTGTCCGGCGCTGAGCAGGCCGGAGCCGTTCAGCTTCTGCTCAACCACCAGACGACCATCGTCCGGGTTGATCCAGTACAGGTAACCGTCGGCGTCACCGACCACCAGATAGCCACGGTACAACACCGGCGCCGTTACGCCGCGGTGCAGCAGCTCGCTGTTTTTCCACAGGGCGACGCCGCCGCTGGTGCTCATGGCGGCGACGCGGCCATCCTGATCCACCAGATAAATACGCCCGCCGTCGACGATGATATTATTCACCCCGCCCATATCGCGTTTCCAGACGATCTGGCCAGAACGCAGATCCAGCGCGGACAGGCTGCCGTTGTAGCCCAGGGTATACACCACCCCGTCCACTACCACCGGCGTCATATCGATATCATTCAGGCGATCGATCTCGGTCGCACCGGTCGGCTGAGCCACCCGCTGCTGCCAAATCATCTGCCCCTGCTGCAGCAGCACCGCGCTGACGCGGCCATTATCACCGCCGACGATAGCAGCGCCATAGGCCACCGCCGGAGCGGATTCGCCGCGCAGAGTCAGCGACGGAATATCCAGGCTGATGGTCCACTTGATCGTACCATCGCTCTCATCCAGCGCCTGCAGCATACCGTTAGAGGTGTGGATCAGCACTAGACCGTCGCTGACCACCGGACGGGAGATCGCCTCGCCGGCTACCGTGGTTTTCCAAGCGACGCTGCCGTCATCGCTGTTCAGCGCATAGACGACCGCGTGCTCAGAGCCGACATAGACCTTGCTGCCGGAGACGGTCAGGCCGCCGGACAGCAGCGCGTCGCTGCGGGAGAACCAGCCCTCTTTCTCGCCAAGATTCACCGACCACAGCTTCTCGCCGTTTTCGGCGTTCATCGCCATCACCAGCCCCTGACGGTCAGCGGCGTAGATATGGTTATCCTGAAACGCCGGACGCAGGTGGGAATAGAAGTCACCGACGCCGTTACCTACCGAGCGGCTCCATACCGTCTGCGGCGTAAACTGGTTCTCTACCTGCGGCAGCGGGGCCATGACGACCGTATCCGTCTCGCCGCCGAACCAGGAGCATCCGCTCAGCATGGTTGCTGACAGTAAGCCGACCAGGAGCGTTTTACGCAATTGCATCGATTATCCCCTTAGCTGGATAAATTATTCAGTTTCATCCGCAGCAGCGCCTGCAGCGACTGGGAGGCGCTCTCCGCCAGCCCTTTGCTATAGGCCTCACGCGCGCCCTTGGCGTCGCCTTTCTTCAGCAGAACGTCGCCGCGTACATCCTGGGCCAGCGGCTGCCACCCTTTGGCCGTGACGCCATCCAGGGTTTTCAGCGCCGCATCCAGCTGATTCTCCTGCAGCTGTACCCGCGCCAGGCGCAGGTCGCTCAGGGACTTCAAGTTTTCGTCTTTGGCCTGCCCCGCCGCCCAGACCAGCTGGGTCTGGGCCTTGGCGAAGTCAGACTTCTCGACCTCATACTGCGCCAGCTGCAGCGCCGCCAGTACGCCGTAATTGTTGCCATTCTCTTTGATAAAGGCTTCGCTGAGCGCCACGCCGTCCTGCTTACCGCCGCTCAGCGCCTCGCTGGCCAGCTGATAGGACTGGGAAGCCTGCGCCATGTTGGCCTGCTGATGGCCAACCCAGTAACGCCAGCCGAGCAGCGCGCCGACGCCAATCACCACGCCCACCACCAGCGTTTTGCCATACTCCTGGAAGAAATGGCGGATGGCATCAACCTGTTCGTTCTCTGTGCTATAGACTTCCACTGTTTCCTGCTCCTTAGCCCAACAGGGTCGCCAGCAGCGTCGCGGCCTGATCCTGCGCCACGGTCTGCTGTTCACCGCTTGCCAGGCACTTCACGTTCACCTGACCATTCTGTACTTCGCTCTCGCCCAGCACCAGCGCGATGCGGGCGCCCCATTTATCGGCGCGGGCAAACTGCTTCTTGAAGTTACCGCCGCCGTAGTTAGTCATCAGACGCAGCTGCGGCAGTGCGTCGCGCAGCTGCTCCGCCAGGCGCATCGCCGCGCTTTGGGTCCCTTCACCGGCGGCGATCAGGTAGACCTCGACCGCGCGCTGCGGCAGGAAATCCGGGTTGACCGCCTGAACCAGCAGCACCAGACGCTCCAGCCCCATAGCAAAGCCTACCGCCGGCGTCGCATGTCCCCCCAGCTGCGCCACCAGACCGTCGTAACGGCCCCCTGCGCAGACGGTGCCCTGTGCGCCAAGGCTCGTGGTCACCCACTCAAATACGGTACGGTTATAGTAATCCAGCCCGCGCACCAGACGCTCGTTGACCGTATAGGCGATCCCGGCGTCGTCCAGCAGACGGCACAGGCCGTCAAAGTGTTCGCGGGAGTCGGCGTCCAGGTACTCAGACAGGCGCGGAGCCTCATTCAGCAGCGCCTGTACCTGCGGATTCTTCGAGTCCAGCACGCGCAGCGGATTGCTGTACATGCGACGCTGGCAGTCCTCATCCAGCTGATCCTTATACTGCTCCAGATAGGCGACCAGGGCGTCGCGGTAGGCTGCGCGCGCCTCCAGCGAACCGATGGAGTTCAGCTCCAGCGCGACGTGATCGGCAATCCCCAGCACCTTCCACCAGCGGGCGGTCATCATGATGATTTCCGCATCGATATCGGGACCGGCCAGGCCGAACACTTCCGCCCCCAGCTGATGAAACTGGCGATAGCGCCCCTTCTGCGGACGTTCGTGGCGGAACATCGGCCCGATGTACCACAAACGCTGCTCCTGATTGTACAGCAGACCATGTTCGATACCGGCGCGCACGCAGCCAGCGGTGCCTTCCGGACGCAGGGTCAGGCTGTCGCCGTTGCGATCCTCGAAGGTATACATTTCTTTTTCAACGACATCGGTCACTTCACCAATGGCGCGTTTGAATAACGGGGTCTGCTCTACAATCGGCAAACGGATTTCGCTGTAGCCGTAGCTGGCCAGCACCTGCTTAAGCGCCGCTTCAATCGGCTGCCACAGCGCCGTATCTGCCGGCAAATAGTCGTTCATGCCACGAATGGCCTGGATATTCTTCGCCACGTCAACTCTCTATGTAATTTGCAAAAACTGGCCCGATTATAGAGGGATTCACGGCCCCTCTTCAACGCGGGCAAACAGCGGCGGCGCCAGAACGCGCCGCCCGTCATCACCGATCGTCCAGCGTCGTGACGCCAATGCGCATCTTTTCATCGAGCATGGCGGCCTTGGCGCGGATCTTCGCCTCCAGCAGATCGATGATCGCATCGTTATCAAAGCGCTCCTTCTGGCGGACACCGTCCTCATAGAAGCCGCTCTTATTGTGTCCGCCGGTCACGCCCAGAGTGGAGACCAGCGCTTCGCCCGGCCCGTTAACCACGCAGCCGATGATCGATACGTCCATCGGCGTGATGATGTCTTCTAGGCGCTGTTCCAGCGCATTCACCGTTCCGATCACATCAAACTCCTGACGGGAGCAGGTCGGGCAGGCGATAAAGTTGATCCCGCGCGAGCGGATGCGCAGCGACTTGAGGATATCAAATCCCACCTTCACTTCTTCTACCGGATCGGCGGCCAGCGATACGCGCAGGGTATCACCGATCCCCTCCGCCAGCAGCATTCCCAGCCCAATGGCGGATTTCACCGATCCACTGCGAGCGCCGCCGGCCTCGGTAATCCCCAGGTGCAGCGGCTGATCGATGCGCGCCGCCAGCAGGCGGTAGGCGTCAACCGCCAGGAATACGTCGGAGGCCTTCACGCTCACCTTAAACTGGTCAAAGTTGAGGCGATCCAGAATATCGACGTGGCGCATGGCTGACTCCAGCAGCGCCTGCGGGGTCGGCTCACCGTACTTCTCCTGGATGTCCTTCTCCAGCGATCCGGCGTTAACGCCGATGCGGATCGGAATACCGCGATCGCGAGCACAGTCGACTACCGAGCGGATCCGGCTCTCATTGCCGATATTGCCCGGATTGATGCGCAGACAGTCTACGCCGTACTCCGCCACCTTCAGCGCAATACGGTAGTCAAAGTGGATATCGGCCACCAGCGGCACCTGCGCCTGCTGTTTGATCAGCCGGAACGCTTCAGCCGCCTCCATGGTGGGCACCGATACGCGCACGATATCCACCCCGACCCGCTCCAGTGCGCGGATCTGCGCCACCGTCGCATCGACGTCGGTGGTGCGGGTGTTGGTCATGGACTGGACGGCGATAGGCGCGCCGTCGCCGATCGGCACGCTGCCGACATGAATACGCGTCGATTTACGGCGCTTAATGGGGGATGCACTGTGCATGACTTCTCTCCGCCCTTGCCGTAGCTCAGTTAGCCGCCGCAGGCTGCGCGTCTAACGTCAAACGGGCAACCTGGCTTGACTTGATGAAACGACTCAGATCAACGGGCTTACCCAGATACTGGATCTGAACTGCCGCCGGCGCCCCGATCTTCAGGCGATAGGGTGCCTTACCGGCTAAATCGAGTTTACCGCCGGCGCGCTGCAGCCCGCTGAACAGGACCTTGCCGCTGGCATCGCGCACTTCCAGCCAGCAGTCGGCGCTAAAATGCATCGCCAGCGGGCTCGCAGAGGCTTCGCTCGCGCTGCCCGGCGCGACGCTCGCGGCGGCGGTCGGCAGAGCCACGCCGGAAAGCGGCGCCACGTCAGCCTGGCTCGGCGCGACGACGGCATTGCTCTGCGCCGCGGCCGGGGCGGCGGCCTCAGGCGCTGGCGCGTTAGCGGCCACAGCGGTGGCTGGCGTCGTCGCCGGCGCAGTGTGGTTAGGATTCGCGCTCGCGGCAGACGACGACGGCGCCGCGGCGCTATCGCCGGCGGTCGCAGTCGCGGACGCAGAGGACGACGCGGACAGATCGACCGGCTGCGCATCCTGCTGCTTAGCCAGCTGAGCCGACGACTCATCGGCCATTTCCACGATATCCTGCTGCTGGGCCTTATGGTTTTGCCACCACCAGGAGCCGGTGATGCCGATCACCACGAAGATCACCAGCCAGGTAAAGGTCATCAGCCAGCCTTCGCGCTTCTTACGCTTTTTACCCAGCGAAAAGCTCTGCATAGGCGCCATTTTTACCGCCCGAACAGGGGCTTGTTTGGCTAACAGCGGGGCGATCTCCTGCTCGGGGATCTGCACCAGCTTGGCATAGGAGCGGATATAGCCGCGGACAAAGGTCGATACCAGACCATCCGGGGCCTTGTCTTCTTCAATATCGCGTACGGTTGAGAGCTTCAGGCACAGGCGTTCGGCCACCTGTTGCTGGGTGAGTCCTAAACGCTCGCGGCCCTGGCGCAGACGCTCGCCGGTGCTCATCGGTGCTGCTTGATCTTGGGAGGCTTCAGTATTCATTCGCTAGGAACTGCTGGTACTGTTGGGATTGTGGAAAATTTCGCGCCAGTTGCTTGCCATAACGTTCGAGATTCGTCTGGCGCCCATCTAACGCAGCGAAACGGATTTGTAACCATAAACTATCGGCGCTGGCCGGTAAAATATGATTGTAAACATCCAACATCAATCGTGCATCCGTGCGGTCACCCTGTTGTAACGCCTGTGCGGCGTCGCCCAGCAGACGCGTCCCCTGCTGCGAATCGGCCTTTAACGCGCGGGCAAATAGCCTGCGGGCTTCATCGGGCCGGTCGGCTCGCAGAAAACAGGTCCCCGCGCTAAAAAAAGCATCGGCGACCCCGCCGTCGTCCGGCAGACGCGCTGCCGCGTTAAACTGTTGTTGCGCCGCTACATACTGCCCTAAACTGCAGAGAAACGCACCGTAATTATTCACGACGGTGCCGTTGTCCGGCGCCAGCGCCAGCGCCTGGCGATAACTTTGCGCGGCCGCCTGCGGCTGACCGCTCAGCTGCTGATAGCGCGCCATCAGCAGCGGACGCCGGTAGTCACCGGGTGCCGCGGCGGGCAGCTGCGCTAACGCCTGCTGCGCCTGTACGACATCGCCGCGATCGAGCGCCGCCTGCGCTCGCGCCTCCGGCGACAAGGCGGCCGTATCGGCCGCTACCGCGCTCGGCGTCTCCGGGGTATCGGCACACCCGAAGAGCAGCAGCGCTACCCCTGCGCACATCGTCGCCGTCGTCGTTTTCATCCCTAGCTCCGCTACGTCCGTGTGCGGGTCAGTCGATGTCTGGCGCTGCGCCGCCGTCGCCGGCGGCCGTTCGTCTCTACATCAGACTTCACGCACGTTGATAGGTTCCCCTGCCGCTTGCTTCTTCAGGGTTCGTTTGGTTCTGTCGATCACCTCGCCCGCCAGCTGACCGCAGGCGGCATCGATATCATCGCCACGCGTCTTACGCACGATAACGGTAAAGCCATACTCCATCAGCACCTTAGAGAAACGATCGATGCGGCTGTTGGAGCTGCGGCCAAAGGGCGCCCCCGGGAAGGGGTTCCACGGGATCAGGTTGATCTTGCACGGCGTATCCTTCAGGCACTCCGCCAGCTGGTGCGCATGCTCCGTACCGTCGTTGATATGATCCAGCATCACATACTCTACCGTCACCCGCCCCTGATTGGCGTTGGACTTCTCCAGATAGCGGCGCACCGATCCCAGGAACATGTCGATATTGTACTTGCGGTTGATCGGCACGATCTCATCGCGGATCGCATCGTTCGGCGCATGCAGCGAGATCGCCAACGCCACGTCGATCATATCGCCCAGCTTATCCAGCGCCGGTACCACGCCGGAGGTGGACAGCGTCACGCGACGCTTGGAGAGACCGAAGCCAAAATCATCCAGCATAATCTCCATCGCCGGGATCACGTTGGTCAGGTTGAGCAGCGGCTCCCCCATCCCCATCATCACCACGTTGGTGATCGGACGGTTGCCGGTCACCTTCTGCGCGCCGATGATTTTGGCCGCGCGCCATACCTGGCCGATGATCTCCGATACCCGCAGGTTACGGTTAAAGCCCTGCTGGGCCGTCGAGCAGAATTTGCACTCCAGCGCGCAGCCCACCTGGGACGAGACGCACAGGGTGGCCCGATCGTCTTCCGGAATATAGACCGTCTCGACCCGCTGATCGCCCACCTGCAGCGCCCACTTGATGGTGCCGTCAGAGGAGCGCTGTTCTACCGCTACCTCCGGCGCACGAATTTCCGCGACCTGCTTGAGCTTAGCACGCAACACCTTATTGATGTCGGTCATCACGTCAAAGTCATCGCAGCAGTAGTGGTAGATCCACTTCATGATCTGATCGGCGCGGAACGGCTTTTCGCCCATCTGGATGAAAAACTCGCGCATTTGCTTGCGGTCCAGATCGAGCAGGTTAATTTTTTCCTGCGCCTGAGAAGCGCACGGCGCGGCGTCAGCAGAAACGGGCGTTACATGAATATCAGACAAGGGAGACTCGATGGCAGTGGCATCGGGCGCAGCGCCCGGATGCGATAAAGGATTCTTGGACATAAAATGGACAGGCCTCGTTGTTACACTTTGCGGCTCGTTGCCCCCCGCCCGACGGGCGGAGAGGACAGAAACTGGCATACAATAACGCCCCGGAGAAAACGCGGGGCGGCATATTGTACCTACTCTCGCCCGCCGATGCCATGGCGATAATGCACCCAGGCGGGATTTTGGCGCGCGGGCGGGGCGCTCAGCGGGTGCGCGGGCAGATGTCGTCAGCGCTGAAGAAATAGGCGATTTCGCGCTCGGCAGAGGCCGGAGAGTCGGAGCCGTGCACCGCGTTTTCCGTCAGGCTATCGGCATAGTCAGCGCGCAGCGTACCGGCCAGCGCGTTTTCCGGATTCGTGGCGCCCATGATTTCACGGTTACGACGCACCGCATCGTTGCCTTCCAGCACCTGCACCATGATCGGACCGGAGGTCATGAAGGTCACCAGGCCGTCAAAGAAAGGGCGCTCGCGGTGCTCGGCGTAGAAGCCTTCCGCCTGCTCGCGCGTCAGGTGCACCATTTTGGCGGCGACGATCTTCAGACCGGCAGACTCAAAGCGTGCGTAGATGGCGCCGATGGCATTTTTGGCCACCGCGTTCGGTTTTACGATGGAAAAGGTACGTTCTAAGGTCATGTCTACCCCTGTCAGACAGCTTTAATCAACATCCGCGCGGGATTCTACGGCGCAACAGCGACGGAAGAAAGCCACCCGGTCATGCTAACACCATGAGCTGGCGGAAGATTTTACTTACGCTTATCTCTACCGATGATGCCCAGTCGGCCCGTTGCCCACCCGACAGGGCGCGCAGACTGGCGGATTCGATTATAAGAGGGCGCTGCGGGGTTGCCTATGGCAATGACGTTAATTTGTTAAAAAGATATGAATATTTTGATGCCTACCGCAGGGCAGTCTCCCGGCGGTAGGCAGGATACGCCTCTGGCGGACTAGCGCCCCGTCGCGATGGCGTTGCGCAGCCAGCCGCCCCAGCGACGTTGATACAGCGGCGTCACGTGGGTGCGCAGGTAGTCGGCCAGCGGATCCTGCGCATCACGGCGAAGGCAGCAGACGTCGATCGCCTCGTCCTGATCCAGCAGGGCGCTGGCCAGGGTACCCGCCTCGCGGATCAACTCTTGGTGCGCGGCCTCATCGTGTCCCTCCAGCTCCAGCGCCAGCAGCAGCACCGGCTGTGCGTCACAGAGTGGATCCTGAAAACGCGCCAGCCAGGCGCTCCGCACCAGATTGCGCTGACCGCACAGGGCGGTCAGGCCGCTCTGCAGAGCCTCCGGCGTCTGATCCAGCGGCCCGACACGGATCGCGGCGCCGCCGTCGATCGACAGCGTCTGCGGCTGCGCCATGCCGCCGCTCTCCAGCAGCATCGCCACCTCCTGCGGGTAGAAGGCCTTGCCCACCTCCGCGCGGGGATTTAAAAACAGCGTCTCGCCGCGGGTCAGGGTGAACAGCTCGCGGACCGGCAGCGCGTGCCAAGACGTGGGGCCGCCGTCCGTCAGCGCCTGCTGCAGACGCGCCGGCGTAGAGAAAAAGGGGATCACCCGCGTGCCGTCCTCCATTTCCCAGTGTTCGATCTCCAGCGTATCGTCGTCCGCCTCCGCCATCGCGTCTCCCCGAAGCGGAAGGTAGACCGTCGATGACAGCAGCGCACGGTAAAACAGCGCCAGATAGGCCGGATCGGCCGCCGCCTGAGCCAGGCTGGATTCGAGCCGCTGTTCGGGGGTGTCGTGATGGTGATCGTGCTCATGCTGACGATCGTCGTGATCGGGGGGGGTATCGCAGGTACTCACCGTCATCTCTCCTGTTTCCGTGTTTCCTTGGCCGATGCAGGCTCCGCCGTGCGGCGGAGCCATGATGTCAACGTCAGCAGCGCTCGGCCTGCGTCAACAGCAGGCGCGCCAGCGTCCGTACGCCAATGCCGGTCGCCCCGGCGGACCACTGATCCACCGCCGCCTTACGGTAGGTGGCGCTGCAGTCAAGGTGCAGCCAGCCCTGCCGGTAGTCAGTGACGAAGTGCGACAGGAAGGCCGCCGCCGTACTGGCGCCGGCCGAGTGCGCCGCGCCGGCCACGTTGCTGAGATCGGCAAAGGCGGAGGGCAGCTGGCTACGGTGAAACTCCGCCAGCGGCAGACGCCAGAACAGCTCATCTTCCTGAGCCGCACTCTCCTGCAGCGCCGTCACCAGCGCATCGTCAAAGGAGAGCAGCGCATGGTAGTCACCGCCGACCGCGGTCTTGGCCGCGCCGGTCAGGGTGGCGCAGTCGATGATCATGCGCGGTGCCTGACGCGAGGCATCGATCAGGCCATCGGCCAGCACCAGGCGCCCTTCGGCATCGGTATTCATAATCTCAACCCGTTTGCCGTTGCGATACGAAATGATATCGCCCAGTTTGAACGCGTTGCCGCTGACCAGGTTATCCGCGCAGCACAGGTAGAGTTTGACCCGCGCCTGCAGCCCCTGCGCGATCGCCAGCGCCAGGGCGCCGGTCACCAGCGCCGCGCCGCCCATGTCCGACTTCATGGAGTCCATGAAGGCCGTCTGCTTCAGGCTATAGCCGCCGGAGTCAAAGGTGATCCCCTTCCCAACCAGGCAGGCCAGCACCGGAGTATCGGGCTGACCGCCCGGATTGTAATCCAGCTCCAGCAGCGCCGGCGCGCGCGCAGAGCCGCGGCCAACGCTGTGCAGCCCCATATAGCCCTGCTCGCGCAGATCGTCGCCCTTGATGATGCGATAGTGAATGCTGTCGCAGGCCTGCGCACACAGCAGGTCGACAGCGCGCTGCGCCAGCTGAGTCGGCCCCAGGTTTTCCGCCGGGATATTGATGGTGTCGCGCACCCAGTCGATATTCAGCAGCCGACGATCCAGCTCGGCGCGATCGGCGGCGCTCAGCGCCGGCCACTGGACATGCTGCCCGCCCTTCGGATTGCGAAAGCCCTGCCAAAACGCCCAGCAGGCGCTCAGGCTCCACGACGTCCCCTGCAGCGAAACCTGCTTCATCCCCTGGGTATCCAGACGGCGCCCGGCGCGCTGAATCGCCCCGTGGTCCAGCGCCGCTCCGGCGTGGATGGTCATCCCCTGTGCATCCGCGCTCAGCAGCGCATCGCTGCCCCAGCGCGCATCTGCGGCCTGACTTGATAAAAGGACCGGCATCAATTCATTGGTCATACGTGTTCTCCCGCTTGCTTCGCGGCCCCCGCGAACGGACGTCGCGGGCGGTCTATAGTAAAAAGCCACCCCTACGGGTGGCTTGCCCGGGCGACTCCCACGCCAAACTCAACGGCGGGGGAGGCCCTTCTCACTCAGCTTCATCTAACCAGACCAGCAGGATGGCTTCCAGAATTTTTTCACTGGAAGCGGACGGATCGTCATCAAAGTCATCCAGGCTGCAGATCCAGCGGTGCAGATCGGTAAAGCGCACGCTCTGTGGCGAGACGTCCGGGTACGCGTCATAGAGCGCCTCGCCGATGGCGCGGCTATCGTGCCACTTCAGTCCCACCTCAGTGCTCCCGCGCATGGTTAACGGTGTAGCGCGGGATCTCGACCACCAGGTCCTCATCCGCAACCCGCGCCTGACAGCTCAGGCGGCTTTCCGGCTCCAGACCCCAGGCCTTGTCCAGCATGTCATCCTCCAGCTCGCTGCTCTCCCCAAGGGAGTCAAAGCCTTCGCGGACGATGCAGTGACAGGTGGTGCAGGCGCAGGACTTCTCGCAGGCATGTTCGATTTCAATCCCGTTACGCAGCGCAGCGTCCAGGATCGTTTCGCCTTCCTGGGCCTCGATCACCGCCCCATCCGGGCAATGTTCCTGATTGGGCAGAAATACGATTTTTGGCATGTTTAAACCTCATCCACAGAGTGACCGGCCAGAGCACGGCGGATGGAGCTATCCATGCGCCGCGCGGCAAATTCTTGAGTTTGTGCATCCAGCGCGTTGATCGCCGCTTCGATCGCCGCGGTATCGTTACCGGCGGCGGCGGCCTGCAGCGCCGTCTGCGCCTGGCGGATCGCCGCCAGCTCCTGCTCGCCCAGCAGAGCACTGTCCTGCTGCAGCGCACCGTGCAGGCTTTCCAGCACCCGCGCGGCCTCCACTTTTTGCTCCGCCAGCATACGCGCGCTGAGATCCCCCTCGGCGTTCGCCATGGAGTCTTTCAGCATGCCGACGATTTCGTCTTCGCTCAGCCCGTAGGAGGGCTTCACCTGGATCGCCGCCTGTACCCCGGTCGACTTCTCCATCGCGGTCACGCTGAGTAGCCCATCGGCATCCACCTGGAAGGTGACGCGAATATGGGCACCGCCCGCCGGCAGCGGCGGAATGCCGCGCAGGGTAAAGCGCGCCAGAGAGCGATTATCCTGCACCAGCTCGCGTTCGCCCTGCAGCACATGGATCATCATCGCCGTCTGGCCATCTTTAAAGGTGGTAAACTCCTGCGCCCGGGCCACCGGGATGGTGGTATTACGCGGGATCACCTTCTCGACCAGTCCGCCCATGGTCTCCAGCCCCAGCGAGAGCGGGATCACATCCAGCAGCAGCATGTCGGCATCCGGTTTATTGCCGACCAGAATATCGGCCTGGATAGCCGCGCCGATCGCCACTACCCGATCGGGATCGATCGCGGTCAGCGGCGGGCGGCCAAAGAAGTCGCCCACCAGCGTCCGCACCAGCGGTACCCGAGTTGAGCCGCCGACCATCACCACCTCCAGCACCTCGTCACGGGTGACGCCGGCATCTTTTAGCGTCCGGCGACAGGCCAGCAGCGTGCGTTTGACCAGCGGCGCGATCAGCGCCTCCAGCTGAGCGCGGCTCACCTCACCCTGCCAGTCGCCGACGCATACCGTCGTCGCTTGCTGGGAGCTCAGGGCGATTTTTGCCGCGACGGCCGCATCCAGGAAGCGGCGCGCCAGCCCGGCATCGCTGCGGTCGTGCAGGCCGGCCTGCTCACGCAGCCAATCGGCCAGCAGGTGGTCAAAGTCATCGCCGCCCAGCGCGGAGTCGCCGCCGGTGGCCAAGACCTCAAACACCCCGCGACTGAGGCGCAGAATCGAGATATCAAAGGTGCCGCCGCCGAGATCGTAAACCGCGATCACCCCCTCCTGACCGGAGTCCAGCCCATAGGCGATGGCGGCTGCGGTCGGCTCATTGAGCAGGCGCAGCACGTGCAGACCGGCCAGACGCGCGGCGTCCTTCGTCCCCTGGCGCTGCGCATCATCGAAGTAGGCCGGCACCGTGATCACCACGCCGTCCAGCTCGCCCCCCAGGGCCGCCTGCGCGCGCGCGGAGAGCGCGCTGAGAATATCGGCCGAGACGTGGATCGGGTTGACGCTGCCCGCCGCCGTCACCAGCTGCGGCATACCGCTCTCGCTGGCGTGCATCTGATAGGGTAAATGCGGGTAGCGCGCCTGAATGTCGGCCAGCGAACGCCCCATCATGCGTTTAATCGAGCTCACGGTATTGCGCGGATCGTCAGCGGCCTGTTCACGGGCCTCAACGCCGACGATATGTCCGCCAGCCTGGTAGCGCACTACCGACGGCAGCAGATGGCGCCCCTGCTCATCGGCCAGCGTTTCGGCCTGGCCGCTGCGCACGGTCGCCACCAGGGAGTTGGTGGTGCCCAGATCGATACCCGCCGCCAGACGACGCTGATGCGGCGCGGCACTCAGCCCCGGCTCACTGATTTGTAATAACGCCATGTTCGCTTCCGTTAATCCGTCAAAAAGGGTTACATCCCCAGCAGTCGCTCTTCCAGCTGTTCGGTCTGCTGCTGGAGCCTGTCTAGAAATCGTAGCTTGCGCACGCTGTCCGCCGCCTGGGTCCAGGCCTGACGGTCCAGCTCATTCACCATCTGTGCGCTGCGCGTCTGCACCATTTTAGCGATCCCGTCGGCAAAGTTCATTAACGCCTCATCGGCGTCGGCGCGGTGTTCCAGCGCCTCCAGCTCCTCGCGCAGGGTCATCTGCTCCATCAGGAAAGCCGTATCGCGCAGGGTCTGCTGTTCATTATTGATGTCAAAGCCGTGCAGAGAGAGCAGGTACTCGGCCCGCTTGAGAGGATGTTTGAGCGTCTGATAGGCGTCGTTGATGGTCGTCGCCTGCTGCATCGCCAGCAGACGATCGCGCTCGGGCGCGGTGGCGAAACGATCGGGGTGAAACTGACGCTGCAGGTCCTGAAAACGCGCAGCGAGCAGGCTGCCGTCCACGTCATAGCGTGCCGGCAACCCGAAAAGCGTGAAGTAGTCCATGCCGTACTCTGATGCTGATACCGTGAAAGCGGCGTCGCCGACGTCGGCTAATGAAGGAGAGGCGACGGCCGCCGATGACGCGGGCGCGGGTTAAACGTTAAAGCTCTCGCCGCAGCCGCACTCATTCTTAACGTTCGGGTTGTTGAACTTAAAGCCTTCGTTCAGGCCCTCTTTAACGAAATCCAGCTCGGTACCGTCGAGGTACACCAGGCTCTTTCCGTCAACGATGACCTTCACCCCTTTATCCTCGAAAACCACATCGTCCTCGTTCAGGACATCGACAAACTCCAGCACATACGCCATGCCCGAACAGCCCGAGGTTTTTACCCCCAGACGCAGGCCCAATCCCTTACCGCGATTGGTTAAAAATGTCTGTACGCGCTTTGCAGCGGAGTCGCTCATGGTAATCGACATACAACAACCTCAGTCAAAAAATTCAGGGTGACGGCGACCGGAATACCGGCCGCCGGAGCGCGGCGCTTATTCCGCGCTATGCTTGTTTTTATAATCGGCGATCGCCGCCTTGATGGCGTCTTCTGCCAGAATCGAGCAGTGGATCTTCACCGGCGGCAGCGCCAGCTCCTCGGCGATGTCGGTATTCTTGATCTCCGCCGCCTGCTCCAGGGACTTACCCTTGACCCACTCGGTGACCAGAGAGCTGGAGGCGATGGCAGAGCCACAGCCGTAGGTCTTGAAACGGGCGTCCTCAATGATACCCTCATTGTTGACTTTAATCTGCAACTTCATCACGTCGCCGCAGGCCGGGGCGCCGACCATACCGCTGCCGACGTTGGGATCGCTATTGTCAAAGGATCCGACGTTACGCGGATTCTCGTAGTGATCGATCACTTTATCGCTATAAGCCATTTATCGATGCTCCTAAAAGGGTGTCCTGGGAATTAATGGGCTGACCATTCGATGGTGCTGAGATCCACGCCCTGCTTATGCATCTCCCACAGCGGTGAGAGCTCGCGCAGGCGGCCGATGGATTTACGCACCAGATCGATGGCGTAATCGACCTCTTCTTCCGTGGTAAAGCGCCCCAGAGAGAAGCGGATGGAGCTGTGCGCCAGCTCATCGTTCAGCCCCAGTGCGCGCAGCACATAGGACGGCTCCAGACTGGCTGAGGTACAGGCCGACCCGGAAGAGACGGCCAGATCCTTCAGCGCCATGATCAGGGATTCCCCTTCAACAAAGTTAAAGCTGACGTTCAGGATGTTCGGCGCCCCCTGCTCCAGAGAGCCGTTCAGATACACCTCTTCGATGTCTTTCAGCCCGTTCCACAGGCGATCGCGCAGGGCGCGCAGACGCGGAACCTCGGTCGGCATCTCTTCTTTGGCGATACGGTAGGCTTCGCCCATCCCAACGATCTGGTGTACCGGCAGGGTCCCGGAGCGCATACCGCGCTCATGGCCGCCGCCGTGCATCTGTGCTTCGATACGCACGCGCGGTTTACGGCGAACGTACAGGGCGCCGATGCCCTTCGGACCATAGATTTTATGGCCGGAGAACGACATCAGATCGACCTTCAGTTTGCTCAGATCAATCGGCAGTTTGCCCACGCTCTGGGTGGCATCCACGTGGAAAATAATGCCACGCGCGCGGCACATCTCGCCGATGGTCTCAATATCCTGAATGATACCGATTTCGTTATTCACATGCATGATGGAGACCAGGATCGTGTCGTCACGCATCGCCGCTTCCAGGGCCTTCAGGTCGATCAGACCATTGGGCTGCGGTGCCATATAGGTCACCTCAAAGCCTTCGCGCTCCAGCTGACGGCAGGTATCCAGCACCGCCTTGTGCTCGGTCTTACAGGTAATGATGTGCTTGCCTTTCTTCTGATAGAAGTTGGCGGCGCCTTTGATGGCCAGGTTATCGGCCTCGGTCGCACCGGAGGTAAACACGATCTCGCGCGGATCGGCGCCCACCAGCTCAGCGATGTTATTGCGCGCAACGTCTACCGCCTCTTCAGCCTGCCAGCCAAAGCGGTGGGAGCGGGAAGCTGGGTTACCGAATGTACCGTCCAGCGTCAGATACTGCATCATCTTCTCAGCCACGCGCGGATCGGCCGGCGTCGTTGCGGAGTAGTCCATATAAATCGGTAATTTCATTCTATTGCTCCGTACATCACTTCCAAAAATGATTTGCCTACGGGTGATAATTCAACGCCGTGCCCGCGCTTAGGCGCGCAGGTTCACGTTAATCGTATCCTGACGCCCGGCCGCGACAACGCTGCGCCGTGCATCGATATCCTGTCGGTCAGCCACATCCATGACTTCCTGGTTATTGACCAGCTCCGCCAGCGAAATATTGTTTAGAAAGCCGCTGATACGCTCGCTGAGATCGCGCCACAGCGCGTGGGTCAGGCAGCGGGTTCCTCCCTGGCAGCCCTCTTTTCCCTGGCAGCGGGTGGCGTCCACCGACTCATCCACGGCGGTGATCACCGCGCCGATGGCAATCTCGCTGGCCTCTTTCCCTAGCAGGTAACCGCCGCCGGGACCGCGTACGCTGGCCACCAGACCATTTTTGCGCAGGCGAGAGAACAGCTGCTCCAGATAAGAGAGCGAGATCCCCTGGCGTTCAGAAATATCCGCCAGCGGTACCGGCCCTTCCTGGGAGTGAAGCGCCACATCGAGCATGGCTGTTACGGCATAGCGCCCTTTGGATGTCAGTCTCATGGCTAATAGTCCCTTTGGGAAAAAGAGTGAAACACGCGGTGTTGCTCAACGGTTTCATCCTCTCATTCCTGACTATTTCAGTCAACTATTTATCCTACTATTTTAGTCAGGTATTATCCCGTTGTCGACGCCGCCCATCCGCGAGAAACGCGCGGCAATCTCGGCCAGCGTCCGCGCAAAAATACCCGTGCATTCTACTATGATATAGCCGCTGTCGCAGTTAACTTTCGTGCCGTTCTGCGTCGCACTTATCAATTGAGGCCAGTATCCCGCGCAGGATATTCAGCTCCTGTGCCTCCGGACGAGCGCGGGTGAACAGGCGGCGCAGGCGGTTCATGACCTGGCCCGGATTCTTCTCGCGGATAAAGCCGGTGTGGTGCAGCGTCTGCTCCAGATGGGCATAAAAGCGCTCCAGATCGTCCGCCAGCGGATAGGCTGCCTCCTCTACCGCCGGCGCCTTGGCCGCCTGGCGATCCAGATGCGCGACGCGGATTTCATAGCTGAGGATCTGCACCGCCATCGCCAGATTCAGCGAGGTGTACTCCGGGTTAGCCGGGATCTGCACGTGGTAATGGCACTTCTGCAGCTCATCGTTGGTCAGCCCGACGCGCTCACGGCCAAATACGATAGCGACGGGCGCATGCTCCGACTCCATGGCGCTGCGCTGGCCGCATTCGCGCGGCTCCAGCATCGGCCACGGCAGCGAGCGCGAACGGGCGCTGGTGCCCACCACCAGGCTACAGCCGGCGATCGCGTCATCGAAACTGTCCACGATGGTCGCGTTGCCGATCACGTCGCTGGCGCCGGCTGACAGGGCAATGGCCTGTGAGTCGGGGCGTACCAGCGGGTTCACCAGATACAGGTTGGTCAGTCCCATGGTCTTCATGGCGCGGGCGGTTGACCCCATGTTGCCGGTGTGGGAGGTTTCCACCAGCACGATGCGAATATTGTCCAGCATGCTTACTCATTACACGGTTGAATTGATTCTGCGATTTTACCATAAGGCGCTATTAATGGTTTCTATTGATTTATTCGCCGCCGAGCGATTCCACAGCCAATTGATATAAAACACTATTTATCGCCATGGCCAACGGATATAAAAACGGCATGGTTGTTTGCCGCACGCTTTGCTATACTCTACGCCGTCTAAATTTCCCGTTCTTTAACATCTAGTGGAAGATTCCCATGCATCCGATGCTGAACATCGCCGTGCGCGCCGCGCGCAAGGCTGGTAACCTGATTGCCAAAAGTTACGAAACGCCCGACTCAGTAGAAGCCAGCCAGAAAGGCAGCAATGATTTTGTGACCAACGTCGATCGCGATGCTGAACACCTGATCATCGAGACCATCCGCAAGTCTTACCCCAAGCACACTATTATCAGCGAAGAGTGCGGTGAGCTGCTGGGTGAAGATCACGAGATCCAATGGGTAATCGATCCGCTGGATGGCACCACCAACTTCATCAAGCGTCTGCCGCACTTCGCGGTGTCTATCGCCGTACGCATCAAGGGCCGCACCGAAGTCGCCGTCGTCTATGATCCGATGCGCAACGAACTGTATACCGCCACCCGTGGTCAGGGCGCGCAGCTCAACGGCTACCGCCTGCGCACCGGCGTCGCCAAAGATCTGGATGGCACCATCCTGGCCACCGGCTTCCCGTTCAAGATGAAGCATCACGCCACTACCTACATCAAGATGGTCGATAAGCTGTTTACCCAGTGCGCCGACTTCCGCCGCACCGGCTCTGCCGCGCTGGATCTGGCCTACGTCGCCGCCGGCCGCGTGGACGGTTTCTTTGAAATCGGCCTGAAGCCGTGGGACTTCGCCGCCGGTGAGCTGTTGGTGCGCGAAGCGGGCGGTCTGGTTACCGACTTTGTCGGCGGCCATGGCTACCTGGCCAGCGGTAACGTCGTCGCCGGTAACCCGCGCGTCGTCAAGTCGCTGCTGGGCGCCCTGCGTGACGAACTGAGCGATGCGCTGAAGCGCTAATCGCCCGCCCGAAAGGGCACCGATGCGTATTATCCAACGCCCTGCCGGAGCCCCCGCGCAGGGCGTTTTGCTTTTTTACGCCCACCGTCGTACGGAAACCCCGCGAGGACGCCCCTCCGAGGTCGTCGAGCTTTGCTATGCTTAGACGATGCCCCTTCGTTCGCCTCTGCGGCGAGCCGCCTCGCGGGGGCGTACCCTATGCCGGTTTCGTCGATCTTCGCCCGGGGGGAAACACACATGCAGAACGATGTCCCGCTGCCGCCACCGCACTCCCGCGCGGAGCGACACTGTAATCTGGCTCTACTGCTGCTGCTGCCAACGGCGCCGCTGACGATGGCGCGTCTGTGTAAGCTACAGCAGCAAACGCCCGATGAGGCCGAGCAGGATCTGAATCATCTGGTCAACGACATCATGCGTTATCACGCCCTGCATATCAGCTTCCACCCGCGCCATGGCTATCGCCTTCAAGGCCCAGCCTATGAGTGGCGGCTGTGCCTGCTGCACTGGCTACAGCGTACGCTGCGCTACTTCCCGGCCAACGCAGCGCGTCTGCTATCCCCTGCCCTGCCCCCGGCCTTTCCCCGACAGACGCTCTGCGAACGCCTGCTGCAAAGCGTCCCGCGCCTGGAATCCCAGGCGATTCCGGCATCCGCGGCCTTTACGCCGCGCCAGCGGCAGCTGATCGACATCATGATGCGGTACGCCGCCGTACAGCGCCGCGGCGGCCGATCGGATTCACTCATGCCCTGCTGGCTGCTGCCCTACCGCCGCCGCTGGCTGCAGCAAAAAGAGGAGTATGCCGTTGCCGAAGCACTATGCCGCATCTACATCGGCGACGCGCCGACGGACGTCCTGGATCAGGAGCGGCTATTCGCGACGCTGCTGTTAACCCTGCTCAAGAATCACAGCCACAGCCCGCGGGAGAATGCGCAGGACAGCGCCCTCATGCACGAGATTGAACGCTGCGTCGACTGCGTCGAGCGCGACAGCGATGTGCGACTTTCCCAGCGCGAAAGGCTGTGCGCCCGCCTGTTCGCCCACCTTGGCGCCGCCATTGAGCGCGCGCTGTTCGACATCCGTATCGGCACGCCGCTGGCGGCGGAGCTGGCGTCTCATCACCCCGAGTTACTGGCGCTCACCCGCCGTGCCATCGCCGGACTGGAGCAGCGCTACCGTATCCGCTTCTCCCCCGAGGAGCTAAGCCTGATCGCCGTCAGCATCGGCGCCTGGCTGATGCAGGCCGGTCGCCTACAGGAGCAACCGACGTAAAAAAGCCCGCGCGCGGCGGGCTCGGTAAGGCTAACGACCTGTCAGGCATAGACCGGCAGGCGTTCACAGATAGCCAATACCTTCTGCTTGGTATCGGCGATCGTGGCCTCATCATGGATATTATCCAGCACGTCGCACATCCATCCCGCCAGCTCGCGGGACTCCGCCTCTTTAAAGCCACGGCGTGTGATAGCCGGGGTGCCGACGCGAATACCGGAGGTCACGAACGGGCTCTGCGGATCGTTGGGCACGCTGTTTTTATTCACCGTAATATTGGCGCGCCCCAGCGCGGCATCGGCCTCTTTACCGGTGATCTGCTTATCGACCAGATCCAGCAGGAACAGATGGTTTTCCGTGCCGCCGGACACGACTTTATAGCCACGCTGCAGGAAGACGTCGACCATCGCCTTGGCATTCTTGGCCACCTGCTGCTGGTAACGGGTAAACTCGGGCTCCATCGCCTCTTTCAGCGCGACCGCCTTGGCTGCGATCACGTGCATCAGCGGCCCCCCCTGCGCCCCCGGGAACACGGCGGAGTTCAGCTTTTTGTACAGAGCCTCATCCAACCCCTTGGCCAGGATCAGGCCGCCGCGCGGACCGGCCAGGGTCTTATGGGTGGTGGTGGTCACGACGTGAGCATGGGGAACCGGATTGGGATAAACCCCGGCAGCGACCAGACCCGCCACGTGCGCCATATCCACAAACAGGTAGGCACCGATGCTATCGGCGATCTCACGCATACGCGCCCAGTCCACTACGCCGGAATAGGCCGAGAAACCGCCGATGATCATCTTCGGACGGTGCTGCTGCGCCTGCGCCGCCAGATCGTCATAGTCGATACGGCCATGCGCGTCGATGCCGTAAGGCACCACGTTATACAGCTTACCGGAAAAGTTAACCGGAGAGCCGTGCGTCAGGTGGCCGCCGTGCGCCAGATTCATGCCCAGCACCGTATCACCCGGCTGCAGCAGCGCAGTATAGACGGCGAAATTGGCCTGAGAACCTGAGTGGGGCTGTACGTTAGCGTAGTCGGCGCCAAACAGCGCCTTGGCGCGATCAATCGCCAGCTGCTCAACCTGATCCACATACTGGCAGCCGCCGTAGTAGCGCTTGCCCGGGTAGCCTTCGGCATATTTATTGGTCAGCTGGGAGCCCTGCGCCTGCATAACCCGCGGGCTGGTGTAGTTTTCCGAGGCAATCAGCTCAATATGCTGCTCCTGACGCGTCACTTCCTGCTGCATTGCCTGCCACAGCTCGGCATCATAATCGGCAATGTTCATCTCACGCTTTAACATCCGCTTCTCCTGACTCAGCTAACCGGTTTTGAGTAAATCTGGCCCTCACAGCCAATACATCCCACCCCAACGGGCAATCGTCACAGTGTAATATGTTTTTAGCTTGTTACAAACACCTTGCCCCATCTTTTACGCAATCGTTTGGCACTCCGTGGCGCAAGGCCTCGGCCAGATAGACACCTTGTTGCATTTTTGTGCGCGCAGCGATAGGCGTGCATAAAAAAACACCATTACCGTAACGCCAATGAGGCGCATCGGCAATTATTGATTTACAGCGCCGCCGAAAAGCCTTAAGTTGCATTTAAAATACAACTTAACTAACCACGCCCAGGAGCGCCCATGCTGGACACACAAACCATCGCTATCGTCAAATCCACCCTACCGCTACTGCAGCAATATGGCCCGGGGCTGACCGCCCATTTCTACCAGCGCATGTTCCGCCATAATCCAGAGCTGAAGTCTCTCTTCAATATGAGCAACCAACGCAGCGGCGATCAGCGCGAGGCGCTGTTTAACGCCATCTGCGCCTATGCCGCCCACATTGATACCCCCGCCGCGCTGCTCAATGCGGTGGAGCGTATCGCGCACAAGCACGTCAGCGTCGGTATTCAGCCATCGCAGTATGCCATCGTGGGTCATCATCTGCTCAAAACCCTGGAGGAGCTGTTCAACCCCGGCAGCGATGTGCTGGACGCCTGGGGAAGCGCCTACGACGCGCTGGCGCAGCTGTTTATTGCGCGGGAGGCCCAGCTGTATCAGGGACACGTCGGGCAGCCCGGCGGCTGGGCGCATCAGCGCGCGTTTACGATCGCTGAAAAGCGGGCAGAGAGCGACCTGATCACCCGCTTTACGCTGGTACCGCAGGATGGCGCCCCGATCGCCGACTTCCTCCCGGGGCAATATCTGAGCGTATATGTGCGCCATCCCAGCCTCCCACGTCAGGCCATCCGCCAGTATTCACTGACCCATGCCCCCAACGGCACGCATTACCGTATCGCCGTCAAACGAGAGCCTCAGGGCGCCGTCTCCCGCTACCTGCACGACGTCGCCGTCGCGGGCGATACGCTGCACCTCTCAGCCCCCAGCGGCGAGTTTACCCTAGAGACGACGCCGGAGACGCCGCTGGCGCTGATCTCGGCGGGCGTCGGTGTGACCCCGCTGCTCAGCATGTTGGATACCCTGAGCCGCCGCGGACAGCGCGCCCCGCTGTACTGGCTGCACGCCGCCGACAGCGACCCCGTGCGCGCCTTTGGCGAGGAGAGCGAGCGTCTGCTGGCCGCGATCCCCCAGCACCAGGCCCATCTGTGGCTGCGCCACGGCGAACCTGCGCAGCCGGTCCGCGCCCACCACCATCGCGGTACGATGGATCTCGACGTCGTGGGCGAAGGGCTGCGCGATCCGCGCATGCAGTTCTATTTCTGTGGACCGGTGGGCTTTATGCAACGGGTGGCGCAGCAGCTGCTGGCGCAGGGCGTTGACGCAGAACGACTGCACTATGAGTGCTTCGGCCCACACAAAATTCTGTGAGCCCATCGTCCCGGCCATCTTCGCGCCGGGAACGTCGCCGCGCGATGCCGCCGTAGGCATCGGTAGTGCGAGGAGAGATAAAACGAAAAACCCCGGTTCATTTCTGAACCGGGGCTTAGAATGTTGGCGGAACGGACGGGACTCGAACCCGCGACCCCCTGCGTGACAGGCAGGTATTCTAACCAACTGAACTACCGCTCCGCGTTGTTCCCGCTGGGGGAACGAGGCGCATATTACGGTCAGCGCTCGGCGGCGTCAACCCTTTTTCACCGCAAAACCATCATTCGTACATATTTTATACTTTGTGATGATTTTTCAGCAAATTTTACCGTTTAGCTACGCCACAGGCAGCTGCCGCCCTTCTTCTGAACCAGATCCAAGCGCTGTTCATGGGCCGCCAACTCCGCCTCACTGGCATACACGACCCGTAGCCCTTTAGCACCGCGCACCACCCGACGAATCTCCGACGCCTGCGACTGAGAGGTGCCATCGCCGTCGCTGGAAAACGCCAGCGATGTCTGGCCGCCGGTCATGATCAGGTAGACGTCGGCCAGGATCTGGGCATCCAGCAGCGCCCCGTGCAGCGTACGTTTGCTGTTATCTATCTCATAGCGGTTGCACAGCGCATCCAGGCTGTTCCTTTTGCCCGGAAACAGGCGACGCGCCATCACCAGGCTATCAGTGATGGTACAGAATGTCTCCGTCTTGGGCAGATCGCGCCCCAGCTTGGCGAACTCATAGTCCATAAAGCCGATATCGAACGGCGCGTTATGGATCACCAGCTCCGCGCCGCGGATAAACGCGAGAAACTCGTCGGCGACCTCGGCAAAGCTGGGCTTATCCAGCAAAAAGTCATCGCTGATGCCGTGTACCGTAAACGCCTCGGGATCCACCAGGCGATCCGGCTTCAGGTAAACGTGAAAATTACGACCGGTCAGGCGACGGTTAACCACTTCAACGGCGCCGATTTCAATGATGCGATGCCCCTCATAGTGGGCACCCACCTGATTCATACCGGTAGTTTCCGTATCGAGGACGATTTGGCGGGCGATAGGGGTATTCATTTTACTGTGCTCATCGTGTCACTTTATGTCAGACTCACGGTTTTGATCAGAGAGTAGTCTACCAGAGATGTTAAAGCAGGTTGAGATTTTCACCGATGGTTCCTGCCTGGGTAACCCGGGCCCGGGCGGCTATGGCGCCATTCTGCGCTACCGTCAGCATGAAAAGGCGCTCAGCGCCGGCTATCGGCTGACCACCAACAACCGCATGGAGCTGATGGCGGCGATCGTCGCCCTAGAGACGCTGACCAGCGCCTGTCAGGTCACGCTGTTCAGCGATAGCCAGTATGTCCGTCAGGGCATCACCCAGTGGATCCACGGCTGGAAACGACGCGGCTGGAAAACGGCGGATAAAAAACCGGTGAAAAACGTCGATCTGTGGCAGCGACTGGATCAGGCCATCGGCCCGCATCAGGTGGAGTGGATCTGGATCAAAGGCCACGCCGGCCACCCAGAGAACGAGCGCTGCGATGAGCTGGCGCGCAGCGCCGCCGGGGCACCGAGACTGGAGGACAGCGGCTACAATCCCGAGTAACCGCGCCATCGGGGGCCGCTAAGCCGATCGTCGCAGGATCTTCGCCGCGCCGCCCAGCGCGCGGCGGATCCCGTGATGTGCCCGCAGAACGCGCTGCGGCGTTAAGGTCAGCGGAACCGTGCGCTTACGCGCCACGATCAGCATCAGACACCCCATCGCCGGAAAGTGGCGGCTCAGCAGAGAGACGCAGGGCTGATGCCAAGGCAGCACCTGAAAACGTGACGCCGCCAGCACCTCGTAGTTCAGCAGGTTCAGCCAGTCGATGAGCCGCCCCATACTGAACATACGGCTGTTGTAGGGCACCCGGCGGCGCAGTCCGGGCACCAGTCTCCCCATCCCCAGCAGGCTCAGCGGACTAAAGCCGCTGATGATAAGCCAACCGTCATCCACCAGTACCCGATCGACCTCGCGCAGCACCCGGTGCGGATCGCGGGAGTAGCCCAGGGTGTGAGCCAGCAGGCAGGCATCCACCGACTTCGCGGCAAACGGTAGATGCGCAGGATCGGCGATCACCTGTAAATGCTCTCCCTCCGGCGCCACACTCACCTGATGTGATATGGTACAGCGGTCCGTTGCCAGATCGGTACTCAGCGCCCCCAGCTTCAGCAAATGGTAGCCAAATAGCTTGGGCCACCACGGCGTTAAACGCAGCTCCAGCGCGGCCCGGTAGTGGAGTCCCCACGGGATTTGCCGCCAGGTAAAAGGCGCGTTCAGCGTGCGCTTGCTCAGTGCCGGTTTCATCGTCACCTCTGACTTTGGAGTAGATAACATCATGGATCTTATCGGTCTTCCTGCCCTACAGGATAACTACATCTGGCTGCTAATCAATCCGCAGCATCAATGTCTGATCGTCGATCCCGGCGTCGCCGCGCCGGTTTTACACTATTTGACAGAGAATAGGATAACCCCTAAAGCCATCCTGCTAACGCACCATCATAATGACCACATTGGCGGCGTTGCAGAAATAGTCCAGGCCTACCCTGAACTGCCGGTTTACGGCCCGGCAGAAACGCAGGGACTGGGAAGTACCCAGATCGTGGCCGACGGCGATACGTTCTCCCTGCTAGGGTGCCAGATTTCGGTCATGGCCCTGCCGGGACATACGCTGGGCCATGTGGGCTATTACAGCGCCCCTTACCTGTTTTGCGGCGATACGCTCTTTTCCGCCGGCTGCGGCCGCCTGTTTGAGGGCAGCGCGCAGCAAATGTTTGACTCGCTACAGCGCATTATGCAACTTCCTGATAACACGCTGGTGTGCTGCGCGCACGAATATACCGAGTCAAATCTGCGATTTGCACGGCATGTCTTACCCCAAAACAGGGCAATAGAAACATATCAGCAACACGTAGCGACGTTGCGGGCAAAACAGCAACCTACGGTGCCTTCAACGCTACGGATTGAGCGGGAAATAAATCCATTCTTACGCTGTTATGATGATGATTTGCAAAGGAATGTAGGTTTTCCTACGCAACCTAATGAGATTTGGCGAGTTTTTGCCTGTCTACGCGACATGAAAGACAGCTTTTAAAGCTTTTTCTTGTGTTGTGCGGCCAAGCAACGTATTATTGCTCGTCTTTTAATCACCAGTGACACACACATGAAGGCTAAAGCGATTATCTTCGCCTCCGTGTTGTTGGCTGGCTGTCATGGGGCCTCCCAATCACAGCCGGAGCAATATGCACAGAGTTTGTCTTCTGTCAGTCGAAGTGAAGCAGGACAGCCCTCGGACGCACGAGCGACCTCCGCGCGATGGTTAAGCGACAGCAATACCCTCGCGCAGGATGACTTATGGGGCTTCATTAGTGACGACATGAAGATAAAGGTTCCGGACAATGCCCGGATCCGCGAGCAACGAAACAAGTATTTACGCAATAAGAGCTATCTCCACGATGTAACATTACGGGCAGAGCCGTACATGTACTGGATTGTCGAGCAGATTAAGAAACGTAATATGCCGATGGAACTGGTACTGCTACCCATAGTGGAGAGCGCTTTTAATCCGCATGCAACGTCATCGGCCAACGCCGCAGGGCTATGGCAGATCGTGCCTCAAACGGGTCGTAACTACGGATTGAAACAGAACCAGTGGTATGACGGACGCCGGGATATCGCCGCCTCGACAACGGCTGCGCTGGATATGATGCAGCGCATGAACAAGATGTTCGACGGTGACTGGCTGCTGACTCTGGCTGCATTCAACAGCGGCGAAGGGCGCGTCATGCAGGCGATCAAGGCCAACAAGCGCAAAGGGCGTCCGACCGACTATTGGTCTCTCTCCCTACCGCGTGAGACGGCGCTGTACGTGCCGAAGGTGCTGGCGTTGAGCGATATCATTAAGCATAACCAGCGCTACGGTATCAAGCTGCCTAAGTCGAGCCAGGAGCGGGCGCTAGCGCGCGTTGACGTCGGTCAGCAGATGCAGCTCAGCCAGGCTGCCGAGATGGCTGGGATGTCGCTGACTAAGCTGAAGTCGTTCAACCCAGGCTATAAGCGCAACGTTACCGCGCCTAGCGGTCACGGTCCGCGCTATATCATGGTGCCTCAGGCTCACGTTGATCGGCTGAAGGATTCGTTGGCAGAACGTGAAATTGCCGCGATCCAGCCGGATACCGAGCTGGCGAACAATCGCAGCGCGTCAACCTACCGGGTGCGCAGCGGCGATACGGTGTCTGGCATCGCCCGTCGCCTAAACATGACGCAGAAAACGCTGCTGAGCATGAATAATATGGGCAGCCGCAGTACCCTGAAGGCCGGGCAGACGCTGAAGGTCGCCACGGACGCGAAAGGCACTGCGCTGGCGGACAATACCATCACCTATAAGGTGCGGAAAGGGGACTCACTCTCCAGCATTGCACGCCGCCACGGCGTCGACATCGATGATGTTATGCGCTGGAACAGCAAAGTGAACAACCCGGGTCAGATCCAGCCGGGCGATCTGCTCACCCTGTACGTGAGGGATAAGCAGGACGGCAACAGCTGACGCCACGGACAGCAATAAAAAAGCGCCTTTTCGGCGCTTTTTTATTGCACGGTACGGAGGTCGATCACTCGGGACGAAACTCAACCAGCAGCGGATTATGATCTGAGGCCTGAGTCACCAGTACCGATGCCTCCACAACGCCTAAACCACGATAAAAAACAAAATCTAAAGGACGCCCAAAGGCCGTACGGCGATGATCGTTCGTGAAGTGGACCTCACGTAGCTCCATACCGCTGGCAAAGCGCCTCAGGGCATTCAGACGGCGATTACTCCAGGCATTGAAATCCCCCGCCATGATCACCGGCCCCTTATGTAGGGCAATCTGCTCCCCTATCGGATCCAGCTGCTTGCTGTAGACCTCAACGCCTAGGCTAAAGTTGACCGCATGAATATTCACCACCATCAGCAGGCGCCCGTCAAACAGCGGATATACCGTCACCAGCGCTGATTTCGCCAGACGGATCAGCGGCTCCTTCTCCCGCAGCGGACAGCAGTAGATCGGGTGTGCCGCGGCCAGCGTCATCACGCCGGAGGGATGCTGGGGCAGCGAGAAGGCCGGAACCTGATCGGCCGTCAGATAGTGACTGGTGGCAAAGCGCACCAGCTCGGGGGTGGTTTGTGCCTCCTGCAGTAGCACCAGCTGTGAACGGCGACCATACTCCTTTAGCACCGACAGCCAATCGGCGCGCTGCTGCTTGAAAATATTCCAGACCATGATCCGCAGGGCATCATCCGTCGGCAGCGCCTGGGTCATCGCAGGCTGACTCAGCGCGTCGGTAGCCCCGGGAAAAATACGCGTCGCCGGCATCCCCGCCGTATAGCGCATGGCAAAGTTCTTTTTGCGCACGTTTACCGCCTGTTACTCAGAATACACCGTAGAAAAGACGCGGGAGTGCGCAGATTCCACACTATGTCACCGAGTCTACTCTTCTGTTATAGGGATGCACAGCGTGAATTACAACCGCCGGACGACCGGCGCCAATGATATCGGTGACCTGTAAGCCTGAAAGGACGCTCGAAGAGAAGAGAGAAGATCACTGCGAAAGATGAAAAAACAAAAAAGGCCTGCTGATTCAGCAGGCCTTTAAAATAAGTGGCGGAACGGACGGGACTCGAACCCGCGACCCCCTGCGTGACAGGCAGGTATTCTAACCAACTGAACTACCGCTCCACCGAATTTTGTCTCTTTTCACGCGCTCCATCGACAGAGTTCGGCCTCCGTCGGCGGGTACTAAAAAGGCCTACTGAACCAGCAGGCCTTTTGAATAA
>NZ_MPNU01000001.1:3183991-3378389 GCF_001896205.1 Edwardsiella piscicida
AGTTTACGTCGGCTGACAAGTCCTAAATTCAACTTTTTTACCGTTCGTTTGTTTTGCATACAGAGCGCTCTGTTTTGCAGCATTTTCACTTACTGAACCGCCCCCTGAGCGCAAAAAGGGCAGCCTAACGGCTGCCCTTTATCCTCTTATCACGAGCGACGGATTATTGCCGCGCGACGATCTGCTGCCCATCCAGCTCCAGGACGATCGGCTTACCCGGCAGCAGCGATCCTGAAAGGATTTGCTGCGCCAGCGGGTTTTCGATCTCCTGCTGGATGGCGCGTTTCAGCGGACGCGCGCCGTATACCGGATCGAAGCCGGCCTGAGACAGCTGCTCCAACGCCGCATCACTCATGCTAATGCTGTAGCCTTTCTCTTCCAGACGCTGGTACAGACGCTGCAGCTGGATACGGGCAATCGCCTTGATGTTCTCCTGACCCAGCGGATGGAATACTACCGTCTCATCAATACGGTTAATGAACTCCGGTCTGAAATGATGAGTGACTACGCTCATCACCAGCTCTTTCATTTCACCATAGCTCAGGTCGCCGAAGCGATCCTGGATCAGGTCAGAGCCCAGGTTAGAGGTCATAATGACCACCGTATTACGGAAATCGACGGTGCGTCCCTGACCATCGGTCAGGCGTCCATCGTCCAACACCTGCAGCAGGATGTTAAAGACATCCGGATGCGCCTTCTCGACCTCGTCGAGCAGGATGACCGAGTACGGACGACGGCGTACCGCCTCCGTCAAATAGCCGCCCTCTTCATACCCGACGTATCCCGGAGGTGCCCCGACCAAACGGGAAACAGAGTGCTTCTCCATAAACTCGGACATATCGATACGCACCATGGCGTCATCGCTGTCGAATAAGAAGTTAGCCAACGCCTTGCACAGTTCGGTTTTACCCACCCCGGTCGGGCCGAGGAACAGGAATGAGCCGATGGGACGGTTCGGATCGGACAACCCGGCGCGGCTACGGCGAATGGCGTTGGAAACGGCTTCAACCGCCTCATTCTGCCCGATGACGCGCCGATGCAGCTCATCCTCCATGCGCAGCAGTTTTTCACGCTCGCCCTCCAGCATGCGTGATACCGGAATACCGGTCCAGCGCGCCAGCACCTCGGCGATTTCGACATCGGTGACCTTATTGCGCAGTAGCTTCATGCTCTTGCCTTCGGCCTGCGTTGCGGCCTGCAGCTGCTTTTCCAGATCCGGCAGTTTGCCGTACTGGATCTCAGACATCTGCGCAAGGTCACCGCTGCGGCGCGCCTGCTCCAGCGCGATCTTGGCCTGTTCGATCTCGGCCTTGATATTCTGGGTACCGGTCAGCGCGGCCTTTTCTGCCTTCCACTCCTCTTCCAGCGAGGCATAGTCGCGCTCTTTCTCCTCCAGCTCGGTGTTCAGGATCTCCAGACGCTTCTTACTGGCCTCGTCAGACTCTTTCTTCAGCGCCTGCTGCTCCAGCTTCAGCTGAATGATGCGCCGTTCCAGACGATCCAGCGCCTCCGGCTTGGAGTCGATCTGCATACGAATGCTGGATGCCGCCTCATCGATCAGGTCGATGGCTTTATCCGGCAGCTGGCGATCGGCGATATAGCGGTGAGACAGCGTGGCGGCCGCCACGATGGCCGGATCGGTGATCTGCACGTGGTGGTGCAGCTCATAGCGCTCCTTCAGCCCGCGCAGAATGGCAATGGTATCCTCGACGGACGGCTGCGCTACATAGACCTTCTGGAAACGGCGCTCCAGCGCGGCATCCTTCTCAATATACTGACGGTACTCATCCAGGGTCGTCGCACCGACGCAGTGCAGCTCGCCGCGCGCCAGCGCCGGCTTCAGCATATTCCCCGCGTCCATAGCGCCGTCGGCCTTACCGGCCCCCACCATGGTGTGCAGCTCATCGATAAACAGAATGACGCTGCCCTCCTGTTTGGCCAGGTCGTTCAGCACCGCCTTCAAACGCTCTTCAAACTCACCGCGGAATTTCGCACCGGCGATTAACGCCCCCATATCCAGGGAGAGCACGCGCTTGTGCTTCAGCCCCTCCGGGACCTCACCGTTGATGATGCGCTGGGCCAGCCCTTCAACGATGGCCGTTTTACCGACCCCGGGCTCCCCGATCAGCACCGGGTTATTCTTGGTGCGGCGCTGCAGTACCTGAATGGTGCGGCGGATCTCTTCGTCACGCCCAATCACCGGATCCAGCTTACCCTGCTCGGCACGCTCGGTCAGATCGATGGTGTACTTCTTCAGCGCCTGACGCTGATCTTCCGCATTCTGATCGTCCACTTTCTCTCCTCCGCGCAGCTGCTCAACGGCAGCGTTGAGTTTTTGCGCAGACGCGCCGGCGGCCTTCAACATATCGGCCAGTTTGCCACGCTCTTCCATCGCGGCCAGAATAAACAGCTCTGACGATATGTAGGTGTCACTGTGCTTTTGCGCTAATTTGTCACACAGGTTCAAAACCCGAATCAGCTCATTGGATGGCTGCACGTCGCCACCGGTCCCCTCCACCTGCGGTAGACGGGCAATAGCCTGCTCAAGGGACTGCTGAAACGCGCTGATATCGACGCCTGCAGATACCAGCAAAGGACGAACCGTGCCCCCATCCTGACCGAGCATCGCGCTCATCAGATGTATCGGTTCAATAAATTGGTTATCGCGCCCGAGTGCCAAAGACTGGGCGTCAGCGAGGGCTAACTGGAACTTGTTGGTTAAGCGATCCAGACGCATGTTTCCTCCGAGACGTATGCAAATTGCTTCTGGAGAATAAGTGTGGTCTAGACTGCACTTTTCAACCAAACCGTGACAATTATTTAATTATTTTTTGTTCAATTTGGGGTGGCACGTGAGGCGTACAGCGTCCCAAGGCCGCAGGACGCTGGCCTTGGGAGAGATACGTTAGGAGAACCAGATCAGCGAGGCCATGCGACCGGTCTGCGCCGCACGACGGTAGGAGAAGAAGCGCGATGCGTCGCTCAGCGTACAGAACTCGCCGCCGCTGATGCGGGTAACGCCCGCGGCCTGCAGACGCTGGCGCGCCAGGGCATAGATATCGGCCAGGTATTTATCGCCCGCCGTGGGCCGGAACGCGCTGGCGCTGGCCCGATCGTGCTGCATAAACTGCGCGCGCACCTCGGCGCCCACTTCAAAAGCCTCGGGGCCAATGGCCGGGCCGAGCCAAGCCATCACCGCACCGGGCGCCGCATTAAAACAGCGCAGGGTCTGCTCCAGAACCCCATTGCACAACCCACGCCAACCGGCATGCGCCGCCGCCACTTCGTTACCCTCATCACAGGTAAACAGCACGGGCAGACAGTCAGCCGTCATCACCGCGCACACCTGCCCCGGCGTTCGGGTATAGGCTGCATCGGCACGCACATCGTCGTCGGTATTCCCGGCCGCCAGCGTCAGCACCCGCGTACCGTGTACCTGATCCAGCCACACCGGCGGCGTCGGCAGCGCCAACGCCTGACACAGCCGCGCACGGTTGGCCGCAACCCGTGCAGGCTCGTCGCCAACGTGCGCGCCCAAATTTAACGCGTCATAGGGCGGCAGACTAACGCCGCCGTCGCGAGTGGTCCCATAGGCAAAGACCCGCGACGGCGCCGACCAGCGCGGCACGATCGGTTTCATAGCCAGTCCATCTCATCCTTAAAGATTTCGGCGTCCTCTTGCATCACCGCAATCAGGCGCTGCATATCTTCCGGGATCGGTGCATGCCACTCCATTTCGATACCGCTGATCGGGTGATACAGGCGCAGCATGGTCGCGTGCAGCGCCTGGCGATCAAACTCGCGCAGGACGCGGATAAACTCCGGCGACGCATCGCGCGGTGGGCGCGGACGGCCACCGTACAGCGGATCGCCCACCAGCGGATGGTTAATGTGTGCCATATGCACACGGATCTGGTGAGTACGCCCGGTCTCCAGGCGCAGGCGCAGGCGCGTATGGGCGCGGAAGTGCTCCATGATGCGGTAGTGCGTCACCGCCGGTTTACCCATCGGGTGTACCGACATGTGGGTTCGCTTGGTCGGATGGCGCGCGATGGGCTCCCGTACGGTGCCGCCGGCGGTCATGGTCCCGATGGCCACCGCCTCATACTCACGGGTGATTTCACGCAGCTGCAGCGATTCGACCAGGCGAGTCTGGGCCGGTACCGTCTTCGCAACCACCATCAGACCGGTGGTGTCTTTATCCAGTCGGTGCACGATCCCGGCGCGCGGAACGTCGGCGATCTGCGGATAGTAATGCAGCAGCGCGTTGAGCACCGTACCGTCCGGGTTACCGGCGCCGGGGTGCACGACCAAATCGCGCGGCTTATTGATCACCAGGATATCTTCGTCCTCGTAGACGATATCCAGCGCGATATCCTGCGCTTCCCAACGGTTCTCTTCCTCAATCAGGGCATCAATGGCAATATGCTCACCGCCCAAAACCTTCTCTTTCGGCTTATTGATGATGACCCCGTTCACGCTGGCGCGACCCTCTAGGATCCACTCTTTTATGCGTGAACGTGAATAATCAGGGAACAATTCCGCCAACGCCTGATCTAAGCGTTGACCGAGCTGGGATTCCGTCACCGTCGCGGTGAGCTGTACTTGTTGTGCCATAGTGAGTTTCTTTCGTTAACGTTGGGTTTTCTCGGCGTTGCCGTTTAAAATAATGTGCTATTGTAGCTGGTCTTTGCCGGGAGCTTAACGGAGAGTCACCCGGAACAACACAAAAAAGGGTAAGCAAAACGTCATGACGCGTATCAAATATCTGGTGGCTGCCACCACGTTGAGCCTGGCGCTGGTTGGTTGCTCCAGCTCCAAAGAGGCGGTGCCCGACAATCCGCCTGCAGAAATCTACGCCACCGCACAGCAAAAACTGCAGGACGGTAACTTTAAAGCGGCGATTACGCAACTGGAAGCGCTGGATAATCGTTATCCATTTGGCCCTTACTCTCAGCAGGTGCAGCTGGATCTGATCTACGCCTACTACAAGTCGGCAGACCTGCCGATGGCACAGGCTACCATCGATCGCTTCATCCGTCTCAATCCGACCAGCCAAAACATGCCCTACGTACTGTACATGCGTGGTTTGACGGATATGGCCATGGACGACAGCGCGCTGCAGGGCTTCTTCGGCATCGACCGCTCTGACCGTGACCCCGAACATGCCCGCCAGGCTTTCCGTGACTTCAGCCAGCTGGTACAGCGTTACCCGAACAGCGCCTACACGACCGATGCCACCAAGCGTCTGCTCTTCTTGAAAAACCGGCTTGCCAAACACGAACTGGCCGTCGCCCGCTTCTACACCAAGCGCGGGGCCTATGTTGCCGTGGTAAACCGCGTAGAGCAGATGCTGCGCAACTATCCGGATACCCAGGCGACCCGTGACGCGCTGCCGCTGATGGAGAACGCCTACCGTCAGATGGGCCTGAACGGCGAAGCCGACAAGGTACAAAAAATCATCGCGTTCAACGGCGACAAAGCATAGCGCCGACGCAGAGACGGATAAACAGCGAAGGCAGCCCATCGGCTGCCTTTTGTTTGATCCGCGCGGATGAGGCCGGGAAGAGCGTCCCGCCCCGTGGGGGAGATTTCGGCCATGATCGATCCTAGGCCGCGCCAATTTTTCTGCCTTAACTTTTCCATCATGCGCATAAATTTCCGCTGACTCAAGCGCTATTTTCAGCACTTTTCACCAGAATCACAAAACCACTTAACTTTGCAAAAAGTGACAAAAATCCGTGATTTTCCTCTCACACTTTGCTCCGCGGCGCGTTATGCTGAAATCACCAAGACGGAAAAGACAGAGAGGTATCTGTATGACTATCAGCATTACCAGCAAACAAATGGAAATCACTGCTGCCATCCGTGAACATGTCGAAGACCGTCTCAGCAAACTGGACAAATGGCAAACGCACCTGATTAACCCGCATATCATTCTGTCTAAGGAGCCGCAGGGGTTTGTGGTTGACGCCACGATTAACACGCCCAATGGCCAGCTGGTCGCCAGCGCCAAGCATGAAGACATGTATGCCGCCATCAACGAGCTGCTGAACAAGCTGGAGCGTCAGCTAAACAAAGTCCAGCATAAGGGCGAAGCTCGCCGCGCCCATACCAGCGTAAAAGACGCTAATCTGCAGGCCACTGCCAGCGAATAACCTAAAACGAGCCCTTTTATTTAGAGATAACGCGCCCCACGGGCGCGTTTTTTGTATCAATAAAAAACATTGACAGGAAAAAAGTATCACGGTTAACGTAGGGTATGACTCACCGTGGAGCTGCGTTATGTCCCATCGCTCGTTGTTCTTTCGCTGCTTTTTTCCGACGCTGCGCCCGGGAGGCGTCGCTCTACGCTAAGAAAGCAGCGAAAGAACGATGTAAGGCCTCCCCCGGGAGGCTTTTTTTATGCGCGCCACCACTGCACCACGCTGATTAAGGGCCCCTGATGAGCACACCCAATCCATTATTGACGCTGCGCGAGCAGATTAGCGCCGTCGACAGCCAGCTGCTGGCGCTGCTGGGCGAACGCCGCTGCCTGGCCGAGCAGGTCGCCCGCACCAAACAGGCGCTGCATCACCCGGTTCGCGACCGGGCCAGAGAGCGCGATCTGCTGCACAGCCTGATTGAGCAGGGCAAACCGCTGCAGCTTGACGCACATTTTATTACTCGCCTGTTTCAACTGATTATCGAAGACTCGGTGCTGACCCAGCAGGCGCTGCTACAGCAGTCACACCTGGCCGTCGACGCCGCCGCACGCATCGCCTTTCTCGGTCCCAAAGGCTCCTATTCCCATCTGGCCGCTCGCCGCTATGCCGCGCGCCATTTTGATCGGGTGCTGGAGTGCGGATGCCAGCGTTTTCAAGACGTCGTCGCCCAGGTCGAAAGCGGCCAGGCCGACTATGGCGTACTGCCGATAGAAAACACCTCATCCGGCGCCATTAACGACGTCTACGATCTGCTGCAGCACACCAGCCTCTCCCTCGTCGGAGAGCTAACGCTGCCTATCGAGCACTGCCTGCTGATCGCCGGAGAGGGCGACATCAGCGCGCTGACCACCGTCTACAGTCACCCCCAGCCGTTTCAGCAGTGCAGCCAGTTCCTCAGCCGCTACCCACAGTGGCATATCGAATACTGTGAAAGCACCGCCGCCGCGATGGAGAAGGTCGCCGCGCTGCGCTCTCCCCAGGCGGCAGCCCTGGGCAGCGCCGACGGCGGTAATCTATATGGCCTGCAGCCGCTGGCGCACGATCTGGCCAACCAGGCCCAGAACATGACCCGGTTCATTGTCCTGGCGCGCAAAGCGATCGAGGTCAATCCCCACATCGCCGCCAAAACCACGCTGATCATGGCGACGGGCCAACAGCCCGGGGCGCTGGTCGATGCGCTGCTGGCCTTCCGCGAGCAGCATATCGTCATCACCAAGCTGGAGTCGCGGCCGATCAACGGCAATCCGTGGGAGGAGATGTTCTACCTGGATGTTCAGGCGAATCTGAACGACCCAGCCATGCAGCGGGCGCTGCATGACCTGCGGGCGCTCACCCGATCGCAGAAAGTCTTGGGCTGCTACCCGAGTGAAAACGTGGTGCCGGTCGCACCGACCGCGTAATCATCATCCTGATACCGCCGCGGCATCAACCGCGGCGATCGTGCGCCTGACTCAGCAGCGCCCGGCTCTCATCCTGAAAACGCTGCGCATCGTCGCCGAACCAGCGAGCGATACGCTGAAACGTCTCGATAAACGCCTCTTTATTCTGCCCGTCCAGCAGTCTGATCGCGTCGCCGAAGCGCTGATAGTAGCGCGTGATCAGCGCCAGATTATCCGGCGATGCCATGATGATATCGGCATACAGCTGCGCATCTTGCGCAAACAGGCGTCCGACCATCATCAGCTCCAGACGATAAATCGGCGAGGAGAGCGCCAGCAGCTGTTCCATGCTGACATTCTCTTCGGCCAGATGCAGCCCATAGGCAAAGGTGGCAAAGTGACGCAGCGCCTGAATAAACGCCATATTCTGATCGTGCTGCACCGCGCTGATGCGATGCAGGCGAGCGCCCCAAACCTGCAGCTGCTCTAGCAGCCACTGGTAAGCCTGCGGCTGTCGACCGTCGCAGTAGACGATCACCTGCTTGGCAAAGCTGCCGACGTCCGGGCCAAACATGGGATGTAGCCCGACGACGGGCCCGCGATGCGCCGCCAGCATCGCCTGCATCGGTCCTCCCTTAACCGACGCCAGATCGACCAGCAGGCAATCCGACGGCAGCGGCGGCAGGCGGGCTATCGCGGCCTCGGTCAAATGGATCGGTACGCTGATCATCACCATACCGGCATCGGCGCAAAGCGTCTCGGCCTGCGGCCAATCCTGCGGCTCCAGTATACGCACCGAGTAGCCCGACAGGCGCAGCATCCGGGCAAACAGCCGCCCCATCTGCCCCGCGCCGCCGACGATCACCACCGGGCGCAGCGTTGGATTCAGCGCCTTAAACCCCTTGTCATTTTCACTGACGTAGGACTCCCGCATCACCCGACGCAGCACGTCCTCAATCAGATCCGGCGAGACACCAAGCTGCTGCGCCTCCGCGCGGCGCGACGCCAGCATCGCCGCCTCTCGCTCCGGCACATAGACCGGCAGACCATAGCGGCTTTTGACCTCCCCCACCTGGGCGACCAACTGTAAACGGCGCGCCAACAGCCCCAGCAGCGCCTTATCGACCTCGTCAATGCTATCGCGCAGTGCGCTCAGTTCCGCCACCATCGTCTATCATGCCTCCCGATCGCGTCGCTGCGGCGCCAATTGACGCTGTATATCGCGCAGCAACGTTTCCGTTGTCGTCCAGTCAATGCAGCCATCCGTCACGGATACGCCATAGCGCATAGCGCTGCGCGGCTGCTCTGAGCTCTGATTACCGGCCTCCAGGTTGCTCTCCAGCATCACGCCGATAATGGCGCGGTTCCCCCCCGCGATCTGCGCAATGACCGACTGCGCGACCTGCGGCTGACGTCGGTAGTCCTTGTTGGAATTGCCGTGGCTGCAGTCAACCATCAGCAGCGGGCGCAGACCGGCCCGCACCATCAGGGCCTCACACTGCGCGACATCCTGCGCGCTGTAGTTTGGCGCCCGCCCTCCGCGCAGAATAACATGACCATCGGGGTTGCCCTGCGTCTGCAGCAGGCAGACCTGCCCCGCCTGATTGATACCGACGAAGCGATGCGGCATCGCCGCCGCCTTCATCGCATTAATCGCGGTCTCTAGGCTACCGTCGGTGCCGTTTTTAAAGCCGACCGGCATCGACAGGCCGGAGGCCATCTCGCGGTGGGTCTGCGACTCGGTGGTCCGCGCGCCGATGGCCGACCAGCTGAACAGATCGCCCAGATACTGCGGCGAATTGGGGTCCAGCGCCTCGGTCGCCAGCGGCAACCCCATATCGACCAGCTGCAGCAGCAGGCGGCGGGCGATGTGCAGCCCGGCCTCAACGTCGAAAGAGCCGTCCATATAGGGATCGTTAATCAGCCCTTTCCAGCCCACCGTGGTACGCGGCTTCTCAAAATAGACCCGCATGACAACGTAGAGCCGATCGCCCACGCTCTGCGCCAGCGCTCGCAGGCGACGGCCATACTCAAGGGCGGCATCAACATCATGGATCGAGCAGGGGCCGCAGATCACCAGCAGACGCCCGTCGCGCCCAGCCAGAATATCGGCTATCTCGCGGCGGGAGGTGGCGATGTGCGCCTGCTGGGCCTCGCTCAGCGGGAAACGGGCCTTTAGCTCCTCCGGCGTAATCAAAATCTGCTCATCGCTGATATGAACGTTATTCACCGCGTCTTTTTGCATCATCATTACAATACCTGCCTATCTGGGAGTGGTTATCTCGGCGCGGCCGCCGTGCCTCTATTCAGGTTACATTAACATGCACAGTAAACTTTTCAATCCATATATGTAAACAATATCGTACATTCATCTTTACACGTTATTGAGTAGCAAAATTTGAAGCATCACGCAGTTTCATTGTCGATTACACCGCGAAGTTAAAGACACATGTTAGGCTGTGCCCGCTAACCGTCCGCGACGCCCGAGGGCCAGCGGCCTGCCGTCCGATCCTGTTCGCTCTGGGGAGATACGATGTTAACCGCTATCATTGTCGACGATGAACAGCCGGCCCGTGACGAGCTGACGACGCAGCTGCAACGCTATCCTGAAATAACGCTGGTCGCCAGCTGTGCCAATGCCCTGGAGGCGATCCCCACCATTCATCGCCTGCGCCCCGACGTGCTGTTTCTCGATATCCAGATGCCGCGCATCAGCGGGTTAGAGATGGTTAACATGCTGGATCCGGACAGCCAACCCTATATCGTCTTCATTACCGCATTCGACGAATACGCCATTCAGGCGTTTGAACAGCACGCCTTTGACTATCTGCTCAAACCGATCGACTGCGCCAGACTGCAAAAAACCCTGGTTCGCCTGCTACGCGGGTGCGCGGTGCGGCAAAATCTACAGCCTTTGCAGGAGCCGCAGCTGCGGCATATTCCCTGCCACGGACTCAATCGCATCTTTTTGCTCAAGCTGGATGAGATCGAGTATCTGTCGTCAGAATTAAGCGGGATTCACGTCGTCGGCGCTCAGCAAAGCGGCTATACCCAGCTGACCCTCAAAACGCTAGAGGAGAAAACCCCTTTCGTTCGCTGTCATCGGCAGTACATGGTGAACGTCGATCGCCTGAGCGAAATCCAGCTGCTGGATAACGGCGCCGCTGAGGTATTGACCCACAGTGGAAGACGCATTCCGGTCAGCCGCCGCTACCTGAAAAATTTAAAAGAACATCTGGGGATCGCCTAACGCCCCCCGTGAATGAACTCATTAGTTCGTCTGATAAAATATCATGCTGTCCCCGTCCGATAGCCGTAACTAAAAATAGCCGAGCCACCGCGCCCCTCAAATTTAATTATGTTTCATAGACTCATCATACGATGGCACATCCCCCTCATCCGCTCGCTATTTCACGCACCTCTAGTTTATAAGCTCAGCTCAACAAACCTTATATTTCCGCTTAATTACTGCGAAATAACCTACCATTCAACGATGAATACTCCCTATGGGTTATTACCCGATCCTGCCGGTACGATAACGCTGACATAACCCGACGTTAGCGCCGTAAACGACAGGTTAACGAACGAACAAAATCGAGCGCGGAAATAAAATATTTTGTGCACTTTCGCATCTGTTTTGCATAAAATAAACAGCATAGAAGTTAGCGCATATTATTTTATGCTTACCTATCGGCAGCGCGAGCCCTCTGCCCTGCGCCAGCGACATTGATTAAATATGATGAATACAACTGTCTCATTTGAAGCCAAAGGCTATGAGGATATTCCCGCGCTATTAACCTTTATGCAGCGGAATCTACAGTGTGGAGAGCTGAGTATCGAAATGACCGCCGATGATTTCTATGCACAGACCACGATCACCTCGCTGGAGAACGGCGCCCACTTCATGACCATGAACGCCTGCGGCTACCGTATTGAACATCATATTGCCTGCGACCTGCAAAATCGGCGGCTATATCTTATCTACTCCGATCACAAAATGCAGTGGGGTGAAGAGGGGCTCAGCTGCACCCTCCCCTACCGGGACTCTTTCCTGATCGACAGTACCAAAAGCTTCCGTATCGCCTCACCGGGATATCAAAAAACGCGCTCTTTCGGCATCCCGTTTTCTCTGCTGGGCGATCGACTGGAGCAAGTGATCAATGGATTAACCGGAAGGAAACTCTCGACGATCAAGTATGGCGATGAGATCAACAAAATCCTATCGACCACCTACCATGCGCCGGGGCTTGCCGAACGCCTGGATATCGTGACCAACCTGATTAAGGTGATCACTTACAATGAAACACCGGACAGCAACGGCAAGTACGATCGCATCGTTAAAAAAATCACCATGAATATTTACGATGAGTCTCTCACGCTGCCCAAGCTGGCGCAGCTGTGCGCCATGTCAGCCCGAACCATTCAGTATATCCTGGCGTCGCACGGCACCTCGTTTAACCGCCTGAGCGCCGATATCCGACTCAAGCTGCTATGCGAAAATATTCATAAGATGAAGAACAAAAGAATCAATGAAATCGTCTTTCTCAGCGGCTATAACTCGTTTTCAACGGCAGCCAGGCATTTTAAGCGTAAATTCAATCAGTCAATCACCGATTATATCAGCGCCGAGGGCCAATAGCCGCCCCCGTTTATAGGCAGTATTTTATGTAATACCCCTCCAGCGACTCGCGGTAATAGCGTCTGAAGTTCCGCGAGGCGGTCAGCAGCGAACGATAGCCGCAGCCGCTGACCAGATCCGATAGGGAGCGCGAGGGGTTATGCTGCATCTCTCTCAGCAGACGATCCAGACGAGCCTGGATCAGGACATCCTGAAAACGCGTATTCTGCTGCGCAAACACATACTGAATCGAACGCTTTGACATACCGCTGACGCTGACCAGCCCCTCTAAGGAAAAGTCGCACCCTGTACAGTGTTCGTCGATCAGACTGCTGAGATAGGCAAATTTATTCAGCGTACGCCCCAGCGACATCCCGCAGGAGATAATCAACAGATTAACCAACGCCGCCACCTTCTCCTGCAGCGCTGCCACGCAATGGCATTCTGCGGCCAGCTTATTGATCAGCTTGCCAAAGGGCAGCGTCGAGGCCAGGCGCCCGTCAAACATCGGCGTCACCGCCTGCGCATGCGAACCAAAGCTGGCGACCGGGAGCAATACCGAGACGGTCGCCCGGGGGACCGCGGAGTCCAGGATAAACGGCAGTCCGCCGTTTATCAGCACACACTCTTTACTGCGCACGGCGATCTCTCGCCCGTCCAGCGTACACCGCAGCGGCGCATCCGAATACACGATGCCGAATACCGCCGCGGAATGCTCGCACTTCTCGATAACGCCGGGCGTGGTGCGGATCGCGATCACCATTTCACCGCCGGGCAGATGATGGATCTCACTCTCACCAAAAAAATCATCATTATGCACATTGATTTTTATCTTGCCGCAGTGTGCCTGCTGCTGGAAAAAGTCTCCCCATGCAGAAAAGTGTTCAATACCGTACGCAAAGAATGTGCGTGTAATAATATCCGCCATAGATACACACCCTTAAAATAAGAAAAATTGTACACAGGCAAACTTCATCGTGCCGGCAATAGGCGCAACCTGCGTCAAAATATGCAGCCTCATGTTTTCAATAATCTATTGATGAAGATCGATCTATATATCCAGTGACGCCCTCCACGGTCACAATAGTCCGGCGCGAAGGGCGGAGTTCGGAAGCGGTGGCTAAAGCGTTTTTACACAATTCGCCATTCTCAGCACCGGCCACCCATTATTAACGATCGGGTCTGCGGTAAGATGCCCCGTCGATAGGCCCGCGGTATAGCGGACAGTGCGAGTCTCATCGGTATATTCCGCGCTCCAGCTCTGATCGACGCCAAACATGAGATTTAAGTTGGCAATATTTCCCCACTCCGACCACAGCGAGCCGACCGCACGCACGCCCTTATCACCATCATTAACCGCATTGGTCACCCAGCGATAGCTGGGCACCTCGTAACCGCTGTTCCCGGCACAATAGGCATCGGCATCCGCGCTGGAAATATGATTAATGCCGTTGCTGATAAACCAGCGCGATACGGTAAAGGGATAGGACACCTCGTGACCATAGCGCTTAGACCGCGCCGTGATCGTGACGGTCTGACGCGCCGTCGGTTCGGCCTGAAACTGCACATTGCCGCCGCTGTCTACCGTGACCCACGCCGGTGCACTGCTGCGCCACTCATAGTCGGCGTTTTGCGCGCTGTCGCCGTTAATTTCCAATAAAAACTTAGCATTGGCAAAACCCGTCGTCGGAAAACCGGCGCTCGCGTCAAAGCGGGCGCCGTTAACAAGCACCGCGGTAAACCGATCGTTCGGCACGAAGTGGGTATCTAGCGCAGACTGCCGATTATTGCTCAGCGTAGCGCTCACGTTGCTGACGCCAACCGTCGTACTGCTCAACGAGGTCTCGGCCACCCCATCCTCGCCGGTGGTCACCTGCACCGCCGTCAGCGTGGCGCCGTTGTCCGCCGAGAAAACGACGCGCTGATGGCTCAGCGGTGTCCCCGCGGCGTTCGTTACCCGCGCGCGCACCTGATTTTTATCAACGCCGTCGGCCTTCGCGTTGTCCCGAATCAGCGTGAGGTTACCGTTCAGAATCCACGCGTCATTATCCATCTCAGGCTTTAATACCGAGATCTGCGTCGTACTGATATTCGAGCTCTGTCCCCGAGTATCATAGGCCATCACGTCGATATGATAGCGATTGTCCCCATTGTCATTATACGGGGGATAGGTGATTTTTAACCGATTGTTTGGCAGCTCCATTATCTGCCCTCCGGCAGCAACAAACGCCGCAACGTTCATCCACTGGAGATTGCGCACGCCATATTTACTGACCACCTCGGCATAGATTTCACTGCTATTGCCGGGATACCCCTCAAGATATTCAGTGCTTTTGATTTTTAACCTCTGCTGCTCTTGGTACTGCAGGACAATATTATGATTCCGCTCCACTAGGTCATAGCGGGTTTTTGCTATTGTCCTTGCGGCGACCAGCGCGGCGGGATCAAGCTGAGCCGGCAAGTCAGCACCCAGGCGATAATTTATGTGTAGCCCCAGCTGAGTATCCTGATTTCCCTGTTTACCTAGGCGCTGCTTTACCTCCAGCGTCAGCAGAGAGAACGGCGTGTAGCTCCCCCCTAGCGTGATGGCATAGGGATTACGCTGCAGGTGATCTTTACCGAAAAGCGCAACGTTATCACCAAAATAGTGCTCATATATCAGCGATCCTCCCAGGTGGGGCTGCGCCGGAAGCCAACCATTGGCGCGGAGATCGACACCGTTGGCAGGCCGCTCATTATAGTCGCTGCGATCGCGCGACTGATGCCACGCCGTCAGCCTGAAGTAACCGTTGGCGGACAGTTGAAAAGAGTCTGTCCAGAGCTCGGCACCGAGTCCAACCCTTTTATTATCCCCTGTAAAATCATTATCGTAAAAAGCATTCCCCCCCATCATCCACTCATGGTGAATGAACCGGGTGCCGATGCCAATATTCGCAATATTACGCCGATCCTTATTTCTGAAGCCCTGCTGCGTAAACAGGGTCAACGTCTGCGAATCATACAGCGGCAGCAGCCAGTCCAGAGCGCTCTCTGCCAATGAAAAATCCCGATCGGTATTCAGCTGGATCCGCGCGGTCCCATAGCGATTGAGCCATTGTCCTATCTGATCGTTTACCGCCGACGTCGCCATGGTACGCGCCATATGATGTAATGCATCCACTCGCCCCGATGCAGCCAACGCGCTCCCCACGCCGCGAATGGACAGCGAATCCATAGGGTCTTGCTCCTTCGTCAATGACCCAGCGCCTGCGTTGTTTTTATTATTCTGCGAGGCCCTGTTTATATTTATGGCAATGGCATCGTTTATTGGTGAATCAACTAACTCCCCCGCATTGGCGTCTTCAACATTATGTATAGCGATAGGCTGCTGACCTATTTCACCACTCAAAACAGCCGTTCCATCCGGCGTTACGGGCATGCGGAAAAGGCGACCAGCCTCATCCGAAGCGGCGCGTTGTTGATTTTCTTTTATAAGATTACCAGGCCTATCCATCGTTTTTTCAGATGCTGCGCTGGCGATACTGACAGATAAAGCAAAAGTAAAAAATAGATAAAGTGGAAAAATAACTCGCTTCCGCCTAGTGCGCAGACTTTTCCTCATATTACGCTGCAGCGCATCCGTTAGACACAGTGATACCATCCAGCCTCCCAAAGGCATAAGGAAAACAACAATACGAATTATCAGTAACAATTTTTGCGTATATTATTTGTCAATTGCGTCACACGCATCCAAAATGCGCAATTTATGATATAACGTGCAAGATATAATTATTTTTTATTAACATGAGCGCGTAATCTCATCACACAAATAACACCAAAATACAACGTGCAGCGGAGGCGGTCGGCGATATCATAATTTTACTGAAAGCATGAAAACACCGACGCTCGCCGCACCGTGAAGCGTCACGAAACCGCGCATTCAGGTATAGAGATAATCAGAGAAAGAGCAGAATGATAAGGCTATCTAATGAGATAGCGCCGCCTACGCCGCGTCCGCGATACACTATAAGCAGGATAAGTAACTGGCTGCTCTATACGCTTGCTGCATGATAACGAACAGATTTATCTTATGACACTATTCCTATTTTGGATGCCCAGCGGGCTCTTTTCCGTTTTCATTTTTTCCACAATACTTTATTCAGATCAATTTTCATTTAATTTATATTCTGTATTTTTATAAAGGGAGAGCAATCTCTCAGAATCATATGCAGACCCAAAAGATTATTACGTAGCATTACGCTGTATACGAATTTCGCTGTCATGAATGCCCGACGCTCTCATAACATGAATCACGGCGCGGGAGAATAAAAACAAAGGGAATATATGGTCACACTACAATTTGCCGTTATAATAATCTGTCTATTGCTAGGGACACGCTATGGCGGGATGGGGCTGGGGCTTATCAGTGGTATTGGTCTCTTCATCCTGACCTTTATCTTCGATCTGGTGCCCGGCAAGCCGCCGGTCGAGGTCATCCTGACCATTCTGGCCGTCATCGGCTGCGCCGCCGTGCTACAAACCGCCGGCGGCCTCAATGTGATGATGCAGTTTGCCGAACGCCTGCTGCGTCGTCACCCGCAGCACATCACCATCCTGGCGCCGTTGACCACCTGGATGCTGACGTTCCTCTGCGGCACCGGACACGTGGTCTATACCATGTTCCCCATCATCGCCGATATCGCGCTGAAGAAAGGTATCCGCCCAGAGCGCCCGATGGCGGTCGCCTCCGTCGCGTCACAGATGGCCATCACCGCATCGCCGGTCTCCGTCGCCGTGGTTTCACTGGTCTCAATCCTCGGCGCCGCGCACGGCATTGGCCAAGCCTTCACGATTCTGGATATTCTGGCCGTATCGGTGCCAGCCTCGCTGTGCGGGGTGCTGGTCGCCGCGCTGTGGAGCCTGCGCCGCGGTAAAGATCTGGATAAAGATCCGGTATTCCAGGAGAAAATCAAAGATCCGGAGCAGCGCGCCTACATCTATGGCGATAGCCAAACGCTGCTGAACCAGACGTTCCCCAAACAGGCCTACTGGGCTACCTGGATCTTTTTTACCGCTATCGCCGTCGTCGTCATCCTGGGCGCCTTCGCCGATCTGCGGCCGGCCTTTGAGGTGAAAGGGGTGATGAAACCCCTCTCGATGAACCTGGTCATCCAGATGATGATGCTGATCGCCGGCGCCATCATCCTGATGTCCTGTAAGGTCAAGCCGGGCGAAATCTCCAGCGGCGCCGTCTTTAAAGCCGGTATGGTCGCTATCTTTTCCGTCTTTGGCGTCGCCTGGATGAGTGATACCTTCTTCCAGGCGCATATGCAGGATCTGCGCCTGGTGCTGGAAGATGTCGTGAAGAGCCACCCCTGGACCTATGCGCTGGTGCTGTTTTTGGTCTCCAAGCTGGTGAACAGCCAGGCGGCCGCGCTGACCGCCATCGCACCGATGGGGCTATCGCTGGGCGTTGAGCCCAAAATGCTGCTGGCGTTCTTTCCGGCGGCCTATGGCTACTTCGTTCTGCCGACCTACCCCAGCGATCTGGCCTGTATCGGCTTTGACCGCTCAGGAACCACCCGCATCGGGAAATTTATTATTAACCACAGCTTTATCCTGCCCGGTTTTATCGGTGTCATCACCTCGTGTACGGTAGGCTATCTGCTGGTTGCCGCATTCTATTAAGAAACCTCTTCCCCGGCCTCCTACGGGAGGCCGATATAAAAAAAGCGTATAACGTTCCCGTCAACCTTGCAAAAATAAGCTAATCATTACCATTTTTGGCCACAATATCACCCGCTATAATGTGACGCCTATCAACTTTGGCAACATCCCTATTTTTACTGGAAACATCATGCTCCGCTTATGCGTCACCCGTTCACTGCCGATCCTCATTGGCATTACCGCTGCGCTGTACGGCGTCAATGCCTGTGCCGATAGCACCCTGTTTACCGCGTTAGACGATCCGTCAACGGCGAAACAGCCTTTTACCGGAAACATACAGGCCGGTTATAACTCACAGTCAGGAAACAGCAATAACTCCAGCCTGCTGGCCGATACCACCATGACCTGGTTTAACCGGGATGCCGCCACCGCCTATAGCCTGTGGGGAACGGCGAATAACGCCGAGTCTAACGGCACCCGCTCCGCCGAAAAATACCAGGCCGGCGCCCGTACCCGCTATAACGTCACGACCGATAACTATATGTTCGGCCAGGTTAACTGGCTGAACGATCGCTTTGCCGGCTACGCCTCCCGCACCACCGGTACCGCAGGCTATGGTCGTCAGATCTTCTCCTCGCCGTCGCAGGATCTGCGCGTCGAATTCGGTCCAGGCATCCGCCATGACGAGTATCGGGAAGGGGGGCGCTCCACCCGCGCGCTGGCCTACGGTGCCGCGAACTATACCTATCAGCTCACCAAGAACACCCAGTTTACCCAGGGGGTCTCTGCGCTCTCTAACGAAGATACCTCTCTCAACTCGGAAACGGCGCTCAACGTCAGCATTAACGATGCCTTCTCGCTGCGTCTCTCCTATAACGTGACCTACAACAGCGAACCGCCGGCCAGTGCTCCCAAGCACACCGACCGCACCAGCGCGATCACCCTACAGTACAACCTGTAACGGCCGCCCTCCCCCTCGGGAGGGTACCTGCGCCATGGCTCAGTCGTGGCGCGCCTGACACGACCTTACCCTTCTTATTCTTTCTTTACGCCGTAGCTTAATATCCCCTTAAGCATTTCTCGCTCTAATGGAAACAACGATAAGAGAAGCGAGAGGAAGCGGTATCATGCTATTGACCGAATCACTAAAAACGACGGCAGACTTCATTACTCAGTTCGTCCGCTCACCCCGCACGGTTGGCGCTATCACCCCCTCCACCCCCTATCTGTGCCGCCAGATGGTACGCTCCGTTGACTGGGCCTATAGCCGTCGCGTTGCGGAGTTCGGCGCAGGCACCGGGGTTCTGACGCATCATATTCAGCGTCAGATGCGGACGGATGCCAGGCTGGATATCTTTGAGACCAACCCGCATTTTTGCCAGACCCTACGCAATATTGCCGATCGGCGCGCGACGGTGCACTGCGCCTCGGCGGCGGCGATCACGCAAAAATACGATGCGATCTTCTCCGGGCTGCCGCTGCTGGCATTCCCCCAGGCGCTGCGCCAAACGATCCTGGCGCAGGCCGCCCGCGCCCTGACGCCCGATGGGGTGTTTATTCAGTTCCAATACAGCCCACTGCTGGAAGAGGGCCTTTCTGCCCACTTTCTCTGGCAGCGTACCCTGGTATGGCGCAATCTCCCCCCCGCCTTTGTCTACCTATGCCGAGCGCGCTAACCCGCACGTCGCAGTGCATGGATACGACAACCCCCGGCTAGGTCAGGGGTCTTCAACCGACAAAAAAAGGGGTTGGCCATATGGCCAACCCCTTATCATTTAACTACTTTCGGATGTAGCGAAAGCGTAGTCTTAGTTCAGGCGCTCTTTAATACGGGCAGCCTTACCAGTACGCTCACGCAGGTAGTACAGTTTAGCTTTACGAACGGCACCACGACGTTTCACAGCGATGCTGTCGATAACCGGTGAGTGAGTCTGGAATACACGCTCAACACCTTCGCCGTTAGAAATTTTGCGAACAGTGAATGCAGAGTGCAGACCGCGGTTACGGATAGCGATAACCACGCCCTCGAATGCCTGCAGACGCTTTTTAGAACCTTCAACGACCCATACCTTCACTTCCACGGAGTCACCCGGACGGAACGCAGGTACGTCTTGCTTCATCTGCTCTTGTTCAATCTGTTTAATGATATTGCTCATAATAATCTCTTACCCTAGGTAAACTGATATATCGGCCCGACGTTTTAGTCGCAGCCTTCATGATCCTGCTGCGCGGCATGCTCCTTGCGGAACTGCGCCAGCAGCTTTGCTTGCTCGTCAGTCAGAGCTAGGCTTTCTAGAAGTTCAGGTCTTCTAAGCCAGGTTCGGCCCAGCGACTGCTTTAAGCGCCAGCGACGTATCTCGGCATGGTTTCCCGACAGCAGCACCGCCGGTACCTCCATATCCTGTAACACCTCAGGGCGGGTATAGTGTGGACAGTCCAGCAGACCGTCGACAAACGAATCCTCCTCAGCCGAGGCCTGATCGCCCAACACCCCCGGCACAAACCGGGAGATCGAATCAATCAGGGTCATGGCCGGCAGTTCGCCGCCGCTGAGAACGTAATCGCCGATCGACCACTCTTCATCGATTTCGGTTTGGATCACGCGCTCATCAATACCCTCATAACGCCCGCAGACCAGAATTAACTTCTGGCTGACGGAGAGTTCGCAAACGCCCTGCTGGTCCAGTTTGCGCCCCTGTGGCGAAAGATAAATCACCTTCGCCCCTTCGCCTGCCGCTGCCTTTGCCGCATGGATGGCATCCCGCAGGGGTTGAACCATCATCAACATTCCCGGTCCGCCGCCATAGGGGCGATCGTCCACGGTTCGATGCCGATCGTGCGTGAAATCGCGCGGATTCCAGCACTGCACGCTAAGCAGGCCTTTTTTTACAGCCCGGCCAGTTACCCCGTAATCGGTGATTGCGCGGAACATCTCGGGAAACAGACTAATTACCCCAATCCACATTGTGGCGTTCCACTCAGTTCTACCGTTAATATCGGAGGTCAAAAACCAGGATCCCAATCTACTTCAATAGATTTAGCAGTGAGATCGACTTTCTTGATCACCTGTCCGTCGAGGAACGGAATCAACCGCTCCTTCATACCGAATGCATCTTTCAGGTTCGCCTTCACGACCAATACGTCGTTGGAGCCGGTTTCCATCATCGCAGTGACTTTACCCAGCGCATAGCCGGACACGGTGACTACCTGGCAACCCATCAGGTCTTTCCAGTAGTAGTCGCCCTCATCCAGCGACGGCATCTGCGACTCATCCACGATAATCTCTCGATTAACCATGGCATTGGCCGCATCACGATCGTCAATACCTTTAATTTTGACGACCCAATCCTGATTGTGGCTGCGCCAGCTTTCCAGCTCGATCGCAACCCACTTACCCGCCTGCTGGATAAACCAGGGCTGGTAATCAAAAATGCTTTCAGCATCCTCGGTGGAGGAAAACACTCTGAGCCAGCCGCGGATGCCATACGCAGAACCGAGTTTCCCCAGAACAACTGCATTGCTCACCGCCGGCGTATTCTCTGTGCTCATCGTGACCACCGCAACGGATTAAGCTGCTTTCTGAGCTTCTTTGATCAGCGCAGCTACGCGATCAGAAACGGTTGCGCCCTGGGAAACCCAGTGGCTTACGCGATCCAGATCCAGACGCAGGCCTTCGGCGCTACCGGTCGCGATCGGGTTGAAGAAACCTACGCGCTCGATGAAACGACCGTCACGGGCATTACGGCTGTCGGTCACTACTACTTGATAAAACGGACGCTTTTTCGCGCCGCCACGTGCTAAACGAATGGTTACCATAACATCCTCATTAGTAAATAAAACACCAGACCCCATCGAGGAACGGAGCCCGGTGTCCTTGTTCATACGAACATAAAAGCCCGAAAATTTTACTCATTTTGGCGCGAAAAGCAACTACCGCTATACGCTTTCGCACCGACGACGGCGATTAACGCCCCGGGAACCCCGGTGGCATCATGCCGCGCATGCCGCGCATCATTTTCGCCATTCCGCCTTTCTTCATCTTTTTCATCATGCGCTGCATTTCGTCAAACTGCTTCAGCAGACGGTTCACGTCCTGCACCTGCATGCCGGAACCCTGAGCGATACGGCGCTTGCGCGAGCCTTTGATGATCTCTGGATTGCTGCGCTCTTTCAGCGTCATCGAGCTGATGATCGCCTCCATCCGCACCAGCACCTTGTCATCCATCTGCGCCTTCACGTTGTCCGGCAGCTGACCGACACCCGGCAGCTTGGCCAGCATGGAGGTCATCCCTCCCATGTTGCGCATCTGTTTGAGCTGATCCATAAAGTCGTTGAGATCGAAGCCGTCACCCTTCTTCAGCTTGGTCGCCAGCTTCTCGGCCTGCGCGCGGTCAACCTTGCTCTCCAGCTCTTCGATCAGCGACAGCACGTCGCCCATGCCCAGGATACGCGAGGCCACGCGATCCGGATAAAACGGCTCCAGCGCCTCGGTCTTCTCCCCGACGCCGAGGAACTTGATCGGTTTTCCCGTGATGTGGCGGATCGACAGCGCCGCACCGCCGCGGGCGTCGCCGTCCACCTTGGTCAGCACCACGCCGGTCAGCGGCAGCGCCTGATTAAAGGCGCTGGCGGTATTGGCCGCATCCTGGCCGGTCATCGCATCGACCACAAACAGCGTTTCCACCGGATTGATCGCCGCGTGGATCTGCTTGATCTCATCCATCATCGCTTCGTCGACGTGCAGGCGACCTGCGGTATCGACGATCAGCACATCATAAAACTTCTGCTTGGCGTGGGTCAGCGCGCGCTGCACGATATCCAGCGGGCGCTCCTGGACGTCGGAAGGGAAGAAATCGACGCCGACGCCCTGTGCCAACGTCTCCAGCTGTTTGATCGCCGCGGGGCGATACACGTCGGCGGAGACGACCAGCACCTTCTTCTTCTGTTTTTCCTTCAGGAATTTACCAAGCTTACCCACGCTGGTCGTCTTACCGGCGCCCTGCAGGCCGGCCATCAGCACCACGGCCGGCGGCTGCGCCGCCAGATTCAGCTCGGTGTTGGCCTCCCCCATTGCGCGGGTCAGCTCATCCTGAACGATTTTGACGAACTCCTGTCCCGGCGTCAGGCTCTTGTTTACCTCCTGACCCAGCGCGCTCTCTTTCACCCGACTGATGAACTCGCGCACCACCGGCAGCGCCACGTCGGCTTCCAGCAGCGCCATGCGCACCTCGCGCAGGGTATCCTTGATATTATCTTCGGTCAGTCGCCCGCGGCCACTGATGTTGCGCAGCGTGCGCGACAATCGATCGCTTAGATTTTCAAACATGGTTTATGCTCAACGTAGTACCAATGCAAAACGGGCCGTCAGGCGACGACATCGCTAAAGATGGCGGCGAGTATAACACGAAGCCCCGCGATTCTCTCCCCCACGGCGCGCATTGGTCGGCGCCAGCGGTTGGAGCGTAGCGCCGCTGCGGCTATACTGAACGCCTCATTCACTCAGCCATCAATGAACTCGCTATGCCCGTATTTGCCATCACGGCTATGATTGCCTATCTGCTCAGCCTGGGACTGATTGTTCCCGGTCTGGCGCGCAATAATCGCGCATACCGGCGTCTGGCGCTGATCTTCGCCGCCGCGGCGCTGCTGTGCCATGCCATCGCCCTCTACCAGCGCATCTTTGACGTCAGCGCAGGCCAGAACCTCAGCCTGCTGAATATGGGATCATCGGTCAGCCTGCTGATCTGCCTGGTCATGACCGTGGTCGCCTCACGCGATCGCGGCTGGTTTCTGCTGCCGATCGTCTACAGCTTTGCCCTGATCAACCTCGGTCTGGCCAGCTTTGTTCCCGGGGAGTTTATTACCCATCTGGAGGCCAGCCCCTCTTTGCTGTTCCATATCGGGCTGGCGCTGTTCTCTTACGCCACGCTGATCATCGCCGCGCTGTATGCCTTTCAAGTGGCGTGGATGGATCACCTGCTTAAGAATAAAAAGCTGAGCCTGCGCGCCGACATGCCGCCGTTAATGAGCATTGAGCGCAAGATGTTCCACATTACCCAGGTGGGCGTGGTGCTGCTGACCCTGACGCTGATCAGCGGCAGTCTGTATATGGAGCAGCTGTTCAGCCCCGAAAATATGCACAAGGCGCTGCTGTCGCTATTGGCCTGGTGCGTGTATATCATATTGCTGTGGGGGCACTATCGCCGGGGATGGCGGGGACGTCCGGTCGTGTGGTGTAACCTGGCCGGCGCGGCGCTGCTGACGCTCGCCTACTTCGGCAGTCGGATCATTCTGGATCTGGCGCAGTAATCCTACGCCCTCGCACCGATTTTCGCGCCCCGCCGCCGTGCGGGGCTAATCGTTAACCACCATAAGGAATACCCGTTTGGAGCACGTCTCGACCGGTACGCTGATCGCCATTCTAGTGCTGATGGTGATCGTCTCCGCTTACTTCTCCGCCTCGGAAACCGGGATGATGACCCTCAACCGCTATCGCCTGCGCCACCTGGCCAAGCAGGGACTGCGGCCCGCCCGGCGCGTCGAGCGCCTGCTGCGTCACCCGGATCGCCTGATAAGCCTGGTGCTGATTGGCAATAACCTGGTCAATATACTGGCCTCAGCGCTGGCGACCATCGTCGGTATGCGTCTGTATGGCGACAGCGGCGTGGCCATCGCCACCGGTATCCTGACCTTTGTCATTCTGATTTTTGCCGAGGTCATGCCAAAAACCTTTGCGGCGCTGTACCCAGAAAAGGTGGCATTCCCCAGCAGCCTGCTGCTGGGCCCGCTGCAGAAAGTCATGATGCCGCTGGTCTGGCTGCTGAACGGCATCACCCGCCTGCTGCTGCGGCTGTGCGGCGTTCAGCCGCACGCGGGCCCCAGCGATGCGGTAAGCAAAGAGGAGCTGCGCACCATCGTGAACGAGTCGCGCGCTCAGATTTCGCGGCGCAACCAGGACATGCTGATCTCGGTACTGGATCTGGATAAGGTGTCGGTCGAGGACATCATGGTGCCGCGCACCGAGATCGTCGGCATCGACGTCAACGACGATTGGAAATCGATCCTGCGCCAGCTGACCCACTCTCCCCACGGGCGCATCGTGCTGTTCCGCGATACCCTGGACGACGCCATCGGTATGCTGCGCGTGCGCGAAGCCTACCGCCAGATGATTGAAAAGCAGGAGTTCAACAAAGAAAACCTGCTGCGCGCCGCCGACGAGATCTACTACATCCCGGAGGGGACCCACCTCAACGTGCAGCTGCTGAAGTTCCAGCGCAATAAGGAAAAGGTCGGCATCGTGGTAGATGAATACGGCGATATCAAGGGGCTTATCTCCGTCGAAGATATCCTTGAGGAGATCGTCGGCGACTTTACCACCTCCATGTCCCCCTCGCTGGCCGAAGAGGTGCTGCCGCAGAGCGACGGCAGCGTACTGATCGACGGCAGCGCCAATATCCGCGAGCTGAACAAGGCCTTTAACTGGACCCTACCTGCGGAAGGCGCGCGCACCATCAACGGAGTGCTGCTGGAAACTCTGGAGGAGATCCCGCTGCCGGGCACCCAGGTCACCATCGGTAACTACTTCATCGAAATTCTCGATGTGCAGGACAACATGATCAAGCGGGTGAGAGTCTCTCTGCTGCGTTCGCACCTGCCGGGCGACGGCGCCTAATCTACGCGTCTCCCCCGCCTCACCGGCGTAAAAAAGCCCCCGCAGATTGCCTCTGTGGGGGCTTTTCTATCGGTGAAGCCTAGGGGTGCAGACGGGCCAGTTGGTCGGCAGAGAGCGCCAGCGCATCGTTATGGTTGATACCGATCCCGGCCGCCAGGATCTGGCGGGCAATCTGGTGCGCCTCGGCCAACGAGTGCATGCTGTAGGTACCACACTGAAACTCATTCAGCTCTGGGATGCTCCGCTGATCGCTGACCCGCAGCACGTCCTCCATCGCCGCCTTCCACGCCGCGGCAACTCGCGCTTCGTCCGGCGTTCCGATCAGGCTCATATAGAAGCCCGTGCGGCAGCCCATCGGTGAAATATCAATAATCTCAACGCCGTCGCCGTTCAGATGGTCACGCATAAAACCGGCGAATAGGTGCTCAAGGGTATGAATACCGCGCTCCGGCAGGATGGCATGGTTGGGGCGGCAGAAGCGCAGATCGAATACGGTGATCTGATCGCCGTGCGGGGTGGTCATATTTTTTGCTACGCGAACGGCAGGTGCGGCCATGCGAGTATGGTCGACAGTGAAGCTATCCAGTAACGGCATTTCGTCACCTCCTCAATAAAAAAATATTTTTTTCCTTTGTTAGGAAACCTTTTCCCATACTGCGACTCTCAGTATATGAAAGACGCGCATTTGTTATCATCATCATCCCTGTCCTCAGAGATGTTTATTTTGGCCACAGGAATTGTGGCCTTTTTCTTTTCTAGCGTCCGGCGTGCTGCCGAAGATAGTCTGCAAAGGACTCGCTGTCCTGGGACTCCAGCGCCGCTTGGCGGGTAACCGAGCCCTGCGCCTGCGCCGTCAGCGTCGCCTCATCCAACAGCGTCAGCGGCTCGCTGCACAGCCGATCGCGGTAACGCTGCGCCAGCGCCAGGCCATAGCTGCCGATCCCCCGATCCCCCATCTGGGCCATGACCCGTGCCGAGTAGGTCAGAGAAACATCCTCAAAGGCTGCCACCAGACGAGCGCAGACCTGCTGGTAGCGCGCATCACCGTTAATGCCATCCAGCACCTCGGCGACCCGATGCAGGTCGGCAAAAAGTGACTGTCCCACGTACGCCAGCGGCTGACGGGCATCATGACAGCCAATGCCGATGGTCTGCCCCGGCTTGCGCCCCTCAAGGATCACCCGGTTCCAGTTTTGGCGCGTACACAGCAGCTCGTCGCTGCTCATCTCCGGCGCATCGGCCAGCACGCACCAGATCAGGAACAGATCGAGGAAGCGGGCCTGATCGGCATCGACGCCGATGGGAGTGAACGGGTTAATGTCCAGAGAGCGAACCTCAATGTACTCTACGCCGCCGCGCAGCAGCGCATCGGACGGCGACTCACCGTCGCGCGTCACGCGCTTGGGCCGGATCGGCGCATAGAGCTCATTTTCGATCTGCAGAATATTGGCATTCAGCTGGCGATAGCGGCCGTCTTCCTCCACGCCCAGGCGAGCAAACTCCGCGGAGGGGGTATGGATGGCGCGCTTCAGCCCTTCGACATACTGGTCAAGGTGGTTAAACGTGATCCCGAGATTGCTCTGCGACTTATTGGTGTATCCCAGATCGCTCAGGCGCAGCGAGGTGGCATAGGGCAGGAACAGCGTTCCGCCGCGGCGCTCAAACGGCAGCGCGCTCTCCCGCCCGTTCAGGAAGGAGCCACAGATGGCCGGTGACGCGCCAAACAGATAGGGGATCACCCAGCCAAAGCGATAGTAGTTCCGAATCAGGCGGAAATAGCCGTCGGAAATGGCGGCCTTACCGCTATCCGCATCCTGCACGCCGGCGCGCGCCTGCCAAAACGACAGCGGCAGGGAGAAGTTATAGTGCACGCCGGAGATGGTCTGCATCAGCGCCCCATAACGGTTCTTCAACCCCTCGCGGTAGAGCGTTTTAAAGCGCCCTAGGTTACTGCTGCCGTACTGGGCCAGGGTGATATCCTGCTCGCTCCCGATAAAACAGGGCATGCTCAGGGGCCACATGCGCTCATCGCCGAGATGGCGCGCCACATAGCGGTGAATATCACTGAGGAAGTCCAGCATATGGTCGATGCTACCATCGACGGGCGTGATGAACTCCAGCAGGCTTTCGGCGAAGTCAGTGGTGATCCAGGGGTGGGTCAACGCCTTACCCAACACCGCCGGGTGCGGCGTTGCGGCCAAATGACCATCGGGAGTGACGCGCAGCGTTTCGCGCTCGATACCGCGCCGGATGCCGTCCAGGGCATGCGGATGAGATTCTAGCCAGCTAAGGGCCTGAGATACGTCCGGGATCAAATTGACCTCCCGCTAATAAGAAGAGTTAATCGCACCCACCGCGTCTTACCGCAATGGACGCCTAATGCCACCACGACATGCCGTACAGCGTCAGCCATGCCAGCACCGCATAGCGTGCGGCCTTGCCCAGGGTCAGATACAGTGCGACCTTTCCCCACGGCATCCTCAGCCACCCGGCCAAGAGGCACAGCAGATCGCCGATCAGCGGCAGCCAGCTAAGCAACAGCGCCGCGGCGCCGTAGCGCTGCATCCAGCCCAGCGCCATCGCCAGCCCACGCTGCGGCGTCACCTGGGGCAGCGCACGACCAATGATCACATTGGTCAGTCCCCCCAGTACGTTGCCCACGATCGCCGCCGTCAGCAGCCAGAGCAGCGGCGCCTGCGCCGCAATCAGCAGCCCGCTCAGCACCACCTCCGAATTACCCGGCAACAGCGTCGCGCTGGTAAAACTGCTGACAAACATGCCAGTGATAGCCCAAAATTCACTCATTACAGGTCGCGCACGTCGATCCAGTCCATGCCCGCTCGCTGGGCGGCCTGAATACCAAAATCCGCATCTTCAAACACCACGCAGCGGGGCGGTGCAACGCCGAGCAGCGCGGCACAGCGTAAAAAGGTTTGCGGATCCGGCTTATGGCGCTGCACATCATCGGCGGCCACGATCGCCTGAAAACAGTCACGCAGCCCCAGATGACACAGCAGGGCGTCGGCCAGGCGATGCTCGCTGCCGGTGCCGACGGCCATGGGACGACGCCCCTTATAGGCCAAGGCAACCTCCGCCAGCGGCAGCGGACGTACGCAGTCCAACAGCATACTCTCTACCGTCCTCGTTTTTTCCGCGGCCAACGCATGAGGATCGAGATCGGACTGATTGTGTTCAATGATAGCCTGAGCAATACGCCATGTGGGAGAGCCATTGAGTGCGATCACCGTCGTTAGGTCATAATCCATACCGTAACGACCCAACACCGCATCCCACGCCCGCCGATGCGTCGGCTCGCTGTCGAGCAGGGTACCATCCATATCGAAAATCAGCCCGTCATAACGGTCATACATCGTCATGCTCATCCTCTGAAACGGGGAAAAGAGAGATACTTTAGCGTAAAAACAGGCGGGCTGTCGCGGGCCGTCAGCGCATCGTCGTGATACGTGCGGAAGGCCTGGGTAGGAAAAGTGAAACGGAGGGAAGACGCGGGCGGCAGAATGCAAAAAAGCCCGCAAAAGCGGGCTTTTTATAAAGCGAGAAAGCATCTAGGCGGATAATTTGACGCTGTGCGTCTCACCGTAGGCGCCGTTGCTACGCAACGTTGACCTGCCTCGTGTGCAAGCCTATGCAATCTTTGCCGTAGGCGAAGCATGATGTTAGCATCACGCCCTGCGAAAGATGGTGCATCCGGGAGGATTCGAACCTCCGACCGCTCGGTTCGTAGCCGAGTACTCTATCCAGCTGAGCTACGGATGCACAGAGAACTTACTTGATGATACGGGCCGTTCTGATTCCCGCATCCGATTTACCGCCGCGAGGCCATAAACCTGAAAGATGGTGCATCCGGGAGGATTCGAACCTCCGACCGCTCGGTTCGTAGCCGAGTACTCTATCCAGCTGAGCTACGGATGCACAGAATAACAACATTGACAGAAGGGTCACCCTACTGTCTGATTCACCGCTAATCACCATGAATCGAAAAGATGGTGCATCCGGGAGGATTCGAACCTCCGACCGCTCGGTTCGTAGCCGAGTACTCTATCCAGCTGAGCTACGGATGCACAGAGAACTTACTTGATGATACGGGCCGTTCTGATTCCCGCATCCGATTTACCGCCGCGAGGCCATAAACCTGAAAGATGGTGCATCCGGGAGGATTCGAACCTCCGACCGCTCGGTTCGTAGCCGAGTACTCTATCCAGCTGAGCTACGGATGCAAATGGCGGTGAGGGGGGATTCGAACCCCCGATGCAGCTTTTGACCGCATACTCCCTTAGCAGGGGAGCGCCTTCAGCCTCTCGGCCACCTCACCACACGCGACTCTTGCGAGTTGTGCCCACTCAACGTTTCGTTGTCTCATCGGCACTGCGTGGCGCACATATTACTTTCACGGGCTGATAAGTCAAACAATTTTTCCTGAGTTTTCACGCAATCTGATTCGTTTGCACAATTCACAGGCAAACCGCTGTGAATAGCGCCAACCTGCTGTTTTTATGAACCGCAAAAACCCCTGTTTTATGCGACATGGCGAGCACGCGCCATGTCGACTGATAGCGCATTGCTGAACCGTTTGAATAAAAAACACCCGCCGCCTCCCCGCAGGGGCGTTCTCAGAGCACCAATCCACGATGCAGGCAGAGATAACGTCGGCAGAGAAACCTAACAGAGAAGCGTAAAAGGAGAAAACAAAGGGAGAAGGAGGAAACGAGGGAGACAAGAGGCCGTAGCAAGCACCGCGTAAGCGCCCCGCTGCGATGCGAGACGCTATACCGAAATCAATACGTCGTCGGTTGGGACTTTTCCGCCTGAATACGCTGATAGATCTCTTCACGGTGCACAGAAACCTCTTTCGGAGCATTCACACCGATACGTACCTGGTTTCCCTTCACCCCCAACACGGTGACCGTTACTTCATCGCCAATCATGAGGGTCTCACCCACTCGACGAGTCAGAATAAGCATTCTTTGCTCCTTGAAAGATTAATTAGAGTCGGGTCTCTCAGTTTTTCCCCGCCATTATCCATCATCTGTAGTAAAAACGTAAACAGCAACAACTCTATAATGTGTAAGCAGATTCCCGCCTACTACATTCTCAGTACAAGTTTAGCTCAAACTACACACACCATTGCAAAATTTATAACACCAAGCGGGCAAAAAAACAAAAAAACGCCGTATCCAACAAATGGATACGGCGTTTTCACCGTGCTAGCGTGGATTACAGCTTAGCGGCAACCCAATCCGTCACGCTGGCCAGCGCCTGCGGCAGAGCTGCGGCATCGGTTCCCCCGGCCTGCGCCATATCGGGACGTCCGCCGCCTTTACCACCGACCTGCTGCGCGACCATACCGATCAGCTCACCGGCCTTCACCTTGGCGGTCAGATCCTTGGTCACGCCGGCGATCAGGCTGACTTTACCCGCCTCTGCCGTCGCCAGCACCACGATGCAGGAGCCCATCTGGTTTTTCAGGTCATCCACCATGGTACGCAGCATTTTCGGCTCCACGCCGTCCAGCTGACTCACCAGCAGCTTCACCCCGTTAACCTCAACGGCTTTCCCGCTCAGCGAGGCGCTCTCCTGTGCAGCCTGCTGATCCTTGAGCTGCTGCAGCGCTTTCTCCAGCTGGCGGCTCTTTTCCATCACGGCGCGGATCTTCTCTGCAACGCTTTGGGCATCCCCCTTAACCAGGGATGCCGCCTCACGCAGCATATCGCTCTCCTGGTGCATCGCCAGCAGGGCCTGTTCACCGGTCACCGCCTCAATGCGACGCACGCCGGCCGCGGTGCCGCTCTCGCTGACAATGCGGAACAGACCGATATCGCCGGTGCGCTCTGCGTGCGTACCGCCGCACAGCTCGGTGGAGAAGTCACCCATGCTCAGCACGCGAACCTGGGCATCGTACTTCTCGCCGAACAGCGCCATGGCCCCTTTGGCCTTGGCCTCTTCCAGCCCCATCTCCTGCGTATCGATAGGCAGGTTGCGACGGATCTGGGCGTTAACGATATCCTCAACCTGACGGATCTGCTGCGGCTTCATCGCCTCTGCGTGCGAGAAGTCAAAGCGCAGGGCGCCATCGCTCACCAGCGAGCCTTTCTGCGCGACATGCTCACCCAGCACGCTGCGCAGGGCGGCATGCATCAGGTGCGTCGCCGAGTGGCTCTGGCGGATACGCTCGCGGCGCGCGCCGTCGATGCTGGCCTGCACCCGCTCTCCGACCCGCAGACTGCCCTGGGCCACCTTACCGAGATGACCGATAGCCTGGCCGTACTTCTGGGTATCCTCAACCACAAAACGGCAGCCCTGCGCCGTCAGCTCGCCGCGGTCACCCACCTGGCCACCAGACTCGGCGTAGAACGGCGTCTGCGCCAGCACGACAACCCCTTCCTCTCCGGCCTGCAGGGCATCAACCGCCTGCCCGTTGTGAAACAGGGCCGTCACCAGGGCATCCTGCTGCTGCAGGTGATAACCGGTAAAGTCCGTGCTGCCGTCAACGCGGATCATACTGTTGTAGTCGGCGCCGAAGCCGCTGGACTCGCGCGCACGACGGCGCTGAGCCTCCATCGCCCGCTCGAAGCCCTCTTCATCCACCTTCAGACCGCGCTCGCGGCACACGTCGGCGGTCAGATCCAGCGGGAAGCCATAGGTATCGTACAGGCGGAATGCGGTCTCACCGTCCAGGGTATCCCCGTCCAGCGTAGACAGCTCGTCGTCCAGCAGCGTCAGCCCACGCTCCAGCGTGCGCGCAAACTGCTCTTCTTCCGTTTTCAGCACCTGCTCCACCATCGCCTGCTGCTGTGCCAGCGCATCGGCAGCTGACCCCATCACGGCGATCAGCGGCTTCACCAGCTTATAGAAGAATGCCTCTTTGGCGCCCAGCATATGTCCGTGGCGCACGGCGCGACGGATGATACGGCGCAGCACGTAGCCGCGGCCCTCGTTGGAGGGCAGCACGCCGTCGGAAACCAAGAATGCGCAGGAGCGGATATGGTCGGCGATCACCCGCAGCGATTTGCTGCTCAGATCGCTGACGCCGATCACCCGCGCGGTCTCTGCGATCAGGGTGCGGAACAGATCGATATCATAGTTGGAGTTAACGTGCTGCAGCACCGCCGCAATGCGTTCCAGCCCCATCCCGGTATCCACGGAAGGCTTCGGCAGCGGCAGCAGCGTGCCGTCGCTCTGGCGGTTGAACTGCATGAAGACGATGTTCCAGATCTCGATATAGCGATCGCCGTCTTCGTCCGGGCTGCCCGGAGGCCCCCCGGCAATGTGGGCACCGTGGTCATAGAAGATCTCGGTGCACGGGCCGCACGGGCCGGTATCGCCCATCTGCCAGAAGTTATCGGAGGCGTAGGCCGCACCTTTATTGTCGCCGATGCGAATAATGCGCTCGCGCGGTACGCCGACCTCGTTAGCCCAGATGTCGTAAGCCTCGTCGTCGCTTTCGTACACCGTCACCCACAGCTTCTCTTTCGGTAGGTTAAACCACTGCGCGCCGGTCAGCAGTTCCCAGGCAAAATTGATGGCGTCATGCTTGAAGTAGTCGCCAAAGCTAAAGTTGCCCAGCATTTCAAAGAAGGTGTGATGGCGAGCGGTATAACCGACGTTCTCCAGGTCATTATGTTTACCACCGGCGCGTACGCAGCGCTGTGCCGTGGTGGCACGGCTATAGCTGCGCTTATCGATGCCAAGGAAAACATCTTTAAACTGGTTCATCCCGGCGTTGGTAAACAACAGTGTCGGATCGTTGTTCGGCACCAGGGAGCTGCTGTCCACCACCTGGTGGCCCTTACTGTGATAAAAATCGAGAAACGCTTGACGGATCTCAGCGGTACTCTTGCTCATAAATGTCCCGGAGTCTGGCTAGAAGAACAGTCCGTGAACAAAACAGCCCGCATTCCGCTGCCGACGCCCGCTCACGAACACAAAGTGACACTAAGATAAAATTTCTTCTCACCGAAGTAAAACGCCGCGTGCGTTCACGAAGTTAAATCGCGCAGGGCATCCTGGATCTCCTCCGAAAAGAAGCCGCGATACAGCAGATAGCGCTGCACTTTGGCCCGAGCGGCCCAATCGGGAGAGAGCGGTAGGGAAAAGTGGCGCTCCAGCGCACGGCGCGCCTGTGCGCTCCAGTCGATCTCACACTCGGCCAGCGCCTGCTGGATGAGATCGCGCGCCACGCCGCGCACCCCCAGCTCCTGACGAATGCGCTGCGCGCCATAGCCTTTACGGCTGCGGGAGTCAATATAGCGCTGGGCAAAGCGGGCATCGTCCAGCCACTGATAGCGCTGACAGTGGGCGATAGTCAACGCGATATCCGCCTCAGAAACGCCCTGCGCCGCAAGTTTGCGGCGCAGCTCATTCTCGCTGTGATCACGCTGGGCCAGCAGACGCATGGCCCGGTTAAGCGCGTCGCTCACGCAGACCTCGCCGCGCCGCGCCCGTGACCGGCGGGATTAGAAGTTTTCATCATCCGTCGCCGCGTCATCTTCGCGCTCAGCACCCGCGCGCTCGGCGTCGGTCGCCGCGGCGTGGCTCAGCAGCAGCTCACGCAGCTTGCCCTCCAGCTCAGCCGAGATCGTCGTATTCTCCTGCAGGAACTTCATGGAGTTCGCTTTACCCTGACCGATCTTGTCGCCATTGTAGCTGTACCAAGCTCCGGACTTATCCAGCAGCTTGTGCTTAACGCCCAGATCGATCAGCTCGCTCTCCTTGGAGATACCGGCGCCGTACAGGATCTGGAACTCAGCCTGGCGGAACGGCGGGGCCACCTTGTTCTTGACCACCTTGACGCGGGTCTCGTTGCCGACCACCTCATCGCCCTCTTTGATGGCGCCGATGCGACGGATATCCAGACGCACGGAGGAGTAAAACTTCAGCGCGTTACCGCCGGTGGTGGTCTCAGGGTTACCGAACATCACCCCGATCTTCATGCGGATCTGGTTGATAAAGACCACCAGACAGTTGGCGTTTTTGATATTGGCGGTCAGCTTACGCAGCGCCTGCGACATCAGACGCGCCTGCAGGCCTACGTGAGAGTCCCCCATTTCGCCCTCGATCTCCGCCTTCGGCGTCAGGGCGGCCACGGAGTCCACGATGATCACATCGACGGCGCCAGAGCGCACCAGCGCATCGCAGATCTCCAGCGCCTGCTCACCGGTATCCGGCTGCGACACCAGCAGATCATCGACGTTGACCCCCAGCTTGGCGGCATAGATCGGATCCAGCGCGTGTTCCGCGTCAATAAAGGCGCAGGTCTTCCCCGCCGCCTGAGCGCGCGCGATGACAGACAGGGTCAGCGTGGTTTTACCGGAGGACTCCGGCCCGAAGATCTCAACGACGCGCCCCATCGGCAGACCGCCGATGCCCAGCGCCACGTCCAGACTCAGAGAACCGGTTGAAATGGACTCAATGTCCAGCGTTTGGGTATCCCCCAGACGCATGATAGAACCTTTACCAAACTGCTTTTCAATCTGGCCTAACGCCGCAGCCAGGGCACGTTGTTTGTTCTCGTCCATCCGTTTACTCCACGCATAGCAAATCTGAAATTGACCTTGATTATACTGTATGCTCATACAGTATCAAGACTCACGTAAGAAATTTTTCCAGCAGCGTCCGCAGCGCAAACTGCGCCGCCTGCCGCCGTACGGCATCCCGATCGCCGGTAAAATGCCGGCACAGGCACAGGGGCTCTCCGCCGCGGGCGGCAAAGCCAAACCAGACGGTGCCGACCGGTTTCTGCGCGCTGCCGCCGTCGGGCCCGGCAATACCGCTCACCGCCACGGCCAGATCGGCCCGCGCTGCGCGCAGCGCGCCGACGGCCATCGCCGCCGCCACGGGCTCGCTGACCGCGCCATGCTGCGCCAGCACGCCGCCTGCCACCCCCAGCATCTCCTCTTTAGCCCGGTTGCTGTACGTGACAAAGCCGCGCTCAAAATAGCACGAGCTGCCGGCGATATCGGTCAACAGCTTGGCGATCAGCCCCCCGGTGCAGGATTCGGCACAGGTGACCTGCTCCCCGCGCGCGCGCAGACGTTCGCCCACCTCTCGGCTTAACGTCGTGAGCGATTGTTCCATAGCGACTCCTTGGTTCATAGCGGGGCTGACGGCATAGTAGCACGTTCTGCCGCGGGAGACCCCGACGGCGAGGAGCGCGTTAAAATAGTGAAAGTAAATAAATAAGCTCAATAGAATATATAGATATTATATTCCGCAAGGCAATGTGCAAATATTAGAAATACCCTCAAAAAATAATCTCTATATTCCCGTTAGGTTGCTCACACAATAACGTCAAATTTAAAAACGACGCAGCGAAAACATGTTAATTAGCGGTTGACACAACATTAATCTCGAAGAAGAAGTCAAAGAAATACCATAACCATAAAGCCGCTGACGCCCCTACCGTCGGGCCGAGCCTATGTGTGTCGCGTTTTATTCCACATTAACGCAAGGACACCGCTATGAAGAAAAAACGGAATATGGCTTTCCGCCGGTCTACGCTCGCACTCTCTATCGCGCTGCTGCTCGGCATCAGCGTCATATCGCCCCGCTGGGCCGCCGCCGATCAGCCCCGCCTCTCCACCCGTACGACACCTATTATTACGCTTAATGATGCAACTAATACCTATTATTTTAAAGACGCCAATAAAAACGGCACGCTGGATATCTATGAAGACTGGCGCAGGCCCGTCGCGCTGCGCGCCGTCGATCTGCTGAGTCAAATGCGTAATGAGGATAAGCTGGGACTGATGGTCATCGGCTCACAGTATTTAGGCTCGGCGGGTAACTGTAGCACGGCCAACGCCAACGGTATTCTGTGTGAAAGCTATCGGGAAGCCACCAGCAACGTATTCAGCGCCCCGGGCGACAGCTTTGAGTTCTTTGAAAAGCCGGTCATTGAACGCAGCGCGCCGGCGACCGAAGGGATCCTCGACTGGAAAGTGCGCTTTATGATCGATCGCAGCAACGCCGATCCGCTGACGCTGGCTATCTGGACCAACGCCCTGCAGCAGGTGGCGGAGGGCTCCACGCTCGGGATCCCCGTCGTGGTCACCTCGAACCCGCGCAACCACAATACCGACAACGTCGGCTTTGGCCTGCAGGAGTCCTCTGGAACCTTCTCCCTGTGGCCTAGCACCCTCGGCATGGGCGCCGCCTTTATCGGCGAAATGGAGACCCTCAACGCCCCCAGCGATATGCTGCTGACCTTCGCGCGTCAGGCAGCGCAGGAGTGGGACGCCACCGGAATCCGCAAAATGTATGGCTACATGGCGGATACCGCCACCGATCCGCGCTGGTTTCGGCTGGCCGACACCTTTGGCGATAGCCCGGAGATCGTCGCCGAGGCCACACGTCAGATCGTCACCGGCTTCCAGGGGGATACGCTAGGCAACCATGGCATCGCCATGACCACCAAACATTTCCCCGGCGGCGGCGCCCGCGATCGCGGCACCGATCCCCACTATGTCTACGGTCAATACTCCCCCTACCCGACCAAAGACAGCCTGTACCGCTACCATCTGCCCGGCTTTATCGCCGCCGTCGATGCCGGCACCTCGTCGATCATGCCCTACTATGCGCGTCCCAGCGACGCCATGAGCCTGCCGCAGCTGTATCTCAGCGATATTCCCGAGGCGGAGAAGATCGTCAATGACGCCGGCGACGGCTCGACTCTGTTTACCCGCGACCGCTTCGGCAACCGTATCTATGATCCGCTGTATCTGGCCAAGAAGAGCCCGGAGAAATTCCTGGAGAACGGGTTTAGCGAAGAGCTGGGCTTTGCCTATAGCCACAAGCTGATCGACCGTCTGCTGCGCGATCAGCTCGGCTTTACCGGCTATATCAACAGCGATTCCGGTATTCTGACCGGCATGGCCTGGGGGCTAGAGGCGGCCACGCTGGCCCAGCGCGTCGCCCTCGGCGCCGCCAACGGCGTGGACGTGTTCAGCGATCTCTCCGACGTATTCCTGTTCCGGGACGCCTTTGCCACGGAAGATGCCTTCCGCCAGGGGGTACTGGATCAGGCCGCCGGACGGCTGCTGACGGAGATGTTCCATCTGGGGCTGTTTGAGGATCCCTACCGCGATCCGCAGCGCGCCGTGGCGATCTTCAATGAGCGCGAGCGCCAGCAGGCCGCCTATCAGGCCCATCAGAAGTCGGTCGTGGTGCTGAAGAACAGCGGCAATCTGCTGCCGTTGACCGAAGCAAAGATCGGCGATGCGCCGGTCTACATCGAGTTCTTCTCGCGCGACGCCGAGGCGCAGCGGGCGACGGACACCCTGACGCTGTACCAGGCCATAAAACGCCAGGCGCCCTGGCTTAACGTCACCTTTGATATCGACAGCGCCGAGTACGCCCTGCTGTTCGTCAAGCCGTCGGATGGCGTTGGGCTGTTCGAACAGAGCGCCGAGTTCGTCTATAACCTGCAGATCGACGACCATAACGGCATCGACATCGACCGAATCAACCTGATCCAGGCCAAGGTGCCGACCATCGTCAACCTCAATCTCGCTCAGCCGTGGCTGCTGGAGAACCTGGAGCCGGGCGCCGCCGCCCTGACCGCCAGCTTCGCCACCCTCTCCGAGGCGGTGGTGGACGTCATCGCCGGCAACGTCAACCCGGTGGGCGCACTGCCGGTCACGCTGCCGCGCAACGAGGGCGAAGTAGTCAAGGCCGAAACCGCCGGACCGCAGCGCTCCGGCGCGATTATCGCCTCCGACGCGCCGGGCTACCTGCGCGATAATCAGGATGAGTATGTCTATGCCGACCGCGACGGCAGCGCCTATCTGACCGGTTTCCACCTGACGTGGGATATCGAGGCGCTGGACAATACCCCTCCCGATCGCGACGCGCTGCGCCAACAGGCGCGCATCGGGCTGGTGACCGCCCGCTGGCGACAGGCGCAGAATCCGCCCCATATCGACCGCTACTACCTCACAGAGAAAGCGCTAAGCGCGCGGATGGCGGCCCATAAAGGCAGTACGCTGGCCCTGAGCGACCGGGTGAATCTGGCCGTGAACCAACCGGCGCACGGCGACGACGATGTGGATGCCGATCTGAAAACGCGCCAGCCGGCGCGCAGCATGAACCCGGGGCTGTTTATCACCAAAGAAGACAACGCCGTGACGCTGGAGAACGTCGTCAACGGCGGCATCTACCGCCGCAGCGCGGCCCCAGCGCAGAGCGCCAATGTCTACGCCGCCGGGATCTGGCTGGATGCCTCCGCCGACCATAACTCGCTGCGCCTAAACAACAGCATCAATCTGGCCTACAGCGACGCCCTGGCCGCCTATGGGGTATTCCAAAACGCCAGCAGTCAGGACAACCTGCTACTGCTGCAGAATTCGCTGAACCTCGCGCTCGGCGACGGCGTCAGCGCCCACGGGATCTACCATGGCAACAATAATGCCTATAACCTGCTGACCGACGCGGGCTACGACAGCGGGCAGCGTCAGGCGTTTAGCCAAAGCGCGGTGATCCTGGACCATGCGGCTAACCTGGCCGCCCGTCTCAGCGACGGGGTCTTCTCCACCCTGACCAGCGCCTTTACCAACGTGCCGACGCTGATCCTCAACAACAGCCTGGTGGGGGGTAATATCACCCAGACCGCGGGAGACGACTTCCTGCTCAGCTTCAATAGCGCGCTGTACGGCGACATCGCCCTGAGCAACGGCAACGATATCTTCGTGCTGGACGAAAACAGCCGCGACGTCACCCTGCGCGGGCAGATAACGCCAGACTATCGGTTTACCGACAGCCTATACATCTACACCCCCTCCTGTCGCGACAGCCACTGTCTGCAGCTCATCCAGGATGAAGGCAGCTTCAAGGTTGTCAGCGCCGCCCCCACCAACGGGACCCCACACACCATCGCGAACGTCCACTACGGCGCGGTGAACCCGTTCAATGTCTATCAGGTCATGGCGGACGGCAGCGTCTCCGACGTCGCGCTGCTGAGTCGCGATGTTCCGCCGCCGCTGCGCCCGCTGATCCAAGCCTACCGCTATACCTTCGCCAACGGCTATCAGGCAGACTTCGCCCTGCCGGTGCAGAATAGGGATAGCGTTACCCTGCGCGGGGCCGAGATGCAGGTCGGCGACTGGCGCCTGACGCCAAACGCCGTCGTCACCCCGCAGGGCTACCGACTGCGCGGCGACGGCCTGCTGGTCAGCGCCGGTACCCCACTGCCCGCGCTGGTCACCGGCAGGGTCGAGGTGCCCAGCGATCCCACCTATCTCCTGCTCCCTGACGCCAGCGGCGCTCCCCGTCTGGAGCGCTTCACGGAGCCGCGCATTCTCGATCCCGGCAAACCGATAACCCTGACCCAGGATGCCCTGCTGGTACGGGATATCGCCAACCGCGCCGCGCCGGAGAATACGCTGCTGGTCGCGATTGACGGGGCGCAGATGCAGGTCAAAACCCCCGCCGGCATCCAGGCCAGCGTCGACATCAACGCGCTGAGCGCCACCCGGGTCAGCCATATCCCCGGCAGCGCGCTGCATATCGATGCCTTTAACTATCTGCTGGAGGTCCCGGGGATGCTCAACGACACGCTGCAGGCTCGCGAACGCAGCGTGCGTCTGCAGGAGGGCGACCTGGATGTCTACCTGAACTACCTGGCCGACAACCGCACCTATGACGGCGGCAACGGCGGCGCGGGCAGTAAGGGGCAGACCTCCGGCATCGCACTGGGGTTGGGCGCCGGCGTAGCCGATGCTCTGACGCTGTACGGTCAGCTGGCGAAAACCTACGGCACGCTGAGCAGCGGCGCCAGCGAGGCCGATGTGGATGTCAACAGTCTGACGCTCGCCCTCACCTACCGCCCGCAGACGACGGCGGAGAGCGATACCCCCTTTGTCTCTCTGAGCGCTGGGCTGGGCTGGAGTCAGTATGAGCCTCGCCGGCAGATGGGAAGCCTGGGACAGGCGCGGGCAGACAGTGACGGGTGGCTTTACAGCTATGCGCTGACGGTCGGCTATGAAGCCAATCTGAGCTCGGCATGGCGTCTGACGCCGTCGCTGGCGCTGCAGGGCAGCTATCTGCGTCAGGACGCGCTCCGCGAGTCGGGACACGATACGCTGGCTCTCGACGTCGCCCAATTCAGCGATAGCCGTAACGATATCGCCCTGCGCCTGGACAGCGATTATCGCATCAGCCTCGGCGACTGGCAGATAGCGCCGCGGCTGTTCGCCGAATACCGCTATGGTCTGGGCGATAAAAATAGCCGGGCGGATCTGCGGCTGGGCAGCGCGACGCTGGATCCGATCGTCCACGTCCGCGGCGATAACCAGCTGCGCGGCGGCGCAGAGCTCGGCGTCGGCTACGGCGCCTGGTCGCTGGCGCTGCGCGCCGACGGCACCGTCGGCGATAAGCGCGGCGGCGGCAACGCGGCCCTTCTCGTAGGCGCCCGCTTCTAACGGCCCATCCCACCGGCGCGCGCCCCACGCGCGTGCCGGTATTCAGTCAAGCGTTGAGGATCGCGGCCGCTCGCCACCATCGCCCCGCACTCCCCCCTCTCCCGTCCATGTGCAGCGCCATCGGCTACTTCGCGAGACCATACTGCAGCACCAGCTGCGTCAGTCCAGAGGCCAGCAGCTGCAGCGACAGCGTCACCAAAACGATGCCGGCGATGCGCGCCATGGCATCGATCGCCCCGCTCGAGAGGCGCCCGTGCAGCGGGCCGACCGCCAGAAACGTCAGGGCAATGGTCGGCGCCATCAGCAGAATCACCGCCGACAGCTGCAGCAGGCCCGCCAGAGAGCCGTCATGGCTGGCCAACGAAATGCCGACGGCGATGGTTCCCCCGCCAATGGTCAGCGGAAACAGCAGCGGCACCAGCACCATATCCTGCACGTTGGGGCGGGCATCGGGCGTGACGACCATCCGCGCCGGCTCCGCCTTGGTCCCCTTGGTCATCAGCGGCCAGCCCTGAAACAGCAGCGCCGCGCCACCGGTCGCGGTCAGCGCGTGGGCGTTCAGCCCCAGCGCCATCAGCAGGTAGTTCCCGATCCAGATAGCGACCAGCATCACCGCCACATATTCGAGCGCCACCTTCCAGGCCAGCTGGCGCAGCGTATGGGGCGGCGTCTGGCCCAGCAGGATCGTCGCCGCCGTGATGGTGGCCGGGGGACAAAACATCGACAGGAAGGTGACATAGGTGAGCAGAAAATGAATCAGCCATGTTTCCATACCGTCCGTCCCCGTCGGAAAAGCAGCGCCAGCGCCAGGCTCAGCAACAGCGCGCCCAGTACCCACAGCAGCGCCGGCCCGCCCTGCTGCCACAGACTAAAGAGAAAGCCGACGATCACCAGCAGCATCACCAGCGCCCCGCACAGCAGCAGCGGCGCGGCGGCGCCGATCTCCCGGCGCAGGCGCCAGGCCACCACAAAGACCGCCAGATAGCAGAACAGAAAGGTTGCGCTGGCGACGTTGGCCAGCGCGCCGAGATCCAGCAGCAGCGTTATCAGCATAATCAACGCCACCACCGTCAGGTTGCCGGGCGTGCTCTGGCGCCACAGCGGGCGGCGGAATGCCCCCGGCAGGTCGCCCTCGCTGCCCATGCTGGCCATGATGTTAAAGGCTGCAAACAGCGTCGCGTTGATCGCCGAGGCCGTCGCCAGCAGCGCGCCGATCGCCACGATGGTATAGCCCACCCGCCCCAGCAGCGGATAGGCGGCCTGCGCCACCGCCGTATCGGCGTAGCGCTCCAGCTGCGCCGCCGGCACATCGCTGACCAGCACCAGCGCCAGCGTCACATACAGCAGCGCCGTCACGCCGATGGCCAGCGTGAAAGCCCGCGGCATGGTGGTGGCCGGGCTGCGCACCTTATCGGCCGCGTTGGCCATCATGCCAAAGCCCGCGTAGGCGAGAAAGGTAATGCCGATGGCGGAAAAGAAGGCGCCACCGCCGGGCGACGACGTCAACGTCAGCGAGGCCGGGTGCAGTGCCCATACTCCGGCGGCGATCAGCACCAGCAGGATCCCCAGCTTAATGGCCACCAGCACCACCTCCAGCCGCCCGACGGCATGGCTGCTCAGGGCGTTGAACAGCGCCATCAGCGCGATCACCCCCAACGCATAGCTCAGGATCACCCGCTGATCCTGGCTGCCGTCATGCAGCAGATCGGCGGCATAGGCGCCAAACGCTCGCGCCACCATGGCGATGGTCAGCACCAGCGTCACCAGATACAGCAGCGACAGCGACAGCGTCAGCAGCCCGTCGCCTAGCCCGCGGCGGAAGAAATCGATAATGCCGCCGTTGCTGGGGTAGCTGGCCCCCAGGCGGGCGTAGGCGTAGCCCGAAAACATCGCCACCACGCCGCCAAAGACAAAGGCCAGCCAGGTCGACGAGCGCATCAGCAGCGCCGCCTGCCCCAGCAGCGCGAAGATCCCCGCACCGACCATCGCCCCGATGCCGATGGCGACCACATGCCACAGCCCCAGGGGTTTCTCGTTGTCGCCATCGCCCGCATTCATCGTATTTAGGCCTTATACAGGTTATAGCCCAGCCGTGCGGCGACGTCCGCCACCATTTTTTGCCCGCGGACGCTGTTACCCGCCTCATCCAGCGGCGGAGAAAAGGCCGCGATGCCCATCACCCCCGGCACCACGGCCAGGATCCCACCGCCGACCCCGCTCTTGCCCGGCAGACCGACGCGGTAGGCCCAGTCGCCGGATCGTCCGTACAGCCCCTCCATGGTCATTTCCGCCAGAATGTAGGGCACGTTGTCGGCCTGCAGCACCCGCCGCCCGCTGCGCGGATTGACCCCGCCCGCCGCCAGCGTGGCGCCCAGCGTCGCCAGCTCAACGGTATCAATGAGCGTGGAGCACTGGCGGGTATACACGTCGCAGGCCTCCATCGGATCGCAGTACATGGTGCCGGCCGAATAGAGTAGCCAGGCGATGGCGCGGTTGTGAAAGTTGGTGGTCTGCTCCGACTGGTTCACCTCGTCCGACAGCGCCACCGTCTCGCCGGCCAGCTGCTGCTGAATGGCCAAAATACGCTGCCAGCGCTGCTCACGGTTGTCGGCCTTAATCAGGCTAGCCGAGGCCATGGCCCCCGCATTGACCAGCGGTGACAACGGCTTGCCACCGTGTAGCTCCAGCGCCATCACCGAGTTGAACGGCAGACCAGTCGGGTCGGCGCCGATCTTTTCCTGCACCGCCTCGGGCCCCACGTCCTCCAGCGCCAGCGCCAGGGTACACACCTTGGAGATCGACTCCAGGGCGAAACGGTAGTCGCTGTCGCCGGCGCAGTACACCGCGCCGTCGCGCGTGACCACCGCCACCGCCGCCAGCTGGCTCGGCACGCTGGCCAGATAGGGGATGTAGTCCGCGTTTTTTCCCCCGGCCTGCGTCGCATACTGTGCATGGGCCGCATCGACGGCCTGCTGCAATCTCTGTGCATCTAACGTCATGATATAACTCCTGATACCACTCCGGGTTAAAGTGTAGGCAGGGCCTATGCCCTGCCCAATGTCTTACGGACGGGATCAGACCGGTGACGTCGGCGGTTTATTGCCGGGCGCCGCGGCAGTCTGCTGTGCCTGGGCCGCCAGCACGCTGGGGTGGGCGGAGGAGTCCGTCGGAATGCCCGGATGCCCTCCCTCGACCTGCCAGGTGAACGGCGCAAAGTCGCTGTTGTCATCACGCCAGTGCGGTTTACGGATGGCATAGATAACGAACGGCACCAGGCAGAAGAACAGCGACAGGGCGATCAGGATGCCGACATACTCCATCGGGCTTCCCACCGCGATCTGGCTCGGCGGCACGAAGCTGAGGATAAAGGCGAGGATCGAGCCGACCAGCCCGGCGCCGCCGATAATCCACATGCCGATGGCGCCCCCGGGGATCCGATAGGGCCGCGGGCGGTTAGGCTGGCTGTAGCGCAGATAAATCGCCGCACAGAACATCAGGATGTACATGATCAGATACAGGATCACCGTCAGCTGGCTGAGGATCTGATACGTCGCCTGCACCGACGGCAGGATCACAAACAGAATCGACAGGATAGTGACGATCACCGCCTGCAGCAGCAGGATGTGGGTCGCCATGCCATTCTGGTTGGTGTGCTGCCACCAGCGCGGCAGGTAACCCGCCTTCGCCACGACCAGCAGACCGGTGCTGGGGCCACCGACCCAGGTCACCACCCCCGCCAGTACGCCAATCGCCAGCGCGCAGGCCATCACGGGCCCGAGCCACTCCACGTGCGCCCATTTGAACATGTCGTCAAAGGCCACCAGCAGACTCTGGGTCAGGTTGATATCGGACTGGGGAATGATAAAGGCGATGGCCAGGGTCCCGAAGACGAAGATCACCACGGTCCCCAGCGCCGCCAGCATGATGGCGATGGGGTAATTGCGCTGCGGGTTGTCCACATCCTTCACGTGAATGGCGTTCATCTCCATCCCGGCGTAAAACAGGAAGATACTGGCCGCCAGCACCACGTTGTCAAAGTTGGTGAAGTCGGGTACCACCTGATCCCAGCTGAGGGTGATTTGCGGCGTACCGCCGCCTATCAAGTAGGAGAATCCCAGCACGATCAGGATAATCGCCGGAATGATGGTGCCTATCATCCCCCCCCATTTGGAGACCTTGGCAAAGGTATTCACCCCCTTAAAGGCAATAAAGGTCGCCAGCCAGTAGATGAACAGCACAATGGGCAAGATAAAGAAGCGATTGGCGGAGAGGGCCTCATCCCAGCGCTGATCGGGGCCGATAAACGCCAGGGAGACGGCGCCAAAGGTCAGCGCCGTTGGGAACCATACCGTCACCTCAATCCACAGCATGCACATCGCCAGGAAAGCCCAGTGCGGTCCGAAAGCCTCGCCAACCCAGCGGAATATCCCCCCCTTCTCCGGCCAGCCGGTCGCCAGCTCGGCCGCGACCAGCGAGACCGGGATCAGGAAGAAGATCGCCGCAAACAGATAGTAGAAAATGGAGCTCAGCCCATATTCCGCCTCTGCCGGCAGCCCGCGCAGGCTGACCACCGCGACGATATTCATGATCGCCAGAGTCATGATACTCAGTTTCTTCACCGACACGGGTGAGGCGGCGGTCGATTTTGTAGCCATGATAGTCACTCCTTACGTCAAGGGTGGACAGGCGCCTCAGGAATGTTTGAAGCTGTTCTGATGCGCCACATTGGCCACTGCCGGATGGGCCTTAAGATAGGCCAGCGCCGCGCGGAAGTCCTCCATCAGCAGCTGGGCAAAATCCATCTCAAAGCCGCGGCGGCACATGATGCGCATCACCACCACGTCGGACATTTCACCGTTCAACGCAAAGGCCGGAACCTGCCAGCCGCGCAGGCGCAGGCGCTCGGAGAGATCGTACAGGCTATAGCCCAGCGCCTTGCCAGCCGGAATGCGGAAGCACACCGCCGGAATACCCTGCTGCGGATCGCCGCTGCAGATAAACTCATAGGGTCCCAGCTTAGCGATCTCCGCCGCCAGGAACTGCGCCACCTGATAGCTGGCGGTATGCACCTTGGTGTAGCCCTCGCGTCCCAGACGCAGGAATTCATAGTACTGCGCGATCACCTGACCCGCGGGACGGGAGAAGTTAATGGCAAAGGTGCCAACCTGTCCGCCCAGATAGTCCACCTTAAAGATCAGATCGTCCGGTAAAGAGGCGGCGTCACGCCACACCACCCAGCCGCAGCCGAGCGGCGCCAGGCCGAACTTATGGCCGGATGCGCTGATGGATTTCACCCGCGGCAGACGGAAGTCCCAGACGATATCCGGGGCGCAGAACGGTGCCAGGAAGCCGCCGCTGGCGGCGTCGACGTGCATGTCGATATCCAGCCCGGTACGCGCCTGCAGATCGTCCAGCGCCTTGTGCAGCACGTCAGGCATCTCATAGTTACCGGTGTAGGTGACGCCAAAGGTCGGCACGACGCCGATGGTGTTCTCATCGCAGGCGGCGATCATCCGCTCCGGATCCATAAACAGCTTGCCGGGCGCCATCGGGATCTCGCGCAGTTCGACATCCCAGTAGCGGGCAAACTTATGCCAGCAGACCTGTACCGGCCCGCACACCATGTTGGGCTTATCCACCGATTTTCCCTGCGCCAGACGCTTGGCGCGCCAGCGCCACTTCATCGCCATGCCGCCCAGCATGCAGGCCTCGGAGGAGCCGATAGTATTGGTACCGACGGCCTGTCCATCCGCCGGGCGCGGCGCATGCCACAGATCGGCCACCATATTGACGCAGCGCAGATCGATCGCCGCCGACTGCGGATACTCCTCTTTATCGATCCAGTTTTTATTGATCGAAATATCCATCAGGCGGTGTACATAGTCGTCATCCCAGGTCTGACAAAACGTCGCCAGGTTTTGCCGGGCATTGCCGTCTAAAAACAGCTCATCGTTAATAACCTGGAAAGCAATGTCTTCGCGCATTTCTCCCTGAGGAAAATGGTGTGCCTCTGCCGCCGTGCGAATAGCCTCTGAACCAAAGCGGGAATCCAAATATCCCCCACGGGTATCAGTACCTTTTTTCATTATCTCTCTCCCAAATGGTAAATCGCTGATGACCAAAAGACAGACTCAGGAGAAAAGGGCCGCCGTCGTTATGCGCCGCCCGTTCCCTATTCCTCCTTAAGTGATCGCCAAAATAGGTAAACAGGCAAATTATTAACATTAATTATTTATAGAATGATTAAGATAATGATGAGAAAAATAACGCTAACTAATAGATAAGAAAGGAAACAATAGCGAAGAATAAAATTATTCGCCGCCCGCAACGCGGGACGGCGACATCGTACCCGAACGGGCGTTCAGGAATCAGATACGGAACTGAGCGATGGTGCCGTGCAGTGACCGCGCGTGCTCCTCCAGCGCGCGGGCATCGCCCGCCAACTGCTCTGAAAGGGCCGCGTTCTGGCGGATACCGCTGTCCATGAAGGCCACCGCGCTGACGACCCCATCCACCGTTCCGGCCTGCTCGGCGGAGTCTGCGCTGATCAGATTCACCGCGCGTTTCACCTGCTGCATCGACGCATCAATTTGGGTCATACAGCGCTCGGCGCTGTCAACGGAGTGGGCGTTGCTGCGCACCCGCTGTACCGAGCGGGCCAACAGCTGGCCGATATCGCGGGCGGCGACCGACGAACGCTGGGCCAGAGAGCGAACCTCTGCGGCCACCACGGCAAAGCCACGCCCCTGACTGCCGGCCCGCGCCGCTTCAACCGCCGCGTTCAGCGCCAGGATGTTGGTCTGAAACGCGATGGACTCGATGATGCGAGTAATATCGGAGATCTCCGCCGAATCCTTGATGATGTGCTCCATATCCGCCACCACGGCATGGATCACCCGGCTGCCCTCGGCCACCTGCTCGCCGGCATCGGCCACCAGACTGTCCGCCTGACCGGCGTTCTCGGAGTTACGCTTTACCGCCGCCGCAAACTGCGCGATCGCCGCCGCCGTCTGCTGAATGGACGAGGACTGACTGTCGCTGCGGGCGGCCAGATCGCCGCTGCCGCCGGTCAAGCCTTGGCTGACGCCGGAAACCTGCTGTACCGACGTTTTCACCTGCCCCAGCAGATCGGTCAGCGCCCGCTGCATCTCCTGGGTCGCCGCCAGAATACTGCCCGCCGGCACCGGCGCTATCGCCAATCGATACTGCAGATCGCCCGCGGCAATGGCGTTAATCAGGCGACGCAGGGCAACCGGCTCGGCGCCCAGCGTACCGCTGATGGTGCGCCGGATCGACATAGCGATCAGCACCACCGTGATGACCGCCAGCGCGGCCAGCGCCAGCATCAGAAAGCGAAAGTGTTCGGAGACCCCGCGCGCAACCTGGGTCTGCGCGTTGCTATAGCCATCCTCGATGGTGATAAAGGCATTGATCTGTTTCAGCCAGGTCACAAAGCGGGGGCCGGCCTGCTGCAGCAGTAGCTGAGACGCCTGCTCGCGCTGCCCCGCCTCGCGCAGGGCGATCACCTGTGCGATCAGCGGCAGGGTCTGAGACTCCGTCGCCGCCAGTTCGCTATAGACCCGCTGTTCCTCTGCGCTGAACCCGGCGCTGCCGCTGCGCAGCTGCTCCAGATGCTGCCAGGCCCGCTGATAGTCGCCCCCCAGGCGGCTAATATCTCGCACGATGGGCGCCAGTGCGCCCGGCTCGACCAGCACGACGTCGCGCAGCGCAATGGCGCGATCGTGTACGCTGCCGCGCAGATCCACCGCCAGCTGCTGCTTCACGTTATTCACATCGTTAATCTGCTCCAGCGAGCTTTTAATCTTACCGACCTGCCACACGCTGACCGACGCCAGCAGCAGCACCAGTACCAGCACCACGCCAAAGCAGATGACGATCCGCCCCCCAATTGTCACTCGCTGAAAATAACTGCGTACTGCCGCCAACATGACTTTCCCTCAAATAAAATGCCGACCACGCATCGGCTAAATAGGTTTTATCGTTATCCTGTCGTGGGGTAACCCCAGCGCCACCCCGGTAGCCAACCGCATCAATACCGACATCGCTCTGGAATAGTTATCCGTAACTACGCTATATCGGCCAGATGCAGCAACAATTCAGTCATCTCGCCGCTTTATTTACCTATCGATGAGATAGCAATGACGAATCAATCCGGCGCTAGCGAAATAACGGCGTTTTCTTGCTCAGAGCGCGACGCAGTAAACAGCGATGGATACCCCGATCGACCTAGAGCCGATACCCCGGCAGATTTTGCGCCGCCGTACGCCATTCGCGACTATAGTGCTAATAGCGCGTTTTCCGGCAGCTCGGCGCGCGCCTCGGGCTCCCCTTGAAAAGGCCCCGCGTTGCTGGCAAGATGGCGTAAAATATGTAATACAAAATGCATATTCTATTTATCGATCAATTAAGTGAGGCAGTGACAGTAATGAAAATGACGCTACTCGCCGCGGTTCTGGGCACCCTGACGCTGGGCTGCGCCAGCCTGGCCCAAGCCGCCACGGAAACCACGCCGCAGAACATGACCTGCAAAGAGTTTGTGAACCTGAATCCTAAGGCGATGACGCCGGTCGCATTCTGGATGCTCAATAAAGATACCGATTATAAAGGCGGTGACTACGTCGACTGGAATGAGGTCGAAACCGTCGCCGTGCCTCAGGTGATGGAAGTCTGCAAGCAGCACCCGCAGAAGAAAGTTATGGATATCAAAGGTCAGATTAAACCTGCCGGCAACGCGGCGCACTAATCCACCGTCGCCCGGCTCCGCTGAGTCGGGCGCGTTTCTCCCTCGCCTCCCCACGCCGAATGGACAGCCCACCCGCAGTGCCTACACTTAATGGGCTCCCAGTCAGCCTAGCGCGGAGGCGCCATGCGGCCAACGATATCCCCACAGGCGTTACCCGAGCGGCCCCACCGCGTCTACATCGTCGCCCCCTGCCCCTTTTTTGCCCAGGGACTGGCGGCCCTGCTGGCTCCGTATCTGGAAACGCACCTGCTCCCCTCCCTACAGGCGCTAAGCCACGATCGGCTGGACGCCGGACCGACGAGGGCCATCGTCTGTACCGGCGCGCTGAACAGCCAGCGCCTTAGCGAACTGAGTCAGCTGGTCGCCCGTCTACGACGACGCCATCCCGCGGGGCTGCAGCTGCTGGCCGTACTGGATGCCCGTCATCCCGGCCTGGAGCGTCTGCTGCTGGCGATGGGATTCGACGCCGTCTGGTATGACCGTCTTAACCTGACCCAGTGGCTGCTGCACCTGGCCCACTGGCTCGACATCCGCCCCACGGCGGAGCGGATCGCCGTGCGCCCCTATCTCACCGAACGGGAGCTGCGGGTGCTGAAATGGAGCGCCGAGGGCGCCTCGCTGCCGACTATGGCCCAACAGCACGGCGTCAGCGTGAAAAGCCTCTACAGTCAGCGCCGCTCCGCGCTGCATAAGCTAGGGCTGACCCGCACCCGCGAGTGGCTACAGCTCTCCGCCTCCCTGCTGCGTACGCCGCCCTTTGCCATCAAACGCCGCCGCACGCCGCCGGCCTGATCGCCGCGGGCGCCCCGCAAAACGCGCTCGCGGTTCCCCTGCCCGAAAGAGTTGGTTATCATGCTCAGTTAACGGTTTTCTGGCCTGGGCATGCCCGGTCGCGGGCACACCTGTCCGCCGCTCTCCCGTCAGGCCGGTTCTATCACACGGATACGCAGACCTATGACCACCACGGACAATCTTGACGCTCACACCCCGATGATGCAGCAGTATCTGCGCCTCAAGGCGCAGCACCCCGACATCCTGCTGTTTTACCGGATGGGAGACTTTTACGAACTGTTTTATGACGATGCCCGCCGTGCGTCACAGCTGCTGGATATCTCCCTGACCAAACGCGGTGCCTCCGCCGGGGAGCCGATCCCGATGGCCGGCGTGCCTTATCACGCGGTAGAGAACTACCTGGCCAAGCTGGTGCAGCTGGGGGAGTCGGTGGCCATCTGCGAACAGATTGGCGATCCCGCCACCAGCAAGGGGCCGGTAGAGCGTAAGGTGGTGCGGATCGTGACGCCGGGCACCGTCAGCGATGAGGCGCTGCTCAGCGAGCGGCAGGACAACCTGCTGGCGGCGATCTGGCAGTCGCCCAACGGCTTTGGCTACGCCACGCTGGATATCAGCTCTGGACGCTTCCGCGCCGCTGAGCCGCAGGACGCCGATAGCATGGCCGCGGAGCTGCAGCGCACCAATCCGGCGGAGCTGCTGTATCCAGAAGAGTTTGCCGCCATGGCGCTGATCGAGCAGCGCCGTGGACTACGCCGCCGCCCGATGTGGGAGTTCGAGCTAGAGACCGCCCGCCAGCAGCTCAACCTGCAGTTCGGCACCCGCGATCTGAGCGGCTTTGGCGTCGAACAGGCTCCCCTGGCGCTGCGCGCCGCCGGCTGCCTGCTGCAGTATGCCAAAGACACCCAGCGCACCATGCTGCCCCATATCCGTGCCATCACCATGGAGCGCCAGCAGGACGGCATCATTATGGACGCCGCCACCCGCCGCAATCTGGAGCTGACCCAGAATCTGGCCGGTGGCCAAGAGAACACCCTGGCGGCGGTGCTGGACGCCAGCGTCACCGCGATGGGCAGCCGAATGCTCAAACGCTGGCTGCATATGCCTATCCGCGATCGCCAGGCGCTGCAGCGGCGTCAGGACGCTATCGAGGCGCTGCTGCCGCTGATTGATGAGCTGCAGCCCCTGCTGCGCCAGGTCGGCGATCTGGAGCGCATTCTGGCCCGGCTGGCGCTGCGCAGCGCCCGTCCGCGCGATCTGGCGCGCATGCGCGTCGCCTTCCAACAGCTGCCAACCCTACAAACCCTGCTCGGCGAGCGCGGCGGTGAGGCGCTGGCGCCGCTGGCGCGTCAGGCGGGCCGCTTCGATGCCCTGTGCGAACTGCTGGAGCGGGCGCTGGTTGACACGCCGCCGGTGCTGGTGCGCGACGGCGGCGTGATCGCCAGCGGCTATCACGCCGAGCTCGACGAATGGCGTGCGCTGGCGGACGGCGCCAGCGACTACCTCGATCGGCTGGAGATCCGCGAACGTGAGAAGCTGGGGCTGGATACCCTGAAGGTCGGCTTTAACGCGGTGCACGGCTACTATATTCAGGTCAGCCGCGGACAGAGTCACCTGGTGCCTATCCACTACGTTCGCCGCCAGACGCTGAAAAACGCCGAGCGCTACATTATCCCCGAACTGAAAGAGTATGAGGATAAGGTACTGACCTCGAAGGGCAAGGCGCTGGCGCTGGAGAAGCAGCTGTATGACGAGCTGTTCGACCTGCTGCTGCCGCACCTGGCGGAGCTGCAGCAGAGCGCGACGGCGCTGGCCGAGCTGGACGTCCTGAGCGGCCTGGCCGAGCGGGCCGACCGCTACGGCTACGTCCGCCCACAGCTGAGCGAACGCGCCGGGATCAATATCGAAGAGGGGCGCCACCCGGTAGTGGAGCAGGTGCTCAAAGAGCCCTTTATCGCCAACCCGCTGACCCTGTCCAGCGCACGGCGCATGCTGGTGATCACCGGCCCCAACATGGGCGGCAAGAGTACCTATATGCGCCAGGCGGCGCTGATCGTGCTGATGGCGCACATCGGCAGCTTTGTCCCGGCGCAGCGCGCCGTTATCGGCCCGGTCGATCGCATCTTTACCCGCGTCGGCGCCGCCGACGATCTGGCCTCCGGCCGCTCTACATTTATGGTGGAGATGACCGAAACGGCCAATATCCTACACAACGCGACCGAGCACAGCCTGGTGCTGATGGATGAGATTGGCCGCGGCACCTCCACCTACGACGGCCTGTCGCTGGCCTGGTCCTGCGCCGAAAGCCTGGCCAGCCGCATCAAGGCGATGACGCTGTTCGCCACCCACTACTTTGAGCTGACCACCCTGCCGGAGAAGCTGGAGGGGGTCTACAACGTGCATCTGGACGCGCTGGAGCACGGCGAGACCATCGCCTTTATGCACAGCGTACAGGACGGCGCGGCCAGTAAGAGCTACGGGCTGGCGGTGGCCGCGTTGGCCGGGGTGCCGCGCGAGGTGATCAAGCGCGCGCGCCAGAAGCTGCGCGAGCTGGAAACCCTGTCGCAGCACGGCAGTCAGAGCCAGGCAGACAGCGCTCAGCTGCCGCTACTGGTCGAGGCGGAGCCGTCGGCGGCGCTGGAGGCGCTGACGGCGATCGATCCCGATGCGCTGACGCCGCGCCAGGCGCTGGACTGGCTCTATCGCCTCAAGGGGATGCTGTAGCGATAAAAAAAACGGTGAAGCAAGGCTTCACCGTTTTTTTTGACCGCATCGCTCAGCGGAACAGGGCTTCGATACTCAGCCCCTGCATCTGCAGGATCTCACGCAGGCGCCGCAGCCCTTCAACCTGAATTTGACGCACCCGCTCACGGGTCAGGCCAATCTCTCGCCCGACGTCCTCCAGCGTGGCGGCCTCATAGCCCAGCAGGCCAAAGCGGCGCGCCAGCACCTCGCGCTGCTTGGCGTTCAGCTCAAACAGCCACTTGACGATGCTCTGCTTCATGTCGTCGTTCTGGGTGCAATCCTCCGGCCCGCTTTCGTTCTCATCGGTCAGAATATCCAGCAGCGCCTTCTCCGAATCACCGCCCAGCGGGGTATCCACCGAGGTGATCCGCTCGTTAAGGCGCAGCATGCGGCTGACGTCATGCACCGGCTTCTCCAGCCGCTCGGCGATCTCCTCCGCGCTCGGCTCATGGTCCAGCTTATGAGAGAGTTCGCGGGCGGTACGCAGATAGACGTTAAGCTCTTTAACGATATGGATAGGCAGGCGAATGGTGCGAGTCTGGTTCATGATGGCCCGTTCAATGGTCTGACGGATCCACCAGGTGGCGTAGGTCGAAAAGCGGAAGCCGCGCTCCGGGTCAAACTTCTCGACCGCGCGGATCAGACCCAGGTTACCCTCTTCGATCAGATCCAGCAGCGCCAGGCCGCGGTTGCTGTAGCGACGGGAGATCTTCACCACCAGCCGCAGGTTGCTTTCGATCATCCGCTTACGCGATGCCTCATCCCCGCGCAGAGCGCGGCGAGCGAAGAAAACCTCTTCCTCTGCCGTCAGCAGCGGCGCATAGCCGATTTCGCCAAGATAGAGCTGCGTGGCGTCCAAAACGCGCTGTGAAACAGACTGAGACAGCAATTCATCATCGGTAATGTCATTTTCCATGGACTCTTCAACGAGGGCCTTCTCGTCAAAACCGTCCTCAACGCCATCCTCCAACTCGACTTCATCATGTAATTCGTTAACTTTCAGCGTAGTATGACTCATAGCTGTACCCTACCCGTGATTTGCGAGCAGGATACAGCGATCCTGCTCAAACTATCGCTGCGGCAGATATTGCAGCGGGTTTACGGATTTTCCCTTGTAACGAATTTCAAAGTGCAATCTAACTGAGCTGGCACCGGTACTGCCCATGGTGGCAATTTTTTGACCCGCCTTCACCTCTTGTTGCTCCCGGACCAGCATGGTGTCGTTATGGGCGTAGGCGCTCAGGTAATCATCATTATGCTTAATGATGATCAGGTTTCCATAGCCGCGCAGCGCATTACCGGCATAGACCACCCGCCCATCGGCGGTGGCCAGCACCGGCTGCCCACGCGAGCCTGCGATATCGATCCCCTTGTTGCCCCCTTCGGCCGACGAGAAGTTTTCGATAATCTTACCGTCAGTCGGCCAGCGCCAAGTCCCTACCGGCGCCGAGCTGGATGACGATGCGGAAACGGCGGGCGCAGCGCTTGCCGCCCCGGCTGCAGGCAACATTCTGCCTACATTCTGTTTACCCGAAGGGTCAGAATACGCGCTGGCTGATGTAGAATCAACATTCGTCGTCTGAATTTGTGCACTGCTTGGCTGAGCGGGAACAATATTATTGGAGGCCAACATACCGCCGCCGCTGCCACCGTTTCCACCGATGCGAATAACCTGCCCGACATTCAGGCTATAAGGCGCCTGAATATTATTGCGTGCGGCCAGATCGCGGAAATCGCTGCCGGTGATCCAGGCGATATAAAACAGCGTATCGCCGCGCTTAACGGTATAGGCTTCGCCGTTATAGCTCCCCTTGGGAATCGACTGGTAGCTGCGGTTATACACAATATGCCCGCTGGCATCCGTTTGCACATGACCGCCGGAAGAGAGCATGCGGCCGCCGCCCGAGCCATTTACAGAGCTTATCGGTGCGGAATTATCACTACTGCTACACCCCGCCAGCCACATTGTAACCAGCGTACACATCGCCACCCGGCGCCATTTAATCATTGGGCTTCCCATGCTCATGACTCCCCCATGACAGCATTCTTCTCTTAAATAAGTCATTCGATATACCCGGAAAACGCCGGATTAGCATCGGCCTGCGCTGGCCGAAAGGCATTGATATCGCTCAGCCAATTATTTTATTCATACCCTAAGGCAGGGATTGGACACTAAAAAGCGCCCGCAGGTCAAATACGGATTAAGTAAGAATTATCCCTATTCGCCTCGGCAGGACGCGCGGGGAAAGTCTACGGCGCGCTCCGCCGCCGATCATCCGTATCTCAGCATAACGGCAATTGCGCCGCCCTGCACGGCGAGGCGTGCCATTACCCCGTCAAGCCAGCTCGCCGCTCACCAGCGGGACAAAGCGCACCGGTTCGATCGATTCGACCAGGTATTCGTCGCCGCGCCGCTGGATACGCCGTAAAAACTGGGGCTGGGACTGCTCACCGACCGGCAGCACCAGGCGTCCCCCCTCGGCCAATTGCGCCAGCAGCGCCGGCGGGATCTCCGGGGCGGCGGCGGTCACGATAATGGCATCGAAGGGGCCGCGCGACGCCCAGCCCTGCCAACCATCGCCGTGGCGGGTCGATACATTGTGTAAATCCAGCTGCTTAAGACGCCGTTTAGCCTGCCATTGCAGGCTCTTGATCCGCTCGACCGAATAGACATGAGGCACCAGGTGCGCCAGCACCGCCGTCTGATAGCCGGAGCCGGTGCCGATCTCCAGCACCCGCGAGGCTGCCTGCAGCGCCAGCAGCTCGGTCATCCGCGCCACCATATAGGGCTGGGAGATGGTCTGTCCTAACCCTATCGGCAGCGCCGTGTTGTCATAGGCCTTATGGGACATGGCCTCATCGATAAAGCGTTCGCGCGGCACCGAGGCGATAGCCTTCAGCACCGCCTCATCGCGGATTCCCTGACGCATCAGCTGCTGGATCAGCAGCAGAACCCGGCGATCGACGTCTACCATGCCGCACCGCCCTTATCCACCCGGCCCAGCCACTCCGCCAACCGCTCACGCGCGCCGTGGGCGGTCAGATCCACCTGCAGCGGCGTCACGGAGATATAGCCCGCCGCCACGGCGGCGAAATCGGTCTCTTCGCCGGCGTCCTGTTTGGCCCCCGGCGGGCCGATCCACATCAGCGGCTTACCGCGCGGATCCTGCTGATGGATCACCGTCTGCGCTGGATGACGACTGCCGCAGCGGGTCACGCGCCAGCCGCGGATCGCCGCCAGCGGAACGTCCGGCACGTTCACGTTCAGGATGCGCCCGCTGCGCAGCGGCGCATCGGAGAGCATACGCAGCAGTCGGCAGGTCACCGCCGCCGCCGTGTCATAGTGGCGCTCGCCGTCCAGCGACACCGCCAGCGCCGGAAAGCCCAGATGACGCCCCTCCATCGCCGCCGCCACCGTGCCGGAGTAGATCACGTCGTCGCCCAGGTTAGGACCGGCGTTGATGCCGGCGATCACGATATCCGGGCGCGGGCGCATCAGCGCATTGACCCCCAGATAGACGCAGTCGGTCGGCGTGCCGTCGATCACGCTGATGTCGCCGTTGGCCAAGGTTTCGCTGCGCAGCGGCGACTCCAGCGTCAGGGCATTGGAGGCCCCGCTGCGGTTGCGGTTCGGGGCGACGACCTGCACCTGGGCAAACTCACGCAGCGCCTCCGCCAGCGTCTGAATACCGGGAGCCGTTACGCCATCATCATTACTCAGCAAGATCCGCATCGGGGTTTTCCTGACAGAACAGTTCACGCACCACGCTGGTGGCGAAACTACCGGCGGGCAGATCGAAGGTCAGCTCGACGGTGGCGTCATCCCACCAGTTCCAGGCCATCGCCTGCGGCTGCAGCAGCACCGCCCGGCGCGCCGGCTCTACCCGCTCACGCGTCAGCAGGGCCTGCAGATCAGCATACTCAGACAACACTCGACGTTCAAACTCCGCCGCATCGCCGCCGACGCCGCCGTCACCGTCGCCCGGCAGCGCCGCCGTAATGCGCAGTTCGCCGGCGTCCAGCCGCTGCTGCAGCGTCGCCAGCTCCGCCTCTTGGGCGACAAACCAACTGCCGCGCCCGGTCAGCTGCAGCGCGTCGCCAGCCAGGGCCCGAGAAAAACAGCCCGCCGCCAGCCGCTCGCTCACCAGCCGATTAAACAGCGCGCTGCGCGCCGCGGAGAGATAGAAGCCGCGCTTGGCACGCTCGTTAACTCGAATCTGATCGGCGGCCCAGCGACGCGCCTGCTGCAGGTTGTTGCCGCCGCGGCCAAAGCGCTGCTCGCCGAAATAGTTGGGCACGCCCTGTGCCGCCACCCGGCGCAGGCGCTCTTCGACCTCGGCGCTATCGCTGATATGGCGCAGTACCAGGCGGAACTGGTTGCCGCGCAGCGTACCGATACGCAGCTTCTTCCGATGACGGGTCACGGCCAGAACCTGGCACCCCTCCAGCACAAACTGGCTGAAGTCTGGGGTATCGCGCCCCGGCAGATGCAGGCAGAACCACTGCTCGGTCACCGCATGACGATCCTTCAGCCCGGCGTAGCTGACCGAGCGCGCGGCGATACGGGCAAAGCGAGCCAGGTTCTCCGCCACAAACTGGGTGTTGCACCCCTCTTTACGCAGGCGAACCAGCACATGCTCACCCTCGCCGTCCGGGGCGAATCCCAGATCCTCTGCGACAAAAAAATCCTCGGCGAAAGCCTTGAGCACTCCGGTCGCCGCCGGGCGCCCGTGCAGATACTGCAGCGTGGAAAACTCCATCGATCACTCCTTGACCAGCAGGGCCACCGCTTCGCAGGCGATCCCCTCGCCGCGTCCGGTAAAGCCCAGCTTTTCAGTGGTGGTCGCCTTCACGTTGACATCATCGATCGGGCACTGTAAATCCTCGGCCAGAAACACCCGCATCTGCGGAATGTGCGGCGCCATCTTCGGCGCCTGGGCAATCAGGGTAATGTCCAGATTACCCAGACGGTAGCCCTTGGCGCGAATGCGACGGTATGCCTCACGCAGCAGCGCGCGGCTGTCCGCCCCCTTATAGGCGGGATCCGTATCCGGGAACAGCTTGCCGATATCCCCCAGGGCCGCCGCCCCCAGCAGGGCGTCGGTCGCCGCATGCAGGGCGACATCGCCATCGGAATGGGCCAGCAGCCCCTGTGGGTGCGCGATGCGCACGCCGCCGATAATCAGCGGCCCTTCGCCGCCGAAGCGGTGAACGTCAAAACCGTGACCAATTCTCATCGGTTATTGCTCCTGTGAGTGCGTCAAAGAGGCGTGGCGCGCCAGATAGAACTCTGCCAGCGCCAAATCCTCTGGACGGGTAACTTTAATATTGTCCGAACGCCCGCTGACCAAGCGGGGATGATAGCCGCAGTGCTCCAGCGCCGAGGCCTCATCGGTCACCGTCGCCCCCTCGCGCAGGGCGCGCTGCAGGCACTGGATCAGCAGCGCGCGGGGAAACAGCTGCGGCGTCAGGGCATGCCACAGATCCTGACGCGCCACCGTATGGGCGATCAGCGGGAGACCGGCTTCGGCCCGCTTCATCGTGTCACAGACCGGCGTCGCCAGTATCGCCCCCTGATGCGCAGCATCAACGCAGGCCACTAGGTGCGCCAGATCGTTGGGCCGCAGGCAGGGGCGCGCCGCATCGTGCACCAGGACCCAGTCGGCATCGTCGGCGGCCAGCAGCGCAGCCAGCACCGACTCGGCGCGGGTCGCGCCGCCCGTCACCCGGCTCACCCGCCGATCCGCCGCCAGCGGCAGCGCGTCAAAGCCGGTGTCCTGCGGGTGCAGCGCAACGATCGCCCGGCGCACCGCCGGATGGGCGAACAGCGCCGTCACGGCATGCTCCAGAATGGTCTTGCCATTCAGCGTGAGGTATTGCTTGGGAGTAGCGCGTTGCATCCGGCTGCCGATCCCGGCGGCCGGTACAATGGCGACAATGGACGGTACGTTAACGGAGTCGTTGTCGTTCATCGGTGAATTATCGTTATCGGATATGAAGGCATGGCGCGGGCCATGCAAAGAATTCAGTGACTCGCCGTCACTGACGGGTAGGACGCGGCTGGCTGGGTAGCCGTCCCCGCCGTACGGCGTTTGTTCTGATCGGGCACCAGGCGGTAGAAGGTCTCACCCGGTTTAATCATTCCCAGCTCATTGCGCGCGCGCTCTTCGATCGCCTCTTGGCCGCCGTTAAGATCGTCGATCTCGGCAAACAATTGATCGTTGCGCGATTTCAGCTTGGCATTATTCGCCAGCTGCGTCGCGACGTCCTGCTTCACCCGCATATAGTCATGGACGCCGTTTTTGCCGACCCACAGCGAATACTGCAGCCAGCCCAACAGCACCACCAATAATAGCGTCAGTTTACCCATTCACGCCCCCTGAAAAACCGCCCAATCATCCCATAACTTCCGTCAGGACTCCATCATGACGGCAAAATTCCCCGGACGCGCCCTACATCCCGCCGCGGATCAGACCACCGACGCCGCGCCGCTCCAAAAACGAGGCGGTGAGGTGACGCACCTCGGTCGATGAATGGGTCGCCACCATGCGGGCGGCCAGCCCTTCGACATCCTGCAGATCCAGGTGACGCAGCAGATACTTGATACGCGGCACGCTGTGGCCGTTCATGCTCAGTTGGCGAAATCCCAGCCCCACCAGCAGCAGCGCGCCCATCGGATCGCCGGCCATCTCGCCGCAGACGCTGACCGGCAGCCCCAGCTCGGCGCACTCGCGCACCACCTGCTGCAGCAGGCGCAGCATCGCCGGATGCAGGCCGTCATACAGCGCCGCCACCCGGGTATTGTTACGATCCACCGCCAGCAGATACTGGGTCAAATCGTTGGTGCCGACCGAAATAAAGTCGACCCGAGAGGCCAGCCCCGACAGCATAAAGGCCAACGCCGGCACCTCCAGCATCACCCCGATGCGCGGGCGCGGCAGGGCATAGCCCAGCATCTCCTCAACCTCTCGCCCGGCGCGGTCGATCAGGCGACGCGCCTCATCCACCTCGGCCAGGGTGGTCACCATCGGCAGCAGGATCCCCAGGTTGCCGCTGGCCGCATTGGCGCGCAGCATCGCGCGCACCTGCACCAGAAAGATCTCCGGCTGATCGAGGGTGATCCGCAGCCCACGCCAGCCCAGACTGGGGTTCTCCTCGCTGATCGGCATATAGGGCAGCTGCTTGTCGGCGCCGATATCCAGGGTGCGCAGCACCACCGGCTTCGCCGGGTTGATCTGCAGCATGCCCTGATACTGTGCGACCTGCTCCTCCTCTGACGGGAAGCCGCTCTGCAGCATAAAGGGAATTTCGGTGCGATACAGCCCCACGCCGTCGACGCAGGCCTCCAGACGCTGCTCATGCTCCGCGCTCAGGCCGGCGTTCAGCAGCACGGCGATCCGTTCGCCGCTGCGCAGCTGCGCTGGACGATCCGACTCAGCCTCCGTCTTGCGGCTCAGCGCCTGCTCCTCGCTGATCAGGCGCTGGTACTCCTGCACCAGCACCGGCTCCGGCTCGACCAGCACCTCGCCACGGTAGCCGTCGATGATCAGCAGCCGCTCATGGAGCAGCGCAGGGCGAATATCGGCCCCCATCACCGTCGGCACGCCCATCGCGCGCAGGATGATCGCCGCGTGGGAGTTCGAGGCGCCGTCGCGCACCACCACCCCCAGCAAACAGGACTGCGGGATCTCCGCCAGCAGGGTCGGCGTCAGCTCATCGGCCACCAGAATAAAGCGCTCCGGCCACGGCGCCGGACCGATGGCGTTATCATCCAGATGAAACAGCAGGCGCTGCCCGAGCGCGCGCAAATCGCTGGCGCGGTCGCGCATATAGCTGTCCTGCAGGCTGGCGAACTGGTCGGCAAAGTGCTCGGTGACCTGCTTCACGGCCCATTCGGCCACCGCGCCGCCGTCGACGTGACGCATCAGCTCGCGCTTCAGACGCGGATCGTTGAGCAGGTGGGAGTAGAGATCGAAGATCGCCGCGCTCTCTTTCTGTGCGCTGGCACCAAAGCGCTTGCTGTAGCGACGAAACTCGCTGGCCGCCTCCTCCAGCGCCCGCGCCAGTCGTTCACGTTCGCTGTCGGTATCCAGCGTGGAGGCCTCATAGACGTGCTCCAGCGCCGGCTGGCTGATATCCATCCATCCCTTGGCCACCGCGATGCCGGGCGCCGCGGCGATAGCGCGCAGGCGGTTCTGGCGCAAACGGCCAAACAGGCTATTGAGCTGGGTTTGTGACAGGATCCCGGCCAGCTGAGTCGCCAGGGTCACCAGAAAGGACTCTTCGACCTCATCAAACTGACGGGACGCACGCTGCTGTATGACCAGCACCCCCAGCAGCTGGCGGCGATAGATCATCGGCACGCCCAAGAAGGCGCGGTAGCACTCCTCGCGCACCTGCGGCAGGTATTTAAAGCTGGGGTGGCTGGGCGCATCCGCCAGGTTTACCGGCTCCGCCAGACGGCCCACGAGGCCGACGATCCCTTCGTCAAAAGAGAGCGCCACCACGCGACCGCGCGGCTTTTGCAGACCGCGGGTCGCCATCAGGTAGTAGCATTGACGATCGTTGTCGGCCAGGTAAACCGAGCAAACCTCCGTCTCCATCGCCCGACAGGTTTCGTCCACCAGCACATTCAGCGCGTCATTCAGGCTGGCGGCCGCAGCCACCTTCTCCACGATCTCGCGCAGGCGCGTAAGCATGATTACTGCCACTTAACCTCTTTTACGGCGATAGCCGGGAGACGAACGCCCCCCCTGGGCCACGCTCTCCTGCAATGACATGACAACGGATGAGAACTCCTTCATCACCCGGCGGTAAACATCGCGCTTAAACGACACTACCTGACGCACCGGATACCAATAGCTGACCCAGCGCCAACCATCAAACTCCGGCGTATTGCTGCGCTGCATATTGATCTCCGCCTCACTGCACAGCAGCTGCAGTAAAAACCAGCGCTGCTTTTGGCCGATACACACCGGCTTCGTATCCCAACGCACCAAACGTTTAGGTAATTTATAGCGTAACCAGTTACGGGTAGAGGCCAGAATTTTCACATCCTTACGTCCCAGCCCCACCTCTTCAAACAGTTCGCGGAACATCGCCTGCTCGGCGGTCTCCCCGGCGTTGATCCCGCCCTGCGGGAACTGCCAGGAGTTTTGCCCATAGCGACGTGCCCACAGCACCTGCCCCTGCCGGTTACAGATTACAATACCTACGTTCGGGCGGTAGCCATCATCATCGATCACCAGACTACCTCAATAAGCAAAATCGCAAGATGACATGATTGTTTCACACTCGCACCAAGCGGTAAACCATTGGCTCAACGCCGAGATTTCCCGCGCGTGCGCCGCATAATTTCGGGATAACTCACAGATAAATGCAAAGTTATAAACACACACGCGATAGCGAGGCGGCTTTTATTCACTTTTTCTGTGGATATATTTGTGTAGAAGTGTCTGGAAAGAGGGGTAAAACTTATCGTCACCGCCATAGCCACTCAACGCCACCACAAAATATTTCAATATCTTTCAATTAATTAATCAACAACCTCACCCTGTATACAGGATAAAAATGTGATCCATGCACGCTTAGGATCCCGCGCTGTCTAAAGATCGCGCAATGCCGATTTTATCCACAACATATCCGCAAAACTTGCACACTGCGGCAGCAATTTCGCAAAAAACCGCGTCCGTCAAGGCTGTAAATCAAACCAGTGTCCGCCGATAAAACGGGTTATCCAAAATATCTGTGGATAAATAGGTGTAAGATCCTGTTCATTGTCAGTGGCTAGTGGTGCACAATAGCAGATCCCGGTCCGGAGCGGGGAGAGCGTTATAAAAAATTTCATTATGAATCATAATATTATTTATAGCCTGCGCCGCTGTCGCCCGCGCTGTTGATAAGCCCTGAATGAGCGTACGTTTTTTAACCAGATGATGAACGAACCGTTTCCTCCCCACTCGCCGCCGGCGGATCGCCAGGCGCTGCTGCAGCGCGCCCTGCGTCTGGCCGGATACACCTATGCCGAGCTGGCCGCGCTGGCCGGCCTGACCATCCCGCGCGATCTGCGCCGTGATAAGGGCTGGGTCGGTCTGCTGCTGGAGCGCTGCCTCGGCGCCTGCTCGGGCAGTAAGGCGCAGCAGGACTTTCCTGCGCTGGGCGTCGAGCTGAAGAGTATCCCTATCGATGCCCAGGGACGGCCCCTGGAGACCACCTTTGTCTGCGTGGCTCCGCTGACGGGAAATACCGGGTTAACCTGGGAGCACTGCCATCTGCGCCGCAAGCTGCAGTGCGTACTGTGGATCCCGGTAGAGGGGGAGCGTCAGATCCCGCTGGCCGAGCGCCGAGTCGGCGCCCCGCTGCTGTGGACCCCCTCTGCGCAGGAGGAGCTGGCGCTGCGGCGGGACTGGGAGGAGCTGATGGATCTGATCGTGCTGGGGCGGGTTGAGTCGATCACCGCCCGCCACGGCGAGGTGCTGCAGCTGCGTCCCAAGGCGGCCAACAGCCGGGCGCTGACCGAAGGCATCGGCCAACGCGGCGAACCGATAATGACCCTGCCGCGCGGCTTCTATCTGAAAAAGAACTTCACCGCGGCGCTGCTGGCCCGCCATTTTCTGCTGTAAATGTTGTTTTACGCCCCGCGAGCGCTGCGCAGCGGGACACTCTCGGTGTATAATTCCCGTTTATGATTTGTTTAGGTATTTATCTCTATGTTTGCGTGGATTGCCGATCCTAACGCCTGGCTGGCGCTGGGGACCTTAACGATTCTGGAAATCGTTCTGGGCATCGATAACATCATCTTCCTCTCCCTGGTCGTGGCGAAGCTGCCCAAGAAACAGCAAAACAAAGCGCGCCGCATCGGCCTGCTGGCCGCCATGGGGATGCGCCTGTGCCTGCTGGCCTCGATCGCCTGGGTAGCCCACCTGGTGCATCCGCTGTTCAACCTGTTCGGCCACGCGGTCTCCGCCCGCGATCTGATCCTGCTGCTCGGCGGGCTATTCCTGATCTATAAGGCCAGTAAAGAGGTGCACGAGACCATCGAGGGCAGCAACGATAACCATGCTACCCACGTGCACTCGTTTATGGGGGCCATCGTGCAGATCATGATGCTGGATATCATCTTTAGCCTGGACTCCGTGATCACCGCCATTGGCCTGTCCGATCACCTGTTCATCATGATGGCGGCGGTGATCATCGCCGTGGGCGTGATGATGTTCGCCGCCCGGCCGATCGGCGAGTTTGTCGCCCGCCATCCGTCGGTCAAGATGCTGGCGCTGGCCTTCCTGATCCTGGTGGGCTTCACCCTGATCCTGGAAAGCTTTGCGGTACACGTCCCCAAAGGCTATATCTACTTCGCCATGTTCTTCTCCATGGCGGTGGAAAGCCTCAATCTGGTCCGTAACAAAAAGGCCAGCGACGGCGAATAAGCCGCGCGACACCAACGACAGAGGGGCGTAAACGCCCCTCTGCTTATCCCACCGATTCCCCGTCCGTACGACTCACTCCACGCAGTCCCTGCGATTCAGCACCAGAATGCGCTCCTCCTGATGCACCCGGTAGACATACATCACCTTCATGCCGAACTGACGCACGCCGCGTTCGTGGCAGTGCTGAAGAAAGTCGCTCAGGGCGTGACGGCGCAGAGATGCCTCGCTGGCCGCCTCTCCCTCCAGACGCACGCGGTAGACAAACACCAGCGTACGCCCCTCTAGGCGCACCCGCCGCAGCCAAATCCCGGGGGCATTCGGCGTTTCGGCAACCGTCAGGTGCTGATAACGTCCCAGCATCTGGCGGCGATACTCGATCCACAGCAGTGGATTCTCTCGCTTTTTATCCAGCCAGCGCAGGGCAAAGCCGCTGCTGAAGCTGCTTATCAGCAGCGCCAGCAGCATCAATACCAGCACCGGCCGCCAGCCACGCCGCGCCAGCCACAGCGGCCGCGCCGCGCCCCGCGCCTGGCGTTGGCGCTGCGTCGTCGCGATGGCGCCAAACAGGAAAAACAGGACAAACAGGAAGCTGATCGCCAGATTAAAGGCGGTTCCCCGTAGAAACAGATACAGCAGCAGCGCATTAAACCCAATCAGCAGTGCCCAGGCGCAGATGCGCGGAAAACGCAGCATCCCCAGCAGCAGCAGCAAAGTCACCGGCCCCAGATAGACCCCGGCCAGCATATAGGTGCGCTCTTTAAAATCACCGGGGAACATCAGCACCATCATTAACGTCAGCAGGACGCTGCTGGCCGCCGCCATGACGCCGCACAGCTGATAAAAGCGTAGATGTTCATCCAGCTCAGCATCGACGTCGTCGTCCGCACCGGGCGAAACAGGATGTTTTATGAACATATTTAATTAGATGTGTAAATAAATGCACATAAAACATACCATAAGAATAATAAATAGTTCACTGATACTTTTATGCGTTACCCGGGATAAAAAAAGCGGCCCGGGCGACAATAGCTCCCGGGCCGACGATCTCGGTCACGGCTTAGGGGGCGGTTTTCAGTCCCAGCGCGTCGCGCAGGGTAAAGAACAGATCGGTCTGATCCGTCAGGCCGACCACGTTGGCTCCGTGGGGACCGTAGGCGGCGATGCGCAGCTGAGAGCCGGTATGCTCCTGGCTATCCGCCTCTTCTGCGGTGCCGTAGCTGATGGTCATCGGTACCCCATCCTGGGTGATCAGCGTCTGCGTCAGCCCCGGCGCCTTGGCGTCGTTGGGCACGATCTGGCTGGTGTGGGCGTGGTCGGCCGTGACCACCACCAGGGTGTTGCCATCGCGGCGGGCGAACGCCAGCGCCTTCTGCACCGCCTCATCCAGATCGACCGTCTCGCCAAACTGACCGCACGGATTCGCAGCGTGATCCTGTTTATCGATCGATGCCCCCTCAACCTGCAGGAAAAAGCCGTTGGGATTCTTGCTCAGCAATGAGATGGCCTTCTCGGTCATCTGCGCCAGGCTCGGCTGGCTGTCGCTGCGCTGCGGGTTCGGCTGACAGGTCACCGGCGCCTGCTGGTTGCCGTGCCGCGTGGCCTTGGGCCCCAGCCAGCGCACCGGCATGTTGCCCTCGGCGAACAGGCCCAGCAAAGGACGCCGATCGTCGGCCTCCGTGACGGCGTTCATCTCATCCAGATTGCTGACGATGTGATAGCCCTGCGCCTGCGCCTGCTGGAGCAGGGTCTTCCCCTTAAATGCCCCCGCGCTCACCGTCTGCGCAAAGGTCTTCGCCCCGCCGCCCAGCGTCACATCGGCGCGCGCCTTCAGCATCTGCTCGGTGATCGATCCGGCGCCGCCGTTATCCAGGGCGTTCTCCGGGCACGTCGCCAGGGTCTGCTGCGGACCATAGCATTTGCGTCCGCTGACATGGGCGAACATCGCCGCCGGCGTGGCGTCCTGCAGCTCCGCAGTCGAGACGTTTCCGGTCGACTTGCCCGCCGCGCGCGCCAGCTCCAGCAGCGTCGGGTGGGACTTGCCCGTCACATCGATGCCCAAGGCGCCGTTATAGGTCTTTACCCCGCTGCTCCAGGCGGTCGCCGAGGCCGCCGAGTCGGTGACATAGTTCGGTCGATGGGTTTGGCGATCCAGCGAATAGTGCGTGTACTGCCCGGTCAGCGGCAGGGCATCGATACCGCGCAGCATTCCGCCCGCGCCGGCCGCATAGTTACGGGCGGCGGTGATCTCCGCATCCCCCATGCCATCGCCGATCAGCAGGATCACGTTCTTGGCCGGACGGGCGCTCAGCGACGCCTGCAGCGCCGCGGTCTGATCGCCGAGCAGACGGCGAGCGCCGCCCCGCTGGGTAATATCGCCGCGCGCGGCGCGTTCGGTCAGCACCTGCTCTGCGCTCGGCGCAGCGGGCGCGGCCTGCAGCGGCAGGGCCAGGCTAAGAGAAAGCATCAGTAAAGAAAGGGAGAAAGGGGTATGGCTCGCCATGATAAGACTCCGTGTCCAAGAGGAAAATCGATCAATTAATGAATGAATTGGCACGAAGTATAAGGAGAGATAATGTCGGTTAGGTGACACTCCGGTGAAGGCTGAATGACAGGCGGCGCCTCAGCGCCGCCCCCAGCGCCAAACCGCGACGATCGCCAGGGCAAACAGCAGGCCAAAGCCCGCGCCGGCCGCCACCACCGGCACCCCGCAGCGAATCGCGGCGGAATAGCACGCCAGCATCAGCAGCATGGCGCCATTCTCCCCCAGATTCTGCACCGCGATCGCGTGGCCGGCGCCTACGCTTTCGCGCCCGCGCTGCTGCAGCAGCGCGTTGAGCGGAACCACGAAAAAGCCGCCGCACACCCCGACCAGCAGCAGCAGCGGGTAGGAGAGCGCCAGGCTGTGCTGCAGGGAGAACAGCAGCACCAGCAGGCCTATCAGGATCCCCGCGGGCATGCAGCGCTGCGCCGTGCTCAGGGTGACCAGCCGCCCCGCCGCCGCCGCCCCGATCACGATGCCGATGGCCACCATGGCGTTCAGCAGCGTCGGGGTGGTGTTATCCGCCACGCCGAGCACCGTCGGCACCCACAGCACCAGCAGAAAGCGCAGGGTCACCCCGGCGCCCCAGAAGAGGCTGGTTCCCACCAGCGAAAAGCGGGCCTGCGGATGACGCCACAGGGTACGGCAGGCCGCGCTAAACTCCGCCAGCATCGCGCCCGGTCGCCACGCCTCAACCCGGCGCGCCGGCGCGAGGCGTGGAATATACAGGTTGGCGATCAGCGCCGCGGCATAGATCAGCGCACAGATAGCCAGCGCCGCGCTGACGTGCCAGTCGGCCAGCATGCCGCCGGCGACCGATCCGGACAGGATCGCCGCGATCGTCGACGCCTCCAGGACGCCGTTGGCCTTCACCAGGCGACCGCCGTCCGTCAGCTCGCCCAGGATCCCATACTTGGCCGGAGAGTAGGCCGCCGCGCCAATCCCGACCAGGGTATAGCCGACAAAGGGATTCACCCCGAGACAGATCAGCAGCGCCCCCAGCAGCTTGAGGGCGTTGGCCCCCATCATCACCCGCCCTTTGGCAAAGCCGTCGGCCAGGTGTCCGACAAAGGGGGCAAACACGATATAGGCCGCAACAAAGGCCATCTGCAGCGCCGGCTGACTCCACTGCGGGAAATGCAGCCCCTTCAGCAGCGCCAGCGTCACAAACAGCAGGGCATTGTCGCCAAACGCAGAGAAAAACTGCGCCACAACAACCGCTCGCATTCCCCGTCCGCGCTCACCGACGGAGGCGCGCTGTGTCTCATCCATTCACGCTATCCTCAGACTCCGCCATACGGCGTAGCGTTACAAAATCCACCTTGCCGCTGCCCAACAGCGGCAGGACCTTCAGGTAGCGAATATCCCGCGCCACCGCCAGCTCTGGGGCACCGCTGACGCGGGCCGCCGCCAGCAACTGCTCCCGCCCCAGTTCGGCATCGGTGGTAAACAGCACCAGTGCCTCCCCCTTGAGCCGATCGCTTCGCGCGCTGGCGGCATGTTCGCCCTGCGGCGACGCCGCGCGCGCCAGCTGTTCAACCCGCTCCAGCGACACCATTTCGCCAGCCAGTTTGGCAAACCGTTTAAGGCGTCCGACAATCGTGCAGTAGCCCTGTGCATCCAGCGTCACAATATCGCCGGTATCGTACCAGCCCGCCTCCATCTCACCCTGCGCGTTCGCCGCCTGCGGCGGCAGCAGAACCCCCGGCGCCTCGACCCGCAGGTAGCCTTTCATAATATTGGGGCCACGCAGCTGCAGACAGCCACCCTGCGAGATCCCCGCCACCGGGATCAGCCGCGCCTCCATTCCCGGCAGAATGCAGCCGACGCTGCCGATGCGCGTCGCCATCGGCACATTGATCGCCACCACCGGCGCACATTCAGTCACCCCGTATCCCTCAAGAATACGGATGCCAAACTTCTCAAACCACAGCCGCGCCGTCTCCGGCGCCAGCTTCTCTGCGCCGGCAACCACATAGCGCAAACGGGCAAAGTCATAGGGATGAGCGAAGCGCGCGTAGTGCCCCAGGAACGTCGAGGTCGCGAACAGCACGGTGCAGTTTCGGTCATACACCATCTCCGGCACCATACGGTAGTGCAGCGGGCTGGGGTACAGAAAGACCCGGCTGCCGCACAGCAGCGGCGTCAGCAGCCCCACCGTCAGCCCGAAGGCATGAAACAGCGGCAGCGCCGACATAAAGCGATCGCGCGGGGTAAAGTCCGCTACGCAGCGGATCTGCTCCACGTTGGCCAACAGGCTGCGGTGAGAGTGTACCACCCCTTTAGGCGCGCCCTCTGAACCGGAGGTAAACAGGATCAGCGCCGCATCGTCGGGCTGGCGCGGCAGCATCGCGCCCTCGGGTCGCAGCAGGTACCGCAGCACCCAGAGCTTATCCCGCCACCCTAGCGTATCCCGCAGATCCTCCAGGTAGATCCAGCGTGCGCCGTCCACCTGCTGCGGCAGCTGCTCCAGGCGCGCCTTCTGCAAAAACTGTCGCGAGGTGACCACGGTCTCGATCCCGGCGGCCAGCAGGGCGTTGCGCAGCCCGGCGGCGCCGGCGGTGTAGTTCAGCATCGCCGGCACCCGATTGCGCAGCGTCGCGCCGAGGATCGTCGCCGCCGTGACGGTGGCGTTGGGCAGCAGCATACCGACGTGCTCATCCTCGCGGGTAAAGCGCTGCAGGATCCGGCTGACGGCGAGGCTCTTTTTCAGCAGCCCGCGGTAGCTGTCCTCACGCAGGTTAATGTCATCGATCGCCCGGCTGCTCGCCCCATAGCGCCGCATCGCCGCCAAATAGGCGGCAAACAGCGTGGTCATCGGCTGCGCCTCCAGACGCGCGCGCATCATAATGGCGTGCAGGCGTTCACCGGCCAGCAGGCGCCGCTCGCGCGCCCGCGCGGCCTGCGGCATCGCCAGATGCGTCACCGGCAGTAGATGAAGGGAGAGCGGCGGTAGCAGGCGCAGACGAAACAGCCCCTTCAGACGACCAAAGTGGCTGAACTCAGCGCCCTCGATGCGCACCGGCAGCAGGGCTGCGCCGGAGCGGGCCGCCACAAACGCCGCGCCGTCATAGACCTTCATCAGCGAGCCGGTCACGGTGATACGTCCCTCGGGGAAGATCACCACCGGCCTGCCCTGCTCTACCAAGCGGATCAACCGTTTGATCGCCATCGGCTTGCGCGGATCCAGGGCGACGATATCGACAAAGCGCCCGACCAGGCGCATCAGCCAGCTGTCTGCTATCGAACTGTAGACGGCAAACACCGGCCTAACCGGCAGATACAGCGTCAGCAGAACGCCATCCAAGAAGGAGACGTGGTTGGGAACGATCAGCAGCTTCGGGTGATCGAAACGCTGATCGAAGCCGGTCAGACGAAGACGGAACAGCGTTTTCAGCAGCGCGCCGATGAATCGGTACAGCATGGACATCTCCCTATGTGCGGCAGAATAGCGCGGCTAGCATACTACCCCATGCCAGAAGCGCCGCAAACTGCACAGGCGGGAATATCTGCGCCCGAGCACGGGCGGGCGCGACGGGCAAAAAAAAACCTACGCATCTGCGTAGGTCGGTGTAAGCGTTGGTCGGCTTTCCGGCGGGAAAACCAGAACGTCACCCATCAATACCTCTGGGACAATCAGTGTAGGAAAATAACGGCCGACGCCGCCACGAATAATTCGCAAGCTAACGGTTCAAAGTGAAACAGAGTGTAATCGAGGGGAAAATGAGGCAAAAAAAACCTACGCATCCGCGTAGGTCGGTGTAATTTTGTTGGCTTCAGCAACTGAAAACTGAACTCTCACCAATCAATACCTCTGGGACATTCAGCATACGGGGCATCCCTGCGATACATGAAGTCCCGAATGGCAACATTCGACTGCGAAATGTAACCAGCGGTGTACTTTGTTGTTTTTCGCACATATTAGAGGCTCAAACGCCCATCCTCGGCTTGCAGGCGCGGCGCTTTTCCGCAACACTGGTGTAAACGTTTACGGTTTGCAGTTGGACACTCAAGAACATGGCTACGATCAAAGATGTTGCCAGGCTTGCCGGCGTATCGGTAGCCACCGTCTCCCGGGTTATCAATAACTCCCCCAAGGCCAGCGAAGGCTCGCGCGCGGCGGTGCACGCCGCCATGGCGCAGCTGCGCTATCACCCCAACGCCAATGCGCGGGCGCTGGCTCAGCAGTCGACGGAGACCCTGGGGCTGGTAGTCTGCGACGTCTCCGACCCGTTCTTTGGCGCCATGGTCAAGGCGGTCGAGCAGGTAGCCTACGCCACCGGCAACTTTCTGCTGATCGGCAACGGATACCATGAGCAGCACAAGGAGCGGCAGGCCATCGAACAGCTGATCCGCCACCGCTGCGCGGCGCTGGTGGTCCACGCCAAGACCATTCCCGACGATGAGCTGGCGGCGCTGATGCAGCAGATCCCCGGCATGGTGCTGATCAACCGAACGCTACCCGGCTATGAGCAGCGCTGCGTGGCGCTGGACGACCGCTACGGCGGCTGGCTGGCGACCCGTCATCTGATCCAGCAGGGACATCGCCGCATCGCCTGTATCTGCTCCAACCATGCCATCTCCGACGCCCACGACCGCCTGCAGGGGTACCTGGAGGCTATGCGCCAGCACGATCTGCCGATCGATGAACGGCTGATCGTCCATGCCTCGCCCGATGAGCTCGGCGGCGAGCAGGCGATGACCGAACTGCTGGGACACGGGCGTAAGTTCAGCGCCGTCACCTGCTATAACGATCCCATGGCCGCCGGCGCGCTATCGGTGCTGAACGACAACGGCATTGAGGTGCCGGGTGCGGTCTCCCTGATCGGCTTTGACGACGTGCTGATCTCACGCTACCTGCGCCCGCGGCTGACCACCATCCGCTATCCGGTGGTGGCCATGGCGACCCAGGCGGCGGAGCTGGCGCTGGCGCTGGCCGCGGGGAAAACGCCGCCGGAAACCACCAACATGTTCAGCCCCACGCTGGTATGTCGCCATTCCGTCTCTCCCCTGCGGACGCTGTGATACACTGCTGCACGTCATCGCCGTCAGCCAAGGGAGAGAAGGAACTATGATCACCATGCTGGACGTCGCACGCCGCGCAGGCGTATCCAAAGCGACGGTATCCCGCGTGCTCAACGCCACCGGACAGGTCAAGCAAAGCACCCGCAGCGCCGTATTCCGCGCGATGGAGGAGCTGGGCTATCGCCCCAACCTGCTGGCCCAGGCGCTGGCCAACCAGACCTCCAACACCCTGGGACTGGTGATCTCCCACTTTGACGGCCCCTACTTTGGCCGCCTGCTGCGCCAGGCCGCCGCGCAGGTCGAAGCCAGCGGCAAGCAGCTGATCGTGACCGACGGCCACGATACGCCCGACGGCGAGCGCCAAGCGGTGCAGATGCTCAGCGATCGGCGCTGCGACGCCATCGTTCTGTATACCCGCTTTATGGCCGAGGCCGATCTGATGAAGCTGGTCTCTCAGTACCCCTCTCTGGTGGTGATCAACCGAGCGCTGCCGCAGGCGGCGCAGCGCTGTATCTTCTTTGAACAGCGCGCGGCGGCGCGCCAGGCGGTGGAGTATCTGATCGGCCGCGGCCATCGTCGCATCGCCTGTATCACCCTGACCATCGACACCCCGACCGGACAGGCCCGCCTGCAGGGCTACCGCGACGCGTTGCAGGCCCATGGCCTCTGCGCACCCGCCCAGCGCGTCGCCCACGGCGATAACAGCGTAGAGGGCGGATACCAAGCCTGCCTGCGGCTGCTGGAGAACCGCGACGCGCCGTTCAGCGCCCTGTTCTGCTGCAACGATGATATGGCCATCGGCGCCCTGCGCGCCCTGCGCCAGGCCGGGCTGCGCGTCCCGCAGGATGTCTCCCTGTTCGGCTTTGACGACCAGCCCATCGCCGCCTACCTGATGCCGGCGCTCTCCACGGTCTACCTGCCCATCGATGCCATGATCGCCGCCGCGATCCAGCAGGCCCTGCGCCTGAGCCGCGGCGACCCTGTCGACGCCCTGCCGCCCTTTTGCGGCGAAATGCGTCTGCGTGAGTCGGTCGCTGACGCCCCCGCGGCGCAGTAACGCATCGTCATAAGTGTCGACATGCCGCATACGCTGTCGACATCGTCACCTTATCGAGCGATGTCGACAGCATCGTCATATTACAATCCATTGATTTAAAACAATAAGCACAGCAACAATTCTCTTGGCACGATTTATGCTTATCCGGGGCGGATCTTTTTTATAGTCTGTCTTTGAGGACATAACATGAACCGCTTTGTGATTGCGGATCCCCGACTGTGCATCGGGTGCAATACCTGCATGGCCGCCTGCTCGCAGGAGCATGAGGCGCAGGGCCTGCAGGCACAGCCGCGCCTGACGCTGGTCAAGACCAGCCACGAGTCGGCGCCGCAGATGTGTCATCACTGCGAAGATGCCCCCTGCGCCCTGGTCTGCCCGGTCAATGCCATTACTCGCCAGGACGGCGCGATTCAGCTCAATGAAAGCCTGTGCGTCGGCTGCAAACTGTGCGGTATCGCCTGCCCCTTCGGCGCCATCACGCTGGGCGGCAGCAAACCGCTGCATATTCCCGCCAACAGCAATACGCCGCTGGCGCCGCCTGCGCCCCCGGCTCCCCTCATCGTCGGCCCGTTCCTGGACTGGTACCCCGGCATCCGCAGCATCGCGGTGAAGTGCGACCTGTGTCAGTTTAGCGACGCCGGACCGGCCTGCGTCCGCGCCTGCCCAACCCATGCCATCGTACTGGTGGATGCGCGCCGCCTAGAGGACGCCAGCGCCGCCAAACGCCTGAACGTACTCGATGCCCAGCGCGCCGACCTGCTGGCTCTCGCTCGTATATCCGGGGGAAATGACGCCCTATGAGTATTCTGCAGCTGTTTAATCTGATGCTGGCGCTGTATCTGTGCAGCGCCGTCATCGCGCTGGCGTTCAGCGGCATCGGCCGACTGGGCGCCCGCATCGCCGCCGCCGGCGGGCTACTGGCCGGCCTCTGCGGCAGCGCCGCCGCCGCCGCCCTGTTACTGCAGGCGCCGCAGTTTCCTCCGGCGATCCTGCTGTTCAACCGCCTGCCGGTACTGTTCAGCCCGCTGAATAACCTGATGCTGCTGCTCACCTCGCTTATCAGCCTACTGTGCGCGCTGTCGGCCTTTAGCGTCTCCCGGCACGACACCGGTAAAGCCGCGCGCAGCGGCTGTCTGATGAACCTGCTGAGCGCCGCCATCAGCCTGCTGGTGGTATCGAACGATGCGCCGACCTTTATGGTGATGCTGGAGCTGATGAGCCTGAGCGCCGCGCTGCTGGTCTGCCAGGGCGGCAGCGCCAAGGCGCGCCGCGCCGCCGGACTGTACTGGCTGATGTCCCGCCTGGGCTCGCTGGCGCTGCTGCTCTGCTTCTGGCTGCTGTGGCGCGCCAGCGGCACGCTGCTGCTGAGCGAGTTCCATCTGGCCAGCCTGAGCCACGCACAGCAGAGCATCGTCCTGCTGCTCGGCCTGCTCGGCTTTGGCATCGTCACTGGCCTGGTGCCGCTGCACGGCTGGATCCCGGAGCTGCACGCCCACGCCCCGGCGCCGGCGGCTACGCTGTTTGCCAGCGTCATGCTCAAGATAGGCCTGTTCGGCCTGCTGAAGCTCAGCATCGATTGGCTCGGCGTCCCGCCGCTGTGGTGGGGGCTGCTGCTGCTGTGCTGCGGCGCCCTCACCGCCTTTATCGGCGGGCTGTATGCCCTGGCGGAGCACGATCTGCGCCGCCTGCTGGCCTATCACACCGTGGAAAACAGCGGCATCATCCTGCTCGGGCTGTCGGCCTGCGTCATCGGCGTCGCGCTGGGCAGTCCGCTGCTGGCGGTGATGGGGCTGCTGGCCGGGCTGTTCCATCTGATCAACCACACGCTGTTTAAGGGCGGACTGTTCTTCGGCACCGGCGCCCTGACTCACGCCACCGGTCTGCACGACATCGATAAGATGGGGGGCCTACTGCGGCGCATGCCGCTGCTGGGGCTGATGATGCTGCTGGCGCTGATGGCCATGGCGGCCCTGCCGCCGCTGAGCGGGTTTGTCAGTGAATGGTACACCTACCAGTCCCTGTTCAGCCTGAGCCAGCGCGGCGCCGGCGCCCTGCGCCTGCTGGCACCGCTGGCGATGGTGGCACTGGCGATCGCCGGCGCGCTGGCGGTGATGTGCGTAGCCAAAATCTTCGGCATGACCTTCCTGGGGGCCCCGCGCAGCGAGGCGGCGGCCAATCCGGGCGCGACGCCGTGGAATATGCTGCTACCGACCCTGCTGCTCAGCCTGTGCTGCGTCCTGTTTGGGGTCGGCGCCCCCTGGGTGGTTCCCGCCCTGCTGCGCCTCAGCGCTCAGGTGCTGCAGCTGGCCATCGGCAGCGATGCGCTGACGATGGGCGCCATCATGTCACCGGGCAGCGGTAACCTGACCCTGCTGTCGCCGCCGCTGATGACCCTGCTGCTGCTGGCCTTCCCGCTGCTGCCGCTGCTGCTGAGCGCCCTATACCGCGGCAGCCGCCTGCCGGCGCGCCGCCACGGCGATGCCTGGACCTGCGGCTACGGCCATGAGGCGGGCATGGTGGTTACCGCCGGCGGCTTTGCCCAGCCGCTGCGCGTCCTGTTCTCCCCGCTGTTTGCCCTGCGTCGGGTCTGCAATCCGGCGCCGCTGTGCGGCGGACTGCTGAGCGAGGGCGCCCTGCGTGTCTACCCGGTACTGGCGCTGTGCGAACTGGCGCTGCTGCTGGTTGCCGTGTTCTCCTGAGGAGATGATGTGATGATGAGTTCACTTTCCATTTTCGCCCTGGCCCTGGGCCAGGCGCTGATCCTGCTGGCGCTGGCGCCGCTGGCCAGCGGTATCACGCGCGTGCTGCGGGCGCGCATGCACTGCCGACAAGGCCCCGGTCTCCTGCAGGAGTACCGCGATATCGCCAAGCTGCTGCGGCGCCAGAACATCGCCCCGCAGTGCAGCGGCGCGCTGTTCCAGATGATGCCCTACGTCATGGTCGGCACCATGCTGACCATCGCCAGCGCCCTGCCGCTGGTCACCCGCAGCACGCCGCTGCCGGGACTGGGTGACGTCATAACCCTGGTCTACCTGTTCGCCGTCGCCCGCTTCTTCTTCATCTTGGCGGGGCTGGACACCGGCAGCCCGTTCAGCGCCATCGGCGCCAGCCGTGAATCCCTGCTGGGCATTCTGGTCGAGCCGATCCTGATGCTGGGGCTGTGGGTGACCGCGCTGCTGGCCGGCTCCAGCAACCTGGGGCTGATGGGGGGCTATGTGCATGACTGGCATCAGCACGCCTCGCTGGCGCTGGGCCTGGCGCTGCTGGCCTGCGCCTTCGCTACCTTCATTGAAATGGGCAAGCTGCCGTTCGATCTGGCCGAGGCCGAACAGGAGCTGCAGGAGGGGCCGCTGACAGAGTACGCCGGCTGCGCGCTGGGCATCCTCAAGCTGGGCATCAGTCTCAAGCAGTTGGTGGTGCTGCAGCTGTTTATCGCGGTGTTCATCCCCTGGGGGCAGAGCGCCACCCTGAGCGGCGGCGCCCTGCTGCTGGCGCTGGTCATCGCGCTGGTCAAGCTGCTGATCGGCATCGTCGTCGTCTCCCTGCTGGAAAACAGCATGGCGCGCCTGCGTTTCCTGAAGACCGGCTACACCACCTGGGCCGGCTTTGGCCTGGCGCTGTTGGCGTTCTTCTCCTGGCTGATCGCGTGAGGCGAACCATGACATCTATCGCCACGACGACCCGTTTTCCCTTTTTTGGCACAACCCATGAGGCCGCAAAGTAAAATGACACAACACACCGGACAACACTACATTGCGGCGCTGCGTCAACAGTTCCCCCACGCCATTATCGAGGAGAGCTGGCAGACCGATACCCAGGCCACCCTCACGGTGAAGACCGACATGCTGCCGGAGGTGGTCGAATACCTGTACTATCAGCAGGGCGGCTGGCTGTCCGTCCTGTTCGGCAACGATGAGCGCCCGCTGTGCGGCAGCTACGCGGTCTACTACGTTCTGTCGATGGAGCGCGGGACCAAGTGCTGGATAACCGTCAAGGCGCTGGTCGACGCCGCGACCCGCGAATACCCGTCGGTCACGCCGCGGGTGCCCGCCGCCGTGTGGGGCGAGCGCGAAGTCCGCGACATGTATGGACTGATCGCCGTCGGCCTGCCGGACGAGCGTCGCCTGGTGCTGCCGGACGATTGGCCGGACGATCTCTACCCGCTGCGCAAGGATGCGATGGACTATCGTCAGCGCCCGGCGCCGACCACCGATCGCGAGACCTACCCCTTCGTCAACGACAGCAGCAGCGGTAAAATCGTTCCCATCGGCCCGCTGCACATCACCTCTGACGAGCCAGGTCACTTCCGCCTGTTCGTGGACGGCGAGGACATCGTCGACGCCGACTATCGCCTGTTCTATGTCCACCGCGGCATGGAAAAGCTGGCGGAGACCCGCATGGGCTACAACGAGGTCACCTTCCTCTCCGACCGCGTCTGCGGTATCTGCGGCTTTGCCCACAGCACCGCCTACACCAGCTCGGTCGAAAACGCGCTGGGCATCCAGGTGCCGCAGCGCGCCCAGGCTATCCGCTCCATCCTGCTGGAGGTCGAGCGTCTGCACAGCCACCTGCTCAATCTGGGGCTCTCCTGCCACTTCGTCGGCTTCGATTCGGGTTTCATGCAGTTCTTCCGGGTACGTGAAAAATCGATGAAGATGGCGGAGATCCTCACCGGCTCGCGCAAAACCTACGGCCTGAACCTGATCGGCGGTATCCGTCGTGACATGCTCAAAGAGGACATGATCGCCACCCGCCGTCTGGCCGCAGAGATGCGCGCCGAGGTCAAAACCCTGGTCGATATCCTGTTCAGCACCCCCAATATCGAACAGCGCACCGTCGGTATCGGCCGCCTCGACCCGCAGATCGCCCGCGACTTCAGCAACGTCGGCCCGATGGTTCGCGCCAGCGGCCACGCGCGCGACACTCGCGCCGACCATCCGTTCGCCGGCTATGATCTGCTGCCGATGCAGGTCCACAGCGAGCAGGGCTGCGACGTCATCTCGCGCGTCAAGGTGCGCATTAACGAGGTGTTTACCGCCCTCAACATGATCGAATTCGGGCTGGATAACCTGCCGGGCGGCCCGCTGGCGGTCGAAGGCTTTACCTATGTTCCGCAGCGCTTTGCCCTGGGCTTTACCGAGGCGCCGCGCGGCGACGATATCCACTGGTCGATGACCGGCGACAACCAGAAGCTGTACCGCTGGCGCTGCCGCGCGGCGACCTACGCCAACTGGCCGACCCTGCGCTACATGCTGCGCGGCAACACCGTATCCGATGCGCCGCTGATCATCGGCAGTCTCGACCCCTGCTACTCCTGTACCGACCGCGTCACCCTGGTGGACGTCAACCGCCGCAGGTCAGTGAGCGTGCCTTACAAAGAGATTGAGCGCTACGGTCTGGAGCGCAAGGACTCACCGCTGAAGTGATCGCCGGAGACGAGAGACTATGCTGAAACTGTTAAAAACTGCCCTGCGTCATCGCCATGCTACCGTCGCCTATCCGGCGCGTCCGCTGGATGTCGACGCCAACTTCCGTGGCAAGCCGCAGTATGATGCCCAGCAGTGCATCGCCTGCGGCGCCTGCACCGCCGCCTGCCCGGCCAACGCCCTGACCATGCAGACCGACGCCGCCAGCGGCGTACGGACCTGGGCGCTCAATCTGGGGCGCTGCATCTTCTGTGCCCGCTGTGAAGAGGTGTGCCCCACCGCCGCCATCGTGCTGTCGCCGGAGTTTGAGCTGGCGGTGTGGCGCAAAGAGGATCTGCAGCAGCGCGCCGAGTTCCGCGTCTGCCGCTGCGTCGAGTGCGGCGCGCCTTACGCCGCGCAGAAAGAGATCGACTACGCCATGGCCCTGCTGGTCCAGGCCGGTCACCTGACGGCCGACCAGGCCGAGGCGCGCCGGGCCCAGTTTGAAACCTGCCCGGCGTGCAAGCGTCAACACAACATGATCCCGACGGCGCGCATTGCGCTGGGCCGTCACCTGATGCCGGAGGCGTCACAATGAGCCAGATCATCACTACCCCGCCGGCGGGCGCATTAATCGGTCCGCGCGACGCCAACGGCCAGCCGGTGCCCATCACGCTGGATGCACAGGCCGCCCGCCTGAAGCAGACCCTGCTGAAGGACATCCGCCGCTCGGCCTATGTCTATCGCGTTGACTGCGGCGGCTGCAACGGCTGCGAAATTGAAATTTTCGCCGCCATCTCCCCGCTGTTCGACGCGGAGCGCTTCGGCATCAAGGTGGTCGCCTCGCCGCGCCACGCCGATATTCTGCTGTTCACCGGCGCGGTGACCCGCGCCATGCGCATTCCGGCGATCCGCGCCTACCAGTCGGCCCCCGATCCCAAAATCGTGATCTCCTACGGCGCCTGCGGCTGCAGCGGCGGCATCTTTCACGATCTGTACTGCGTTTGGGGCGGCACCGACAAAATCGTCCCGGTGGATGTCTATATTCCCGGCTGTCCGCCGACGCCGGCGGCGACCCTGTATGGCTTTGCCGTCGCCCTCGGCCTGCTGGATCAAAAGCTCAAGGCGCAGCACCACAGCCAGCAGGACGATGAACAGGCGGCCATCCTGCACCCGGATATCCCGCAGACCCTGCGGGTGCTGATCGATCGCGAGGCTCGGCGCATGTCCGGCTACCGCTATGGCCGCCAGCTGGCCGACAAGTTTATGGCCCTGCTGGCCAGCCGCGACGCCGATACCCTGGAGCAACGCCTCGACCGCTTCCTGGCGGCGGAAAACGATCCGCGCCTGAGCGAGGTCATGGGACGGCTGATGCAGGTGTGCAGCGATGCGGCCCCCCAGGGAGATCGCCGATGACCGAACGCGCGTCCGCCTACTTTCCCGACCCGACGGTGGTGTTTCACATCCTCAACGCCAAGTTTGTACAGCAGGCTGAAGATGACGCGGCAACGCCGCCGGCGGCGCGAGAGGTTATCTACTACAGCCTGGCCATCGGTCACCACCTGGGGGTGATCGACTGCCTGAAGCCCTACCTCTCCCTGCCCCTGAGCGACTACCGGGCGTGGATAGCGCAGCTGGAAGCCGGCGAGGCGCGGCGCAAGCTGGAAGGCGTGCTGCGCTTTGGCGAGATCGGCATCGATATCAGCCATATTCACACGCTGGCCTGCGCGCTGGATCGGGCGCTGCCGGCGATGACGCCCCCGCAGCAGGCGTGGAGCCGCAGCCTGATCGACGCGCTGCAGCTGATCGAGAATGAACCGACAATCTATCTGATGGTGAAACGACACAATGGCTGACAATCTAATCCTGTGCGTAGGCAACAGCATGATGGGCGACGACGGCGCCGGCCCGCTGCTGGCGGAGAAGCTGTGCGGACACCCTATCCCCGGCTGGCAGGTCATCGACGGCGGCAGCAGCCCGGAAAGCTACGCCCACACCGTGCGCGAACTGCGCCCGCAGAAGCTGCTGATCGTCGATGCGACGGAAATGGGGCTGGAGCCGGGCGAAATCCGCATTATCGACGAGCGCGACATCGCCGAGCTGTTTATCGTCACCACCCATAACCTGCCGTTGAGCTACCTGATAGCCCAGCTGCGCGAGGACGTGGACGATATCACCTTTATCGGGATCCAGCCGGCCATCGTGGCTTTTTACGCGCCGATGATGCAGCCGGTCAAAGAGGCGGTCGAGACGCTGTATCAGCGCCTGCACCGCTGGGGAGACGACGGCGGCATCGCACGTCTGACGGTGCCCTCAGGCGAGATCTGACGCGCGGCGCCGAGCCGGGTGCCAAAATTGTGCGACAGTTTTGTCGAGTCCGTCGGCACTTTGATGCGGATCATCACGGGATTCCTACGCCAGCCTTTATAGTTCAGGCAATTAGGCCACCTGGCTTGATGGGAAAACCTGGCACGCATCATGCATATATAATCGGGAGAGCGCGGCGGACGGCCTCTGTGCCGCCGCCCGTACATGACAGGCGGGACGCACACCGATGCGCCAAGGCTCTCTGTAGATAGTTACGCCGGACGGGTACGCAACGTCCGGTGGTCATAAAAATAGGAGCAATGTTGATGAAGAAAGTCATCACGGTCTGCCCTTATTGCGCCTCGGGTTGCAAAATCAACCTGGTGGTGGATAACGGCAGAATTATTCGTGCCGAAGGGGCGAATGGCGTGACGAACCAGGGCGAGTTGTGCCTGAAAGGGTACTACGGCTGGGATTTTATCCACGATACCAAAATCCTGACCCCGCGCCTGAAGTCACCGATGATCCGCCGCGAGCGCGGCGGCAAACTGGAAGCGGTTTCCTGGGACGAGGCGATCGCCTTCGCCAGCTCCCGTCTGCTGGCGGTCAAAGAGAAGTACGGCCCGGATGCCATTATGACCACCGGCTCATCGCGCGGTCCCGGCAACGAAGCCAACTACGTGATGCAAAAGTTCGCCCGCGCGGCTATCGGTACTAACAATATCGACTGCTGCGCACGCGTCTGACACGGCCCTTCGGTTGCAGGTCTGCAGCGATCGGTCGGTAACGGCGCCATGAGCAACTCTATCGTCGAACTTGAAGATACTGACTGCATTTTTGTCTTCGGCTACAACGCCGCGGACTCTCACCCCATCGTCGCCCGTCGCATCCTCCATGCGAAGGCGAAAGGGGCAAAAATCATTGTCTGCGATCCGCGTCGCATTGAAACCGCACGCATTGCCGACATCCACGTTCCGTTGAAAAACGGCTCTAACATTGCGTTCCTCAACGCGATGGCGCAGGTGATCATCGCTGAAAACCTGCACGATCGCGCGTTTATCGAACGGCATACCGAGGAGTTTGACACCTTCCGCGATCTGGTCGCCGCCTACACCCCGGAATCGGTTGAAGAGACCACCGGCATCAGCGCGCAGATGATCCGCGAAACGGCGCGGATGTATGCCAAGGCGCCCAGCGCCACCATCCTGTGGGGCATGGGGGTCACCCAGTTCTATCAGGGGGTGGAGACCGTACGTACCCTGACCAGCATCGCGCTGTTGACCGGCAACCTGGGCAAGCCCCACGTCGGCGTCGGCCCGGTTCGCGGGCAAAACAACGTACAGGGCGCCTGCGATATGGGCGCGCTGCCCAACACCCTCCCCGGCTATCAGTACGTGAATCAGCCGGGCGTACTGGAGAAGTTTGCCAAGGCCTGGGGCGTTGAAAAGCTGAACGACAAGATTGGCTACGCCCTGAGCGAGGTGCCGCACAATATCGATCACGGCCTGATCAAGGCGCACTACGTGATGGGCGAAGATCCGCTGCAAACCGAGCCGGATCTCGCCACGATTCGCCGCACCTTCGAACAGCTCGATCTGCTGATCGTGCAGGACATCTTCATGACCAAGACCGCGGCCATCGCCGACGTGATCTTCCCGGCCACCAGCTGGGGCGAACACGAAGGGGTGTACACCTCCGCGGATCGCGGTTTCCAACGCTTCTATAAAGCGGTGGAGCCGGTGGGCGACGTGAAGCGCGACTGGGAGATCATCGGCCTGATGTCAACGGCGATGGGCTACCCGATGCGCTACAGCGATACCCAGGAGATTTGGGACGAGCTGCGCGAGCTGTGCCCGATCTACTACGGCGCCACCTACGAGAAGATGGCGGATCTGGCCTATATCCAGTGGCCGTGCCCGACGCTGGAAAGCCCCGGCACCCAGTACCTGTACCAGGGCGGCAAGTTCGACACTCCCAATGGCAAAGGCCAGTTCTTTACCTGCGAATGGCGTCCGCCGATCGATCGCGTCAGCGACGACTATCCGCTGGTGCTGGCGACGGTACGCGAAGTGGGCCATTACTCCTGTCGCTCCATGACCGGTAACTGCAAGGCGCTGGCCGCGCTGGCCGACGAGCCGGGCTATATTCAGATCAACACCGAGGACGCCAAGACCTTTGGCATCCGCGATCAGGATCTGGTGTGGATCCGCTCGCGCCAGGGCAAGGTCATCAGCCGGGCGGCCGTCAGCGAGCGCGCCAACCGCGGGGCGGTCTATATGACCTACCAGTGGTGGATCGGCGCCTGTAACGAGCTGGTCGCGGAGAACCTGAGCCCCATTACCAAGACGCCGGAATACAAATACTGCGCGGTCACCCTGGAGGCCATCGCCGATCAGCCGGCGGCGGAAGCCTACGTGGAACGTGAGTATGACAGTATCAAGCGGCATCTGCGCGAAAGCGCAGAGGGGTAACGGGCTGCGGCTCTCAAAACAATAACGCGCCTTTGAACGCCTTATCAACGGGGTGCGCGGCGGATTATCAAACTAACACGCCGCGTATCACTTTTGATAACCGTCCGGCGGGGTCAGCAGCAGCGACTCCGCCGGTGTTCCCCGGCGCGACACTATAACGATATCGGGAGTAATTGAATGAATCGGTTTGTCATTGCGGACCCCAAAACATGCATCGGCTGCCGTACCTGCGAAATCGCCTGCGTCATGGCCCACCGGGAGGAGAGCGAGCTGCATAACCTCAGCCGCGATAACTTCACCCCGCGCATTCACGTCATTAAGGGAGACAACATCAGCACGGCGATCCTGTGCCGCCAGTGTGAAGACGCCCCCTGTGCCAATGTCTGCCCCAATGGTGCCATCAGCCGCCAGCAGGACTTCATCTGCGTTGACCAGGAAAAATGCATCGGCTGCAAGACCTGCGTGGTCGCCTGTCCTTACGGCACCATGGAGGTCGTCACCACCACGGTGACGCAGCGCTACGGCAGCAGCGGCTGTATCAGCAGCAGCAAGGCGGAGGCCAACAAGTGCGATCTGTGCAATCACCGCGCCAACGGCCCGGCCTGCGTGGAAGCCTGCCCGACCAAGGCCCTGAAGCTTATCGATCGCAACGCCATGCAGGCGCTGATCCAGGAGCGACGCCAGCGCGCCGCCTTCGATAACCTGGGCGATCTGCTGTAACCGGGCATACGCCCCTCCCCACCGTTCTCGCGGGGGTCTCCCCCGCAACCGGCGCACCGCGGCAAAGCGAGAGCCAACGCTCAGATATGACATGCCGCGTTGCACGGCCCCCGGCCCATTTGCGACAATTTATTCACCGTTCGCTTTATTTAACGCGCTGCGATTTGCGTGTAGGCTGCCTGATATCAATGCGGCCTGGCGCCGCTGCCGCTAGTCTTATTCCCGGTCAACCAGCGCAGCGCCGCTATCCCCGGACAACCCAGGTATCAACGCCAGCCCCGCAGCGCGCTGGCACGGAGTTATTTTTTTGGAACACAACGCCATCGCATTACGGATAAAAGGAAAGGTTCAGGGCGTCGGCTTTCGCCCCTATGTCTGGCAGATAGCCCAGGCGCTGGGGCTACATGGCGAGGTCAGCAACGACGCCGGCGGCGTCTGGCTGGTGGTTCGCCTGCCGGCGGATCTGGACACGCTGATCCAGCGACTGCACGCAGACTGCCCGCCGCTGGCGCATATCGATACCATCGAACGCCACCCCTGGGCAGAGACGCCCGCGGACGGTTTCCGGATCGTCGACAGCCGCCAGGGTGCCATGGATACCCAGATCGTGCCCGACGCCGCCACCTGCCCACGGTGCCTGGCTGAGATGCGCGATCCGGCCAACCGCCGCTACGGCTACCCGTTTATCAACTGTACCCACTGCGGCCCGCGTTTTACCATCATCCGCCGTATGCCCTACGATCGCCCCTTTACCGCCATGGCCGACTTTCCGCTGTGCCCGGCCTGCGCCCGCGAGTACCGCGATCCCGCCGACCGACGCTTTCATGCCCAGCCGACCGCCTGCGCCCTCTGCGGCCCGACGATGTGGACCTGCGGCGCCAACGGCGTCGACCGGCGCGAAGGCGAGGCGGCCTGGCAGGCCGTCACCCAGGCCCTGGATGCCGGACATATCGTCGCCGTCAAAGGGCTGGGGGGATTTCATCTGGCCTGTGACGCCGAAAACGACGCCGCCATCGCCCGCCTGCGCGAACGCAAACGGCGCCCGGGAAAACCGCTGGCGCTGATGCTGCCCGACCTGAGCTGGCTGGCGCGCTACTGCCGCACCGCGCCGGACGACGGGCTGCAGGCCCTGCTGAGCAGTCCGGCGGCGCCCATCGTCCTGATCCCCGCGTCCAGCGCCGTACCGCCGCGGGTGGCACCCGGCCTGGATGAAGTCGGCGTCATGCTACCCAGCACGCCGCTGCACCACCTGCTGATGGCGCGGATCGGGCGACCGCTGGTGATGACCTCCGGTAACGCCAACGGCCAACCGCCGGCGCTGGATAACGCCCAGGCGCTGACGGATCTGGTGGACATCGCCGATCTGTGGCTGCTGCACAACCGCGATATCGTCCAGCGCGCCGACGACTCGCTGGTGCGCTACGCGCCGGCGGGGAGTGAGATGCTGCGCCGGGCCCGCGGCTATGTGCCGGATACCCTTGCGCTGCCCGACTCCTTTAGCACGCTCCCAGACGTCGCCGCCGTCGGCGGCGACCTGAAAAATACCTTCTGCCTGCTGCAGCGCGGACGCGCCCTGCTCAGCCAGCATCTGGGCGATCTGGGCGAGGCGCGCATTCAGCAGCAGTTCCTGCAGACCTGGCAGCTACTGCTGCAAACGTACCAGTTCAGCCCGCGCGCTATCGCCTGCGATCGCCACCCCGGCTACCACAGCCACAGGCTCGCGCAGCAGCAGGCCGACGCGCGCGCGCTGCCGCTGATCGCGGTGCAGCATCACCATGCACACCTGGCGGCCTGCATGGCTGAACACGGGATTACGCCGCAGGAGACCCCGCTGATCGGCCTGGCGCTGGACGGCATCGGCTACGGTGAGTCGGGTGAATTCTGGGGCGGCGAGTGCCTGCGGGTCGACTACCGGGGGTACACCCGCCTGGGCGGGCTGCCGGCGGTGGCGCTGCCCGGCGGCGATCTGGCCGCCCGTCAGCCCTGGCGTAACCTGCTGGCCCAGCTGCTGCGCTTTGTCCCCGACTGGCAGCGTTACCCGGAAACCCAGCGGATACAGGCAAAAAACTGGCCGCTGCTGGCCCGGGCCATCGATCGCGACCTGAACTGCCCGCGCGCCTCCTCCTGCGGACGCCTGTTTGACGCGGCGGCGGCGGCGCTGGATCTCTGCCACGAGCAGATAAGCTTTGAGGGCGAGGCGGCCTGCCGTTTAGAGGCGCAGGCCTGGCAGGCTTGGCCCCAGGAGACGCCGGTCACCCTGAGCCTTGACGCGCAGGGTGAGCTGGCCATGGGCGATTTCTGGCGCGACTGGCTCGGCTGGCGGGCACCGGTGCCCCTGCGCGCGCTGGCCTTTCACCGGGCGCTGGCCGACGGTCTCGCGGCGCTGCTGCGCTACCACGCCGAACGCGAAGGGTGCCAAACGCTGGTATTGTCCGGCGGGGTGCTGCACAATCGACTGCTGCGTCAGCTGTTGCTGGCGCGGCTGGCGGACTACCGTCTGCTGCTGCCCCTGCGCCTGCCCGCCGGAGACGGCGCGTTGGCTCTCGGTCAGGCCATCATCGCCGCTCACTGCCTAAAAGAGGCGATAGATCCCGCGCAGGCGTCATGCAGCGCCGAGGAATCGGTGAACTGATGACGGTAATCAAGGTTCAGCCGTCCGCTTTCCCCGAGGATAAGCCCGGCACAACGAAAGAAGAATGACCATGCATGAATTATCCCTTTGCCAGAGCGCATTTGACATCATTGAACGCCAGGCGCGCGACAGCGGCGCCAAGCGTGTCACATCGGTCTGGCTGGACATTGGCGCCCTCTCCTGCATTGAAGAGAGCGCATTAACCTTCTGTTTTGACATCGTCTGTCGCGGCACCCTGGCCGAGGGCTGCGCGCTGCGAATCAACACCGTTCCGGCCCAGGCCTGGTGCTGGAACTGCAGCCGCCCGATCACGGTAACCAGCCACGACGCGGGCTGCCCGCACTGCCAGAGCCACAATCTGCGCGTCGACGGCGGTGACAGCATGCAAATCAAACAGATTGAGATTGAGTAACCCTAACGCTCAGGAGATCCCCTATATGTGTACCACCTGCGGCTGTGCAGCCGGCGAACTGCATATTGAAGGCGACGAACACCCTCACGCTCACCGTCACGACAGCGACGGTCATGCGCATCACCACGGTCACCACCATCATGGCCATCACCATGAGAGCCAGGACGCCGCGCGCGTCGTGAATGTGCATCATCACTACCACCATAATGGCGATGTGCACCACCACTATCACTATGTCTTCGCTACGCCTGAACAGGCACAGCAGCATGCCCATAGCCATGATAGCCACCCTGCGCATACCCACAGTCATGACCATAGCCATGACCATGACCATGACCACCATCATGACCATGCGCACGAACACGAGCATGAGCATAGCCATGCCCATCGCCATGCCGACGAGACGGCGTTCGCGCCCCACCAGCATCACGACGATCTGGACTATGGCCACGGCGAGGCGGGCGCCCACGCGCCGGGCATCAGCCAACGCCGCATGGTGCAGATCGAGCAGGACGTACTGAGCAAAAACAACGCGCTGGCCGAGCATAACCGCGAACACTTCACTCGCCAGCATATTGCCGCGCTGAATCTGGTCTCCAGCCCTGGCTCCGGTAAAACCACCCTGCTGACCGAAACCCTGAAACGCATCGCCAGCCGCTTCCCGTGCGCGGTGATCGAAGGCGATCAGCAGACCACCAACGACGCCGAACGCATTCGCGCCACCGGCGTCAGCGCGATTCAGGTCAACACCGGCAAAGGCTGCCACCTGGATGCTCAGATGGTACATGACGCCATGCACCGCCTGGCGCTGCCGGACCACAGCCTACTGTTCATTGAAAACGTCGGCAATCTGGTCTGCCCGGCCAGCTTCGATCTGGGTGAACGCCATAAAGTCGCGGTGCTGTCTGTCACCGAAGGTGAAGACAAGCCGCTGAAATATCCACATATGTTTGCAGCCTCCAGCCTGATGATCATCAATAAGATCGATCTGCTGCCCTACCTGCAGTTCGACGTCGACGCCTGCATTGCCAACGCGCGACGCATCAACCCGCAGATCCAGGTGATCCAGCTCTCCGCCACCAGCGGAGAGGGAATGGACGCCTGGCTGGCCTGGCTGGAAACCACGCTGGGAGAAAATCAATAATGTGTCTGGGAATTCCGGGAAAAGTGGTCGCCGTCGGCGACGATATCCACCAGCTGGCGCAGGTCGACGTCTGCGGCGTGAAGCGTGACGTCAACATCGCGCTGGTGTGCGAAGGCGACACCCGCGATCTGCTGGGTCAGTGGGTGCTGGTGCACGTCGGCTTTGCCATGAGCGTGCTGGACGAGCAGGAGGCGCAGGATACGCTGGAGGCGCTGAAGTCCATGGAAGCGGTAGAGGCCGACGTGGCGCACTTTATGCGCGTCGGCGCCGGCGCGGCGCGCAGCGGAGAGTGATAAATGCAGTTTGTTGATGAATTCCGCGATCCCCAGCTGGCGGAGGCGCTGCTGGCGAAGATCCGCCAGCGCGTCAGCCAACTGCCGGCCAGCTGCCGTCTGCCGCTGCAGATCATGGAGGTGTGCGGGGGGCATACCCACGCCATCTTCAAATTTGGCCTCGATCAGCTGCTGCCCAAAGAGATCGAATTCGTACACGGTCCGGGCTGTCCGGTCTGCGTACTGCCGATGGGGCGTATCGACCAGTGCGTGGAGATCGCCCGCCGCCCCGGCGTGGTGTTCTGCACCTTTGGTGACGCCATGCGCGTGCCGGGTCGCAGCGGCTCCCTGCTCGACGCCAAGCGTCAGGGGGCGGACGTACGCATCGTTTACTCTCCCCTCGATGCGCTGAACCTGGCGCAGCAGATGCCGGATCGCGAGGTGGTCTTCTTCGGCCTTGGCTTTGAAACCACCATGCCCAGCACCGCCGTCACCCTGCAGCAGGCTCGCGCCCAGAACGTGAAAAACTTCAGCGTCTTCTGCCAGCACATCACCATTACCCCGACGCTGCGCAGCCTGCTGCAGCAGCCCGATGTGCGCATCGATGGCTTCATTGCGCCGGGACACGTCAGCATGGTGATCGGCGCCCATCCCTACGCCTTTATCTGCGATGAGTTTCACAAGCCGCTGGTGATCACCGGCTTTGAGCCACTGGATATTCTGCAGTCTCTGGATATGCTGCTGGCCCAGGTGTGCGAAGGACGCTGCGAGGTGGAAAACCAGTACCGCCGCATCGTACCGGACAGCGGTAATGCCCTGGCGCAGCGGGCGCTGGATGAGGTGTTTGTCACCCGCGACAGCAGCGAATGGCGCGGACTCGGTGAAATCGCACACTCCGGGGTAGCCCTGAGCCCGGCCTACGCCGCGTTTGACGCCGAGCTGCGTTTTCACCCCCAGCGCCAGCGCGTGGCTGACGATCCGCTCGCCCGCTGCGGCGACGTGCTGACCGGCCGCTGCAAACCGGCGGAGTGCCCGCTGTTCGGCACCCGCTGTAATCCCCAGAATGCCTTTGGTGCGCTGATGGTCTCTTCGGAAGGGGCCTGCGCGGCGTTCTACCAGTATCGTCGAGGAATGGAGCAATAAGCATGAGCAAATGGTCTGAAGACGATGTGATTACCATGGCGCACGGTAGCGGCGGCCTGGCAATGCAACAGCTGCTCGATACCCTGTTTTTACCGCTGTTTGACAATCCGGCGCTCAACGCCCGTGAAGATCAGGCGCGTCTGCCGCTGTGCGGCTTCAACCAGCTGGGCGATCGGCTGGCCTTCACTACCGACAGCTACGTGATCGATCCTATCTTCTTCCCCGGCGGTAACATCGGTAAGCTGGCGGTCTGCGGCACGGCCAACGATCTGGCGGTCAGCGGCGCCTATCCCAAGTTTCTCTCCTGCGGCTTCATCCTGGAAGAGGGGCTGCCGCTGCGCGATCTGGAGCAGGTTGTTCAGAGCATGGCCCAGACGGCACGCGACGCCGGGATCCAGATCGTCACCGGCGATACCAAGGTAGTGCAGCGCAGTGCGGCGGATAAGATCTTTATCAATACCGCCGGCATCGGCGCCATTCCGGCGGATATCCGCTGGGCGGCCGCCGAGATCCAGCCGGGCGATCGTCTGATCGTCAGCGGCACCCTGGGCGATCACGGCGCCACGATCCTTAATCTGCGGGAAAAGCTGGGGCTAGAGGCCGAACTGAGCAGCGACTGCGCCGTGCTGGCGCCGCTGATCGCGCCGCTGCGTAACATCCCGGGCGTACGCGCCCTACGCGATGCCACCCGCGGCGGCGTTACCGCCATTCTGCATGAGTTTGCCCAGGCCAGCGGCTGTGGCATGGATGTCGACGAGAAGTCGCTGCCGGTAAAAGACGCGGTGCGCGGGATCTGCGAACTGCTGGGGCTGGAGCCGCTCAACTTCGCGAACGAGGGCAAGCTGGTGCTGGCCGTCGCGCCCGAGGCGGAGCAGGCGGTGCTGGATTGCCTGCATGCCCACCCGCTGGGGGCGAATGCCGCCACCATCGGCGTCGCCACCGATCGGCGTCAGGTGCGCCTGGTCGGCCTGTTCGGCGCGGCGCGTCTGCTCGACCTGCCGCACAGCGAACCGCTGCCGCGCATCTGCTGAGCGCGGATCGACACCGGGCATCTCCGCCCGGTGTTTTCCCCTGGGGGTTAGGCGGGAACGTTGCCACCCCAGCGGGCGAACAGCACCTCATGCAGCGGACGGCTGTCCTGCATGGCATGGTACAGGGTGTCATACAGCGACTGAATTTTTTCCAGGTAGTGCTCCAGTACGCCGTCGCGATCGCGATTGCTCACCCGGCCATCCAGAATCCCCTCGTCGTCAAAGGTCGCCCGTCCCAGCTCGACAAAGCGATCCTCATCGCCGCCGTTCAGCCGCAGGCCGTACTGAATGGTCTTGCTGTAAAACTCCCCGGCCAGACGGATCTCCACCATAAAGTGGTCAAACACGGTAAAGTTGACGCTGTCGCCGTCACCGCAGCTGAACTCATGGAAAATCTTCAGTCGGGAAGAGGTGGTCGCCTTGATCAGGCTGCTTTTATAGGTCGCCCACTGCGCCATCAGCTTCTCATTTTTATTATGGATAAATAGCGACTTCTCGGTTAGTTCGCTGACCTTCATAGTAATTACTCCACCATACTCCAGAGATTGCGCGCATCGCGATGTGATGCGCCGTGCAGCCGACGCGCGATCGACATAACCGCCCGTCGGTCACCAAAATAAGCAGGATACGTGCCAGTTTTAATTATTAATTATTTGTATGATGTTTTACAGGAAATTAGTAACTTAAATAACGTATTTCAGCGCAGATGATGCGTTTATCGCCAGAGGGGATGCCGCGCGGCGCGGGGCACCCGCTAAAACGACGGCGGCATCGACACTAATGTCGATGCCGCCGTGACACCCCTGGCGACGCCTGAGGCTACAGGGTGGCGTCGTGGGCCGAGATCCCCAGACGCTGCATGCGCGAGATCAGCGTCGTGCGCTTCAGCCCCAGGCGAACCGCCGCGCCGCGCGGTCCAGCGACGATGCCGTTGCATTCGCGCAGCACCTGCAGGATACGCTCTCGCTCGCTCGCCTCCCCCGGCTCCGGCGCCGACGACGCGGACGCCATCGGCGCCGAGATCGGCATACTTCGGTTAGCCAGCGGCGGGGAGAGATGGTACTGCAGCTCATCCAGCGGCAGATTCAGCACCGGACCACGGCTCAGGATCACCGCCCGCTCGATAATATTTTCCAGCTCACGCACGTTACCCGGCCAGGGCAGCTGGCTCAGCATGCGGATGGTCTCCGTGGGAATGCTGTCGATAGTGCGGTTCATCCGCTTGGCTATCTTGCGGGTGAAGAACTTAACCAGCAGCGGGATATCCTCGGGGCGCTCCCGCAGCGGCGGAATAACGATAGGAAAAACGTTGAGCCGGTAGTAGAGATCGCTACGGTACTGGCGATCCTGCACCATCTGCTTCAGATCGCGGTTGGTGGCGGCGATCAGCCGCACGTCCACCGGGATCACCCGGCTGCCGCCCAGGCGCTCGATCTCGCGCTCCTGCAGCACCCGCAGCAGCTTGGGCTGCAGCTCCAGCGGGATATCCCCGACCTCGTCCAGAAACAGCGTGCCGTGGTCGGCCAGCTCAAAGCGCCCCATGCGCAGGGCGCTGGCGCCGGTAAAGGCCCCCTTCTCGTGACCGAACAGATCGCTCTCCAGAAGTCCGCTGGGAATGGCGGCGCAGTTCATCTTGACCATTCGCTTCTGATTACGCAGGCTGAGGTTATGGATCGCCTGTGCGATCAGCTCCTTACCGGTGCCGGTCTCCCCCAGGATCAGAACGCTGCAGTCGCTGGCCGCCACCATCTCCACCTGCTCCAGCACGCTGCGCATCGCCTCGCTCTGGCCGACAATCTCGCCAAAGTCGCCCTCCTGGCGGATGCACTCCGTCAGATAGCGGTTCTCATGCACCAGGCTGTCCTTCAGGCGCGAAATCTCGCCGTAGGCCAGCGCATTATCGACGGCAATGGCGATGCGGGCGGCGATCTGACGCAGCAGCTTCAGGTTGCGCGGATTAAACACTCCCGCCTGGCACTGGGCCAGCTTCAGCACGCCCAGCACCTTATTGCCAAAGATCAGCGGCAGCTGGCAGACGGTACGGTTGCCAAAGCTCAGCATCTGAGCCAGCTGACGATCCTGCGGCGCCAGGCGGGCGGAATCGGAGAGATCCATCAGCAGCATGGTCTTATCCCGGATCACCCGCTGGGCCAACGAGCCGGCCAGCGGCAGCAGCTTTTGCTCGCGCAGCACCGCCTTGCCGCTCTGATAGCCGGTGATATAGGACTTAAGGCGCTCGTCACCCTGCTCGATCAGCGACAGCCCGATGTAGTCGATACCGAAGAAGCGGTGGATCTCCTTGGAGACCTCGGCCGCCAGCGCATCCATCTCCAGCTTGGAGGTCACCGCATTGGTCACGTCCACCAAAATACGGAAATGGTCACGCTCGCGGCGCAGCAGCTCCTCCTGCTGCTGGAACTGCTCCCGCTCCAGCAGACGCTCGAAGATCTGCGCCACGATCTCAGCCAGCGGCGCCGCCAGCGCCAGCTCTCCCTCGCTGAAGGCATCGGCTCGATACTTAATGAACTCAATACCGCCCAGACGCTGTCGCTCCGTGGTCAGCGGCAGCTGGCAATAGGCCGTAATCCCGGCATAGTGCGGCAGCGCGGCGACGGCGGCGAAGTCAACGCAGAAATCGGCGCCCGAGCAGCAGACCGGGCGCTGCTCGGTCCAGACTCGCCCGCCGGGGCCATCGGCCAGCAGGACATCGCCGTCCTGGATCACCCGATCCTGCTGCGGATCGTAGCGATACAGGGTGATGCGGTTATGCAGCGGATCCAAGCGCAGAATATTGACGCGATCGAAGCGGATCGCGGAGAAGGAGAGCTGATGCAGGGCACGCATCAGCTCGGGAAGCGAACGCTGAGCCAGCAGACTCTGCGTCGCCTGATGCAACAAATCCTGCCAGATCGGCTCCAGGCGCGATAACGAACAGGTTTTCGTGCTCTTCATACTCGACTGTATCCCATTGCTGTAACGGTGCGTGGCGTCGACGCTGAGCCAGAAATGGGGGGCAAGACGCGAAGGCCAGTGGCTCCGGTCCGACGGTGCAGCGTTCCCATTTCTGGCGCGCATCATGCAGCGGAGCCCGACGCCCAGCGCTGCGCTACTCACGGCGTATTGGGGGTGACGCATCTTGCCGCTCGCGCCTTGCGCTGGGCCAACATGACCGTCGCTGCCGCCCCGCTACGGGAGACGTCCCACCCCAATCACGCAGTAAGAAATCAGGCCGCTGAGTGTAGGCGATCCGCTCTGGGGGAAATATGATCTAATTAGTTAAATAACGTTATTGTTGGCTCGTGAAACATAAGGCAACAATTTAATATGTTTAATTTGAGAGCAATGGCGCAGAACGATTCCTGAAATCATTATATCTGCTCCAGCGCCAATAGCTCATCCATTCGCTGACGACGGCGGATCAGCCGGGCCTTATTCCCCTCCACCAGCACCTCCGGCAGCAGCGGACGGCTGTTATAGTTGGAGGACATCGAGGCCCCGTAGGCGCCGGTATCGTGAAACACCAGCCAGTCTCCCACCTGCGCCGCCGGCAGCGCGCACGAGGTCACCTTGCCCCCCTCGCGCTGGGTAAACACATCACCCGACTCACACAGCGGTCCCCCCACCACCGTTTCGATGCACGGCGTCGCGACGTCGCGCCCATCCTGCGGCAGCAGCGAGATATGGTGATGGCTGCCGTACATCGCCGGGCGCATCAGATCGTTAAACCCGGCGTCCGCCAGGACAAAGTGGCGCTGTCCCATCGACTTCACCGCCCGCACCTGCGCCAGCAGCACGCCGGCCTGCGCCACCAGATAGCGTCCCGGCTCGATCTCCAGACGCACCGGATGCCCCAGATGCGCGGCGATACGCCGCCGCGCCGCATCCCACAGCCCATAGTAGTGCCTGACGTCCACCGCGGCGTCGCCGTCGCGGTAGGGTATGCTGAGCCCCCCGCCGGCGGAAATCGCCTGGATATCACGCCCCAGCGCGATCGCCTGGTTGGCCAGCGTATCGCAGACCCGGGCCAGGTGGTCGTAATCCACGCCGGAGCCAATGTGCATATGCAGGCCGACCAGACGCAGGCCGTAGGTATCGATCAGGGCCAGCGCCTGCGCCAAATCCTGATGCCAGATGCCATGCTTGCTGTTTTCTCCGCCGGTATTGGTCTTCTGGCTGTGGCCGTGGCCAAAGCCCGGATTGATGCGCAGCCAGACCGGGTGCCCAGAGGCTCGGCGGCCCAGCTGGCGCAGCATGTCGCAGGATCCCGCGTTAACCGTGATCCCCAGCGCACAGATCCGATCCAGCGTCGCCTCATCGATCACGTCGGCGGTAAAGACGATCTCCTCATCGTCGCCGCCCGGGCGAAATCCCGCCACCAGCGCCCGCTCAATCTCCCCCAGCGATACCGCGTCTACCTTCACTCCGGCCTGACGCATCAGGCGCAGAATATGCAGGTTGGAGCAGGCTTTCTGCGCGAAGCGAATGGTGTCGAAGGCGCGCAGAGAGGCTATCTGGCGTTCGATCAGCGCCGCGTCATAAACCCACAGCGGCGTACCAAAGCGGCCCGGCAGAGCGGCGAGCAGCGAGTCATTCAGGGCATAACCGGCCTGATTCAGAGGATAGGGCATGGCAAAAGGCTCCGGAAAAATCAGCATTCCTCTTTATGTAGCAGCGCGCTGAGCGAATAAAAAATATCTATTTGTCACAAGTCTATTCATTTATGATATGGAATACGCCCGTTTCCTGTACCGCCGCGCGTCGCCGGAGCCCGCCATGCACCGTATTTCCCTGCGTCAGGTCGCCATCTTTCATGCCGTGATGACCAGCGGCAACCTCACCGAGGCCGCCGCGCAGCTGCACACCTCTCAGCCGACCGTCAGCCGCGAACTGGCCCGCTTTGAGCAGCTGCTGGCGCTAAAGCTGTTCGATCGGGTGCGCGGTCGTCTGCGGCCAACCGCCCAGGGGCTGCAGCTGTTTGAAGAGGTTCAGCGCGCCTACTACGGTCTTGAGCGTATCGAAGATGCCGCCAGCCAGATCCGCCAGTTTCGTCGGGCCACGCTGGATATCGTCTGTCTGCCGGCATTCTCCCAGTCCCTGCTGCCGCAGGTCTGCCGCCGCTTTCTCGCCCGCTATCCGGAGGTCAGCCTGACCATTACCCCGCAGGAGTCCCCCCTGCTGGAGGAGTGGCTTTCGGCCCAGCGCTACGATCTGGGGCTGACGGAAGAGTGCAGCACGCCGCCGGGCTGCGATCGCCACGCCCTGGCGACGCTGAATGAGGTCTGCGTACTGCCGGACGATCACCCGCTGCTACGCCATGCCATCCTGACCCCGGCCCACTTTGCGGCGCAGCCCTATATCAGCCTGTCGACCGGCGATAGCTATCGCCATACCTTGGATGCCCTGTTTCAACGGGCGGGGATCGCACGCCGGATGGTGGCAGAAACCCACAGCGCCGCCGCCGTCTGCGCGCTGGTGCGCCAGGGAATCGGGCTGTCTATCGTCAATCCTCTGACCGCGCTGGACTTCGCCGGCCGCGGACTGGCGTGGCGCCCCTTCAGCGTAGCCGTTCCCTTTACCGTCAGCCTGATCCGCCCCCGCCACCGCCCCGGCTCCGCCGCCGTAGAGACCTTTATCGCCTCGCTGCAGGAGGAGATCACGGCCGTCGCCGAACAGCTGCGCGAGCCCCACGACAACAACGAAAATCATTGAAAGCAAAAGATCATTTATTGCACAAACAAGCTACACAAACACCTTTCGTTTTAGTTTTTATAAAACAGAAGGCATGCAATAACATGATTTATCGTTATTTATCTATTAATCACGACGCTTTCGATTGCATGCGTTGCTATTTTCGGTGCGCGATGGTCACCCCGACGCCGCGGCGGCTCGCCACGGAAATCCTCCCCCGTAACCATCACGATTTCCGTCTGGTCATCGCGCGGTAACGCCTTTAAAAACCGTATGCTACGCGGTAATACCTGTTAAGTACCTCACAGTTTTCTCCGCCCCTCGTCCCCCCTTCACCGCGCCGTAGTGCATTTAGTGTGATCTTGCTTTTATTTCCATGATTTTCGTTAATTTATGATTTGAGCTGCACAAAAAGTATAAATAAGATGTGTAAAAACCAAACGAAAGAAAACGCAAAAACAAGAAGGGGGGTTTGATGTCCGTTACTCGCAGGAGCTTTCTGAAAGGATTGGCCGCCGGAGGTGCAGCCATCTCTGCGCCGGCCGCCCTCGCCGCCACGCTGGGGCAGGAGCAGGGAAAAGGCGCACAGGCCAGACCGGCGGATGCGCCGAATCTGCTGATCGTGTTTCCCGACGAATTCCGCGCCCAGGCGCTGCAGTTTATGGGACAGGACCCCTCGCTGACGCCGAACTTAAACGCCTTCGCCAAGCAGTCTCGCGTGATGCGCCAGGCCGTGTCCAACTACCCGCTGTGTACGCCGTTTCGCGGCATGCTGATGACCGGGCAGTACCCGATCCGCAACGGCATCACCGGCAACGCGCATGACTTTGGCGGCAAGGTCGGGATTGAGCTGTCGCGCTACGCCCAGTGCTGGTCAGACGTACTGAAAAAGCTGGACTACAGCACCGGCTACATCGGCAAATGGCATCTGGACGCCCCCCAGGCCCCCTTTATTGAAAGCTACAACAACCCGATGGAAGGGCGCTACTGGAACGACTGGACCGCCCCGGATCGCCGCCACGGCTTTGACTTCTGGTACTCCTACGGCACCTACGATCTGCATATGCGCCCGATGTACTGGGGCAATAATACCCCGCGTGAATCGCCGATGTATGTCGATCAGTGGAGCGCCGAACACGAAGCCGATATGGCCATTAAGTTCCTGCGCAATGAGAAAGGCAGCTTCCGCGCCGCCGACAAGCCGTTCGCGCTGGTGGTGTCCATGAACCCGCCGCACTCCCCCTACGATCAGGTGCCGCAAAAATACCTGGACCGCTTCCCGGGCAAGAGCTCGCGCGATCTCAACACCCGTCCCAACGTCGACTGGCAGGCCAACTACCAAGAAGGCTATGGCCCGCAGTACTTCAAGGAGTACATGGCGATGGTCAACGGGGTCGATGAACAGTTTGGCCGTATTCTGGCCGAGCTGGACAAGCAGGGGCTGGCGGAGAATACCCTGGTGGTGTTCTTCTCCGATCACGGCTGCTGCCTGGGCGCCAACGGTCAGCCGACCAAGAACGTCCCCTATGAAGAGGCGATGCGCATCCCGATGATGTTCCGCCTGCCGGGCAAAATTGCCCCGGGCAACGATGACGCGCTGATGTCGGCGCCGGACATCTACCCGACCATCCTCGGTCTGATGGGACTGGAGCAGTGGATCCCCGGCACGGTCGAGGGCAGCAACCTGGCATCGCGCATCACCCACGGTAAGGGCGAAACGGCCAGCTCTCAGCTATACCTGTTTGTTCCCTACGGCGAGCCCTCTTTCGGCCGCCGCGGCGTACGCACCACCAGCCACACCCTGGTTATCGATCGCCAAGATGGCCAGCCGCTGAAATACACCCTGTACGATAATGTTAACGATCCCTATCAGATGAAGAATATTGCCGCTGGCAATGATGCTCTGATTAAAAAACTCACCGATGAAGAATTAATTCCATGGCTGGAAAAAACCGGTGACTCTTGGCGCCCGGTTGAATTTACCACCGCCACCACCAATAAACTGAACAAAAAAGTGGCTGAGTGCGCTAAAGCCAGCTAACGCCACGCATCGTACGTATTTACCCGTCCCCCTTACTGTCGACGCTGTCGACAGTAAGGGCAGCGTTTGGTTTGCGTTCGAAAAATAATCATAACAATACCAGCAAAAGCATTAATTCATCACGGTTGTTATTATCGTAAGGAATGCTATGAACAAGCACAATCAATTACTTCTGGGATCGCTTATTGCGCTGTCGCTGACCTCTCTGAGCGCGCAGTCAGCCAATATTAATACCATATTTTCTTGGGAAACCGCCGATTATGATACGCCGGCTAACTACTCCGGTTACCGCTTAGATATCAATATTAACCCCACGAAATCCAACTGGTATTTTGATGCCGGACTACGTCAGCGTGAAGCCGATAATAACAGTCGCTATCAGCGTCTGGATTTGCAGGCTGGCTATCGCTACAAGATCAATAATGGTTGGATCCAGCCCAGCTTCAAGGTGCGTCAGGACACAACCACGTATGACAACGGCAACCGTATTACCGTTGACTTCTACAGCACCAAGACATCCTATTACTACAACCTCTCGAACAATTGGGCTCTGGCGGGCAGCGCCATGTTCAGCATGGAGAAGAAAGAGAATCTGGCAAAGGGGCTGACCACCAATACCGACTATCTCTCCTGGGAGTTAGAGCCTGGCATCCGCTACTTTATCACCCCGAATATCAATACCACCGTCGCCTATTTCCAAAGTGGCAAGCACGCCAATAAGCAAAATGAGTTTGAGACCCGCGAACTCCAGCGCAACCAGCAGGTGCGTGTTTATCTCAACTGGAATACCCCCATCGGCCTGGTTATCTCGCCATCGACCCGTCAGTCGGTATTTGGTGAGATCACCGAGCGTAATGCCAAGGGCGACTTTATCAATAAAGACATGTCACGTTATACCCTGCAACTGGCCTATCCGATTAATAATCAGTGGCGCGTAATGACCGAGTACTATCACGAAAAAATCAAAACAAAAAATAGCGATTTGAAGACCGAATACGACTATTTCAAGGTCGCCGTACGCGCCAGTTTCTAATCCACTAATAAGAATGCCAACACCGAGGTTATCACGTGAATAAATATAAGCATCTTTTCCTCTATACCGCTATTGCCTCTGCACTCTACAACACCGCCTGGGCCGCGGATTGCGATCCTGCCAGCGATATCTGCGATACCATGATCATTGGCGGTGGCGGCGCAACGGTCAATAAAAACATCATCGTCAATACTCCAGATACCCCCGCAATGCTGGTTGAAAAAGGCACCACGGTCACCAACAATGTCTATATCAACGGCGTCAACGTTATCAGCAAACAGGGCACCGCTATTCAGGTCGATGGAAGTTTCTCCAGCGGGCGTATCTTCAGTGTCAAAGGCGGTGCGACCGTCCAAGGCGGCAATGGCATCGCCATGGACTTCCGTCAGGCAAGCGGTCCGATGCGCGCAGATATCGTCGATGGCAGTACCATTATCGGCGATATCTTAGGTAACGGTAACACCGAAAAAGGCAACAAGATCAACTTTGCCCTTAACAACAGCACCGCCATCTTCAACGGTAACAATATCAGTGGGTTTAATACGGTCGAAAACTGGGGCACGTTGACCATCATCGGGCAAGACAGCACCATCCACTTTGGCGGAACCTTTGTAAACCAGAAAGGCAGTAATCTGGTCTTTCAGCTCAACGATCGAACCAACCTGGACGAGGCCATCCTGCGGGTCGACAAACTCTCCCTGCATAAAGATGGCAGTACCGTCAGCATGGGCTACAACGGCAGTCAGATTTCGAACATTATCAATAAAGATATCGTGCTGATCGAAGCCACCGAGGGCATCACCAACGCCGACAAAGTCACTATCACCGGCATGGATGGCGCCAAGCTCGACATCTCCCCGCTGCTGACCCAGACCAACTCCTGGATAGAGCCCTCTCCGCCGCAGATGAACGGCGGCGTCAGCGGCAATCAGCTGATCGTCAACTACGGCGTCAGCTACGGCGGCGCCAGCACCTTTGCGGCCCTGGCTGAGCAGGGTGGCGCCTCGGCCAACGCACTGCGCACCACCGCCTTTATCGTCCCCAACGTACTGAATGAATTTAACGGTACCCACAGCGCCGCCTCTGATCAGGCGCTGGCGCTGCTGGTCTCCGCCGGCAGCAACGCCGAAGCCATCGCGACGCTGGCCAACCAGATGACCCCTAACGGCGACGGCAGCGAGATCCGCGCCGCCAACCAGCTGGTCGGCGACATGCGTAACAATATCGCCCAGCGCCAGCTCGGCTATCTGGGTCAGCTGCCGCTGCAGGAGCGCGACAGCGGCTGGAACCTGTGGGTCAACACCCTGTACGGCCACGGTACCCAGAGCGGCAATGACTATGCCAACGGCTTTCGCATGAACCGCTACGGTATCAGCCTGGGCGCCGATCAGGAGATCGACGACAGCGCCATGCTCGGCTTTGCCCTCGGCTATAGCCATAGCCAGGCCGACAGCCGCGGCGTGACCCAGAGTAAACGCATCGATGCGGTCGAGCTGATGCCCTACCTCGGCTGGCGTAGCGGCATACTGTTCGCCGACGGTAACCTCAACATCGGCTATCTGCGCGTCAACAGCGAGCGTCACATCGGCGGCGACAGCGGCTGGCAGGGCGAAACCCAGGCCAACGGCGACTATACCGGCATGCAGGCAGGCTACCAGCTCAACGCGGGCCTGAATCTGGAGCTGGGCGCCCTGCACCTGCGCCCGATGCTCACCTACCAGTACCAGTGGCTCAACTTTGACTCCTGGCGTGAAAATGGCTCCATCCTCTCCCTGAGCAACAGCAGCCAGAAATACAGCCTGAACCACCTGGGCGGCGGCCTGAGCGCCTGGGCACAGTACGCCACCGGCTGGGGCACGCTGACGCCATCGATGCAGGTCAGCTATCTGCACGATCTCGACGGCGATCGCCGCATCCGTCAGCAGCATACGCTGGTCGCCATCACCAACGGCGGCTCGACCTTAGAGACCGTTGGCGCCCGAGTGGGCGGCAATCAGCTGCGCGTCGATGCCAGCGCGCGCATGGATATCAGCGAGTCGCTCAACCTGGGGATCGGTCTGGGCTATAACCGTGATGACCGCTACGGCGAAGGCGTTATCGGCCTGACCCTGGGCAATCGTTTCTAATCGGCGCACTTGGGAAAGGGAATCTACCATGTTATCCATGCATCGCACCCTGCTAGCGGCCGCTATCGCCGCCCTGCTTCTCAACGCGGCGGCCACGGCGGCCCCGGACGCCAACGCCCGCGATCGCGCCGAAATGATGCGCTCGCAGATCTACAGCTTTGATCAGCCGGAAGATCTCCGCGACATCACCACCACGCCCGGCTCGCGCGTCGCCCTGAGCGATAAGCGCGCCATCATGGGGGAACGGGCGCTGGTCTGGGACTGGCAGCGCGGCGGCAGCCTGCTGCTGCGCCACGCCATGAATATTCCAACGGATGCCCAGGTCTCCAAGATCTGGGGACGGGCCGCCACGCCGGTGCTCTCCTTCTGGATCTATAACGAGCATCCCATCGATGATGTCCTGACCGTCGATCTCGGCAATGGCCTGAATGGCACCAATGAGGCCGACGCCGGTACCCAGGTCAAGCTGAACTTCCGCGGCTGGCGCGCCGTCGGCGTCTCGCTGAACAACGATCTGGCCAACCGGGAGATGAGCGGCGCCGGCGTCCGCAGCGACGAGGACGCGGCGGAGCCCAGCGTAGGCCGCACCCTCGGCGATCGTATCGACACCCTTCGTCTGCGCGCCCCCAGCGGGGAGAAATCTGGCCGCCTGTTCATTGACCGGGTGATGATCTCGGTGGATGACGCGCGCTATCAATGGTCCGATTACCACGTCAAAACCCGCTATACCGAGCCGGAGATCCAGTTCCATCGCGCCACGCCGACGCTGGCGATGACGCCCGCCAACCAGGCCGGCGTCGAGCTGATCCGCCAGCGCCTGATCGACGAATTCGTCAACGGCCCGCAGGACAGCACCCTGAAAGCCGAAGCGGATCTGAGCAAACTGCGCGCCGCCTTCGACGCCCTGCAGATCCATCAGGCCGCCGACGGCACCCTTAGCGGCCGTCACCTGATCACCGATAAGCAGAAGATCCTTTACCAGCCGGAGCACCTGAGCGCGCAGGATAAGGCCAAGTTCGATCGCTATGTCATCCTGGGTGACTACACCACGCTGATGTTCAATATCAGCCACGCCTATCGTCAAAGCCACGATCCTGCCGTGCAGCGCCAGCTGGCCGATATGTATCTGCTGATGACCCGCCACCTGCTCGACCAGGGCTTCGCCCAGGGCAGCGGTCTGGTCACCACCCACCACTGGGGCTACAGCGCCCGCTGGTGGTACATCTCGGCGCTGCTGATGAGCCCGGTGCTGGATCAGGCCAAGCTAACGCAGCCGGTCTACGACGCCCTGCTGTGGTACTCACGCGAATTTAAGGCCAGCTTCGACATGAAGGTCGGGCCCGAGAGCAGCAACCTGGACTACTTCAATACCCTGTCGCGTCAGCATCTGGCCCTGCTACTGCTGGAGCCCAATCCCCAGCAGCGCATCGATCTGCTGAACAGCTTCAGCCACTATATCAGCGCCGCACTGGCGCAAACGCCGCCGGGCAGCAATGACGGTCTGCGTCCCGACGGCACCGCCTGGCGCCACGAGGGGAACTACCCGGGCTACTCCTTCCCGGCGTTCAAGAATGCGGCCCAGCTGGCCTATCTGCTGCGCGGCACCCCCTTCGCCCTGCAGCAGGACGGCCTGGACAAGCTCAAACAGGCCATGGTGGCCGCCTGGATCTACAGCAACCCGCAGACCGGTATTTCGCTGGCCGGACGCCATCCGTTTAACTCCCCCTCGCTGGAGAGTCTGACCAACGCCTACTACTGGCTGGCCATGTCCTATGGCAAACGGCCTGACGCCACCCTGGCCGCCATCTACCTACGCCTGGCGAATAAAACGGCGGCGGATGCGAAGACCCTGTTCGGCGAATCGCTTCAACCGGCGGCGCTGCCGCAGGGGTTCTATGCCTTCAACGGCGGCGCCTTCGGCATTCATCGCTGGCGCGACAAGATGGTGACCCTGAAGGCGTTTAACAGCAACGTCTGGTCCTCTGAGATCTATCTTAAGGACAACCGCTATGGCCGCTACCAGAGCCACGGCGTCGTCCAGATCGTCTCTCACGGCCCCCAGGAGGAGCAGGGCTACCGCCAAGCGGGATGGGACTGGAACCGCATGCCGGGCGCCACCACGCTACACCTGCCGCTGGAGGCACTCAACAGCCCGAATCGTCACACGCTGATGCTGCGCGGCGAACATCCCTTCAGCGGCACCTCATCGCTGGATAATCGCTACGGCATGCTGGCCTTCGATCTGCGCCCGTCCCGGGAGCAGCCCAGCTTTGACCAGGGGCTGAGCGCCCTGAAGAGCGTCCTGGCCGTCGATGACCGACTGATCATGGTCGGCAGCGATCTGAACAGCAGCGATGGTAAACATGCGCTGGAGACCACCCTGTTCCAACTGGCCAACTCACCGGGACGCGACAGCGCCATCTGGGTCAACGGTCAGCGCATCGACGCGGCCGCCTGGCAGGGCAGCCTGCAGAACGGCGACTGGCTGATCGACGCCGATGGCAACGGCTACCTGCTGGTGCAGGGGCCGACGGCAGAGGTACGCCGCCAGCTGCAGCGCTCCGCCGACAATAAGAACATGGCCCCGACAGAGGGGGAGTTCAGCGTCGCTTGGCTCAATCACGGTACGGCGGTCAAGAACGGCGCCTATCAGTATCTGGTGGTGCTCGACGCCACGCCGCAGCGCATGCGCGATCTGGCTCAGCAGCTGAAGCAGGGGAATGCCCCCTTCACGGTCCTCCGTAGCCAAGACGGCGTACACGTGATCCGCGACAACGCCAGCCAGGTCACCGGCTATGTCTTTTACCGGACGCCAACCCTGAAGGAGGGCCCGGTGATCGGCGTCAACCGCCCGGCCATCGTGATGACCCGACCACAGGACGGCGGCCTGGTGCTCAGCGCCGTGACGCCGGATCTGAACATGACGCGCCAGAAGGCGGCTAAGCCGGTCACCATCGAGGTCACCCTGCGGGGACGCTGGCAGCCTGCCGCCCCGGTCGACGGGATCGCCTGCGCCGCGCGCGGCGACGAAACCCGCCTGCGGTTCAGCATCGACTTCGGCATTCCACAGCAGATTGCGCTGAAAAAAATGCCTTAACCGGATCGCGGACGGGGCTTCCCGTCCGCTCCGCCCACGTTTGATTACGGGATACCTGCCCATGCACAACCATCACGGCATCAATACCCTCACGCTGGGGCTGCTGACCTGTCTGTCGGCTCCCCTTTACGCCGCCCTGCCCTCGGTCAGCCAGGAGCCGGGCGCCGGCCACGTCTACCTGTTTGAACAGACGCTGCCGACGTCGATCTCCACCCATAATGCCACGCTACGCATCAGCGATCTGCGCGCCAAAGATGGACAGCATGCGCTGCAGTGGCACTATCAGCCCGGCGCCACCCTGACCGTGAAGACCCCGATCCGCTACCGCGACGCCGCCGACAGCGCGACCCCGCTGACCTTTATGGTCTGGGTGTACAACGCGCGGCCCGTGAACGATGCGCTCACCTTCCGCTTTGGCCAAGGCGAACGCAGCGACGCCCACTTTCAGGCCAGCCTCAACTTTCAGGGCTGGCGTGGCATCGCCGTTCCCTACCGCGATATGCAGGGCACGCCGAGCGCCTCGATGGACCGTCTGACCATCACCGCGCCGGCGCAGGCCGGCACGCTCTATTTTGATCAGCTGATGCCGGCGGTACCGGTGGATAACCGCTGGCCGCTCCCCGACTACACGACGCCGTTTGCCAATCGCGCGGTCAACGACATGGTCAGCAAAAACTGGAGTGCGCTGCTGATGTATGACGAGATGCTGCGTCAGCGCTTCCCCACCCTGAACTTCGATGTCGCCTTCAGCGACAGCAGCGGCCCAAGCGCCTCGCTGTACCGTCGCTTCGACGACTACCAGGGGATCCGCAGCGACAGCCGCGTCACCCCCGAACAGGTCGAACAGAACCTTGAGGCCTACCGCCGCCTGGGCATCCGTACGCTGGCGGACGGCACCCTCGGCGGAACGCCGCTCGACCACCCAAACCGTCAACACTTTATGAAGGTGAAGGGGGTCTTCACCCCGCAGACCGTCGATGCCCTCACCGCGGGAAATCCCATTCGCGACGTCGGCAAAACGCTGCTGCAAAGCGCGCGCTACCTGCGCAGCGACAGCCTGACGGCACAGCAGCGCGACGCGCTGCAGCGCCAGTTCCTGGATACCACCCGCTATGTGCTCGATCAGGGCTTCGCCCGCGGCAGCGGCTACCAGATCATCACCCACGTCGGCTATCAGACCCGAGAGCTGTTCGACGCCTGGTTTATTCAGCGCAACCTGCTGGCCCAGCACCACCTGTTGGCGCCGACGCAGCAGGCCATGATGTGGTACAACGCCACCGGGCGCATCTTTGAGCCTGAGGCCGACATTGTGGATGCCAATGTGGACATCCTCAACACCCAACTGCAGTGGATGGTGAAGAGCATTCTGATGCTGCCGGATCCCGCCCAGCGCGACGCGCTGCTGGCCCAGACCCGCCAGTGGCTGGCGAAAACCGTCTTGAGCTCCAAGGGGGTCGGCGGCGGCTTTAAGCCCGATGGCGCTATCTTCCATCACTCTCAGCACTACCCGGCCTACGCTAAAGACGCCTTCGGCGGGCTGGCGCCGACGGTCTACGCCATGAGCGGTTCGCCTTTCCGCCTGCCGACGGACGCGCACCAGCGGCTGAAAGAGGTGCTGCTCAAAATGCGCATCTACACCAAAGAGACCCAGATCCCGCTGACCCTAAGCGGTCGACACCCCACCGGCCTGCACAGCATTACCATTGCGCCATTTAAGTGGATGGCGCTGGCCGGCACCCCGGACGGCAGCCAGTCGGTCGATCCGGAGCTGGCCGCCGCCTATGCCCGCCTGGCCGGAGAGACACAGTTCGCCGCGATCGCCGCCGAGGCCGAGCCCAGCGGCGCCTGGGCGATGAACTATGCGGCAATGGCCATACAGCGCCGCGCAGGGCAGCAGAACGACGGACGCTCCTGGCTGGCCATCACCCGCGGCTTCAGCCGCTATCTGGTGGGTAACGAAAGCTATGAGAAGAACAACCGCTATGGCCGCTACCTACAGTATGGCCAGCTGGAGATCATCCCGGCCGATAAGGCACAACAGGGATTCCGCCACGCGGGCTGGGACTGGAACCGCTATCCGGGCACCACGACGGTGATCCTGCCCTATCCCCAGCTCAAGGCACAGCTGAACCAACTGCCGGGGGCGGGTATTGAAGAGATGCTGCTGTCGACGGAAAGCTACGTCGGCGCCAACGCCCTGGACGGCAACAGCATGTTTGCGATGAAGCTGCACGGCCACAGCAAGTATGGGCAGGAGAGTCTGCGCGCGAATAAATCTTACTTCCTGTTCGATAATCGCGTGATCGCCCTGGGCTCCGGCATCAGCAACAGCGACCGCCAGCACCCGACGGAGACCACCCTGTTCCAGTTTGCCGTTCCGCAGCAGCAGCCGATCGGCGTCAACGGAGAGCAAATCAATCAGCCGGACAGCCTGCGGACGCTGCAGGGCGCGGCCCATCTGGTCGATCCGGCGGGTAACAGCTACTGGCTGCCGGCGGGTCAGCAGGTGCGGGTCAGCTACCGCCAGCAGCACTCTCTCGACGATCGCAACGATGCGCCGACGCAGGGGCTGTTTGCCGTTGCCAGCCTGCTGCATGGCAGCGCACCGCAGCAGCAGGGGTATGAGTATGCCATCGCCATCGATGACCCCGGCACCCAGGCACCCGCTTACCGGGTTCTGCAAAAGGACGACACGCTGCACGCCGTCCGTGACCAGAACAGCGGACAGGAGGGCTACGCCTTCTTCCGCGCCGCCCAGCGTCAGGGCGACGGTCTGCTGCTCGCCGCCGACGCGCCGCTGATGGCCATGCTGGCGCCGCGCGAAGACACCCTGCGCCTGAGCATCGTCAACCCGGACCTGGCGCTGTATCAGGGGGAAGATCCCGAGCAGCGCGACGCCGACGGTAAACAGAAAGAGGTGAGCATCTACTCCCGCCCCTGGCGCAGCAGTGAGCCGGCGCCCCAGCACGCACAGCTGACGCTGAAAGGCCACTGGCAGCTGGCGCAGCCGATCCACGGTGCCAGCCTGATCCGACAGGGCGATAATACCCTGCTGCGCGTCACCACCCGCGCCGCGCAGCCGCTGGTGCTCACGCTCAACCGCGGCTAACGTCCGCGCCGTCGGTAAGCGAGGGGCGACGCCGCCCCTCGCCATCCCGGATACGCTTAACCTGAGGCCCCACTCGGTAAATATATTTTATATATCACTGCCGCAACAATATTTATCAGACTAATCCTCTACGTCCAGCGCGTTATCCTGACAAAATAGAACTTGCTAAAACCCCCCGTGCGTGAGTTAATGCGATGCTGGTTTGCATCCATTGGGCAAACATTTCGCATTTATTCGACCTACGCTCCCGGGATCTTCCCGCCGGCATTCTTCTCTGATGCGCCGTTTACCCGCTAACAGTCGGTTTTATCTGAAAATCAGAGACCAGCGGACATGACCCCCTCCCCCGCGGCGTCGCCATGGCAGGAAACAGGCATAATACAAAAGAAACGTTATAAAACCTGTCAATATATATAGGAAATAAATTCACATTAATTAAATAGATCAAAACACCCAAAGACACAGATAAAAATAACATCAAAAAAGTCATGGCAGCACCATCCTGCTATCGCGATAAAAAGAATACGCAGTCCAATAGATAAAAATAAGGTTTTCCATGAAAAAGCCGTTTCACTTCCGCCAGGCGTTCCTGCATCCCCGCTACTTTAGCCTATGGCTGGGTATCGGCCTGCTCTACCTGCTGGTACAGATGCCCTACCGCTGGATCTGCGCCCTGGGACGCTTTCTGGGTCTGTGCGCCATGCGACTGATGGCCCGACGCGCCTCCATCGCCCGTCAAAACCTGACGCTATGCTTTCCACAGAAAACGCCGGCGCAGATCGAACACATCGTCCGGGAAAACTTTAAGTCCCTGGGGATCTCTCTGTTTGAGCTCGGCATCGCCTGGTTTTGGTCCGATCGCCGCATCCGCCGCTGGTTTGACGTTTCCGGCCTGGAGCATATGCAGGCGGCGCGAGCGAAGGGAAAAGGGGTCTTGGTCGTCGGCGTCCACTTTATGTCGCTCGATCTCGGAGGACGGGTCATGGGACTGTGCAACCCCATGATGGCGGTCTACCGCCCGCATAACAACCCGGTGCTGGAGTACCTGCAGACCCGCGGGCGCTCGCGCGGCAATAAGCAGATGCTGGATCGCAAAAACCTAAAAGGGATCGTCGGAGCGCTGAAAAGCGGCGAGGCGGTCTGGTTCGCCCCCGATCAGGACTACGGCCCGCGCGGCAGCTCCTTTGCGCCATTCTTTGCCGTCAGCAGCGCCGCCACCACCAACGGCACCGCGACCCTGGCCCGGCTATCCAACGCCGTGATACTGACCACCGTCCTGATCCGCAAACCCGGTGCTCAGGGCTACCAGCTGATTATCGAGCCCGAGCTGGAAGGCTACCCGGCGCACGATATGGTACAGGCCGCCACCTTCATGAACCGCATCGTCGAGCGCGAAATCCTGCGTGCGCCGGAGCAGTACCTCTGGCTACACCGCCGCTTTAAGACCCGCCCAGAAGGTATGCCGTCGCTGTATACCCGTTAGGTCACACCGCTCACGGCATCGTTTACCCGGCAGTCGATATCCTGATATACATCCGCTGCCGGGCCAACAAACGAAGGCTCAGAGCGACGCTCGGTAATGACGCTTAATACGCTAATTTATACAACATAAAATAACAACACGGAATATAATAGAAGAAACCACACAACAGTCATGTAATAAACTGAGAAAACCAAGCCAACATTAAACTAATTTTTATACTATTGCACCCTCCAGCTTGACCATCATCAAATAACCTAACAGTTTATCTATATTGCTAAATTCACGACAAACACATTAACTCTTTTTATATATTACACCTTACCTACCTCAGCGCGGCGAATTAACGCAAATCAATAGTCAGCAATAGTGCACTAAGTCAAATGTTAAGTGTTTTCCAAAGCGCAATGCACCAATCTCAGGGTTTACAGCATGAAGCATCGGTCATAGAATCACTTCCGGAAGATAAAAAGCGTTAAATCCAATCAGTTATAAATTAATCTATCGTTCCTTGCGGGCACCAGGGACGATAATCAACGCCTAGAATGTAAATGCATCAGCTTTTATAATCAAACTGGCAGAATAATTCGATTGTCCAACTCCTCTTCCTCTCACTCACCGTCGCAGACGGCGAGAGAACTCTTGCGTAACGATATTCCGCCGCGGCGTCTTGCGCCGTCATGCGTTTTTTGACAGAGAATGGTATATTAAATGAAATTTAACACTTCCTGTGCACTGCTGGCAGTCACCTCCTCTTTATTCCTTTCCGGCTGTATGAATAATGCAGACCAATACGCCGCCGATGTCTATAATCCGACGCAGCTAAATCAGAAGCAGGAGAGTAAAACCGTCAATATTATTTCTATTCTGCCTGCTAAGGTTGCTGTAGATAATAAAGAGAACAAAGAGATGGCTCAGACCGTCGGCGCGATCCTGGGCACCGTTGCCGGCGCCGCCGGCGGCTACAACCTGGGGCATGGTTCCAAGGCCGGCGCCGTTGCCGGTGGTGCCGCCGGCGCCGCGACCGGCGCTGCGGCGGGCTCACTGGTAAAAGACAAGGTCCTGGTGCACGGCGTCTCCCTGACCTACAAAGAGGGCAGCAAGATCTACACCTCGACTCAGGTTGGCGAAACCTGTCAGTTCCAGCCGGGTATCGCACTGGTGATCTCGATGGAACAAGGGGAAACCCGTATCCAGCCGAACGCGGCCTGCCCGAAAAAGTCATAAGCGGGGTCTACCATGCGCAAGCCATTAATCGCCCTGCTGCTGGCTATACCGGCGCTGACCTGCGCCAATCCGCTTTCATCCCAGCTAAACGCGGTTGCCGCCGCTGAACAGCAGGGGGAGAGAGAGGAAGCCAGCAGGCAGGCGCAGGAAGAAGCCGCCCGCCAGGCCCATCTACGCCATGAACAGGCCATCGCCGCACAGCGCCAGCGCGCCGCCGCGCAGGCCCGCCTCAAGCGAGAGCAGCAGCAGCTTGCCGCACAGCGAGAGGCGCATCAGGAACGGATAGCCGATAAGCAGCGCGAACAGTCCTACCAAGATCAGCTGCGACAGATGGAACTGGAGAACATGAAAATGGAGATGGACGCTCGCCGCGCAGAGCTGGAGCTGTCCAAAGCCCGTAATCATGCCCGCAGCAAGCTGGTTGATGAAGAGCAGAAAAACCAGATGCAGCTGGATGCGGCTGAACGGCGCGCTGAAATCAGCAACAAATCCGCCGTCGGCGACGCCATTCGCAACGAGAGCGAGGGCGATAAGCACCTCAAGGAGCGGATGGGAAGCGGAATTGAGAATGCGGGCAAGGCCGCCGCAGACAAGGCCAGCGGATGGTTTAACTGATCCGCTCTGACGGTATGGGACAGGCGACGGCCTGTCCCTTTTTTTATCGCTTGAAAACCGCGGACTATAGCGGGGGCGGTTATTGAGCGCGCCTGGAACCCCAATAGCAAAAACCCCCGCCGAGGCGAGGGTTTGCAAATCTGGAGCGGGCGAAGGGAATCGAACCCTCGTATAGAGCTTGGGAAGCTCTCGTTCTACCATTGAACTACGCCCGCGATGTGTGAACCATTATAGTCACTTCCCTCGCCGCAGCAAGAGAAAACTGCGCTAAGTGATGAATATTTCAGCAGATATCTTATAAGCCCGCCTATGTGCCGCTTTCTTCGCCATTTCACGCGCGCCCATCCTCTCCACGGTATACGCTCTGCCTTTTTGTCCCCGCCGCACGATGCCCTCGGCACGCGGACGAGAGGATGATGATTGAAACATGACCTAAAACATCACCTGAAACAGTAATCACAACGTAATTCATCACCTGAAATAGCCAATAAATGTGTCAGAGAAAACCTTTGCAACCGAAAACTGACACTGGGGGAGCTTATCTAAAAATACAGAGCGCAATTTGCATAAGAAAACGGCAGATTACAAATACAACATCATAATATCTAACAGTTTTAATACTTGAGCCATCATTGATAAAAAAGAGGATATTACGATGTCCCTATTCCGCATCGGTATTATTTCTACAGCCGTTCTCTTGACCCTCTCACCGTTCGACGGCGCCGTCGCGGCGCCAGCGCCGGTACTCCCCAGCGTCGCGCCCGCCCACCGCGGGCTTCTGGATGTGCATTTGGGCAACGACAGTAACTGCGCGGACGGTAACTATGATACGGCGCTCGGCGCCAGCAGTCGCACCCGCGGCGATGCCGCTACCGCCATCGGCGCCGAATCCTACTCCGGCGGCGCCAACAGTGTCGCCATCGGTAACGAAAGCCGCAGCCAACAGTCTGGGCTGGCCGCCGGTGCCGCCAGCCTGGCAGGACAGCACTCCACGGCGCTCGGCGATGGGGCGCGTGCCACGCCCGATAATGCGATAGCGCTGGGCGACGATGCCCAGGCCAGCGCCAGCTACTCCACCGCCATCGGCGTCAGCGGGCGGGCATCCGGGTATAGCAGCATGGCGCTGGGCAACGATAGCCAAGCATCCTATATGAACAGCATCGCCCTCGGCGCCAACAGCCAGACCGCGCGCGTCAACAGCGTCTCTATCGGCGCCCCCGGCAGCACGCGCCAGCTCACCAACCTCAGCGCAGGCACGCAGGCGACGGATGCGGTCAACGTCAGCCAGCTGCAGGGATATAGCCGTAATTTAAGCAATACAGAGCGTAACGATATGCAGGCAGCCAATGCGCGCCTTAACCGATTCGGCCATGCGGTAGAAGGACGGGTCAACCGGCTGCAGCAGCAGATGACCGACCAGCATAACGAGAGCAACGGCGGCATCGCCTCCGTCGCCGCGATGGCCGATATTCCCTATACCACCCGGCAGACCTTTAGCGTTGGGGTTGGCGTCGCCAACTATCAGAACGCCAACGCGGTGGCCGTCGGGGCGCAGTACCAGATCACGCCGCGCACCGACATTCGTCTGGCCTCTGCGTGGAACAGCGCCGAGGGGAATGTCGTGGGGGCCGGTATTGCCTATGGCTGGTAACCGGCGAAAACCGGCGTCAGCGGCAACGCGATGGCAAAAAAAAGCCCCGGCATAGCCGGGGCGGATAAGCGATTAAGACCGGCTTATTTCTGCGGACGCATCGCCGGGAACAGGATCACGTCACGGATGGTGTGGCTGTTGGTGAACAGCATCATCATACGGTCGATACCCACGCCCAGACCGGCGGTCGGCGGCAGGCCGTGCTCCAGCGCGGTCACGTAGTCTTCGTCGTAGAACATGGCTTCGTCGTCGCCAGCATCTTTGGCTTTCACCTGATCCAGGAAACGCTCTGCCTGATCTTCGGCGTCGTTCAGCTCGGAGAAGCCGTTACCGATTTCACGGCCGCCGATGAAGAATTCAAAGCGGTCGGTGATGAACGGGTTCTCGTCGTTACGGCGCGCCAGCGGAGAAACCTCTGCCGGGTATTCGGTGATGAAGGTCGGCTGAATCAGCTGGCTCTCTGCCGTTTCATCAAAGATTTCGCACTGTACGCGGCCCAGGCCCCAGCTTTTCTCGATCTTGATGCCCAGAGACTCGGCGATCTTGCAGGCCTTCTCCATATCATCCAGATCGGCAGAGGCGATGTCCGGACGGTAGTGGCAGATGGCCTCTTTCATGCTCATCTTGATAAACGGCTTGCCGAAATCGAAGGTCTGATCGCCGTACTGCACCACGCTGCTGCCCAGAACATCCTGGCTGATGGTGCGGAACAGCTCTTCGGTCAGCACGATCAGGTCTTTGTAGTCCGCGTAGGCCATATAGAGTTCCATCATGGTGAACTCAGGGTTATGACGCGGAGAGACGCCTTCGTTACGGAAGTTACGGTTGATTTCGAACACGCGCTCGAAACCACCGACCACCAGACGCTTCAGGTACAGCTCCGGCGCGATACGCAGGTACATATCGATGTCCAGCGCATTGTGATGGGTGATGAACGGACGGGCGGATGCGCCCCCCGGGATCACCTGCATCATCGGGGTTTCGACTTCCATGAAGCCTTTGTTGACCATGAAGTTGCGGATAGCGGCCAGGATCTTAGAGCGGGTACGGAAAGTCTCGCGGGAAGATTCGTTGGCGATCAGGTCCAGATAGCGCTGGCGATAGCGGGTTTCCTGGTCAGACAGACCGTGGAATTTGTCCGGCAGCGGGCGCAGGGCCTTGGTCAGCAGATGGATAGAGTGGCAATGAATAGACAGCTCGCCGGTCTGAGTACGGAACAGAGTACCGCGTGCGCCGATGATGTCACCCAGGTCCCACTTCTTGAACTGTTCGCTGTAAACATCGTCTTTCAGATCGTCACGGGCAACATACAGCTGAATACGGCCACCCATATCCTGCAGCGTAACGAAAGAGGCTTTACCCATGATACGGCGGGTCATCATGCGCCCGGCAACGGAAACTTCAACGTTCAGCGCTTCCAACTCTTCCTTGCTCTTACCGTCATACAGGCTGTGCAGCTTATCAGAGGTGGTGTCGCGGCGGAAATCGTTAGGGAAAGCGATGCCTTCCTTACGCAGAGCCGCCAGTTTTTCGCGGCGAGTCTGCATTTCGTTGTTTAAGTCCAGAGCCTGTTCGGCGCCTTGTTGCTGTTGTTCAGACATAGTGTTTCCTCATAACCCGGCTTTTAAACTTGCCTCAATAAACCTATCCAGGTCGCCATCTAACACGGCCTGTGTATTACGTGTCTCAACGCTAGTACGTAAATCTTTTATGCGGGAATCATCCAGCACATAAGAACGGATCTGACTCCCCCAACCGATATCGGACTTGGTATCTTCCATCTGCTGCCGCTCAGCATTTTTCTTTTGCATCTCAAGTTCATAAAGCTTGGCTTTCATCTGCTTCATGGCCTGATCTTTGTTCTTATGCTGAGAACGGTCGTTCTGGCACTGCGTTACCAGCCCGGTCGGAATGTGGGTAATACGCACGGCGGACTCCGTCTTGTTGACGTGCTGACCACCGGCGCCAGAGGCGCGGTAAACGTCGATACGCAGATCCGCCGGATTGATATCGATATCGATATCGTCATCCACTTCAGGATAAACAAAGGCGGAGCTGAACGACGTATGACGGCGGCCGCCCGAGTCAAACGGACTCTTGCGCACCAGGCGATGTACGCCGGTTTCAGTACGCAGCCAGCCGTAGGCATAGTCACCGCTGATTTTGATGGTGGCGGACTTCAGTCCGGCCACTTCACCCTCAGATTCTTCGATAATCTCGGTTTTGAAGCCCTTGGATTCAGCCCAGCGCAGATACATACGCAGCAGCATGCTGGCCCAGTCCTGCGCTTCGGTTCCCCCGGAGCCGGCCTGAATATCCAGGTAGCAGTCGGCGCTGTCGTATTCGCCGGAGAACATGCGGCGGAATTCCAACTGCCCCAGCTTCACGTCCAGCAGATCGAGTTCGGCAACGGCCTCGTTAAAGGTCTCTTCGTCGTCGGCCTCTACCGCCAGCTCCAGTAATCCGGATACATCCTCCAACCCCTGGTGCATTTCATCGATGGTGTTGACGATGGTTTCCAGGGAGGAGCGCTCTTTGCCCAGTGCCTGCGCACGCTCCGGTTCATTCCAGACATCCGGCTGTTCCAGCTCGGCGTTTACTTCTTCCAGGCGCTCTTTCTTGGCATCGTAGTCAAAGATACCCCCTCAGAACATCTGTCCGCGCAGACAGGTCCTGAATACGGTGTTTTACCGGATTAATTTCAAACATAGATTGTTATCTTCTTTAAAAGTGCAACGGTCGGGAAACACGGTGCCGTCATACGGCCCCCCGGCCAAAAGGACAAACGCAAAGTAACGGGATATCGCGCCACACGCTGGCAAAGGCATAACTTAAATCCCCATCCCATTACCCCTACAGACTATAGCAACTCGTTTGCAGAAATGGCAGACCCTACGCAGAGATCCTGCACTGTTGCTGTAAAATCCGGCACTTAACGCGGAAGTTCAACGAATTTACTAATCTGCGCGCCCCAGTTATTAATTATGCTAATAAACAAGAGGGGTAACTTTCGTTACCCCTCTACAATACATGATTTTGCTGACCCTGCCTCAGCGCGGCCAGAGGTGTTGGATCATTAACTGTACACTGCGATTGCCACGGTACTCATTGATGTCCAGCCGATAGGCCAGCTCCACCTCACGCACGCTGGCGTCCGGCCACAGGGCGGTATCCACATTAAACGCAATGCCGTCCAGCAGCGGGCCGCCGCCCAGCGGCTCCAGCATCAGCTTAAGGTGGCGCTCCCCGACCAGACGCTGCTGCAGAATGCGAAACTGACCGTCAAAGGTCGGCTCCGGAAACGCCTGTCCCCAGGGCCCACCGTCGCGCAGCAGCTCCGCCACCGGCAGCGTCAGCTCATCGCTGCTCAGCGCCCCGTCCGACCACACTACCCCTTCCAGCTGGGCCGGATCGAGCCATTCGCCCACCAATTCATCAAAGTGATGACGGAAGTCGTCAAAGCGCGTCGCCTCAATGGTCAGCCCCGCCGCCATTGCATGGCCGCCAAATTTCTGCATCAGCCCCGGGTGCTGGGTGTCCAGGCGCTCTAGCGCATCGCGCATGTGCAGCCCCGGCAGCGAGCGCCCCGATCCCTTTAGCAGCCCCTCTCCGGCCGGAGCAAAGGCGATCACCGGACGGTAAAAGCGCTCTTTGATGCGCGAAGCCAGGATCCCCACGACGCCCTGATGCCATTCGGGATGGTAGAGCGCCAGCCCATAGGGCAGCTGCGTCAGGGTACGCTCCAGCCCGGCGCAGATCGCCAGCGCCTCGCTCTGCATCCCCTGCTCTATCTCGCGGCGCGTCTGGTTTAGCGTATCCAGATCACAGGCCAGCGCACGCGCCTGCGGCATATCGTCGCTCAGCAGCAGCGCCACCCCCAGCGACATATCGTCCAGCCGCCCGGCGGCGTTGAGGCGCGGCCCCAGGGCAAAGCCGAGATCGCTGGCGGTCAGGCGCAGGGCGTCGCGCTTGGCCACCTCCAGCAGCGCGCGGATCCCCGGACGACAGCGCCCGGCGCGAATACGGCTCAGCCCCTGGTGCACCAGGATACGGTTGTTGGTATCCAGCGCGACCACGTCCGCCACGGTGCCCAGCGCCACCAGATCCAGCAGATCGGCCAGATTGGGCGCAGGGCGCCCCAGTTGCTCAAACCAGCCCTGCTCGACCAGGTGACGGCGCAGCGCCAGCATCAGATAGAAGGCGACGCCGACGCCGGCCAGCGACTTGGAGGGAAAATCGCAGTCGGCCAGATTCGGGTTGACGATAGCCTCCGCCGCCGGCAGCGTCTCTCCCGGCAGATGGTGATCGGTCACCAGCACGCGGATCCCGCGCGCGTGGGCCGCCTCGACCCCGGCGTGCGACGACACGCCGTTATCCACCGTCATGATCAGCTCCGCCCCCATGGCGACGGCCTGTTCGACCACCTCTGGGCTCAGGCCATAGCCATCCTCAAAACGGTTGGGCACCAGGTACTGCACGCTATCGCAGCCCATGGCGCGCAACGCCAGCACCGACAGCGCGGTGCTGGTCGCGCCGTCCGCATCAAAATCACCGACGATCACCAGTCGCAGACGCTGCGCCAGCGCCTCCTGCAGCAGCGTCACCGCCCGCTCAATACCGTTCAGCTGCTGATATGACAGCAGCCCCTTCACTCCGCGCTCCAGCTCGGCGGCGCTGCGCACGCCGCGGTTGCCGTACAGACGGCGCAGCAGCGGCGGTATCTCGTCCGGCAGCTGACACTCCGCCGCCGCCTCTCGCCGGCAAAGCCGTGTCTTAATCGTCAAAACATTAACCTTTCTTCTGGCTCATCTGCGCCTGGGCATCCAGCATCGCCAGCATCTCTTTCGGCCCCTGATAGCCAGGGATCACCATCCCGTTGCTCAGCACGATCGCCGGCGTCCCCTGAATGCCAAACTGCACGCCCAGCTCATAGTGAGACTTGATGTTCACATCACAGGTCGCCGGTGAAATCGCCTCCCCCTTCAGAGCGTCGTCGAAGGCCTTGCGGCGATCCGCCATACACCAGATCGACTGCATATCCTTCTCCGCCTTGGAGTCCAGCCCCTGGCGCGGGAAGGCGAGGTAGCGCACGGTGATCCCCAGATCGTTGTACTCCTTAATCTGGGAGTGCAGCTTATGGCAGTAGCCGCAGGTAATATCGGTAAAGACGGTGATCACATACTTCTGCTTCGGTGCCTTATAGACAATCATCTCCGGCGCCAGCGCGTCCAGGCGCTTCATCAGCAGCTGATTGGTGACGTTTTCCGGCACCGCGCCGCTGACGTCATACATCGGCCCCTGCAGGATATGCTTACCATCGTCCGTGACATACAGCACGCCGCCCTCGCTGAAGACCGTCTTCAGACCGGCCACCGGCGACGCCTGGATCTGCGCCTGCTGGATCCCCAGCTTCTTCAGGGACTGCTGGATCGCGGCATCATCTGCCCGGGCCAGGCCGCTGACGGATGCCGCCAGTAATGCCAACCAAATCACGCTTTTCTTCATAATGAATTCCTTTGAATTGCCCTCCGCTCAAGCGCGGGGATGATGCTGTTGATGTAGCTGTCTCAGACGCTCTGTCGCTACATGGGTATAAATCTGGGTCGTAGAAAGATCGCTGTGCCCCAAAAGCATCTGTACGACACGTAAATCGGCGCCATGGTTCAACAGATGGGTGGCAAACGCATGGCGCAGCACGTGCGGCGACAGACGCTCCGCATCGATCCCCGCCAGGACAGCATAGTGCTTAATCCGGTGCCAGAAGGTCTGGCGCGTCATCTGGCGGGCGCGATTGCTGGGAAACAGCGCCGCGACCGTCTGGCCGTTCACCAGCCACGGGCGGCCATACTCCAGATAGTACTCAATCCAGTAGATCGCCTCCTCCCCAAGGGGAACCATGCGCTCTTTATTGCCTTTGCCGATCACCCGTACCACGCCCTGGCGCAGGCTGATATCCTCCTGCGCCAGCCCCACCAGTTCGGACACCCGCAGACCGGTAGCGTACAGCAGCTCCAGCATCGCCTTATCACGCAGCTCCAGCGGCGTATCGATGGCGGGCGCCTGTAGCAGGGCATCCACCTGGGCTTCAGAAAGATCTTTCGGCAGCCGCTGCGGCAGCTTGGGCGAAGCCAGCAGCGCGCTCGGATCGTCGCTGCGCAGCTTCTCTCGGTACAGATACTGATAGCAGCGGCGCAGCGCGCTGAGCAGGCGGGCCGAGCTGGACGCCTTATAGCCCCCGTCCATGCGCTGGGCGAAAAAGTCCTGCAGATCGCCGTGCGCCGCCGTAAGCAGGGTGAGATCGTGATAGGCCAGCCATTCGGCCAGCGTGCGCAGATCCTGGCGATAGGAGGCCAAGGTATTTTCCGCCAGATTTTTCTCCAGCCACAGCGCGTCCAAAAACTGTTCGATCAGCGCCTGATCCTGCTCGTGCACCCCGACTCCTTATCCATCGTATCGCTGTCTGGTATCCCGCCTGCACGCTGCGTGCGGCGCCTTATCGACGGCCAGCCTACATGATGCGGTCAGTGGTTTCAAATCTGTTACACTGCCCGTATCCGCTTGGGCAATCATGGCAAATGCACAATGAAAATCGGTCTTTTTTATGGCTCCAGCACCTGCTACACCGAGATGGCCGCCGAGAGCATTCGCGACATTCTGGGCGCCGATCTGGTCACCCTGCACAATATCCGCGACACCCCGCCCGCGCTGATGACGGAGTACGACATACTGATCATGGGGATCCCCACCTGGGACTTCGGTGAGCTGCAGGAGGATTGGCAGGCCGCGTGGGACGCGCTGCCGCCGCTGCCAGGAAAAATCGTCGCGCTGTATGGCATGGGCGATCAGCTGGGGTATGGAGAGTGGTTTCAGGACGCGCTCGGCATGCTGCACGATCGCCTGATGACGCTCGGCGCCCGCCCGATCGGCTACTGGCCGACGGCGGGCTATACCTTCACCGCATCGCGGGCAACGCTGGACGACGGGCGCCTGTTTGCCGGCCTGGCGCTGGACGAGGTTAATCAGTTCGATCTCAGCGAGGCGCGGCTCCAGCGCTGGTGCCAGCAGATCATGCTAGAAACCGCCGATCTGCTATAGCGGCCGCGCCGACGGGGCGCCCCGCTATGCGCGATCGTCGCCCGCATCGAGCAGCGTGCGGCGCAGCTGCCCCCACTCTTCGCGGCTCATGCTGTCGGCCGCCAGCCACAGACGGCGGCGGCACGGCGCACCATGGGTACTCTGCAGGATCAGCAGCGCCCCCAGATCGCTAACCCAAGGGCGTCGGGCCAGGCGCCACTCGCGCAGCTGCCAGTGCCACACCTGCGGCGCCAGCAGCTGCAGCTCACCGCGGTTACGCGCAATCCGGCGCTGGCTGCGGATACACTCAAAGATCACCGCCACCAGCAGAATCAGCCAGAATACGCTGTAGTTTTCCGGCCAGGGCGCCAGCAGGATCGCCAGTACCAGCGCGCCGTGCCCCAGCAGAAACATCACCTGGGTACGCCAGGAGACGTGAACATTACAGCGCCAAAGGACCACGTTCTTTATTTCGCGTCTGAATCAGCGTAATCATGCGGGCCAGATCGGCGTCATCCGGCTTACCCTGGTTCATCAGCCATTTAAATAGCTCAGGATCGTCACAGGCCAGCAGGCGGACAAAGGTCTGTTTATCGGCATCGTTAAGCGCATCATACTCATGTTCAAAGAAAGGCATGATGGCGATATCCAGCTCGCGCATTCCGCGGCGGCACGCCCAGTGAACCCGCGCTTTATTATTGATATCCATGACTCATCCACTCCGGCTTCGGTTTCTATTTGGTAACTGACGGGACGCAGGCTCACACGCCGACGTCGCTGGCGGCGTCCCGCGCCAATGTGACTCTATTCTAGCGCGAAAACCCGTTTGATTTAGAAAATCCCTTAACACTCTGTCATATTTTGCCCGCTCTGCCACGGATAATATTTGTTATACGTGCTTTTTTATTTAGGATTTGCAATGTGTTACGCAACACCTCACGCCGAGAGCGTCTTATTTCTAAACCTGACCACATCGAGCGCAATTAACCATTGGCATTGTGGGCGACCTTTCTTACCATGGTCACTACGTCCGGTATGATCTTACAGGGAACTCTCATGAACCTTAACGCCCCCTTCTCCCCGCAGCCGCCTCTGGCCGCAGAGTACCTTCCCCTGACCCTGATGCGGTTGGATGACTGGCTGCCGATCAACGTCAGCGGCCCGGATGCGCAAAGCTACCTGCAGGGGCAGCTTACCGCCGACGTGCCCGCGCTGGCCGCCACGCAGCACACGCTGTGCGGCCACTGCGATGCCCAAGGCAAGCTGTGGAGCAGCCTACGCCTGCTGCGCCGCGGCGATGGCTTCACCTACCTGCTGCGCCGCAGCGTGGCCACCCTGCAGACGCTGGAGCTGAAAAAGTATGCGGTATTTGCCAAGGTCAGCATCGCCAGCGACGAGGCGGCGGTGCTGCTGGGCGTCGCCGGGGCGCAGGCAAGCGAGGCCCTCGGCGCCATCTTCCCGCACCTGCCGGACGCCGACGCGCCGCTGCTGCAGGACGGCCGTAGCCATCTGCTCTATCTGGCCTGGCCGCAGCCGCGCTACCTGCTGATCTGCGATGATGCGGATGAAGCGGAGCGGATTTGCACCCCGCTGGCCGCGCACGCGCGCCTGGCGGACAGCGCCCAGTGGCTGGCGCTGGATATCGAAGCCGGGATCCCGCTCATCGATGAGCCCAGCTGCGATCGGTTCCTCCCCCAGGCCGTAAACCTGCAGGCGCTCGGCGGGATCTCGTTTAGCAAAGGATGCTACAGCGGCCAAGAGATGGTGGCGCGCGCCAAATACCGCGGCGCCAACCGACGGGCGCTGTTCTGGCTGCGCGGTAGCGCAGAGCGACTGCCGCACGCCAGCGAAGATCTGGAGCTGCGCCTGGGCGACAGCTGGCGACGCAGCGGTACGGTGCTGGCGGCGCAGCGGCTGGCCGACGGCGACGTCTACCTGCAGGCGGTGCTGAGCAGCGATCTCCCGGCAGACAGCGTACTGCGGGTACGCGACGATGCGCGGAGCCAGCTGACGCTGTCGCCCCTGCCCTATAGCATCGCAGATCAGCCGGAGTAACCCCCGCCGCGCCCGGCACAGCCTCTCCCCCGCGGCCGGGCGTCACTCTCCCCGGGCGTGGGCGGCGGCCTGCAAAAATAGCCCGTGCTCCGGTCGAATGCCGGTATACAGGACAAACTGCTCCACCGCCTGAATGGCGAACACCTCGGCCCCGGTGATCACCGTTTTCCCCGCCGCCCGCGCCGCCTGAACCAGCGGCGTCGCTATCGGTAGCGCCACCACCTCAAACACCGCGTGAGCCTGCGCGATACGCGCGGGATGAAACGACAGCGCGTCGGCAAACTCGCCGCCGAGCATCCCCACCGGCGTGGCGTTGATCAGCAGATCGGCTGGCGCCTGCGCCGGCAGCTCATGGCACCAGGTATAGCCATACTGCGCCGCCAGACGCTGACCGGACTCGGCGTTTTTCGCCACGATATAGCCACGGGTAAACCCCGCGTCCCGCAGCGCGCAGGCGACCGCCTTGGCCATGCCGCCGCTGCCGTGCAGGACAAAGCACATGGCGGGATCGAGCGCATACTGGCGCAGCAGCTGGGCGATGGCGATATAGTCGGTGTTATAGGCCTTCAGCCAGCCCTCCGTATTCACCAGGGTATTCACCGAGCCGATCCCGACCGCCGAGGCATCCATCTCATCCACCAGCGGGATCACTGCCTCCTTAAACGGCATGGAGATAGCGCAGCCGCGGATGCCCAGCGCCCTGACGCCGCCGATGGCGGCGACAATATCGCGGGTGGTGAAGGCCTTATACAGGTAATCCAGATCCAACGCGTCATACAGATAGTTATGAAAGCGGGTGCCGAAGTTACCCGGGCGCGCCGCCAGCGATATGCACAGTTGGGTATCCTTGCTGAGGTGTCGGGTCATGATAGCTCCTTAGGCCAGAAAAGTTCGCCGCACAGTCCCGACATCATGGCGCAAAACGCGGCACAGAAAAACGGCTCGTTTTCCTACGCGCCTTCCTCTTTTTTAGCCATGAAAAAGGCCCCGTCGCAGCGGGGCCTTGATGCACACAGGGCGTGGAATTAGAAGTTGTAACCCACCACCAGGTAGTAACCCCAGCCGGTCGGATGCAGATCGTCGCCCAGCGCGGCGCCCTCTTTCCACTGACCGCCGTTATGGAAGTAACGGGCCACCACGGAGTAGTGCCAATGGGTGTAGTTCAGCGCCAGAATATGGCTGGAGGCGATGGAGTTATTGGAGCGCAGCTGATTGCCGTTGCTGCCAACCCCGGACTTGTCGCCCAGACGGGAGCCGAAGTCAAAGTTAGTGAAGCCGATATAGTTCAGGTTGCCGCCCCACAGCTCGGTCAACGGCACGAAGTATTTCACCTTCACGCGGTAGCCGTCCCAGCTGTTTTCGTTGGCCGCACCGTAGTTTTCCCACTGGTACTTGCCGTACACGTTCAGCGACAGGCCCATCGGCAGACCGGTGTCAATGTCGGTCCCCAGACCCATATACCAGGTATTCTGGCGGCTATCGCTGTTACGCCCCATGTCAAAGACATAGTCGTTAGCGAAGTACCACTCTTTGAACGGACCGAAGCCCAGGTTCAAGCCGGTCAGCTTATCGATAGAGAAGCGCGGCTCGATCTCCATAAACAGCGGGGAGCCTTTATCCCAGATCCCCTTATCGACCGTGTTGCCGGCGCCGAAGAACTTCGGTACGTCAACATAGCCATAAAAATCGAGCCAGTCCTTCTTGGCAAAGGCTTCATACTCCAGGTACACATCATTGGTACGGAACGGCCCAAAGCGGGTATGGTAGCTACCCACCACGTTCACGCTCTGATGCCACCAGTCGGAAAGATACTCGCCGTTATTGTCCGCCGCCGTTGCCGTGACGCTGGTGGAGAGACAGGACAGCAGAGCGCCCGCAGCTAAAATTGTTTTTTTCATATGAGTGCCACTTACCTTAAAAAGCTCCCCGCGCAGAGGGAGACAACGACAACATGTCAACATCGCCACAAATCAGCCATCACTCGCGCGAACGCCCGCTCGTTGGCCTGGCGCATTATAGAAATAAACGGATACAGAAAACTGTGATCAAGTAAGAGTTTTTTAAAAGCGTAATCGATTGCGTTCACGATTGCGGAGAAAAACGACGCAGGAATAATACATTAATTGAGATTCTCATCAAATTAATAAGTTGGACGTTTTCCGTGCAGAAGATCTCTTTTTTGTTTAAAAATCAGTTTAGTAAATTCAACAAGATAGCCATAACCCCCGACAATCCCCCGCGCAGCGGCAAAAAGTGGCCCTGACGGCGGCGATCCGCTGTTGTAAAAGTAATAATCACGGTGATTATTTGTGATTTTAAGCACATCAACTCTCACTATATGGCCGCGCGCCGCGCCGCTTTTTTAGCGTACACGTGTACACTGGAATCATTCTCAGCTACTCTAGGTCGTTCCGTCGCTGGCGGAATGACCTAGAGTCGGGCGACGTTTTCCCGGCTTACCCAAGCCCGGCGCGGGTCGGGCTTCGCTGCGTGAGATCATACGATGATGACAACCGCTTCCCCGCTGCAACCGGGGTACTCTCTGACCGAAGAGATCGCCAACAGCATCAGCCACGGCATCGGTTTTATTCTGGGGATCGTCGGGCTGGTTCTGCTGCTGGTACAGGCCATCGGCAGCGGCGCCAGCGCGATGGCGATTACCAGCTATAGCCTGTACGGTGGCAGCATGATCCTGCTGTTTCTGGCCTCAACCCTCTACCACGCCATCCCCAACCGGGCGGCCAAACGCTGGCTTAAAGTCTTTGACCACTGCGCCATCTATCTGCTGATCGCCGGAACCTATACCCCCTTTTTACTGATCGGACTGGATTCGCCGCTGGCGCGCGGGCTGATGGCGGTGATTTGGACGCTGGCGCTGCTGGGGATCCTGTTTAAGCTGGCCTTCGCCCACCGCTTTAAGATCGTATCGCTGATCACCTATCTGACCATGGGCTGGCTATCGCTGATCGTTATCTATCAGCTGGCGATGCGCCTCTCCGGCGCGGGGATCACGCTGCTGGCGCTGGGGGGGATCGTGTATACCCTGGGGGTTATCTTCTACGTCTGCCGGCGTATTCCCTACAATCATGCCATCTGGCATGCCTTTGTCCTCGGCGGCAGCGCCTGTCACTTCTTCGCTATCTATCTGTACCTCTAAGTAAAACGGCGGCAGGGGAGCCCCCTGCCGCCGTGATGCTAACGCCCGACGTTGTCATTCGCCTTCGGCGACTGCGCTACCGTGACGGCGCTGGCCGATCTCTCGAGTCAGACGGATCACCACCGGCGACAGCAGCAGCAGCGCAGCCAGGTTCGGCAGTACCATCAGGCCATTGAACATATCGGCCATATTCCACACTAACTCCACGTGGAAGAAAGAGGCGATGAAGATAAAGACGACTACCAGCATCTGATACACCCGCACCGCTTTCTGCGAGTTAAACAGATAGCGCACGTTGGTCTCCGCATAGTAGTACCAGCCAATGATGGTCGAAAACGCGAAGAAGAACAGTGAGGCGGAAATAAACAGGCTGCCAAAGTGGCCATAAACATAGGAGTACGCCTGCTGCGTCACGGCTATCCCCTGGCCTGAAAATACGCCGAGGAAAGAGGCCTGCGCCTGCCCGCCATGCTGCCACATCGCCATGCCAGAGGTGATGATCACCAGCGCCGTCAGGGTGACGATCACGCACACCACAAACACCCCCATCATGGCGATAAAGCCCTGCTGTTCCGGGTGCTTCACTTTGGCCACCGCATGGGCATGCGGCGTTGACCCCATCCCGGCCTCGTTCGAGAACAGGCCGCGGGCAATACCGAAACGCATCGCCTGCTGGATAGCGATCCCCGCGCCACCGCCCAGCACCGCCTGTGGGTTGAACGCCGCCACGAAGATGGCCTTAAACGCCGGCAGAATATAGTGAGCGTTCAGGCCCAGGATCAGCAGCGCCCCGACCAGATAAAAGACCGCCATGGTCGGTACCACCTTCTCCGTGAAGGAGGCGATACTGCGTAGCCCGCCCATGATAACCCCGCCGGTCAGCACGGCCAGAACCACCCCGACGATCCAGCCCGGAACGCCCAGCGACCCCTCAAAAGCGGCGGCGATCGAGTTGGACTGCACCATATTGCCAATAAAGCCCAGCGCAAAAATAATCAGTACGGAAAACAGTGCGGCCAGCCATTTACAGTTCAGCCCTTTCTCAATGTAATACGCCGGACCACCGACAACGTGCCCCTGTTTATCAAAAGACTTATATTTCTGCGCCAGAATGGCCTCGGCATAAATCGTCGCCATCCCCAGAAATGAGGAAACCCACATCCAAAAAATAGCGCCCGGCCCCCCGGCGACGATCGCCGTCGCTGGACCGGCCAGGTTCCCGGTACCCACCTGGCCCGCGATGGCCGTAGCGACCGCCTGAAATGAGCTCATTCCCTGCTTGTCTGCCTTATCGCCAGACAGAGACATACCACCGAACAGCGCGCGAAAGCCGGAGCCGAAATGACGGATCTGAATAAAGCCCAGACGCAGGGTGTAATAGATCCCCGTGCCGCAGAGTAAAAAAATCAATAGCTCATTCCACAACAGACTATTGATGCGGTTCACACACTGTGCCAAAAGTTCCATACCTGACATTACCCGTTTTTATTTTTGCCTGTCGGTGTATTGGGCGCTTAAACGGAAATAGCATGCCGCCGTCGCCCGGCAAACGGGCGCGGTAACATAAACCGGATAAACGCGGGAGCGGTACGCTGCCGGCGGGCGGAGAAAAACGCCTCTCCGCAATGGCAACATTTCACGATGAGAACTCTATCACACTTTACCCCCCTGACCAGCCGGGGAAATTGCCGAACAACGCATGAATAAAAGTGATGATTAGCGCAAGTAATAACAAACAATCAAAATACAACAATATGATTTTAAACCAATTTTAATACAAAAGCGCCGGACACTCCGTTCGCTATCCGCCGGATAATGAATTAGAATATTTCATACATAAAATGGTCATAAAACGCGAGCGCGCCCCGGAAAACCGGGTGCGCCGTCGCTCCGACCCGCGGGACACGCGCAGAAAAAGCAGACGGGCGACCGTCACCGATCGCCCGCCCGTGGGGGATGACCTATGCCCAGTCGCTCAGCGGCGGGCAAGAGCACTGCAGATGACGATCGCCATAGACATCGTCCAGGCGCTTCACCGCCGGCCAGTACTTGTTCTCCCGCGTCTGCGGCGTAGGAAACACCGCCAGCTCACGCCCATAGGGGTGATGCCACTCGCCCACCAGGTCACGCTGAGTATGGGGCGCATTGACCAACGGGTTATCCTGCAGCGGCCACTCACCGGCCTCGACGCGCGCGATCTCATCGTGAATCGCCAGCATGGCGGCGATAAAGCGATCCAGCTCGGCCTTATTCTCCGACTCCGTCGGCTCAACCATCAGCGTACCGGCGACCGGGAAGGACATGGTCGGCGCGTGGAAGCCATAGTCGATCAGACGCTTGGCGATATCCATTTCACTGATGCCGCTGCGCGCCTTCAGCGGGCGCAGATCCAGGATGCACTCGTGGGCCACATACCCCCCCTTCCCGCGGTACAGCACCGGGTAAACCGCCCCCAGACGGCGAGCGATATAGTTGGCGTTCAGGATCGCCACCGCGCTGGCGCCGCGCAGCCCCTCGGCCCCCATCATGCGAATATACATCCAGCTGATGGGCAGAATGGATGCGCTGCCAAACGGCGCGGCGCTGACCGCACCCTGACGGGGGGTCAGGCCGGGCAGCTGCACCACCCGGTGGCCGGGAACAAAGGGCGCCAGGTGAGCCTTAACGCCGATCGGCCCCATTCCCGGCCCGCCGCCGCCGTGTGGGATGGCGAAGGTTTTATGCAGGTTCAGGTGCGAGACATCGGCGCCGATATAGCCGGGCGTGGTGATCCCGACCTGCGCGTTCATATTGGCGCCGTCCAGATACACCTGCCCACCGTACTGATGCACTATCTGGCACACCTCGCGGATGGTCTCTTCATATACGCCGTGGGTCGAGGGGTAGGTCACCATGATCGCCGCCAGGCGCTCCCCCGCCTGCTGCGCACGTTCACGCAGATCGTGCAGATCGATATTGCCCTGCTCATCACACGCCACCACCTCGACCTCCATCCCGGCCATCTGCGCCGAGGCCGGATTAGTGCCGTGGGCCGAGGCCGGGATCAGGCAGCGGGTGCGCTGCCCCTCGCCCCGGCTTTCATGATAGCGGCGGATCGCCAGCAGACCGGCATACTCCCCCTGCGCGCCCGAGTTGGGCTGCAGGCAGACGGCGTCATACCCCGTCAGCTGCACCAGCCACTCCGCCAGCTGGCTCAGCAGAAGCCGGTAGCCCTGCGCCTGCTCCGGCGGACAGAACGGGTGCAGCGCGGCGAATTCGGGCCAGGTGATCGGGATCATCTCGGCGGCGGCGTTCAGCTTCATGGTACAGGAGCCCAGCGGGATCATCGCCTGATTCAGCGCCAGATCGCGCCGCTCCAGCCCGTGCATATAGCGCATCAGCGCGGTTTCGCTGTGGTAACGGTTGAACACCGGATGCGTCAAGATCGGCTCGCGGCGCAGCAGCGCCGTCGGAATACTGCCCTCGCTGGCCTCCTGGGCCAGCGTATCCAGGGTATCGATATCCAGCGCGTGGCCGTCACCGAGCAGGATGGTAAACAGCGCCTCCAGATCGTCACGCGTGCTGCACTCGTCAAAGCTGATGCCGACCGCACCATCCAGATCACCGCGCAGGTTGATGCCAAAGCCGAGGGCCCGCGCCAGCACCGCCGCCTTATCGGGCACCGCCACCGTCAGGGTATCGAACCAGCGGTGGTTGCGCAGCGTCATCCCCTTTTGCTGCAGGCCGAGCGCCAGAATATCCGCCAGGCGGTGAACCCGTTCGGCAATGCGACGCAGCCCCTGCGGACCGTGATACACCGCATACATACCGGCAATATTGGCCAGCAGCACCTGCGAAGTACAGATATTGGAGTTGGCCTTTTCTCGCCGGATATGCTGTTCACGCGTCTGCATCGCCATGCGCAGGGCCGGCTCCCCGGCGGCATCGCGCGCGACGCCGATAATCCGCCCCGGCATGGCGCGCTTAAACGCATCGCGACAGGCAAAGAAGGCGGCGTGAGGGCCTCCGTAGCCCATCGGCACGCCAAAGCGCTGAGCGGAGCCAAACACCACGTCGGCCCCTTGGCGCCCCGGCGCCTCCAGCAGCACCAGCGCCAGCGGATCGGCCGCCATGCAGGTGATCACCCCGCGCTCGCGCAGGGCATCCATCAGCGCACGATAGTCATGCAGATCGCCCTGCGTGCCGACCTGCTGCAGCAGCACCCCGAACAGATCGCGGTGATCCGCCGCCCGCCGGGCGTCATCGATGATCACCTCGATCCCGCAGCTCTCGGCCCGGGTACAGACCACGTCGATAGTCTGGGGGTGCACATCCTGCGCGATAAAGAACACATTGGCCTGCTTCAGGCGGCTGGCGCGCCGCGCCAGCGCCATCGCCTCGGCGGCGGCGGTCGCCTCGTCAAGCAGCGACGCCGAGGCCAGATCCAGCCCGGTCAGATCCAGCGTCATCTGCTGAAAGTTAAGCAGCGCCTCCAGACGCCCCTGGGATACCTCCGGCTGATAGGGGGTATAGGCGGTATACCAGCCGGGGTTCTCCAACATGTTGCGCTGGATGGCCGGCGGCGTCTGCACGCCGTAATAGCCCATGCCGATAAACGATCTGTAGCACTGGTTTTGCGCGGCGATCGCCCGCAGTTCGTCCAGCGCCTGCTGCTCGCTGCAGGCGGCGCCGATGGGCGGCGCGGCGGGCAGCTGAATATCCGCCGGGACGATGCGCGCCAGCAGCGTATCGAGATCCGGTGCGCCAATCTGCGCCAGCATCTGCTGCTGCTCCTCCGGCGTGGGGCCGATATGGCGGGCAATAAAAGCGTCACTGTTTTCAAGCTGGGTAAGGGTCTGAGTCATGGCTTACGCATTCCTGGATCGCGCCGCAGCCCGGCGCCCGGCAAATCATACGAAAAGGCCGCCACAGGGGCGGCCCGGCGGTCACACGCTTATTCGTCCAGCGCGGCCAGATACCCTTCGGCGCTGAGCAGCGCCGCAAACTCGGCGGGATCGTCGGCCCGAATACGGAACAGCCAGCCCTCATCATAGGGCGCCGCGTTGACCTGCTCCGGCGCCTCCTCCAGTGAGCCATTTACGGCCACGACCTCCCCCGCCAGCGGGCTATAGATATCCGACGCCGCCTTGACCGACTCGGCCACCGCGCACTCCGCGCCGGTATCGATATGCGCCCCCACCTCCGGCAGATCCACAAACACCATGTCGCCCAGCAGACTCTGGGCATGGTCGGTGATCCCGACGCAAAAGACCCCGTTTGCCTCTGCGCGTACCCACTCATGGGACGCGGTATACTTCAACTCTGTCGGCACATTGCTCATCGCCATCCTCTCCTGGAGTTATGTGTTGCTTCACTTGGTTAGTTGCCTACCGCCGCCGTATCGACGGACGGGATCAGGCTGTGGCCGTGACGGACAAAGCCCGGTTTCACCACGCTGAGCGCCAGCTCGCGACCGCGGATCTCGACCCACGCCTCGCCGCCGATCCCCTGCGGCACCCGCGCCAGCGCGATGCTGCACCCCAGCGTCGGCGAAAACGAGCCGCTGGTGATCGTCCCCTGACGGGCGTTACCCTGCTCATCGCAAAAGCGGATCGTCATGCCTGCCCGCAGCACCCCTTTCTCTCGCATCACCAGCCCGACCAGCTGCTCAGGATGCTGGCTCTGCTGACGCTCCAGCGCCGCCCGGCCAATAAAGTCACGCTCCGGCGGCGCCCAGGCGATGGTCCAGCCCATGTTGGCCGCCAGCGGCGAGATCCCTTCATCCATCTCCTGACCATACAGGTTCATTCCGGCCTCCAGACGCAGCGTGTCGCGGGCGGCCAACCCGCAGGGCCTGATGCCCGCCTGCGCCAGGCGCTGCCAGAAGGCCACCGCCTCATCCTGCGGCAGGGCTATCTCGTAGCCATCCTCCCCGGTGTAGCCGGTGGTGGCGATAAACAGCGATCCCGCCTGACGGCCGAAGAAGGGTTTCATCCCGGCGACCGTCTGACGCTGCGCCGGCGTCAGCAGCGCATCTACCCGCTGACGGGCCGTTGGCCCCTGTACCGCGATCAGCGCCAGATCGCGACGTTCGCGCAGCTCAACGCCAAAGGCGGGCGCATGCTCGCCGATCCAGGCTAAATCACGCTCGCGGGTCGCCGAGTTGACCACCAGGCGAAAATGCTGATCCGCCAGAAAGTAGACGATCAGATCGTCGATCACCCCGCCGCTGGCGTTCAGCATCGCGCTGTACAGCGCCTTGCCCGGCTGCGTCAGGCGCGCCACATCGTTGGCCAACAGATAGCGCAGAAAGTCCCGCGCCTTAACCCCGTGCAGATCCACGATGGTCATATGGGAAACATCGAACATCCCGGCATCGCTGCGCACCGCATGATGCTCCTCCAGCTGGGAGCCATAGTGCAGCGGCATCATCCAGCCATGAAAATCCACCATGCGCGCCCCGTCGGCCACATGCTGATCATAAAGCACCGTCTGTTTTGCCATTCTCATCCTCGCCTGAGTATGCGGCCGTCAGCCGCCGCGCTCGCGCCGCCGCGGACCCTCCACGGCGCGCAATCGATACCTCTCTGCCCGACGGTATCACTGAAACAGGGGATTAACCATAAGATAAAATAGGCGTAACAACGCGAAGTCCGCCGGGACGATGGGATGATAATGCAGAATATCTTGCTGTAAAAATGCGCACATCAGCACAAAATTAACATACTTGCTGCATTTTTATTGCCTGCGTATAACCTGAACGGATTCAGGAAAGCAGAAAACAGCAGATATAAAAAACGGAGAGATGAGAAAAACTAATTCAAACGGCGGGGAGAGGATTAGAATATTTCACCCGCGGAGGGCCTCCGCGGGTGAGGTGCTCGACCTTTATTCGTCCGACGGCGCCGCCTGCAGCAGCGCCGGCAGATCCGCCAGCCCCATGGCGTGGCGTACCAGCTGAGGCTTCACCCCCGGCAAGCGATCGGCCAGCGTCAGCCCCAGGTCACGCAGCAGCTTCTTCGCCGGATTAGCCCCGGCGAACAGATCGCGGAACCCCTGCATCGCCGCCAGCATCACGGCGGCGCTGTGCTTGCGCCGACGCTCGTAGCGGCGCAGATACAGATGGTGTCCGATGTCCTTGCCCTGGGCCTGCAGGCGACGCAGCTCGCCCGCCAGCTCCGCCGCATCCATCAGCCCCAGATTCACCCCCTGACCGGCCAGCGGATGTACGGTGTGCGCCGCATCCCCCATCAGAGCCAAGCGGTGTCCGGCAAAGCTGCGGGCATAGCGCCCCTGCAAAGGAAACAGCGCCCGCTCGCCGACGCACTGACAGCGGCCAAGCCGATGATCGAAGGCGATGGTCAGCGCGCGCTCAAACAGCGGCGGCGCGGCCGCGTACATGCGCTGCGCCTCCTGCGGCGGCAGCGACCACACGATAGAGCACAGGGTGGGATCCTGCAGCGGCAAAAAGGCCAGGATCCCCTGCGGACGAAAGATTTGACGCGCGATATGGTCATGGGGCTGCTCACAGCGGATCGTCGCCACCAGCGCATGATGCTGGTAGTCCCAGAACGTCAGCGGCACGTCGGCCTGGCGGCGCAGGGCCGAGTGAGCGCCGTCGGCGCCGACCAGCAGCCGTGCGCTGAGCATCGTCCCGTTATCCAGCGTCACAAACGCCTCATTCTCTCCCCAAGCCACCTGCGCAAGGGTCGCCGGCGTCATCAGGGTAATCCCCTTATCCTGCTCGGCCCGCTGCCACAGCGCCGTCTGTACCGCCTGGTTTTCCACGATGTGGCCCAGGTGGAGATGCCCATAATCCGCGGCGTCAAAGGCGATACGGCCAAAGCTGTCCGCCTCCCATACCGCCATACCGCGGCAGGGCGCGGCGCCCTGCGCCAGGATCTGAGGCCAGACGCCCAGCTGCTGTAGCAGACGCTCGCTGGCGATATTCAGCGCGGACACCCGCCGCACGGCCGTTGACACCTGCGTCGGCGCCTGCGGCTCGACCATGGCGATGCGCAGCCCGCTGCCGGACAGGGCGTTGGCCAGCGCCAGACCGACCATACCGCCGCCGGCAACAATAATATCGAATGATTGCATAGCTTCCTGTTTCCCCAGCAACGGCCGACTAACGGGCGACCTGACCCAGCGTGCGCCGCACCAGCGGCGTGCGCAGCGGCGGCGCCAGCGCCATCAGTCCCAGATTGCGCCCGACCGCCAGCGGCGGCAGGCGGTTGGCGAACAGCCGCACCAAACCGTCGGTCAGCGCAACGGTCGCCTCGCTATCGGGCTGACGCCGCCCTTGGTAGCGCGCCAGCGTCCGATAGGCGCCGGGATCGTCCCCGCGCCGCAGCGCATCACTCAGGGTCTCCGCCAGCGTCATCACATCGCGCAGTCCCAGGTTAAATCCCTGACCGGCAATCGGGTGCAGCGTCTGCGCCGCATTGCCGACCAGCGCCAGACGGTGACCGATATGTCCGTGCGCCCGACGCAGGCTCAGCGGATAGCTATCGCGCCGACCGCAGTGCGTAAAGCGCCCCAGACGCCAGCCAAAGGCCTGCTGCAGATGATGCAAAAACGAGGCCTCATCCCACTGCATCGCCTGCTCTGCCTGGGCCGGCGGCAGACACCAGACCAGCGTGCTCCGCCCCTCCGCCATCGGCAGCAGCGCCAGCGGCCCGTCCGGCGTAAAACGCTCAAAGGCGCGTCCACGGTGCGCCTCACGGGTGGCCAGCGTGGCGATCAGCGCCGTCTGCGCATACGCCTCGCTATGCCAGCGCATGCCACACATCTGCGCCAGAGGCGACGAGGCACCGTCGGCGGCCACCAATAGCCGTCCCTGTAAGCAGCGACCATCCGCCAGCCAGGCCGTCACGCCGTCGACGCGACGCTCCACCCGCGCCAGCGTCGCCGGACAGAGCAGCGTCACGCCTGGGGCCGACGCCAGCAGCCGAAACAGACGGGCGCCGGCCTGATGCAGCGGGATCACCTGTCCCAGCGCGGGGAGATCGTACGCGTCGGCGTCCAGCCACAGCGCTCCGCCGTGGCCGCGATCGCTGATCTGCACCTGACGGATCGCGGTCGCGCAGGAGGCCAGCGCCGGCCAGACGCCAATCTGCGCCAGCTGCTGACAGGTAGCGTGGGCCAGCGCGATGGCGCGGGCGTCAAAGCCGGGGTGTGCTTCGGCACCGGGAGCGACTGCCTCCACCAGCGTTACCGCACAGCGTCCGCCGCTCAGCGTCGACAGCGCCAGCGCCAGCGTCGCGCCCGCCATGCCGCCGCCGGCGATGATGATGCTCATTCCCGCGCCCGCGCCGCCGCCATCAGGGCCTCGATCGCCTCGACCGATTTCACGACGCCCTCGGTCAGGATCTCGCAGCCCGCCTCGGTGATCAGCACATCATCCTCAATCCGTACCCCAATACCGCGATAGGCCAGCGGTACATCGGCATCGGGCGCGATATACAGCCCCGGCTCACAGGTCAGCACCATTCCCGGCTCCAGCGTACGATCGCGCGCCGGCGTCGCGTAGTCGCCAACGTCGTGGACATCCAGCCCCAGCCAGTGCCCGAGCCCGTGCATAAAGAACGCCCGATACTTCTGCTCCGCGATCAGTTGCTCGACCTCTCCCTGCAGGATCCCCAGCTCCACTAGGCCGTTCACCATCACCTGCACCGTGGCCTCCTGGGCTTCACGCAGGCTGCTGCCGGGGCGGTAGTGCTCAAGCCCTGCCGCCATCGACGCCAGCACCAGCTGATAAATCTGACGCTGGGGCTCGCTAAAGCGGCCGCTGACCGGGAAGGTTCGAGTGATATCGCCGGCATAGTGGCGGAACTCGGCGCCGGCATCCACCAGCACCAGATCGCCCTCTTTCATTTCACTTTCGTTTTCTGTGTAATGCAGGATACAGGCGTTCTCGCCGCTGCCCACGATGGTATTGAAGGAGGGCGCGCGCGCGCCGTGTCGGTTGAACTCGTGCAGCAGTTCGCCCTCCAGCTGATACTCATACATCCCCGGACGGCACTTCTCCATCGCCCGGGTATGGCCCTGTGCGGTGATCTCGGCGGCGCGTCGCATGACGGCGATCTCCTCCGCCGACTTGAACAGCCGCATCTCATGCACCCAGGGGCGCCAATCCGTCAGGGTCGCGGGCGCGCGCAGGCTCTGGCGGGCGCCGCGGCGCAGCGTCTCCAGCGCAGAAAAAAGCATCGCATCGGCAAAGTCATACATGCCCTGCGCGTGATACACCACGTCCAGACCGTTAAGCAGCAGCGGCAGCTGCTCCTCTACGTCGCCGTACGGCAGAGCGCGATCGATATTCAGCCGCGCCGGCGCCGCCTCTTGTCCCAGGCGACGGCCAAACCAAACCTCGGCCGTGACGTCGCGCACCCGATTGAACAGCACGCTGTGGCTGTGGTTGTCGGCGCTTTTGATCAGCACCAGCAGCGCCTCCGGCTCGTTGAACCCGCACAGGTACCAGAAATCGCTGTTCTGGCGATAGGGGTATTCGTTTTCGGCATTGCGGCAGCACACCGGCGCCGCGAAAAACAGCGCGGCGCTGCCCGGTTGCATTCTGGCCAGCAGCGCCTGACGGCGACGCTGATACTCTTGCGGGGTCATATCCATCTCCTGACTATAGGCGGGTCAAACGGCAGGGCAGCCCAGCGGCTGCACCCTGTCTCCATAACACAAACCGGTTATTAAAACGGGATACGTCCAGGCCGTATCCCGCAATAATGCGCGCGATCAATACGCATCCACAGCGGCGGCGCTCCGCCGACGGTCATCCGTCAAGCCACGTCGATCAGTGCAGACGCGGAGCCTCGGACGCCGGCGCCTCGCGGCGGCTAAACTCGCCGTGGCACAGCATGGCGGCCATGCGGACATACTCCGCCACCTCCTCCAGAGAGTGGGCCAGCGCCTCCTGATCTTCATCCTCATCGTAGCCCAGCTGAGCGATGCTGCGCAGATCGTCGATAGATTCGCCCACGTCGCCTTTAACCTGCCCCAGCTTGGCCTGCATCATGCCCAGCCCCAGCAGGAAATGGTTCACCCACCCGGCCAGCGCATCGGCGCGGACGAATACCGAGGCCTCATCCTCTCCCGGCAGCAGCAGTTGAAAGGCGAACTCATCGCCCTCCAGCGCGCTGCGCGTCTGCCCATACAGCGCCTGCAGCGGCTGCGACAGGCTCTGCGAAAACGCCGTGCCTTCGTTGGTCAGATCGTGCACCAGCGTCAGCCAGCTGTCATCGCGGTTGCCGCCGCACAGCAGACCGCTGAGCAATCCGTGCATTTCGGCGGCGGTCAGCGCCACGCCCTGCTGTTGCAGGGCCTGCGTCAGGGTGGCGTAATCCGCCGGGCTATTCTCTGTAGACATACGTATTGGTCATCGTTGGCTGATAAAGTTCGTGTTATGCTACCACCAAGATGAGTCGCTATACCAGAAAGGGCCGTATCGCAAGCCGAGGGCTTGTCACTGCATAGCGGGGTATATATAGTTAGCGCCCACAGCGTTCTACAGTGGAACGCGGCGCAAAACCTAGCAGGAAGATAGTATGTCTGCACAACCGGTAGATATTCAAATTTTTGGCCGCGCACTGCGTGTTAATTGTCCGCCAGAACAACTGGATGCCTTAAACCAGGCCGCAGAGGATCTGAATCAGCGGTTGCAAGATCTGAAAGTTCGCACTAGAGTCACCAATACGGAGCAGTTGGTCTTTATCGCGGCATTGAACGTATGTCACGAACTGGCGCAAGAGCGATTGAAAACCCGCGATTATGCCGCCAATATGGAGCAACGGATCCGCATGCTGCAGCAGACGATAGAGCAGGCGTTGCTGGAGCAAGGACGCATTACCGAGCGTCCCGGAACCTCTTTTGAGTAAAAATTAACTTACTGATTATACAACAATATTTACAAAGAAAGCCGTTCCATAAAGCGAAAGTTGTGTTAGTATAAACAGTAACAAAGCAGCAAGATTTCAAATTTCTCTGAGGTGTTCGTGCGCGGGCCAGTCCCCTGAGCCGATATTTCAAACCTTAAGAATGTGGCGCTCCACAACCGGTGAGCAGGCTCGGTCTCCGAGAAGCCTTAAAGTTGTGACGTTATGTTCACCTTGAACCCCGGGTTCAAGGGTTACAGCCTGCTACGGCACCTCGGAGATTCCCTAAAACGCCAGTCCTGCCGCGGAGTCAGCTCCATGTTCCAGGAATCTGCGTTCTCTTCCCGTCATCAGTTTCGCCATCGTCTGCGCACGCTGCGCCGTTCGCTTTCCCACGATCAGCAGAATCAGGCCGCCCTTGCGCTCAAAGATCGCTTGCTAATGCTGCCGCGACTGAGCCAGCCGCGACACATCGCGCTCTATTTACCCTTTGACGGCGAGCCGGATACCCAGCCGCTGATCCACGCCCTGTGGCAGCGCGGCCACCGGATCGCCCTGCCGCGTTTACATCCGTTCAGCCCCGGGCACCTGCTGTTTCTGGAATATACCCCGGATACCCCGATGTGCCACAACCGCTTTGGCATCGCCGAGCCGCGCCTGGACGTCACCCGGATTATTCCCCTGTCCCGGCTGGATCTGATCCTGACCCCGCTGGTGGCCTTCGACCAACGGGGACACCGGCTCGGCATGGGCGGCGGCTTTTACGATCGCACTCTGCAGGGGTGGCAGCAGCGCCACTGCCTCGGCACCGGCCCCTACCCCATCGGTCTGGCCCACGACTGCCAACGCGTCGCGGCCCTGCCCGTTGCCGCCTGGGACGTGCCGCTGCCGGAGATCATCACCCCGCAGGCCCACTACCGCTGGCCCGACGCCGGCGCCGCTTAGTACAGCAGGCGAGCACGCACGGTGCCGGGGATCTCGCGCATGCGCTGCAGCGCCGCCTCCGCCCGCTCGGTCTCCGTCTCCACGTCGATCACCACATAGCCGATGGTCGGGGTGGTCTGCAGGTACTGAGCGGCGATATTCACCCCCTCTTCGGCAAAAATCTGGTTGATAGCATTCAGCATCCCCGGGCGGTTTTCATGGGTATGCAGCAGACGGCTAACGTGATCCTCATGCATCGGCAGGGAGACCTGCGGAAAGTTCACCGCCGACAGGGTCGAGCCGTTGTCGGAGTACTTCGCCAGCTTGCCTGCCACCTCAACGCCGATATTCTGCTGGGCCTCCTGGGTCGAACCACCGATGTGCGGCGTCAGCAGGACGTTGTCAAAGCGGCACAGCGGCGAGGTGAAGGGGTCGCTGTTGGTCGCCGGCTCCGTCGGAAAGACATCGATCGCCGCACCGCTCAGGTGACGGCTCTCCAGAGACTGACACAGGGCATCGATATCCACCACCGTACCGCGCGCGGCGTTGATCAAAATCGCGCCGGGCTTCATTCGCGCCAGCTCCGCCGCGCCAATCATATTACGGGTGGAGGGCGTCTCCGGCACATGCAGCGAGACCACGTCGCTCATGTTCAGCAGCTCGGAGAGATGGCGCACCTGAGTCGCGTTGCCCAGCGGCAGCTTGCCCTCGATGTCATAAAAATAGACGTCCATCCCGATCCCTTCCGCCAGGATCCCCAGCTGCGTGCCGATGTGGCCATAGCCGATGATCCCCAGCTTCTTGCCGCGCGCCTCATAGCAGCCCACCGCCTGCTTGCTCCACTCACCGCGGTGAGCGCACGCGTTAGCCTGCGGGATATTGCGCAGCAGCAGCAGGGTCTCCCCCAGCACCATCTCCGCCACCGAACGGGTGTTGGAGAACGGCGCATTGAACACCGGAACGCCGCGGCGCTGCGCCGCAGCCAGATCGACCTGGTTGGTGCCGATACAAAAGCAGCCCACCGCCACCAGCTTTTCCGCCGCGGCAAACATCGCCTCGCTCAGCTGCGTGCGCGAGCGCAGGCCGATAAAGTGGGCGTCGCGGATCGCCTCGCGCAGCGCATCGTCATCCAGCGCCCCCTTATGGTATTCAATGTTGTTATAACCGGCGGCGCGCAACGTATCGACGGCGCTTTGATGCACCCCCTCCACCAGCAAAAACTTGATTCTATCCTTGTCCAAAGAAACTTTTGCCATGATCTGCCCTACTGTCCGAAAGGAAATGGTGTGCAAGTGCGCTGTTCCGGCGCGTCTGCGGCGGCATCGCGCGCCCACGGCAGCGCGATGCCACCTTATCAACATAACAAAAATTACACTCGCGACAAGCCACGGGCGGGCAACGGGCATCGTCAGGGCGATAGCGCGATGGGCATAAACTGGCAAAAAATATTAATAAGATGGGATGTATCAGCGGGAAAAATTGAATCAGCGAAACTCCGTGATAGATGTCACCGAATTTCACCACTGCGGAAAAAAGTGTCCGCCGCGGGCACGGCGCCCCGCATCGGCGAGGCGCCCAGCGACGATTACAGGGTCAGCGTTTTGACCCCATCGGCGCAGCCGACCAGCGCAACGTCGGCGCCACGGTTGGCAAACAGCCCCACCGTCACGACGCCGGCGATAGCGTTAATGGCGTTCTCCAGCTTGCACGGCTCCATGATCTGCAGGTTGTGTACATCCAGGATCACGTTGCCGTTATCGGTCAGCACGCCCTGGCGATACACCGGCTGTCCGCCCAGCTTCACCAACTCACGGGCGACGTAGGCGCGCGCCATCGGGATCACCTCGACCGGCAGCGGGAAGTTACCCAGAATATCGACCTGCTTAGAGGCATCGACGATGCAGACGAACTTCTTGGCCACCGCCGCCACGATCTTCTCACGCGTCAGCGCGGCGCCGCCGCCCTTGATCATCTGCATGGCGCCGTTGATCTCATCGGCCCCATCCACGTAGATATCCAGCGCATCCACCTCGTTGAGGTCAAAGACCGGGATCCCCAGACTTTTCAGCTTGGCGGTGGAGGCATCAGAGCTGGAGACCGCGCCCTCGATCTGGCCCTTCATGGTCGCCAGCGCATCAATAAAGTGAGAGGCGGTGGAGCCGGTGCCTACCCCGACAATGGTCCCAGGCTGCACATACTTCAGCGCTGCCCAACCCACTGCTTTTTTCAATTCATCCTGCGTCATATCGTATCCTATGGACTTTGCTACGAAAACGTGTGCGTTATTATAGAGCAGCCCGCGTAAATACCCCACAGCAGCGGCGTAAATTTACGCCTACTCTCCGTTTTTTTCCCGTTGCACCCGCGTATTTTCTCCGCGACGTCCGCCAAAATGTGGCATATTGCGATAACGGTAGCGCCTCCAGCCGCCACGCGGCGCCTGAACAGGGCTCCCCCGCCGGGGGGCGGGCCGTTCGCGCCGTTTTCCCGACGTGAGCAATAACGTTTTATACATAACAAAAATGGAACCAAGGGGACAAATACCATAATGAAACGCCCGGACTACCGGACCTTGCAGGCACTGGACGCCGTCATCCGCGAACGTGGTTTTGAGCGCGCCGCACAAAAACTTTGCATCACGCAGTCGGCGGTTTCCCAACGCATCAAGCAGCTGGAAAACCTGTTTGGTCAGCCGCTGCTGGTGCGCACCGTGCCACCGCGCCCGACCGAGCAGGGACAGCGTCTGCTGGCGCTGCTGCACCAGGTCGAACTGCTGGAGGAGGAGTGGCTGGGCAATGACAGCAGCAGCGATGGCCCCCTGCTACTGTCGCTGGCGGTCAACGCCGACAGCCTGGCAACCTGGCTGCTGCCGGCCTTGAAGCCGGTGCTGGCCGACTCGCCGCTGCGCCTGAATCTGCAGGTCGAGGACGAAAGCCGCACCCAGGAGCGGCTGCGCCGCGGTGAAGTGGTCGGCGCGGTGAGTTTGCAGCCCCAGCCGCTGCCGAGCTGCCTGGTGGATCGTCTGGGCGCGCTGGACTACCTGTTTTGCGCCTCTCCCGCCTTTGCCGCTCGCTACTTCCCCAACGGAGTCACCCGCTCATCGCTGCTTAAAGCGCCGGCGGTCGCCTTCGACCACCTGGACGACATGCATCAGGCATTCCTGCAGCAAAACTTCGAACTGCCGCCGGGCAGTGTGCCCTGCCATATCGTTAACTCATCGGAAGCGTTTGTGCAGCTGGCGCTGCAGGGCACCACCTGCTGTATGCTGCCGCACCTGCAGGTTGAGCGCGAGCTGCGTGAAGGGGTGCTGATCGATCTGACGCCGGGTATGGTGCAGCGCCGCATGCTGTACTGGCACCGTTTTGCCCCGGAGAGCCGCCTGATGCGTCGGGTCACCGATGCGCTGATAAGCCACGGCCACGACGTACTGCGTCAGGACTAGGCGCCCCCTACGCGCGGAGCGCGCGCCCCGACAGAGCGGGATCGGCGATCGATCCCGCCCGCCATCGAGCCGTTATTTACTCAGGTTAAATACCACCTCAACCCGATCGTCGAAGTGAATCGTCTGCTGCTCATAGGTCTGCGCCGCCGAGGTTTGATTGGCGGACGGCGCCGCCGCGTACATGCGCGTCACCGGCTCCGGCTGGAAGTTGGAGACATGGTAACGGACGCTGTAGACCGGCCCCAGCGTCACCCCAAACCCCTGCGCCAGAGACTCCGCCTGGGAGATGGCGTTCTTGATCGCCATCTGACGCGCCTTGTCACGGTACACCTCAGGCTTGGCAACGCCCAGCTCGACGGAGCGGATCTCATTGAGGTTGGCCTTCAACGCCCCGTCCAGCAGGCTGTTCAGCTTATCCAGCTGGCGCAGCGTCACCTGTACGGTACGCACGGCGCGGTACCCCTTCAGCTGGCTTTTCCCGTCTTTCTGATACTCATACTCCGGCATGGTATACAGATTGGCGGCGCTGATATCCTGCGCGTCGATGCCGTTACGCTTGAGAAAATCAAAATATTTGGCCACCCGCTGATCGACCTGCGACTTGGCACCGGCGGCATCTTTAGCGCTGGCGTTAACCTGAAAGGTCAGGGTAGCCATATCGGGAACGGCGTCCACGCTGGCGGTACCCGACGTCACGACGTGCGGCCCCTCCGGGACTTCCGCCGCCTGAACACTGGCGGCCATGCCACCGACTCCCATCATTGCAGCCAAGGCCAATACTGTTAATTTCACGGTTATCCTCCGGTTCACTACCACGTTGCCAGGGGCTTCCCCTCTGCCACGCGCCGGACCCTGTGGTCCGGCCCTCTCCCGCCGACCGATCGCCGACGAATGCATTGTTAGCATAGCGCGCCGATGGCGCGACGTGAATCGGATATTCCCTACATGGCCAGCCCCTGACGCGCCAGCGCGATCGCAATAAACCACATCACCCCGCCGACGGCCAGGTTGATCGCCCGCTGGGCGCGCGGCCGGCTCAGCCAGGGGGCCAGCCAGGCAGCCAGCAGCGCCAGGCTGAAGAACCACACCACCGAGGCGCTGACCGCCCCAAAGGCAAACCAGCGTCGGGCGTCGGCCACCAGCTGTCCCCCCAGGCTACCGAGCACCACAAAGGTATCCAGATAGACGTGCGGATTAAGCCAGGTCACCGCCAGCAGCGTGACGATGATCCGCCAGCGCCCCTGCTGCATCAGGCTGTCGTCCAGCTGCGCCTGCACAGGGCGGAGCGCCGTTCGCCACGCGCCCCAGCCATACCACAGCAAAAACACCACGCCGCCCCAGGTCACCAGCTGCAGCAGCAGCGGCGAACGCAGCAGCAGCGCGCTGCCGCCGAAGACCCCGGCACAGATCAGCGCCAGATCGCTCAGGGCGCACAGCGCGGCGATGGTCAGGTGATAGCGACGCTGGATACCGTGGCTAAGCACGAACATATTTTGTGGCCCCAGCGGCAAAATCAGCGCCGCGCCCAGGGCAAATCCCTGTGCAAAAACAGAAAACATAACGATGATCCTTCAGAAGAGGAGGTGCGGACGGCGGCCATATGGCCGGATGGAGAGCATCATAAACAGCCGGGCGGCGGCGGGGAAATGGCGATTTCTTATCGCCGATAAGACGGGCTTATGACGTCTGGCCGGCGCGCCGGCCAGACGGGGAGAGATCACTCGACGCGAGCTTTGGCAGCCTGATACAGATGCACATCCATCTGCGGGAACGGAATACCGATGTTATTGGCATCCAGCGCGCGTTTGAAGTTCTCCATCAGATCAAAATAGATGGCCCAGTAGTCGGCGTTGTTGCCCCAGACTCGCACCACGAAATTGAGCGACGAGGCCGCCATTTCGTTCAGGCGGATAGTAACGCCGTCATCGTGCAGAATGCGCGTATCGGCCGCCACCACATCGCCCAGCACCCGCTTGACCACGTCGATATCGGCGTCGTAGGCCACGCCCACGACAATATCGATACGGCGCTTCGGCTCGCGAGAGAAGTTGATGATATTGCCAGCAATGATCTTGCCGTTGGGCACAACGATCACTTTATTGTCGGCCGTGGCCAGCGTGGTAGAGAAAATCTGCACCTCGCGTACCGTGCCGGTTACGCCGCCCAGATCCACCACCTCACCCGCGCGGAACGGGCGGAACAGCACCAGCAGAACGCCGGCGGCAAAGTTAGACAGGGAGCCCTGCAGCGCCAGACCGACGGCCAAACCGGCGGCACCCAACACGGCGATCACCGAGGTGGTCTGCACCCCGAGTCGCCCCAGCGCGGCGATAATGGTAAAGGCCAGAATGCCGTAACGTACCATCGCCGCCAGGAAATGCACTACCGTCACGTCCAGACCGCGCGCCTTCAGCAGGCGAATCAGCGTCGCCGAAATGCCGCGGGCGATCAGGGAACCGACGATCAGGATCACCACCGCCGCCACCAGATTGACGGCATAGCCCAGCAGCAAATCCTGGTTACGGACGATCCAACCGCCGGCGCTCTGAATGCCGTCAACTACATCCAAGTCTTTCATCTTATTGTTTACCCTCTTATTTTATTACCTGACTCTCTCACCGGAGCCTCCGGTGATACAGGCAAAACAGGCCGCAGATCGCGGCCAAAACGCCGTAAGGGTAACCCAACTACGGCGCTGGACTCCACATTTCATTAACGCCAAAAATCTGAAAATTAAATCCAATTAACACCACGTATTCATATGACCGATCGCGGCGGTGTTTCCCGGCGAGCCGCCGACATAAAAAAACCCCGCAATGCGGGGTTTATTCTGCTGATTGACGACGATTACAGCACGTCGATGCAGTTCAGCTCTTTGAATGCCAGCTCCAGGCGCTCGATCATCCCGGTCTGACCGGCGCGCAGCCATACGCGCGGATCGTAGTATTTCTTGTTCGGCTTGTCGTCGCCTTCCGGGTTACCCAGCTGGCCCTGCAGATAGCCTTCGTTCTTCTTGTAGTACTTCAGCACGCCTTCCCAGGTTGCCCACTGGGTATCGGTGTCGATGTTCATCTTCACCACGCCGTAGCTGACCGCTTCTTTGATCTCTGCCGCGGTAGAGCCGGAGCCGCCGTGGAAGACAAAGTTCAGACTGTTGTGCGGCAGGTTGTGTTTCTTAGAAACGTATTCCTGAGAGTTTTTCAGGATCACCGGCGTCAGCTGCACGTTACCCGGCTTGTACACGCCGTGCACGTTGCCGAAGGAGGCGGCGATGGTGAAACGCGGGCTGATGGCGCTCAGCTTGGTGAACGCGTAATCCACGTCTTCCGGCTGGGTGTACAGCGCGGAGTTGTCCAGGTGGCTGTTGTCCACGCCGTCTTCTTCACCGCCGGTGCAGCCCAGCTCCAGCTCTAGGGTCATGCCGATCTTGGACATGCGGGCCAGGTACTGAGAGCAGATTTCGATGTTCTCTTCCAGAGACTCCTCGGAGAGGTCGATCATGTGGGAGGAGAACAGCGGCTTGCCGGTCGCGGCGAAGTGCTTCTCACCGGCGTCCAGCAGCCCGTCCAGCCACGGCAGCAGCTTCTTGGCGCAGTGGTCGGTGTGCAGGATCACCGGAACACCGTAGTATTCGGCCATCTGATGCACGTGGTGCGCACCGGAGATCGCGCCGAGGATAGCCGCCTGCTGGCCCTCCAGCTTCAGCCCTTTGCCGGCGATGAAGGCAGCGCCGCCGTTGGAGAACTGAACGATGATCGGAGCGCGTACCTTGGCGGCGGCCTCCATCACAGCGTTGACGGAGTCCGTACCGACGCAGTTAACGGCCGGCAGAGCGAATTTGTTCTCTTTCGCTACCTGGAATACTTTCTGAACGTCATCGCCAAAGATGACACCCGGTTTAACAAAGTCAAAGATTTTAGACATGTCTAATCGTCCTGTTTCGTGGGCGTGAGTGTTTTCCAATCGGATCAACATTACCGCGCCAGGGCGCGATAAAACAACGGGAGGCATGATGGCCTCCCGTGTCGGGCATTACTGCTTGGCGCGCTCTTCGAGCATCACCACAGCCGGCAGTTTCTTGCCTTCTACAAACTCCAGGAAGGCGCCGCCGCCGGTGGAGATGTAGGAGATCTTGTCGGCGATGCCGAACAGATCGATGGCCGCCAGCGTATCGCCGCCGCCGGCGATGGAGAAGGCGTCGCTGTTGGCGATGGCATTGGCCACGATCTCGGTCCCTTTACGGAAGTTCGGGAACTCGAAGACGCCGACCGGACCATTCCACAGGATGGTCTTGGCGTTTTTCAGGATAGCGGCCAGCTGCTCGGCAGAGGCATCGCCCAGATCCAGAACCTGCTCGTCGTCTTTGATGTCGCTGACGGACTTCATGGTCGCCGGCGCCGTCTCAGAGAACTCGGTGGCTACGCGCACGTCGGTCGGTACCGGGATATCGCAGGTGCCCAGCAGCTTCTTGGCTTCCGGGATCAGGTCGGCTTCATACAGGGATTTACCCACGTTGTGGCCTTCCGCCGCGATGAAGGTATTCGCGATACCGCCGCCCACGATCAGCTGGTCAGCGATCTTGGACAGGGAGTCCAGGACGGTCAGCTTGGTGGAGACTTTGGAGCCGCCGACGATGGCGACCATCGGACGCGCCGGGTTGCTCAGGGCTTTGCCCAGGGCTTCCAGCTCGCCGGACAGCAGCGGACCGGCACAGGCGATCGGCGCAAACTTGCCCACGCCGTGGGTAGAGGCCTGGGCGCGGTGCGCGGTGCCGAACGCATCCATAACGAACACGTCGCACAGGGCAGCGTATTTCTTAGACAGGGTTTCGTCGTCTTTCTTCTCGCCCTTGTTGAAGCGGACGTTTTCCAGCACCACCAGCTCGCCCTGGGCAACGTCAACGCCGTCCAGGTAATCTTTGGCCAGACGCACCGGCGACTTCAGATGATCTTTGAGGTAATTCACCACCGGCAGCAGAGAGAACGCATCGTTGTACTCGCCTTCGGTCGGACGACCCAGATGGGAGGTTACCATCACGCGCGCACCCTGCTTCAGCGCCAGCTCAATGGTCGGCAGCGACGCGCGGATACGCGCATCGGAAGTCACTTTACCGTCTTTAACCGGAACGTTCAGGTCCGCACGGATCAGAACGCGTTTACCCGCCAGATCCAAATCGGTCATCTTAATTACAGACATGGTGAATCCTCTCATTGATTCTCTAAAAGTTGCTTTAAGCTGTGTCGCCGCGCGCGGCTACGACGCATTAGAAACTGCCCGGGTCATCGCCAGCGTAGTATCCAGCATCCGGTTGGCGAAGCCCCATTCGTTGTCACACCAGACCAACGTTTTAATCAAATGCCGACCACTGACCCGCGTCTGGGTGCCGTCCACGATGGCGCTGTGCGGGTCGTGATTAAAGTCGGTCGAGACCAGCGGTAATTCTGTGTAATCAACTATACCATGAAATGCCGTCGATGCTGCCTTTTGCAGCAGGCCGTTTACCTCGTCGACCCGCACCGGCGTACGCACGCTGACGCTGAGATCGATGGCGGTCACATTCAGCGTCGGCACCCGTACCGAGATCGCCTCAAAGCGATCGCGAAACTGGGGAAGCACGCGCGCAATACCCGCCGCCAGCTTGGTATCCACCGGAATGATCGAGTGGCTGGCCGCTCGGGTCCGCCGCAGATCCGGATGGTAGGCATCGATCACCTGCTGGTCGTTCATCGACGAGTGAATGGTGGTCACCGCACCCGACTCGATGCCAAAGGCATCGTCCAGCAGTTTAATCACCGGGATGATACAGTTGGTGGTACAGGAGGCGTTGGAGACGATGCGATGCTCCGCCAATAGACACTCCTGATTCACCCCGTAGACCACGGTGGCATCAAGGTCATGGCCGCCGGGGTGGGAGAACAGCACTTTACCGGCCCCCGCCAAAATATGAGCCTCGCCATCAGCCCGGCTACCATAAACACCGCTACAGTCCAGCACCACATCAACCTGCAGCGCCTCCCAGGGCAGATCGGCGATCTGCGGCCGGTGCAGCAGACGAATGCGATCGTCGCCGACCCACAGCCAGTCATCCTGCTGACGCACCGGCCAGGCAAATCGGCCGTGGCAGGTGTCATACTGCAGCAGGTGCGCCATCCCCTCGGCGGCCGCCAGCTCATTGATCGCGACGACGCGCATCTGCGTCTGTCGTCCCGACTCATACAGCGCCCGCAGTACGTTGCGGCCGATGCGGCCAAAACCGTTAATGGCGATACGAATGGTCATCTTACTCTTTCCTCGTCCGGCAAACAGACGTTCAGAGTAATCCATGCCCGCGACGTCGGGGCGGATTCCGGCAGCAAAAACGCCACTGGCCCCATCAATTCGTCGCCGCTTTCCCCATCAACTGAAACGCTTCAGCCAAGAATAAACCAAACGCAGCGCAAAGAAAACACGGGAGAGAAAAAGCGGGAAGCACGGCGGTGAATTTGAATGGAAACGTGCATTGCATCACAATTTGATGCGAAATCGGTGCATAGATCGCGCCCGACGCGTTGGCAGAAAAAAACGGGGCAGGCGCCCCGTTCATCATTTTCTACCGCGGAAGGTTTACTTCAGCAGTGCGCGGGCCTTGGCCAGCACGTTGTCGACGGTAAAGCCGAACTCGACGAACAGCTGCTCGGCCGGCGCGGACTCACCGAAGGAGGTCATGCCGACGACGGCGCCGTTCAGGCCGACGTACTTGAACCAGAAGTCGGCGATACCGGCCTCCACCGCCACGCGGGCGCTGACGGCAGACGGCAGCACGGCTTCACGGTAGGCGGCGTCCTGCTTGTCGAACACTTCGGTCGACGGCATGGAGACGACGCGCACCTGACGCCCTTCGGCGCTCAGCTTGGCCGCGGCGTTCATCGCCAGCTCCACTTCGGAACCGGTGGCAATGAAGATCAGCTCCGGCTGACCGGCGCAGTCCTGCAGAACGTAGGCGCCGCGTTCAACGTTGGCCAGCTGCTCGGCGCTGCGATCCATCTGGGTCAGGTTCTGACGGGAGAAGATCAGCGCTGACGGGCCGTCCAGACGCTCGATGGCTTTCTTCCAGGCAACGGCGGACTCCACCTGGTCACACGGACGCCAGGTGTTCATGTTCGGCGTGGTGCGCAGGCTGGCCATCTGCTCGACCGGCTGATGGGTCGGGCCGTCTTCGCCCAGACCGATAGAGTCATGGGTGTAGACCTGAATGTTACGGATCTTCATCAGGGCAGCCATACGCATGGCGTTACGGGCATACTCCATGAACATCAGGAAGGTCGCACCGTAGGGGATAAACCCACCGTGCAGCGCGATGCCGTTGATGATGGCGGTCATGCCGAACTCGCGCACGCCGTAGTGGATGTAGTTGCCCGCGGCGTCTTCGTTCAGCGCCTTGGAGCCGGACCACATGGTCAGGTTGCTCGGCGCCAGGTCGGCGGAGCCGCCCAGGAACTCCGGCAGCAGCTTGCCAAAGGCTTCCAGCGCATTCTGCGACGCCTTACGGCTAGCGATCTTGGCCGGGTTGGCCTGCAGCTGTTCGATAAACTGGCGAGATTCGCTGTCCCAGCTGGCCGGCAGTTCGCCGTTGATACGGCGTTTGAACTCGGCGGCCAGCTGCGGGAACGCGGCCTGATAGGCGGCGAAACGGGCATCCCAGGCCTGCTCTTTGGCCTTACCGGCCTCTTTGGCATCCCACTCGGCGTAGATTTCCTGCGGGATGACGAACGGCGGGTAGTTCCAGCCCAGCTGAGCGCGGGTTGCCGCGATCTCGGCGTCGCCCAGCGGCGCGCCGTGGGAGTCATGGGTACCGGCCTTGTTCGGCGAGCCGAAGCCGATGACGGTTTTGCACATCAGCAGGGACGGCTTGTCGCTGACGCTGCGCGCCTCTTCGATAGCGGCCTTGATGGCGGCGCTGTCGTGACCGTCTACGCCGCGCACCACGTGCCAGCCGTAGGCTTCAAAACGCTTGGCGGTATCATCGGTGAACCAGCCGTCAACGTGACCGTCGATGGAGATACCGTTGTCATCGTAAAACGCGATCAGTTTGCCCAGCTTCAGGGTACCGGCCAGGGAGCAGACCTCGTGAGAGATGCCTTCCATCATGCAGCCGTCGCCCATAAAGGCGTAGGTGTAGTGGTCGACGATCTCGTGGCCCGGGCGGTTGAACTGCGCGCCCAGCGTGCGCTCGGCGATGGCCATGCCGACGGCGTTGGCAATGCCCTGGCCCAGCGGACCGGTGGTGGTCTCAACGCCCGGGGTATAGCCATACTCCGGGTGACCCGGGGTCTTGGAGTGCAGCTGGCGGAAGTTTTCCAGCTCAGACATCGGAAGATCATAGCCGGTAAGGTGCAGCAGGCTATAAATCAGCATGGAACCATGGCCGTTGGACAGCACAAAACGGTCGCGATCGGCCCAGTGCGGGTTGACCGGGTTATGGTTCATGTAATCACGCCACAGGACTTCGGCGATATCCGCCATCCCCATCGGGGCGCCCGGGTGACCGGATTTGGCCTTCTGCACCGCATCCATGCTCAGGGCACGGATAGCATTGGCAAGCTCTTTACGAGAGGACATGTTCTACTCCAAGTCGGATTGTATGAAAACAAGGGTTCGCCATATTGTCTCAGACTCGGAGTGAAAACGGCAATCCTTAATCGCGGCGCCGCCACGGAGCCGCGCCGCAAAATCCACGATGATATGCACTCACACCGTTTCTCCCGGCGCCGCGGGACAGTATGGCCTGACGGGGCAGGGTAGCACAAAACCGACGCCGTCCCGCCCCGCGGCGCGCAGCGTTTGCGCAATCAGCGTCCTTTTTTGACCTGCGTTGCGCAAAGGTTGATTTTTCACCGCGCGCCCCGCCGCGCGCATTTAGCGCGTAAAACCTTTCTTTTTCTTTTGATTGTGCATTATGCGATCGATATCGCGGTGAAACATTGTTTCGAATTGTTATCTTTGCTTTCGAACAATAAAAAGGAACCGACTATGTCTCTTTCTCGACGCGAATTTTTACAGCGAACCGCCGGCGGGATGGCCGGGGTCGCCCTCGGTGCGCCGGCGCTGGCCGCTGGCGATGCCCCCGCCGGTACGGACACCGGCGCCAAGATGCCCCCGCGCAATATCGTCATCATCACCGCCGATCAGCTGGCGCGGCGCGGCGTGGGAGGCTATGGCAATCCCCAGGTCAACACCCCGGCCATCGACAGCCTGATCGCCCGCGGCACCCGCTTTGAACAGGCCTACTGCCCCTACCCGCTGTGCGCCCCGTCGCGCGCCTGCTACTGGACCGGCCGCCTGCCCCATCAGACCGGGGTGATCGCCAACGACAGCCCCAACGTCCCGCAGGATATGGTGACGCTGGGCGAACTGTTCAGCCAGGCGGGCTACGAATGCCGCCACTTCGGCAAGCGCCACGACTACGGCGCGCTCAAGGGGTTCACCTGCGCCGACCAGGTCGAGCTGCCCTACGATAGCCCGGCCGCCTATCCGGTCGATTACGATACCCGTGAGGATGTCTACTGCCTGCAGGAGAGCCTGAAGTACATCGATACCCTGAAGGGGCGAGACAGCGACGCGCCGTTTATGCTGGCGATCGAGTTCAATAATCCCCATAACATCAATGGCTGGACCGGGGCCTTTGCCGGCCCGCACGGCGATATCGACGGTCTGGGCCCCCTGCCGCCGCTGCTGGATAACTTTGACACCTCCGCCGATCTGCCCAACCGACCCCTGGCGATTCAATATGCCTGCTGCACCCATAACCGGGTGATGCAGGCCGCCAACTGGAACGAGCTCAACTTCCGCCAGTATCTCAAGGCCTACTATCACTTCACCGAACTGGCCGATGGCTTCATCGGCCAGGTGCTGAGCGCGCTGCGCGCCAGCGGCCACGCGGACGATACCCTGGTGGTCTTCTTTGCCGACCACGGCGATGCCATGGGCGCCCACCGCCTGGTGGCCAAAATGAACTGGTTCTATGAGGAGTCCACCAACGTGCCGCTGGTTTTCGCCGGCCCCGGCATCCGCCCCCAGGCCAGCAGCCGCCACCTGACCTCCCTGTGCGATCTGCTGCCGACCCTGTGCGACTACGCGGGTCTGACGCCGCCGCCCGGCCTGTACGGCCGCTCCCTGATGCCTATTCTGCGCGGAGAGCAGCCCGACGGGTGGCGAGATGAGGTCATTACCCAGTGGAATACCGATCGCAACGTCGACGTACAGCCGGCGCGCATGCTGCGCACCGAGCGCTACAAGTACATTCTGTATAAAGAGAATGAGGAAGAGGAGCTCTACGATCTGCAGCAGGATCCGGGAGAGACGCGTAACCTGGCGCACTCACCGGCGCACCAGACCGAGCGTCAGGCGCTGCGCGCCCGCTTCGACGAGTATGTGCGCAACCAGGTCGATCCCTTCTACAGCCAGGAGGCGATCATCGACCGACGCTGGCGCAGCCACCTGCCCGGCTACCATAACCACCAGGGGCAGACCAGCATTCAGGTCTACCAGAAGGAGATCCGCCCGCTGATCATGAATAAGGAGTTTGAGAAGGCGCGCGAAGTGCGTCTGGCGCTCTACCGGCAGGCCCGCGCCTCCTACAGCGGCGGGGTGTGAGCGCAGCGCATAAACCGTCTCCCGGCGAGCCGGGGGATTCAAGACACAAAAAAGGCCGGGCGTCTGCCCGGCCTCGTGCGCTCAGCGAAGATTACTTCTTCGCAGCCTGGATATACAGCATCTCCAGCGCCAGGGTCGCCGCCGCCAGGGCGGTGATCTCCGACTGATCGTAGGCCGGCGCGACTTCCACCACGTCCATCCCGACAATGTCCAGATCCTGCAGACCACGCACCAGCTTCAGCGCGCGATCGGAGGTCAGGCCGCCGATCACCGGCGTACCGGTGCCCGGCGCGTGGGCCGGATCCAGGCAGTCGATGTCAAAGGTCAGGTAGACCGGCATATCGCCGACGATGCGCTTCACCTCGGCCAGCACATCCTCTACGCTGCGATCGTTCACCTGCGCCGCGTCCAGCACGGTAAAGCCGTTGTCATGATCGTACTCGGTGCGAATACCGATCTGCACCGAATGGTGCGGATCGATCAGCCCCTCGTTCGGCGCATGGAAGAACATGGTGCCGTGATCGAACTTGCTGCCGTGAGCATAGGTGTCGGTATGGGCGTCGAAGTGCACCAGCGCCATTTTACCGAAGTGCTTGGCGTGAGCGCGCAGCAGCGGCAGGGTGATGAAATGGTCACCGCCAAAGGTCAGGCAGCGTTTCCCGCTGGCCAGCAGACGCTCGGCGTGAGCCTGCAGGTTATCGCTCATCTCCTGGGCGTCGCCAAAGCTGAAGACCACGTCGCCGCAGTCCACCACCTTCAGGCGGTCGCGCATGTCGAAGTTCCACGGCCAGCGCTTGCCTTCCCAGGCCAGGTTGGTCGAAACCTGACGGATCGCCGCCGGCCCGTGTCGGCCACCGGCGCGGCCGGAGGTCGCCATATCGAACGGCACCCCGGTGATCACCCAGTCGGCGTCGCCGTCATACGGCATGAAGTCCAACGGCAGGCGCAGAAAGCCAAAGGCGTTGGATACCAGAGAGTTATCAGGCTTATGCCCCAGAGTACACATACTCACTCCTCCTATAAATCCCGTCGCCGCGCCGCGTGTCGGCCAGGCTGACGGAGTCGCGATGAAAAAAATCCCTCCCGCGTCGTTAACCCGACGAGGAAGGGATTATCAGTTCGTTTGGCCGTGCATTTCGCCGATTATGGCGACAACCCACCGCAACTGCAAGCCCGGTGGATCGCCCCGACGACGACGCGCCGCCGAGCGTCGATCACTCGTCTTCCAGGTAGGTGTAGCCGTACAGACCGGCCTCAAACTCTTCCAGGAACTGCGCCTGCAGCGCCTCGTCCAGATGGGCCGCGCGCACCTGATCGCGGAAGTGGGTCAGCAGCACCTGCGGGTCGAGCTGCACATACTCCAGCATCTCCGCCACGGAGTTGCCGTCGTAGGATTCGTCCACCTCGACGCTGCCGTCCTCGAACACATACACATCGATCGTGGCGGTGTCGCCGAACAGATTATGCATGTTGCCCAGGATCTCCTGGTAGGCGCCGATCATGAAGAAGCCCACCAGCGGCGGATCCTGCGGATCGTACTCCGGCATCGGCATGGTGGTCGCCACGCCGTCGCCATCGATGTAGTGATCGATGGTTCCGTCCGAGTCACAGGTGATATCCAGCAGCACGGCGCGGCGCGTCGGTACCTTATCCAGTCCGCTGAGAGGCAGCACCGGGAACAGCTGATCGATCCCCCAGGCGTCCGGCATCGACTGGAACAGGGAGAAGTTAACGTACAGCTTATCGGCCATTCGCTCCTGCAGTTCATCGATGATCGGACGATGGGCGCGGTTGCTGGGATCCAGCTGGGTCTGCAGCTGGCTGCAGATGGCCAGATACTGCTGTTCGGCCCAGGCGCGCTGACTCAGGCTGAGGATCCCGTGGGCATACTGGCTATGCACGTCGTGCAGATCGAGCTGGCTATCGTGCAGCCATTCGCGCAGCGAACGACGGCCGCTAGGCACCTGCATCTCTTCCCAGGTGGCCCACAGGCTCTGCAGCGCACGCGGCGCGTCGGCGGCCGGCGGCTGCGGCGGCGGCAGTTCGTTGCGCTCCACCCCGATGATATTGGAGACCAGCACCGTATGGTGCGCCGTCACCGCCCTGCCCGACTCGGTGATCACCGTCGGGTGCGGCAGGCCGTGCTCGTTACAGGCGTCGCCTATCCCCCAGATCACGTTGTTGGCGTATTCGTTTAGGCCGTAGTTAACCGAGCAGTCGGACTGGGAACGGGTTCCCTCATAGTCGACCCCCAGGCCGCCGCCGACGTCGAAGCACTGGATATTGACCCCCAGCTTATGCAGTTCGACGTAGAAACGCGCCGACTCGCGCACCCCGGTGGCGATATCGCGAATGTTGGCCATCTGCGATCCCAGATGGAAGTGCAGCAGCTGCAGGCTCTCAAGGTGCCCGGCCTGACGCAGGGTTTCCACCAGCTGCAGGACCTGCACCGCCGCCAGGCCGAACTTGGACTTTTCGCCGCCGCTGGACTGCCACTTACCGGAGCCCTGGGAAGCCAGACGCGCACGCACGCCCAGGCGCGGCACCACGTCGAGGCGCTTGGCCTCTTCCAGCACCACGTCTATCTCGCTCAGCTTCTCGATGACCAGATAGACCTTGTGACCCAGCTTTTCACCGATCAGCGCCAGTCGAATGTATTCACGATCCTTATAGCCGTTGCAGACGATCACGCTACGCGTCATGCCGGCGTGCGCCAGCACCGCCATCAGCTCAGCCTTAGAGCCAGCCTCCAGCCCCAGCGGTTCGCCGGAGTTGACCAGCGACTCGATCACCCGCCGCTGCTGATTGACCTTGATCGGATACACCAGGAAGTAATCCCCCTGGTAGCCGAACGACGCGCGCGCACGGCGGAAGGCGGCGTTGATCGAGCGCAGACGGTGCTGCAGGATCTGCGGAAAGCAGAACAGCGCCGGCAGGCGCTGCTGGCGATCGGCCTGGATCTGCAGCGCCAGCGCCGTCAGATCGACCCGCGCCTGCGGCACGTCGGGATCCGGGCACACGGAGATGTGGCCCAGCTCATTCACATCGTAATAGTTGCCACCCCAGTAGGCGACGTTGTAGGTGCTCAGCATCTTGCTGGCATTACTATCGCTCATCGCGACCTCCTGCATGGAACGCAAAGGGGAGCTGTCTGCCGAATCCTGCGGATACTGTGCAATCAGATCAGACACGGGCAGCTCCTTTTCCGGCGTGGCCAACCGTTGCGCCAGCCACTATTGCAGCATCATCTGCATAGAACAACCCACACGCCGGGATTTTTGGCGTGACCACAAAGCTCAGCGCCGGACATAATGCCGGGCCGATATCAGTATAAGAACAAAACACGTCGTTAACTCCGTGGGTCGGGGAGCGCATTGGAATCGCCGATCCCCTATGAATAAACCCCTGCGGCCGGACGCCACAGGCTACCCTTGTTCAGTCATCAGATGCCGTAAACGGCGCAAGAATCCTGAGGTACACCCAAGCCGTCATCCCAAGAGTGGGTAACATCGGGCAAATGCGAGAAAAGAGGATAAAAAGGAGGGAAGGCGCGTTGCGCAAAACGCGTCGCGATGACGCAGTACGCCGCAGGGAGCGGCACGTTTTACCACAGCCTTAGCACGGATCATTACCTGAACCACCTCCATCGCTGCCATATCACACGGCAGATCTTCAAAGTTAACAGCATGATAAAACTGACAGTATGGCGCTGCCATACCCTCCTCGGCCGGAAGTGGGACACATAGCCGCCCCGAAACGCCCCGTTTTACGCCACCCGCGAAGGGGGAAAACGGCAGCACTCCGGTTGAAGCGTTATGCACCGGTAAGCCGCGCGCCGTTTATACCGACAACGGGCTAAAAAAGCAAAATGAAATTGTATCCACCGGCTGCAATCGGATCACCGGGTGCGCAGCGGGATCCCCCAGAGTGCGTTTCCGACAAAAAAGGAGTGGAAAAATCCCACCGCCTTGGCCTAGAATAGCCGTCCAGATGTTAATCCATCTATACTTTTTAACCGATAAACTGCTTAACGGCTTTGCCTGAGGGGCGTTGCAGGAAGCATCAGGCACCAGAGGTCCTCAGCGGATAACGATGAGGGTGCCCCTGATGGCTACCCCCAAACAGCACGCAGCGTCAGCGCTGTGCAGCGCAGTAGAATCAACCCGTCTTTTGAAGGTAAAGAACACATATGGCTAAACACCTTTTCACTTCCGAGTCCGTGTCTGAAGGACATCCGGATAAAATCGCCGACCAAATCTCCGACGCCGTACTGGATGCCATCCTCGAGCAGGATCCGAAGGCGCGCGTAGCCTGTGAAACCTACGTCAAAACCGGCATGGTGCTGGTCGGCGGCGAAATCACCACCAACGCCTGGGTCGATATCGAAGAGCTGACCCGTAAAACCGTGGCCGACATCGGCTACGTCAGCTCTGACATGGGCTTTGACGCCAACTCTTGCGCCGTACTGAGCGCCATCGGCAAGCAGTCCCCGGATATCAACCAGGGCGTCGACCGCTGCGATCCGCTGGAGCAGGGCGCCGGCGACCAGGGCATCATGTTCGGCTATGCCACCAACGAAACCGACGTACTGATGCCGGCGCCGATCACCTACGCCCACCGTCTGATGGAGCGTCAGGCCCAGGTGCGCAAAAACGGCACCCTGCCGTGGCTGCGTCCGGATGCCAAGAGCCAGGTGACCTTCCAGTATGACGACGGCAAGATCGCCGGTATCGATGCCGTGGTGCTCTCTACCCAGCACGCCGACACCATCAGCCAGAAAGATCTGCAGGAAGCGGTGATGGAAGAGATCATCAAGCCGGTTCTGCCTGCCGAGTGGCTGTCTGCCAGCACCAAATACTTCATCAACCCGACCGGCCGCTTCGTTATCGGCGGCCCGATGGGCGACTGCGGCCTGACCGGTCGTAAGATCATCGTCGACACCTACGGCGGCGCTGCCCGTCACGGCGGCGGTGCGTTTTCCGGTAAAGATCCGTCCAAGGTGGACCGCTCTGCCGCCTACGCCGCGCGCTATGTGGCCAAGAACATCGTCGCCGCCGGCCTGGCCGACCGCTGCGAGATCCAGGTCTCCTACGCCATCGGCGTGGCCGAGCCGACCTCTATCATGATAGAAACCTTCGGCACGGAGAAGGTCGATCAGGAGCAGCTGACCCAGCTGGTTCGTGAGTTCTTCGATCTGCGTCCGTATGGCCTGATCCAGATGCTGGATCTGATCCAGCCGATCTATCGCCAGACGGCAGCCTACGGCCACTTTGGCCGCGAGCAGTTCCCGTGGGAAAAAACCGACAAAGCCGCGCTGCTGCGCGAGGCCGCCGGTCTGAAGTAATCGCGAACTCCCTTGCATAAGGCAGGCCTTACGGCCTGCCTTTTTTTATCCCCCGCCGCCCCCCTGCCGCTGACGCCAATCCAAGCCAAGTCAATCCAAGCCAAGCCAAGCCAAGCCAAGCCAAGCCAAGCCAAAGTGAAAACGATTACATTTCGTCGATACAGCACCGTCACCCGTCGGCGCCACGCCGCCTATTCGTAGGCTTACGCCGGCTTTTCATTGGCCAAAATAGGGATAAAACCGCGAAATAACGTCATGTTACAACACAAACAAAGCGAGTCATTAACAGCCTGGCTACGTGCATTGATGATGATTATTTATCGTGGCGTATGTAAACGATTACATTTATGTGATCATGCGCACTTTATAGTCAGCGGGCAATTCTTACCATGGCGACATCAGAGAAATGATCCTGTTTGGAGGCAGTATGAGTACTACCGTCAATACATCCGCCGTACCCCATGCCCGTTCCAACGCCGGCATGACGTTCTTTGTCTGCTTTCTGGCCGCGCTAGCGGGTCTGCTGTTTGGTCTGGATATCGGGGTGATCGCCGGCGCACTGCCGTTTATTACCGATACCTTTAACATCACCAGCTCGCAGCAGGAGTGGGTCGTCAGCTCGATGATGTTCGGGGCCGCCGTCGGCGCCGTCGGCAGCGGCTGGATGAACCACCGTATGGGGCGTAAATACAGCCTGATGATCGGGGCGATTCTGTTCGTCGTCGGCTCCCTGTGCTCCGCCTTCGCCCCTAACGTCGATATTCTGATCCTGTCGCGTATCCTGCTGGGGCTGGCCGTCGGCATCGCCTCCTACACCGCGCCGATCTACCTGTCCGAGATCGCCCCGGAGCGCATCCGCGGCAGCATGATCTCGATGTACCAGCTGATGATCACCATCGGGATCCTCGGTGCCTATCTGTCCGACACCGCCTTTAGCTATACCGGCTCCTGGCGCTGGATGCTGGGGGTGATCACCATCCCGGCCATCGTGCTGCTGCTGGGGGTCTTCTTCCTGCCGGATAGCCCGCGCTGGCTGGCCTCCCGTAACCGCCACGAGCAGGCGCGTCAGGTGCTGGAAAAGCTGCGCGACAGCAGCCAGCAGGCCCAGGATGAGCTGAACGATATTCGTGACAGTCTGAAGTTAAAGCAGAGCGGCTGGGCGCTGTTCCTGCAGAACAGCAACTTTCGCCGGGCGGTCTATCTGGGGATTCTGCTGCAGGTAATGCAGCAGTTTACCGGGATGAACGTCATCATGTACTACGCACCGAAAATCTTCGATCTGGCCGGCTTTGCCAGCACCGAACAGCAGATGTGGGGAACGGTGATCGTCGGCCTGGTCAACGTATTGGCCACCTTCATCGCCATCGGCCTGGTGGACCGCTGGGGCCGTAAGCCGACGCTGATCCTGGGCTTTATCGTCATGGCCATCGGGATGGGCACACTGGGCACCATGATGCACATCGGCATTACCTCTAGCGTGGTGCAGTACTTCGCCATCTTTATGCTGCTGCTGTTTATCGTCGGCTTCGCCATGAGCGCCGGCCCGCTGATCTGGGTACTGTGCTCCGAAATCCAGCCGCTGAAAGGGCGTGACTTCGGCATCACCTGCTCCACCGCCACCAACTGGATCGCCAACATGATCGTCGGGGCAACCTTCCTGACCATGCTGAACAATCTGGGCAGCGCCCACACCTTCTGGGTCTACGCCGCCCTGAACCTGATCTTCATCTTCATTACCCTGGCGCTGATCCCGGAGACCAAGAATATCTCCCTGGAGCACATCGAGCGTAATCTGATGGCCGGCAAATCGCTGCGCAACATCGGCTCGCGCTAAACACGTCGCCCCACGCTACCGCATGGCGCCTGCCATGCGGTTTTTTTTGTCCGCAGCGAGGCAAACCCCCGGCAGCGTCGGGGGCGATGAGATCCCCCTTACTCCCCGGCGATCTGCATGCTGTCCAGCAGCACCGAGCCGCACTGAATGTTGCTACGCGTCTCAATATCGTCGCCTATCGTGACCATGTTGGCCCACATATCGCGCAGATTGCCGGCGATGGTGACCTCGCTCACCGGGTACTGGATCTCGCCGTTCTCCACCCAGAAACCGGATGCGCCGCGCGAATAGTCGCCGGTCACCGCGCTCACCCCCTGCCCCATCAGTTCGGTGACCAGGAATCCGCGCCCCATCTCCCGCAGCATCTGTTCAAATCCCAGCCCGCGGCCGGCGATACGCCAGTTATGAATGCCGCCGGCGTGACCGGTGCTATGCAGCCCCAGCTTACGCGCCGAATAGCTGGTCAGCAGCCAGGTCTGCAGCACGCCGTCCTGTACAATGCGGCGCGGCGTGGTGCGTACCCCTTCGCTGTCGAACGGGGTCGACGCCAGACCGCGCAGCAGGTGCGGCTGCTCATCGATGGTCAGCCAGGATGGCAGGATCTGCTGGCCCAGGCTGTCGAGTAAAAAGGTGGACTTGCGGTACACGCTGCTGCCGCTAATGGCCCCGACCAGATGGCCGAACAGCCCGGTAGCGGCCTCTGCGGCGAACATCACCGGCGCCTGCATGGTGGGCAGACGACGCGGCGCCAGGCGCGCAAGCGTTCGGCGGGCGCACTCCTCGCCGACCCAGCGCGCGGAGCGCAGATCGTCCATATCTCGGGCGATGGTATAGGCGTAATCACGCTCCATATCGCCGTTCTGCTCGGCAATCACGCAGCTGGAAAGAGAGTGACGGCTGGAGCAGTAGCTCTGCAGCATGCCGTGGCTGTTGCCGAAGACGCGGATGCCATAGTGGCTGTTGAAGCTACCGCCCTCGGTATTGGTGATGCGTGCATCGGCGCTCAGGGCCGCCTGCTCGGCCTCCGCCGCCAGCGCAATCGCCTGCTCAGCGTTCAGCTCCGCCGGGTGAAACAGATCCAGATCCGGCGCCTCAAACGCCAGCAGATCGCGCGGCGCCGGCCCGGCGCAGGGGTCCGGAGAGGTGTAGCGCGCAATGTCCAACGCCGCCTGCACCGTACGCGCGATGGCCTGCGGGCTGAGATCGGTCGAGGAGGCGCTGCCTTTACACTGCTGATGGTAGACGGTGATCCCCAGCGCGCCGTCGCTGTTAAACTCGACGTTCTCGACCTCACCAAAGCGGGTGCTGACGCTGATGCCGGTGGTCCGGGTCACCGCCACCTCTGCCGCATCCGCTCCGGCCTGCGCCAGCGTCAGCGCCTGCGCCACGGCCTCTTCCAGCGCCTTGCGCTGCTCTGCTACCTGATTGATGACTTTCATTAATCCGCCATGATTGCAAAACGGTTAAACCGGACGACACCGCGCCGTCGGCTATGACAACAGGCCGCAGCCTGAGTAATACAGGGCCGTATCTCCCGCGGACAGCCGGCAGCGGTACAGGCCGGCGCGATCGCCGACAACCGCCCAGGGACAACGGCGCCCAATGAGGGAACAGCAGCTAAGAGTGTAACAGGAAGCGCAGCGAATTTCGTTGCCAGCGCATGCCCCGGCGCAGACCCACCGCGGTGCGGGCGCCGTGCCGAAGGCGCAGCGCGACCCGGCGAAAGGATGAGATAAGAAAAGACGGGACGTGCGGAGCCGCCGCAAATAACGGCGCGACCGTCATGCCCCTGCGCTAACGGGGAGCATCATGACGGTCGGAGAATTTATTTGATCAGGAAATCATCCAGGGATTTACCGGCATCAACTTCAATCTTGATCATTTTCGGCATGCGGCCCTGACCGGTCCACTGCTTAATTTCGCCGTTCTCATCCAGATATTCATATTTAGCCGGACGCGGCGCACGCTTAGCTTTACGCTCGGTGACCTTTTCCATCTCCAGCAAATCATCCAGAGAGATCCCTTCGGCCATCAGCATTTCGCGGTAGGACTTCAGCTTCTCTTCACGCTCGCGGCGGCTGCTCTCAGCCTGCTCGATCTCTTCACGGCGCTCGCTTACCACGGCGCGCAGCTTATCCAGCATCTCTTCCAGAACGGAAATCTGGGTTTCGCGTGCATAGGCACGCAGCGTACGAATATTATTCAGTGACTTCAACAAATCTGACATAACTAACCTATATTAATTTAGACCGCGGCATTATAATTATATTGTCTTTCGAGTCAAAACCTATGACAAATTAATTTTCCCTGACCGACGTTCCGTGTTCGGTCCCTCTTTCCGCCACCGTTAACAGATCAAAAAAAACGATTTAGCAAAATATTATATATCCCCAATCAGATCACAATCCGCCAATTAAATATTAATATGTATTATTAATCAGAGAATTAATTTCAACGCACTGCGTCGAGCCGTCCTCGTCGTCGCGCGACAGACCACGCGTAACGCGCTCTTTTTCGTCGCCACAGCGCGGCGCACGGGGGACGATGGCGAACATTCCCTGCCGTAAAACGGGCGCCGGGTATATACTTCTGCACGGGAAACCGTCTTACGGGTCATCCATCGGCCGCGGCGTCGGCGCGGGCCGATAATTGCGCGACACGCGCGCGTACACCTGTTAGGATGTGCGCCATTTTTTAAGGAAACTGCCATGCACAAACATCCAGACGAAGAGTGGCTGGACGAGATCCCAGGCCAACAAGAGAACGAAGATGATGATGAAATCATCTGGGTCAGCAAAAGCGAAATCAAACGCGATGCCGAAGCCCTGAAAGCCCTGGGGGCCGAACTGGTAGACCTCGGGAAAAATGCGCTGGATCGCATCCCGCTGGATGAAGATCTGCGCGCCGCAATTGAACTGGCGCAGCGCATCAAGAAAGAGGGGCGTCGTCGCCAGCTGCAGCTGATCGGTAAACTGCTGCGCCAGCGCGATCCCGAGCCGATCCAAACGGCGCTGGATAAGCTGAAAAACCGCCACAATCAGCAGGTTGCTCTGTTCCATAAGCTGGAGCAGCTGCGCGACCGTCTGATCAACGATGGCGATGAGACGATCACCGAGGTTCTGAACCTCTATCCCCACGCCGACCGCCAGCAGCTGCGTGCCCTGATCCGCAACGCCAAAAAAGAGCGGGACGGTAACAAGCCCCCCAAATCCGCACGTCAGATCTTCCAATATCTGCGCACGCTGGCAGAAACGAACGACTGATACAACGCGCCTGCCGGCCGCTTGGCCGGTAGCGCCGTTTTCCACCGCGCTAGGCCGCCCTATCGTAGGTGTTAAAGCGCAGCTCGCCCTCCAGCTCCTCTTCGGCGGCTTCAAACAGCAGCACCAGCGCCGCAAAGCGTCGCTTCTTCGCGGCGTCGAAGTTGACGAACGTAATCTCCAGCGGCATCCCGATATCGCCGGTCAGCACATCCCACAGCGCATCAAGGTTATTGCCAAACCTCGGCGCCAGCGTAAAGGCCTGGGAAAACTGGCGATAGAACGCCGCTAAATCAGCTATCTGGTTAAAATCAAACTGGACTTTTTGCATGGCGATCACTCCATACGGGTAAAGTGTCGATAGTGATCACGGGTGACATAAATCAGACCGTCGTTAGAGTACAGTACACGATCCGCCTGACGACGGCCACAGCGATAGTTTATATCGGCTTCACGCCAGATCCGGTGCGCCTGCTGCGGCAGACGCCCCTCGCGGTTGGCGAAACGATCGCCGCCGATGGCCCGCCCGGGCACCACCTGGCACAGGTTGCCGCGAGCGGGATCCCAGCCCGCCGCTCGCGCCTGACGCTTGGTAATATAGTAGTCAGGCAGCCGCTGGTTCGCCTGAAGATAGGCCACCACCCGTGCCTGGCGCGTCAGCTGCTCGATCGACGCTTCCGTCTGTTGCGTCGGCTCATCGCTGACCCCGCGCGCAGGGTGCTGCGCCAGCGCCACGCCGCCCGCGATCATGACACTCAGGGCCAGGATCAGGCCAAAGAAACCTCTGCTCCGTCCGTTCATCGTTACTGAGAGACCACTCCTGCACTGCGACGGCAACGCGACCGTCTCTGTCTGCCGCCAACGGCGGCCCTATCCCTTTATCATAAACGCTGAGGCGGGAAAAACCAGCCGGGCGCTGCCGTCAGGAGGCCAGGATTTAACGCTGAGCGCCGTTGCTGCGGATCACCTGCTGATACCAGTAGAAGCTGCGCTTCTTGCGCCGTGCCAGATCCCGCTGCCGATCGACATACACGAAGCCATACTGCTTCTGGTAACCGTTTAGCCACGAGAGCAGATCGATAAACGACCAAGGGTAGTAGCCGCGCACGTCGGCGCCTTCGGCGATGGCCTGCTCGACGGCGGCGATATGGTCGCGCAGGTAGTCGATACGGGGCTGGTCGGCTATCTCATCGTCGATGATGGGATCTTTGGCCCCCAGCCCGTTTTCGGTGATGTAAATGGGGATCTCGCCGTAGCGCCGACGGATGCGCGCAATCGCCTCCGTCAGCCCCTGCGGATAGATCTCCCAGTCCCAGTCGGAGTAAACGCCATCGGGGTTGCGTACGATCTTAAACAGCCCCTTAAACCCCATGCCGCCACCGCTGCCCTTCTCTCCGCTGGTATTGAGATCAAAGCCCTGTATATCCTCATTGGCGGCGATCATCTCGCGTTTGTAGTAGTTCAGCCCAATAAAATCGACGGTGTTCTCCCGCAGCAGCGCCGCATCGCCCGGGGCAAACTGCGGTACGCCAAACGCCTGCTGCGCCATCGCCAGCAGCTCCGACGGATAGCTGCCCTTCAGCACCGGATCGAACAGCCAGTGGGTGTGGATCCCCTCGGCCAGTGCGCAGGCGCGCAGATCCTCGGGACGCTGGCTGATGGGATCGTTCGGCTGCATCACGTTAACGAAGCCGATCTGCCCAGCCACGCCCATCTCGCGAAAACGCTTTACCGCCCGCGCGTTGGCCAGAAATACATGGTGACAGGCCTGAATACCGACGCGCGGATCCTTCAGCCCCGGAGGATGCTGGCCGGTAAAGTACCCCATACCGATAAAGACAATGGTTTCGTTAAAGGTCGACCACAGATCGACCCGATCGCCGAAGCGGGCGTAACACAGGCTGGCGTACTCCTCAAAGGCATCCACGATACGACGATCGGCCCAGCCGCCGAAGCGATCCTGCAGCGCCTGCGGCAGATCCCAGTGGTATAGCGTGATCATCGGGCGGATATTGTGCTGCAGCAGCGCATCGATAAGCTCGCTGTAAAAGCGCACGCCCGCCTCATTGACCCGCCCGGTTCCCTCCGGCAGCAGCCGCGACCACGAGAGCGAGAAGCGGTATGAGGTCATCCCCAGCTCGGCCATCAGGGCGATATCCTCACGAAAGCGGTGATAGTGGTCGGCCGCCACATCACCGTTGCTGCCCTGGTAGGTCGTGCCGGGCTGATGCGAGTAAACGTCCCACACGGACAGTCCCTTGCCGTCGGCGTCATGCGCCCCTTCAACCTGATAAGCCGCCGTCGCCGCCCCCACAAAAACCCCTCGGGAAATCCCATGACCATTACTCCTCGGCGTCACGCCATCGCTTGCTCTGCGCCCCGCGGGCGCCCCGATCCGCAGTATAGTCTGTGACAAAAAAAGCCTGCAACCGGTTTCAGAAACCGGTTGCAGTCTACGTGATCGCCGCCACACCGCAGGGCGGCGGCGGCGCGACGCGCCTGTCCCCTATCGGCGATGCCCGCACGCGTATAACGCAGGCGCAGAGGTAAAGGTAGAGGCCGCGGAGGTGGGTTGAGCGCGGAGGTGGGGGGAGAGGCGGATATAAACGCAGAGGTGGACGAGAACGTTCATCGGAGCAGAAACGTGGAATGTATACGCGACGCACGGGCGACGGCGAGGAAGACGACAGGGGATAGAAAGGCGAAAGCAGAGGGGGGAGAGCCTCTCTGCTTTCTGAACCCGATCTGTCAGAATCGGGAGTCGTTCAGCGGAATTTTAGCCGAATCCCGCGAACCGGCTCATTATCTCACAGGCAGCCGACGGCGCAATTCTCCGCGTCGCTAAATCTACTTTTTGTGAGCTGCTAGACCAGATAATTCGGTGATAACGAAGCCCCCCGCTGGTTTTGCTGAAGCATCCCGTCAGGTCGCGCCAACCGGCTATCACCATGTCCGTTTCCCCCCTCGCCCCCCGACCGCGCTGCCGTGTCATTTCGCTGACATACCGGCGTTATAGGGTACGAGGGCGTGCTCCGTAACCGTGCGTGGCGTCGGCGCTCAGACCCGTTATCCCACGTTGTTCCGTGACGCGCGGGATGTTTCTATCCGACGGCGGGTGACAGAACGCAAAAAGGCAGAGATAAACTCTGCCTTTTTGGGGGGTGACTCCGCTTACATCAGGCCGAACAACCGCGGCACAAACAGGGAGATCTGCGGGATATAGGTGATCATCATCAGCGCGACAATCAGCGCCAGGTAGAAGGGCAGCAGCGGCTTAATCAGCTGCTGGATCTTCACGCCGGAGATAGAGCAGCCGACGAACAGCGCGCTCCCGACCGGCGGCGTCAGCAGACCGATACACAGGTTGGCGACCATCATGATACCGAAGTGTACCGGATCCATCCCCAGCTCCTGCGCAATCGGCAGGAAGATCGGGGTAAAGATCAGGACCGCCGGGGTCATGTCCATAAAGATGCCGACGATCAGCAGCACAATGTTGATCAGCAGCAGGATGACGATCGGGTTTTCCGAAATCCCCATCAGCGCATCGCTGATCATGTAAGGGATATCCGCGTTGGTCATCGCCCAGGACATGCCGACGGAGAAGCCGATCAGCAGCAGGACGATCGAGGTCGTCACCACCGACTCCAGGATCAGCCGCGGCAGATCGCGCCACTTCACCTCGCGATAAATCAGCACCGACAGCACAAAGGTGTACACCACGGCGATCGCCGAGGCCTCGGTCGCGGTAAATACGCCGCCGAGGATCCCGCCCATCACGATGAACACCAGCAGCAGGCTGGGCCAGGCATCCCACAGGGCTTTACCCGCCTGACGCAGGGTCGGACGCGCGCTGACCGGGTAATTACGCGCCTTGGCGATAAAGGCACACACCACCATGATCGACAACCCCATCAAGATCCCCGGCAGATAGCCGGCCAGGAACAGCGATGCCACGGACACGCCGCCGGCGGTCAGGGAGAAGACGATCAGCACGTTGGACGGCGGGATCAACAGCCCGGTGATACAGGACGACACGTTCACCGCCGTACAGAAGGCCGGATCATAGCCTTCGCGGGTCTGGATCGGGTGCAGGGTGCCCCCCACCGCCGCCGCCGCCGCCACCGCCGAACCGGAGATGGAGCCGAACATCATGTTGGCCAGCACGTTAACGTGCCCCAGCGAGCCGGGAACGCGCCCCACCATCACCTGGGCCAGGTTGATCAGCCGGATAGCGATGCCGCCGCTGTTCATCAGGGTGCCGGCAAAGATAAAGAACGGGATCGCCAGCAGCGCAAAGTTATCCAGCCCGTTGGCCAGGCGCTGTGCGACGGTAATGGTGGCGATTTCCCACGGGAACATCAGCAGCATGGAGGCAAAGGTGGCGATACCGATAGAAAATGAGATCGGCACGCCGACAAACACCAGAAAGAAGAAGCTGCCAAACAGGGTCAGGGCGATATAGCTATCCATTAGTTATTCACTCCTTGCGGACCGGCCAGTTTCTTCATTCCGCTGATCACAAAATACAGACTATAAAAAATGATGATGGCGCCGCTCAGCGGCAGAATAAAATAGACATACCCCATCGGGATCTGCATCGCCGCCGACAGCTGCGCCGTCTCCAGGGTCTTTTCGATCAGCATCCGTCCGCCGACGATCATCACCAGGAACGAGAACACCATCACCAGCAGATTGACCAGTACGCTCAGCGCAGCCTGGGTGCGGGCATTGACCGACATCGCCAGCAGATCGATAGAGAGGTGGCGCTGGGCGCCCACGGTATAGGCGGCACCCAGCAGGCCGACCCAAATCATCAGAAAACGCGCCAGTTCATCGGTCAGGGTACTGGGCTGACTGAGCACATAACGGCTGAACACCTGCCAGACGACGCAGGCCACCAGCGCCACCATCACCACCACCGCAAACGAGGCGATACTGCGGTCGACGATTTTTTTGATCCGATCGAGAATCATACGGTCTATCCAAATAGCGGGATGAAACGGCGCGGGCGTATCTCTCGCCCGCGCATAACGGCATTACTGCGCAGCGGCTTCAAACTTGTCCAGCAGCGCGGCCTGCTTCGGATCCTTACGGAACTCGTCATACAGCGGCTGTACGGCGGCGCGGAACGGTGCCTTGTCTACGCTGACGATGCTAGCGCCCATCGCTTTGGCCTGCGCACGGGACTCGGCATCGACCTGATCCCACAGCTTCTGCTGGTAGGCCTCAGAATTACGGGCGGCTTTGGTCAGGATGTCCTGCTGCTCCGGGGTCAGCTTCTCCCAGGTTTTGGTGGCGATGACCAGGTAGTCCGGAATCGAGGCGTGCTCATCTTCAGACAGGACGTTGGCGATTTCGATGTGGCGGGTCTGCACCCAGGACGGCACGTTATTCTCCGCGCCATCCACCACGCCCTGCTGCATGGCGGTATACACTTCACCGAAGGAGATCGGCGTCGGAGAGCCGCCCATCAGCTCCACCATCTTGATGGTGGTCGGGCTGGCCTGTACGCGGATTTTCATCCCTTTCAGATCGGCAGGCGAGGTGATCGGCTTCTTGGCATAGAAGCTGCGGGTACCGGCGACGTAGGCGGACATGGCGAAGAAGCCCTTATCCTTGGTGGAGTCCATAATCTCTTTGCCGACCGGACCATACACGACGTTATCAAAGTGCTGCTGATCCTTAAACAGGTACGGCATATTATAAATGGCGTAGACGTTATCGAATGATTCCAGATCGCTGGCGGAGCCTTTCGTCATATCCAGCGCGCCGTTCTGCAGCAGTTCGAGGGTTTCGCGGGCGCTGCCCATCTGGCTGCTGGGGTAAATGCGGATGCGCATATTGCCGTTAGAAAGTTGTTGTACCTCTTTCGCCATCTGCTCGAAGGCCTGGTGCACAACGTGGCTGCGCTCAAGGTTATGAGCCAGTTTCAGCGTGACTTTCTCTGCTGCCTGTGCGCCGCCAGCGATCAGAGAAAGCACGGCTGCGCAGAGGATATGACGGGAAAAAGTTTTCAGTTTCATATAGCAAGGCTCCCTGATATTGGTTGAATATGTGTTACTTTTGGTCTGAACAAATAAGTGATTACGCCAATTTCTGTATGACATCTTATTTTAGCTATCGGATAAGTAGGCAGTACATGCCTCACATTTCCGGTAATTCCCTTATCAGAGATACAATTCTGCGCTTTCGATCACCAAATAATTCGAATTGAACAGCTTAATAACATCGTAAATACCGATGATTTAATCTCCATATTTATCACTCAAATTATTTTTCCTACATATATGTTCGGGAAAAATATATTATTCGCCGAGAATCGCGCGGCGGGGTTGTCATACCACTGGCCGAGAGGGCAGGATAGCGGGGGAGCATCCGGAAAACCGCGGAAGGGGAGCAGAGATGGAGATAGGCTGGCTTGAAGACTTTCTGGCACTGGCAGAGCTGCGTAACTTTTCTCGCGCCGCCGCCAGCCGCAATATCACTCAGCCGGCCTTTGGCCGCCATATCCGGGCGCTGGAGCAGAGCGTCGGCCAGCAGCTGGTCGATCGCAGCACCACGCCGGTGACCCTGACCCCCGCCGGCTATCAGTTTCGCCTGCTGGCCCACGCGATGACCAACCAATGGCGCGAGGGGCTGAACAACATCAACGGACGCCCGCAGGCCCTACTCCACCCGGTGCGTTTCAGCGCCCCCCACAGCCTCTCCTCCCCTTTTCTGCTCGACCTGATCGCCGCGGTCACCGCGGACGACCCGGCGCCTTTACCCTTCGGCGTCGATATTCTGCGGGTGGACTTCGCCGTCGAGGCGCTGATGGAGGGAGAGAGCGACTTCCTGCTGGCCTTTGATAACCATGCCCTGCTGCAGCCGCCGTTTGACAACCTGCTGCTCGGACGCGGCGATCTGCTGCTGGTCAGCGCCCCCGATGCCAACGGCCAGGCCCGCTTTCAGCCGGGGGAGCACCCGGTACCAGTGCTGCGCTACACCCCGGACTCCTACAGCGCCCGCATGGTAGAGCGTCTGATGCCCCAGTATCCCTTCCCCGCCCAGCCGCTGTTTGAGGCCTCGCTGTGCGATCTGCACCGTCAGATGGCGCTGCGCGGCCACGGTCTGACCTGGCTCGCCGACTGCCAGATCGGCGCGGAGCTGGCGGAGGGCCGGCTGGTGGCCGTGGATCGCCAGCGCTGGCGCGTCCCCTATCAGATCCGCCTCTATCGCAACCGCGCCCGCCTGCACCAGCGCGCCGAGGCCTTCTGGCAGCGACTGGCGCAGCGCATCGACGCCGGCCACGCCTTCTGGCCGCCCCCCGCCCCGGCGCGCTAAGCGCTTCGCACGCCGGCGGAAAACCGGCCCCGGTGCCGAATCGGCCTGAGCCATGCCGGAATAGCATTTCACGCCCGACGTGCGCTCCCCTATGATGCGCCTTTCCCTTTTTCTGCCGCGGGATACGTCAATGTCAGCGACGCAAACGATTACCTGGCCGGACTTTCTGGCCCAATTCCCCAAACTGGATCTGCACTACCACCTGCTGGGCGGCGTTCGCCTGGAGACGATGCGCGACCTGGCGAAGCAGGCGGGCGTGCCCCTCACTGAACGCGATGCCAAGAGCTTCTACCGCCGCTATCAGGCTCAGACCGGTCAGGTCAAAGGCGGCATCGCCGCCCTTAACTTCCTCTACCCGCTGCTGACGCGCCCCCAGGATTACTGCCGGGTAATGCAGGAGGTGGCCGAGGACGCCGCGGCGACTGGCGTACGCCACCTGGAGCTGTTCTGGAACCCGTCTGACACCGCGCTGCCCTATGCCGAGGTCACCGCCGCGCTGGCGGAGGGGCTGGCCTGCGCCGCCCAACGCTGGGATATCCACGCGCTGTTCCTGCCGGCCATCAACCGCGAAAAGAGCCCCGAAGAGGCCGTGCGCATGGTGGAGACGGTGCTAGCGCACCCGCACCCGCTGGTGCCCGGCATCGGCATCGACTACCGCGAACACGATGCGCCGATAGAGCACTTCTGGAAAGCCTACCGCCTGGCGCGCCAGGGCGGGCTGCGCCTGACCGGCCACTGCAGCGAGTTTGGTCTGCACTGGCGTAACGTGGAGAGTGGACTGGATCTGCTGCACCTCGATCGCATCGATCACGGCTACAGCATCGTCGATAACCCCGAGCTGATGGCGCGCTGCGCCCGCGACGGCGTTCCCTTTACCGTGGTGCCCAGCAACACCTTCTTCCTCACGCGCTGGCCCGATCGCGACGCGTGGCGCCAGCACCACCCGATCCGCCGCATGGCGGCGGCGGGCATCAACCTGATCCCGGCCACCGACGACTGGCATATGCACGACACCAACGGCGCCGAATGCTATCGGGTCATGGTGGAGGAGTTCGGCTTCGATCTCGACGGGGTGCGAATCATGCTGGCCAACGCCATCGATGCCTGCTGGCAGCCGGCGCCGCTCAAGGCGCGCTGGCGCAGCCAGTGGCTGGCCGAATTCGATGCCCTGCGCGCTCGGCTGGCACAGGAGCCGCCCTGCGATGCGCAGCGCCATGTCATCTACCAACGCCCTGTCTCGGGAGACTAAACCATGTTAGTTATTGCCGGTATTGTGATCCTGATCCTGACGGTGATCCTGCTGATCAAACGCCAGGATACCCGCACCGTGCTGCTGTTCTCCGGCCTGCTGATGTGCCTGCTGGCCGCCGACCCGATGGCGGCGATGAACAGCTTTGCCCAGAAGATGGTCTCCGAGGGGCTGATCCAGGCGATTCTGTCGGCCATCGGCTTCGCCACCGTGATGAAGTTTACCGGCTGTGACCGCCACCTGGTACGCCTGCTGAGCGTACCGCTGCGGCGCGTCGGCCTGCTGCTGATCCCCGGCACCATTCTGCTGACCACCTTCGTCCAGCTGGCGCTGCCCAGCGCCGCCGGGGCCGCCGCCGCCGCCGGTATCACCATGATTCCGCTGCAGCTGGCGGCGGGTATCCACCCGGTAATGGCCGGCGCTGCGGTGCTGGCGGGCACCTTCGGCGCCAGCCTGCTCAATCCGGGCAGTCCGCACATGGCCCTGGTGGCCAAAATCGTCGGCGGCGACGTGATGACCATCATCGGTTCACGCGCCATGACCGTGGTGTGGCTGGGGCTGCTGATCATGGTCGGCATGACGCTGACCGCCCTGCTGCGCCGTGAGCATCGCGGCTATCATTCAACGCTGGAAAGCGAGATGCAGGCCGACCACCAGCCGATCAACCTGCTGGCCGCGCTGATGCCGCTGCTGCCGGTCACCCTGCTGATGCTCGGCGCCTTCGGCGGCGTCAGTTGGCTGAAGATGGGGGTGCCGCAGGCGGTCATGTGGGGGATCCTCGCCACCCTGCTGGTCACTCGGACCCACCCGGGCAAAGCGATTCCGGCCTTCTTCGACGGCATGGGCAAAGCCTACAGCGACGTGTTCGGCATTATCATCTGCGCCGGGGTCTTCGTGGCCGGTCTGAGCGCCATAGGGCTTATCGATGCCGCCAAAACGCTGCTGATCGACTACCCGCAGGCCGCCCGCTTCGGCGGCACCGTCGGCCCATTCCTGATGGCCATCGTGATAGGCTCCGGCGACGCAGCGGCCTACGCCTTCAACGAGGCCATAACCCCCCACGCCGCTGCCTTTGGCATGGATGGCACCAGCCTGGGGACCGCCGCCGCCTTCGCCAGCTACCTGGGGCGCACCGCCTCGCCGCTCTCCGCCGCCGCCATCGTGGTCGCCGGCATGGTCGGCGTCTCGCCGCTCGATCTGGTCAAGCGCACCGCGCCGGTGATGCTGGTGGGACTGCTGCTGCTGATCGTCCTGATCTGAGTCCGTCCGCGGCGCATCCAAACGAGATCGTCGTCACATATCCCGCCACAACACACCCGCCCGGGACATTTGTCCCGGGCGGGTGTGTAATATCAGAGCCCGTCGGCAGTTTTTACGCCCCCGTCGCTGCCGCACCGGACGCCCGTCCTGTCCCGTAACCGAAGGAATATCTATAGTGTTCAAAGCTAACTGCGGCATGCACAGCGAAGCGTGGCAGGCCATCATTGCGCAGGTCACCGCCAACGCCGCCCTCTACGATTGGGTAAAACACTGTCCGCTGAGCGTCATGCGCCGCTGGTCCGCGCGCACCGTCGCGCAGAACGAACTGATCTGCCGGCAGGGCGATATCTGCCAGCATTTCCGACTGATACTACGGGGAGAGGCCGACATCTTTTTTGAAGCTGACGACGGACGCCGTTATCAGCAGGCTCGCTACCACCAGGGAGACATCTTGGGGGAGCTGGAAATATTTGAACAGCGCCCCTATATTTGCTCGGTCGAAGCCACCCGCGAGACGCGTCTACTGGAGCTCACCCGCGATGACTTCCACCGTTGGCTGGCGCTGGATAACCATTTTAATCAACGCATACTGCGTACCTGCAGCCAGCAGTATTATCACCTGTCCGCCAAGGCCGGTGCCGACAGCCTGTATACCCTGCAACAGCGGGTATCGCTGGCGCTGTGGCAACGCTTTGCGCAGCAGGAGAGCACGCGCGTCGCGCTGGATAAACAGCAGCTTAGTCACGAGTTCGCCGCCGCCGTGCGCAGCATTAACCGAATCCTATTCACCCTGAAGGAGCAGCAGATTATCGCGGTTGATGGGGAGCATATTACCCTGCTTGATCCCGATAGCCTGCAGCGTGAAGCCGGTCTGTAATACAGACGTATGAGGAGCCCGATGGAACTACAACCGCACATCCGCCTGAGCCGCGCGATGACCCAGGCACGCTATGCGCTGCTGCCCGGCGATCCACAGCGCGTTGAGCACGTCGCCCGCTTTCTGGCGAAGGTCGAGCCGCTGGGGCAAAACCGTGAATTCCGCGCGCTGCGCGGCGAGTTCCACGGCATCGAAATCCTGGCCGTCTCCACCGGCATCGGCGGCGCATCGACCGCCATCGCCGTGGAGGAGCTGCGTCGCATCGGCGTCACCACCCTGATCCGTATCGGCAGCTGCGGCGCCCTGCAGGATCACATGGCGATGGGCGATCTGGTGATCGCCAGCGGCGCGGTGCGCGATGAGGGGACCAGCCGCGCCTATGCGCCCGCCGGCTACCCGGCCTGCGCCGACAGCGGTCTGGTGCACCTGCTGCGCGCCGAGGCCGAGCGCCTGGCGTTCCCGGCGCACTGCGGCTATGTGCGCAGCCACGACAGCTTTTATACCGACCGAGAGGCCGAGCTGGACGCCGCGTGGTCGGCGCGCGGTATTCTGGCCGCCGATATGGAAACCGCGCCGCTGATGGTGGTCGGCGCGCTGCGCGGCCTGCGCACCGCCTCGGTGCTCAACGTGGTGGTCACCCACAACGGGGGGCTGGAGCAGGGCATCAACGACTACCAACAGCAGGAAGCGCACAGCCAGCGCGGCGAAGCCCGCGAGATCGAGCTGGCCCTCAACGCCATCCGACAGGATTATAACAAGGGGAACTGATCATGGATTTTTTCAGCATTAACAACGTAATGGCAAACATTCCCCTCGGCGAAGGCGGATATGCCCTGTCATGGATCGAGGCCATCGGCACGCTGTTTGGCCTGCTGTGTATCTGGTTTGCCAGCAAAGAGAAGATCATCAACTACCTGTTTGGACTGATCAACGTCACCCTGTTTGCCGCCATCTTTTTCCAGATCCAGCTGTACGCCAGCCTGCTGCTGCAGGTGTTCTTCTTCGCCGCCAACCTGTACGGCTGGTACGCCTGGAGTCGGCAGAACGGCGATAACGAGGCGGCCCTCAAGGTACGCTGGCTGTCGCGCGGCAAGGCGCTGACCCTGATCCTGGTCTGCCTGGTCGCCATTGCCCTGATGACCCGCTTTATCGATCCGGTGTTCGCCGTCCTCACCCGCGTCGCCATCGATCTGCTGCAGGGCATGGGCGTCGCCGTCGTGATGCCGGATCTGCAGCCGGATGCCTTCCCGCTGTGGGACTCCACCATGCTGGTGCTCTCCATCGCCGCGATGGTGCTGATGACCCGCAAATACGTTGAGAACTGGCTGCTGTGGGTGGTGATCGACATCATCAGCGTGGTGATCTACGCCATCCAGGGGGTCTACGCCATGTCGCTGGAGTATATCCTGCTGACCGCGATCGCCGTCATGGGCTCCGTGACCTGGATCAACAGCGCGCGCCGCCACGGCTCCCGCCCGCTGGCGCCGGCCACCGTATAATCGCCCTGTCCGCGTCCCGCCTGCCGGGACGCTATTCTACCGCGCGCCGCCCCGGCGCGCGGCTTATCTCACAGCGGTAGACGGTAGGTCACCTGCCGCGCCTGCTCGGTCAGCCCCAGCGCAGTCAGCATACGCTGCTGCGCCCTATCCTCCAGCGCCACCGCCGTCACCATCTCCGCGCATCCGCGCTGCCGTCCCCAGGCCGCCGCCGCCGCCATCAGCGCCGTCGCCACCCCGCGCCGGCGCCGGTCGGGCGACACGAACAGGCAGCACAGCCGCAGCCGGGCAGGCGCACCGCGCGATAACGTCTCCGGCTGCAGCGCAATCTCCACAAACCCCTGCGCCTCGCCTTCGGCGTCCAACGCCAGCAGGGCGGCGTAAGGGGCGGCATCCAGCAGCGCGCAGCCCTCAAGCCAGTGGCGGCTCAGCGGCGTCTGCGGCGCCAGCTGGGCGCGCAGCGCGACCCAGCGGCGCATCATGGTTTCATCCAACGGTACTATCGTCATGCGGCCCCCTGCGTGGGTAAGATTCGACAGTGGAAAAGGCTAGCCTAACGGCCGGGATCGCGACAGACAACGGATGCGCCAAGGCCAACGGAGGCGCGCGCGGAGGGCATTCCCATGGCAAAAAAAACGGGCCGCACTCTGCGGTGCGACCCGGTATATCTGCGAGGATCAGGCCCCCTGGCGAACGGCGGCGCTCTGCTCCTGCGGTCGGACATAGCGATAGCGGAACAGGAACAGGAAGATGACGGCCAGCAGCAGCGAGTAGCCGGCGAAGATCAGCCATACGGTCGGCCAGTCGGTCACGCCGCCCTGGGTGTAATACTCCACCACCTTACCGCTGACGATACCGCCCAGAATACAGCCAAATCCGTTGGTCATCATCAGGAACATGCCCTGTGCGCTGGCGCGGATGGACGGTTTGACCTCCTGATCGACAAAGACCGAGCCGGAGATGTTAAAGAAGTCAAAGGCGCAGCCGTACACGATCATCGACAGCACCAGCAGCACGGTGCCGAACGGCGACGGATCGCCGTAGGCAAACAGGCCGAAGCGCAGCATCCAAGCCACCATGCTCATCAGCATCACGTTCTTGATACCGTAACGCCCGAGGAAGAACGGGATGGTCAGAATGAACGCGGTCTCAGAGATCTGCGATACCGACAGCAGCACCGAGGCGTGCTCGACGATAAAGCTGCCGCTGAACAGCGGGTTCTGATCGAAGCTGTGCAGGAACGGGTTACCGAACATGTTGGTAATCTGCAGCTCGGCGCCCAGCAGCATGGAGAAAATAAAGAAGATCGCCATACGGGGGGTCTTGAACAGGCTAAAGGCATTCAGCCCCAGCATCTCCGCCCAGCCCTGCTTCTCTTGGTGCTTCGCCACCGGAATATGGGGCAGCGTCATGGCGAACAGGCCCAGCAGCAGCGAGGCCACAGCGCCGATATACAGCTGCATGTAGCTCAGCTCAAAGCCGGAGAAGCTGACCGCCCACATGGCCAGAATAAACCCAATGGTGCCCCAGATACGGATCGGCGGAAAATCTCTGACGATATCCATGCCCGCATTCTGCAGCCGATAATAGGAGATGGTATTCACCAGCCCCAGGGTCGGCATATAGGCTAGCGAGTTCAGCAGGATAACCACGAACATGGCGCTTGGCGTCGTCACCTGGGCCGCCAGGAACAGGGTCAGCGCCCCCACCAGATGACAGGCGGCATAGACCCACTTGGCGCTGATCCATTTATCCGCCACGATCCCCAACAGGGTCGGCATAAACAGCGCCGCAATCCCCAGCGAGCTGTAGACCGCCCCGATGGCCGCGCCGTCAAACTTCAGGGTAACAAACATGTAGGAGCCGAGCGTCGTCAGCCAGCTCCCCCACAGGTAGAACTGCAGAAACGACAGTATCTTCAGCTGCAGCTTGAGATTCATGTTATTTTCCTCACACATAGGAGCCGGGATAAGATGGGATAAAAACATTTTTAATTTATTATGATTTAATCCTATCACCACGCTGGGGAAATATTTTGCTACCGCGCTCAAAAAATGAAAAAGCATATTAATTGCGGCATGAATTAGTGATGGAGATAACATTTATGCCGCAAAGCAAGGAGCGCCGACGCCGGACGAGAGGGGGCGCCAAACCGGGATCTCAGCCCCACGCCGCCCCGCCGTCCAGGTGCAGAACCTCGCCGTTAAGATCGGGATTCGCCATGGCAAACAGCGCGCTGCGCGCGTAGCTCTCCGGCTGCCCCAGCCGCCGCAGCGGCAGTCTCGCGGCGATCGACCGCAGCGCCTCGGGGTCGCCGCCCGTCGCCTGCGCCAGCAGCGGCGTATCCATCGGACCGGGGCTAATCACATTAATCCGGCGCGGCGCCAGCTCACCGACCAGACTATGGGCCAGCGTCTCAACCGCGCTCGCGGCGGCGGCGGCGATGGACTTACCCGGCGACGGCCGCCGCGTGATCATCCCCGAGGTCAGCACCAGCGATCCCTCGGCGGCCATCTTCGGCACCGCCGCGCGCAGGGCATACACCGCGCCCCAAAACCGGCTCGCCATATTGACCCGCAGCGCCGCCATATCGCCGTGCAGCAGCGGCGCCGGCGCGATCTGTGCCGCGGTGATAGCGACATGATCGATCCCGTCAAGCGGGGCAAAGAAGGCGTTGACCGACGCCTCGCTGGCCACATCGATCGTCTCACCGCGGGCCCCTCTCCCTAGCGTGGCCAGCGCGGCCATCAGCCGCGCGGGCGAACGCCCGCCGAGATACACATGCGCCCCGGCCTCCAGCGCCATGCGGGCCGTCGCCAGCCCCAGTCCCGACGTACCGCCGATAATAACGATCTGTTTCCCGCGCAGGGTGTGAAAAGGCATCGCGTGATATTTCCCCATGGTGTGCCGCCCGGCGCCAACGCGGCGCAGGCGTAGTGAATATGCTGTAGGGTAAACGCGATACTGTTTATTATTTAGCGCAAAGATATCCCCGATTTGGGGAGTTAAATTCCCCAATGTCGTCACCGGCGGGAGTGCGAAAACGATGATGTCAGACGAACAGCTTAATGGTATTCAGGCCTTTATCGCCGTAGCCCAGAGCGGGAGCTTTACCCTGGCCGGTGAACGCCTGTGCCGCTCACGCTCGGCCATCGGCAAGGCCGTGGCAAAGCTGGAGAGCCGCCTCGGCGTGCGCCTGCTGCAGCGAACCACCCGCCGCGTGGCGCTGACCGACGAAGGCGCCGCCTTCCTGCAGCACAGCCTGCGGGCCTTTAACGCCCTGGAGCAGGCAGTGGATGTGGCCCATGCGCAGCGCGGCGAGGTTCAGGGGACGATCCGCCTCTCCGTCCCCGTCGCCTTTGGTCGCTGCTGGATCCTGCCCGTTATTCAGCGCCTGGTGCAGCGCTACCCGGCGCTGCGCCCGGAGGTCAGCTTCGCCAATCAGCCCATCGCTCTCGACGACGAACGGGTAGATATCGCGGTCAGAATCGGCCCGCCGCCCAATGCCCCGACGCTGATCGCCCGTCAGATTGGCGTTCAGCACGCCTGCCTCTGCGCAGCTCCGGCCCTGCTGGCGCGCTGTCCCGACATCGACGCGCCCGAGGCGCTGGCGCACACGCCGTGCCTGGTCAGCCAGCCCTATCAGCGCTGGCCGCTGCGCGATCGGGACGGGGAGACCCGGCACTACGCCGTGCGACAGGCGATGGTATTGGATGACGTCATGGCGCTGCGCGACGCCGCGCTGGCCGGGCTGGGGGTCGCCCGGTTGCCCGACTGGCTGGCCGCGCCGCTGATCCGGCGCGGCGCGTTGATCGCGCTGCTGACGTCGGCGGCCCCCGCCGGACGACCGATCCATCTTCTCTGGCCGAGCGATAAATACGCGCCCCGACGCCGACGGGTGACGATCGATGCGCTAACGGCGCACTTCTCGCCGACGCCGCCCTGGCTGCGCGACCCGCCGGACGACCGCGGCGATGCATAGACGCCAACGCCGCGCAAAACCGCCTACCCCTTCCGCGCGGCGCGGCGATGCGGGCCGAGCGACGGGCGCAGACGGCGATCCTCCCGGGCCTTATCGCACAGGAAGGTCAGCGATACCCCGTTCAGCATTGCGGCCACGTCATGCTCTATCGACAGCAGCAGCGCCGACACCTGCGCCCGGCGCTCGCCGTCCTCTCCCGGCGCGGCCAGGGCCTGCCCCCCGATCAGCCGATTAATCCGCTCCAGACGCCGCAGGCGACGGCGCGCCAGATCGAGCCGCAGCGCCACGATAGCGTCGATAACACGGGTCAAGGCCACGCTGTTTAGGCACAGCGCGCGATACCAGGGATCATCCACGGCCAGATGCAGACGGGTCGTCAGGCTGTGCAGCAGGTTCAGCGTCAGCATCAGGCGGCTGATGCGGTGGGTAAACAGCTGAAAGCGCGCGTAGATATAGCGATCGAACAGCAGATCGTAGGACCAGATGGGCAGGTTGCCGTGCACATAGTGCTCCAGCTCCTCAAAATGGTGAAAGAAGGCCCCCTCCGGCACCCGCCACTCTCCCCCGGCCGCCAGTAGGCAGGTCCGGTTAAACCCGGCGATGCGGCGCAGCAGGCCGCTCAGGGTCGCAAAGACCTGATCATGCTGGTGACGCGGCATTATCAGCAGCGAACAGAGATAGGCCACCAGGGCGCCGCACAGCGTATCGATCAGGCGGTAGCTGAGCAGCGTCCACAGCAGCAGACGCTGATGATTAAAAAAGCTGGCCAGCAGCATCGCCACCAGGGTGGTGATCAGGCAGACAAACAGGCCGTAGTAGCGGCTCAGGCACTTGCTCCAGTAGGCCAGCGTCCCGGTCAACACCAGCAGAATCTGGAAGATAAGCGTATGATCGATCAGCAGGATCCCACAGCTGCCCAGCGCGACCCCGCACAGCGTTCCCAGCACACGCTGAAAACCACGGCGAAACGCCGCCGATGAGGAGGTGATGGTCAGGCTGACCACCAGCGCCGTCAGCGGAACCCAAAATCCCTGAACCAGCGGCACCCACGCGATCAGCAGCTGGGCCACCACCATGGAGACCGCGGCGCTGGCCATCTGGTGCAGCACCAGCGGCGGCAGCGACGTCTTAACGACACTCAATCGCATGTCGCCTCCTGCGGCGTCGGGCGCGCCAGCGGCGCGCATTGCTCCACCAGCGCCAGCAGCAGGGAGACCAGCAGGCGCAGCGTGGGATGCGCCCCTTCAGGCAGTGCGGTCGACAGCCACTGGCGCAGCGCCGTCAGCCGCTGCGCGCGCTGCCGGTAGTCCAGCGACTCCACCCGACACAGCAGCGAGGCCAGCGCCAGAAAGCAGCGCCGACGCAGTGCGTTGACCCGGCGCAGATCGTCCCGCCCCAGCGGCTCCACCGGCCAGTAGCTCAGGGTGATCACCCCCTCCACCAGCGCCATCAGCATCGCGGTGCGGGGCGACGGCGGCGCACCGCCGCCGTCACATCCCGCGTGGTATGCGCTCAGCAGGCGCTGCAGCGTAGCCTGACGATTGAAGGTGCCCTTTTTCAGCGCCGGCGCCAGCTGGTTAAAATCGCGGACGGCGGGCAGGTAGGCCAGCCAGCGGCAGGTCTCCCCCAGCTGGTGCAGCAGTACGCGCGGCAGGCGCCGCCGGTAGCGGCGACTGGTACGGGCGGGAAGCACGAGAAAGGCGATCAGCGCGCAGGCGCCGCCGGCCAGCAGCGCCGGGATCAGCTGTCCCATCACCGGGGGCCGCGCCTGCGCCAGCCCATTGGCGATAATGGCGAACAGCGTCACAAACAGTGACACCATGGCCATCGCGGGCCGACGGGAGAACAGATACAGCGTCAGGGCCGCCAGCAGCGCCACCATCACCACCTGCAGCGGGATACTGCACAGGCTGCCCAGCAGCACCGCGCTACCGATCAGCAGGGTATTGATCAGGACGCTCAGCATATGGCTGACGAGGCGATCGCCCATCACCACCTGCACGGAGAATACGCCCAGCAAAATGCTGTAGATCCCCCATTCGGCGAACGGAGCGCACTGATCGACCACGATCCCCAGCGTCAGCCCTATCGCGGTACGCATGGCGTTGAGCATAAAGCGGCCGTCGGGATCGGCCAGAATAACGCGATCGCATCCCCTCATCGCGAGCGCTCCAGCGCAGGACGAGGGGAAATGCCGCGGCCGCGCGGCCGCGGCATCCTTAACGGAGACAAGCAGGAGAGGCTATCCCGAAACACCATAAAATCGCTGACCTAAAAAGAGAGTAATCTATTATTAAATAGCATATCAATCTGGTCATTGGGGTGGAATATTTACCCCGGAATGATTTTATTCTATTAATTTATTCTAAATGGGAATTTTTATATGCTTTGTTATCAATAATAAACGCCGGATATTATGCGAAAAAAATTCATCTCCGGAATAAATATGAGCACCGTTGTCAGCGAAATAGATTATCAGTCCCGCAGTTACCATATCCTGCAGCCGTTACTGCAGCAGGCCGGCATTGGCCTTGAGGGGCAGCAGCCCTATGACCTGCAGATCCATAACCCGCAGCTGTTCTCCACCGTGCTCAAGGCCGGCTCCCTGGGGCTGGGCGAGAGCTATATGGACGGCTGGTGGGACTGCGAGCGTCTGGATATGTTTTTTGACCGCGCCCTGCGCCACGGCCTGGACAAGAAGCTGCCCAGCAACCTCAACGATCTGATCTATGCCGTCAGCGCCCGCCTGTTTAACCTGCAGTCGCGCCGCCGCGCCGGTCAGGTCGCCCGCGAGCACTACGATCTGGGCAACGATCTGTTTGAGGCCATGCTCGATCCCCATATGCAGTACTCCTGCGCCTACTGGAAAGAGGCCAAAACGCTGGAGCAGGCCCAAGAGGCCAAGCTGGATCTAATCTGCCGCAAGCTCGATCTGCAGCCGGGTCAGCGGGTGCTCGACATCGGCTGCGGCTGGGGGGGACTGGCGGCGTACATGGCCCGTAACTACGGCGTGGAGGTCACCGGGATCACCATCTCGCAGGAGCAGTGCGAGCTGGCTCGCCAGCGCTGCGCCGGTCTGCCGGTGACCCTGCGCCTGATGGACTACCGCGATCTGGACCAGCCGTTTGAGCGCATCGTCTCCGTCGGCATGTTTGAGCACGTCGGCCCCAAAAACTACGCCACCTACTTCAACACGGTCAAACGCTGCCTGCACCCGGAGGGGCGTTTTCTGCTGCACACCATCGGCAGTAATATCTCCGATCACGGTGTCGATCCCTGGATTAACCGCTATATTTTCCCTAATGGACGTCTACCCTCCATGCGCGATATCGTCAGCTGCAGCGAGGGGATGATGGTCATGGAGGACTGGCACAATTTGGGGAGCGATTACGATAAGACGCTGATGGCATGGGAGGCTCGCTTCCGCGCCGCCTGGCCACGGCTGAAGGATCGCTACGGCGAACGTTTTTACCGTATGTTCCGCTACTATCTCTGTGCCTGCGCCGGCGCCTTCCGCGCCCGGGATATCCAGCTGTGGCAGGTGCTGTTTAGTCCCCACGGCGTCAGCGGCGGCGTACGGGCCGCACGCTAACCACGCCCCTATTTTCTCCGGTCGGCCGCCGCGGCGGTCGGCCTGTCTATGATCGCTAACGGTGAATACGACACCGCAACAGGTGACGCCATGTCGCACGATAATTTTCTGAAGTCCATGTATGACACCCACTACGGCGCCCTGATCGCCCTGGCCGCGCTGAACGAAGAGCAGAGCGTCAGCCGCGCCGCCGAGTGCCTGAGCATCAGCCAGCCCTCCATGAGCAAGCTACTGATGGAGCTGCGCAAAGAGTTCAACGATCCGCTGTATACCAAGTGCAATAATCTGTTTACCCTGACCCCGGTCGGCGAGACCCTGTGTACCATCGTGCGCAACACGCTGTACGCCAGTCAGTCGATGATCGACCAGCTGCGCTGCGGGGTGAAGCACCGCTATAACATCTGCCTGCCGCACTGGTTCAATATTCAGGAGGTCTCCGCCCTGATCGGCAACGTGCGCACCCTGTATCCCAACCTGGTGATCAACTTCCGGCCGCCCAGCGCCACCACCGCAGAAGACATCGTGCAGAGCCTGAAGCAGGGTAACGTGGACGTCGCCGTACGCCACTTTCCCCACGCCTGCCCCAGCGGAATTCACCTGAAGACGCTCGGATCCTCCGAATTCATGTTCCTGCGCCGCGTCCGCGCCATCGGCCAACGGCCGACGCAGATGCTGACCATGACCCGCGAGCAGCTGCTCTGCACGCCGCTGATTATCTACAATATCAGTCCCTACCTGCAGGACAGTTTCCTGCAGGCCAACCGCCTGGATGAGGGGCTGCTGAATATCACCATGACCCTAACCAACAACTTCCGCCGCTGGCTGGATGAGCTGGTGGACGATGATACCCTGCTGATAACGCTGCGCAGCGTCGGCGACGCGCTGGTCGAAAGCGGAGAGTACCGGGCGGTCGCCATTCCCGGCATGGCCATTCACTTCCCGTATCATCTGATGTGGCACGAGCGCTCGTCGCAGGATCCGGTTCATCTCCTGATCCGCAAGGCGCTGATCGCCATGAGCAGCGCCAGCCTTCCCTCGCCGACGGAGCGCTGAGGCGCGCGCAGATCCCAACGGCAGCCAGCGGCTGCCGTTTTTACTGCGTCCAGCCTAGATCAGCGCCGCCCGGTGGCGGCCATGCACCACCCAGATGCGCAGGGTAAACAGCAGCAGCGCCAGCAGCGCCAGACTCAGGCTGTAGAAACCGATGTGCCGGCTCAGCAGCGCGGTCACCAGCGCCCCGACAAAGAAGTGCGCGATCACCATCAGGTAGTGCAGACCCTCATGGTACAGGCGTAGCCGCTCGCGTCGATTACGCTGACGATCGAACACGCTGAACAGACGGCTCATCATCAGCACGTACACCGTGGTCACCACCGAGGTCGCCGTCGGCTGACGGGTTCCCCCGTGCTTAATCACAAAGTTCTGGATATACATGAAGATCAGCCCGATGGTCACCAGCGGCATCACCAGCGGCGTCGGCTTAGCCCCCAGCAGCCCATAGCGACTCATCGCCGCCCCCAGCAGCATAAACGCCAGCAGCAGCAGGCAGTTGATGCTCATGGCGATGGCATAGCCGTGCCACGGACTGTGCAGGCGGGAGTGATAGCGGTTGACGAGCAGCTGATGCAGCGCCGCCAGCACCATCCAGATCAGGATGATGGAAATATGGTAGACCGACTCAAAGTCCATCCCCCCATTGGCCAACGCCGCAATGCCAAAGATCATGTTAGAGGTCATATAGCCGATTAAGGCCTTGTATAAATACATAAAACTGACGATTTCCAGGCAGCCGCCAATAAAGCTCATCATATAGTGAATTTCATGATTGAGCGTGCGGTAGACCCGGGATAGGGGCTTATTACGCATTACGTCACTCGATAAAAATTAACACGCAGAAATTTTATCACTCGATAATAATATCTGGTGGTTATGATGATTATATTATAGGCGGGAATAAAAACGGCGTCGGACGACGCCGGTGGGACGGTGACGGGGACGGCATCGATCCGCCCCCGGTTAACTCAGGCTATTTCAGCCGCGGCTCAAGCCATACCAGGATCAGGGTAGACAGCGAACACATCAGCAAAATGCCGACAAACCACAGTAAATACCACATCGCGCCCGCTCCTCAGTAGAGTTCGTGATCGTGACGGCGGATCGTCTCCGGATTAATCCGCCCCAGCATCTTATAATAGCTCCACAGGGTGTAGAGCAGCACGATCGGCAGAAAGATCAGCACGATCACCAGCATGATACTCAGCGTCATCTGGCTGGAGGTGCTATCCCACAGCGTCAGACTGGAGACAGGGTTAATGCTGGAGGGCATCACAAACGGGAACAGCGTCACCCCGGCGGTAAACACCACCCCGGCCTGCGCCAGCGACGCCAGCAGGAACCCCCACCCCGCACGACCGCGGGCGCTGGCGAACAGGGTCAGCAGCGGACACAGTACGCCGAGCAGCGGGAAGATCAGCAGCAGCGGCGAATGGATGAAGTTACTCATCCAGGCGCCGGGCAGCACCGCAACCGCCTTCAGCAGCGGGTTGGAGGGGCCATTGGCGTCCTGGCTGAGCAGCACATAGCCATCGATGCCGACCCACAGCCAGTAGCCGGCCAGCAGGAAGCAGAGCACCACCAGCAGCGCGCTGCGGTTGGTCGCCGAGCGGGCCCGCTGGCGGATCACGCCATCGGTCTTCAGCTGGAGCCAAACGCCGCCCTGCATGATCACCATACACAGGCTGAGCAGCCCGCACAGCAGGGCAAAGGGCGACAACAGTTGCCAGAAGGTGCCGAAGTACTCCACGCGCAGCTGCGGGGTGAAGGCAAAGGGAACCCCCAGGATCAGGTTGCCGAACGCCACGCCGAACACCAGCGGCGGCACCAGGCTGCCGATCACCAGCCCGATATCCCACAGGGTGCGCCAGCGCGCATCGGCGATCTTGCCCCGGTAGTCAAAGGCCAGCGGACGAAAGAACAGGGCGCATAGCACCAGGATCATCGCCACATAGAAGCCGGAAAAGGCGGCGGCATAGACCCGCGGCCAGGCGGCGAACAGCGCGCCGCCGGCCAGGATCAGCCAGACCTGGTTTCCCTCCCAGTGAGCGCCGACGCTATTGATCAGCACGCGCCGCTCGTCGTCGCTGCGCGCCACCAGCGGCAGCAGGCAGCCGACCCCCATGTCAAATCCGTCGGTCACCATAAAGGCCACTAGGATCACGCCGATCAACAGCCACCAAATAAACCGCAGCGTTTCATAATCAAACATAACAGTCTCCTTTACCCCTGCTGCGCCGGTTGTTCACTCTGCATCGCGCTCGGCCCAAGACGCGCGTACTTCTGCATCAGATAGACCTCGGCGATTAAGAACAGGGTGTAAAGCCCCAGGATCAGCCCCATCGAGAAGGCCAGCTGGCCGACCGTCAGAGCGGAGTGGGCGGAATAGGTCGGCAGGATATCCTGAATAGCCCAGGGCTGACGGCCAAACTCCGTCATAAACCAGCCGGCCTCAATGGCAATCCACGGCAGCGGCAGGCTATAGAACACCATCCGCAGCACCCAGCGGTGCTGATCGATACGCACCCGCAGCGTCTGAACCAGCGCAATCAGCATCACCAGCAGCAGCAGCGAGCCGCAGCCCACCATGATGCGGAAGCTCCAGAACACCGGCGCCACCTGCGGAATCAGGCCGCGCTGCGCCGCCTGATACTGCGCCGGCGTCACATTGTTCATATCCGGCGCATACTGCGTCAGCAGCATGCCGTAGCCCAGATCGCTTTCGACGGCGCGGAACGCGCTTAGCACCTGCGGCGAACGGTTACCCTGCGAAAGGGTATTCATCAGCAGCCAGGCCTCACGCCCGCGCTGCAGACGCGGCAGGGCGTCGGCCATCAGATTCTTCAGACCCGGAACCGGCGTATCCAGCGAGTGGGTCGCCAGGATCCCCAGCAGCGCGGGAACCTTCACGGCAAAGTCATTCCGCTCCTGCGCCTGCTGTGGCCAGGCGACCAGGTGGAACGGCGCGGGCGCGGGCTCGGTCTCCCACTCCCCTTCCATCGCCGCCAGCTTCACCGGCTGAACCTTGGCCACCTCATAGGCGGAGCTGTCGCCCAGCTGCAGCGTCCCCAGAATGGCCAGGGTGCCGAACACCGACCCGATGGCGAAGGAGCGCAGCGCCACGTCACGCTCGCGGCCGCGCAGCAGATACCAGGCGCTGATGGACATGATGAACATCGCCCCGGCGACATAGCCGGACATCACGGTATGGACAAACTTCACCTGACTGACGGGGTTGAACACCAGCTCGCTGAAGCTGGTCATCTCCATACGCAGGGTGTCGATATCAAAGTGGGCCCCGGTCGGAAACTGCATCCAGCCGTTGGCGTTCAGGATCCACAGGGCGGAGATATTGGAGCCGAAGGCCACCAGCCAGGTCACCAGCAGATGCTGATACTTGTTCAGCCGCTGCCAGCCGAAGAAGAACAGGCCGACAAAGGTGGACTCGAGGAAGAAGGCCATCAGCGCCTCCATCGCCAGCGGCGCGCCGAAAATGTCGCCCACGTAGTTGGAGTAGAATGACCAGTTGGTACCGAACTGAAACTCCATGGTCAGGCCGGTCGCCACGCCCAGAGCAAAGTTGATCCCAAACAGCTTACCCCAGAAACGCGTCATATCGCGGTAGATCGTTTTGCCAGTCACCACGTAGATGGTTTCCATGACGGCCAGCAAAAAAATCAGCCCCAGGGTAAGGGGTACGAACAAGAAGTGATACAGCGCGGTCAGCGCAAACTGCCATCGCGATAAGTCAATAACATCCCACATGCGGACTCCTGTAGGCGATAAGATGGGAAATATGGACCAGGCTATCTCCCGCAACGGATCGCCGCGTCAACCCGCGACCGGACGTGCGCCCAATCCACGGGGAGACTCCCCGCCGCGTTTGCACAGCCCAACGCCGCCATGACCACTGACGACACACCCATACTGTTACGGGATACCGCCTAATAGTAGATCGCCGAGCGCGCCGCCGCAGACTCGTTCTCCATATATAGGCCAATCGTGCTACACAAAGGCCCGAAAACCCTATTTTATCTACGTCTTCATCAGATGACTGCGCCGCCTAACGGCGGCGCAAAATGAGGCGGGTGGATGCGCGCAGCGCGCTCAGTCCAATAACAGGAAGTGCGACTTATCCGCGTCGCACTGCGGACAGCGCCAGTGCGCCGGCAGCGCGCTGAAGGGAACCCCCGATGGAATTTGCCCCACCCTGTCCCCCTGCGCCGGATCGTACACCCACCAGCACAGGTTGCACTCCAGCCGAGCATCGTCCGCGATCGCCTGGGCGTAGCCGCGCTCAAACATGGGCCACCTCCTCCAGCCAGCGGCAGACGTCGCCCAGACGCTGAGCCGAGTCGGCCAGATCCTCCGGCGCCGCCAGCACCAGCTCCGGCAGGGTGCACACCTCATAGCTGTCGAGCAGCGTCCCCTTCAGGGTATCCAGGCAGCGTACGTGCCAGACATGGCGCAGCCCCGTCGCGTCGATGCGGCTCTCACCGTAGCCAAAGGTGCGGATCTGAATCCGCCCCGGCCCGCACAGCCGCGTTAGAAACAGACGATCGGCCTCGCTCAGCGGCAGCTGCGTCAGGTTGATGCTGTGGGGCTGAGCCGCCGGATCGCGCACGTGCGTCAGCAGCTCATGGGCCAGCGGCAGGCCGTTCATCAGCCCATCGATGGGCGGCGGCAGCAGCGAATCGTTCGGCAGCGTATCGGCGCTGGCCGCCTGCCACAGCGGCAGCGGCGCACAGCCCGCCTCCAGCCGATCCTCCAGCACGCAGCTCCCCTGCAGACGGCGAACCCGCCACAGACCACAGAATATCGCCTCCTGGATTTCGCTTTCGCTGCCGTCCGGATGCTGAATACGCACCGAGACCTCCCCTTCGCCCAGCAGGGCGTTGAGAAAGGTCATATCCTCGTCATTCAGCGCCGACAGATCCCAGCCGATCACCTCGCCCAGAGGGGGGATCCCCTGCGCCAGCTGACGCAGTAAGCGCGTTAGCTGCGCCATGACCCGCGGGCTGTGAGCGCAGTGCTCCAGCGCCGCCATGCTCGGATCGCCGTTGACCCCGCAGGTGATCGGCAGCGGGTTCATGCTAAAGCTGTCGTCATCGGGCTGCGTCCCCGGCCCCAACAGGTGAAAAAAGGTCTCGCTCATCGATCAGGACTCCTGCGGAAGGGCGGATTCAACCAGCGGGCGCATCAGGGCGATCAGATCGGCCCACGGGTGGATCCCGCTGAGCACGCCGCGCAGTTCGCCGCCGATAAACACCAGCGTTGCCGGAAAGCGGCGCACGCCAAAGCGATCGCCGATGGCCTCGCTCTGCGCCAGGTCGGCCATCGCGATGCGCCAGTCAACCTGGGGAAACTCGCGCAGCAGCTCGGCGATCATCACCGGGTTGTCGCTGACCTCCGGCGTACGGCGCGGATCGCAGCTCAGCAGCACCACGCCGTCCGGCGCCTGCGCCAGCCAGCCGTCCAGCGAATGCGCCTCGACCGGCTGCCAGCCGCGCGCCAGCATGCGCTGCCACAGCGCGGAAAATGGATTGTCGTTCAACACTCCTCCTGTCCCTCCAGCGTCATCCGATACTGGCGAATGCGCACGCCCTCATAGTTCTCCATCGACAGACACTCGTAGTTCAGGCAGCGGCTCTCTTCGCTCGGCTGCGGGACGATCCCCCAGTCGGCCAGCTGCGCCAGCGCCGCCTGCTCCGCCGCGGGCAGTTGGGCCCGCGCCACCTCGGTCAGGCTGCCGCCATACTCATCCAGCAGCGCGGGCTGTAGCCCCACCAGCGCCACGCGGGACGGCATATGGCCGCGAATGTCCGCCAGGGCCAGCACCTCGGAAAAGCTGCTCTGATGCAGACTCATCTTCTTGGCGCTGAGGTAGGCCGGCACCATCTCCCCGGCGTAGGTACGCAGGGTCCCCGGCGCCAGGCCGTAGTCGATGGCATCCAGGATCAGCAGGTGGCTGGCGCTTTCGACATAGCCCAGCAGGTTCAGCCCCTGGGTGCCGCCGTCGACGATCTCCACCTGCTCCGGCCAGTGATAATGGGCATACAGCCGCTCGGCCACCCGTACGCCGAAGCCCTCATCGGCCCACAGCAGGTTGCCCAGCCCCATTACCACCACGCGCTGCTCACTCATGACGCCTCCTTGTCGCGTTTACGCTTCGGGAACTTATGACTGCGGAATCCATTGATCATGGTAGAGATAACCGTGTCGTCAGACATGATGTCCTCGCGGATGGCCATATACACATGTCCAATGATAAATGCCCCGATAAGCCACATCCCCAGGCGGTGCCAGCTGTGGATATCGATAGAGTTGCCGCCGGTCCAGTAGAAGAACTCGATCACATAGTGGAACGGGGCGAAGATGGCGTACTGGCTATGCTCGCTGAACAGCGCGAACCCGGTGAGGATCATGAATACCGACATCAGGAAATAGCCAAACATCGCCGCCTGGGCGATGGGGTTATGGCCAATGTCACCGCTCGGGCGCTTCTCCAGAAACAGATACCAGCGGATCTCATACAAAACGCCCTGCCACCAGCTGCGGCGCCACACCGGCACCACGAACAGCTCGCGCGAGTAGCGGTTGCCGACGCAGGCCCAATAGATGCGCATCAGCAACAGCACGGTGAACAGCATCCCTGCGCTGAAATGAACCAGACGGATATAGCCCATGTAGAACAGATAGGTGGCCTCGCCGCTGACCGACGGCAGTGGCCGGCCAATGAAGTACCCGGTCACCATCAGCACCAGCATGCAGCCCACCGTCAGCCAGTGCCACAGGCGCACCGGCGCCTCGAACACATAGTGGCTGACGGCATCATCACGCGCCTCCTCGGCGCGCGGGGATGTCTTTTCACTCATCGTTCTTCTCCTTAGCGCTTAGCGTACCTGGACGGAGATCAGTTCGCTGCCGTCGTCGCCGAGCACGTGGGTTGAACAGGCCAGGCAGGGGTCGAAGCTGTGCAGGGTACGCAGGATCTCCAGCGGCTGATCGGGGATCGCCATCTGGGTCCCCATCAGCGCCGCCTCATAGGCCCCGATCTGTCCCTTGGGATCGCGCGGACTGGCGTTCCAGGTGGTCGGTACCACGCACTGATAGAGATCGATCTTCTGATCGCGAATCGATGCCCAGTGGCCCAGCGCGCCGCGCGGCGCCTCGGTAAAGCCGATACCGCGGCAGTGCTGCGGCCAGGTGGCCGGCTCCCACTTCTCGGTATTGGCCGTCGCCAGATTGCCGTTCTTCAGGTTGGTCATCAGCTTGTCGAAGAAGTACTGCAGCTTGCCGGCGGCCCACTGCGCCTCGTGGGCGCGGCACAGAATGCGGCCCAGGGTAGACTGAATGCCGGAGAGCGGCAGTTTAAGCGACGACATCATGCGATCCACCGACTCGATGGTTGCCGCATCGCCCTTGTGGTAGGCGATCAGGGTACGGGCCAGCGGGCCGACCTCCATCGGGTGACCGCGCCAGCGCGGCGCCTTGATCCAGGAGTAGCGCGCCTGCTCATCCAGCTGCAGGATGTTGGTGTCGCTGCCCTTCACGTTGCCCGGGTTGTACCAAGGATCGGTAATACCGTCGAACGGATGGCGCCCCTGCTGCTCGTTGGGGTAGCGATACCAGGAGTGATCGACAAACTCCTGCACCTGCTGCGGATCGGCCAGATCCACCGGCAGTACGTTCTTGAAGTCGCCGTTGATCACCGCGCCGCCCGGCATCAGCAGGCTCTTCTGGCTGAAGTCGTTGGCGATGTCCGGGAAGGCGCCGTAGCTCAGCACGCACTTATCGGACAGCCCGGTGCCGATCTGACTCCACGGCTTGTTAAACAGGCCGATGGCCAGCGCATCGGGGATCATCACGTTGTTGATAAAGTCGGCGGTGCGGGTAATGATCGACTGCACCAGGTTGAGGCGCTCCATGTTGACCGCGCCGACCGCGCCGCTCTGATCGATGTTGATGGCGCAGGGCATGCCGCCGACGATCCAGTTCGGGTGCGGGTTCTTACCGCCGAACACCGTGTGGATCTTGACGATCTCGCGCTGGAAGTCGAGGGCCTCCAGATAGTGGGCAAAGCCCATCAGGTTGGCCTCCGGCGACAGCTTGTACTGCGGATGACCCCAGTAGCCGTTGCGGAAGATCCCCAGCTGACCGCCCTCCACGAACTTCTTCAGGCGGTTTTGTACGTCAAAGAAGTAGCCCGGCGACGACATCGGCCAGGAGGAGAGGCTCTGCGCCAGCTGCGAGGTGGCGCGCGGATCGGCCTTCAGGGCATCCAGCACGTCGATCCAGTCCATCCCCGCCAGCTGATAAAAGTGCACCAGATGGTCATGGCACCACAGGGTGGCCAGCATGATGTTACGGATGATATTGGCGTTGTCCGGTACCTTGATGCCGATGGCATCCTCGATGGCGTACACCGATGCCAGGGCGTGCACCCCGGTGCACACCCCGCAGATGCGCTCCACGAACGCCCAGGCGTCGCGCGGGTCACGCCCCTGCAGAATGATCTCCAGTCCGCGGAACATGGTGCCGCAGGAGACGGCGTTGGTAATGATGTTCTGGTCGTTGATGTTCACTTCGCAGCGCATGTGCCCTTCGATGCGGGTGATCGGATCCACCACCAGGCGACGGCCGGCATCGCTTAACGTATATCCTTGGGTTTGATACTGGTAACTCATGCCTGTTTATCCTCATTGCCCGGCTGTTGTTGTTCTGCCTCTGCCAGCTGCTGGTTGTGGCGTTTACGCTGATTGACGGCGCTGGCCACCGCATGCACCCCGACCCCCGCGGCGACCACGCCCAGCGCAGTCAGGCCAACGGTATCGGCGGTAGAGTGGGTCCCCATCTGCGGAATATCGACCACCCGGCTGTAGAACGAACCGCGATCCCAGAAGCCATTCTCTGAGCAGCCCAGGCAGCCGTGGCCGGACTGGATCGGGAAGGAGACCCCGTCGTTCCAGCGGGTGGAGGAGCAGGCGTTATAGGTGGTCGGTCCCTTACAGCCCATCTTATACAGGCAGTATCCCTTACGGGCGGCGTCATCGTCCCAGCTCTGGACGAACTCACCGGCATCGAAGTGGGCGCGGCGGTAGCACTTATCGTGGATGCGCTGACCGTAGAACATCAGCGGACGCCCCATGCGGTCAACGTCCGGCAGACGGTCGAAGGTCACCATATAGGTGATGATGGCGCTCATCACGTCCGGGATCGGCGGACAGCCGGGCACCTTGATGATCGGCTTATCGGTGATCACCTTGTCGATGGGCGTCGCCTGCGTCGGGTTAGGACGGGCGGCCTGCACGCAGCCCCAGGAGGCACAGGTCCCCCAGGCGATGATGGCACTGGCGCCGGCGGCGGCCTTCTTCAGCTTCTCAATAAACGGACGGCCGCTGCTGATGCAGAACATCCCCTGCTCACCCAGCGGCGGATTCCCCTCCACCGCCAGAATGTACTTGCCGTGGTAACGGGTGATGATGTCATCGAATACCGCCTCGGCCTGCGTCCCGGCCGCGGCCATCAGGGTATCGTCATAATCGAGAGAGATAAGCGACAGGATCACATCCTTGGCCAGCGGATGCGACGAGCGGATAAAGGATTCGGTACAGCAGGTGCACTCGAGACCGTGGATCCAGACGACCGGAATACGCGGCTTATTCTCCAACGCCCATGCAATCTTTGGCGCCATCCCGGCACCCAGCCCCAGCGACGTGGCGGCCAGACTGCAATACTTGAGAAAACTCCGCCGGGTCACTCCCTGACGGCGCATGGCTTGGTAAAAGGTATCCTCGTTATTCATAACGCACGTCTCTTCTCCTTGCAGCACCGGCGGGTGTACCGGGCGCGTTTGGTCGGCCGGCGACGTCCCCCAGCAAGGCAAGCCATCGGATCGCGCGCGCGACGCGAACGCGAAAATAACGATCGCCCTTCCCTTTGCACTGGCGTACGCCGTCAGGTGATGTTGTAAAAAAAGTGTAGCCAGTTTTTTGCCAAAAACAATATGAAAACTATGGATATGTCTTTTTATGATGTTTTCTGAACCATTTATTTCGCTTTGCGCCGGCGGCGCTTTTTTCCCTCTGGCGACAAGCACTTCTCGCCCTATCGCGGCCGTCAAACGCCGCGGAGAATCCCCTTAATCTCGCGCCCGCGAGCGCATTTGATGTGCATCCCCCACCCACGCGCAAATTACCCATGGCGATCATCCCCATAAATAAATGTCACTCATGTAATAATTAATTTATGGACGATAACCTTGCGAATAACAAATGCCGGGGCGAGACAAAATAATTTAATTTACGCATTTCCCTTACAGCTCAATCAGCTAAATTAACGCAACCGTTAACGCCTATAAAACCGACGCGCCGGTAAGCAACGCTACAAAAAGTGATTCGAAGATTAATTTTACTAATAGTGATAAATATCACAGTATCCCGCCGCCACAAACTTACACTAAATCTGTTTTTTAAACGGGGATATGTCCGGCAACGATTGCCAAGCATAGACCGGCAAGGCGTTCAATAATCCACACCGTGGTGAACTTTGAGTGTATTTCCTGATAGCGAGAGAGTCGAAGAATGGAAAACAATAATAAAAACTGGCCGCACATTCGACGTGTGACCCATATTATGATGGTGGCTCATCGCAGCTGCTTCGATTTCCACAAATTCAACGCCCGATAACCCTCCTTCCCGACATCCGTCCCGTACGGATCGTCACACGCCTAATCCAGCCACACCTGTAATCTGCGCCAGGCCGCACTCGGCGGGCGTTTGGCTTGGGCTTTGCGTTATCTCTGACAATCCGTAGTCGACCCGTGTCGCGACGATGGCTAAGGCCATCAGGCAGCCGTATATCTCTTTGACAGTAGCGTCTTTACGACAGTTTACTGCGCCCTACTGCTGCCATAAAAAAATAACTTCCAGCGAATTTAATTTAATTAAATTCGGCGGGATGGGTTTATCCTAAATAATGTAATGAGACCAATAAAATGGAAACATTAAAAATAGCGATCAGCGACAGCGTGATGCAGTGCATTAATACACAGCGAAACCTGGTGGCGCTCGAAAA
>NZ_MPNU01000001.1:3378414-3422610 GCF_001896205.1 Edwardsiella piscicida
CATCCCCGGCGAGCGCTGGCACGCCTTTGAGGGCTATGCCGAGCACCAGTACTTTGTCGATCCGTGCAAACTGATGCTGACCACCCCGGGCATCGACGCCAAGAGCGGCGAGTACCAGTCCTTTGGGGTGCCGGCGACCATTCTGGCCAACTTCCTGCGCGAAAACGGCATCGTGCCGGAGAAATGCGACCTGAACTCGATCCTGTTCCTGCTGACCCCGGCGGAGGACATGGCCAAGATGCAGCACCTGGTGGCCCAGATCGCCCGCTTCGAGCGCCTGCTGGAGCAGGACGCCCCGCTGGCCGAGGTGCTGCCGTCCATCTACCGCGCCAACGAGGCGCGCTACCGCGGCTACACCCTGCGCCAGCTGTGTCAGGAGATGCACGACCTGTACGTCAGCCACGACGTGAAGCAGCTGCAGAAGGAGATGTTCCGCAAGGCGCACTTCCCGCGGGTGGCGATGAACCCGCAGCAGGCCAACATCGAGTTCGTGCGCGGCAACGTCGAGCTGGTCTCCCTGGCGCGGGCCGAAGGGCGCATCGCGGCGGAGGGGGCGCTGCCGTACCCGCCGGGGGTGCTGTGCGTGGTGCCGGGAGAGATCTGGGGCGGCTCGGTGCAGCGCTACTTCCTGGCGCTGGAAGAGGGCATCAACCGGCTGCCGGGCTTCGCGCCGGAGCTGCAGGGGGTCTACATCCAGCAGGATGAGGATGGCCGCAAGCGTGCCTATGGCTACGTGATCAAGCAGTAACAGCCTTTACATCGACATTACCAATAAAACAAGGTTGGCGGGGGGCCGCGGCTCCTGGGTTGCTCCTGCCCGGCTCCTCGCATTTTGAGAGAGAGAAACTATGAGTACGTCTAGTGGCAATAAGATGGGCGTCGTGCAGTTAACCATACTGACGGCGGTGAACATGATGGGGTCCGGCATCATCATGCTGCCGACCAAGCTGGCTTCCGTGGGGACCATGTCGATACTCTCCTGGCTGGTCACCGCCTTCGGTAGCCTGTGTCTGGCCTATGGATTTTCCAAGTGCGGGATGTTCAGCCGCAAGTCCGGCGGGATGGGCGGCTACGCCGAGTACGCCTTCGGCAAGTCCGGTAACTTTATGGCTAACTTCACCTACGCCATCAGCCTGGTGATCGCCAATATCGCCATCGCCATCTCCGCCGTCGGCTACGGCGCCGTGCTGTTCGACTGGCATCCGTCGCCGATCATGACCTGTATCGCCACCATCGCCGTTATCTGGCTCACCACCGTGGCCAACTTCGGCGGGGCGCGCATCACCGGGCGCATCGGCTCCGTCACCGTCTGGGGGGTGATCATCCCGGTGGTCGGTATCTCCATTCTCGGCTGGTTCTGGTTTAGCCCGAACATGTACATCCAGGCCTGGAACCCGCATCACCTCTCCTTCGCCTCCGGTCTGGGTGCCTCCATCGCTATGACCCTGTGGGCCTTCCTGGGGCTGGAGTCCGCCTGCGCCAACTCCGACGCCGTGGAAAACCCGGAGAAAAACATCCCGGTCGCCGTCTTCGGCGGCACCCTGATCTGCGCCATCGTGTATATCCTGTCCACCAACGTGATGGCCGGTTTTGTCCCCAACATGGATCTGGCCAACTCGACCGCGCCGTTCGGCCTGGCCTTCTCCTACATGTTCGACCCGACGGTGGGTAAGATCATCATGGCCCTGATGGTCGTCGCCTGTATCGGCTCCCTGCTGGGCTGGCAGTTCACCGTCGCCCAGGTGTTTAAGTCCTCTTCCGATATCGGCTACTTCCCGCAGATCTTCGCCAAAGTCACCGCCAAGGATGCGCCGATCGCCGGGATGATCATTCTGGGGGTGGCGCAAACCATCCTGTCGCTGATGACCATCAGCCCGTCGCTGAACAATCAGTTCAACTCGCTGGTTAACCTGGCGGTGGTCACCAACCTGATCCCGTACATCCTCTCCATGGCGGCGCTGATCCCGATGCACCGCCTGTACAAGATGGCCAACAAGACCCACGTGATGATCCTGCTCACCGCCATCATCGGTACCGTTTACAGCTTCTACGCCCTCTACTCATCCGGCTCAGACGCCATGCTGATGGGGTCACTGGTGACCTTTGCCGGCTGGAGCTGCTATGGCTTGTTCGTGCGGGACAACAACACCTGCCCGAAAGACAAGATTCAACATGTTTAACTCGGAGAACGTGAAATGAAAGACATTCTGTTCCTGTGTAACCCCTCGCCGACCTTCAAGCGGATTCCGCTGGAGGAGCTGTACGCCCAGCTGCGCGATCGGGGGTTTAACATCATCGAAAGCACCTCGGTCGACGATCTGCTGGATCTGGTGCGCAACAACGCCCAGCTGGCCGGGGTCGTCTTCGACTGGGATAGCTACAGTCTGGATCTGTGCAAGCACATCACGGCGCTGAACGAAATGCTGCCGCTGTATGCCTTCGCCAACACCCACTCCACGCTGGACGTCAGCCTGGGCGACCTGCGCATGAACATTCAGTTCTTTGAGTATACGCTGGGTGGCGCGGCCGACATCGCCGACAAGATCCGCCAGGGAACCGACGACTACATCGATACCATCATGCCGCCGCTGACCAAGGCGCTGTTCCACTACGTCAAAGAGGGAAAATACACCTTCTGTACCCCGGGGCACATGGGCGGCACCGCGTTCCAGAAAAGCCCGGTCGGCAGCCTGTTCTATGACTTCTTTGGCGCCAACACAATGAAGTCCGACATCTCCATCTCCGTATCCGAACTGGGCTCCCTGCTGGACCACTCCGGCCCGCACAAAGAGGCGGAAGAGTACATCGCCCGCACCTTCAACGCCGATCGCAGCTACATGGTGACCAACGGCACCTCGACCGCCAACAAGATCGTCGGCATGTATGCCGCGCCGGCCGGCAGCACTATCCTGATCGACCGTAACTGTCACAAATCGCTGACCCACCTGATGATGATGAGCGACGTTATCCCGATCTACCTGCGGCCGACCCGCAACGCCTACGGCATTCTGGGGGGGATTCCCCAGCGCGAGTTCACCCACGACACCATCGAAGCGCGGGTGAAAAATACCCCGAACGCCACCTGGCCGGTGCATGCGGTGGTCACCAACTCCACCTATGACGGCCTGTTCTACAACGCGGAGTACATCAAGAAAACCCTGGACGTAAAATCCATCCACTTTGACTCCGCCTGGGTGCCCTACACCAACTTCAGCCCGATCTACCAGGGGCTGTGCGGTATGAGCGGCGAGCGCATCGAGGGCAAGGTTATCTACGAAACCCAGTCCACCCACAAACTGCTGGCGGCGTTCTCGCAGGCGTCCATGATCCACGTGAAAGGCGACTTCAACCAAGAAACCTTTAACGAAGCCTACATGATGCACACCTCCACCTCACCGCACTATGGCATCGTGGCCTCCATCGAAACCGCGGCGGCGATGATGAAGGGTCACGCCGGTAAACGCCTGATCAATGACTCTATCGCGCGAGCCATCCGCTTCCGTAAGGAGATCAAGCGCCTGCGCAGCGAGTCCGACGGCTGGTTCTTCGACGTCTGGCAGCCGGACAATATTGACCAGGTCGCCTGCTGGAAGCTGGATCCGAAAGAGTCCTGGCACGGCTTTAAGGGCATCGATGACAACCACATGTACCTTGACCCGATCAAGGTCACCCTGCTGACCCCGGGGATGAACCCGGACGGCACCATGGCGGATGACGGTATCCCGGCCGCCATCGTGGCCAAGTACCTGGACGAGCACGGCATCATCGTCGAGAAGACCGGCCCGTACAACCTGCTGTTCCTGTTCAGCATCGGCATCGACAAGACCAAGGCCCTGAGCCTGCTGCGCGCGCTGACCGACTTCAAGCGGGCCTATGACCTGAACCTGCGCGTGAAGAACATGCTGCCGTCGCTGTACCGCGAAGATCCGGAGTTCTATGAGCACATGCGGATCCAGGAGCTGGCCCAGGGCATCCACGCGCTGATCCTGCACCATAACCTGCCGGATCTGATGTACCGCGCCTTCGAGGTGCTGCCGACCATGGTGCTGAACCCGCACGACGCCTTCCAACAGGAGCTGCGCGGCCAGGCCGAAGAGGTCTACCTCGACGAGATGATCGGCAAGGTCAACGCCAACATGATTCTGCCGTACCCGCCGGGCGTGCCGCTGGTGATGCCGGGCGAAATGCTGACGGAGGAGAGCCGGCCGGTGCTGGAGTTTCTGCAGATGCTGTGCGAAATCGGCGCCCACTATCCGGGCTTCGAAACCGACATCCACGGCGCCTATCGTCAGGCCGACGGGCGCTATACGGTGAAAGTGCTCAAGCAGTAGCGTCTCTTGTGCGGGGCGCCGCGGTGCCCCGCAGTAACCTTCTGCATTTTCCTGCCTGAAGACGGCTGCGCGTAGGAGGCGCCGCAGCGGCGCCGGGGGAAAGGGAGAGATTCCCCCTCACTATTTATCCACCCTTTCTGACGCGACGTGCCGTCGCCGCGTCATCACGCCGTCTCCCGAGCCGCGGCGCAGGCTTTGCCTGCCGCGGCTCATCTCTCCGGCGTGACATCGGCTGACAAGCCCTGATGCCGACGGACGGACACCGCTAAAGCCTCCTATGCCCTTTACGGTGGCCCCCGTCCGTCGGCACTTTTTTTTCCCGCCCAAGATCCGGCTGCGCGGTTGGCGCACCCTCACAAATAATAAAACATCATTTCAAATTAATTGAATTGGCAGACCAGCATCAGTAGACTAGCCAGAGATTCGCGGACGGATTCGCGCTGCGGGCCGCGCCTGCGGCGACAATTCCCGCCCTTCCTTTGGGTTACGATGTAAGGATATGTTGTGAAAATTGCACTCATGATGGAAAACAGCCAGGCCGCCAAGAATGCGGTGGTTCTGAACGAACTCAACGCCGTAGCACAGGACGGCGGGCACCAGGTCTATAACGTCGGCATGTGCGACGAACAGGATCACCATCTGACCTATATTCACCTGGGGATCATGGCCAGCATCCTGCTCAACGCCCGCGCGGTTGACTTTGTGGTCACCGGCTGCGGCACCGGTCAGGGCGCCCTGCTCTCCCTCAACGCGCACCCCGGCGTCGTCTGCGGCTACTGCATCGATCCGGCCGACGCCTTCCTGTTCGCCCAGATCAATAACGGTAACGCCCTGTCGCTGCCGTTCGCCAAGGGCTTTGGCTGGGGCGCCGAGCTGAACCTGCGCTATATCTTTGAAAAGGCCTTCGCCGGCGAGCGCGGCCAGGGCTACCCGCAGGATCGCCGCGAACCGCAGGTGCGCAACGCGGCGATCCTCAACCGCGTAAAAGCGGCGGTGATCAAGGACAACTATCTGGATACCCTGAACGCTCTCGATCGCGATCTGGTCAAGACCGCCGTCAGCGGCGCGCGTTTCCAGCAGTGCCTGTTTGAGCAGGGGCAGGATCCGGCGATTATCGACTATGTTCGCAGCCTGCTGGCCGCGTAACCGAGCAACATCGTCAAACAACGGCGCGGCCTTTCGGCCGCGCCGTTGTTGCTCTTTGAAGCGCAGGGGCGACATCAGGAAGAATTACGACTCCAGCGCCAGGCGCGCATCGACGTGCGGCAGACGCGGGCGCGCCACCCGCAGCGAGCAGCACAGGGTCACCAGCAGCAGGCCGAAAATCAGGTAGAAAGTAGCCAGGAAACCGCCGAACAGCGCCGCCACGATCGAACCGATGATGCTGCCGATGCCGAAGCCAAGGTAAATCACCCCATAGTTTTTAGTCAGGTTGTTCAGGCCAAAGAAGTCGCTGACCAGCGACGGATAGACGGTAATGGTGCCGCCAAAGCTAAAGGCGACGCAGGCGACCGCTAGGTAAAACAGCGTCTCATTGAGCGGCACGAACAGCAGCAGCGCCATGCCCAGCAGGGTCACCAGCTGCGCCAGCGAAATCACCCGGATGCGCGGCATCTTATCCGACAAAACCCCCAGCGCCAGCCGCCCCCCCAGATTCGCCACGGCGATGATCGCCACCGCCCCGGCGGCGACGCTGCCGGACAGGTGCGCCAGATGCTCACCGATATCTTTGGCCACCCCGATGACGTACAGCCCGCTCATGCAGGCGGAGAGGAAGATCAGCGCCAGCACCCAGTACTGTGGCTGACGCATCGCCTGCGCCAGGGTGAAGTCCACGCGGCGATCCTGACCGTCCGCGGCGGCGGCGCTGTCCTGACGCGGCGGCGCGTCACGCATCAGCAGACTCCCCAGCAGTACCATCACCATGGCGATCGCCCCCCAGTAGGTGAAAGCCTGGGACAGCCCGGCGTGGCTCAGCAGCAGGCCGTTGATAAACTTAAAGCCCAGGCTGCCCAGCCCATAGGCGCCGATAGCGCAGGCGGAAACCAGCCCCTTCCGCTGCGGAAACCACTTCACGCAGTTGGAGAGGGTCAACAGATAGCCGGCGCCGTCCGCCAGCCCCACCAACACCCCGGCGCACAGGTACAGCATCACCAGGCTGTTGGCGTGGGCGGTCAGAAAAAAGCCGATCCCCAGCGCAATCCCCGCCCCCTGCGTCACCCGGCGCACCCCGAAACGCTCCTGCAGCTTGCCCGCCAACGATGAGGCCAGCGCCAGCGCCAGACTGAGCAGGCCGAAGGTAAAGGCCACCTGACTGACCGGCTGATCCAGCCGCTGCGACAGCTGGGCGTTAAACAGGCTCCAGGTATAGACCGAGCCCAGGGCAAACTGGGTGATGACCGTACCGATCAGCGTCAGTACGCGGGTACGTTGGCAAGATGAATCCATAGTGACCTCTAGAATGCTCGCGGCGGGCGATACGCTGCCGAATTAAGAGGCACTATAGGCATGTACCCGCGCGCGGCGGGCAAAAAAGGCATGAGATACAGCTAGACGGGAATGAACTGCACCCTGCGCCGCATAAAATGCAGGCTATAAACGCATCAGTTGGCGAAACGCCTTGATGTTGCTGCGGCTGACCGGTATCTCCGCATCCAGATCGTGCAGGTGGATCAGATAGGTGCTGTTAAACCAGGGCACGATCTCGCGGATCTTATCGATATTCACGCAGTAGGAGCGGTGGCAGCGGAAGAAGCGCTCCGTCGGCAGCCGGCTGATAAACTCACTCAGGCTCATCGACAGGACAACGCGATCGTCGCGGGTGTATACATAGGTCAGCTTCTCATCCGCCTCGGCGTAGTAAATCTGCTCACAGGGGGTGACGATGATGCGCTCCCCCTTGGTCAGATTGACCGTCGCCGCCGGCGCATTGACCTCGACGCTTCCGGGCGCCGGGCGCCGCGCCTGCTGCTCCAGCTGCTGCAGCACCTGAACGATACGCGCCTCGTTATAGGGCTTGAGGATATAGTTGAACACCTCCAGCTCAAAGGCCTCGGCGGCAAACTCCTTATGGGCGGTGACAAACACCACCGCCGGCCCCCCCTCGCCGCGCTGCTGGCCCAGCAGATTGCGCGCCAGCATCATCCCGTCGATGGAGGGGATCTGAATGTCGAGAAACACCGCGTCCACCCGGTGGCTCTGCAGGTATTTGAACGCCTCCAGGCCATCCTCAAACTGCGCCTGCACCCGGATCTGACTGTGACGCCCGATCAGGTAGGCCAGCTCCTCCCGCGCCAGGTATTCATCCTCCACAATGATCGCCGTCAGCATGCGCTCCTCCCGGATTTCGGCAAATAGAAACAGACCTCGGTTCCCGGCTCCAGGCGGCGGATATGCAGCCCCTCGCCATACAGCAGCAGCAGACGCTGCTGCACGTTGCCAAGCCCAATGCTGTCGCCGCTGGACTCGCCGTTCGCCACCTGGGCGATCACCGCCTGGCTGATGCCATAGCCGGTGTCGCGCACCGCGATGCGCACCCGCGTCGGCTCATCGCGCACCTCAATGGTCACCTGCCCCGGCCCGCTGCGCGGCTGAATCCCGTGCAGGATGGCGTTCTCCACCAGCGGCTGCAGCAGCAGGCTGGGCAGCGAGATCGACACCGGGTCCAGCGCAAAGGTCACGTTCAGCCGATGGCCAAACCGGGCCTGTTCGATGGCGATGTAGTTGCGCACCTGCATCAGCTCCTCCTGCAGGTCGATCAGCCTATCGCCGCGCGCCAGGTTATAGCGCAGGTAGTCGGCCAGCGAGGCGATCAGCTGACGCGCCTGATCCGGATCCATGCGGATCAGGGATGAGATGGCGTTCAGCGCATTAAACAGAAAATGGGGATTGATCTTGCTCTGCAGCGCGCTGAACTCCGCCCTGCGCGCCCCTTCGCGCAGCTGCTCCGTGCGCGCCACCGCCATCTGGGTGGACATCAGCTGCGACAGCCCCACCGCCAGCTCGCGCAGCGCACCGCTGATCCGATAACGGCGATGGTAGTAAATCTTCAGCGTCCCGGTCACCGCCTCCTGCTGCTCGCGCAGCGGAATGATGATCACCGAGTGAAAGCCCGACAGGCTATAGCTGCTGAGGTTATTGTTCAGCAGGATCTGGCCGCTCTCCACCGCCTCGCGCGTCAGCTGGCCGATGGCGTGATGCCCCTCCAGCGCGTACTCCTCGCGCCCGACGCCGGCGTAGGCCAGCACATCCTGGGTATCGGTGATCGAGACCGCATCGGCGCCGATTTCGCGACGGATGATCTCGCACACCGACTCGAACGCGCTGCGGGTGATCTGGCGAAAATAGGGTAGCGTCTGGTTGGCGACGTCCATCGCCAGCTTAGCCTGACGCGCGGCGATCAGCGCCTTCTCATCGTTGAGATCCTGCACCAGACGGATGATCAGGCCGATGCAGGTCGTCCCGACGATCATCGGCACCCCGATCTGATCGACGATAGCGATCCCTACCGCGTGGGGCTGGGTCAGCAGCAGGATCAGCAGCATGGTCAGCCCCTCACAGGCCATGCCGGCCAGAATGCCATACAGCCACAGGCGCGAACGGCGCACCCGGTAGTAGATCAGCGTCGCCAGCAGCCCCGCCGCCACGCTGCTCAGCAGACAGGGCAGCGAGGTGTAGCCATCCACATCGATCAGATAACGGTGCAGCCCGGAAACGATCCCCGCGGGGATACCCACCCAGGGGCCGAACAGGATCCCACCGGCGACGATGGCGATAATGCGCACGTTGATCAGCGCCCCCTCGACCCGCAGGCCGGTGTAGGTGCTGAAGACCGCAAAGGCGCAGAACAGCACCGACACGGTGGCCAGCTCGATGGCCGAATGCTTCTGCTTCTGCAGCAGCGACTGAAACGGGCGAATACGGGTGAGGAAAAACAGCATCATCAGCATCAACGCCGCCCGCTCAAACACGGCCAGCAGCCGCAGGATATCACTGAACACGCCACGACCTCGGCAGGCAATGCGGCCTCATGCGGCCGACGGGGATCTCCGTAAGGGCGGCGCGGAGCACGCGCCCCCCTTACGCCTCATGCCGGCGTCCGTGCGGCGTTAAACTGCGGCAGCCACTGCCGCTGGGCGGCAAACAGCGCGTCGAACATCGCCTGGATCTGATCCAGGGTACAGACGGCGGCGGTCAGCGGATCGAGGGAGAGCGCATAGCGCGCCGCGTCCAGATCGCCGGTCAGCGCCGCCTGCACCACCAGCTCCTGCACCGCGATATTGCTCTTGCACAGGCTGGCGCACTGGGTCGGCAGACGCCCCATCGTCTGGGGGTGCAGCCCGTCGCCGTCGACCCAAATCGGCACCTCCACCACGCACTCCGCCGGCAGATTCTCCACCAGCAGCCCCTGCGGCTGACGGTTGGCCATATTGCCGTTGATACGGATGCGCTCACCGCTGAGCTGCGCGGTGATCAGCTTAGGCGCATTGAGCATGTTCGGCGCGATAACGAAGGGACGCTCACCGGCCAGCTGGGCATCGATCTCCGCCTTGCCGGCGGCGTGCACCTGCTCCTCCAGCGCCAGCAGGTTCCAGCGCTGCGGCAGGAAGCGGTCGATCATCTGCGGGTTCTTGCGGAAGTAGGGCAGATAGTCGCTGCAGTGCCAGTGGTTCTCCGTACACCACAGACCGAAGAAGCGCAGCACCTCGCAGCGAACCAAATCGGCCTGACGAGTACGCTCATCGTCCGCCAGGGCGCGTACCCGCGGCAGCAGATCCTCGCCATGGCGCGACAGCGTCGTAATCCAGGTCATGTGATTGATCCCGGCAAAGCCATACTCGATATCGGCCGGGACCTCGTGGTACATCAGGCGCTGCCAGCGCTGCGGCGTGGAGGGGTGGTCAACCCACGGCCCCAGCCCCAGATAGCCGACCAGCTGCGCCACGGTATAGCGCACCCCGTAGCACAGGCCGATGCTGCGCACGCCGCTGGCCTCTTTGGCCGCCCAGGTCAACGGCGCCAGCGGATTGGCGTAGTTGATGAACAGCGCCTGCGGACACAGATCCTCCATATCGCGCAGAATCTCCAGCATCGGGGGAATATGGCGCAGGGCGCGGAAGATACCGCCCGGCCCCAGGGTGTCACCCACCTCCTGAATCACGCCATAGCGCGCCGGAATCTCCATATCCAGCCGCCAGGGCGCCAGGCCGCCGACCTGGATGGCGTTGATGACGAAGTCGGCACCGCGCAGCGCGCTGCGTCTGTCGGTCGTGTGGCGCACCGTCACCGGCACCCCCGACTGCGCCACCATCATACCGATCAGGCGCTGGCTGCGCGCCAGCACCTGCTCATCCAGATCCATCAGGATGATTTCGCTGCCGGCCAGCACCGGGCTGGACAGCAGGGCGGAAATGATCTGACGCGAAAACATAATACTGCCCGCGCCGATCAGGGTGATCTTGCTCATTAGATTGCCTTAATCAATACGCTGCGCCGACGGCGCAGCCTTAACGCCGTCGCGGGCGGCGCTGCAGCAGAGAGCCGTGTACCACCAGCGCCGCCAGAATAATCACGCCGTACACCAGACGGGTCCAGAAGCCGTCCAGACCGGCGCTGATGATCCCCGCCTCCAGCATGCCAATAATGCAGGCGCCGAACAGGCTGCCCATCAGCGAGCCGCGCCCGCCCAGCACCGAGGTGCCGCCGATAAACACCGAGGCAAACACCAGCAGCATGTAGCCCTGTCCCTGGTTTGGCCACCAGCTGCTCATCTCGACGCTGAGCAGCACCCCGACCAGCGCGGAGAGAATCCCCATCACGATAAACAGCCAGAAGCGGGTCGCGCTGACCGGCACCCCCATCAGGCGCGCCGACTCAGGGTTATCGCCAATAAAGTTGATCTGATCGCCATAGCGGTGACGCGCCAGATACAGCCACATCACCAGCGTAACCAGGAGCCCCCACAGGCTCTGCGCCGGCAGCCAGTCGCCCAGGCGCCCCACCAGCAGGGTTGACAGCCCATCGTCGCGCAGCGTCGGCAGGCTGATCGCCAGCCCGTTGGCCAGCACCGTCGACAGGCCGCCCAGAAAGAACTGGGTGCCGATGGTGGCGATAATCGACGGAATATTGAGGCGCACCACCAGCAGGGCGTTCAGCAGCCCGCACAGCATGCCGCTGCCCACGGCACCGCCCAGCGCAAGCGAAGCAGAGCCGGTATGCTGATACAGCCAGGCGAAGACAAAGCCCCCCAGCGCCACCACCGACGGAAAGCTCAAATCTATCTCGCGGGCGATGATCAGCAGCGTCATCCCCAGCGCCAGCAGCACCGTCAGCGGAATGGTGGAGAGCAGCGAGGTATAAATCCGCGCGTGCAGAAAGGTCACCGGGCTGATGGCGGCAAACAGGCTCCACAACAGCAGCAGGATAAACCCGGTCAGCAGCGGCGCCCGGTGACGGGCAAAAAACAGTTTCATCGACTCATGACCTCACGGCATCCAACAACGCCTGCTGCAGGCTGGCCAGCGTCAGCTGATCCTTCGGGTAGGCGGCGACGATGGCGCCGCGATCCATCACCACAAAACGGTCCGCCACCCGATAGGCGTCGGCCATGTTGTGGGTGATCAGCAGGCAGGCCCGCCCCTGGGCGCGCAGCTGCTCAATAAAGCACAGCACCTTCTCCACCTCCCCCAGCGACAGGGCGGTGGTCGGCTCATCCAGGATCACCAGACGGGCGTCGAACAGCATGGCACGCCCGATGGCCAGCCCCTGGCGCTCGCCGCCGGAGAGCTGGCCGACCAGCGCGTCCACGTTGGCGCCGACGCCGCGAAAGTTGAGCTGGCGCAGCAGCGCCTGCGCCCGCTGTCGCTCCGCCCGCTCGTCGATAAAGCCCCAGCGGTTGCGCAGGTGACGCCCCAGGAACAGGTTGCGCCACAGCGACTGCCCCAGACCCAGCGCGCCATTCTGGTACACGGTCTCGATCCCCTGGCGGCGGGCCCCCAGCACGTTGTAGCGCCGCCCATCGACCGCCTGCCCCGCCACCTTCAGCGTGCCGCTATCAAAGCGCTCGGCGCCGGCGATCGCCCGGATCAGGGTCGATTTGCCGGCGCCGTTATCCCCCAGCAGGGCAACGACCTCGCCGGGGAACAGCTGAAAATGAATATCGCGCAGGGCATGAACCGGGCCGAACCATTTGTTCAGCCCGATCAGTTCCAGCGCAGGCTGCGTCATCAACGCAGACCCTGGCTGGCCAGTGGCGCGATCAGACCGATATTCTCCTGAGAGACAAACCCGGCGCCGGTGTTGATATCCAGACCGGAGAAGCCATAGCGCTTGCTCAGGACGATCTGCACCACGGAGAAGTAGCCCATCAGGTAGGGCTGGGCATCGGCCACCAGCTGTACATAGCCGGATTTAATCGCCTCGGCGGTCGCCGGCGACAGGCTGAAGCCCGCCACGTAGACCTCGCCCGGCTTGATCCCGGCGTTACGCATCAGGTTGCCCATCTGCGCGGTCAGGGCGCCGTGGTCCACCAGCACCATCTTCACATCTGGGTGGGTCGCCATATAGGCGGTAAAGGCCGGTGCGCCCAGAGACGGATCTTTGTCCACCTCCGGTGAGATCTGCAGGAAGTCGACCTTCACCCCGGCCTGCTCCAGCCCCTTGATCAGCCCCAGCGTTGACTCACTGCGGGCGGCGCGATCTTTAAGCCCCCACACCAGCGCGCGATCGCCCGCCTTCAGCCCGCTGCGGCGCACCGCCTCTTTGGCCAGGCGCAGACCGCGCACCGCGTTGTTATCGCCAACGTAGCCAAAGCCCTTGCTCTGCTCGGCCGCCATGGTGCCCGGCAGCTCGGTGTCGATAGAGGTCACCAGGATCCCCTTATCGATGGCCTCCTTGATCAGCGGCTGGTAGGCGGTGTCGCCCGGCAGGCCGATCACCACGATGCCGGTCGGCTTGGCCGCCAGCGCCTGCTTAAAGTTTTCGATCATCTTCTGCGGCTGCCAGTCGGAGTAAACCAGACGCAGATCGACGCCCAGATCCTCGGCCGCCTGCTTAGCCCCGTTCTGCACCACCGTCACATAGGACTCACCCACCGGGCCGCCCACGTCAAACCAAATGCTCATATCCTTACCGGACTGCGCGGCAAACGCCGGCGAAGCCACGCAGGAAACGGCCAGCAAACAGGCCGCAGCCCAACCTTTAATCCTTTGAGAAACACCCATCATTATCACCTTTATTATTGGTAGGGTATGACGGCCGCCGCAGAGACGGACGCCACCAGGCCGCAGTCGGGGACGAGGAGTACAGCGGGGACAACGGCGTCGCTGTCGTTTTTCGTCACATCCATTTACGCGGGGGAAATATAGTAGGCGTTTTTATCCTTCAGCTAAAGCCCATCCGCACCGCCCGGGCGATACCACTCTGGCGGTGTCTGCGGTAGACTGTTAATAGGGATCGCCCGCGCCGCGTCAACCTCTGCGGGAAAAACGTCCACCGTTCTGCGACGCATGCCGCGGGTGAGCGCCCGATAACATAATCGATAAGACAGCCGATAAGATAATCATGTATCGCCGTGGGGCGGGCGGATACTCGCCCAGGCCCGGCCATTTTCACCATTTAAGGAAACGACCATGTCCAAATCACGGGCCGCCATTCTGGTTGAGCGAATTAAGGATGCGCTGAAGGGCAATAAACTGCAGACCAGCGAAATCAACGTCCATCTGGTGGAAGACAGCTCCTTTGGCCCGGTCAAGATCGTCATGTTCCTGTGGAGCGTGGCGGACAACGATATTAACGCCGACATCGTCGCTCAGGAGGTGCTATTTCACCTGAAAGACGACGATATCTATGTCTCATTCCATAAGACCCGCCGCCGCGACGGCGAGCGTCTGCTGACCGTCACCCAGCCGCTGGAGCCGAACAACCCCAAGTACAGCTACGGCAATCTGCGCGGTTTTACCTCGCTGTGGCTGATCCAGGCCACCGGTGCCGAAAAGCTCAAGCAGGCGCGCGACGGCCAGGGCAACGACGGTCGCATCATCCGTCGCTAAGCGATAGCCTTACTGTCCCGCGCTCGGCGCGGCAAAATCGTAGCGGGCCAGCACCGTCTTGCTCTGTCCGTTGGCGTCCGTCTCCGCGATCCCCAGCCCAACCGCCTCGAGGGTTTGCGCGCCAAAGCGCTGACCATCGCGCTGCATAAACTGGCTTAGCGCCGCATGGTCGCTCTGCGCCAGCAGGGTGACGTGGGGATCGAAGTGGCTGAACACATTCGGGCTGCCATAGCGGACAAAGGCCGCCTTCTTCTCCGGATAGGCGTTCACCCAGCCCGGCAGCGGCGCCCCCTTATCGCGATAGGGTGACAGCCGACGCACCAGCGTATCCGACAGACTCTGCAGCTCCCGACTGTTCTCGACCGCCACCATCAGCCAGTCGCCGCGCGTCTGGATCAGGTGGGTCAGGCGCAGGGGAAACGCCCGCTGACGCTGGCTGAGCGCCGCGACCTCCTGCTTCAGCCGCGGCAGGGCATCGGGGCCATACTCGGCCAGATACAGCGTGACATGGGGCTGAAACCCCTGCGCCGCCAGGCTGGTTAAATGATACTGCCCCAGCTGCGCCGTGGTCTGGGCGAGCAGGGTCTCCATCCCGCGGCTGGGAATAATGAACACATCATAGCTCTTGCTCGCCCCCGCGCCCCAGGCCGCCCCCGTCAGCGCACACAGCAGCACAGCGCCGCCCAACCGATAACCCATCGTCTCGCCTCCCCTTCGGATCGTCATACTCTGCGGCCGCCCGGCGCTCAGGCGACGCGGGCGATCCCGTTTATCCCCGCTATCATCCCTGCCCCTCAGCGGCAAAAATGAGATCGCACTCAAAAAACAGGCCGCGCTATATGTATATTGCAGAAACAGGACTGATCCCGATCGGTATTGGCGCCGGCCTCAGCGATCGTCATAGAGCCCCTCGCTGGAGACCTCGCCGCGCCGATTTCCCGGTCGGATCCGCCGAACCGAGGCCCTGACCACCAGCTCTCCGTACAGCAGCAGCGAGCCGCACGGCGCCCGAGGTCGCAGCAGCCGCTGCTGCAGCATCTGCACCGCCTCGCTCCCCAGCGCATCGCGCGGAACGTGCACCGCCGTCAGCGGCACATCCTGGATCGCCGCCAGATTAAACCCGTCAATACTCATCACGGAAACATCCTGCGGGACCCGCAGCCCACGCTGGCGCAGCGCGGTGATGGTACCGGCCGCCATAAAGTCGCCCCCGACCAAAAACGCCGTCGGCAGCGGTTTCCCCCGCTGAGCATCCAGCCAGCCGCCCACCCGCTCCTCGGCCTCGCGGGCGCTAAAGCTGGACAGCGCGATCAGATCCCGGGCGCTAAGAAAGCGCAGATTTTGCGCCCGCCAGGCCGCTTTAATCCCGACCAGACGCAGATCCATGGTATAGCGGCGCAGGCACATCACGTTCATCACCGCCCGGTGCCCCATCTCAAACAGATAGCGCGCGGCGCATTGACCGATCAGGCGGTGGTCGGGCGCGATAGAGGGCAGGCGCATCTGCTCATCGCGACAGTTAATCAGCACGCAGGGCTGCGCGCCGTCGGCGGCCAGACGGTGGATACGCGCATCATCAATCCCCAGCAGGATCGCCGCCTGCGTGCCGGGCTCGTTCATCCGCGCCAGAAACAGCTCGGCGTCGCTGTCCTCTTCCTCCAGCGCGCAGTAGCGCAGCCGCACCTCGTGCGCGGAAAGCGCCTTATTGATGCTTTGAATCACTCGGTAGTAAAAGATATCGGACCGCTCGTCGAATGCGCGCTGGGGGGCAAAGACCACCAGGCTGTTCAACAGCATCCGCCCCGCCGCCATCCCGTCCATCACCCCCAGCTCCCGCGCGCACGTCAGCACCCGGTTGCGCGCCTTTTCGCTGGTGTTGGCCTTCCCGGCCAGCACCCGTGAAACGGTGCTGGCAGAGAGGCCGGTACGCGCAGCGATTTCGGCAATCTTAAGCTTTTTATTCAATTTGTGATCTATCTCCATTTTGAAAATGAAAGAATTTTCACAACAGATATCCCACGCCGATGCTAATTAAACAGGTACTAATGCGCGAAATAACGCTTATTAATGAAAAAACTTGCATAAATTGCGCTATGGCCAGCCATTCTTCTGCCTTAGTCTGAATTGGCCTGACAACTTCCGGCCAAGTGGTGCAGAAGATTATTAAAATAAAACCAATAAGTTTCAACAAAATAACAAAATTGGTGTGACAGGTGGCGCCGTAAGCGGGCCATGCACATTCCCTGACAAAACATCCTGTGGAGACCCCTATGAGCCAAGGCATAAATAATGATGCAACGCTCGGAACCCCCCGCCGCGCGGTGAAAAATCTGCGTTGGTGGATATTAATTCGTTTTTTTACTCGGAGTTACCGTTAATTATATTACACGTAACTCTCTCGGTATTCTGGCGCCGGAGCTCAAAGAGAGCCTCGGGATCACCACCGAACAATATTCGTGGATTGTCGGTGCCTTTCAGATTGCCTATACCCTCTTTCAGCCACTGTGCGGCTGGCTGATCGATGTGATTGGCCTGAAGATCGGGTTCGCCCTCTGCGCCATCCTGTGGGCCATCGCCTGTATCGCCCACGCCGGGGCAGGCAGCTGGCTCCAGCTGGCTATTCTGCGCTTCTTTATGGGCGGCGCCGAGGCGGCGGCCACCCCGGCCAACGCCAAAACCCTGGGCGAATGGTTCCCTAAATCCGAGCGTCCCATCGCCGCCGGCTGGGCGGGCGTCGGCTTCTCCATCGGAGCCATGCTGGCGCCGCCCATCATCTACTTTGCCCATGCCTCATTCGGCTGGCAGGGCGCCTTTATGTTTACCGGCGTGCTGGCGCTGATCTGGGTCGTCCTGTGGTGGCTGTTCTATCACAACCCGGAGCAGCACCCCAACCTAAGCCGCGCGGAGCTGGACTATATCAAGCAGGATCACGAGGCGCCGCCGGTCAAGCAGCCCTTCTTCACCGCCTTAAAGATCGTTGCGAAGAACAAGCGCTTCTACGGCATTGCCATTCCCGCCTTTATGGCGGAGCCCGCCTGGGCAGTACTCAGCTTCTGGGTGCCGCTGTACCTGGCCAAAGAGCACGGCATGGATCTGAAGCAGATAGCCATGTTCGCCTGGCTGCCGTTTCTGGCCGCCGATCTGGGCAGCATCGCCAGCGGCTACCTGACCCGCCTGTACACGCGCCTGTTCGGCTGCTCGCGCGTCAACTCGGTGGTCGCCAGCTCGGTGACCGGCGCGTTCATGATGATCTCCCTGGCGGTCGTCGCCATCACCCGCGATCCCTACATCACCATCGTCCTGATCTCCATCGGCGGCTTCGGCCACCAGATCATCTCCTGCATGCTGAGCGCCCTGGTGGTGGAGTCCTTCGACAAGGGGCAAATGGCCACCGTCAACGGCATGCGCGGCTCCGCCGCCTGGATCGCCAGCTTCCTCTTCTCGCTGCTTATCGGGGTGACCGCCGACAAAATCGGCTTCAACCCGCTGTTTATCGCCATGGGATTCTTTGACCTGATCGGGGCCTTTTTCCTGGTGACCTTTATTGCTGAACGCCGCGCCAAGCGCGCCTGATAGTGGAAAAAACGATGAAAACGCTGAAACACTGGAGTTTTGAAAAACGCACGGCCCACCATGTAGAGCTGCGGGTCGATGGGCAGCACACCCTGTGCCTGTATATGCTGGAGGAGCATCTGTTCCGCATCGTTCTGAAGCGAAAAGGCGCGCTGACCCTGGATCGCACCTGGAGCATCGCGCCGCAGCAGGATGTCCCCTGGGAGGGGCGTCAGCGCGACGATCTGAGCGGCTTTAGCCTGCCGACCTGGACGCTGGAGCAGCACCAGGATAGCCTGACCATCGCCACGGCGGCGCTGCGGGTCACGGTGCACCAGCCGCTATGGCTGGAGTGGCACTACCGCGATGAGCAGGGCGCATGGCAATACCTGGCCGGCGATCGCCCCACCAGCGCCTACCTGCTCAACCCCCACGGCGACGGCGTCGCGCACTATCTGCAGCGCCGTAAGGATGAGCGTTTTTATGGCCTGGGGGAAAAGGCCGGCGATCTGCTGCGCAACGGCAAACGCTATGAAATGCGCAATCTGGACGCCATGGGGTATAACGCCCGCAGCACCGATCCGCTGTACAAGCATATCCCCTTTACCATTACCCAACGCGACGACGTCAGCATGGGGCTGTTCTACGACAACCTGAGCAGCACCTGGCTGGATCTGGGCAATGAGATCGACAACTATCACACCGCCTATCGCCGCTGGCAGGCCGAGGCCGGCGATATCGACTACTACCTGTTCTGCGGCAAACGGGTGCTGGACATCACCAAGACGTTCGTCCGGCTGACCGGTAAAACCCTGTTCGGCCCGAAGTGGAGCCTGGGCTACAGCGGCTCCACCATGCACTACACCGATGCGCCGGATGCCCAGAACCAGCTGATGAACTTTATCCGTCTCTGTCAGGATCACGCGATCCCCTGCGATTCGTTCCAGCTCTCCTCTGGCTATACCTCGATTAACGGTAAACGCTATGTCTTCAACTGGAACTACGACAAAGTGCCGCAGCCCAAGGTGATGAGCCAGGCCTTTCACGACGCCGGGATCCGGCTGGCGGCCAACATCAAGCCGTGCCTGCTGCAGGATCACCCCCGCTACGCAGAGGCGGCGGCGCAGGGGCTGTTCATCCGCGACTCGGAGAGCGAGGCCCCGGAGCGTTCCACCTTCTGGGACGATGAGGGATCGCACCTGGATTTTACCAACCCGCACACCGTCGCCTGGTGGCAAAACGGGGTCACGACCCAGCTGCTGGAGATGGGGATCGACGCCACCTGGAATGACAACAACGAATTCGAAGTGTGGGACGGCGAAGCCCGCTGCCACGGCTTTGGCCAGCCGATCGCCATCAAGCAGATCCGCCCGGTGATGCCGCTGCTGATGATGCGCGCCTCGATGGAGGCACAGCAGCGCTTTGCCCCCCATCTGCGCCCCTACCTGATCTCCCGCTCCGGCTGCGCCGGCATGCAGCGCTACGTCCAAACCTGGAGCGGCGACAACCGCACCAGCTGGGAGACCCTGCGCTACAACACCCGCATGGGGGTCGGTATGAGCCTGTCCGGGCTGTTTAACGTCGGCCACGACGTCGGCGGTTTCTCCGGCGATAAGCCCGATCCGGAGCTGTTCGTGCGCTGGGTACAGAACGGCGTCATGCACCCGCGCTTTACCATCCATTCATGGAACGATGATCAGACGGTCAACGAGCCCTGGATGTACCCGGCCATCACCCCAGCCATCCGCGGCGCCATCGAACTGCGCTATCGCCTGCTGCCCTACCTGTACACCCTGCTATGGCAGGCCCACGCTGACGACGAGCCGATGCTGCGCCCCACCTTTCTCGACCATCAGCACGACGCGAAGACTTTCGCCGAGTGCGACGACTTCCTGCTGGGCCGCGATATTCTGGTGGCCAGCGTCGTCGAACCGGGTGCCCGCACGCGCCGGGTCTGGCTGCCCGATAACGGCGGCGGCTGGTATGACTTTTATAGCGAGGCGTGGTTCTGCGGGGGACAGTGGATCACGCTGGACGCCGCGCTGGAAAGACTGCCGCTGCTGGTGCGCGCCGGCGCCGGATTGCCGCTGAGCGAGCGCGTCCGCCACGTCGATAGCGCCGCCGACGATCGCCGCGAACTCAGGCTATTCCCGCGGCAGGGCTGCGGCAGCGATTCAGGCCTGCTGTTTGAGGACGACGGCGAAAGCTGGGGCTACCAGCAGGGAAATGCGCTGTGGCTGACGTGGGAAATGACCTGCAGCGCCACGCAGATCGCGCTCAGCGTGACGCCGCGCGGCCAGTACCGACCGGCCTGGCGCCAGCTGCGAGTCACCCTGCCCAAGGGGGAGCGCCGTCAGCTGCTGATCAACGGCGTCGCGACCGACGCGTGGCACATCGACTAAACCGAACGGTGCCTGAGTACGGTTGCACGCTCAGGCGCCGAATGGCTACGCCTGCGCCGCCCCGCGGCGACGGGCGTCCATGGCATAGGCGGTTAACGCCTCATAGCTCCGACGGTCGACGATAAACAGAATGCTGAACAGGAAAATCAGCATAAAGATCACCGCGCTGCCAAAGGCCAGCGGAAAACCATAGGCCGACGCGATGGCGGTCAGGATCAGGGAGTTCAACGCCCCCATCATATTCAGCACCCCGTTAAAAATGCCGTAGACCATGCCGGTCGACGCCTGATTGGGAGAGATATCGATAATGTTGACCGCCCACGCGCCGACGGTCAGGTTCATTAACAGCTGCACCATCCCGATCAGGATAGCGGTCATCTGCCCCAGCCCGCTTCTCGCCGTCATCAGCGACGCCACCACGCACAGCACCGCCAAAAACATCGGCAGCGCCGTCCCAATGCGCCGGGCCGTCAGACGGCGATATTTTTTCACCAGGCGATCGTTAAAGGGGCCGGAGAGCACAAAGCCGATAAACCCCATAAACGCGCCCAGGCTGGACCACAGGGCACTCTTCAGAATATCCATGTGGAAGGTGTAATACATATAGCTGGGAACCCAGTTGAGAAAGGTAAACAAAATATAGCCAAACGTCAGGTAAATCAGCAGCATCCCTATACCGGTGCGCGAGGTAAACACCCGACGGATCCCCGGCCAGTCAACCTTCTCCTGCGCGGCATTCGCCAGATTACCGATCAGCGCCAGCTCCTCTTGGCTAACCCGCTTATCGCTGGCCGGGGTGTCTCGCACCACGAACAGCCACAGCGGCAGCAGCAGCAGGCCCGCGCCGCCAAAAATAACGAACGCCCAGCGCCAGCCCAGGGCGACCACGATCCAGCCGACCAAAATAGAGCCGATGGCCGGCCCCAGATACTGCCCTGAGCCCGCCAGCGTATAGGCGGTCGAACGCTCGCCCGGCGGCGCCCAGCTGTTGGCGGCCTTGGCATTAAACGGCCAGATCGGCGCCTCGCCGACCCCCATCAAACCACGGAGAATAAACCATCCGGTGAGCGTGGTGGCAAAGGGCGAGGCGATGGTAAACAGCGACCACCAGCCAAAGGCGGCAAAGATCCCCCAGCGTAGGCCCAGCTTATCCGCCAGCCAGCCGCCGGGGAAATTAAACAGGGCATAGGCCATGCCCCAGACAAAAGAGATATCGCCGATCTGCGCAAGGCTAAAGTGCAAATCTTTCTGAATCTCCGGAATCGACACGGAAAAGTTAACCCTATCCATATAATTAATCGCGATGACTATAAACATCAGCAATATAATTAAATAACGCCGCCTGGTCATAAACACTCCTTAGATATGGGGCGTTATCACACCACCGGCGCCGCGTCATCTTTTGTGATAAAACTCAAATTCACGGGTAACACTTTCCCCCGTTTTATTTCAACAAGCCCCTTTTTGTTAGGGTATATGTGGCAGAGATCCTCCGGAAAAAGTGCGCGTTCTCGGCGTCGAGCGTAATGCGATGGCGGCGCCTCAACAATAAAACCCGCCGACCGGTACAGGCTACGTTTATCTTTCGCGGCGCATACTGTCCATAACCCGTTCATTCCCCCAGAGGAGAGTAGATATGTTCAGCGCAACATCAGACGAACCTCCATCGTTCGGCAACGCGACGGACTGACGATTCTGAACACCCGCTCATGCGTAAGTAAGAATAGTCAATCCACGCGCCGCATATTGCCCGACGCGACTGCAGATTATTTTTAACCTATACGCTTAATCGAGGTGTAGTATGTTTTATATCGACACGTTATTCCCTGACTATATCAGTTCACAGGTGGTCAACCGGGCATCGAGCGCCGCTACGCTCGATAACGCCTACGATCATCATCCCCAGCGGGATACGCCGGCGTCTGGCGGGAAATCGACGCTGGGCGCCGCGATTCGCGCCTTTTCGAATAGCATGGCTGAAAAACGCCGGCAGCGAATTATTGACCAGGTCAACGCAGTAATTCCCTAACAACAGCCCCGGCGTATTCACTGCGCTATCCACCGCGCAGTGAATGGCCGCGATATGCGCGGCGCCAGGGGCAAGCCCGCCTGCGGACTGGCGGCCACGGCGCGTCACTTCAGCACAAAGTCATACTGAATACCGCCCTTAATATCCCAATAGTTCAGACGATCGCCCAGGTGGCTACCCGGGCGTTTCTCCCGCGTACGATCGGCGCAGTACAGATTCAGATAATTCCAACCCATTGATCATCAATACAAATCAAATACAGAAATACAATTAACTCTGCACATTTATATAAATGATGACTAAAAATAGACCCGCTAAAATAGAGAGAAGCCTCTCTCCATGAATCGCGCTGTCTACAGGAAGGGATCATTATGGCGTTATCTACCCCGCTGATGTTGGTACTGATTGGGTTAAGCGCCCTGCTGGCGCAATGGGCCGCCTGGTCACTGCGCCTACCGGCCATACTGCTGCTGCTCTTGTTTGGGATTGCTCTCGGCCCGGTCACCCACCTGGTTCAGCCCGACCGACTCTTTGGCGAGCTGCTGTTTCCCCTCGTCTCCCTGTCGGTGGCGATCATCCTGTTCGAAGGCGCGCTGACGCTGCGCCTAGAGGAGATACGCGGCCTGGGCGGCGTCGTGCGTAACCTGGTCAGCATCGGCATGCTGGCCACCTTCGCCGTCATCGGCCTCGCCTGTTGGTGGCTGCTGCGGCTGCCGCCGGAGCTGGCGGCGCTGATCGGCGCGGTAACCGTGGTCACCGGCCCCACGGTGATCGCCCCCCTGATGCGCGTGGTGCGCCCGAACGCCAGCGTCAACCAGGTGCTGCGCTGGGAGGGAATCATCATCGATCCCATCGGCGCTATCTTCACGCTGTTGGTCTTTGAATTCATCGTCCTGCAGCAAAGCGCCCAGTCTTACGGCCATCTTTTCTGGACACTGGGCAGCACCGTCCTGGTCGGCCTGCTCGTCGGGCTGGCGTGCGGCTACCTTATCGGCGTCAGCCTGCGCCGCGCCTGGGTGCCGAGCTATCTGCAGAACCTGGCGGTCCTCGCCTCGATGCTGGCCGCATTCGGCCTGTCGAACGCCATCGCCGACGAGTCGGGGTTACTGACCGTCACGGTGATCGGCATACTGCTGGCCAACATGCGCGATGTCGACACCAGCGATATCCTCGCCTTTAAGGAGGAGCTCTCCGTCATCCTGATCTCCGCCCTCTTCATCATCCTGGCGGCGCGCCTCGATATCGCGGCGCTCTGGCAAATGGGCTGGCCGCTCATCGGGGTGCTGTGCGTCGTGCAGTTCATCGCCCGGCCGCTGTGCATCGCCGTCTCCACCTGGCGATCTTCGCTGCAGTGGCGCGAGCGGCTATTGCTCAGCTGGATCGCGCCGCGCGGCATCGTCGCCGCGGCCGTCAGCTCCCTCTTTGCCCTGACGCTGCAGCGCAGCGGCTACCCAGATGCCGGACGGCTGGTGACGGTGGTGTTCGCCATCATCATCGGCACCGTCATCCTGCAGAGCCTGACCAGCCGCTTCGTGGCCCGCCTGCTGCGCGTCCAGCAGCGTAAGCCGCGCGGCGTGCTGATCATCGGGGCCAATAGCGTGGCCCGCCTGCTGGCCCAGGCGCTGATCAAGCTGGAGATCCCCGTCATCGTCAGCGACAGCAGCTGGGAGTATTACCGCCAGGCGCGCATGGAGGGGATCCCCGCCTATTACGGCCACGCCTATTCTGAGCATGCGGAAAACTACCTCAATCTCGGCGAGACGGCGCGGGTGTTCGCCCTGTCGCCCAACCGCCACCAGAATGCCCTGGCCATCTACCACTTCGGCCATATTCTCGGCGATGAGAACGTCTTCGCGATCCGCTCCGGCTCACCGCTGAAGGGACGCGGCGATCGCGCGGAGAGCGCGCGTTTCCGCCGCCACGAGAGCCTTTTCAATCACGAGGCCAGCTACGGGAAGCTGAGTAGCCTGATCGCCAAAGGCGCCACCATCAAGGTCACGCGCCTAAATCAGAACTTCGGCTGGCCGGAGTACCTGGCGATGCACCAGGGCGTCATTCCGCTGTTTACCCTGTCGGAGAGCGGAAAGCTCCAGCCCGTGCGCGCCGACAGCGCGCCTGCGGCCCCCTGCACCCTGATCGCGCTGGTACAGCGCGACGGCGAGGCGGACCCCGCCCCCCGCGCCTGATGCCGCCTGGGAGCGCGCCACCGCCGAGGCCATCTCCGCCGAGCTGGGATTTAACGGGTAGGCCGCGCGCGGGCCAGACGTCGCCGCGCCAGCGCACCCACGGGGGCCGGGCGCGGCGCTTCACTGACCGTAGTAGGCAGCGGCGCCGTGCTTGCGCAGGTAGTGACGATCCAGCAGCGGCTGCTGCATCCGGCTCAGGCCGGGGGTAAGCTGCTGGGCGAACAGCCCCATGTAGGCGCACTCCTCCAGCACCACCGCGTTATGCACCGCGTCGGCGGCATCCGCGCCCCAGGCGAAAGGGCCATGCGCGTAGACCAGCGCCGCGGGGATCTGGCTGGGATCCAGGCCGCGCCGCTCAAAGGTTTCGATGATCACCGCGCCGGTCTGGTATTCGTAGTCGCCCTCGATCTCCGCTTCGCTCAGCGGGCGGGTACAGGGAATGGCGCCATAGAAGTAGTCGGCGTGGGTGGTGCCCCAGGCGGGCAGATCGCGCCCCGCCTGCGCCCAGATGGTGGCATGGCGCGAATGGGTATGCACGATCCCGCCGATCTGGGGATAGCGGCGGTACAGCGCCAGGTGGGTCGCCGTATCGGAAGAGGGCTTATAGCGCCCCTCGACCACCCGTCCGCTGGCGATCTCCACCACCACCAGGTCCGCCGCCGTCATCGCCCGGTAGTCAACGCCGGAGGGCTTGATCACCATCAGCTCGCCGTCGCTATCCCGTCCGCTGACGTTGCCCCAGGTAAAGGTCACCAGGTGATGCTGCGGCAGCGCCAGATTGGCGGCCAGCACCGCCTCTTTCAATGGTGCTAGCATATCAGTCCCCCCTCCTGCATCCGCGCCGTGATCCAGCGACGCGCCTGGATCACCTCCAGCAGCGGCTCCGGCGCCGCTTCATTCCACATCTCAATGACAAAGGCACCGCGGTAGTTCAGCTGCCGCAGCGTGCGAAACGCCCCGACAAAGTCGACGCAGCCCGCGCCGAAGGGAACGTCGCGGAACTGCCCCGGCTCGTCGACTGTCACCGGATAGGTGTCCTTCAGGTGGATCGCCGCAATACGATCGATCCCCAGCCGCAGCTCAGCGGCGACATCGTTGCCCCAGGCGCTGAGGTTGCCGAGATCCGGATAGACGCTGAACCACGGGGAGGCCATCAGCGCCTCCCACGTCTTCCACTTGCTGATGGCGTTCATGAAGGCGGTATCCATGATCTCCACCGCCAGCATCACCTGAGCGGCGGCCGCCTGCGCCACCGCCCGGGCCAGCCCGTCGGCGAAGCGCCGCTCGCTGTCGTCATCGTGGGGCTCATAGTAGACGTCATAGCCCGCCAGTTGGATGGTACGGATCCCCAGATCGCGCGCCAGCCCGATAGCCTGGGTCATGATCTCTTCGCCACGCTGGCGCAGCGCGGGATCGCGGCTGCCCAAGGGAAAGCGACGATGGGCCGATAGGCACAGGGAGGGGACGGCGATCCCGCTCTCCAGGATCGCCCCGCTCAGGGCATGGCGTTCGGCGCGCGACCAGCTCAGGCGCGCCAGACGCTCATCGCTCTCATCCAGCGACATCTCGACAAAATCGAAGCCGCAGCCCTTGGCCAGCGCCAGACGCTCCGGCCAAGAGAGATGGCGCGGCAGCGCCTTTTCGTAAATCCCCAGCGGATGCTTTTTCATGTTTTATCTCCCCAAAGGTCCTGAATCTGTCGTTGAAACGCCTGCGCCGCCTGCTGCGGCTCCGCCGCGCCATACAGCGCCCGCCCGGCGATAAACGCCTTAACGTCGATGTGGCGAAAGTAGGCCAGATCCGCCGGGACAACCCCGCCGGTGACGGAGATCTGCAGCCCGAGATCCGACAGCCGCGCCATGCGCGTCAGATCCGCCGTGCCCCACTGCTGCCCGCTGGCCTGGGCGTCGCGCCCGCGGTGGTAAATGGCCTGACGGACGCCGAGACGCCGCCAGGCCCGGGCATCGTCCAGCGTCCAGTGGCCAAACAGCTCTATCTGAATCTCGCCGCCGCGCGCCTGCGCCGCCCGCTGGGCCTGCTCGACCGTCGCCAGCGGCGCGGCACAGATCACCGTCATCCAGTCAGCGCCAGCCTCCAGCGCCTGTGACGCCAGCAGTGCCCCGGCGTCGGCCACTTTCCAGTCGGCCACCAGAGGCCGCTCAGGGCAGCAGCGACGCAGGGCCTTCAGCGCCGCCGTCCCCTGGTTGAGACACAGGATGGTGCCGGCCTCGATGATATCTACATAGGGATAAAGCACCGCGGCAGCCCGCAGCGCCGAGTCCAGATCGCGCTGGTCCAGCGCCAACTGCAGTCCCGGTCGGCTCATTGAGGTTCCTCCTGTTGCTCGCGCGCCGCACTCGCGGCGTGCCAGTCGCGCAGGGCCACAGTCAGCGACTGATAACGTTGATATTTCGCCTGATAGGCGGCATAGATCGCGGGGTCGGGGTACAGGATCTGCGGTGCGGACGGCTGCCAAAGCGCGGCGTCGATGCCCCCATCGATACCCGCCTGCGCCATCATCGCGGCACCCATACAGCCGGTCTCCTCTACCTGCGGCAGCGCCACCGGCAGCCCGCTGGCGTCGGCCAGCATCTGCATCCAGGGGCGCGAGCGCGCCGGGCCGCCGGTCACCCGCAGCGTCCTGACCTGGGTAAAGCGGGCGCGCATGCGCGCCAGATGGGTCATATGGCTAAAGATCACCCCCTCATACACCGCCTGCAGCAGATGATCGCGCTGGTGCAGCGCCTGCAGGCCATAGAAACCGCCGGTCAGCGCCGCGCCCGCGTTGCTGCCGTACAGAAAGGGGAGAAAGAACAGATCGCTGCCCGCCCGCGGCAGGCGCTCCACCAGGCGATTGACCTGCTCCAGCGGCAGATCCCCCCACTGCGCGCGCAGCCACTCCAGATTGGCGGCGGAGGTCGGGCTGGCCTCATGGACGATATAGCGTCCGGGAAAGGCGTAGTGGCCGTACACATAGGGGTAGGGCTCCCCCTCCTCCAGCCGGTCGGCCAGGCCGCTGGTCACCGCCCAGGTCCCCATCACCGCATTCAGGGTATGCTCATCCTGCAGGCCGGCGCACAGGGCGGTGGCAACCACATCGAACAGCCCCCCGACCAGCGGGGTGCCGGGGCGCAGCCCGGTGAGCGCCGCCGCCTCGGGGCTCACCGCCGCGCACACCTGCGACGAGCCGACCAGCGGCGGTAAGGCCGCATCCATCTCCGCAATCCCCAGCCACGCCGTCAGGCGGCTGTCGAAACCGGCGTCGGCCATGCTGTACAGGTTGGACTCCGACATATTGCTCAGCTCGCCCCCCTTCACCCCGCTCAGACACCAGCGCAGATAGTCGTGCGCCATCAACACGCAGCCGATCTGGCGATAGCGCTGCGGCTGATGCTCTTTCAGCCAGCGCAGCAGCGTCGCCGGGTGCCCGCTCCACAGCGCCTGGCGCGTCAGCGGGTACAGACGCTGCGCCACCCCGTCACGCTGCCAGCGTTGCACAATCGCCTGCGCGCGCCGATCGGAGGAGAGGATGGCATGGCCCAGAGGCCTATCCTGTTTATCCAACAGAAATAGCCCCTTCCCCTGCGCCGAGATCCCCACGCCGCGGATCGCCTGCCCCGCCGTCGCCGACTGCGCCAGCAGATCGCGGATAGCTCGGGCGCACTGCTGCCACAACAGCCGCATATCCCGTTCGGCCCAGCCGGGACAGGGTGAAATCAGCGCCAGCGGCTGACGCACAATGGCGCATTCACGCCCCAACGCATCGTACAGCCCGGCCTTAAGCCAGGTGCCGCCGCAGTCAATGCCCAACCAATACGCCATGATCAACCGTCCTTATTGCGTCTGCTCAATCGCCTGTAACAGCGCCGCTTCCTGCGGATGCGCCTGCAGGAACATGTCGCGCACCTGGCTACCCAGCGCCTCGGCGAATGCCCGGCGATCGGGCTGCACTATCACCTCGACCCCGCTCTCTCGCATCCCGGCGATGATGCGCTGCTGATCCTCCACCACCCGCTGGCGCTGATACTCTCCCGCCTCGCGCGCCGCGCTCAGCAGCGCCTGCTGCTGGTCGGGCTCCAGCGTCTGAAACCGCTTCAGATTCATCACCACGATCAGCGGCGAATAGGCGTGGTGCGTCAGGGTCAGGTACCTCTGCACCTCATAGAATTTGGCCGACCAGGTCACATTGATCGGATGCTCCTGGGCATCGATGGTGCGCGTCTCCAGCGCGGTATACACCTCCGAAAAAGGCATCGGCAGCGGATTAGCGCCCAGCAGACGAAAGGCGGCGATGTTCATCGGACTGTTGTTGGTGCGGATCTTCAGCCCCTTGAGATCGGCGGGCGTCTGTATCGGGCGGCGTGAGTTCGTCACGTCGCGCCAGCCGTTTTCCCAGTAGGCCAGCCCCTTTAGCCCCACCGTCTCCAGGCGGCTGAGCAGCGCCGCGCCGATCTCGCCGTCCAGCACCCGGTAGGCGTGCTCGGTATCGCGAAACAGAAAGGGGATATCCAGCACATTGAGCGCCGGTAGCAGACCGGCAAAGTTATTGGTGCCGCTCATCTCCATATCGATGCTGCCGCTGCGCACGCCGCTGATCATCGCCTGAGCGTTGCCCAGCGTACTGTCTGGAAACAGGCGCAGACTCAGCGCGCCCTGCGTGCGCGCCTCCAGCAGGCTTCTGAACTTTTCAGCCGCCTGGTGCTGAGAGTCGCTTTGTGAAGTCTCATAGCCAAAGCGCAGGGACTGCGCCGCCAGCGACGGCGGCGACAGTAGCGATACGGAGAGGAGCAAGGCAGAGATCGGAGCGAAGCATTTCATCGGTCTTATCCTTATGGTCAGGGAAGCAGCCATGCCAACGGCGCAGTAATGAGCTGCGGCAGCAGAATAAACAGCAGCAGCATGCCTATCAGAGTGAGGAAATAGGGCGACACGCCGCGCACCGCATCGTCGAACTTCAGCTGCGCGACGCCGGCGATCACGTTCAGTACGTTGCCCACCGGCGGGGTCACCAGGCCAATGGAGCAGTTGATGACAAACATCACGCCGAAATAGATCGGATCGATCCCCGCCGCCTTGACCAGCGGCAGTAGCACCGGCGTGAGGATCAGGATGGTCGGGGTGAGATCCATCACCATGCCGATGACCATGATCGCCACCATGATGACAATGAAGAGCAGCCGCGGTGAGTCCACCAGCGGCAGCAGCAGCGCAGAGACCCGCTGCGGCAGCTCCGCTACGGTGATAAGCCAGGCCGAAACCTGCGCGGCGGAGACCAAAAACATCACCACCGCGGTCGTCTTAGCCGCCGCGACCAGCGCCGAATAGAGCGCGGCCCAGCTCAGCTCACGGTAGATAACCCCGGCGACCAGCAGCGCATAGAAGGCCGCCACCGCGCCGGCCTCGGTGGGGGTAAACAGCCCGGAGCGAAAGCCGCCGATGATGATCACCGGCAGCATCAGCGCCCAGATCCCGCTGCGCAGCGCCTGCCATACCTGACGCCGATCGGCCCGCGGCTGGCGCGGCAGTGCCAGGCGGCGCGCCTGCCACCACCAGGTCAGCATCAGCGCCAGCCCCAGCATGATCCCCGGCGCGATCCCGGCCATAAACAGCCGGCTGATCGACAGCCCGCTGGAGACGCCGAAGATGATGAACGGGATCGACGGCGGGATGATCGGCGCGATGATGCCGCCGCAGGCGATCAGCCCGGCGGAGCGGTTGTGCGGGTAATTGGCCGCCCGCATCATCGGCAGCAGCAGCGCGGCGACCGCGGCGGTATCCGCCACCGCCGAGCCGGACAGGCTGGCCATGATCATCGCCGCCAGCACGCCGACGTACCCCAGCCCGCCGGGGCGGTGCCCCACCAGCTTCATCGGTAAATCGACGATCCGGCGCGACAGCCCGCCGGCGTTCATCAGCTCGCCGGCCAGCACAAAGAAAGGGATCGCCAGCAGGGAGAAGTTATCGGCGCCGTTGACCAGCGTCTGCGCCATAATCTGGACATCGAACAGATCCAGATAGCCCATCAGCGCCAGCGCGCACAGCAGCAGCGACCAGGCGATCGGAATGCCGCACAGGATCCCCAGCAGCAGGACACAGAGGAAGATCAGGATCGCCATTATGCCCCCTGATCCGCCGCGCGAGCGCACAGGCGACGCAGGCGCGCCAGCAGGATCAGCGCGACGCCGGCGCTGGTCGGTAGCACGGCGGCATACAGCAGCCCGACGGGCAGCCCCAGGATCGGCGTGCGATTATCCCAGTCCTGCAGCGTTTTCAGGGTGCCTCCCACCAGCAGCATCACGCACAGCGCCAGCATCACCAGATGGGTCACCCGCTCCAAACGGCGGCGCCACGCCGGCGCCAGCCTGTCGATAAAAAAGGTCACCCTGACATGGCGGTTTTCCATAAATGCGACGATGGCGCCAAGGAAGATCAGCCAAACAAAGAGATAGCGCGACAGTTCATCGACCGATAATAGGCTGCTGGCAAAGCCATAGCGCAGCACCACATTAATAAAAACAATGCAGGATAACAGCGCTAATAACGATGCAGAGACCATTTCTAATCCGCGTTTCATTAATCCTCCAGCGCACAGCGTTATTTTCAGAGCGACCGGGAAATAACGCCCGCACCGCGTTGAATGTAGCCTTTTCCATAAAGCGGATCGCCGCAGGCGAGTGCCCGACACTATTTACCGGCAGCGCGCCTGCCGGTTATTACACGTCATATAACTTCCATCAGCTGACGGTTATTTGCCGAAAGCAGATAAATAAAAAAGGAACCAAGACAAAAATAATTATTTTATATTTTCCCCGGCGCTGGCGCCGCGTGGCTACAGCGCACAGAGCTGCTGCCATACCCGATCGTCCACCTCGATCCCCTGCGCCCGGTTACGCGCCTGCAGCTGGGTGAACTCGTGCCCCGGCAGGCGGATCGCCACCTGCTCATCGGCGCGCTGCGCCCCGCGGACGTAGTCCATGATGCGCGCCAGCTTGGCCTCGCGCGTTGGCCCATCGATCAGCCGATCGATCTCGATGGCGATGAAGATCTGGCTGACGCCGTACTCATCGCGGTGATCCTCCGTCACCTCGGCCACCGAGGCGCCGTCGGAGAGCAGCGTGGCGATCATATCCAGCGCGATCGACAGCCCAGATCCCTTCCAGTAGCCCATCGGCAAAATACGTCGGTTGCGCTCGATCACCGCCGGATCGCGGGTCAGCTGCCCCGCGTCGTCAAAGCCCCCCTCGACCGGCAGCGCGCGACCCGCCAAACGGTTGACCTCAAGCATGCCGTAGGAAAACATCGACATGGACATATCCACCATGGTGATCGGCTGGCTGGGTATCGCCACGATCAGCGGATTGGTGCCGATACGGCAGCTTTTCCCTCCCCAGGGTGGCATCACCGCGATAGAGTTGCTCCAGCAGATGCCGATGTAGCCCCGCTGCGCCGCCTGCCAGCCATAGCCGCCGCCGCGCATCCAGTGGTTAGCGTTGCGCAGCGCCACCAGGCCGATGCCGTGACTATCCGCCAGCGCCATCGCGCGATCCATCATCTGCCTCGCGGTCAGATTGCCGATGGCGCGCCGTGCGTCCCACTGCTCAATGGCGCCCAGCGCCGTGACGCAAACCGGCTCGGCGTCCGCAACGATATCGCCCGCCTCCAGCTGCTGAATAAAGCGGGGAAAGCGGTTCACCCCGTGCGAAGCGACGCCGGCCTCGGTCGTCTGGGCGAACATCTCGGCGCACGCCTCGGCGCGATCCGCCGCCACGCCGCGCGCCAGCAGTACACGCAGGAAGGCCTGCTTTAACTGTGCAAAGGTGACTAACATTGCATTTCTCCATGGTTAGATAGGGGGCCGACGACGGCGCCGGACGGAAAGGTAACCCGATACAGCGACGCGCTGGCGGTAATAAACAGCGTATGGCCATCGTCGCCGCCAAAGGTGCAGTTGGACACCCGCTCCGGCACGTCGATACGCCCCAGCCGCGCCCCCTGCGGGGAGTACACCGCAACGCCCTCGCCGCAGCTGCAGTACAGATTGCCCGCCCCGTCCACGCACAGGCCGTCGGGCAGACCCGGCGTCACCTCGGCCAGTACGTGGGAAAAGCGGGCGCGATCCGCCTGTAGCCGATAGGCGCGGATCTCATGACGCCCCTGCTGCGGAAAGTCCAGCTGCGACATATCCACCACGTACAGCCAGCGTCCGTCTGGCGAAAAGGCCAGCCCGTTGGGTCGCTGGGTGTCGCAGAGGGCGATCGTCACCCGCCGGTGCCGTGGGTCAAAACGGTAGACATAGCAGCCGACGATCTGACTGTCGGCGCGGTACCCTTCGTCATCGCCGACGATCCCATAGGGCGGATCGCTGAACCAGATGCTGCCGTCGCGGTGTACCGCCACGTCGTTGGGCGAGTTGAAGCGCCGCCCCTCGATCCGATCCACCAGCAGACGGCGCTGCCCCTCGGCATCGGTCATGCTGAGCCCGCGCCGCCCGTGCTCACAGGTGATCAGCCGCCCCTGGGCATCCAGCGCATTGCCATTGGCGTAGTCAGACTCGGCGCGAAACAGGGTGACCCCGCGGCGCGCATCCCAGCGATACATGCAGTTGCCCTTCACATCGCTGAAGATCAGGCAGCGCTGAGCCGGTAGCCACACCGGCCCTTCGGCCCAGCGCGCCGGCGAACACAGCTTCTCCAGCGTGCCGCCCAGATAGTGATGGGAGGCCGCCATCTCAACGCACTCCCCACAGCGCCAGATAGCGCTGGCGATAGCCGTTGTCCGGATCAAACTCGTTGTTGCGCCCGCCGTCGGACTCAATGTTGTCACGCGTCACCAGATGGGCTGGGGTAACGTAGCCCGACGGCGCCTCTCCGGCAAAGGCGCGGTTAAACTCGTCCAGCAGCTGCCAGCCGTGCAGCCTGAGCGGCTCCGGCACCGTCGCCACCTGCCCCCTGCCGCTGCGCACCCGCTGATACGCGCTGACTGACCCATCCCCGGCGGAGATGGTAAACGGCGCCTGGCCCGCGCTCCCCTTTCCGGCGCTCTGCAGCGCCGGCGCCATAAAGTCGAAATAGAGATCGTTGATCGCCAGCGCATATTCAAAGTCATCGCCCTGCTTCTGCAGCAGGCTGTAGGTCATTCCCGGCATGCGATTGGCGGTATCCGCCAGCGGCGTATCGATAAACTCCACCACCCGACACCCCTGGCACTGCTCGATCACCGCCTTCATCGCATTGGCCTTGTCCAGGGCAATCTGGTACAGCGAATCGGTGAAGATCAGCACCCGCGCCGTCCCGTTAGAGGCCGCCACGGCATACTGCGCCGCCACCCGCGCCACCTCGTCGGAGTCGGAGGTGACGTTATAGAAAATGTCGTACTCGGGGATCGCCCCCGGCGTCGGCAGCGCGTGCCAGGCCGTCAGTACGATCCCCTGCTGACGCGCCTTCTTCAGCGGGATCTTCGCCACGTTGGGGTTCCACCCGCCGATGACGATCCCGTCCGGGCGGCGGGCAATGGCCTGGTTCAGCGCCGCCAGCTGATCCTTGACCGATCCGGCGCCGTCCAGGGTATCCAGCGACCAGCCCGCGGCGGTGGCGGCCTCCGCCAGCCCCTGCCTTACGCCTAAGACGCCGCCGTTCTTCATGTCGGAGGCGATAAAGATAATCCGCTTGGCCGGGGCCAGCGCAGGCCCAGAGCGCGGTCCATCCCACGCGCTGACCGGCGCGGTGGCGCGGGCGACCGCCTGACGGGCCTGCTGGACGACCTCCTCTGCCGTTGCGGCAGAGGCCGCGCTGCCGTACAGCAGGCCAAGGCCGATCAGCGTGGTAATGAATCTACGTTTCATAAGATGAGGCTCCTTGCGTTGACTCCGCGCTCAGGGCGCGCTGGATGACGGCGCGGCGCTATCGGCCGCGGGGGCCTGGCGCGACGCGCGGCGCAGGCGACGGTGACGCTGGGCATAGCCCGCCAGCGTGATGGACAGCAGCAGGGTGGCGCCGTTAAACAGCGGCTCAACCCAGAACGCGCCGCCGAACTGCTGGATGCCGGCGATACCGATGGCCAGCACCGCAATCCCCACCACGCTACCCCACACGTTCACCCGGCCAGGGCGAATGGTGGTACTGCCGAGAAAGGCACCGACCAAGGCCGGCAGCAGGTAGTCCATGCCCACGCTGGCCTGCCCGATCCCCTGCTCGGCGGCGATGATCACCCCGGTAAAGCCAGTCAGCAGGCTAGAGGTCACAAAAGCGCCGATCACATAGCGGTTAACCGCGATGCCGTTGAGGGCCGCGGCGATCGGGTTGCCGCCGACCACATACATGCAGCGCCCCACCGGGGTGTGCTCGGTGACCAGCCACAGCGCCACCGCCGCCAGCACCACGTACAGCGCCACCACCGGCAGTCCGAACAGTTCAAGGTGGTGCAGGTTGGTAAATGCCTCCGGCAGCGTACCGACGATCTGCCGACCGCCGGAGTGCCACAGCGCAATGGCGTACAGCACGGTGCCGGAGCCGAGGGTCGCCACAAAGCTGTCGATGTCGGCCAGCGCCACCAGCAGACCGTTCAGTAGCCCGTACAGCGCCGCCAGCCCCAGCACCACCAACACCGCCAGCGGCCAGGCCAGCCCGTACTCCACCTGCAAGGTGATCGCCAGGATGTGCCACAGCACAATGCCGAAGCCGACGTTGAGATCGATCTTGCCGACGATCATCGGCACGGTGGCCGCCAGCGCCAGCAGCGCTATCTTGGCCTTGCTGCCCAGAATCGCCTGCAGCGTCAGCAGCGATGCAAATGAAGGCGTCGTCAGCGCAAACAGCCCGATCAGCGCCACGCAGAGGATCAGCAGGCCATAGCGGGTCAAAGCCTGCCCCAGCCAAGCCGCTGTGCCGTCCCGGCGCAGCGACACGTGGGTTTCCAGCGCCGTAGATTTAATAGAGGTTTTCGCCATAGTGCGCTCCGACTGACCCGGCGGCGCAGGGGGCGGCCGCGGCCTGCTCCAGCAAACGGGCAAAGGTGACATCCTGATTGATAAGCTCCGCGACGATCCGCCCGCGGTTAAACACCAGCGCACGGTTACAGATGTGCGCCACCTCCTCCAGATCGTTAGAGATCACGATGATCGCCGCCCCCTGCGCCAACGCCTGGTTCAGCAGCGCATAGATCTCCGCCCGCGATCCCACGTCGACCCCGGCGGTGGGATCCTCCAGCACCAGCAGCGGCATCGCCAGCGAGAGCCAGCGGGCCAGCACCACCTTCTGCTGATTGCCGCCGGAGAGCGCCCGAATATCGCTGTCGCCGTCCGGCGGTCGGACGTCAAAGCGCCGGATCGTCGCCAGGGCCGCCCCGTGCTCCTGTGCGGCGTCGTAGCGTGACCAGGGACGATAGCCGTGCATAACGGGATTCAGAAACAGGTTCTCCCCCACGCGCATACCGTCCACCAGGCTTTCGCCCAGGCGATCGCCGGCGACCAGCGCCACTCCGGCCGCCATCGCCTGCGCTGGGCTTTCGGCCTCAAACGGCGCGCCGCACAGCGTTATCTCTCCGCGCTGTCGCGCCTGACAGCCAAACAGCAGCCGGCCGACCGCCTCCTGACCGGCGCCGCGCAGCCCCGCCAGCGCCACCATCTCACCGGCGCGCAGCTGAAACGACAGCGGCCCCACCTCGCCCACCTGCACCTGATGCAGCGTCAGCACCGGCAAAGCCGCATCCGGCGGCAGCGCCGCGCGCTGACTCGTCTGCAGAGTACCGCCGACGATCAGCGACACCAGCCCCTGCAGCGTATAATCGGCCAACGCTCCGCCGCCGGCGTAGGCGCCGTCGCGCATGGCGCACACGCCGTCGGCGATTTCCATCACCTCATCCAGGCGGTGGGTGATGTAGACCATTCCCACCCCCTTCTCCTTAAGCAGCCCCATCACCCGAAACAGATGGCGCACGTCATCGGCCGGCAGCGAGGCCGTCGGCTCATCCAGCACCAGCACCTCGGCATTCACCGCCAGCGCCCGGGCGATCGCCAGCAGCGACTTTTCCGTGCGCGACAGATCGAACACCCGATCGTCGGGATCCAGCGCGATGTCGATCTGGGCCAGCGCCTGAGCGGCCTGACGCCGCGTCGCCGCCCAGTCGATCATCCCGCAGCGGCGCGGAAAGCCCATCACCAGCGCCATGTTCTCCGCGACCGTCATCCACTCCACCAGACCGAGATCCTGATGAATAAAGGCGATCGGCTGACGCCGGGCGCGCCGCAGAGCCCGCGCAGAGGCCACCGCGCGCCCCTTAAACAGGATCTCGCCGCCGTCGCGGCCATAGACCCCCGCCAGCACCTTAATCAGCGTCGACTTGCCCGCCCCGTTCTCCCCCAGCAGCGCCACGATCTGCCCCGGCCAGACATCCAGGCTGACATCATTGACGGCGGCATGGTGACCAAAGCGCTTAACGATATGGCGCAGGGAGAGCAAGGGCGGTGCGGCGTGGTGCGTCATCGGCGTGATCCCTCCGGGTGATTTATCGCGCATTTATTGCGCTATAAATTTCATATTGCAAAACTTGATTTCAAATATATTGATCATTTTTTGACAAGTCAAAAAATAAACACATTGCTAAGTATTTAAATATCAATCAGTTATTTTGTTTGTGCTCAGATCGTGAACTGCGACACACTTTGCGCTACCATCAACGGCGGCCCTATACTGCAGCGCAGCGACGGCGGCGAGCCAAGAGGGGTAATCCACAACGCAAAGGGGAAGAGTGATGACAGCGGCGGAAAGACGGGACGAAAGCCAAGAGAAAGAGATGCCGACCGGCAGCCAGAGCCTGCTGCGCGGCCTAATGCTGCTGGAGATCCTCAGCAACTACCCCAACGGCTGCCCCCTGGCGCAGCTCTCCACGCTGGCCGAGCTGAACAAAAGCACCGTGCACCGCCTGCTGCAGGGTCTACAGGCCTGTGGCTATGTCACCCCGGCGCCGGCGGCGGGCAGCTACCGTCTGACCACCAAGCTGGTGGCGATTGGGCAAAAGGCGCTGTCGTCCCTCAATATTCTGCACGTAGCGGCCCCCCACCTCGAGGCGCTCAATCTGCGCTGCGGCGAGACCGTCAACTTCTCCAGCCGTGAAGATGACCACGCTATTCTGATCTATAAGCTGGAGCCGACCACCGGCATGCTGCGCACCCGGGCCTACATCGGCCAGCGGATGCCGCTGTACTGTTCGGCGATGGGGAAAATCTTTTTGGCCTACGGACAGCCCGACTACCTGAGCGCCTACTGGCGCGGCCATCGCAAGCAGATCCAGGCGCTGACCTGCAACACCATCACCCAACTTCCGGCCATGCAGCAGGAGCTGGCGCAGGTGCACGCAGAGGGGGTTGCGCTGGATCGCGAGGAGAATGAGCTGGGGGTTTCCTGCATCGCGGTGCCGGTGTTCGATATTCGCCAGCGCGTCACCTACTCGGTCTCCGTCTCTCTCTCCAGCGCCCGTCTGGCGCAGATTGGACTGGAGACGCTGCTTACCCCCCTGCGCGCCACCGCCGAGGCCATCTCCGCCGAGCTGGGATTTAACGGGTAGGCCGCGCGCGGGCCAGACGTCGCCGCGCGCCTATGCGCTCTGGCGCGCCACGAACTTATAGGGGAACACCACCGTCTCTTGGCGGGTCAGGCGCCCGGCGTCCGGCGCCGCCAGCCACTGCTGCACATACCGCGCCGTCTCACCGCCCATCTTGGCGTAGTCGATGCGCACGGAGGTCAGCGAAGGGTGAATCTGATCGCAGTTAGATGAGCCCTCGACGCAGGCCAGCGCCAGCATCGAGGGGATCTTGATCAGCCGGCGCTGACACTCGAACAGCACCCCCAGCGCGATGGCCTCGTGGCTGCACACCACCGCCTCCAGCTCCGGCTGACGGGTCAGTATCTCGCTGATGGCCTGGCGGCCAAAGTCGAGGGTCGCCACGTAGGGGGTGGTGATGCTCTGCTCGGCGCTGACGTTATGGTGCAGCATCGCGCGAGTCCAGCCGCTCAGCTGCTGGCTTTGCATCTTGCGATCCATCTGGGCACCGATATACCCGATGCGTCGATACCCCTTATCCAATAAATATTCAGTAAGGAAATAAGCGGCATCGCCAATATTACTTTTGATGTGCAACGCAAACGCGCTGGGCGCCTCGCACCCGGCGCCGATCAGCGGAATATCAATATTATCCAGGTAGCCGAGCGCCTTTTCGGAGTTCAGGGCGCCAAAAATCACCAGCGCCGCCGGATTGCTCTGCAGCAGGGTGAACAGCACCTCTGACTCGCGCTTTTGCTGGTAGTCGTGGCTGCCGATCACCACCTGATAGCCGTTTTTATTCAGCCCCTCCTGCAGGGACTGCAGAAACACCGAGCTGGCGTAGTCGCGCAGGGAGGGGACGATCACCGCCACCGTCCGGCTTTGCCCCGACGCCAGGCTCCCCGCCGCCAAGTTGGGAATGTAGCCCAACTCGTCAACGGCCTGATTTATCTTCTCTCTCAGCTTGTCAGAGACCAAATCCGGGGTGCGCAGCGCCCGGGAGACCGTCATGGCCCCCACGCCTGCATGCCTGGCCACCTCTTGCAGGGTGACGCGCCCGGTTGTTTTTCTCTTGCGTGTTTTTTCCATGAAATGCGGTTATTGCCCAGGTTCATCGCGACGCCCTAACTTAGCACAGCTCAACGGCGATGATCAGCGGACATTGGTACTCAGCGCCGCATCCTGTCCTCTTCTGGTTAAAATGATAGCGCTATCACGAAAACGCCGTCCCACGCTAGATAGCGCTACCATAGATCTCTACTATGCCGTAGGTAAGAAGAAGAACGAAAAAAACAGCGCATATAACCAGGAGCTGATTTCATGTTGACGACGCTGCTTACCCCCGACGTTATTCAGGTGGTTGAACGGGCCGAGAACTGGCGTGATGCGATCCATATCGCCTGCGCGCCGCTGATCCACAACCAATCGATCGCCCCCCGCTATATCGACGCCATAATTCAGTCCCACGAAAAAATCGGCCCCTATTATGTTCTGGGGCCAGGCATGGCGATGCCCCACGCCCGCCCCGAAGACGGCATTAATCGCCTCTCGCTGGGGCTGACGGTGATCAAACAGGGCGTGGAATTCGGCTCTGAGGGTAACGACCCGATTAAATTACTGATTGTGCTGGCGGCCACCGACAGCAACAGCCATATCGGCGTTATCGCCAAACTCGCCGAGCTTTTTGATAACCAAGACGATATCGACAGAATTCTGCAGTCAGAAAACGCAGATGACATTCTCAGCATCATTGCTCGTTATTAACGAATAAAGCATCAAGAGGAATACCATGAATATTACGGTTGTATGCGGAAACGGTTTAGGCACCAGCCTGATGATGGAAATGAGCATCAAAACCATTCTTAAAGATCTGCAGGTCAACGCCGAGGTTAACCACGTTGACTTAGGCTCCGCCAAAGGCACCGCCAGCGATATCTTTGTCGGCACCGCCGATATTGCCGAGCAGCTGGTCGCCCAGCAGGTCGGCGGCGAGATCGTCGCGCTGGATAATATGATCGACAAAGTGGCGATGAAAGAGCGTCTGAGCGTCGCACTGCGTAAACTCGGCGCACTCTAGTGGAGGCAGCATGTCATTCTTTCGTTTTCTGATGCAGGATGTGCTCTCAGAGCCGGCGATATTGGTCGGCCTGATTGCGCTTATCGGCCTTATCGCGCAGAAAAAACCGGTCACCGAATGTATTAAAGGCACCATCAAAACCATTATGGGTTTTGTTATTCTGGGCGCCGGTGCCGGCCTGGTGGTTAGTTCGCTGGGCGATTTCTCCGCTATTTTCCAGCACGCCTTCGGTATTAACGGCGTCGTGCCGAATAACGAGGCCATCGTTTCCATTGCACAAAAGAGCTTTGGCCGTGAAATGGCGATGATCATGTTCTTCGCCATGCTGATCAATATCGTCATCGCCCGCCTGACGCCGTGGAAATTTATCTTCCTGACCGGCCACCACACGCTGTTTATGTCGATGATGGTGGCGGTGATCTTGGCCACCGCCGGGATGCAGGGAACGATGCTGGTGCTGGTCGGCTCGCTGATCGTCGGCTTCTGCATGGTGTTCTTCCCGGCCATCGCCCACCCCTATATGAAAAAGATCACCGGCTCGGATGACGTGGCTATCGGCCATTTCTCGACGGTATCCTACGTTCTGGCCGGCTTTATCGGCAGCAAGTTCGGCAATAAAGAGCATTCAACCGAAGACATGAATGTGCCGAAGAGCCTGCTGTTCCTGCGCGACACGCCGGTGGCTATCTCATTTACCATGTTCATCATCTTCATCATCACCTGCCTGTTCGCCGGCGGTGACTATGTACGCGAGGTGAGCGGCGGTAAAAACTGGTTTATGTTCTCGCTGATGCAGTCCATCACCTTCGCCGCCGGGGTCTACATCATCCTGCAGGGCGTGCGGATGGTTATCGCCGAGATCGTCCCGGCGTTTAAGGGGATCTCCGACAAACTGGTGCCCAACGCCAAGCCGGCGCTGGATTGCCCGGTCGTGTTCCCCTACGCTCCCAACGCGGTGCTGGTCGGCTTTCTCAGCAGCTTCGCCGCCGGGGTCATCGGCATGTTCGTACTCTACGCGCTGCACATGACGGTGATCATCCCCGGCGTGGTGCCCCACTTCTTCGTCGGTGCGGCGGCCGGTGTATTCGGCAACGCCACCGGTGGGCGGCGCGGTGCCATCCTGGGCGCCTTCGCCCAGGGGCTGTTGATCACCTTCCTGCCGGTGTTTCTGCTGCCGGTGCTCGGCCAGATCGGCATCGCCAACACCACCTTCAGCGACGCCGACTTCGGCGTGATCGGTATTTTACTGGGCATTATCGTGCGCTGATTTGCCCCCCGCGTGACAATACGCCCCGTCGCTATCGACGGGGCGTTTTTTTTACCGCGCAGAGCGAAAGGCAAGCCGGATAGCCGAGTCAAGCGCGGAGCGTGAAGCGCGCACGGCGGCGCGCGCAATCCCCCCGCTCAGTCAGCCACGGTGTCATTTAGTAAACCCAGCCTGCAGATCTCGGTGTGATCCCACGCATACCACGTTTTATTCATTGAGGCGGCATCTCCCACCACCGTTAAATGGGGGCTATCGACATGAGAACGGAGCAGGACGGTATAGTTACCCTCTGTTTTCTGAGACTCATCACAATATTCGGCAACGACTAATGCTAACTCGTCAGACAGCGGTTGGCAGTTGGTGATTTTTGCCGTGTTATTGCTCGCGCCGGACTCATATCTTATCATGCCGATCCCATTCGCAGCGCCGGACACCACAAGGTTATCCAATGAATTAAAAACGGACTTTAACTGAAAGCGAAAGGCATTTTGGGCCAGGTTGGAGGGCACACCAGTAAAATCAACGGTAAAATTAGCCATGTTATTTCTTTTTGCCTTTCCAACGATGCCGCCCATGTAGCATCCCTGAGCCAAAAAGTCGCTGACAATGTTATTTTCACATCCCGTATCATCTATCGTCTGCTGCCCCATGCCAAAGCCATACCTGCAGTTTTTGGCGGCGCAGTTAACCACAAAGTTCCATATTGAATGGCCTTTAAGCTCAATACCGAACAAGGATATATCAACGGCCCTACAGCCGGATATTTTACTGTTCTCGCAGTCAGACAACACCACACCATTGCACTCTTTGTCTTTTTTGCTTTCAGGCGGTTCGTTTTGCCAATCTTTAAATGCCGCTTCGGCCTGAACCAAACAATCCCTTACATGAATGCCGCTGCATTTTTTACCGTCGACCGTATTGCTCCCATAGGCAATAATCCCGGTCCCCAGATAGTCATAAACATGACAATTATCTATAGTGCTGTCCATACACGTATTGAGTGCAATACCATGCATACGGGCCTTCGTTCTTGTGTACTGACAGTCCAGGGTGAGACCGGAGATCTTAACGCCGGAGCATCTGTCGAATGTCAAAAAGGTCCCGTGGGAGAGATTTTTAAATAGACACTGCGTCGGCCCCTCGCCAAGGATAGAGAGCGGCTTAGTATCATGGTTAAACTTATAAGCAGATGTATTATACGTGCCCGCCTCAATAACGCCAATCCCGCCATGTGTAGATAGATAGTTAAAGAATTTATGAACTGATGATGTATCATCGTCAACGGCATTACCTGTTGCGCCAAAGTCTTTTTTAAGGAATACAATCATTTTTTATATCGTCAATATAGTTAGAGCCAAGCATCAACCCACGCCTTAGGCTATCGACTACCGAAATACATCATCGCTGCGTTTATCGACCAGATAACCCAAGAATCGAGAGCCAACCGTTTTTCATCCATCAAACAACCTGATGTTGATCCTGGATTGAACAGATCAACATCAGGCGATGACACCCTCGCAAAGACAGACTTCGAATATCAGAAGCTATAGCGTATTCCCAGCCCACCCTCACCATCTGTCGTAAACTTCCCGTCAAAACTGCTGCTCAGCCTCAGCTGTACGCGCAGGTTTTCCGTCACGCTGCCGTCAACGCCCACGGTGGCGATATAGCGATCGGCGCGCTCCGCGTTATAGCGCCTTGCCTTCCAATTATCCGTAAGCGTAATGCCCGGCATCTCATTCAGCGTGATATTCCGGAAGAGCCCGGATTTAATCGACAGGGGCCCAAAATCCTTCTCTATCATCACGCCGGCCTTCAGCCATAGCGCGCCCCCCGCATGCATTTCTGCCGACCGCGCATTGCCCTGCAGATGATTGCCATCGATACGGGCCCCGTTCACCGACACCGAGGGCGTGATAGCGATATCGGCGTCGTTAAAGGATATCCTCCAGCCGAGCCGGGCCCCGGCGGTGGCAATATGGCTCTTCACGTTTCCAGACAGATCACTCAGCTCACCCTGAACGGAAAATCGCTCAGACAGCCGTTGGTATCCCACGGAGCCATCCACAAACAGGCCTGATGCCAATGTCTGGCCTGCAAAAAGGCTGACGCCCCACAGTCTGTAATCATCGCGGAACCCCGTAGCGCGGCTGTCGCCGTCGTATAGCGCCAGCGCGGTACCCCAGAATTCACCTGCGTCACCGTGCTTTCTGAAACCGAAATCCAGGCCGTTCTGCTTCACGGTATAAGCGTCATAACCACCGTGGCTGTAGCCCGTCATGGCCCATGCCCCGCTCTGCGCATCCGTGTAATCAATAATCTGTTCCCAATTATCCACGTGATCACTGAGGAGATATTCTCGGGCGGCAAACAGACTCCGCGCCTGTTTCAGCAGCGCCGTATTATCCTGTTTCCTGAACAGATGCTCCCCATTAACAGACGTGCTGGTATTGCCCGACGACGAGCCGCCCGCGCCGCTGCCCGACGATGAACCACCCGCACCGCTGCCCGACGACGGATCCCCCGCGCCGCTGCCCGACGATGAGCCGCCCGCACCGCTGCCCGACGATGAGCCGCCTGTATCGCTGCCCGATGATGAATCCCCCGCACCGCTGCCCGACGGCGAACCGCCCACGCCGCTGCCCGACGATGAGCCGCCCGCGCCGCTGCCCGACGATGAACCGCCCGCGCCGCTGCCCGACGACGAGCCGCCCGCACCGCTGCCCGACGGCGAATCGCCCACGCCGCTGCCCGACGATGAGCCGCC
>NZ_MPNU01000001.1:3422635-3445379 GCF_001896205.1 Edwardsiella piscicida
CGACGACGAACCGCCCGCACCGCTGCCCGACGACGAACCGCCCGCGCCGCTGCCCGACGACGGATCCCCCGCGCCGCTGCCCGATGATGAACCACCCGCACCGCTGCCCGATGATGAATCCCCCGCGCCGCTGCCCGTGGAGCCTGAAGCCCCATTGCCAGCCGGTGGCGTCGTACTGCCTGCACCCTCCGGAATGGCGCTGTGCTTCAGCTGCCACTGCACTCTGCCATCCTTCTCCACGACCTGCGTGTCCGGGGTATATACCGTAAAGCCCCGATTCAGGCTGGCAAACGAGAAATAGCCGTGCGATGTGCCCGCCGGTGCCGACGCCAGAGTCAGGTCATTCGTTAGCGGTACCGTCTGGTCAAACAGGTAAGACATATCCAAAATATTGGATCCGCCCATCGCCTGATTCAGTATATCGATGCGGTCACTGGTGTTATCCGACGTATTGACCCCCAGACCAATGCGCAGGCTGCTGGCATCCAGGCTATTTACCGTCACTGTCTTCGGTGTCCAGTGATCCGTGTCCGTCACCAGGGAAAGCACCCCATTGCGGCTTTGCAATACATCAAGAGAGGAATCTTTCGTCATATTCCATATGCCACCCCGGGACAGCTGCACATGGGTACCTGAGTAGCCGGTAATATCACCGTTAAAGGTAGCATTCACAATATTCAGCTGGCTGTTCCCACTCAGCGTGGCGCTGCCATTAAATACGCCCCGCGCCGCCGGGTTACCGGCCGCGGATATCCCCTCGCTCAGGCGAAAATCTGTTCCCGCGCCCTCTTTTTGATCGATAAACACCCGATCGTCACCCAGCGTGACGACCGAGTTACTGGCCTCAATGGCGGTATTCAGGGTGGCGTTACGGCCTAAACCAAAATCGGTATTCTTCAGCACCAGACGACCAAAGGTGAACGTTCTATTTTCCCAATCCTCTTGGTCAAACGCGGTGGGCTGCGTCCGCACGGACGTATCACCGGCGGCGGCCAGCTTATCTGCGATAGCCCGATCGTTATACGCATGAATGACCGGATGCCCCTGTAATGTCAGGCGTCCGTTTTCCTGAGTGAAGCTCCCGGATATCTCTGCCGAGCCATCCAGCACCAGCTTACCGGTACTGCCTGTCGCGACGACATTGCTCAGGTTCAAATTCCCTTTCAGCTGACCGTGATACAGATACCCCTGCGCATTCTCTCTGTCTGCCACCTGTTTTTGGGCATCAGCCAGATTATTGCCTAAGTATTCCCAGGTATCGCTGCTGCGCTGATCCGTCGGGAAATAACCGTAGGCGTTGGTTTTCAGGATGAAATAGTCGGTAGTATTCGCATAAGGGTTGCGGTATTCATAAAGGCCTCCAACCGTTCCCTGGCGAGAGCCGGACCAGCTATTCAGCGCCACCTTTTCCGGCGACAGGGTAAAGTCCATGGTCACCGTGGCACGAGCGGCGGCATTATTCGCCAGCACGGCGCCATAGTCCGCCGCCTGCAGACGATGGAAGGTAAGACTATTGCCATTAATATCCAGCGTACCGCCGTGATACCCCCAGGAAATATTATCCGGATTCACCTGCCGGTGATCGGACAGCACCACGGTGGGACGACCGCTGGCAATATTCACGCTGTCAAAGGCCTGAACTCGACCGTCTTTATCCGTCTGCTGCTGCAGAACAACGGTACCCTCTCCCACCTTCAGCCCACCCTCATTGACGCCCGCACCCTGTATAACCAGCGTCCCCTCACCGATCTTATGCAGATTATCGCCCTGCACACCGTTGACCTGCCACTGTACGGAGGCATCCTTGTCCACGATGATCCCGGCCCCGTGCCAGGTGCTCCCGGTGGATGAGGTTACCCGATAGTCATCGCGGAATGTCAGGGAACCGGCGCCCTGTGACACGCTGTTTTTCAGATCAATCAGCCCCCCCGGTCCCAGAAATACCAGATTCTTACCCGAGTTCAGATCGGCGCCCTGCTGCCCGTGCATGGAATATGCCGTGGCGCCCTGCGTTAGGGCACCGATCCCCCGGCTGCTGTCAAATGTCCAGGCGAGCTCGCGCCCGACCGCAGCGTCAAACCTGACCGGGGCGTCACGGTCGTCAGAAAAAACCTGTGAAACAAAATCGCCGGGTATCAATTTCTCGATCGACGTCACGCCGCCACCGTTGGCCGCGTGCACCGCGACCAGCACCCATTTTTTATTAGCCGCATCCCAGCCAAACACGGGGGAACCGCTATCTCCGGGGCGGGGACGGCTGGCCATTACGCCATAATCATTGATATTCCCCCCCATATTCACCTGAATTCCGCTCAGGCCACCGTGAGAATAATATGCTGCGGGTAATAGCCCCCCGGTAAGGTAATTGTATGCTCCGCTTATTTCAGTAAGGGTGCCCTCGTCATCCTGAATATATTGAGTCCCTGACCCCACGCGGTAAAATACGGTGAAACGTGAAGGGTCAAGTATTTCTTCCTGTGAGGCACCGCTGACGGCGCTGGGAACGACTTCGGTAACCAGCTTATCGAGTCGTGGCGCGTGAAAATCGATAGTGTCATGCTCGTTGCGGTCCACGATATTGTAGTGATTATCGCCATCACCAAAGCTGACGGTCTGATATCCAGAGTTATGCTTCACGCTTACGATATATTGAGGGTTAATCAGTGTGGCAACCCCGATGCCCGAGTCCACCGAACTGAAGTCCAGCATCGGCGCCTTATTCAGCGTCGCAACCTGCTCACCTTTTTTATTATAGATGGGGATATCGACGGCGCCGGGGTTAAAGGCGCCTTTATTTTCCGCAAAATCACGGTATTGCTGATAGCCAATATTCGAACTAACAATAGAGGCCTCCACCAGGCTGCTAGATCCCAGCAGAGATAATAATAGCGCCGCGTTTCGGGGCGATTTTCCGACGATCTGACAGACGCATTTTCGGGCAAACTCAGGAACGGCGATAAATCCACGGGCAGCGGTGCTATAGCGGAGAGAGTAGACTCGGTTCATACTATGTATCCATAAAATAACGTCAATCAAATCATCAGGCGTAATTCACCGTGAGCGCCAGACTGATTGTCAACGCACCGCGATGCGCGGAGCGCAGATTAAGGTCAACCCGCGCGGGAATACCCCACGCATATGCCCAGAAATAAAACCAATTGAGACCAACAAAGCCCTGACAAATACGCGTACCGTCAGTCAGTCGTTTCAGGCGTTAACCCGCTTTCACAAGGTCGCGCTGGCGGCGTAGCGCGATAGCGCCCATAGCGTCAAGCCACTTATCCCACCAGCACAGTACCGCTTCAGGCATTACCCTCTTTGGCACACCGAATCCCCGTATCTCGACCTCCGCCTGTTTCAGGGAAACCGCGGCCCGCGGCGTGGTATAGCGTGACGTTTTCATGCCAGATGGTCTTGTTTTTGCTCCAGATAGCCTTGTTTTTTATAAGGGAAAGAAAGAGCGCGAGCCTCACTTTACACCGCTATTGAGCCGCGGGGGAGAGCTGAACATAAGATTCAGACTAAATCCATTTCCAGGCCTCGCGGCGGCACAAACACCGCGCTTTACTGAACAACCGCAATTAAGGCGGCCTGTTATTTATCCCGGAATAAAGTTGAGATCACATCCTCCATTAACCCGGTCCCTGACAGGCATAATATTTGAAGGCGATTGATGCCCGTTACCTCCAGCAAACGGGCTCGATGAAAATAACTCATCCATTTCCCGGGTTTAAGGCTGTCTGCGCCATACATCATTCTCAGATACAGATCGGCCATCGCCTCTCGCTGACCGCGGGTGAGCGTCACTGACGGAGCCTCGGACGGCGTCATCTCGCCACCGGTTAAGGCCATCAGCAGGATCCAACGCAGATGATACAGGCTGGTATAGCCGCTATAGACCGGACCGACATCCTTCAGCAGGCGGATCCCCCTGAGCCGCTCCGGCACCAGGATCACCATGCGCCCCTCTGCCTGCCGCCGCGCCGCGCGTATCCACGGCAGATAGCGGCCCCAGCCGGCAAGGGGGACCGCGCTCAGGGCCACCACCGTCATGTCATAGCCGCCCCGCCGCAGCGGTTCACCCTCTGCGCACAGGGTCACGCAGCATCCCAGCTCCGTGAGAAAAGACTCCAGCCCGGCGAGCTCATAGCCGCAGACACCTGTCACCAGCACTTTTTTTACCCTGCCTGAGCAGACAGCGTTATCCCGATAAACCTGCCGCATACCTCACCTGTACATATCGTAGCCAGAACCCACAGAGGCCGAATCGAATGCCGCGCACGGACGCACGTATCGGCTTTCCGCCGACATAGACGCCGCGGACGCCAGGCGCCCCACTCCGCGCCGGACCAACCGCGATCCCCGCGGGCCAATGTCCGGGGCGCGCGCTAATACCGCCCGCTGAGCCGCTACGGATAGCGGCGCCCAGGGGCCCCTCTCTTACTGATACTCAATACTCACCGCCAGAGAGACTCGCCAGCGGGCGGGCGCGGCGCCGGTCAGACGAAGCTCACCGCTGCCGGGGACGACCTGTGCGCCGTAAACCCCCTCCAACTGGTGCAGATTGGCATCACTGAAGCGACTCAGACCGGCTGTCTCGCTGACGCTGATGTCCTGCAGCCAGCGCGGGCCCTCCGCGCCAAACATGGCCTGCAGCGTCCCCGGTATCTGCGCCGCCGGCATCATCGCCGCCTGCGCAGGCAGGCCATTTCCCTGCCGGTCCTCATACAGCCCGACATACGTGGCGTTTCCGCGCTCCGCTCGCCGCATTACCGCCGCGGCCTGCATTTGGAAGGTAAAGCTGCCGACACGGAGGCCCGCCTCCCCGATGACCGGAAGCGTCACGCTCGCCGTCCCCGGCGCACCCCACGCCAGCCTGACGTCCTCCTGCGCTTTCCCGTAGGTCACCCGGGGGGAGAGCCCCTCGCGTCCGGCCGGGACGATCCGGGTGGTTTTCCCCAGCAGCAGCGTCACCGCGGAAAGGGAGAGCGGAACGGCCGTCTCCCCGCGCCGCGCCCGCGACGAGAGCGTCACATCCAGCCCCTCGACCCCCTCCCCAATTTTCCAGACCCAGGGGTTACGCGTATTGGTCACCGTCCCCCCCAGCCTTAGCTCACCGCTGAACGGGTCCCCCGGCGTACTCCAGGCCAGCACACAGGATGGCGCCAGGCTGGCGGCCAACAACAGAAGGATTGTTTTCGTCATCGTTCCCCCGCGTCTTCGCGTCAGAAATCACTGAACCGTCACCGTCACATTCAGCCCCGCCTGCCAGCGGGCGGGGAGCCCTTCAGCCGACAGGCGCAGTTCAATATCAGAGACCGCCGAGGCATAGGCTGCGGCCAGATCCATGGTTCGTCCGTCAGCCAGAACGCCCTGGCTGACAACCTGCCGGTTATCGCTCGCGCTCATCCCGTTGCCAAAGCCCCGGTTCATCAATAGCAGCGTTGCAAGACGGCTCGTTAATCCCTGCGGCAGCGTGCCGGGCTGCACGTCCGCCACGCTCTGGCCACTGACGAGGGTCATTCCGAAAGGAATGGCGACCCCCTCTTCCTGGCGACCGGCGCTGACGGCCATTCCCTGATCAAGGGTAAAGAACAGCGCACCGGCCACATGGCCGCTCTCCGGATCACGCACCGGCACAGAGGCGCGAAAATGCTGTACAGCCGTTCCCCCGCCCCCGTTCACTGAAAGCGGCTGGCCCGCGCTGCTGAAGGTAATAAAAGGGGTAAAACCGGGGCCGCCCCGCCCGGCCACCTCATGAAGATGTCCCTCAAGGAAAGGCAGGGCTCCCCTATCGCGGAAATCGAAGACAAGCGCCCCGTTCTCTCTGCGTGCATCGGCGATATCCACCGACCAGCGCTGTTCAGCGGAGCCCACCTGCCAGGTCCATTTAGGGGCTTCGTCGGTGACATAGCCATTAAACTGAATTTCACCACCGTCAAGGATCTCTGCATCGGGCGCGACGGAATAAAACAGGGCCAGCGACATCAGCGCAAAAATAAGGGGATTAGAGTGATTCTTTATTCTCATCGCGGCGCCCTCTATTTCATCCGCCTACTAAAAACACCGTATCAACATCAGCAAAAAAAGAGAAAGTCCGGCATAACGGCGCAGGGCATCCCAACAGCGCAGAGCGCCAGTGCCAGAATACCGGACCCGGATTACCGTTCGCCAAAAGACCCGGCGAGCAGATTTATTTTACTCCGCGTGGATCGTTAACCATTTAGGCCGAACACGCGGGCGTATTACTGATAGGAGACAGTAATGGGCATCGATGCCGACCAAACAATAGCGTCAGAGGCCAGCGGTTTATCAAGCGTGATGCGCATGCTCTCATTAGGCATAATGCCGGCGCTATAGAATCCACTATACGCAAGCTCGGGTTTAGAGAAGGTTTTGGTGACTACGTTGTAATATACGCTCACGCCGAAGTCGTCAAAGTGAGCAACGGATTCAGGGTCAAGGGTTTTTGCCAGTGAGTGCGGGGCGTCGGATACGGCGGTATCAGTGGTGCCCAAGCCGCCAAAGAAGGCATCGCCGGCCGCTTTTGACATAAGAGAGGATTTATAGCCCTCGTCTTTGACCGCATCGTACTGTGCGGCTTCAGCCACCGCGGTAAACGGCGCGGTGAACTGGCCAAGGTGCTTTCCGTCGACATCTTTGACAGCTAACGTCAGCGTTGATTTACCCTGATCGAATGCGCCGATATCGACGGCGTTATTATAATCGATTTGAGGACTAATCCCCGGCGCCCCCGGGAAGGATTTACCCACGGGATCGGCCACGCGAATCCCTAATACGGGAATAGACGTCGGCAGTGCAAAGTTAATCACCTTCTGACCTTTATCGACGTCAACATCAAGGCCTTTCGCCGCGGAGCTAACGTTAACATCCCATGGCGTAATAACATCTTTCGGCGTCAGGGTACCACCAAATTCCATCATCCCGCCCGAACCATTCTGAACCCACGCCGCCATTGCAGAACCCGATACTGCCGCAGAGGCCGCGACCGCCAGTGCAATAAGTGTTTTTTTCATAGAAACAAGCTCCGTTCAATATTCAAAGAAATATATCCATTAATTCGGCAAGTCCTTTATTTCCCGGTCTTACCGCAAAGCCATCCCCCGCTACCTTATTCAGGTCGCCGTGCTTATTTCTCCGTTCTCTATTTACAGAGTTTTCTCAGAATGGCTTTACGTTATTCCCATAAAAAGGGCGTTCCCTGGTGCGCGCGCCTTCCGCGCCTTGTTTAGCGGGCGTTCATGCCCTCCACGTCCAGCGGTATCTGCAGAGGGCCCCGATAGTTCGCCGGCACCTCCAGCTCCACCGGCGCATCGCTTCTCAGCGCTACCTGTCTGCTCGCGTCCGGTACGCGGATAATCACATCCTCCCCCCGCTGGCTGGCCGTGATGGCCGCTTTCTGCCCATCCACCATCAGGCTGACCTTCAGGGTAAGCCGCGCATCCCGCCCATCCGCCAGCGGCTGTTTTACCCTGATGTGTACCTGACCACCGGAGGCAGGGCGGCTTTCCGCATGCGGGATCAGCAGCGCCTCCGGCAACGGATCGCCGCGCTGCGCCAGAAACAGGACCGGCTCTGCCAGCGTACGGGTGACTTTCACCACGCTGTTGCCCGCCACCTGCCCATTCACCGCCCCCAGATACTGGATTTTCTCACGGTAATCCGCCGCCACTACCGGCAGGGATGCGATGAGGATCGCGGCCATCAGTGCTGTCTTCATCATGCCTCCCCTTGACTCCATCGTGGTTGATGGATGATTACCCTTGGTCGGTTTCTGCGGCGGCCGGCGTGTCAGCCCCCTTTTTTACCTCTGGCGTCTGTTGGTTGACGCGCCAGGACTGCAGCTCTCCGTAATCATTCAGGGAGTCCACCTTCACCACCGCCCCCTTTATCAGCACCTCATCCCCGGGCATAAACATCAGCAGCTTCTGAGCGATGTCGCTGTCCACCGCCATCTTTTTGTCATTGGCATCCCGCAGACCACCAATGGCGTAAATGTAGGGCGTGGTATTCACCAGCAGCGTTCTGCCGTCTGGACGGGTCTGCAGACGAATACCCGTCTCTGCGCCCCGGCGGCCTTTAATCAGCGCCGCCGGGCGGTAGAACAGCTTCAGCTTGGTGCGCAGGGCAATGGCAATCCCGCTGCCCTCCAGCGCCGGCGGAATATCCTGCAGGTTCAGCCAGTACACGGACTCCCTGTCCTTTGGCAGATGGTCCGACGCCATGATGATGCGCAGCGTTTGCTGCCCCTGCGCTTTCACCTTAAAGAAGGAGGGCGTCACCACAAAGGTCGGCCGCGTGTCCTTCTCCACGATGTTGTCCACCCAGGCCTGACCACCAAAGGTGCGCGTCCTGTCGTTATTGGTCACCGTGATGGTCAGCGCATCCTTATCCCCGCGAAAGATATAGCGGGTCTGGTCCGTCGCCAGGGAGGCCTGCGCACTCTGACCGGTCATCATCAGGGCCAGGGTCATCCCCATCGCCTTGGTCACGCGGTGGCTAAAAAACGTCGTTACTGCACTCGGCTCACTCACACACAATCTCCTGTAGTCTCTCTGTCTCCCGCAGCGTCGCCGCCGGTATCCGGCACTGTCCCAGGGTGATATCCCCCGGCGCATCCACCGCGTTAATCATCAGCACACCGTTGTTGGCCACAAAGCCCAGCGGGGTGTTTTTAGCGTCCCGCGCCCAGGTCCCCCCCGGAACGAACTCGCCGTTACGCTGCTTCACCTGCAGCAAATAGCGGCGCACCTTCAGGGCATCAAACGGCATCCATACCACGGCCTGATCCGTCGCGACCACCTTCTGGCTGGTCGTACTCAGCTCGGTGTTGAGCGGCAGGGTGCCCGCATCGATGGTCACCGTGCTCCAGTCATAGCTGTTCAGGGGCACCACCAGGTTGCCGTCGCGGTTGGTCTCCCCGCCGCCGGACATCACTCTTACGCCGGGCGTGTCCCTCACATTCACTACCGCTACCGTGTCGCTGCTGGTCCGGCTGACGATGACATCCCACGCGGCCGGCACCGCCAGAACGGAGCCACTGGCAGCAACGGAGCCGCTGGTTCCAGAGCCGGCGGCGTGGTTCAGCGTCCCGCTCAGGTATGCCCTGTCACCGCTGTATGACGCGCTCAGGTAACCGCTGGCGCCGCCGTCGCTGCTCCGCCCCCCGCCAAATCCATAGTTCAAGCGCTCATTCAACGACCCCGACATCCCGGCGCTGAATCCGACGCCGCTATCTTTACCGGTGCTTACCGACATACTGCTGCTGTAGCGTCGCTCAAACAGGGTGAAGGGCACGGACACCGACGCAGAGGCCGACCAGCTGTTCTCCCCCCCTGCGTTCCTGGCACCGGACACCCCCAGATTCAGGCTGACCGCCTGTAGCTGCGTGCTTATCGAGCCCGTCACGCCGCTCTCTTTACCGCGCGCATCACGGTCGTGGGCACTGCCGGTGACGTCTCCCGGGTAATAGCCCCGTAGCCATCCCGACACCGACAGGCTGAACACGCCCCCCATCGTCTGACTGATACCCGCGCTCCATTCATCCTTTATCCTGCGCCCCTGATGGGACTGCGCCCACGGCACCGTCGGATCAAAGGAGGACATATCCTCATACTCTCCGCTCTGCCGTGACCAGCTCCCCCGCAGCCCGGTGTTCGTCGTGTCCAGCTGCTTACTCCAGGCCAGTTTCACCTTATGGCCACGGTGGCTGCCGTCCCGGTATCTCCCCGCGGTATACGCGCCCTCGGCCGATACCGCCCCCAGATAGCCCAGCCCGACGACCACGCCGGCGCTGGCGCCCTGCCAACGCGGGTTGAACACCCCGCCCGTCCGCAGGGTCAGGCCGTCCAGGCCGTAGCCGTAAGAGGCCGCGAACACCCCGCCCTGCATGTCGCTATCATCGTCCGGCATCCCCGCCGCCACGCTGAACTCGTGCTGCCCCGGACTCAGCTGCCCGGCGATCACCGACAGCGGAAAAACCTGTATCTGTTCTCGGCCGTCATCTCCGGTCACCTTCATCGTTACGTCACCGCTGGTATACAGCGGCATATCCGTGATAGAGAACGGTCCGCTCGGAACCACCTCTGAATACAGCAGTCGTCCGCTCTGCGTCAGGGTCACCCTGGACGGGCCGTTGGCAATCCCGCTGAACACCGGCGTATACCCCAGGTTGCCCGGTCTCATGCTGTTGTTGCGCGACAGGGCGATCCCGTAAGTTCCGGTGCTACCGAGCAGGCTGTCGCCGGTCGATGTCTTTCCGACCGCCAGATCCGCGCTCAGAGCCCGAAGGGCGCGGGTCGCCGTGAACATATTTATCGCGGCGCTGCCATCGCCGCCGTCGACGCGGCTGGCCACGGCCGATGAGCTGACCACCCAGCGCCCCACGTTGGCCTTCAGATCGGCCGCGCCAAACCCCGAGGTATTGCTCCGCCCGGTATTGGCGTTCACGTTATAATTCACACGGAATGCGCCGGTACCATAGTCCCACTCGACGCTCTCCGGCATCTTCACCAGCCCTCTCTGGGGGATAGCCAGCGCCAGGCTCTGGGTCGAGACATCAAAATCCACCGTTACGGACGGTGCCTTTGCCAGCGCATAGCACTGACGCGCCGCGTCATAGCCGTCCCGAAAGTAGTCCGGGCTGACATACACCCCGGCGGTAGTCAGCCACGCGGACGTCAGGCACAGGGCATCGCGATCCTGTGGCGTCACGTCCAGTATCTGTTTCCCCACCTCTTTTCCGTTCAGGGTCAGATCCACCAGATAGCGCCCCGGCACATAGTGACTGTTCAGCGCCGCCCAGACCTCCGGGTTTACGCCAGCGCCGCCCTGAATAAAGGACATATCCAGCCGATCCCCGGCGCTACCGCTGCCCGGCGCTACCGCAACCGCAACCGCCAGGGCCAGCGCCGTCCGGCAACGCAGAGGGGAGTGTTGTAATGACGCCTGCCTCAGATCCATTCTGTCGCTCCGCCCTCTGTTACTGGTATGTCACCACGAAAGTCAGCGCACCGCGGTACTCCCCGGCCGTCACCTCCGCCGGGATGAGCGGCTGCGCCCGAAAGCGGAACTGGCCTCGAACCGCAAAATCCACCGGATAGCTCACCGCATGGTGAGCCAGCGTCAGGCGCTCACGGTAGTTAGCCTGCGCATCCACCGCCCGAACATCGATGCGGATCCCGTCGCCGGCGCCGCGGGTGACGACGCCCGCCGCATCCAGTTGCCCCGGGTTACCGAAGTCCAGCGTCGCCATCTCTCCGGCCAGAAAGGCTGAGCAGCCTTGCACCGTGGCGCCGGTCTCGTACAGCCGCACGCTGAAATCACGCGGAGGCACCGCGGCGGCAGAGGACTTACGGTATACGTCGAATGTCAGCCGACCGCTGCCGCTGCCGTCGACATCCACCACCACATGACAGGCCGAGGCCACGACCTCGGCACTGAACAGGGTTCGCTGAACGGCGGCGTAAGAAAGCCCGTTCCCCGCCCATAGCAGGAAAATAAATAAACTTATTTTATTCATTTAAAATCTACTCCAGTCTGTATATAAAACCGGAATTTATTTATCGCCGCGGTAATAGAACGCCAACTGCCCAACCAGCTGATTAGTATGAAATAGACGCCCCATACATGTGCTCAGATACCCCGCATTAACCCCGTATCGCTCGCACACCGCTTTGCGCGAATCCCCGCCGACAAGGTGATCGCGCAGTGCGTTAATAGCCTTAGGGCTATGAATGGGTGAAATATCGATTAATAGATCAAACCACTCATCAGTTAGCGCACCGGCGACCAGCATCTGTTTTCTGGCGCAGGCTGCATCGTTCTTATGGAAATAAGCACCGTTCTCACAAGCTGTCATCCTCTCCTCCTCTCGCGCCTCTTGTGCTTACGACTTAAATAAAAGAGAAATTTCCAGCCCTCGATTTATGAGGCGTATTTTATTCAGAATCTAATTCTGTTCAAGATCTTTAACGCTGTCTTTTCATCCAAAATACGCCACATATGTAGCACACAACACCACAATAATGGCGATAGTTAAAAATAAAAAACTAAAATAATCAAAAATACCAACCAAAAAGATCAAAAAACAACAAAAAAACAGTTTTTTTGTTTTTTTATATCATAAAAATAACGTTTTGATATTTGGATTTATACTGAACGCAATTAAAAATCAAATAGTTAGCAAGTAAAGACATTAAAATATCAAAGAATCTGTTGGAAAAATGTAAATAATAAACAAAAGTCCTAAAGCGTCGCATGAAAATAAAACACGGCGCATCTAAAGCCAATCAAGACGAATATCAAGCCAAAAGTGAAAACCCAGATTATATTATCCACAAACATATAGAACTGAAAAATATCGGTGATTCTTATAAAAAGAAATTGGCATATGAAAAGTGCCCCGTGAATATTCACTGCAAAAGGCCACGCCAGCGTAGCAAAGGAGACCCAGGGCGGTGAAAAACGGCTGATGAATCGACGGAATTCGTACGGAAGAGATGAGAAAAGGAGAGAGCAATGACCAGAGACGCACTACCCCGAGGGATCGCGGCATCATGAGCGGTTATTTCTGACGATGCCTCCGCTTGGGCGCCGCAGGCTTTCGACCATCGCCGCGGTATTGATCTTCCCCCGGAAGAGCAATACCGCGATACAAATTTATCTCGCACGGACGCGCCCCGTCGGACAACGCCGTCGCCGGTGAGATCTCGGCACCCGGTATATCGCCACGGTTAATATGGATGGAAAGACGCTCACGGGCGCGGGCTTACGCTCATCGTCGGCCAGAATAGCCTGAGCGCGAACCACGGCTTTCGCCATCGGCGATCTGTCCCTGATCCGCACCCGCGGCCCCACCGCACAGCCCGGCGCGACAACCCAGGCTCACCCCGCGTGGGCGGCCATCCCGCCGGCGACCAACGCGTACTCGGCCCCCCCGAACGGCGACCAAAAGCGCGCGGTAGCGTTGGCGAAGCCAAGCCGCGCGCCGCCGGTAACCGTGGCCAGCCCGCGGGATACCTGCCGACGACGATCGCGCCAGCGCACCGTTCGCCCGGGCTCCCTGCCGGCTCAGCGGCAACCCAACGCTGCACCTAGCCCCCTGCGCCGCCGGCAACCACCTTGCTATCGAATGCCGGTTTAACCGCCCCGACGGCATCACGGATGATCACGCCGGCCACCCACGGATTCAGAGCGACGACGACGGCGCCAATCAGGGAGCGGAGTCGAACAACGCTGCGCTGCGGCGATCCGGCGCACGGCGCGATAAAACGCGCCCTGAGCAGCCCCATCGCCGACCAAATGCTCGGGATAACCTTGGCGCAGGATGACAACACCATGTCCGTTGGGAACCGATAAGACATGATGGAGGCATCCGGGGAGCAAGAGAGTGCTCGCGGGCATATTATCCCCCCTTATCGCAGGACGCGCTCCCCCTCTCGCCCGCCCCCGACGCACCGCTCGACGCCCTCACGGCGTGACGCGCATAGAGCGCCACCAGATGTACCGCTAAATCCTGTATTACCATGGCATCCATCAGATGATCCTGGGCATGTACGGTGATTAAGTTCACGGGGAATTTACCGCGCCCTTCATCCAGACCGATCAGCTGGGTCTGCAGCGCGTGGGCGCATTGAATATGCTGCTTGGCCTCCGCCAGCGCCTGCTCGACCGCGCTCCCGTTCCCCTCACGCGCCTGCTGTAGCGCCCCCATCAGCAGACTGCGCGCCGTACCGGCGTTAACCAGTAGCTCCAGTATTATGCTTTCAGCCTTATCCATGGCTATGTCTCCAGAAACGTTAACGCCATCGCAAGTACGGCATCCCCATCCATCAAGCCATAATCTCGCATATCGATGACCACGACCCTTTTCCCCAGCGGCTGCGCGATGGCCTGTAGCGGGGCCTGCTGGTAGCGCACCTGAGGGCCAAGCAAAATAATATCCGCAGAGGCCATATTTTCCGTAAAGGCAGCAATAGGTACTGCACGAATTGAAATATCAACAGCGCGCTTCACCGCCGCCTGTTTCATTTTTTGCACCAGCAGGCTGGTTGACATCCCGGATGCGCAGCACAGTAGTATATTTTTCACGGAGATCCTCCGTATGCTTAACGGCCAACGCGCTCTTCATCAGGCGAATAAAGCCGCCATGGTTTACGCTGCCCCTAGCGATTCACAGAGGCGGCGATCATATGGATCGTATGTCGGTCACCGCGTAACACACGGGACGCCTCTAAGATATTAAGATAAGGCGCCACGCCCGAATAGCCAGCATCTCCGATGTGCTGTATATCAACGCCGGCTATTTTATTCATTAAAACAATATCTCTAATGGTAGAAACATCGGCACTCTCTTGACTCGTTCCAATAGCAGAGAGACTCAACGCCCCGCGTTGCCTAATCACCGTAGCCGCTTCCGCAACCATCGCCATGGAGATGCCGGGTACGGTACCCACGGCCGGTAGCAGAATGATATCCGCCCCCCTATCGATAAAAGCGTTAATCACCGCCAGGTTGATGACCTCTTCATCGACACCGGAGCCGTGCATTTTCCCGGCAATGATTAAACCGCGGTAACACGCCTTCGCCACGCCTATCGACTCGATGATGGTACGATTACTCACCCCAGCGCCTGGATTACCCGTCAGACAGATAAAATCAAATCCCATCTCGTCAGCCTTACATAACGTCTCACGCGTCGCCTGCCGACCAGCAGAGATGATGACCCTCTCCTCGGCCATTTTAGCCTCCGCATCGACAGGCTCTAGGTTAACGCCGATGGGCCGCCCCACCAGATGTTTCAGCTGTGCGATAGGCGCGCGATCGCGAGAGGGTAATCCTGCAATATCAGGATTAAAGAGATCGAATTGGTTTAACAAAATCAAATCAGCGCCGAATGCCCTCGCCACCTCACTATTGGTGATATCATGACCAACGGGGAAACGTGTGGCGATATTCTCTGAAAGCAGCGTGCGCCCCTCGCTGGCACGAATAGCTGACTTCAGCTCCGCGGAGGACATCTGCAGGAAGTCGCTAGCAAAACAGTTTAATAGCCTCTTATTCATAACCTGCTCCTTTCTCACTTTCATACTGACAGTGTTGTCTATCCACGAAAATAAAAAATGGATAATAGATTACGGTTGATAAAATAATACCGACCAACTGAATCACTGCACCGCTAATATGTCCCCCCGTAGCGAAATACCCACTCACCAAGGGGGGCATGGTCCATGGCATCGTCACCCCTATCGGCTTATCTACCCAGCCATATAGCATGCTGATATACGTCACCACCGCAATCGCCACGGGTGACAATAGAAAAGGGATCGCCATTTTCAGGTTAAGCACAATGGGCAGACCAAAGATAAGCGGTTCGTTGATGTTAAAGATCCCCGGTAGCATCGCGAGGGAGCCTAATGTTTTACTCTGTCGACTGCGCGAGAAAAACAGTAGGCATATCACCAGTCCTATCGTCGCGCCGCCGCCCCCCATCCAAACAAAATTATCCATAAATGGCTGAGTAATGATGTTGGGTAACTCCAGTCCACTCGCCACAGCCAGTCGATTTTGGTCGGTATTAATCAGCCAGATAGGGGCCATCACGGCATTGATTGTGCCGCCGGGATGAATGCCAATTAACCAAAACAGCGAGTTGAGTACGATGGCAATCAGGGTTCCTAACAGTGTTCCCCCCAGAAAACGCAGGGGGCCATGCAGAACGGTGGCCAATACCTGATGAATATTGCCCTGATTCACCTTAAGCAGCACAAGCTGAATCCCTCCCGCGATTAAGATCATTACTAATCCAGGAATAAGCGAGATAAATGAACGACTGACCGCCGGTGGAACGCCCTCTGGCATCCTGATAACGATATTTCTTTGTATAAAAAAGTGAAAAACGCTGGCCGTAGCAATACCGATCGCGATCGCCGCAAATATCCCCTGACTTCCCATATAGATCAGGGGATAGCTTGCCGCCCCGCCCCCCTCGCCCAACTCGGATAAATAGGGCGTAAGGATCAGGTAGCAGGAGAGTGAGATCACCCCAGAAGCAACGCCATCCTCCTGCCATGAGGCGGTCAGATGGTAAGCGATGCCGAAAGAGGCAATGAGGCCGATGATACCAAAAGAGCCATCGACGATTTTATCCAACCATGGAGAGATACCCTGTGCTTTTAATAAAGCGGTCCAACTGTCCACGGGGAAATGACCCATAATCAGAAACAGCGAGCCAATGATAATCAACGGCATACACAGTACGATGCCATCCCGCAGCGCGCGTAAATAACGGTTAGCGCTTAGCCTACCGGCTTCGCGCTCGATGGTCCTGATAATCATATAAGGTTATCCTTCCTTGGAATTATATATATTTTTATTTTGATTATTTACATCCTGTTGCCACCCAACCATGGCTCATAGCAGCTTACAGAATCGGAATATCCTACTTTGGGATAATCATGTAAATGGACGATATTCGATTTTGGGATAAAGATCGGATATTGACCATGTCATCAATTTATTCATATGAATATCAATTAATTATAAAATCCTTAAAAGCCAGAAGGATCGCACTAAAGATCACCCAAACACAGTTAGCTGAAGCGCTAGGAAAGCCACAATCATTTGTATCTAAAATAGAAAGCGGTGAACGTCGCCTCGATGTCATTGAGTTTGTGCATATCGCCCGTCAGCTATCCCTTGATCTTAATGAGGTCTTGGAGAAGATCCGCTAAAGGGATGACCCTATATTGAAAAGCGTAACAGAAACCATTAAGAATAACGGAAAGAATATCCAGGCGGTAACGGTCTTCCATGAGCTGTATCGCGCAGGTAAATCACGCATGAGCCCCCTAGACACCGCCCCCCAAATATGCCATTGATGATCATACGATATTCTGCCTATGGGCGTCCGGCCCATGGCGCTGCGGGCACTGCCGCGAGATGATAACCCATACGGCATCGTGAGGATCGTAGCGAGCCATCGTTCGATATATTGTGGAAATCGCACTGGCTATAGATCCCGTGATGAAGAGGCACAGCCTAGAGACGTAGGGATCCTCACCTTAACAACAGATAACATCGCAAAAAGGCTTCAGAGATAACGCCCGAATCAACGTTGTATACCCTTTGTTGTCATAGACACTGGTATTAATAGCTTACACGAGAAGAAAAGGAGCTTGCTATGTATCTGATTGATTATAACAGCTATCGTTCGGTAAAAGGCTTTAATCGTCGCGTTCGTTTCCTCGTCATGCATTACACGGCTATTGATTTTAAAGCGTCAATTGACGCGTTGACTGGGCCTTCCGTAAGTGCCCACTATCTGATCCCCGACCCTGCAGAAAAAACCTATATTGACGCCGGCTTTAAGGATCTGCGTATCTTCAACCTGGTTGATGAAAATGAGCGTGCCTGGCATGCAGGCGTCAGCTCATGGTCAGGACGTAGCAATCTGAATGACACAGCTATCGGCATAGAGACCGTCAATCTAGCCACTGAGAATAACAACATATTTATTTTCCCACCTTATAACCCACTGCAAATTGAAGCCATTAAATCGCTGGCGACTAATATCCTGCAGCGCTATCCCGATATTACGCCTACGAATGTTGTCGGACACAGTGATATTGCCCCGGGGAGGAAAAGCGATCCAGGGGCCGCTTTCCCATGGAAAGCGCTGTACGACGCAGGCATCGGCGCATGGTATGAAGAGTCGCTCATGCAGCACTATCTGGCGCAGTTCAGTCAATCTCAGCCAGCGAAAACCGATATCATCGCTAAGCTAAAGACATACGGATATGACACTGCTGCGGCAGGAACAGCAAAGGGATACCAAGATTTAATCCGTGCATTTCAGCTTCACTTTCGACAAAAAAATTATGATGGGGTCGCAGATGCTGAAACATCGGCCATCCTCTATGCGTTAGTGGAAAAATATTTCCCGGAAAAATAATGCAGCACGTAGCGTAATGTTAACTGCACATGCAAACTGACTTGCTCAAATAGAGGGGATATTCAATGGCTCGAAAGATAACAGGAAAATTACTTATTTTAGCCTGGCTATTTTCCTCTACGGCAAGTTTGGCGAGGCCAATACCAAGCGAAGAGATAGCCTCATTGATAAATCAGCGGTTGTCTTACATGAAAGACGTGGCTGGGTACAAAGCGGACCATCACCTGGCCATTGAAGATATGCCTCAGGAAGCCAAAGTATTAGCACACTCGATGACCGAGGCAGAAACGTTAGGATTGGATAGTGAGTCGGTAAAGCCCTTCATACAGGCGCAAATGGATGCGGCTAAAGCGATTCAATATCGCTATCGTGCTGACTGGCTATCTATGCCAGAAAAAGATTGGCGATCTGAGTCTCTGGAGCAGGTCAGAACCAAAATCAGTATCTTAAACACGAATATTCTTACCGATATCAGGACAAAGTTAACAGCGGGCGCGCCGTTGACTGACAAAGACGCTTTTATGAAAAGGCTTAATCAAACCAACTTAAGACACAGTGATAAAGAGCGCCTGTGGCGTTCATTAAAACAAATTACGTTGAAAAAATATCCCGACCCTGTAAATCATGCTATGTAACGGCCATCGTGTTCAAGGTGATCGCGCAGACGCTCACCTTGGCTCGATAATAAAACGCCCCCTCGCCAGCCGATAGCCCTAAACATTTTATGCAGCCAGTACCACCAGATCTCCTCTGCACACCGAATCATCTGCCGAGAACACCCTGCGTTTCTTGATGACCACACGGATAACGCAGCTCAGTTGCTCAACGGTATAGGGCGTGTAGAGAGCTTTGCGAATGTCGGGCGGATAGCCGACAGACCTGTCGAAATTCTCCCTGTAGATACGCCAGCCGTTGCAGATTGGCCAATATTTGTCATCCTCGGCCCGGCGAACGAACCGACAGCCATCACGGCGACGACGGCTGTCGGTGTCTAACGCCCGCCGGTGACAGCCTTACAGTCTCGCCAGCCCACGTATTTCTGGCAGTTACGCGCTATAGTGATGATATACCGCTAGGTAGGCATTGGCGGATTGGCGGATTGGTGGATTGGTGGATTGGCGGATTGGCGGATTGGCGGATTGGCGGATTGGCGGATTGGCGGATTGGCGGATTGGCGGATTGGCGGATTGGCGGATTGGCGCAGTTTATTGTATCAGGGAAGCCTTGCAAGCCGTTCACGCAGGCAATAGATGTCATAAAGGCCCCGATATTTAAACGCCTTTCACCAGCCACATCTCAGCACGGCTTTCTGGCCCCTGATGCATATACCCCGTGCCAGACCGATGATGATCTCTCATTTTACACTGCACTGATTTTTATCCTGGATCAGCCCGACTCAGGCGATCGTTCACCAAACGTGAAACGTTCAAAAATACATAAACATCAAACCAATTTACGCTGCAACTTTAACAATACATTTTCATTTTCGGGTGTGTTTTTATTTTTCATTTCACCAACGTCACCGTGACAATAATGTGAATAGAATGTAATACTTCCTTTCCCTTTAATAAAAACTATTGTCGTGATAAAATTATTCATATTACAAAAAAAGTAACCGTTCGTTACTTTATATAATCGAGTAGTCTATCCGTAATTGATAGTTAAACTCAACCCCGTATCGGTTGTCCCCCGTGAATTAAGAGACAGAGCAGATGAGTGACTTTGTATAAAATCTCATCGAGACATGGAGCAATTTTATACAAAGCGTAATAAATCGGGGATACCCATATCTGCAGCACTAAAAACAATAAATTTAGCTTAGCGAGCTTTTACATATGCTGAAAGGCTCTATTTGGTGTGGTTAAAATGCAAAAGGAAACACATTATGTTCAATTTCAATAAATCAGATATAAATGCCCTGAGCCTGATCATCGTCCCGCTCATTTTATCTGCTCTGGGTGCCTGGATTAATCCAGCAATCATCGGACCTGCCAGCATCGGGAGCTGCATTTTCTATATTTACGCCGACCGTAAGCAGCGCAAACAAGCCGGAGTGAACTCACCCTCATTCTGGTGGTGGCTGTTATCACCGGTCTATCTGTGGAAACGCGATACCCTGGACAGCCGAGCCAAGCATCCCCTGTTTCTGCTCTGGTGCGTATCCGTTGTCGTTATGGTGCTGATCAGCCTAGCGGCGGATGCGAAAGAATCTAACCAACTGGTGAAAACACGTACCTGCGAACTGGTGACCGAAATCATGCACGATAACCGCATTCAGGGATCCTGTGTTAAGACCATGGAGTTGAATCGCGTAGAAGGTACTGAGTTCTATCGCGGCACGGTATTGATCACTAACGGTAATGAGGTGCCCGTCACCACCAACATGCAGAAGGATGGGAACATCTACGTGCGTATCACCGATACATCTACTTTGCGCTAAACAATCACGATGGCTGAAGGAGAGCACACTTTCCGCCATCGTCCCCCATGCTATTTGATCCCCTGTGACGATGCAAACTGTTGACTATGAGCGAGCATATTGACAAATAATATAGAAAAATCACGTATATTCATTAATTACAGAGTGCCAGACACAAAGCCCACCTTTCGGTAGTTTGATGCGAAGGCCGGACTCGAATTTCATACCTAATAGACTGATATCAATATCTTTTATAAACTGGAATAAATAGTTATACCCGCACTTGTACCCACAAGTTAAAATCCGTACAAAAAATAGACATTGCGAGTGGGTATAAAGCCATATCAGTAGAACACTTACATAGCTTTGAGTGCAAGATCCAGGTAGGAAGAGCTGCTTTCCTCAAGGGCAACAACTGAACATAATCACCTGAGAAGTAGCTGGTGAGCTATGACCTAAAATGGAGTCATTAGCTAGGCCATATGTCAAACTTGGATGGATACTAGAATATGGAAAATAACAGAATAAACAAACGCTTTATAAAAATACGTGCTTGGTTTTTAACAATCCTTACACCTGCGTTCGCGTCAACTTCTATTGCGGCATTGTTTGTCTGGTCGCATCTTGCGCGTATTGGACAAACAGGACTTTTTTTTGACAGCATCTCTTTTTCATCATTGTTCAGTTATCTGATGGTCTTTGCTTGTATCAGCATGCTCCTTTTTTGCATTGTATTATTTATGCCCTCGCTACTGACGGGACTCTTTATTTCCAACTATCAGGGGGAAAGTAGTTTCCGGAATGAGCTGACAGAAAACAATATCAAAATCGTTCTTCTGACCTCGCTATTGTCAACAGTGATATTTTTTGGCTGTTTTTTCCTCATGCACAACGCTGGAAAAGAAGTTGCACAGAATGTGTCACTTCAGTTAAGTACTATTTGGCTTTGCAGCTTTATACTTTCCCTGTGGTTCAATGGCTCTATTACTTATAGACAGATAAGCACAGAGGGTAAGTGGAAGAAGATCAAAAAGGTTCTTTCTATGCATTTTTTACAACCAATGCTCTTCTCCCTTACAGCCTGTATATATATTTTTCCTCTTGAGCTATTTCTTCGTACGTTGGAGTTTCCGGACGGAACAAACGAGATCTGGCAGGCGTTGACTGTTATAGCGCTATCCATGTTCCTAATTATTTTCTCACTTATTCCCGGCGTTGTTTTCCTCAGGTTAAGAACCCGCACCAGCTTGTTACATCAAGTGACTGTTACGGGTGGAATCATGGCTGGAATACTATTCCTCATTTTTACGTTTGTGCATATGGTACCAGCTTTGATACTAACGATGTTCCTTAAAACATCAGGGATAATGGACCTGACACCTCATACTTATGGCGTACCGACTGCCGCATATCCTGCTGAATATTTTAGAGACTCGGCCTGGCAGGGTGTACGATCTTCAGATGAAAAATACTATTTACTTAAGGCAGTGAAAATTTATTCACTCGGAGATATACGCCTTATCTGTCCACTAAAAATCATTCAATCATACAAAGACAGTCTTCAATACCAACTATTGGATACCGCCTATGATGATAGCGTTCGTGGCAAACTTCAGGATGCAGTTTCTCATTGCCGTAGGGTAAAGAGTCAGGAACTGCTGACACTTGAAAAATTACCACAGGTGGAAACCAAAAAGTAAACTTGCAAGAAATGCGCAGCGATGTCCACTTAAGCAAAAAGTGGACATCCCATGGAGTTGGGAGGGTATTACCCATCAACGATATGGCTAACCGTGAAAAGAGAATAACAGGGATTTTATATCAAGTTTTTCCCATCAGGGAAACGCAGGCCAGAACTTTGCAAACTATCACCAATGAAAAATGGCACAACCCATAAACGCAGTGAGTTTTCCTTTTGATGGCTGAATTCATAGGGATGAGTTAACGGCTGACTAAAACCCTCATGTGAAGGATAAATCAGCAGCATATCCCCTATACCCTCCTGATAGTTCATACCGTAGGCCAACATCTGGTAAAGGTCAGCCTGCGACTGTTCGAGTGTCGCCTTTCCGCCCTCCACCATTTTCCATTTAACATCACAAATCATCGCCTGCTCCCCATACTCCCCACGAGGTTGTAGATAGATATCGGGCCTAAGCTTAAATACTCCTTTGCCATTGAGACGAACCAAGGTGTGCGAATCCACCTGTGCCTTCACATGCCAGTTATCGTTATAACAATGACGCATCCATGCAGTCACAAAAGATTCAAACACAGCTTCCATTGGGAAAAGCAGTGAAATTGCGTTGGCGTCACCCTGCATGCAGTGAGGAGACTGCCCCATCAAAATC
>NZ_MPNU01000001.1:3446681-3461166 GCF_001896205.1 Edwardsiella piscicida
AATCAGCCGCGCCCACGCCAAGGCAAGTTCATAATGACGCATATGCCGGTCGAGACACACTTGGTCGAAGGCGATGCGAAAATCACCGACAGGCGCAATATCGTCAAAGTGAACCTGTAAAGAGTTAACTTGTAGTAGTAGCTGCGGATTGCTGATCTGCCGGCGAATTTTATCGATAGCAGTTCTCAGTATCCGGTTTTCCGGACGTTCAGCGCTGTAATCGTCAAATTCCACTTGAAAGCGATCCCGACGCACGCAGTTTTTGCTTAATTGAGCGGAGACCCGTAACCTCCCTTTCATCCAGGACAAATTGTCCTGCTGACGTATATAGTCACGCTTTAGACCATGGCGCACAATCTGCTGTACGCTATCGATAAACTGCTGAATAAATACATCCATCAGCGGCATCTTCGAGGTTCGAACTCTGGATGTGGAAGTGGCAAGATGGCGAAAAGATTTTAGCGTACGTAGCATCATTAAAAGCTGCTGACGCGCATTATCAATGTTCTCATCACGCCGCCCCGTTTTTGGCAACACTTCAATAAACGCATTTCCTGGAAGAGAGATAACACCAGCATAATTTTTTACTTGCAGAGTTTTTACACTCCCCCGGCTGCGCAGGGTTAGCTGTAGTGGATCGGTAATTCAGGACACCTCGAAATCCTGTTAATGTTAAAACAGTGAACATGAGGTGATGCATGCTCAAAACTCGTCGAACTAAACGCACCTTTTCCCCGGAGTTCAAGCTCGAAGCTATCGAGCAAGTGGTTAAATACCAGCGCGATGTCAGAGAAGTCGCTCTGGCACTTGAGCTCAACCCTGACCATTTGCGCAAATGGATACGTCTGTATAAGCAAGAACTTCAGGGTATTGAGCCCACTGGTAATGCCATTACCCCTGAACAGCGAGAAATTCAGCAGCTTAAAGCGCAGATAAAGCGTCTTGAGATGGAAAAAGAAATCCTAAAGCAGGCTGCCGTGCTGATGAGCGAAATCCCCGGCAAGCTGTCGCGCTAATCACACGGCTGAAAGCAAAGTGGCCAGTGCGGATTCTTTGTCATTTATTCGGTATTCACCGTAGCGTTTATTACGCGCAGGTGAAGCGTCCTGTTAATGTGCAAAGAATTGAATTACGAAGCCGGGTGAGGGCTTTCCATGCTCTCAGTCGTGGCGCTGCCGGTAGCCGGGCAATCAGCCAGATGTTGCGCCAGAGTGGTGTTAATGCAGGCCGGTGGCTGGCACGACAACTGATGCGGGAATGCGGGCTGACGAGTCGACAGCCGGTTAAACATCGCTACCGGGTAAACGAAGACAACAGTCCGCCATTGCCAAACTTACTGAACCGGCAGTTTAACCCCACCGCACCAAACCGCGTCTGGTGCGGCGACATCAGCTTTATTCGCCTGCGGGACAGATGGTGTTATCTCGCGCTTGTTGTTGATCTATATTCACGTCGAATTATCGGTTCAGCCCTTTCATTAACCGCTGATGCTGATCTGGTGTGCAGGGCTTTGCGTAATGCTCTGGAAACACGATCGCGTGATGGCCGTCTGCTGTTTCATTCAGATCAAGGTGTTCAATATAAAAGCAATAAATACAGAAGGTTACTCTGGCGTTATGGGGTAATGCAAAGTATGAGTCGCAGAGGGAATTGCCTAGATAATTCGCCGATGGAAAGAGTCTTTCGCAGCTTTAAAAGTGAATGGCTTCCGAAAGGTGGCTATGGTGATTTTAGCCATGCAGTACGCGATATAAACCAGTGGATAAATAGTTATTACAACGTTTATCGACCACATACAAACAATGGTGGTTTATCGCCTTGCTTGCATGAAGAAAAGTGGAAACAGGTTATTACAGTGTCCTGATTTTGTGATCCACTACATCCACTACATCCCGACGTATCCGTTCTTTTTCCAGATATATGGCATGTTCTCGCTCTTGCCGAATCCGCCATTCTTCAGCTTTGATTTTGGCCTCTTCTAACTGCTTTGAAATCAACGGAACAGCATCACGCATCGCAGAGATGATCTTCGGGATCTGGCTAATCAAACCACACTGTTTTGTCTGCCGGAACTGCACTCGCCAGTCTGCTGACTCATAAGGCGAATAGAGCTGCAAAAGGAACCGTCCGGTAGGCAATGTATGCTTCGAGACGTGTAGAAAAGGCACACTATTTTTTCTACGTGTCCACCTCACCATCTGTTCGTCACGAACATAACGATTTTTGACTTTCTTCACCGGAACATATTCCGTCATTTCTGCAAGGTTGAACGCAAAATACATACCACCAATACAAATGATGCTCGGCGTATAAGGCCGCCATAAATTGGCCCAACGGTGCCCTTCTCCCTTTGGATCTTCCTTGATATCAATCTCCGCACGAGAAAACCGTTCTCCGGGAACGTCCAGAGCGTTAGCCTTCCTGATTGGTCCGGCATCGGAAGCCATTGCCGCAGGCACCTTCCTGAATATGTGGTTTCCCGGCATCCCCGTCTGGCTTTTTTGCCTGGTGATCGCCTCGTCACTGACCACCATCAATATGGTCGGCGTCCATTTCTTTGGTGAGGTGGAGTTCTGGCTGAGCCTGGTGAAAGTGGTGGCGCTGCTGACCTTTATTGTCGCAGGCTGCTACAGCCTCGGACTGGATGACGCCTCGCCCGCCAACATCAGTTATCTGACTGACAACGGCAGCCTTTTTGCTGGCGGAGTGCCCGGTTTTCTCGGCGCGATGCTGATGGTGATTTTCTCTTTCGGCGGCACAGAAGCGATTGGCACCGCCGCGGGTGAAAGTGAGAACCCACAGCGCGATATTCCCCGGACGCTGCGCGGCACCGTGGTGCGGATCCTGTTGCTGTATGTCGGCTCGCTGACCGTCTTGCTGATCGTTTTGCCCTGGCAGCAGGCAGGCGTCAGCAGTAGCCCGTATGTTGAGGCTTCCAGCATTCTCGGCGGTGATATGGCGCGCCATATTATGAATTTTGTGGTACTGACCGCGGCGCTCTCCTGCATCGATACGGGCGTTTACGCCACCTCGCGAATGCTGCATGCCATGGCGTCTGACGGCTATTTCCCTGCCTGGTTTTCCCGCCTGCACCCGGCTCATAAAACGCCAGATAACGCCATTCTTGCCAGTAGCCTGGTGCTATTTAGCGGCGTCATCATCGCCATTCTCTCGCCGGACGCGTATGTCATCCTCGCCGGGATTTCCGGGTTCGGCTTCCTATTCACCTGGCTGATGATTGCGTTAAGCCAGCCGACCCTGCACCGAATAGCGCTGCACGACGGAACGCTGAAATACAAGGCTCCGGCTGCCCACTACATCCAGCAGCTCACCGTAGGGCTGATTATGCTGATCATGGCCGGGCAGTTCTTTACCGACGGTGGCGGCATTACCCTGCTCACCGTTCTGGTCTGGCTGGCTCTCGCCAGCGCGTACTACATCTTTATCGTCCGAAAAAACAGGAGACTGTCCGATGAAAAAAGTCATGCTGAATGAACTGACTGGCCGGGAAATCCGCGAATTATTGCAGTCTGGCCAGGAAATTACCGCCATCGTTAGCTTTGGTAGCTGTGAAAACCATGCCGATCACCTGCCGCTCGGGCCGGATATGTTTGTGCCAGAGGAGGTCGCCCGTCGGGTGGCGCAGCGCATGGAGAATACGCTGGTGCTACCCTGCACGCCATTCGGTACGTCCGTGCACTACAACGCCCACCCACTAGCGGTTACCCTACGCTATGAAACCAATATCGCGCTAGCAGAAGATATCTTCACCAGCCTGCTGCACCACGGTATTCGCAGGATACTGGTCATAAACGGCCATGACGGTAACATCCCGGCCATTGAGATTGCAGCCCACAATGTGAAGGCCCGCCACCCGCAGGCGGCGATGGTGGTAGTTCCGGCCTGGTGGGATCTGGTAGGCCATCACCTCGGAAAGGGATTCTTTGACTCATGGAATAACACCGGGCTCGGACACGGCGGCGAAGGTGAAACGTCGGCGGTGATGGCACTACGGCCGGAACTGGTGGAACTGCAATATGCGCAGGTGCAGATCCCGCAGGCGGTATTCGCCGATTATGGCGTAAACCGGATCTGGAATATCGGCGAAATCAGTACCACTGGAGCAACCGGCGATCCGCGTTGCGCCTCCGTGGAAAAAGGCGAACGGATCCTCGCCTGCCTGGTGAATGTGCTCTGTACATTGCTCAGCAAGCTGGATGCGACAGACTGGAAATGCACCGCATCTTAAGATCTCTCCCCGGATGCCAGCACAGCACATCAGTCTGGTTCGCTGGCGTCCGTCTATTCAGGCGTAAATCGTGGTGTGTCCATACGCGCTCCTATGCTCAAACTCTAGGGCAGGATCATCTATTGGTTAGGGGGTCAGTCCACGCTACGGTTCAGATCGTCTTCAGGGATAAGATCAGCCCATATCGGTTGCGATGGCCTCTGTAGCGGGTATTATTTTACGCACGATTTTCCAAAACAATTTTTTGCCGGAGCATGTGCTACACGGCGGCGATCTCTTCTGAGGGTTTCATGACTAACACTAACTTTTCTCAAACGGCTGCGTTTATCTGGTCGGTGGCTGATCTACTGCGCGGTGACTTCAAACAGTCTCAGTATGGGCGCGTGATCCTGCCCTTTACGCTGCTGCGCCGTCTTGAGTGTGTGCTGGCGGAAACCAAAGATGCGGTGGTGGCGAAATATGATGAGTTAAAAACCAGCCCACTGCCGGAAGAGGCCAAAGAGAAGTTCCTGCTGCGCGCCAGCGGGCTTTCCTTCTTCAATACCTCGAAGATGGATCTGGGCAAGATGGGGCAGAACGACATCAAAGCCAACCTGGAGAATTATGTCCAGGCATTCTCGCCCGATGCGCGAGAGATCTTCGAGCATTTCAAATTCAGCGAGTTTGTCGGCCTGCTGGAAGATGCCAACCTGCTGTTCAAAGTGGTGAAGAAATTCGCCACCACCGATCTCAGCCCGAAAGCGATTTCCAACTATGAGATGGGCCTGGTGTTTGAAGAGCTAATCCGTCGTTTCGCGGAAAGCTCTAACGAGACCGCCGGTGAGCACTTCACCCCACGCGATATCGTGCGTCTGACCACCTCGTTGGTGTTTATGGAGGATGATGAGGCGCTGACCCAGGATGGCATCATCCGCACCATTTATGATCCGACGGCGGGGACCGGTGGCTTCCTCTCGTCGGGTATGGAGTATGTGCATGAGCTGAACCCAAACGCGGTGATGCGTGCCTTTGGTCAGGAGCTGAACCCGGAATCCTACGCTATCTGTAAAGCCGACATGCTGATCAAAGGTCAGGACGTCAGCCGTATTAAGCTGGGTAACACCCTCTCTAACGACCAGTTACCGCAGGACCAGTTCGACTACATGCTCTCTAACCCGCCGTTTGGCGTGGACTGGAAGAAGATTGAAGGCGAGATTAACGACGAACATACGCAGAAGGGCTTTAACGGTCGCTTTGGTCCGGGCCTGCCGCGTGTTTCCGACGGTTCGCTGCTGTTCCTGATGCACCTGATCAGCAAAATGCGCGACAGCCACAATGTGGATGGCAGCGTGAGCAACGGTGGGCGTATCGGGATTATCCTTAACGGCTCGCCGCTGTTTACCGGTGGTGCGGGCAGCGGCGAAAGCGAAATCCGTCGCTACATTCTGGAAGCCGATTTGCTGGAAGGCATCGTCGCGCTGCCAACGGACATGTTCTACAACACCGGCATTGCTACCTACGTCTGGATCCTCTCCAACCAGAAGGCAGCGGAGCGTAAAGGCAAAGTCCAGCTGATTGATGGCAGCAACCTGTGCGGCAAGATGCGTAAATCGCTGGGTTCCAAGCGCAACCTGATGGGCGAAGACGATATCAAGCTGATCACCCAGACCTTCGGGGATTTTAAGGTGGTGGAGACCACCACCCTAGAGGAACTGGGGCTGGAAAAAGCCGCCGAGCAAAAATCCAGCCGTGGTCGTCAGCCTGCCACCGCCAAAACCGAAGCGCCGAAAACCTTCGCCAGCAAAATCTTTAACAGCACCGACTTTGGCTATCGCCGCCTGACCATTGAGCGCCCGCTGCGGTTATCCGCTCAGGTGACGGATGAGGCAATTGCGACGCTGCGCTTTGCGCCGAAGCCGTTTAATGCGCCGATGGAACGGCTGTATGACGAGTTCGCGGCCCAGTGGCAGGCGGAGACCTACGGTGATTTCTCCGGGTTGGAAGCCGAAGCGCGCGCCATCATCAAAGCCGAATTTACCGAGCTGAAAGAGAAGCAGATTAAAGACCTGCTCGACAGCAAACTGTGGCTGGCACAGCGCGCCTTGATGGAAAAAGCACAGCAGATTCAGACGGCTCTGGCGACGCAGGCGGGCGGAAAAACGCGGGTGAGCACTGACTTCAACCAGTTCAAGCTGATCCTGAAGGAGGCCATCAAGACGGCGGGCGTGAAGCTGGATGCGAAAGAGAACAAGCAGTTTATCGACGCTATCACCAGCAAAAACCCGGATGCCGAGCCGGTGGTGAAGAAGGTGCTGAAAGAAGCCGCTCAGCCGCTGTACGGGGCGTTTGAATACAAGGGCAAGGTGGTGGAATTTGAGCAGGACGGCGAGTTGCGTGATAACGAAAACGTGCCGCTGAATCCGGCGCTGTCTACCAGTAATCTGATTGAAAACTACTTCCAAGCGGAAGTGCTGCCGCATGTGAATGACGCCTGGATCAACGCCGATAAGCGTGATGCCAAAGATAGTGAGGTGGGGATTGTCGGTTACGAGATTCCGTTTAACCGCCATTTCTATGTCTATCAGCCACCGCGTCCGTTAGAAGAGATTGATGCCGATCTGGATGCGGTCAGCGCCGAGATTATGAAGCTGCTACAGGAGGTACATTCCTGATGGCTAACTATAAGTATAAGGATTCGGGGGTTGAGTGGCTAGGGGCGATTCCTGAGGATTGGTCTGTCACTAAATTAAAGTACATCGCTGATTTGCTAACCGCAAAATCTACCAATTCAGATGACTTATTTGTTGGATTGGAAAATATATCGAGTGGTGATGGAAAGTATATATCAAAAGAAGAAAACATAGCAGATGGTGCATCAGTGTCGTTTGAAAAGAATGACGTTCTTTTCGGGAAGTTGCGGCCTTATCTTGCCAAATCTTGGTTAGCCACTTTCTCTGGGGTATGCTCATCTGAGTTTCTGGTACTTCGCACTGCTAAATTACATCCAAAATATCTAAATTATTATTCACTAACAAATGAATTTATTGAGCAGGTTAATTCCTCAACTTATGGCTCCAAAATGCCAAGAGCAAGTTGGGAATTTATTGGTCTGTTACCTGTACCAACCTGCTCTTATTCTTTATCAGAGAAGGTAGCTTGCTTCCTCGATCACGAAACCGCAAAAATCGATAACCTAATCGAGAAGCAACAGCAACTGATTGAACTGCTAAAAGAAAAACGTCAGGCAGTTATCAGCCATGCTGTTACCAAAGGGCTAAATCCTGATGTGCCGATGAAAGACTCTGGTGTTGAGTGGTTGGGAGCGGTCCCGGAGCACTGGATTGTTCGTAGATTAAAACATACAGCAAGCCTGCAGTCAGGAATACCTAAAGGAAAAGATCTGACAGGCAAAAATAGCATCTCCGTGCCTATGCTTCGTGTAGCTAACGTCCAAGATGGTTATCTTGACCTTGAAGATATACATACCATAGATATCGAGCAAAGCCAGCTTGAACGATATTTACTTCGTAATGGTGACGTATTGATGAATGAGGGGGGGATAATGACAAATTAGGCCGTGGTGCGGTCTGGTCGGCATCTATCGATAATTGTATTCATCAAAATCATGTTTTTGCAATTCGTCCTCAAAACATCGAGTCAGATTGGCTCGATATGCTTACAAGAGCTGCTTATGCAAAATTCCATTTCTATCGAGTAGCGAAGCAAAGTACGAACCTTGCATCTATTTCATCAACAAACATCAAAGAAACTCCATTGCTTATTCCTCCAATTGAGGAAAGGATTGAGATTCTAGAATATATAAATCTGCAAATCGAAAAATTAAAAAAACTGAAGAACTAAGCACTAATCAAGTTGCCTTATTACAAGAACGCCGCGCCGCCCTAATCTCCGCCGCCGTCACCGGGAAAATCGACGTCCGCGACTGGGTTGCGCCAGGTACACAGGAATCAGAGGAGCCACAGGAGGTCAGCGCATGAGCATGGACAGCACCAAAGAGCGGATTTTCCAGGATGAGATGATCGCGCAGATGATCGATCGAGGCTGGGTTCATGGCAAAACGGAAGGCTATGACCGCGAACGGGCGCTGTACTCGCAGGATGCACTGAGCTTTGTGCAGACCACCCAGCCGCAGGAGTGGGAGAAGTTTACCAAAATTTATCCCAGCGATACCGAGCGCCATTTCCTCGATGCGCTGGTGGCGCAACTGAAAAAAGCGGATATCAATGCCACCGATATGCTGTCGCGTACCTACGGTACCCTCGGCGTGCTGCGTCATGGCATCAAGAGCCACAATGCGCGCTTCTCCCTGTGCCAGTTTAAGCCGGAACATAACCTCAATCCGGAAACCCTGACGCGCTACCAGCAGAATATCTGCCGCCTGGTGCCGGAGCTGGTTTATAGCCCGCATGCCTCGAACGCCGCCTTTGAAGAAACCGGCGTCAAGGCCAAGAAATGGCGTATCGACCTGGTGTTATTCGTCAATGGCCTGCCTATAGCGACGCTGGAACTGAAGTCTGAATTTAAGCAGACGGTGCAAAACGCCATTACGCAATATAAGAAAACGCGTTTGCCCAAGGATCCCGGCACCAATAAACCCGAACCGCTGCTGACCTTTAAACGTGGGGCGCTGGTGCACTTTGCCGTCAGCCAGTATGAAGTGTTTATGGCAACCAGACTCGAGGGCGATAAAACCTTCTTCCTGCCGTTTAATAAAGGCACTCATGACGGCGGTGCAGGGAACGACATCCCGGAAGACGCCAACGACTATGCGACCAGCTACCTGTGGAATGAGGTGCTGCTGCCGGATAATCTACTGAAAATTCTCGCCAGTTTTGTGCATCTGCAAATCGTCGAAAAAGAGAATGCCCTTGGCCTGAAGTACAAAAGCGAGAGCCTGATTTTCCCACGCTATCACCAGTGGGATGTGGTGAACAAACTGATCACCGCCGCCACCCGGGAAGGCACCGGCAATAAATACCTGATTCAGCACAGTGCGGGGTCAGGCAAATCGAACTCTATCGCCTGGACGGCCCATCAGCTTTCCCGCCTGTACGATGAGAATGGTGAGAAGCAGTTCCACTCGGTGATTGTGGTGACGGACCGTACCGTGCTGGACGATCAGCTGCAAGACACCATCTATCAGTTTGAGCATCAGGATGGCGTGGTCGGGCGGATCAATAACAAGGAAGGCGACGGTTCAAAATCGGAGAAGCTGGCCAGCGCGCTGGAAAACTCGCAGCCGATTATCATCGTCACCATCCAGACCTTTCCGTTTGTCCTGAAGGCGATTGAAAACAGCGTCAGCCTCAAGCAGCGTAAATATGCGGTGATTGCCGATGAAGCGCACTCCTCGCAGAGCGGTTCAACGGCGCGACAGCTGAAAGAAGTGCTGATGACCGAAGCAACGGATGACGATGTGGAGATGTCCTCAGAGGATATTCTGGATGCCACCGTCGCCGCGCGTCGAGGCAGCAGCAACCTCAACTATTATGCCTTTACCGCCACGCCGAAAGCCAAAACCCTGGAGCTGTTTGGCCGTCGTCCTAATCCGCTGGAGCCAGCATCGAAAACCAACAAACCGGAAGCGTTCCACGTTTACTCCATGCGCCAGGCCATCGAAGAGGGCTTTATTCTTGATGTGCTGAAGAATTACACCAACTACAAGGTGGCGTATAAGCTACTGCAAAAGCTGGGCGATCCTGACCGGGAAGTGGACAGCAAGAAAGCCAAGATCAAACTGAACCAGTGGGTCTCGCTGCACGATTATAACGTGTCGCAGAAAGTGAGGGTGATCGTTGAGCACTTCCGCAAGCATGTGATGCACTTGCTGGCTGGCCAGGCGAAAGCGATGGTGGTGACCAGCTCGCGTAAGGCGGCGGTGCGTTACAAGCTGGCGTTCGATAAATACATCGCCGAGCAAAAGTACGACAAGATCAGCGCGATGGTGGCATTCTCCGGGGAAGTGGAATTCCACGAAAATGACCACACCAGCCTTGCGCTGCTTCATCAGAAGTTCACCGAGATCAATATGAACCCTGGCCTGAAAGGCCGGGATATGCGTAAAGCGTTTGATACCGATGACTACCAGGTGATGCTGGTGGCCAACAAATTCCAGACCGGTTTCGACCAGCCCAAGCTGTGTGCCATGTATGTGGATAAGAAGCTGGGCGGCGTGGAGTGTGTACAGACGCTGTCGCGCCTGAACCGTACCTATCCTGGGAAGGCGCAGTCGGGCACCTTTGTACTCGATTTCTACAACGAGCCTGAAGATATTTTGGCCGCTTTCCAGCCCTACTACCAGACCGCAGAACTGACGGATGTCAGCGATCCGCAGTTGGTCTTTGAACTTTATGAAAAGCTGCGTACCAGCGGCATTTTCCTGTGGAGCGAAGTGGAGCAGTTCTGCACGGCGTTCTTCAGCAAAAACAAATCCAACGCGGCCATTAGTAATATCTGCAAACCGGCGGTGGAGCGCTGGAAAAACCGCTACACCTCGGCGATTGATGCCTATCTGCTGGCCAAAGAGATGTTTGAACGCACTAAGAAGACCGGCGATGTTGTGCTGATCACCAACGCGGAAAACACCTTCAAAGAGTGCGAGAAAGAAAAAAGTAAGCTGGATATCTTCAAGAAAGATCTCGGCAGCTTTGTCCGCTTTTACGAGTTTATGTCGCAAATCGTCGATTACGATGACAAGAACCTGGAAAAGTTGAGCCTGTTTGCCCGCCATCTGCGTCCGTTGCTGCATGAACAGCGTATCGAAGAAGACGAGATTGATTTAAGCAACATCGAGATGAGTCATTATCGCCTGTCGAAACTCCGCGAACAGCATCTGAAGCTGAAAGAGGATGCAGAGGAATATAAAATCAAGCCGGGTAATGACGTCGGTACGGCGAAGCCGAAGGACAAGAAAGCGGAGTTTCTGTCGAATATCCTGGCTCGTCTGAATGAGCTTTTTGTCACCGATAATCTCACCGATAAGGACATGATCAATTATGCTTTTACGGTGCGCGATAAGCTGTCAGAAAACCAGGCGGTGATGACCCAGATCGCTAACAACACACGCGAACAGGCGATGCTGGGCGATTTCCCGCAAGCCATTGATGATGCCGTGATGGACAGCAATGAGGCCCAGCAGGAGATGATGATGCAGTACCTCTCTAATCCTGAACTGGCGAAAGGCTTTGCCCGGGTGGTGTTTGATATGTTGAAAGGCGCTTAACGCTTTTTCATCAAGGAGTGGTGTAGGACATGCTGAATTCTCTCGAGATATACCAAGTGTTAAATGAATTGGGTTACCGGCTTGAGGCTGGGAAATTCGAGCCAAGCTATGCCTCCGAACATCCGCTCGGGAATGGAAAGTACCTGTATGTCAAACGCGATAAGGAGCGCGTAGTTAACAAAAGCCCATTGGTTCTTGCACCAGAAGCCCTTGCCTTAAAGCCGGAAATTGATCGTATTGCAGGCATCCACTGCCTTTGGGAAAAGGTAAAGAGCACCAGCTATCTTTAAGCATTTCCTCACAATAAACGAACGCACTGTTCCAGTATTGTTGAAGATTGGTGTAAAATCTGAACTAGCCGTGATTAACATATTGATTATGCATGATATTAGTGATTATTTGATACCTAACTACTGGCAGGGAACATCAAAATACTGTACTCATATGATGAGCCCCACATGCAGATAAAGCAGCCGAGTGGTATCTATCATGTTAAAAAAATGAAACAAATATTGCCCAGCTAAGAGTACAGCATCCTGCATATGATTTGATGATGAACCTTCAATTCAATATGGCCAGATAAAGCTGCGGCGTGTTGGCATTTTGACAAATGAGTGAAAACGTTTATCGTAGAATAAATATTCTTTTGCTAAGAGGACAAAAATGGAAGCTTTAATTTCAACTGCTCGCTACCGAACATCTAGTGCAATGCATGACACTATCTTAGCATCAACACAAAGCGATCGTGCAAGATTAATCTACTCTGCTGCATTCAGGAGATTGCAACAAAAAGCTCAAGTTTTTTCCTTAGAAAGTAATTCAGCAGTACGATCTAGATTGACTCACTCTATAGAGGTTTCGCACATTGGTCGCTATATTGTTTCAGAAATTGCTTCAAAAATAGTCGAAAGCTCTGACATAGATCATAAAATTAAAAAGTTCTGGCAAGAAAATAGCTTATCTATATCAAATATAGTTGAGACTGCATGTCTAATGCATGATATTGGAAACCCACCTTTTGGGCATTTCGGGGAGGCCGCAATTGTTGAGTGGAGTAAATCAGAGTCAGTTAAAAACGCATTGATAGTTGCGTTTAATAACGGTTATTCAGAGGAAAAATATCAAAACTTGCTTTCTGATTTTATACATTTTGATGGAAATCCACAGGGTTTAAGAATAATAACAAAATTACAAGGTGATGATGGATATTTCGGACTTAATTTAACTTACACCCAACTTGCCGCATTTATAAAATATACCTTTTGCCCAGATGAGTTAGACCCGACACAACCATTTAGTAAAAAAATAGGTTATTTCTCAACTGAAAAAGACGTAATGGAAAATGCATGGAACACCTTGAAGATGAAGAAAAACTCTCGTCATCCTCTTGGATTTTTAATGGAGGCATCTGACGATATTTCATATTGTATTAGTGATATAGAGGATGGTATTGAAAAAGAAATAATCACTGTAAAACACTTTAGTGACTTCACATGTGGCAAAATTGAACAACTAAAAATAAAACATGGGAATTTCGAAACCCAATGTGATGAATTAATATTATGCCTGACAAATGATGATCCTAAATCTGTCGGTAATTTCCTTCGCTTCAAAACCTCTCTATCTAATTTTTTAGTGAAAAGAGTTGCAGAAATTTTTGTTAAAGATTACCACCAACTTATACGACAAGAACGAAAAGAAGAAATAATATCAAAGGGAAGTTTTGAATATGATCTTTTAGATATTTTAAAAGACTATACGTCAAATTATCTTTTCACATCAGCAGAAGCTGAATGTATGGAATTATCCGGCTTTGCTATAATAAAGGGAATACTTGACGAGTATACATCTTTAATAAAACTACCAAAAGAAAAGTTTTTATATTTAATTTCAAAAAATAATAAAGAAATTCGCAATAATCATTTGCATATCGAAAGAAGGTTATTTAATAGATTGCCTGGGAAACATTTAAAATCATACGCTACTGCGATAGTAGGTATACCGCATATTCACGATGATTATATCGATAGTACATTTATTGAAAAATTTAATGATATTTCTCACGAAAAAGAACTATCTTTAAGAATGCATTTAATTGTTGACTTTGTTTCAGGCATGACTGATCAGTTCTCGATGGAAATGTATCAACTTCTCAAAGGTATAAAGGTGAAGTAATATGGATAAATTCCAGCATTTTCATACTAATATACAAAAACACCCATTTAGTTTGGTAAAACGTCTTATTGGTTTAAGCATAAAAACAAATGAGCTACCACAAGATATTTCCTTGCAATTAAGCAAATATAGATATACACCTCAGTCTTTTATAGACGATCGCTCTGGCTTAACTCTACCATTCAAACAATTTAATGAAAAGACACTATATGACATAATTGAAGACTTGGACGAAAATGAAGAATTAGCATTTCATTCATTAATCAATAGCTTCGGTAGCTCTTATCACTTTCCATTAATTGACTTTGGTAAAGTTGACAGAGGAATTATTGATGCAGATCCTTTGCGAGAATTATCAAAGCACTGGAAAATGTCATTTTTCATCTACAATAGCGGAAGATCTTTTCATGCATATGGTAGTAGATTAATAAAATCTTCAGATTGGGTTGCATTTATGGGAAGCCTGCTTTTATTGAATAAGCCAAGCGGTTTCAAATTAATTGATGAAAGATGGATAGGACATCGCTTAATGGCCGGTTATGGAGCTCTTAGATGGACGAACAATAGCTCATACTATAAAAAGAACCCTACATTTATCGGTTACTTAAGCGCTACAGGATTAGTGTGGATGCAACCAGATAAAATATCTTCTTTGTTACCGCAATATTAAACTTGGTGGTAACAAAAACTTCATCCTCAAGTGTATAATTGAGTAAAATGATTGTTTTCATTAATATAAAATACTCATTTTACTCATTAAAAAATGAGTATTAGAAATACTGTGTCATACCAGTGTAAGTACCCCACATAATCGTGCCATTCACATTTAGAGAACATCT
>NZ_MPNU01000001.1:3461322-3462477 GCF_001896205.1 Edwardsiella piscicida
ACCACTGGCCACACCGGAAGCGCTAAACCAGAGCTGGTCTGTCGATTTTATGCATGATGCACTGGCCTGTGGCCGTCGTTTTCGCACGTTCAATGTCGTTGATGACTTTAACCGTGAGGCGTTGTCGATTGAAATCGATCTGAATCTGCCAGCTCAGCGAGTCGTTCGTGTTCTCGACAGGATCGCGGCAAACCGTGGCTATCCGGCCATGCTGCGCATGGATAATGGTCCGGAATTTATCTCTCTGGCGCTGGCTGAATGGGCAGAGAGGCACGCAGTAAAATTGGAGTTTATCCAGCCGGGTAAGCCGACGCAGAATGCTTTCATCGAGCGTTTTAACAGAACATACCGTACAGAAATACTCGATTTTTATCTGTTCAGAACGCTGAATGAAGTGCGGGAAATCACGGAGAAATGGTTATCAGAATATAACTGTGAACGTCCGCATGAATCACTGAACAATATGACACCGGAGGAGTATCGACAGCACCATTATTTGGCCGGGATCTCAAAAAATGCCTGGAACTAAAATGGGTCTATTTACAATCGTCCTAAAACCATGCCCGCAGACTTCTGTTTTCGTGTCATAACCCATTGCACGCAATGCACTGTTTACCGTGTTTTCGCTCATAACCTTTGTTGCGTTATGATCCCCCGGGAACAGTAACTCTTTATCGCCACTAATCTGCTTAAGCTGCTCTAACAAAATCATCGCCTGCCGACTAAGCGGAACGATATGCTCCTCTTTCATCTTCATGCCACGGTACGAGTAACGCACGCCTTTAATTTCTTCTCGTTTTGCAGGTACACGCCAGAGAGATTTATCAAAGTCGAACTCATCCCAACGCGCGAAACGTAACTCACTGGAACGCACAAAAGTAAGTAAGGAAAGCTCAACCGCGATCCGTGTCATTACACGGCCACGATATGCAGCAAGTCGTGCAAGAAACTCAGGGAACCGGCTTGAGGGTAAGGCGGGATAATGTCGCGCTTTGGTTGTCGATAGCGCACCGGCCATATCGCTCGCTGGATTAGAGTCGATGTAATCGTTCTGTACGGCATAACGCATAATGGCCGTGACGCGCTGTTGCAGGCGTTGAGCAACGTCATGCTTACCACTGGCATCAACTTTTTTAATCGGAGCTAAAAGGTGGC
>NZ_MPNU01000001.1:3463951-3577106 GCF_001896205.1 Edwardsiella piscicida
TTTTGAGCTGGCGAATGTCGGACGAACCGATATGAGGGAAAATATAAAGCTCAAGATAGCGAAGAACACGCGATCGATGGTCTTCACTCCAGCGCTTGTTACTTGCATGCCATTCACGAGCAATGGTTTCGAACGTATATGCCCCCGAATTCTCGGCCTGAGCTTCTTTCTGTTCGGCTTTTGGGTCAATGCCCTGAACTAACAGCTTTTTAGCTTCGTCGCGCTTTGCTCTTGCCTGAGCAAGCGTCACTGTAGGCCAAACACCAAAAGCGAGGCGATCCTCTTTTTTGTCTGAGGGGCGTCGGTATTTCATGCGCCAGTATTTAGACCCCTTGGCCGAAACCTCGAGATACAAACCGCCGCCATCGGCCATTTTGTAGCTTTTGTCTTTTGGCTTTGCAGTCTCAACTTGTCTGGCGTTGAGCTTCATTTGGGGGCACATTTCTAATCGAAGTTAAGATGTCCCCAATTATGCCCCCAACGACATCCGGATTTCAACGGACAACCTCGAACGACTCAGGACGTAAAAATCGCTGCAAACATTGATTTTTAAAGGATAATTGGACTTTCTCGGATGGTCTTGGAAGTACTAATGGTGCCGAAGGCCGGACTCGAACCGGCACGTATTTCTACGGTTGATTTTGAATCAACTGCGTCTACCGATTTCGCCACTCCGGCACGGAAGGGGATGCGGAAACCCGTGCATTATACCCGCTGGCGATCGCCATGCAACAGATATCCGCCGCGGCGGTTTTCAACTGTTGAAAAAAGCACCTCAGTCGATAGGTGCGCTGGTTTTTCAGCGTGTTAGCAAGGGATGGCGCCAGGCCTATGCGGCTGTAGCCCGCAAGGCCGCAAATCGACAGAGACAAAAAAGGCGGGTCAGTGACCCGCCTGGCTATCTGGCCCAGCGCATGGACTCAGTTGATCTTCACCGGCATGCCGGAGCGGGCCTTCAGGGCTTCGTCTACGGCGTGGGTGCTGACGCTGGGGTCGGCGACGATCTTAGTCACCGCGGCGTTGAGCTGGATCGGGACCGGCGCGCGGGACTGCCACTCCGCTTCGGTGGTGGAGAGCGGGTTATGCACCTCGATATAGCGGGAGCCGTCCGGTTCGACGGTGGCTTTTACCGGTTCGTCGATAAACTGCACGCGGGTGCCGACCGGGACGTTGTCAAACAGCCACTTGATGTCCGGGTCGCGCAGGCGCACGCAGCCGTGGCTGACGCGCAGGCCGATGCCGAAGTTGGCGTTGGTGCCGTGCACCGCATACAGGCGGCCGACATACAGGGCGTACAGCCCCATCGGGTTGTCCGGGCCGGCGGGGAAGACAGCGGGCAGGTACTGGCCGTTGGCGGCGTACTCTTCGTGCATCTTCTTGGTCGGGGTCCAGGTCGGGCCGGCTTTCTTGCGCTGGACGGAGGTCACCCAGTTCATCGGGGTGTCGCGGCCCAGCTGGCCGATGCCGATCGGCAGTACGATCACCGTCTTACTGCCTTTCGGGTAGTAGTACAGACGCATTTCAGCGCTGTTGATCACGATCCCCTCGTGGGGCGTGTTCGGCAGGATCAGCTGCTGCGGGATGGTCAGGCTACGACCTGCGCGCGGCAGGTAGGGATCGACGCCGGGGTTGGCTTCCAGCATGTTGCTCAGCCCCATCTGGTACTGGGCAGCAAAATGCTCCAGCGGGTACTTACTGTCTTCCGGGACCTTGATCTGCAGGTTCTCGCCAACCACTCGGCTGTTGTTCGCCGGCAGAGGGTATACCACGGCAAACGCAGACTGCACGCAGGCAGTCGCGGCCAGAAGTACCGTGAGAAGCGCACGGATACTCATTTTCATGTTTCTATTCCTGTTGGGTGCTTAACGCCGCGCAGGCGGTTGTTCGGTTACAGTCACAAATGACCGCTGCGCATTATATGTTCACAGAGGACAAAGAGGAAAAAATAACTGCGCTGCGGCAGAAAATTTCACCGTGGCCGCCCCCGTTCTGCCTCTCTCTTTACAGCGTAGCAAGATTACCCTTGCATGTGCGCTGCGTCACATTCATTTTTACCCGCGGCAGCACTCTGGCGGGATTTTTTACAAAATTCCCGGTGAAAAGCGCTGCCGTGCAGCGTTGGCTGGCATTACTATACTTACCCTCTTAATTCCCTAGCGTTTGAATGACATGGATACTCGTTTTCGCTCTTTTTTTCCGCTGGCCGCGCTGGCCATCGGCTGTCTGCTGAGCGGCGTTTCCGCCCGCGCCGCTACGCCGGATGCCCAGATCCGCGCGACCGTTGATCGCTACGCCGAGCATATCTTTTACAACAGCGGCGCCACCGGGATGGCGCTGGTCGCTATCGACGGCAGGGAGCAGCTGTTCCGCAGCTACGGTGAGACCAAGCCGGGCAACCATCAGCGCCCGCGCCCCGACTCGCTGATCCGTATCGCCTCCCTGACCAAGCTGATGACCAGTGAAGTGCTGGTCAAGCTGGACGCCGAGGGCAAGGTCAAGCTGACCGATCCCCTGTCGCGCTATGCACCGTCGGGTAAGCGTGTGCCCACTAACGCCTCCGGCAGACCGATCCGCCTGATGCACCTGGCCTCCCACACCAGCGGTCTGCCGCGCGAGCAGCCGGGCGGCGCCGCCAATCGGGCGGTGTTCACCTGGCCGACCTATAGCCAGCGCTGGCAGTGGCTGCAGCGCGCGCGTCTGAGCGTGGCCCCGGGCAGCAGCGCCGCCTACTCTAACCTGGCCTACGATCTGCTGGCCGACGCCCTGGCCCACGCCACCAAGCAGAGCTACCCGGCGCTGTTTCAGCGCCTGATCGCCCGCCCGCTGGGGATGAGCAGCACCACCTATACCCCGACGGCGGCGCAGTGCGCGCGTCTGATGATCCCGGCGCGTAGCGCCAGCCCCTGTATCTCCTCGCTGGCGGCCATCGGCAGCGGCGGCGTCTACTCCACGCCGGACGACATGCGCCGCTGGATGCAGCAGTTTCTGGCCGGTGGTCAGCAGCCGCGCAGCCCCTATGCCGCCCGTCTGCTGAAGATGTACTACCCGCGCGCTAAGCTGAATCAGGTGAAAGGCATGGATGTGCCGGGCAAGGCCTCCGCCTTGGGGCTGGGATGGGTGGCGATGGCGCCGCAGGATGGGCACCCGGCCATCATTCAGAAGACCGGCGGCGCCGGCGGCTTTATTACCTATATGGCGCTGATCCCGGAGAAAAACATCGGGGTCTTCGTGGTGGTGACCCGCAGCGATCTGACCCGCTTTAAGAACATGAGCGACGGGGTTAACGATCTGGTCAGCGCGCTGGCGGCGCAGAAGCGCTAGGCGGACGCGAGGCTCGAAGTGAGCACACGCTTACGTCGCATCGTATGGGGTGCGGCGCCGGAGAGACAGCAAAAAAAGGGGCGCCGTGGCGCCCCTTTTCTCTGTGCGCTGCGCCTAACTGCGGCGCAGCAGCAGATAGACGCTAAGCCCCAGAAACAGCGCGCTGGGCAGCACCGCCCCGATCACCGGCGGCACGTTGTACACCAGGCTCATCGGGCCGAAGATCTGGTCCAGCACGTAGAAGACGAAGCCAAAGCAGATGCCGGTCAGCACCCGTACCCCCATCGGCACGCTGCGCAGCGGGCCGAAGATAAACGACAGCGCCATCAGCATCATCACCGCCACGGAGAGCGGCGCAAAGATCTTGCTCCACAGGTTGAGCTGGTAGCGGCTGGACTCCTGACCGCTCTGCTTCAGGTATTTGACGTAGTGGTACAGCCCGCTGATGGAGAGGGAGTCGGGGCTGACCGCCACCACCCCCAGCTTGTCCGGCGTCAGGTTGGTCTTCCATACCCCGCTCAGGGTGCGTGAGCCGGTGATCATCTTCGGATCGGTCAGGTTGGACTCCTCCACCTGGGCCAGCTTCCACTGCTTGCCGTCAAAGGTGGCCGACGCCGCGTAGCGCAGCGAGGTCAGCTTACGCTGGGCATTCAGTGTGTAAATGCTCACCCCGCCAAGGGTACGGTCGTTCACCACCTGGGCGATATAGACAAACTGGTTGCCATCTTTAGCCCACAGCCCGCCCTGGGTCGACAGCAGCGAGCCGCCGTACATCTGCTGGGCGCGGTAGTTGCGCGCCGCCTGATCCCCCTGCGGGGCGACCCACTCGCCGATGGCCATGGTCAGCAGCACCAGCGGGATGGCGGTCTTCATCACCGCCGATGCCACCTGCATACGGGTAAAGCCGGCGGCCTGCATCACCACCAGCTCGCTGCGCTGCGCCAGCATCCCCAGCCCGAGCAGCGCACCGAGCAGCGCCGCCATCGGAAAGAAGATTTCGATATCCTTGGGGATACTCAGCAGGGTAAACAGGCCGGCGCCGGCCACGGAGTAGTCGCCCTGACCCACCTTGCGCAGCTGATCGACAAACTTGATGATGCCCGACAGCGACACCAGCATGAACAGGGTCATCATGATGGTGTTGAAGATGGTGCGGCCAATATAACGATCGAGAACGCCAAACATCAGGCCACTCCTTTTCCGCTCAGGCGCGCACGCAGGCGGCGCATCGGGACGGTATCCCACAGGTTAAGCACGACGGCCAGCAGCAGGTAGAGACCGTTCACCCCCCACATCCAGATCATCGGGTCCAGCTTGTCCTTGCCGCCGTTGGAGCGCAGGGAGCTCTGCAGCAGGAAGAAGATAAGGTACAGCAGCATCGCCGGCAGCATCGACAGCACCCGCCCCTGGCGCGGGTTGACCACGCTGAGCGGCACCACCATCAGCGCCATCACGATCACCGAGAATACCAGGGTCAGGCGCCAGTGAAACTCGGCGCGGAAGCTCGGCTCCTGCGAGTGCCACAGGGCGGACATGCTGGCCTGATCGGCGTTATTGGGGTCTAGCATCGCCGATTTATGGCCGATGATCGCCGAATAGTCGACAAAGTCGGTGATACGGAAGTCGCGCAGCATGGCGGTGCCCTCATAGCGGGTGCCGCTGTCCAGCACCACCTTCTGCGCGCCGTCCTTCATCTCCACCAGATGACCGCTGTCGGCCACCACCACCGACGGGCGCTGGGAGCCGCTGGGGCGCAGCTGGGCCAGGAAGACGTTATGGAATTTTTTGTCCTTCACATTGCCGACAAACAGCACGTAGTTGCCGTCCTGCGAGGGCTGAAACTGCCCCTCCGCCAGCGACGCCAGGCCGGGGTTGGCCCGCGCCTCGGCCATCACCTCGTCCGAGTGCAGCGAGGACCACGGGCTCAGCCAGAAGGCGTTGACCAGCGCCAGCGCGCCGGTAATAAAGGCCAGCGCCATCGCCGCCTTCACCAGCACCGCCTTGCTCAGGCCACAGGCGTGCATCACCGTGATCTCGCTCTCCGTGTACAGTCTGCCCAGCGTCATCAGCAGCCCCAGGAACAGGCTGAGCGGAAGAATGAGCTGGGCCATCTCCGGTATTCCCAGCCCGAGCAGGGAAAATACCAGATTGGTCGGGATATCACCGTTCACCACCGCCCCTAAAATTCGCACCATCTTTTGACAAAAAAAGATCAGTAGCAGAATAAACAGGATAGCGACCTGGCTCTTAAAGGTTTCCCGTACTAGATATCTAATGATGATCACGCTTATTACGCCTGTGAAAACTTGTATTTTTGCAGGAAAATAGATAATTTCTACGCTAACGCGCCATTTTTATGATGTTCATGGCAGCGGCAACAATCAGGAACACGATATACAGCCTTTGCTGTCCGGGCGGCGTAAAAGCACACTGGGAACGTGACCAGATCCCAAAACGCCAACCGCTTGTCAGGTAAACTGATTGTACTGTAAACCGATTGTACCGTAATCGTTAGTCACGAAAACGACAAATTTAGCCGCCAGCAGCGCAAAAAACCAGCAAAAGCCGCTGCGGTGGCCGGATCAGACCAATGCCGGCACGATTTTACCGTTTGGCTCAAAAAACGTGTGGCAATAATTGTTTCTAGTCAGTTCAACGGCGCAGGGGCCGCAGCTCGTTTGAGTATAGTTTATCTGCCCCCCCGGCCGCTGTCTTTAAGATTCAGGAGAGTGCATGGAGTTCAGTGTAAAGAGCGGTAGCCCGGAAAAACAGCGTAGCGCCTGTATCGTGGTCGGCGTGTTCGAACCGCGTCGCCTGTCACCGATTGCCGAACAGCTCGACAAGATCAGCGACGGTTATATCAGCGCCCTGCTGCGCCGCGGCGAACTGGAAGGCAAGGTGGGTCAAACCCTGTTGCTGCACCATGTCCCCAACGTACTCTCAGAGCGCATCCTGCTGATCGGCTGCGGCAAAGAGCGTGAGCTGGACGAGCGCCAGTATAAGCAGGTGGTCCAGAAGACCATCAACACCCTCAACGATACCGGTTCGATGGAGGCGGTGTGCTTCCTGACCGAGCTGCACGTCAAGGGCCGCAACACCTACTGGAAGGTGCGCCAGGCCGTCGAAACCGCCAAAGAGACCCTCTACACCTTTGATCAGCTGAAGAGCAACAAGGTGGAGCCGCGCCGTCCGCTGCGCAAGATGGTGTTCAACGTGCCGACCCGCCGCGAGCTGACCAGCGGCGAACGCGCCATTCAGCACGGTCTGGCCATCGCCGCCGGGATCAAGGCCGCCAAAGATCTCGGCAACATGCCGCCCAACATCTGTAACGCGGGCTACCTGGCCTCGCAGGCGCGTCAGCTGGCCGACAGCTACGCCGACGCCGTCACCACCCGGGTGATCGGCGAGCAGCAGATGAAAGAGCTGGGCATGAACGCCTATCTGGCCGTCGGTCAGGGCTCGCAGAACGAGTCGCTGATGTCGGTGATCGAATACAAGGGCAGCCCGAACCCGGACGCCCGCCCCATCGTGCTGGTCGGCAAAGGGCTGACCTTTGACGCCGGCGGCATCTCCCTGAAGCCGGGGGAAGGCATGGACGAGATGAAGTACGACATGTGCGGCGCCGCCTCTGTCTATGGCGTGATGCGCATGGCGGCCGAGCTGCGGCTACCCCTCAACATCGTCGGGGTACTGGCGGGCTGTGAAAACATGCCGGGCGGGCGCGCCTATCGGCCGGGCGACATTCTCACCACCATGTCCGGCCAGACCGTCGAGGTGCTCAACACCGACGCCGAAGGGCGCCTGGTGCTGTGCGACGTGCTGACCTACGTCGAACGCTTCGAGCCGGAGCTGGTGGTGGACGTCGCCACCCTGACCGGCGCCTGCGTCATCGCCCTGGGTCACCACCTGACCGGCCTGATGGCCAACCATAACCCGCTGGCTTCCGAGCTGCTGAGCGCCGCCGAACAGGCGGGCGATCGCGCCTGGCGCCTGCCGCTGGGCGAGGAGTTCCAAGAGCAGCTGGACTCCAACTTTGCCGACATGGCCAACATCGGCGGGCGCCCGGGCGGGGCGATCACCGCCGCCTGCTTCCTGGCGCGCTTTACCCGCAAGTACAACTGGGCGCACCTGGATATCGCCGGTACCGCCTGGCGCTCCGGCAAGGCCAAGGGCGCCACGGGCCGCCCGGTGGCGCTGCTGTCGCAGTTCCTGCTCAACCGCGCAGGGCTGAACGGCGAGGAGTGATCCCGCCTCTCCCCACCCGCACGGGCGGGGAGGCATGAATATTCCCGCCATTGCTGTAGAATAGAAGACTGGGTCGTCCGCCGCGCGGGCGACCGCGCCCCGTCGCTGATCCCGGCGGTGGGGCATTCACCCATGCAGGATAGATCCGACTCCCGATGAAACAGGCAACCTTTTATTTGCTGGAGCAGCCCCAGGCGGCAGACGCGCCGGACGATGTAGAAACGCTGGCCTGCGATCTGGCCTGCCAGCACTGGCGCGCCGGTAAACGGGTGCTGCTGGCCTGCGCCAGCCAGGAGCAGGCGCTGCGCCTGGACGAGGCGCTGTGGGCGCGCGATCCGCAGCAGTTCGTGCCGCACAGCCTGGCCGGAGAGGGGCCGCGCTTCGGCGCGCCGGTGGAGCTGTCCTGGCCGGGCAAACGCGGCAGCGCGCCGCGCGAGCTGTTAATCAGCCTGCTGCCGACGTTCGCGGATTTTGCCACCGCTTTCCATGAAGTGATAGACTTCGTGCCTTACGAAGACGCATTAAAGCAGTTGGCGCGCGAACGCTATAAAGCCTATCGCAGCGTCGGCTTTCACTTGACCACGGCGACGCCGCCAACTCACTGACCGATCAGACGAAACAGACGAAGAATGGAAAAAACATACAACCCGCAAGACATCGAACAGCCGCTGTATGCGCACTGGGAACAGCAGGGCTACTTTAAGCCTAACGGCGACACCAGCAAAGAAAGCTTCTGCATCATGATCCCGCCGCCGAACGTGACCGGCAGCCTGCACATGGGCCACGCGTTCCAGCAGACCATCATGGACACCATGATCCGCTACCAGCGCATGCAGGGGAAAAACACCCTGTGGCAGGTGGGGACCGACCATGCCGGTATCGCCACCCAGATGGTGGTTGAGCGTAAGATTGCGGCCGAAGAGGGCAAGACCCGCCACGACTACGGCCGTGATGCCTTCATCGACAAGATCTGGCAGTGGAAGGCCGAATCCGGCGGCACCATTACCCGCCAGATGCGCCGTCTGGGCAACTCCGTCGACTGGGAGCGCGAGCGCTTTACCATGGACGACGGCCTGTCCAACGCGGTGAAAGAAGTCTTCGTCCGTCTGTATCAGGAAGATCTGATCTACCGCGGCAAGCGTCTGGTCAACTGGGATCCGAAGCTGCGCACCGCCATTTCCGATCTGGAAGTGGAGAACCGAGAAACCAAGGGCTCCATGTGGCATCTGCGCTACCCGCTGGCCGACGGTGCCAAGACCGCAGAGGGTCAGGATCACCTGGTGGTCGCCACCACCCGTCCGGAGACCCTGCTGGGCGACACCGGCGTGGCGGTCAACCCGGAGGATCCGCGCTACAAAGATCTGATCGGCAAGTTTGTCATCGTCCCGCTGGTCAACCGCCGCATTCCCATCGTCGGCGACGAACACGCCGACATGGAGAAAGGCACCGGCTGCGTGAAGATCACCCCGGCGCACGATTTCAACGACTATGAGGTCGGTCGTCGCCACCAGCTGCCGATGATCAACATCCTCACCTTCGACGCCAACATTCGCGATCAGGCGCAGGTGCTGGACACCAACGGCGTCGAGTGCGATGCCTACAGCGATGAGCTGCCGGCCGAATTCCGCGGCATGGAGCGCTTTGCCGCCCGTAAGGCCATCGTCAAGGCCTGCGACGAGGCCGGTCTGCTGGTCGAGATCAAACCGCACGATCTGACGGTGCCCTACGGCGACCGCGGCGGCGTGGTGATCGAGCCGATGCTGACCGACCAGTGGTACGTGCGCGCCGCCCCGCTGGCCAAGCCGGCCATTGAAGCGGTCGAAAACGGCGACATTCAGTTTGTGCCTAAGCAGTACGAAAACATGTACTTCTCCTGGATGCGCGACATTCAGGACTGGTGTATCTCCCGTCAGCTGTGGTGGGGCCACCGCATCCCGGCCTGGTACGACGCCGACGGCCGCGTCTACGTCGGCCGCAGCGAAGAAGAGGTACGCAGCGAAAACGGCCTGGGCGCCGAGGTGACGCTGACCCAGGACAACGACGTGCTGGACACCTGGTTCTCCTCTGCCCTGTGGACCTTCTCCACCCTGGGCTGGCCGGAGAACACCGACGCGCTGAAGACCTTCCACCCGACCAACGTGCTGACCAGCGGCTTCGACATCATCTTCTTCTGGATCGCCCGCATGATCATGATGACCATGCACTTCATCAAGGATGACGACGGCAAGCCGCAGGTGCCGTTCAAGACCGTGTATATCACCGGTCTGATCCGCGACGACGAAGGGCAGAAGATGTCCAAGTCCAAGGGCAACGTCATCGATCCGCTGGATATGATCGACGGCATCAGCCTGCCGGCGCTGCTGGAGAAACGCACCGGCAACATGATGCAGCCGCAGCTGGCCGAGAAGATCGCCAAGCGCACCGAGAAGCAGTTCCCGGACGGCATCGAGCCGCACGGCACCGACGCCCTGCGCTTCACCCTGTCGGCCCTGGCCTCCACCGGCCGCGACATCAACTGGGACATGAAGCGCCTGGAAGGCTACCGCAACTTCTGTAACAAGCTGTGGAACGCCAGCCGCTTTGTGCTGATGAACACCGAAGGCCACGACTGCGGCTTTAACGACGGCGAAAAGGTCTACTCGCTGGCCGATCGCTGGATCCTGGCGGAGTTCAACCGCACGGTGAAGGCCATGCGTGAGGCGCTGGATAGCTATCGCTTTGATATCGCGGCCAATATCCTGTACGAGTTCACCTGGAACCAGTTCTGCGACTGGTATCTGGAGCTGGCCAAGCCGGCGATCAACGGCGGCAGCGACGCCGAGCTGCGCGGCACCCGCCACACCCTGGTCACCGTGCTGGAAGGCCTGCTGCGCCTGGCGCACCCGATCATTCCGTTCATCACCGAGACCATCTGGCAGCGGGTCAAGCCGCTGGTCGGCATCGACGCCGATACCATCATGCTGCAGCCCTACCCGCAGTATGACGCGGCGCTGGACGACGCGCAGGCGCTCTCCGATCTGGAGTGGATCAAGCAGGCCATCATCGCGGTGCGTAACATCCGCGCCGAAATGAACATCGCCCCGAGCAAGCCGCTGGATCTGCTGCTGCGCGACGCCAGCGCTGACGCCCAGCGTCGCGTGGAGCAGAACAGCAGCTTTATCCAGTCGCTGGCGCGCCTGCAGAGCATCACCCTGCTGCCGGCCGGCGACAAGGGCCCGGTCTCCGTCACCAAGCTGGTGGAGGGCGCCGAGCTGCTGATCCCGATGGCCGGTCTGGTCGATAAAGCCGCCGAGCTGGATCGCCTGACCAAAGAGGTGGCCAAGATCGACGGCGAGATCGCCCGCATCGAAGCCAAGCTCTCCAACGAAGGCTTTGTGGCGCGTGCCCCGGAGGCGGTGGTCGCCAAGGAGCGCGAAAAGCGGGACGGCTACGCCGATGCTAAGGCCAAGCTGATCGAACAGCAGGCGGTGATCGCCGCGCTGTAATCGCCCCAGCGAGCCAGCACGACAGCGGGAGCCAAACGGCTCCCGTTTTTTTTAGTGTACGCCCGCGTCGGCCCGCAAATGCGCGATACCGATGCCAATCCTACCGCAGCGGCTATAATCACAGACAGCACAATCAATCACCTACCGACGTTGGGGGCCATCTACGCGCGCACTCCGGTCATCGCCATGCCGGATCGCACCGCCCCCTGATACGAGGAGCCCGATGGATATTCGTCCCCCCGGCAGCCACGGGCCGCTGAGTCTGAACCCCAATCGCTGGGATATCGTCGCCTTTCCGCTGATCATCAGCCTTATCGCCATGATGGCCATCGGTTTTCATCAGGCGCTGCAGCCCCTCGCCAGCCTGGAAAAGCAGACGATCTCTCTGGCGCCGAGCGCCCTGCCGGACTATGCCCTGCGCACCACCCTGCGCATGCTGGTCGCCATGCTGGCCTCGCTGCTGTTCACCCTGATCTACGGCACGCTGGCGGCCAAAAGTCGGCGGGCGGCCAAGGTATTGGTGCCGATGCTGGATATCCTGCAGTCGGTGCCGGTGCTCGGCTATATCTCGTTTACCGTCACCTTCTTTATCGCCCTGTTCCCCGGACGGGTGCTGGGGGTCGAGCTGGCGGCCATCTTCGCCATCTTTACCAGCCAGGCCTGGAATATGACCTTCAGCTTTTACCAGTCCCTACGCACCGTCCCCGGCGATCTGGATGAGGTCGCCCGCGGCCTGCACTTCACCGGCTGGCAGCGTTTCTGGAAACTGGATGTCCCCTTCGCCATGCCCGGGCTTATCTGGAACATGATGATGTCGATGTCCGGCGGCTGGTTCTTTATTGTGGCCTCGGAGGCGATTACCGTCGGCAATACCCATTTTACCCTGCCGGGCATCGGCGCCTACCTGGCCGAGGCGATCCTGCAGCGCGATCTCCACGCCATCGGCTGGGTGCTGCTGACCATGGTGGCGGTGATCCTTATCTACGATCAGCTGCTGTTCCGCCCGCTGGTCGCCTGGGCCGACAAGTTTCGCATGGAGAATACCCGCACCGCCAATCCCCCCACCTCCTGGCTGCTCAACCTGCTGCGGCGCACCCGCCTGTTCCACCGCCTGCTCGCCCCGCTGGGGCATCTGCTGGGCTGGCTGGCGCGCCTGCCGCTGCGCTGGCCCGGACCGGCGCGCTACCGCCCCGCGCCGACGACGCCGGGGCGCTCATCACGCTATCTCGATCTGCTCTGGGGTGCGGCGGTCCTCGTGCTGACCCTGTATCTCTGCACCCGGGTCGTCCTGTATGTCCGCAGCGGCGTTTCGCTGCACGAGGTCGGCAATGTTCTGCTGATGGGGCTGGTGACCCTGCTGCGCGTCAGCCTACTGATCCTGATCTCCTCGCTCATCTGGGTGCCGCTGGGGGTGCTGATCGGCCTGCGTCCGGCCCTGGCCGGTAAGATCCAGCCGCTGGCCCAGTTTTTGGCCGCCTTCCCGGCCAACCTGCTGTTTCCCGCCTTCGTCATCGCCATCATGCACTTTCAGCTCAACCCGGACATCTGGCTGTCGCCGCTGATCGTGCTGGGCACCCAGTGGTATATTTTGTTCAACGTCGTGGCCGGCACCATGAATTTTCCCAATGACTACCGCGAGGTCACGGCCAATCTGCATATTCGCGGCTGGCAGTGGTGGCGCCAGATCATGCTACCGGCCATCTTTCCCTACTATGTCACCGGCGCCGTCACCGCCGCCGGCGGGGCCTGGAACGCCAGCATCGTGGCCGAATATGTGCAGTGGGGCGATACCCGGGTGGCGGCGCACGGTCTGGGGGCCTATATCGCCGAAAACACCGCCAGCGGCAACTTTCCCAAAATCATCCTGGGCATCGCCATCATGTCGCTGTTCGTTACCCTGTTTAACCGCCTGCTGTGGCGCCCGCTGTACGCCTATGCAGAATCCCGCTTTCGCGCCAACTGATCCTGAACACTAACCGAGGAGCCGCGCCATGACCGATCCCCTTTCCCCGCCGCCGCCCGGCGTCACGCCGGCGCCGATTCTGAGCGTGCAGAACGTTGATCACGGCTATGAGCAGGCGCACGGCGTCCAGACCATCCTGCAGGGCGTTAACCTGACCCTGCGCGAGGGCGAAATAGTGGCCCTGCTCGGCCGCTCCGGCTCGGGAAAATCCACGCTGCTGCGTATCATCTCGGGCCTGATCACCCCCAGCGCGGGCCAGGTGAACTACCTTGGCGCGCCGGTGCATGGCCCGGCCAAGGGGGTGGCGATGGTGTTCCAGACCTTCGCCCTGTTTCCGTGGCTGACGGTGCTGCAAAACGTGGAGGCCGGTCTGGAGGCGCAGGGCATGGCGGCCGCCGAGCGGCGTACCCGGGCGCTGGCGGCCATCGACCTGATCGGCCTGGACGGTTTTGAGAACGCCTACCCGCGCGAGCTCTCCGGCGGGATGCGCCAGCGCGTCGGCTTTGCCCGCGCCTTGGTGGTTGACCCCACGCTGCTGCTGATGGATGAGCCGTTTTCAGCCCTTGACGTCCTGACCGCCGAAACCCTGCGCACCGACCTGCTCGACCTGTGGAGCGCAGGCAAGCTGCCGATTAAGTCGATGCTGATCGTCACCCATAACATCGAGGAGGCGGTCTTCATGTGCGATCGCATCCTGCTGCTCTCTTCGCACCCCGGCAAGATCATCGCCGAGATAGCGGTACCCTTCCACCACCCGCGCAGCCGCCTCGATCCACCGTTTCGCCACCTGGTCGATGAGATTTACGCCCAAATGACGGCGCGCAGCGGCGACAATACGCTGCGTCACGAGCTGAAGCTGGGCTCCTGGCTGCCCCATGTCTCCACCAACCTGATCGCCGGGCTGCTGGAAACCTTGGCGGCCGCCCCTTACCACGGCCGCGCCGACATGCCCGATCTGGCGCTGGCGCTACACATAGAGGCCGATCGTCTGCTCTCCGTCGCCGAGGTGCTGCAGCAGCTGGACTTTGCCGAGGTTCATCAAGGGGATATTTTCCTCACCCCCGCGGGGCAGCAGTTCGCCGTCATGGACACCCAGCCGCGCAAGGCGCTGTTCGCCACCCACCTGCTGCGCCACGTACCGCTGGCCACGCTGATCAAGAGCGTGCTCGACGAGCGCCCCGGCCACCGGGCGCCGCGGGTACGCTTTGAGCAGGAGCTGGAGGACGTGCTATCCGATGATGCCGCGCGCGAAACCCTGGATACCGTGATCAACTGGGGGCGCTATGCCGAGATCTTCTCCTATAACGATCAGAGCGGCTCCTTTAGCCTGGAGGACGTCGAGTTTTAACCCGCCCGGGGCCGCTTTCCCCGGCGGCATCTTGCATTGTGGGGGGCGACGGTGCTATTTAAGAAACTGCATATCCGCACACTGACCAGGGATTCCCAGATGACCGACCAACGCGCCCCCGACATCCGCATTCGCCCACTGACCGCCGCCGACAATGGCGCGATTGCCGACGTGATCCGCCGCGTCTCCGCCGAATGCGGCCTGAGCGCCGACAAGGGGTTCACGGTGTCCGATCCCAATCTGGATCGCCTGGCGCAGACCTATGCGGCGCCGCGCTGCGCCTATTGGATCGTGGAGCTGGACGGTGAGGTGGCGGGCGGCGGCGGCGTCGCGCCGCTGGAGGGGGCCGCGCCGCACCTGTGCGAGCTGCAAAAGATGTACTTTCTGCCCGCGCTGCGCGGACGCGGCCTGGCCAAGCGCCTGGCCCTGCTGGCGCTGGACTTCGCCCGTGCGCAGGGGTTTACCCACTGCTACCTGGAGACCACCGCCACCCTGCACAACGCCATCGCCCTGTACCGTCATCTCGGCTTTGAGCCTATCGACGCGGCGCTGGGCGCCACCCGCCACGTGGACTGTGAAGTCCGCATGCTGCGCCCGCTATAGGTTATCGGCCGACGAAACCGCCGCCGCCCCCTTCGCAGGGCGGCGGCGCAGAAAATAGCTGGCGATCACCAGCGCCAACAGCGTGAGCTCGGCCAAGAGCATGCTGCCCCCCTGCTCGCTCAGCCAGGTGCCGACGATCACCAGCCCGTTAAGCACGATGCAGGCCCACGGCAGCCAGGGAAACCACGGGGAGCGGTAGCCCGCGCGGATATCGGGATAGTGCCCCGCCTGCTGACGACGGCGAAAGCAATACTGACACCAGGCGATCACCATCCACGCCAGGCAGCCGACCTGCCCGGTGCTGGCGATCAGATACAGGTACAGCGACTGGGCCGGAATGTATTTGCTCAGCAGGCACACCAGCGAGATCAGGCAGGTCAGCGCGATCCCGTTCGCCGGCGCGCCGCGCCGATTGACCCGACCGCAGAAGCGCGGGGCAAAGCCATCCTGCGCCATCGACCACAGCATCCGCGAGCTGGCGTAAATCGCCGAGTTGGCCGCCGACACCGCGGCGGAGAAGATCACCAGCAGCATCAGGGTATCAGCGCCCGGCAGACCGGCGTGGGCAAAGACCCAGACGAACGGGCTATCGCCGCTCACCGCCCGCTCATAGGGGTAGATCAGCGCCAGTACCGCGATAGCCAGCACATAAAACAGAATGATGCGCCCACCGATCCCCATTATCACCCGCGGCAGCACCTTTTCCGGCGCCGCGGTCTCCCCGGCGGCGCTGCCCACCAGCTCGACCCCCTGAAAGGAGTACACCACCACGGTCATGCACAGAAAGAGGCTCCAGGTGCCGTGCGGGAACCAGCCGCTGGCGGTGCGCAGCGTCGGCTGCCACGCGCCGCTCCCCTGCAGGCGCAACATCATCACGACCCCGGCGGCGATAAACAGAACGATGGCGAACACTTTGATCGCCGACAGCCAATATTCACACTCGCCAAAGCTGGCGGCGGACAGCAGGTTCAACAGCAGCAGTGAGATCAGGATAGCGAGACAAAACAGGTAGATGGGTACGGCGGGGAAGCACTGGTGGGCGATAAGTCCGGCGGCGGTCAGGTCGGCGGCCAGCGAAAATACCCAGCTCAGCCAGTACAGCCAGCCGATGCTGTAGCTCCACAGCGGGTGGGGGAGAAACATCAGCGCATAGTGCTGAAACGAACCGGAGTGGGGAAACGCGCAGGCCAGCTCCCCCAGGCACATCATGGTGATCAGCATCACCCCGCCGCCCAGCAGATAGGCCAGCAGGGTGCCGAGCGGTCCGACGCTGTGCAGCGGCTCGGCAATGCCGATAAACAGACCGGTACCGATGGTCCCCCCCAGCGACATCATCAGCAGGTGGCGCTTTTTCAGCGTGCGCTGGAGCGCCGGACCGGTTGAGGGTGAAGGCGTCTCCATCTGACAAGCCATGGTATCCCCCTGTGTAAGGTGCATTCTGCGCGCCGACGCGGGTACGCCGGCGCGCGTTTATGGCCTCTGGCTCATCCTTTAAAACGGCGCTGCACGCCCGTGGTCTGACAGGCCATCAACAGCCCGGTATAGTCCAGCTCAAAGCTGATGCTGTCCCCGACCTTCAGCGCCTCATCGCAATCCTCGATATCCACCAGCGTATGGTCGCTGGTCTGTCCCAGCAGCGTGATGGCGTCGTTGCAGGGCGTACAGTTTTCCGCCGGCACATCCTGACGGCCAAAGGCCAGCAGCGCGCGGCGGCGGGTGCCCTTATCGACAAAGGTCTTGCTCTGCAGGAAGGCATCGACCCCCAGCTCGCCAACCGGCACCGTCGGCTTGCTGTTCAGCTCGATGATCTCGGCGTGCAGCAGATACATATCCGAGCAGGCCCGCGCCACCGGTTTGGTCGAGTGGTGAAACGCCGCCAGATACTTCATGTCGACATATTCGATGCCGAACTCATGCAGCCCGCCGATGCGCAGGTGGTTCAGCCCCTGCGGCCAAATGCCCTTGTCCAGCAGATGGACGCTGGTGCAGTTGCCGGCCGACAGACGGCGTACGGCGATGCCGCAGTCGCTCTCCAGACGCCGAGCGATGGCCTGGAAACGCTCGCCGTTTTCCACCGTCGGCAGCACCGTGCCATAGCAGTTGAAGTTGGTGCCCAGCCCGTACAGCGCCAGCCCCGGCAGCGACGCTATCAGCCGCACCGTCTCCAGGATCTGCGCATAGTGCTCAAACCAGATCCCCTCGCGCAGATCGCCCATATCCACCATCAGCAGCACCTGATGCACCTTGTCCTGACGCAGCGCCTCGGCGGAGAGAGCCTGCAGCACCGCGGGCTCGCTGTTTAAGCTGATATCGGCGTAGCGTACGACCTCTTCTATCTCGCTCAGGCAGGGGCTGCGCAGCAGGCAGGTGGTGCAGCCGGTTGCGCGGATCTTCTTCAGGTTATAGGTGCGCGACTCGGCGACCACGCGAATCCCCCCCTCCACGACGGCGCGGGCGGTCTCCGGGCAGCCGTCAAACACTTTGTTGACCGCCATGACCTCGATCCCCTGCTCGCCCAGCAGCGTCACCTCGGTGCGGGCATTGTCGCGCAGCTTGCGCAGATCTATCTCTAGCGTTGGCATATACATCTTATTTTGCTCCCTCACTCAGTAACTTCGCATTGCGCCGCTGCGCGCGGTGATAAATCAGCTCCGCCACGACCACGGCCAGCACCGCGCCGCCAATAATCTTGCCGGCGTACTGCATATAGCCGCCCATGTCAATCTGTGACGGCGGGATAAACAGCAGGCATACGGCAAAGGCGATAGAGATAAAGCCCAGCGCCGGCAGCACGATCGGCAGGACGCGTCCCGGAATACGGAAGCTGCGCGGGGTATCCGGCTGGGTGATGCGCAGGCGATAAAAGGCCGGGAACATCACCAGATAGGGGATAAAGTAGGTGATGGTCGTCAGCGCGGTCAGCATCCAGTAGGCGGCGGCGACGCTCGGCGAAACAAAGGTCGAGAAGCACAGCACCGTCACGATGATGGCCTGCCAGACTAAGGCAAACGCCGGCGTCTGGTATTTGGGGTGCAGACGCCCGATGCGCTCGCCCAGCAGGTTATCCTCACGCGAGGCCTCCTGCAGCATGTAGATGGGCCCGACCAGCCAGGAGTTGATTTGCCCCAGGGCGCCAAAGAACATACAGATGGCCATGACCGGCAGCAGCCACGGCATATGCAGGGTATTGGCGGCGGAGCGCATGGCCTGCATCACGCCGGCGACGATATCGGTCTGCCCGGCCGGCAGCAGGGTATTCAGCGCCCAGGTGCCCACCATGTAGATGCCGACGATCACCGCGGCAGAAAACGCCATGGCGCGCGGGAAGTCACGCTGCGGGTTGCGGGTGCGCCCGGCGATCATCGGCGCCACCTCCAGACCGGCAAAGGCAAACATCATGCTGGAGAGAAAGACGATGGTGTCCCAGTGGCTCAGATCCGGCACCCAGTTGGCGGGCGTGGCGTAGTCGGTCTGCATCGGGTGGCCGGTCGCCAGCCAGACGATCGCCAGCAGGATAAGGATCGCCGACGGGATAAAGACCCCGCACCAGGCGCTGACGCTGTTGATGATCTTGGTCCACTGCATACCGCGGATATTCATCAGGGTCAGCAGCCAGAAGATCACCATCGATCCGACGCCGATGAAGATCTTATTCTCCGCCAGCGAAGCGCTGAACATATAGCCGAGGGCCGTGAAGCCAAACTGCAGCATCAGGGGGAAAAACAGCACGCAGGAGAACAGGAAACAGACCACGACAATCCAGGCGATGCGTTTACCAAAGGCCTCCTTGATCCAGACGAAGATACCGCCATCCTTCGGCCAGCCGGTCGACAGCTCGCCGCAGACCATGGCTAACGGGAAAAACAGGCAAAATGCGGCGATCACCCACAGCAGCATGGCCGAGGCGCCATAGGGGGCGACGTTGGGGATCTGCCGCAGGCTCAGAATGGCAATGACATTCATAAAAACAATGTCTTTGATGCCGAGCTTACTGGTGTCTTGAGTACTCATGGACATCTCCAGAGCCAGAGAAAACAGAAAAGGGGAGCCGCGGCCCCCCGTGCAGATTAATAAATGTCGTACTTGACCATGTCTTCGTAGCTGTCCTCACGACGGATCAGGCGATCATTGCCCTGACGATCGATCATCACCACCGCGGTGCGCGGACGGTTGTTATAGACCGTCTGGCTTTCGATCGAGTAGGCGCCGGCGTCCAGGAATGCGACGACGTCGCCGATCGCCGTGTCGTGCGGCATCAGAAACTCCTCGCCCTTCACGCCGACGTGGAAGTAGTCACCGCCGTCGCACAGCGGACCCGCCAGCTTGATGTAGCGATCGTGCGCTTCGGTGATGCGCGAGGCGTTATAGACATAGAAGAACCAGTCAAAGTGCTGGCTGTCGGAAAGGACGCTGTAGCCGGCGTCGACAAACTTCCACTCCACGTGGCACTCCACGTTACCGTCCACATCGTAGTTGGTCTTACGCTTCTCGCAGGCCACCTCCGTCAGCAGAACCGCCGCCGAACCGGTCACCTTGCGCCCCGGCTCGATACAGATCTGCACGTCGGTGCGCCACTTGTGCACCTCGCTGATGACGGCATCGGCAAAGTCCTGCGCGGTGATCCCGGCGTACATGTTGTCCTTGAGCGGATCGCCGTTCTCTTCATCGTACTTGTACGGCACCGGGATGCCGCCGCCGACGTTGATCAGATCGAACGTGATCCCCAGCACCTGCTCCAGACGGCGGGATTCGTCCACCAGCACGCGGGTCGCTTTGGCAAACGGCTCCGCCTCCGGCACCTGATCGCCCACGTGCATGTGCAGGCCGCGCAGATGCACGTAGGGCATCGCCAGGATACGGCGGCAGGTCTCTTCGGCCTGCTCCAGATCCAGGCCCGACTTGGCGTGGAATGCGGTGACCAGCTCGGCGTGGGTGGCGGACGGCACGTTCGGCTCGACGCGTACGCACACGTTGGCGGTCTTCTTCAGGCGGCGGGAAATCGCATCGATATGGTCCAGCTCATACAGGCTGTCGACGTTGATCAGGTACAGATCGTTGGCGATGGCGTACTCCAGATCCTCCGGCTTTTTCACCACCCCGTTAAACACGATCTGATCGCCGCGAAAGCCGACCTCGAGGCACTTGCGCACCTCATACTGCGAGTTGGCCTCGGCGCAGATCCCGGCGTCGCGGATCGCCTGCAGCACTCCCATCACGGAGCAGGTTTTGGAGGCGAAGAAGGTTTTGGTGTTTGGATGGGCGGAAAAGGCCTGCTCGATCTCGCGGATATTGCGCACGATCTCCGCCTCGGAGAATACGTAGAAGGGGGTGCCATACTTCTTCGCCAGCGCGGTGACATCCTGTCCCTCAAAGCACAGCTTACCGCCGCGGGCGCTAAAGCGACGGTCGTGTTCAATTACGTTATGACGCAACTGGTTATAGTTTTTAATAACATTATCTGACATAAAAACCTCTGATTGCTGTGGATAATATTGATTGATATCGTATCGATAGCAATGCTATAGCAACGCACGTGCCAGTTTTTAAATCATTAAAAATCAAATAGATAAAATAAAATCGCCTTGCCAAACATTGGTCGGTCGGTCTGTTTTTCGTCGTAGCGCCGAAAATTCGGCGCCCCGTACGCAGGCGCCCGGCAGTCAACCCAAGGAAAATGCACCATGCCGTCAGTCAACCCGGATCTCCGCAGCGCACTCAGCATGTTTGCGCGATTTTTCGACCTGATTCATCAGCCCCTCGCCATCATCGATGAGCAGGGCCGCTACGTGTACTACAACCAGGAAAGCGCAGAGCTGGACGGCTGCAGCGCAGAGTGTGCCCTGGGCCGCCATATACTGGCCGTCTACCCGCGAATGAAAGAGAGTCAGAGCACCATGCTGTGCTCACTGAAAAGCGGCGTTGAGTACGTGGGGAACTACCAGGTGTACTACAACGCCCGTGGGCGAGCGGTCGACTATCAGCATACGACGGCGCCGCTGTACGCCCGCGACGGCAGCATGGTGGGTGCCATCGAGATTGGCCGCGATATGTCGGGCGTACGCCGCCTGCAGGAGCAGGTCGTCGAGCTGAACCAGCGTCTTTACGCCGCACCCGACGAGGACAGCCATGCCATCATTACCCAGGATCCGGCGACGCTGGCGCTGATCGACAAAGGAAAACGCCTGGCGCAGAGCAACGTGCCGGTGATCATCGTCGGCGAGACAGGAACCGGTAAGGAGCTGTTTTCCCGACTGATCCACCGCTGCAGCCCGCGGGCGGAGCGCCCCTTTATCGCCCTGAACTGCGGCGCCCTGCCGTCGACCCTGATCGAGAGCACGCTGTTCGGCACCGTCAAAGGCGCCTTTACCGGCGCGGAGAACAGCAAGGGGTATCTGGAGCTGGCCGACGGCGGCACCCTGTTCCTGGATGAGCTCAACGCCATGCCGCTGGAGATGCAGAGCAAGCTGTTGCGCTTTCTCCAGGATAAAACCTACTGGAAGCTGGGCGGCAGCCAGCAGAAACAGTCGGACGTGCGCATTGTGGCGGCGATGAACGAGGCGCCCGCCGCCCTGATAGAGCAGGGAAGGCTGCGGGCCGATCTGTTCTATCGCCTGAGCGTCGGTATGCTCGCGCTGCCGCCGCTCTCCGCGAGGCCGTCCGACATTCTGCTGCTGGCGAACCACTTCCTCACGAAATACCGCAACGACGTGGTGCACCGCATCCACGGCATCGCCAAGGCAGCCCAGGATACCCTGCTGCGCCGGCGCTGGCCCGGCAACGTACGCATGCTGGAAAACACCATCGTGCGCAGCATGATCATGCAGGATCACGACGGCCCCCTCGACTGCATCGCCTACTATGAAGAGGCGCAGAGCATGATCCCGTCGCGCGGCGCATGTCCACCGCCCCCCGTCGAGCCGCCGCCCGGCGCGTATCCGACCGCCCAGGAAGCGGGCAATCTGGCCCAGCGGATCGCACGCTATGAGCGCGACCAGATAGTCCAGGCCCTCAACCACAGCAACGGCTGCATCGCCCAGGCGGCGCGCAGCCTGGGGCTCTCACGCACTACCCTGCAGTACAAGGTGCACAAATACGCGATCCATCTGGGGGTCATTGAGACGCTAGGCTAACGCAAAAGGGAGGTTACCGCGGGCGCCTCGCGGGACGCGCCCTGCCTCGCCGGGGGAGGCTACAGACAAAAAAAAGCGGGAGCCCGCAGGCTCCCGTTAGTCCGATCGCGATCGGCGTCGATCTCAATGGCGACGACCGTCGTCGTCCTCATCGATCGCCTCTTCGTCGTACTCCTCGCCGTCGTCACCCTCTTCGCCGTCCGGATCCTCAAAATAGGTTCCCCAGCCGTCGTAGCTGACGCCGTGTTTTTCCGCCAGGGCGATCAGCTGCTCGACCTGAGCATCGATGGTCTCGGCGTTCAGACCCACTTCACTGATCACATCGCAGCACATCAGCAGGATGCCCTCTTCAACCTCCAGCTCCTCGGCGTCGGTCACTTCGTAGCCCAGCTTGAACGCCTCTACGGCGGCCTGCTCCAGCACCTCAAAGCTCTCCGCCGACAGGTGGTGCTCAATGGTGTACAGCGCGTCCGGATCGCTGCCGTCGTCCAGCAGCTCCTCAATAATCATGCGGGTTTCTTCACGCTGTTCTTCCAGCAGCTCTCGGTTTGCCATTTCACTGATCCTCAATCGCTAAGCCTTTGGCGCATTCTCCCACAGGCGACGGCGCCTCACCACTCAAGAAAATACAATATTTCACGCTCGGGGGTTGAAAATGAATTTTAATACACATAATGTGAATACAAATTCATCACAACATACCCCCACAGACGGAGATGAGCCATATGGATCAGCTTAATCAGCAGCACTTCCTGAGGTTACTGGATTTCACCCCGCAGCAAATTGCATATCTACTCAATCTGGCTACCGAGCTGAAGCAGGCCAAAAAACAGGGATGCGAACGCCCTCGTCTGCGGGGAAAAAACATCGCGCTGATCTTTGAAAAGGACTCCACCCGCACCCGCTGCTCCTTTGAGGTGGCCGCCTACGATCAGGGCGCCCACGTCACCTACCTCGGCCCCAGCGGCAGCCAGATAGGCCATAAAGAGTCGATCAAGGACAGCGCGCGGGTGCTCGGCAGGCTGTATGACGCCATCCAATACCGCGGCTTTGGTCAGCAGGTGGTGGAAACCCTGGCGCACTACGCCGGTGTCCCGGTGTGGAACGGCCTGACCGATGAGTTTCACCCCACGCAGATCTTGGCGGACTTCCTCACCATGGGCGAACACTGCGCCAAGCCCCTTTCCGCCATGAAGCTGGCCTATCTGGGCGATGCGCGCAATAACATGGGCAACTCACTGCTGGAGGGCGCCGCGCTGATGGGGATGGAGCTGCGCCTGGTCGCGCCCAAGGCCTACTGGCCGGAGGCCGAGCTGATCGCCCAGTGCCAGGCCATCGCGCAGCAGACCGGAGCGAAGCTGGTGCTGACGGAGGACGTCGCCGAAGGGGTACAGGGCGCCGACTTCCTGTATACCGATGTGTGGGTCTCCATGGGCGAGCCCAAATCGGTCTGGCAAGAGCGCATTACCCAGCTGCTGCCGTATCAGGTCAACATGCAAACGCTACAGCTGAGCGGCAACCCGCAGGTAAAATTCCTGCACTGCCTGCCCGCCTTCCACGACGAGATGACCGGCGTAGGCCAGCAGATGGCCGAGCAATATGGGCTGCACGGCGGGATTGAGGTGACCGATGAGGTGTTTGAATCGCCCCACAGCATCGTCTTCGATCAGGCGGAAAACCGCCTGCATACCATCAAGGCGGTGATGGTGGCGACCCTGGGCGAATAACGGCGCGCGGCGTCAGAGACCGTGCGCCGCGCGAGCCAGCGGTCACCGCCGCTGGCCGCCGTGACCGCTACAGCAGGCCGAGCGCCTGCGCGTCCAACTTGATCACCGCCTTGCGCACTCGCGCCGGCTCACCCAGCGCGCACAGCGGCTTGTGCACCTCGCCGGGATAGAACACCACAAAATCGCCCGCGCACAGCGCCAGCTGCTTCTCCTGCAGACCGCCCGCGCCCACCGGCAGGAAAGCGATATCCTTCTCCGCCAGCAGATCTTCCCCGGCTACGCCCGGCGCCAGATTGCTAAAGCCCATGCCCTCTTGCCCCTCCAGCACGATCTGGATATCCAGGTAGCGGGCGTGGTATTCGGCGCGGCGCGTTTCGGCCGGCGCCGTATCGTCGTGGGCGATCAGCACGAACTGGCGCTGCGCATCAATTTCATAGCGTCCCGCCGGCGTTTCGGCGCTGAAGTTGGCCATCACATACTCAATCGCCTGGCGCAGCGCGGCCGGCAGATACGGCATTTGATCCAGATAGTGAACGTTACCGGTTAACATGACTCGTCATTCCCTTGTTTATAAAACTGCGTTTTATTTTAACCAGGAGACGACGACGTAACTGCGCCGTTCGCCACATTTATGGCAGGGGCGTCAGAAAGAAAAAAAGGTCCCGGCGCAGGCCGGGACCCAACAGGGACACTCACTCTAACAGGCAGTAATAACAAGAAAAGCACGATGATACAGAGCGGCCCCGTCACCGACGGGGCGCCGATAGGCTACGCCAGCGCCTGGGCCAGCAGGGAGATCGGATGTTCGCAGCGCTTGCTGGTGGACATTTCGATCTGCCATTTACAGGTTTCACAGTCGGTGACCACCAGATCCACGCCGCTGGCTTCGATCTGGCGGAACAGCCCGGCGCCGATGCCCTGTGCGGTCTCATAGTTCTCCTTCTTGAAACCGTAGGTCCCGGCGATACCGCAGCACTGCGAGTCCAGAATAATAAGCTCTACGCCCGGGATCATCTGCAGCAGCGCCAGGGTATAGGGCGCCCAACCCATCCGCTCCATATGGCACGGCGTATGGTAGGCGATCTTCAGGTTCAGCGGCTTCAGGGGCAGCGTGCGTCCGCCGTCGAGCAAACGGTAGAGATGGCGGGTCGCCAGCTCGACCCGATCGCGCACCGGCGTGGTATCGATATCCAGCACGTGCGGGTACTCGTCGCGCAGCATAAAGGTGCAGCTTGAGGAGGTCGCCACCACCGGCAGCCCCTTCTCCAGCACCGCCTCGCTCAGGGAGTCGGCGTTCACCCGCGCCTGTTTCTTGGCCTGATCGATAAAGCCGTTGGCCACCAGCGGTACGCCGCAGCACTTCTCACGCGACAGCAGCTGTACCCCGATATCCATGGCGTTAAACACCCGTACCAGATCCTTACCCAGCTGCGGATGGTTGTAGTTCACGTAGCAGCCGTGGAAGAACGCCACCTGCTCACTAAAGCGCGCCTGCTCCGCGCTCTGCTTGCGCATCCAGCTGCGGAAGGTGCCATGAGAGTATTTAGGCAGTTCGCGGCGGTGGTCGATCTTCAGCGCCTTATCCAGCAGCTGACGCACCGGCTTCAGGCCGGTGGTGGCGTTGATCAGCGGCGCAAACGGCGTAGAGAGGGTGCCCATCAGATCGGTATGGCTGAGGATGGCGTCGCGCAGCTTGGGCTTATGGTTACCGTACTGATTCTTGGCGCGCAGAATGATGTCGCCGATCTTCACGTCGGACGGACAGGCCACTTCGCAGCGCTTGCAGTTGGTACAGTACTTCAGCGCCTCATCGTACAGCTGTGGATCCTTCAGGCGCAGACGCTCCCCGTCCGGGCCCGCCTGTTTTGGACCGGGATAGGCCGGATTCACCTTGGCGACCGGGCAATAGGTGGTGCACACGGTGCACTTGATACATTGTTCAAAGCTGTTATCAGCAGGCAGGCTCATTACGCGTCCTCCGCCAGAATCTGTTGCGCGGCGTGCAGGGCGGTGAGCAGGGAAACCCCGGCGCCGCAGCCCTGATGGATCGGATCATAGCCGCCCAGCACGGCGCCGGCGGCATACAGGTTATTAACGACGGCGCCGTTGACGGCGGCACGCTGCTCGGCGTCGCCGCGCACCCCGAACTGCAGGTACGGCTGCGGCGCGAACATCGACTCGCTGCACCAGTCACTGCGATCGGCGGCCGAGATGACGTCCAGCCCGAACACCGGCTCACGCACGCCGCCGAAGTCGGCGCGCAGCCCGTTGCTGAAGAAGCTGCCGCTGGCCAACACCACATGACGCGGACGCAGCGGAATATCGCCGTGATTGCGGGTGTACACACGGGCCACGCGGTTATTCTCATACTCCGCGCGCAGCACCGTATCCCCCGGCATGATCAGGCCGCCCAGCGCCTGAAAACGACGGCGCAGCTGCTGGTGAATATGGATCCCCAGCACCGACGGCGGCAGGGTCGGCAGCAGCATCAGCGGGCGAGCGACCGCCGCACGCAGCTGCGCCAGCGCATCGTCGCAGTCCACGCCGACGCAGGCGGGCATCAGGATGGCATCCGCCTGCGCCCCATGACGATTCAGCTCCTCGGCCAGCAGGCGGCGGTTCTCCGCCACGTCGAGCACCCGCGCAATGTTGACCGCGCGGAACTCGCTGGGGTTGCCGCGCAGGCGATCCAGCGCCGGCAGCGTCAGCTCGACCACCTCGCACTCGGCTCCCTGCTCCTGCAGAGAGCTGGCCACCAGCTGCGGCTGAAAATCGAGAAACCCTTCGATACCGGCCACCAGGATACGCCGCCACGGCAGCGCGGCGTCCACGTCGCTCACCGGCACCTCATGCGGGCTCAGCCAGGTCAGACGGCGGGTGCCCAGGGGGGTGACCCGCAGGTGGTTACGCTGATGGTCGCCCACCAGCGCGAGTCCGCTGCGCTCCAGCAGGCGCTCGGCCTCAACGGCGTAGCGGGAAAATCGCTCGGTGCCCATCAGGCTATAGGGGTGCTGCGGCGCCTGGCGCTGCAGCTCATCAATCGCCGCGCGCGGCGCGGTAACCGGCGTTCCGTCCGGCAGGCGCGACAGCAGATCAAAGGAGCCGGAGGAGAAGTGCAGCGCACTCTGCCCGGCGCTGACGATAGCGCAGCGCTGCCCGGCCTCGGCCAGGCGAATGCCGCAGGCCAGTCCGGCCAGGCCGCCGCCGATCATGAGGGTATCAAATTTCATCGTCGCTCTCCCCGCGCTGCGGCAGCGCGGCGTCCATCCCGCACAGCCCTTGGTAAACCCAACTGGTAAATTCGCTTTCGCGCAGTGCATCGCCCCAGGCGATCGGACGGATCCCCTTCCAGCGTTCGTTCAAGAAGTGGGACAGCTGATCGATAGACTGCTGCGGCGTGGTGACCTTAAATCGGTTCAGCAATCCGGCCGCGCGGCAGGCGCACAGCTCGCCCTGACAGGTGCCCATCCCCACGCGGGTGCGACGGCGCAGATCCACCAGGTTATTCACCGTCAGCGAATCCACCGCATAGCGCACCTCGCCGGCGGTCACCGCCTCGCATTCGCACACCAGGCTACTATTGAGGCGATCGCCGTTCAGCAGGCGATCGGCGCGATCGCCGTGGCGGTAAACCGCCGAGCCGCGGATCGGCGCCGGCAGCGAAACCACCTTGCGCAGCGTCTCTTCAGCCGACTGCTCAGAGCCGGGCAGCGGCTCGCTGGCGGTGGTACAGGGGGTGGAGACGCCCAGCTTTTCACAGACCTTATCGGTGGCCCACTCGGCCATCAGGCGATAGGTCATCAGCTTACCGCCGGTAATGGTGATAAAGCCCTCCAGCCCGTCGCGCGCCGCGTGATCCAGCAGCACGATACCGCGGCTGACGTTACGCCCGCTCGGATCGTCGTCGCTGGCCACCAGCGGACGCACCCCGGCGTAGGCGCGCAGAATACGGGTCGCCGCCAGCTTGGGCGCCAGCTTCTCCCCTTCACGGATCAGGACATCCACCTCCTGCGGCGTGACGATCATGTTGTCTATCTGATCATAATCGACGTGGGTCGAGGTGGTGCCGATCAGCGAGATGGTATCGCCCGGCACCAGAATATCGGCGTCCGCCGGCTTGCGGCAGCGGTTGATCACCATGTTGTTGATACGGTGGCCCAGGATCAGCAGCGCCCCTTTGGCCGGGAACATCTTGATACGCAGATCGGCATACTCGGCGATGTGCTGCCCCCAGATCCCGGCAGCGTTTACCACGATCTGTGCGTGAATGTCGTAGCGCTGGCGCGATTTATGGTCGAGAACGCGCACGCCGGTCACCCGATCGCCCTGGCGCAGCAGTCCGCACACCTCATGATAGGTCAGCGCCTGGGCGCCGTGCTCACGCGCATCCAGCATGTTGGCCGCCGTCAGACGGAAAGGATCGACGGTGCCGTCCGGCACGCGCACCGCGCCCAGTAGAGCCGGGTTGGCGGCAGGCTCCAGGCGCAGCGCCTCGGCCGGGTCGATGGCTTCGGCATCGATACCCGCGGCGCGGCAGGCTTCAATAAAGCGCGGCTGATAGGCCAGATCGTCTTCCGGCAGCGTGATGAACAGTCCGTCGGTGCGCTCGACGCAGTGGCGGGCGATGCGCTTAAGAATACGGTTCTCTTCAATACATTCGCGCGCGGACTCACCGTCGGTCACCGCATAACGGGCGCCGCTGTGCAGCAAACCATGGTTACGGCCGGTCGCGCCGGTGGCGATGTCGTGGCGCTCCAGCAGAATGCAACGCAGGCCGCGGCGCGCGCAGTCACGGGCGATGCCGGCGCCGGTGGCGCCGCCGCCGATAATGACGACGTCAGTTTCCTGTGATGCGGGGCTCTGTAACATGAGTGGCTCCCAAGCCAAATGAGTAGTAATGACGCTAGTAGGCCATAGTGCGGCGATAAAATGTTTGATAAGGAGCAAATACGCGCACAAAACGAAAATAACCAGACCACAAAAGCTCATCAATGTGATCAAAATCACTCTACAGACACGCTTTAATCATACAAATAACCGTTGTTTTTTACTCAATCGGTTAATTTGTATATCAAATTCATAAAACTGTAACAATATGAGCGATCTCTCACAGTATCGACGCTCGCAATTGCCTATCCTGCGCTCGAAAATGAAAACAGACGGTATATCCACTCGCCCCCTACGCCGGTGGATGTGCGTCTTTTCTCTTGATAAGCATAGGGTGTGCCTTAACCGCATTCACTGGGGAAGCGGATTGAGACAGTACAAACAATAACAGTCATCGGAGATATTTATGTTAAGCATGTTTAAGCCCGCGGCGCATAAACCGCGGCTGCCGGATGCGCAGGTAGACCCGACCTACCGCCGCCTGCGCTGGCAGATTTTTATGGGGATTTTCTTTGGCTATGCCGCTTACTATCTGGTGCGTAAAAACTTCACCCTCGCGATGCCTTATCTGGTCGAGCAAGGGTTCTCGCGCGGCGATCTCGGCTTTGCCCTCTCCGGCATCTCCATCGCCTACGGCTTCTCCAAGTTCATCATGGGCTCCGTCTCTGACCGCTCCAACCCGCGCGTCTTCCTGCCGGCCGGTCTGATCCTGGCCGCCGTCGTCATGCTGGTGATGGGCTTCGTGCCGTGGGCAACCTCCAGCATCATGACCATGTTCGTGCTGCTGTTCCTGTGCGGCTGGTTCCAGGGCATGGGGTGGCCGCCGTGTGGCCGTACCATGGTGCACTGGTGGTCGCAGAAGGAGCGCGGCAGTATCGTATCGGTATGGAACTGCGCCCATAACGTGGGCGGGGGGCTGCCGCCGCTGCTGTTCCTGCTGGGGATGGCCTGGTTCAACGACTGGCACGCCGCGCTGTACATGCCGGCCTTCGCCGCCATTCTGGTCGCCCTGTTCGCCTTTGGCATGATGCGCGATACCCCGCAGTCCTGCGGCCTGCCGCCTATCGAAGAGTATAAGAACGACTATCCAGACGACTACTCCGACAAGGCAGAGCAAGAGCTGACCGCCAAGCAGATTTTCATGCAGTATGTCTTCCCCAACAAGCTGCTGTGGTACATCGCCATCGCCAACGTGTTCGTCTATCTGCTGCGCTATGGCATCCTGGACTGGTCACCGACCTACCTGAAAGAGGTGAAGCACTTCGCGCTGGATAAGTCCTCCTGGGCCTACTTCCTGTATGAGTACGCGGGTATCCCCGGCACCCTGATCTGCGGCTGGATGTCTGACAAGGTCTTCCGCGGCAACCGCGGCGCCACCGGCGTGTTCTTCATGACCCTGGTGACCATTGCCACCATCGTTTACTGGCTCAACCCGGCGGGCAACCCCAACGTCGATATGGCCTGTATGATCATCATCGGCTTCCTGATCTACGGTCCGGTCATGCTGATCGGCCTGCACGCCCTGGAGCTGGCGCCGAAGAAAGCGGCCGGTACCGCGGCGGGCTTCACCGGCCTGTTCGGTTACCTGGGCGGCTCCGTGGCGGCCAGCGCCATCGTCGGCTACACCGTTGACTACTTTGGCTGGGACGGCGGCTTTATGGTGATGATCGGCGGCAGCATCCTCGCCGTGGTTCTGCTGTTGGTCGTGATGATCAACGAAACCAAACACCACCGCGATCTGGAAGCCAAGAGAGGCTGATAGCACGCGATTGCGGCGGCGCCCTGCGCGCTGCCGCCGTTGAACCAAGGCTGTGCCGCTCACCCGGGGTGCGGCCTTTTCTTTACCCCTACGCAGCGTAAAAAAACACCAAAAACAAGGATAATCCTATGAAAATCAAAATGAATGCGATTGTCGCCGGGCTTCTTCTCGGCGGAACGCTGGCAATGAGCGCCCAGGCGGCTGACGATAAAGTGGTGATTGCTCACCGCGGCGCCAGCGGCTACCTGCCGGAGCATACCCTGCCCGCCAAGGCCATGGCCTACGCCCAGGGCGCCGATTTTCTGGAGCAGGATCTGGTGATGACCAAGGACGACCAGCTGGTGGTGCTGCATGACCACTATCTGGATCGGGTCACCGACGTCGCCGACCGCTTCCCGGACCGTGCGCGCAAGGATGGCCGCTACTACGCTATCGACTTTACTCTGGATGAGATCAAATCCCTGAAGTTCACCGAAGGGTTTGATATCGATAACGGCAAGAAGGTACAGAGCTATCCGGGCCGCTTCCCGATGGGGAAATCGGACTTCCGGGTACATACCTTTGCAGAGGAGATCGAGTTCGTTCAGGGGCTAAACCACTCCACTGGCAAGAACATCGGTATCTACCCAGAGATCAAGGCACCCTGGTTCCACCAGCAGGAGGGCAAGGACATCTCCGCTAAGGTGCTGCAGGTGCTCAAGCAGTACGGCTATACCAATAAAGACGCCAACGTCTACGTACAGTGCTTCGATGCCAACGAACTCAAGCGAATTAAAAACGAGCTGATGCCGAAGATGGGGCAGAACCTCAAGCTGGTGCAGCTGATCGCCTATACCGACTGGAACGAAACCCAGGAGAAGAAGCCGGACGGCACCTGGGTCAACTACAGCTATGACTGGATGTTCAAGCCCGGCGCCATGAAGCAGATTGCCCAGTATGCCGACGGCATCGGCCCGGACTACCACATGCTGGTCAGCGAAGACTCCCGTAAGGGCAACGTCAAGCTGACCTCGATGGTGAAAGAGGCGCACGCCAACAACATGGCCGTCCACCCCTACACCATTCGCGCCGATAAGCTGCCGGACTACGTCACCGACGTTAATCAGCTGTACGACGTGATCTACAACCAGGCCGACGTCGACGGCGTGTTCACCGACTTCCCGGACAAGGGCGTACAGTTCCTGCAAAAGCAGGGGCAGCATCAGTAAGCTCAGCGAACCGGGGCCCCTCGGCCCCGGTCTCCACGGCGGGAACGACGTCTAAAAGGGCGGAATCGCCCCGTTAATGCCGATAAAGGCGCGCTGCACCTCCGCCGTCGCGCGTCCGTCGCGCGCCGTCAGGATCAGCACCGCGGCCTGCCCCGGCCGCAGCGCGCCGCGCGTGAGCGAATCCACAAAGACCACCGGCGTCTGTAGGCCGACCCTAATCTGCTGCGTCCCCCCGCCATAGCGTAATACCAACGGCTGCCCCGCCACGTCGCCGTCGCCGCGCCAGGTTCCCCCGACATCGACGGTGCCGTTGGTCATGCTGCCCTGTTCACCGTTGACCAGCCGCCAGGGGGTATGCCCCTCGCCCGCCCCGCGCAGACGATCGGAGAACAGGTGAAGCGTCTGAGCCTCCAGCGTACCATCCGCCAGCGGCAGCGCCGCCGCCCCCAGAAATGCGCCGGGGCGGATATCGTCCAGCGATGCGCTGAACACCCCGAACAGACGCGTCGCGGGGGTCAGCCTCAGCGCCAGCTCGCCGCCGTGACGCTCGCGCAGCTGCAGCGCGCCGGGTGAAACGGCGCTCAGGGTGCCGCGCACGATCAGCGTCCGCGCGTCGGCGTCGCCCGCCTGGGCGCAGCCGGACAGCAGCCAGCAGAAACAGAGACAGCACACTACCCGATATCCCATGATCTTCTCCTTGAGCCGTAGCGCGGGTCCGCGGTGGCCGCACGCCGATCCCTCCAGCATACGGTGGCGTCCGCGGCGACAACAGGCGCGCGCCCTGCACTCGCTCTGATAAAACGGTAATCCTCTGAAAACGGCTTTTTCTGTGCAAGGATTGCGCAGTGCGCCCGGTAGCATGCTGAAATTCTGTCATACTTGAGTGTCGCGGCGGTTCTCCCCGCCAATCCGGCCATGGAGCGTCATAGCCAGCCAACAGGAGGCCCGTATGAAACTGATCGGCAGTTATACCAGTCCCTTCGTGCGCAAAATCTTTATTCTGCTGCTGGAAAAGCAGCTGACCTTCGAGTTCGTCAACGACAATCCCAATCTGGACAGCTCCCGGGTGCCCGACGTGAATCCGCTGGGCAAAGTGCCCGCGCTGGTGGCGGACGACGGCGAGATCTTCTTCGACTCGCCGATCGTTGCCGACTATATCGACAGGCTAACGCAGACGCCCCGCTTTCTGCCCCTCGACGGGGAGCGGGCGCTGCGGGTGCGCCAGACCGAGGCGCTGGCCGACGGCATCTGCGACGCCGCGGTCACCATTGTGAAAGAGCTGCGCCGTCCCGCCGAACGCCGGGATGAGCATGAGCTGCAGCGTCAGCGCGACAAGATCCTGCGCGGGCTGGATGCGCTGGAGCGCAGCGTCGCCGCGGGCCGCTGGATCGGCGGCGAGACGCTGAGCCTGGCCGATATCGCCGCCGGCTGCTGCCTGAGCTATCTCAACTTCCGCCGCGTCTGCCCCAACTGGTGCGTTGGCCGCCCGGCGCTGGTACGCCTGGCGGAGCGCCTGTTTCAGCGCGACAGCTTTCTGCGCACCGTGCCGCCGGCCGACTAGGCTGTATTCCTGTCCCGTCAGCCTTTATCATGGGACTCCTTCGCCCCGCGCAGATAAAGGTACGGAACAGTTCAATGAGTTCAGATCATCAGGCGCTTTACAGCCAAATCCCCGCGATCGATACCCTGCTGCGCACGCCCGCGTGCGCAGCCCTACAGGCGCAGTATGGCAGTCAGCTGGTAACCCAGACCCTGCGCTCGCTGCAGCAGCAGGCCCGTCACGCCGTCCAGCGGCAGCAGGCGCTGCCCGACTGGTGCACCGACTGGGGACAGGCCTGCGCCCAGCGCCTGGCCGAGACGCTGCGACCGGCCCTGCGCCGGGTCTTTAACCTGACCGGCACCGTCCTGCACACCAACCTGGGCCGGGCGCTACTGCCCGATCCGGCGATCGCGGCGGCGGCCGAGGCGATGAGCGCCCCGGTCACCCTGGAGTACGATCTGGACGACGCGGGGCGCGGCCACCGCGATCGCGCGATCGCCGATCGGCTGTGCGCCCTGACCGGCGCCGAAGACGCCTGTATCGTTAACAACAACGCGGCGGCGGTGCTGCTGATGCTGGCGACCCTGGCACCGGGGCGCGACGTGATCGTCTCGCGCGGCGAGCTGGTGGAAATCGGCGGCGCGTTCCGTATTCCCGACGTCATGACCCAGGCGGGATGCCGTCTGCGCGAGGTCGGCACCACCAACCGCACCCACCTGCACGACTACCGCCAGGCCATCGACGAGCACAGCGCGCTATTGATGAAGGTGCACACCAGCAACTACGCGATCGCGGGCTTCACCGCCGCCGTCAGCGAGGCCGAGCTGGCCGCCCTGGGCCACGAATATGGCCTGCCGGTCATCAGCGACCTCGGCAGCGGATCGCTGCTGGACATGGCCAGCTACGGCCTGCCGGCCGAGCCGATGCCACAGCGCATGCTGGCCGACGGCGTCGATCTGGTCAGCTTCTCCGGCGACAAGCTGCTCGGCGGCCCCCAGGCGGGGATCATCGTTGGCCGCCGAGAGCTGATCCGCCGCCTGCAGCGCCATCCGCTCAAGCGCGCCCTGCGCTGCGGCAAGATGACGCTGGCGGCGCTGGACGCCACGCTGCAGCTGTACCAGCAGCCGGAGAAGCTGCGCCAGGCGCTGCCCACCCTGCGCCACCTGACGCGAGAGGCGAGCGAAATCGCCGCCTGCGGCGAGCGGCTGCTGGCCCGCCTGCGCCCGCGCTATGAGGCGGCGTTCATCCTGACGCTGGAGCCCTGCCTGTCACAGATCGGCAGCGGCTCGCTGCCGGTGGATCGCCTACCGAGCCATGCGCTCACCCTGACCCCCCGCGACGGTCGCGGCGGCACCCTGACGGCGCTGGCCGAGCGCTGGCGCGCGCTGCCTCGCCCGGTTATCGGACGCCTGCAAGAGGGCAAACTGTGGCTCGATCTTCGCTGTCTGGACGATGAGCAGGCGCTGCTCCAGGAGCTGTGCCAATGATCATCGCCACCGCAGGACACGTTGACCACGGCAAGACCACCCTGCTGCGCGCCCTGACCGGCATCGACACCGATCGCCTGCCGGAAGAGAAGCGCCGCGGCATGACCATCGATCTCGGCTATGCCTATCTGCCGCTGGCGGATGGGCGGGTGCTGGGGTTTATTGACGTTCCGGGACATGAAAAATTTCTGGCCAATATGCTGGCCGGCATCGGCGGCATTCCACAGGCGCTGCTGGTGGTCGCCTGCGACGACGGCGTGATGGCCCAGACCCGCGAACACCTGCTGCTGCTGCGCCTGGCCGGACGCCCCGGTTTGACCGTAGCGCTGACCAAATCCGATCGGGCCGATGCGCCGCGGCGGGCCCAGGTGCGCGAGCAGGTGCAGGCGCTGCTGGCGGAGCAGGGCTGGCCCGACGCGGCGCTGTTCGAAACCGACGCCCTGAGCGGTCAGGGGATCGAGGCGCTGCGCCGCCATCTGCTGGCGCTGAGCGCGGCCCCGCCGCAGGCCGATCGGCGCTTCCGTCTGGCCATCGATCGCGCCTTCAGCGTCAAGGGCAGCGGTCTGGTGGTCACCGGCACGGCGCTGGCCGGAACGGTACGCTGCGGCGATACGCTGTGGCTGACCGGCTGCGATAAGGCGGTGCGGGTACGCACCCTGCACGCCCAAAACCGAGAGGCGCAGCAGGCGCAGGCCGGTCAGCGCGTGGCGCTGAACCTCAGCGGCGACGTAGAGAAAAGCCAGATCCAGCGCGGCGACTGGCTGCTGGCGCAGCGGCCCGCCGTACCGGCGGCCCAGCGGGTGCTGGTCGCCGTCGACGGCATCGCCCCGCTGCAGCACTGGCAGCCGCTGCATCTCCACCACGCCGCGCGCCATATCACCGGGCGCCTCTCGCTGCTGGAAACCGCCGCCGCGCCGCAGGTGCCGATCCTGGCCGAACTGGTGCTCGACGCGCCCCTCTGGCTGGCCGAGGGTGACACCCTGATCCTGCGCGACATCGCCGCGCGCCACACCCTGGGCGCGGCGCGGGTGCTTCAGCTGGAGGCGCCGCGCCGCGGCAAGCGTCAGCCCGCCTTTTTGGCGACCCTGCGTCACCTGGCGCAGGCCCGCGGCGATCGCGAGGCGCTCAGCCTACGCCTGCCCTCAGGCACCCTGAGCATCGCCAGCCTGGCCTGGGCGCGCCAGCTAACGGAAGACGCCTGCCGAGCGCTGCTGGCGCAGGACGATCTGCTGGTGGTCGGCGATCACCTGCTCTCCCGCGCGACGGCGGCGCGGCTGCGCCAGCGGCTGCTGGAAACCCTAGCGCACTACCATGAGCAGCACGGCGATCAGCTGGGCGTCGGGCGCGCCCGCCTGCGGCGCATGGCGCTGCCGACCGAGGCAGAGACGCTGGTATTTCATCTGATTGGCGAGCTGCTGGCCGAGGGCGCGCTGTGCAACAGCCGCGGCTGGCTGCACCTGCCGCAGCACAGCCTGGCCATGACGCCGCCGCAGCAGGCGCTGTGGCAGCGGGCGCAGCCGCTGTTCGCCGACGATCCGTGGTGGGTGCGCGATCTGGCCAATGCCCTAAACGCCGACGAGGATGAGATGCGCCAAACGCTGCGCCAGGCGGCGCTGCTCGGACACATCACCGCCGTGGTGCGCGATCGCTACTACCGCAGCGAACGGCTCTACCAGTTTGCCGAGCTGATCCGCCGACTGGATCGCAGCCAGGGCAGCACCAGCGCGGCCGACTTCCGCGATCAGCTCGGCGTTGGCCGTAAGCTGGCGGTGCAGATCCTGGAGTTCTTCGACCGCTGCGGCTTCACCCGGCGGCGCGCCAACGACCATCTGCTGCGCGATAGCGCTCTGTTCTGTCGCGATGAGCGCGCGTCGGCGCCGGAGGATTGCCGCTGAGCATGGCGGGGGCGGGGGCGCGCGGCGCCGCCCGCTCTCCCTATCCATCTTCGCCCATTCGCGTTACACTTTTTTATTATTCCTCTACCGCGCATTGCTATGAAAAAACTGTTCCACCGCGTGTATAGCCTGTTCAAGCCCTCGTGGTGCCTAGCGCTGCTGGTCGCCCTGGAGGGCTACCTGTTTGCCGAACCGGTCGTCATTCAGGCATTCCGCTATGTTCCCGGCGCCCTACAGACATTCCACAGCTGGAAAGAGGCGCTCTCCGTAGTTAACCTGCTGGAGATCCCGCGGGTCATGCTCGGCGTCGCGCTGATCCTGATGTCCATCGGCCTGCTGCTGCGGGCGCGCGTCGCCTGGGCGTTTACCCTGCTGCTGCTGATCGCCATCGCCGTGCTGTCGCTGATCCAGGATCCCAGTCTGCCCATCTGGCAGGCGCAGGATCTGGTGCGCCTGCTGTGGCACGATCTCCGGGCGTGGAACTGGCAGGATATCTCGCTGACCAACCTGGAGGACTACAGCCATAACCTGACGCTGTATACCCTGGTTCTGATCGCCCTGCTGATCCGCTACTGGGAGCGCTTTGACCGGGCCAGCCTGGCCGCCGGTAGCCTGTTTGCCCTGGTCAGCTTTGCCTCGTTGCTGATCTACGCCATCTTTGGCGCGCTGTATCTGGGCGACGAGTTCAAGCCGCCGATCCTGGACGTGGTCACCGCGTTCTACTTTTCGGTCGTCAGCATGTCCACCGTCGGCTTTGGCGATATCGTTCCCTATACCGCCACCGCGCGGCTGTTCACCATCTCGGTGATCGTGATGGGGATTACGGTCTTCGCCACGTCAATCAGCGCCATCATCGGTCCGGTGATCGGCGGCAACCTTAAACGCATGGTTAAAGGCAGGATCTCTCACGTGATGCGGAAAAACCACTTTATTATCGCCGGCGCGTCGCCGCTGGCGCTCAGTATTTACAACGGGCTGAAGGAGCGCGGCGATGCGATCACCGCCATCGTCCCGATGGGCATCGCCCACGAGTATCCGCAGGATGCCGACGTGGTGGTCGGCGATCCCTCCAGCGCGCAGGTGCTGACGGAGGCCGGCGCCCCGCGCGCGCTGTACATTCTGGCGCTGCGCGAGGACGATGCGGAAAACGCCTTTATCGTCCTGGCCGCCAAGGAGGTGGCCGGCGGCGCCACCAAGACCATTTCGCTGGTCAACGCCAGTAAGCATCTGCAAAAGATCAAGCGGGTACAGCCGGATATGGTGTTCTCGCTGCAGCTGCTGGGCAGCGAGCTGCTGGTACGTACGCTGAGCGGCGAGGCCATCGACAACAAGCTGATTACGCAGCTGTTCTTTGGCAATGCCGAGGTAGCAGGAGAGCAGGACTGACCCCCCCACCCCGTCACGGCGCCATCGCCGCTGCGGGAGACCGCCAATCGGCGGGGGAAAGCGATGGGGAAAATAACGCAGCGGTCAGCCCATCCGGGCTGACCGATAAGCATCAGCGACGCAGCGCGATAGCTTCGATTTCGATCTTCACATCTTTCGGCAGGCGGGCCACTTCAACGCAGGAGCGGGCCGGGAACGGCGCGCTGTGCTCATTAAAGAATGCTTCATAGGTGGCGTTCACCGTCGCAAAGTCATTCAGATCTTTAACGAATACGGTCGTCTTCACGATGCTGGCCACGCTCAGGCCGGCGGCTTCAACGATCGCTTTCACGTTTTCCAGCGACTGACGGGCCTGGGCGGCCACATCGTCCGCAACCAGACCGGTTTTCGGGTCAACCGGGATCTGGCCGGAGGTGATGATCATGTTGCCCAGATCAACGCCCTGTACATAAGGCCCAATGGCGGCCGGTGCGTGCTCAGTGCTGATGGTACCAGACATATCTGCTCCTTAAGGATGGTAGGATGTGACGTTACCGCGGGACTACGGTAACCAGGCCCCATTATAAGGAGCCCGCACGGCAAATCCCACCCTGCCGGATCACTGTTCCATCACGGCGTGATGCTCAAACTCTTTCTCACAATACTTACACTTAAGCAGCACCTCGCCGGCGCGGGCGCGCACGCTGAAGCTGGAGCACACCGGCTCGCTGCGGCTGATGCAGTTGCTGTTGGGGCAGGTCAGCACGCTGTCGATACGCTCCGGCAGGCTCGGCACCATCTTGCGCACCACGCTGTAGTTCTCAATGCAGTTGACCGTGGCGCGCGGGGCGTAAATCGCCAGCTGGTTCACCTGCTCCTCGCTGAGAAAGACATCCTCAATCTTGATCAGATCCTTGCTGCCCTGCGCGTTAGAGGGCAGATTCAGGCCGATGGTGACCCGCCGATCGGTCTCCGTCAGCTTGAACAGGGTCAGCAGCTTAAAGCCGACGTGCGCCGGGATATGGTCAATGACGGTGCCGCATTTAATCGCTTCAACCTGCAGTTTGTTGTCGTGAGTCATTTCGTTTCTCCCTTAGAAATTCAGTTCAGCGTTGAGGATCAGGGCCAGCAGCGCCTGACGGGCAAAGATACCGTTGCCCGCCTGCTGGAAATAGTAGGCATAGGGGGTAGCGTCGACGTCGGGGGTGATCTCGTCGATACGCGGCAGCGGATGCAGCACCTTCAGGTTATCGCGCGCTCCCTCCAGCATCGCGGCGCGCAGAATGAACTGCGACTTCACGTTGGCGTACTCGGAGGAGTCCAGACGCTCTTTCTGTACTCGGGTCATGTACAGAATATCCAGCTGTGGCATCACCTCTTCAAGGGTTTCATGCAGGCTGTAGGCGATCCCCTTCTCCTCCAGCATGGTCAGGATATAGTCCGGCATCGCCAGCGCCTGCGGGGCGATGAAGAAGAAGCGGTTACCCTCAAACTTGGCCAGCGCCTGGGTCAGGGAGTGCACGGTGCGGCCATACTTCAGGTCGCCAACCATGGCGATGTTGATGTTGTTCAGGCGCCCCTGGGTCTCCTGGATAGTAAACAGATCCAGCAGCGTCTGGGTCGGGTGCTGGTTGGCACCGTCGCCGGCGTTGACCACCGGAATGCGACCGCAGAACTCCGTGGCCAGACGGGCGGCCCCCTCCTGCGGGTGGCGCATCACGATGGCGTCGACGTAGGTGCCGATCACCGAGATGGTATCCGCCAGCGTCTCCCCCTTCTTGCCCAGAGAGGTGTTGCTGCTGTCGGCAAAGCCGACCACCGAGGCGCCCAGGCGGTGCATCGCGGTTTCAAAAGAGAGGCGGGTACGGGTGGAGGCCTCAAAGAACAGGCTGGCGATCACCTTGTGGCGCAGCAGCTCCGGCTGCGGCGTGGCCTTCAGGCGAGCGGCGGTGTCCAGCACCAGCTCAAGCTCGCGGCGACTCAGATCGTTGATGGAGATAATGTCTTTTAGATACAAGGGATTGGCCATTGGTGTTCTCCTGTTCTGGCGCCGACGTCGCACGGCGCGGGCATACGGTTCACTCGGGTTAATTTTTCAACTTGCCGTATTACGGGCAAAAAAAACCCCTCAAATGAGGGGTTTTCTACGATCGAGAATGCGACGGGAGAAAAACGGCCGCTGGCTGCCCTGATGGGGCAGAGTCTTCGGTCGCATCACGACCGATAAACCACAATAGCCAACGCTGTTTCTCATGCTGTCTCCCGGCAAATTGTCCGGCATTATACTCAGCGATCGCCTCGCCGCAAGCACATTCTTCCCCGGAGATTGATTTAGCGCAAACGGTTACCCGATTAATAAAGCGCCCATTTGAGTAATCCTCGCACCGGCGCGAGCGCCGCTCAGGTTAACGCCGACGCTATCCCAGCAGCACGCCGCGGTATCGGTGCAGCACATCGGCAAGCTGATACAGCGGCTGCAGCGCGGCACCGGCGGCCCCCTGCCGCACCAGCGCATCGGCATAGTCGCTCAGCCCCGTCGTCAGCTGTAGCAGGGCGCCGCGGCGTCGCGCCGCACCGCGCCCGGTCAACAGCCGGGTTGCCGCCGCATCGATCGCGCGCAGCCGCTCGGCGTCGCACGGCAGCGCCGAGTGCGCCAAACGCTGCTGCAGGACGATCAGCGTCAGCGCCAGGCGGTAACGCCCGATATCATCGGGAAACAGCGTCAGCAGCAAGAACAGCTGGCGGTAGAGGGCCGGCAGCAGATTGCCGCGCGTCCCCTCTCCCCGCAGGGCCGCCACCGCGCCGAACGCCAGACGCCGCATCAGCGTTCGACCGGTGCGGGCGCGCGACCGATCGCGCACCGCCAGCAGCACCACCAGCGCCAACAGGCAGCCGATCACCTGGCCGATGGCGCTGTCGACAAAGCTCTCGATCGGAAAACGCATCGGGTTGCTGAGCACCAGAATATTCAGGGTCGAGGCCAGCGTTCCCAGCGATCCCAAACGGCGCTTTTGTACCTCCATCCCGCAGATAAAGGTCAGCGCGCCCAGGCTCAGGCACAGCAGCACCAGGCTTTGCTGGGTGGCGGGGAGGATCACCGTGTAATACAGCGCACCGACCGGCAACGCCACCAGTGAGCCCATCAAGAAGTCGATCGCCGCCATCCGCGGATTGGGGGTGCGCACCGCCAGCGAGGTCACTACCGCGATCATGATCATGCAGCCGCTGCCCGCGTTCCAGCCGCTCCATAGCCAAAATAGCGCGCCCAGCGAGGTGGCCAGCCAGGTGCGCAGGCCATTGATCAGCGCATGGTGCCCCTGGGCGGAGTAGATCTGGCGCGGCGCGGCGTCATGCGCGAGGATCGCCGCCTCATGCCGCCCGATACGGACGTTGCTCGCCACGCCTTTGGCCAATAGCTGCAGCTGGCTGGCGCCGTCGATCCAGCCGATCAGCGCGGGCGGCAGCTGATGTCCCCCGTGCGCCGCCAGCAGGCGACGCAGCTGTTTTAAGCGCTGATAGGCCTCCGTAGGCGTCTTTACCGGGGCGGCTATCAGGGTCAAAAACGGCGCCGGCAGCGCCGTCGGCGTCTGGCGCTGGGTCAGAAAAATTTCACAGGCCCGGGTGATCAGGGTCAGCGACAGGGTGTGCAGCGCCGCCAGCCGGCGGCAGGCGCGCGGCCAGCGAGATGACTCCAGCGCCAGGCTGGCGCGCATCCCCTCCAGCGTATGGCTCTCCCGGATCAGCCCATGCCAGCTTCGATCGACGGCGTCGCTGTCGCGCCCGTCGACGCAGCGCTGCAGCAGGCATAGCTGACCGAGCAGCATGCCACCGACGACGCGATCCACCTCGCCCTTGACCGAGCGCGGCGCCAGCAGCGTATCGGCCAGCACCGCGCAGGCGATCCCCAGCACGATCTCGCCACAGCGCTCCAGGGCCAGCTGCAGGATAAACTGCGGCTCGCCGAGGCAGGAGACGACGATGATCAGCGCCGTATAGCCGGACAGCCCCAGCGCATAGGCGTTCTCCATACGCACCAGCGACGACAGCCAGGTGCAGACGCCCGCCCACAGGCAGCACAGCAAGATCATCAGCAACGGCGCGCGGATCAACAGCATCATCAGCAGCAGCGCGCACAGGGAGCCCAGCACCGTGCCGATGATACGCAGCCAGCCGCGGTAGCGAATGGCGCCGGCAAAGGGCTCACCACCGGCGGCAAAGGCCGGTCCGGCGGCCACCAGCGCGGCGGTCAGCGCCGACCAGCGCGGCGTCTGCAGGCCGAAATAGAACCCGAGCAGCAGCGACAGAACGATCGCCAGCGTCAGCTTGCAGGCGAAGCGCAGGCGGATCACGCGTGGATGCAGCATCTTCGCCCCCTGCTCAGCCGAACTCGCGCAGACGCTGCAGCAGGCGCCGATACGGCGCCGGGCGCGCGGCCTGCGCCTCTCCGCCGGTGCCGATCACCACCGTCGCCGTGGTGCCCGCCGGATAGGGGTGAGCCTGGGTCGCCGCGTCCAGGCGAATTCGCACCGGCACCCGCTGCGCCAGGCGCACCCACTCCAGATTGGAGTCCACCGTCGCCAGCCCTTTGCGCCCCGGCGTCGCGCTGCTGTCGTTGACCCCGGCGGAGATGCTGTCCACCGTGCCGTACAGAATACGATCGCTGCCCAGCGGCGTGATCTGCGCCGGCGAGCCGCGGCGCACTCCGGCCAGCTTGGTCTCTTCCATATAGGCCTGCACGTAGAAGCTATTCTGCTTAATCAGCGCCACGGCGTTAACCCCGCGGTTGATAAACTCGCCGCCGTGGACCTGCAGGTTGGTCACCCAGCCGCTGGCCGGCGCCCGCACCACCGTGCGATCCAGATCCAGCTGCGCCAGGGTTCGGGTCGCCTGTGCTCGGGCCAACTGTTGCTCGGCCGCCGCCAGCGCGCTGTAGGCGCGATCGATGCTCTCCTGGGCGACGATACGCCCGCCCAGGTCGGCCCGACGCTGCGACTCTCGTCGCTTCTCCGTCACCAGCGCCTGATAGTAGCGCGCATCCGCCTCGGCCTGCGCCAGCGCCGCGCGGTAGCGCTGTGGATCGATGCGGAACAGCACCGCCCCCTGCGCCACCCGCTGGTTATCCTGAACCTGCACGCGCTCCACCAGCCCGCTGACGTCGGGGGCGATAGCCACCACGTCGGCGCTAAAACGCGCGTCCCGCGTCCAGGGAGAAGCGGTATAGAACACCCAGGCCTTGGAGACCGCCAGCGCGGCCAGCGCCAGTAAGGCCAGCGTAGCGGCCACCCGCGTCATGCGTCCAATCCAACGCTTCACAGAACCCCCTTCAGATAAAAAGCCAGCTCACCAGATAAAACAGACACCCGTACAGCGCGCAGTTAAACAGCGCGGGGTGCCAAATCATGTCGTACAGCCCGCAGGGCTGCAGCAGACGCCGCAGCAGCCAGAACAGGGGCAGCGCCGCCAGCAGCGCAAAAAAGGCCGGCGGGAAAGAGAGGCCAAACAGCACCATCACGGGCAGCGTTCCCATGGCAAAATCCTTACTTAACGACGCATGCCCGCACGCGGCTGACGGCGAAAAACGGCGGACAGAGAAAAAGGGGTGGCGGTTACGCGGTGTGCGCCACAGGCGCAGGGCGGAACGGATGCGCCCCGACATCGGCGGCGCGGGGACATGTTAGCCTAATGCGCCGCGGGGATATATAATCTGTGACGCAAATCACTTTTTATTGTAAATAAACAATCAGCGCTGATTATCTATTGTCGATAAGAAAAAATGCGCATAAAACAAACAGATGGTTCTGAACTCAGCCACCACCATTAAGACAGGATGAAAAATGGAACGATTAAAGCATATGGCCATCTTCGCTCGGGTGGTCGAATGCGGCTCGTTTACCGGCGCCGCAGCGCAGCTGGCGATGAGCGTCTCATCCATCAGCCAGACCATTACCAAGCTGGAGCACGCCCTGCAGATCAGGCTGCTCAACCGCAGCACCCGCCGCATCAGTCTGACCGAGGCCGGACGCATCTATTATCAGGGCTGTCGCAAGATGCTGCAGGAGGCCCAAGAGGTACACGAGCAGCTGTACGCCTACAACAATACCCCCAGCGGAACCCTGCGCATCGGCTGCTCGGCCACCATGGCGCAAAACGTTCTGGCGCCGATCAGCGCCCGAATGCTGGCCGAATATCCTGGCCTGTCGGTCAACCTGGTCACCGGCGTCCCGGCGCCCGATCTGATCGCCGACGGTCTGGATCTGGTGGTCCGCGCCGGCGATCTACAGGACTCTCGCCTGTTCTGTCGCGCCCTGGGGGCCATGCCCATGGTGATCTGCGCCGCCAAATGCTACCTGCAGCGCCACGGAACCCCAGAGAGCCCCGCCGAGCTGGGCAGCTATAGCTGGCTCAACTTTAGCGGCCAGCCCGCCCATGACCTGACGCTGATCGCCCCAGAGGGAGAGTCGCTGCGGCTGATGCCCAGCGGACGCTTTCACACCAATGATGCCCAGACCCTGCTAAGCTGGCTGAACGCCGGGGCCGGGATCACCTATCTGCCGCTGATGTGGGTGATCGACGCGGTGCGGCGTAAAGAGGTCGAGATCCTGTTCCCCCAGTACCAGTCCACCCCGCGCCCGGTGTATGCGCTGTATGCCCAGAAGGCGCACCTGCCCATCAAGCTGCGTCTCTGCCTAGAGTACCTGAGCGACTACTTTGCCCAGATGGCGGACACCTTCCGCGATACCCGTCAGGAGAAATAGCGCGGGCCGGCAAAAGCCGGCCCGCGGGACATACCGTGGCGAGTCGCGCCGAACTCAGGCGGTGCCGCCGACGGTCATCGCATCCAGCTTCAGCGTCGGCTGTCCGACGCCGACCGGCACGCTCTGCCCCTCTTTACCGCAGACCCCGACGCCCTTATCCAGCGCCAGATCGTTGCCCACCATCGAGATCTGCTGCATCGCCTCCATGCCGGAGCCGATCAGGGTCGCCCCCTTCACCGGATGGGTAATCCGTCCCTTCTCGATCAGATAGGCTTCCGAGGTGGAGAAGACAAACTTACCGGAGGTGATATCGACCTGACCGCCGGCGAAGTTAGGCGCATACAGCCCATACTCCACGCTCTCGATAATCGCCTGCGGCGTACTCTCTCCCGCCAGCATATAGGTGTTGGTCATCCGCGGCATCGGCAGGTGAGCATAGGATTCGCGGCGGCCGTTGCCGGTCGGCGCCATTCCCATCAGGCGGGCGTTGAGCTTATCCTGCATATAGCCACGCAGCACCCCGTTCTCAATCAGTACGTTGTACTGGCCGGGCACCCCTTCGTCGTCCACCGCCAGCGAACCGCGCCGCTCCTCCAGCGTACCGTCGTCTACCACGGTACACAGCGGCGAGGCCACCTGCTGACCCAGCTGACCGCTGAATACGGAGGTGCCGCGCCGGTTAAAGTCCCCCTCCAGCCCGTGGCCGACCGCCTCGTGCAGCAGTACCCCCGGCCAGCCGGCGCCGAGCACCACCGGCATGGTGCCGGCCGGCGCTGCCTTGGCGTGCAGGTTGACCAGCGCCATGCGTACCGCCTCACGCGCATAGGCATCGGCGCACACCTCGCCGTCGTGGAGGGTCAGGAAGTAGTCATAGCCAAAGCGACCGCCGCCGCCGCAGCTGCCGCGCTCGCGACGGCCATCCTGCTCTACCAGCACGCTGACGGAGAGTCGCACCAGCGGCCGTACGTCCGCCGCCAGCGTGCCGTCGCTGGCGGCCACCAGCACCAGCTCATACACTCCGGTCAGGCTGGCGTTCACCTCCTGAACCCGGGCATCGGCCGCCCGCGCCACCCGATCGACCTGTGCCAATAGCGCGATCTTCTCCTCGCGCGGCAGGCTATCGAGCGGGGAGTGCATACCGTAGCGGGAGACCGCCTTGAGCCCTCCCAGCGTGTGCGCCCGCCCATCGCCCTGCTCGCGCACGATGCTGCGCGCGGCGTGGGCACTCTGGGTCAGCGCCTGCAGGGTTATCTGGTCGGCATAGGCGAATCCGGTCTTTTCACCGTGGATCGCCCGCACGCCCACCCCCTGATCGATATGGTAAGAGCCCTCTTTAATGATGCGATCTTCCAATACCCAGGACTCGTGCACGCTGGACTGAAAATAGAGGTCGGCATAGTCCAGGCGGCGTGCGTTCAACTGCCCCAAGACATTATATAAATCCTGATGATTCAGGTTGTTGGCAGCCAGTAACTGCTCACTGACAAACGTCAGACTCATGGTGTATTTACCCTTGGTGAAGATGGATCAGCTCAGGCTGGAATCGGTTGTGCTGTGCCAGCGGCATCTGCCCGCGCAGCACGCTCAGTGAGTTGGTGTTCACTTTAATCTTTATCGGCCGTACAGCGTCGGCGTTCTGCTGCAGCACGCGGCCCCAGCCGTCCACCGCCATGCTGTGGCCCCAGGTGCGCCGGGTCGCGCCGTGGCTGCCGACCTGGGCCGGCGCCAGAATATAGCACTGGTTTTCAATCGCCCGGGCACGCAGCAGCACCTCCCAGTGTGCCTCGCCCGTCACCCGAGTAAAGGCGGCCGGCACCGAGATAAGCTCCGCCCCCTGCGCGCGCAGCGCCTGGAACAGGCCGGGAAAGCGCAGATCGTAGCAGATGGTCATCCCCAGACGCCCCACCGGCGTATCCACCACCGTCAGCATATCGCCGTGGCGGTAAACGTCAGACTCGCGGTAGTGGCCATGCGCGTCACGCACCTCGACGTCGAACATGTGCAGCTTGTCGTAGCGGGCGCGCAGCGCGCCGCCGTCGTCAAACAGCAGGCTACTGGAGGTAATGCCGCCGGCATCCTCGCGGCTGTACAGCGGCATCGAACCGATCAACAGCCATACCCCGTAGCGGCGCGCCAGCTCGCGCACCGCCGACTGAAGCGGCCCGTCACCCTCCCGCTCGGCGTGCTGGCGGTACCCCGCGGCGTCGCTGAACAGCAGCGCATTCTCCGGGGTCAGCGCCAGCCTGATAGCGCCGTTGAGCTGCTTCAGCTGCTGCTCAATCTGTGCCAGGTTAGCGCGGCTGTTTTCACCGCTACACAGTTGCAGTAAGGCGACGTTGGCATTCCTCATTGTGCCTTCTCCTTCTTCGGCTGACGTAACACTTCATGGATCGCCGGGCTGTCGAGCCCGCCGCTTATGTTGTAGCGTATCAGCGATATTTTATTCCACAATGGCGCCAGCACTTTTGACGCGGCAAAGACCGCGGCCCCCACCACCGGGTTAACGGCAAAGGCGGTGGCCACGCCGACCGTCGCCGACAGCTCCGGCGCGATCACCGCCTGCATATCGATCCGCTGGGTCACCAGGTTCACCGTGCCGTTCATCGCCACGTCCGCAGAGAGGCCGTCGATCAGCAGATCGTCCGTCGACATCACCCCGTTATGCAGGGCGATATGCCCCTTGATGCCATCGAAGTAGAAGCCTTCGCCGAAGGTGTCGCTAAAGTCCAGCCGCAGCTTGCGCAGCAGGGCATCAAAGCTCACCAGGCGCAGCAGCTGACCGGCGCGCCCGGTATCCATGCTTTCGAGCACCCCCTTGCCCAGACGCACCTGCAGCGCGCCATCCAGCGTCTCTATGCGCGGCTGCCAGGGCTCCCCCTGCCAGCGGAGATCGTAGTCGCCCTTAAAGGCGGACTGCTTCAGCGGCAGGGTCAGGCCAAAAAAGTCCGCGCTGTCCGTCAAGTTCGCCCCCTGCAGCCCGCCGCTGATCTGCGTCCGGCTGATGCCATCCTGCTGCTGCCAGCGGCCAGTCAGCGTCAGGCGGGTGTTGCCGCTGTCCAGCAGGCCATCCGTCAGCAGCAGGGTATCCCCCTCCACCCGCATATCGGCGGCCACTTTCCCCAGGTTTTGCCCCATAAACCAGCACGACTGACAGCGCAGCTGCATGGCCGGCCAGCGGCGAAACAGGGGCGGCTGACCGGCGACCGGTCGATCGATGGGGGCCGCCGCCGCGCTCCCCGGCGTCATCGGCTGGGGATCGTAGTACAGAAAGTCCAGCGCGGCGCTCAGCTGCCCGGCGCCCAGACGCGCAGCGCCGCGGATTTCACGGCCATCGGCGCGCAGCTGGGTCGTCTCGCCCTGTCGCGTCAGCGCCAGGCTCAGCTGGTGCCAGGCCTGCCCACCCAGCAGCAGCTGCGGCGTAGAAAGGGTTATCTGCGCCGGCAGGCGCAGCACGCTGCGGCTGTCCAGCTGCGACGACAGCGGCGCCGCCAGCAGGGCCAGCCACCCGGCGCCGTCCAGCGGCGGCAGACGCAGCGTGGCCTGACCGGGCTGCGTCTGCGGCACCGCGCTGCTCTGGCTGTCCCAGCTCAGGCTGTCCAGCGCCACGCCGCGCGGGCCGAGCGCCACGTTCGCGGCGAAATGGCTGTCGCGGCCTAGGCTGCCGCTGAGCGTAAAGCCCGCCATATCGCCGTCGGCGTTAACCTTCAGCCGCTGGGCCGCACCGGCCGCTTTCGTCAGCGGCGCGGGCAGCGAGCTGGCCACAGCGCGCAGGTCGGCCTCGACGTCGACCTGATAGCGGCTGGCGCCGCGATCGGGCAGATCGATCGTCACCTTGCCCTGCCAGGGGGCGCTCCCCTGCAGGTGCGTATCCATTCCCGGCGGCAGCCACGGCAGACGGGCCGGCAGCCAGTCGCCGTTCAGATCGACCGCGACCTGATACCGATCGGCCTGGGGAACGGTGGCAAACTGCAGCGCCAGCGGCTGCCCCAGCCAGTGGGCGCTCAGCCGATCGCTCTGCAGGCGGCCATCGTCGAAGCGAAACGCGCCGCTAACCCCCTGCATCTGGCTGCCGAGCGGCTTGATAAACAGCGTGTTATTGTCTAGGCGCACCTCGCCGCGGGCGCGGGTATCGCCGCCGTCGAGCGGAATATCCAGATCCAGACGCCCCGTCACGTCGCCGCCCACCTGCAGCTCATCCAGCGTCGCGCCCACGGAGCTTTTCAGCGGCGACAGCATAAAGTAGTCGCGCACCGCCTTGCCGCTGCCGGCCACCCCGGCGCGGATCAGCAGACGCTCGGCGCCATACTGCGGGATATCCGCGTGAATAGCGCTGCCGCGCGCCGCGCCCAGATGCGCCGACGGGGCAAACATCCACAGTCCGTCGTTAAGGAAATTGAGGTCGATGGACAGATCGGTCAGCGGGGCCCAGTCCGGCTGAAAGCGGAAGGTGGCCTGGCGCAGCGGCACATAGACCTGAAACTGACCGTCGTGATGCTGATAGGGGAACCGCTGCGGATCGCCGTCATACAGCAGCGTGGCGTTCTCCACCGCGCCCCCCTCCAGCGCCCCGCTCAGGTAGTCCGTCAGCGCCGTTCCCATCAGCGGTTCAGGGAAATAGCGCCAGGCCTCGCGGGCGTCCGTCAGGCGAATACCGGCCAGAATACTGAGCAGCGCCGGCCCCGCCGTCGGCTGATGGTAGCGGAAGCCGCCGTGGCTCCACAGGGCGCGCGCCTGCACATCCATATCCTGTCCGCTCAGCGTCCACCCCTGCGCATCGCGGGTCACGTTGACCACGCCGCTGGCGCGCTGCACCAACAGCGGCGCCCGGAACATTGCGGCGTAGGGCAGCGTGCTGTCTTTCAGGGTGAAACGCAGCCGAGCATCCTGCCCGCTGCCGCTCAGGGAGCCGCTGAAGCGATCGATGCCGGGCAGCAGCTTCCAGGGCTGCCAGCTGACGTCGTGCCAATCGGCCAGCACCCGGCTGCGCTCGGGCTGCTGCAGCGGAATATCGACGCCTACCCGGCGGATGTACCCCTGCGGCTGCAGGCGCTGCAGCGACTCCACCAGCGCCGGCGACAGGAAGCTCAGGGTCGGCAGCAGCGGCGTAATGCGCGCCAGCTGCAGATCGGTAGCCCGCAGCCGCAGCGCTTCCTCCTGCACCGTCCCCTGCCGGGGCAGATAGAGCAGGCTCAGATGCCCCGCGGGCCACGGCTGCCCATCCGTCGCCAGATTGAGCCGGGGGACATCCAGCTGCCACCCGCCGTCGCGACGCGTCGCCTGGAGCGTCAGATCGCGCACCGTCAGCCGGTGCGGCCGATCGTCGGCGCGCCATCCCGCCTGTCCATCGCGCAGGCGGACCAGCGCCCCCGCCATCTCGCCGTTGCGGACGCTGAGCCAGGAGGCCAGGCTAAAATCGGCCGCGTTCAGTCCGGTATTGTGGTTGATCCAGCGGCTCAGCCAGGGGCGCAGGTCGATTTGGTCCGCCTGCAGGTAGATCTCCCCGTCGCTGAGCAGGCCGTTCTTATCGCGCAGATCCATGCGCAGCTGCAGATTGCCGTGCTGCCCCTGCGGAGTGGAGAAGCTGACCTCTCCCTCTGCGCGGTGGCGATCCGGGCCGTTGAGCCAGGTCAGTTGGGAAACGGTCAGCTGCAGCGGAACGCCGGAGGGAGAGGGAAAGCGCAGACGGCTGTCGCGCAGGGTAAAGTGGTCAAACTGGCGCAGGAAGATATTGCTTAGCTCGTCGCGCTTCAGGCCGCCGTGGCCCTCTTCGCGCGCCAGCGGGCGATCGGTGCTGGCCTGCAGCTGATAAAACGTCAGATCGCGGAACTGCGGACGCGCGTGCAGCAGCGACTGCCAGACATCCAGCCCCAGCGTCATGCGCCGCACCTGCAGCTGCCCCTGCGCCCCCCGCAGGGCGATGTCGCGCGCCTCCAGCGTGGGGCCAAAGGATTGCCAGCTGGCGCTCAGCGCGCCGATGGTCAGCGGCGCGCCGATAAACTGGCCGAGGCGCGCCGCGATCTGCGGACGTACGCTGTCAATGTGCGGCAGCAGTAAACGCAGCCCGCTCACCAGCAAAGCGACCAGCACTATCAGGGTCGCCAGCGTTGCCAGCAGGTAACCGGGCAGTCGCCTCACGCCGTTCTCCTATCGTTCAAACATGACCCAGCGGATCGATCCCGTCCCCGGCGTCAACGCCGTTACATCATCACTACGTCGAACTGCTCCTGACTGTAGAGCGTCTCTATCTGTACTTTAACCTGTTTGCCGACAAACAGCTCGACCTCCGCCAGGGCGTGGGACTCTTCGCTCTTCAGCGCCTCGCCCACCGCCGGAGAGGCATACACCAGGAAGCGATCGCTGTCATAGGCATGGTGCACCCGCACGATCTCGCGCAGGATCTCGTAGCACACCGTCTCCACGGTTTTCACCGTGCCGCGGCCATGACAGGTTGGGCACTCGCCGCACAGCACGTGCTCGATGCTCTCACGGGTGCGCTTACGGGTCATCTCTACCAAGCCTAGCTGCGAAAAGCCATTGATGCTGGTTTTTGCCCGATCCTTGCTGAGGGCCTGCTCCAGGGAGTGCAGCACCCGACGCCGGTGATCCTCGCAGCTCATGTCGATAAAGTCGATGATGATGATGCCGCCCAGGTTACGCAGACGCAGCTGACGGGCAATGGCTTGGGTCGCCTCGACGTTGGTATTGAAGATGGTCTCATCCAGATTGCGGTGGCCGACGAAGGCGCCGGTGTTAATGTCGATGGTGGTCATCGCCTCGGTCTGATCGATGATCAGATAGCCGCCCGACTTCAGCTCCACCCGGCGCTCCAGCGCCCGCTGGATCTCATTCTCCACGTCGTACATGTCAAAGATCGGCTGCTTACCGCTGTACAGCTCCAGGCAGGGGGTCATCTCCGGCATGTATTCGCTGGTGAAGTCCTGCAGCAGATCGTAGGTCAGGCGCGAATCCACCCGGATACGATCCAGCGAGGCCCCGGCAAAGTCGCGCAGCACCCGCTGCGCCAGCGCCAGCTCACCGTACAGCATGCACTTGGTCTTATTGCGCCGCTTGCGCTCCATCACCTTGATCCACAGGCGCTTGAGAAACGCGGCGTCCTGCGCCAGCTCCTCGTCGTCGGCCCCCTCCGCCGCCGTGCGGATAATAAAGCCGCCCAGCTCGTCGCAGTGCGGGGCGACGATCGCCTTCAGGCGCTCGCGCTCCGCCTCGCTGTCGATGCGCTGCGAGACCCCGACGTGGCTGGCGCCCGGCATAAACACCAGATAGCGCGACGGCAGGGTAATATCGGTGGTCAGCCGCGCCCCCTTGGTGCCCAGCGGATCCTTCACCACCTGCACCATCAGATCCTGTCCCTGACGCACCAGCTCGGCGATATCGCGCACGTGAAAGTTCTTCTGCTCGTCACCGGCAACGCACTCGGTGTGCGGCATAATGTCGGAGGCGTGCAGAAACGCCGCCTTCTCCAGACCAATATCTACAAAGGCCGCCTGCATTCCGGGCAGAACCCGGCTCACGCGCCCTTTGTATATATTGCCGACGATGCCGCGCTTGGACTCGCGCTCAATATGGATCTCCTGCAGGATACCGCCATCGATATAGGCGACGCGCGTTTCCGATGGGGTAACGTTAACCAACAGTTCAGTTGTCATGCTCTCTCCTCACATCCCTTAACGCCATAAAGCGTGCCAGCAGCTCGCGGGTCTCCACCAGCGGCAGTCCCATCACCGCATGGTAGCTGCCGTTGATCGCGCGGACGAAACAGCCCCCTTTGCCCTGAATGCCGTAGGCGCCGGCCTTGTCCAGCGGCTCGCCGCTGGCCACATAGTCGGCGATCTGCGCCTCGCTCAGGGTACAGAAGGTCACCTCGGTCGCCACGTGGCAGCTGAGGCAGCCTCGCCGATCGGCCAGGGTCAGCGCCGTGATCACCTGATGGCTGCGCCCGGACAGGCGCCGCAGCATCTGCGCCGCCTGCGCCGGATCCTGCGGCTTTTCCAACACCTCGCCGTCGAGCACCACGATGGTATCCGCCCCCAGCACCGGGCGATCCTGCGCCGCGGCGGCCACGCCGGCCTGCGCCTTGTCGCGCGACAGACGACAGACATACGCCAGCGGCGCCTCGTTCGGGCGACGCTGCTCCTCCACGCTCAGCGTTAAACGCTCAAAGGGAATCGCCATCAGCGTCAGCAGTTCACGCCGACGCGGGGAGCCAGAGGCCAGATAGATTTCACACATACACTTTCGATAACCCTGTATTCTGCGCCGCCGCGCGCCGTTACTGCACGGCAAACTGGCGACGCACCTTACGCATCAGCAGGAACAGCCACGGCCATAGCAGCCCGTTCACTACACTACTCCAGAATACTTCCGGGCGGAATGCGGCGCTCGTGACCACAAACTCCCCCCAGAAAATCACGATGTCCATCGCCGCCGTCAGCACCATGACCATCAGGGCCTGCTGCCACAGCGCCATATTGCGCAGCAGCTGAAACTTAAAGGCCACCAGATAGGCCAGCAGACTAAAGGCCAGCGCGCGGATCCCCAGGGTTGACCCCAGGATCAGATCCCACCCCAGCCCCAGCAGAAAACCGGTGCCGACGTTCACCCGGTGCGGCAGCGCCATGGTCCAGTAAATCAGAAACAGCGCCAGCCAGTTGGGGCGAAACATGGCGATATCATCCGGCCAGGGCATGATCTGCAGCACATAGGCCAGCAGGAAGAACAGCCAGATAATCCAGCGTCCATGGCTACGGTATCCCGACATCAGCGCACCTCCTGTTTACGGCCCTGCGGCGTCGCCGTGCCCGACGCGGTGGCCGGCTTCGCGTTTCCCGGCGCGGCGGGCGGCGTCGGCGCAGATCCGGCACCCGAGGCAGGAGGCGGCGCCGGCGGCCCCATCGCCGACGGCGGCGGTAGCACCTGCGGCATCATCTGCATCAGGCGCTCGTTGGCCACCCGCTGCACCGCATCCGGCGGCAGCGGCAGAGTGCCGTCGCGATCGCCGCTCCACAGCAGCAGCAGGTAGCGCAGACGCTGCAGACCGGCGGTCGGCCGCGCCTTGATCACCGTATAGGCTCGCTGGTTATCCACCTTCACCGACGAGACCACCGCCACCGGGTAGCCCTCTGGGAAACGGCCGCCCAGGCCGGAGGTCACCAGCACATCGCCGACGCGAATATCGGTGTTCGCCGGCAGGTGCTCCAGCTGCAGATCGTCGCTGCAGCCGTTGCCGGCGGCCAGCACGCGGATATCGTTGCGCAGCACCTGAATCGGCAGCGCGTGGGAGGCGTTGCAGATCAGCAGCACCCGGCTGGTCGCTTTACCGACCGCCACCACCTGGCCGACCACGCCTTTGTCGCTGATCACCGGCTGGCCAAAGTAAACGCCGCTGCTGCTGCCCTTATCGATCACCACCTGATCGCTGTAGGGATCGGGCAGCGTAGAGATGACCTGGGTCACCATCTTGTGTTCATCCTGACGCAGCGGCGAACCCAACAGTTCGCGCAGGCGCGCGTTTTCCTGCTTCAATTGTCCCTGTAGCAGCAGATCGCTGTTTTTTAATAAGAGTTCTTGACGAAGCGCCCGGTTTTCCAGCTCCAGCCGATCGCGGGTGGCGAAGGTGTTAGAGAGGGTATCCAGGAACTGACGGGGACCGTTGGACAGATAATAGAACGGACTCACGGAGGTATCGAGGTAGGTGCGGATCTGCTGAAACATGCCCAAACGGCTGTCAGCCACCACCAGTCCTACCGCCGCCACCACCGCCAAAAAAAGTCGCAGTTGCAGGGAGGGGCCCCTGCTGAATATCGGCTTCATAAAATTGCGTTATCCTCGACGTCGGCGCTGCGCCGCGCGCAGCCCCGTGCATGTAGCGATCGCGCGATACACGAACACCGGACAGGGAGATCTCCCCGCCCGGTGTCCGGCATTCGTATCATCCCCGGCGGACGCCCGCGCCCGCCGCAGAGGGATTACTCTTCGCTGAACAGATCACCGCCATGCATGTCGATCATTTCCAACGCCTTGCCGCCGCCGCGCGCCACGCAGGTCAGCGGATCTTCGGCCACCACGACCGGGATCCCGGTCTCTTCCATCAGCAGACGGTCCAGGTTACGCAGCAGCGCGCCGCCGCCGGTCAGCACCATGCCGCGCTCGGAGATATCGGACGCCAGCTCCGGCGGGCACTGCTCCAGCGCCACCATCACCGCGCTAACGATGCCGGTCAGCGGCTCCTGCAGCGCCTCCAGGATCTCATTGGAGTTGAGAGTAAAGCCGCGCGGAACCCCTTCAGCCAGGTTACGGCCGCGCACCTCGATCTCACGCACCTCATCGCCCGGATAGGCTGAGCCGATCTCATGCTTGATGCGCTCCGCGGTCGCCTCACCGATCAGAGAGCCGTAGTTACGGCGCACATAATTAATGATCGCTTCGTCAAAGCGGTCGCCGCCGATACGAACGGAGGAGGAGTACACCACGCCGTTGAGGGAGATCACCGCCACTTCCGTAGTACCGCCGCCGATATCTACCACCATGGAGCCCGTCGCTTCGGAAACCGGCAGGCCGGCGCCGATCGCGGCCGCCATCGGCTCTTCGATCAGGAATACCTCGCGGGCGCCGGCGCCCTGAGCAGATTCACGAATGGCGCGGCGCTCAACCTGCGTGGCACCGACCGGCACGCACACCAGCACGCGCGGGCTCGGGCGCATGAAGCTATTGCTGTGCACCTGCTTGATGAAGTACTGCAGCATCTTCTCGGTGACAAAGAAGTCGGCAATAACGCCGTCTTTCATCGGGCGGATAGCGGCGATATTGCCCGGCGTACGGCCGAGCATCTGCTTCGCTTCATGCCCCACGGCGGCAACGCTTTTCGGAGAACCGGCGCGGTCCTGGCGAATAGCGACCACGGAAGGCTCATTCAAAACAATGCCTTGTCCTTTAACATAAATCAGGGTATTGGCAGTACCCAGGTCGATGGACAAGTCATTGGAAAACATGCCACGAAATTTTTTAAACATAACTGAAGGATAATCCTGAAAGCTGGAGGCGAAAAATAAAATCCGCTTACTTTACCAACCACGCGGAACAGCGACAAGGCGCAAAAACGTCCTGCTCCGGTGAAAAATTACACCGCGTTTACCATTCAACAGATTAGGGTGGTATTTATCATGACACCACGCTGGAACGCCGACGCAAACGGGGAAACGCTGCCCCGATGACGATAGCACGCCCCACATCGCCACGTTACCGCACCACGCATCCGTTACCGGCCGCAACACAGCGCATCAATAATTCAGATAACTCATATTTCAACGGCACAGCGTGCGGGAAACCTGCGCCGTTTTCCCGCGCTTCGGGAGGACTCCGACGACACGCGCCGGGCGGCGCGTAAGCGCCCACCAACCGTATAAGCGCAGATTACACGCTATTCTACGTGAATTTTCCCTGACAAAAAGCGCAATTCATTATCCGTCACAATATTTTTTCCGACTAGAGAACCGGTCGTGATTTTGCAAAAAAATCCCCCTGCCCGCCGGCGATCCCTTTTTCTTTGAGAACTCGCCACTCCTCTTTGCTGCGCACCCCGGTGGCGAAGACCTGCGCGACGGTGCCCTCGCAGGCGCCGGTGATACTCTGCACAAACAGCTGGTTTTCGATACGCCGGTCAATATTGCGCACCAGCGCCGGATGCAGCTTCACCAGCGCCACCTGCAGCTGCTTGATATAGGTGGTGCTGACGATACGCAGCCCGGCCTGAGAGACCACCACCTGACACTCCAGCCCGCGCAGCAGGCGCAGGATCGGGCCCAGCCGCGCCTGGTGGGCGCAGACGTCCGCCTCGCTCAGCTCGATCAGGATGCGTCGGCGCAGCGGGCGCTCACTCTGCAGCAGGGTGTCGCGCAGCCAGCGCTGAAAGCTACGCTGTAATAATGAGTCAACCGTCAGCGGAAAGGCCAGCCTTTGTCCCGGCAGGCGACGCAACAACGGAATAATCTGACTGACCATCTGACGATCGAAGCGCTCCGCCAGCCCCAGCTGCTGCACCAGCGGCATAAATTCGGCGCTGGGGATCGGCTGATTGCCGTCATAGATGTACGGCAGGATGTAATGGTGATGCACCCGCCCGTCCACCGTCACCGCGGGCTTGTGGAACAGCCGCGCCCCGCCGCGCGCCAGGGTCTGCTCCAGCAGGGTACGCCAGCGCACGCTGCCGCGCACCATCTCCGGCTGCGGAATCGGATCGACAAACCATCCGTTGCCGCCCTGCAGGGTCGCGCTGCGTGCCGCCTGCTCGGCGCGATCCATCACCGACTCCACCTGCTCGCCGGCGCGGTACAGGGTGATCCCGATATGCAGCACCTCATCGGCGATCACCCCCGGCGCCGAGGGGATGGCCGCCAGCGAGGCCAGCAGCTGGGCGGCGAAGCCCTCCGCCTCTTTCAGCGAGCGATGCGGCAGCAGCACGGCAAAGTTATTCTGAAAATAGTGGGCCAGCAGGCCAGAGGGGTAGCGCATGACATAGGTCGACAGCATATTGGTCAGCGCATAGCGAAACTCTTCGCGCTGGCGCCGCCCCGGCTGGCTGGCCAGCGCCTCCAGATCCGGCAGGCGCAGGATCATCACCACGCCGTGGGCCCCCTCATCCTCCAGCAGGGTGGTCAGCTGATTATCGAAAAACAGGCGGTTGTTTAACCCGGTGCGCGAGTCCTGCGCGGCAAAAGCGCGGATCAGCGAGTCTATCCGGCTGCGCTCTTCGCGCGCATCGGACAGCTCGGCGAGCAGGCAGTCGAGCGCGCTGCTGGCGCTGGCGGGAAACTCGCCGATGCCCCCCGCGCGCAGATCGCGATCGCCGGACAGAATGCGGCGCGCCCGGCGCTCCAGCCGCTCGATCCCCTGGGTCTGTCCACGCAGCCAGCGGTAGGCGAAAAACAGCATGATCACCATAACGCCAATGGAGAGCGAGAGCGGGAACATGCGCTCCAGCGAGTGGCTGTAGCTGGCCGTCGGCTCAATGTAGACCATCTTCAGACGATAGCCCGGGTGCTGCAGCAGCGGCGACTCGAAGCTGCGCAGGTTATCGTTGGTACGCCACGGGTTATACAGCGCGGGCAGGTGGTGGTAATAGACCTGGCGATCGTCGTGATACACCGACAGCTCAACGGCGCCGGCCGATCGCATCATCACCGGAAGCCAGCGCTTTACGCTGTCGCGGGACTCGGTCAACAGCTGCTGGTCGATCATCGCCGTCAGGATATTAAGCTGGGTCTCCGCGCGCTGATGGGTCTGGCTGTAAAAGCTATAGGTGCTGCCCAGCAGCATCAGAAACATCCCTAACGCAACCAGTAAGGTAATGAAGGCAAAGAATTTGGTTGTAATACGCATCCCTGACCCTGCCCATTCCGTTAAGCGTCATCGCCGTGAAAATAAAGGCGCCCTCTACGCGCGCCGCCGCCCGGAGAGAGCGTCTGCCTCAATAGTAAACAATTCCGACGCCGACCATATCATCATTTATATAAATTATTTTTTCAGATCGAATTTTCCCCATTAATACAAACGACCCCAGAGGACGCGCAAAGTGTCGGATACGCCACAGTTTTGACATTTATCCGCCGGGCCCATCGCCACCGCGCTTTACAGCGCCGGAGAGATTCACCAAAAATCCAGTTGAAATACAATGCGTTACATATAAACACAATGATTAACTGACAGGGATATATTATGAAAAAATTATCTTTCGCCGGCAGCCTGCTGCTGTGCGCCGCGGCCCCAGCGCTGGCGCACACCGGCGCCGGAGCGACCCACGGCTTCTGGGCGGGCATCTACCACCCGCTGTCCGGTCTCGATCACCTGCTGGCGATGCTGACGGTGGGGCTATGGGCCGCCCAGCGCGGCGGTAAGGCGCGCTGGCGGGTGCCCGCCGCCTTCGTTCTCACCATGATCGCCGGCGGTGCCCTGGCCCTGGTGACCGATCGGGTGCCCGGGCAGACCGTCGAATTCGGCATCACCGCCTCGGTGCTGGTGATGGGGCTGCTGGTCGCCGCCCGGGTACGCCTGCCCCTGCTGCCCAGTTGTCTGCTGGTCGGGCTGTTCGCCCTGTTCCACGGCTACGCCCACGGCATGGAGATGCCGGCGGACGCCGGCGGGCTGAGCTACAGCCTGGGGTTTGCCCTGGTGACCGCCCTGCTGCACGGGGCCGGGCTGACGCTGGGGCTGCTGTTCGGGCGCATAGAGCGGCGCGGGGTACATTATCTGACGCCGCTCACCGGTGGGATGGTTGCCGTAGCGGGCGGAGCCCTATTCCTGTTATAGAATAGGCATCGCCGCCGCAGAAAGCAGAAACGCGTCGGCATTCAGCCACTCAATCAACAGGATCCCATCATGAAAGCGCTGCTACTCGACAACCGTGACGGTCAGACCCATGCCCACATTCAACAGCTGAACAGCGACGACCTGCCCGCCGGGGAGGTTCTGGTCGACGTCCACTGGTCCGGTCTTAACTATAAGGATGCGCTGGCCATCACCGGCAAGGGCAAGATCGTGCGCCAGTTTCCCATGGTGCCGGGTATCGATTTTGCCGGGGTCGTGAACCAGAGCACCGATGCGCGCTTTGTCCCCGGCCAAGCGGTATTGCTGACCGGCTGGGGCGTTGGGGAGCAGCACTGGGGCGGGCTGGCGCAGCAGGCGCGGGTCGCCGCCGACTGGCTGCTGCCGATGCCGCAGGGGCTGGACGGCCGCCGGGCGATGATTATCGGCACCGCCGGCCTGACCGCCATGCTGTGCGTGATGGCGCTGGAGGAGGGAGGCGTGACCCCTGAACAGGGCGACGTGCTGGTCACCGGCGCCAGCGGCGGCGTCGGCAGCACCGCCGTCGCGCTGCTCAGCCGCCTGGGCTACCGGGTGACGGCCGTCAGCGGGCGGGAGGAGAACCACGACTATCTGCTGGCGCTCGGCGCGCAGCAGGTGCTGCCGCGGGCCGATTTCCAGACCCCGGCCCGTCCGCTGGAAAAACAGCGCTGGACCGGCGCCGTTGACACCGTCGGCGGCGAGGTGCTGGCCAAGACGCTGGCGCAGATGGACAGCAACGGCACGGTCGCCGCCTGCGGACTGGCGGGCGGCTTTACCCTGCCGACCACCGTCATGCCGTTCATTCTGCGCAACGTGCGGCTGCAGGGGGTGGACTCGGTCATGGCCTCCCCGGCCCGGCGCTCTCTGGCCTGGCAGCGCCTGGCCGAGCTGCTGCCGGCCGACTTCTACCGTCGCTGCGCCAACGAGATCACCCTGGAGCAGGCGATCCCGGCCGCGGCCGATCTGATGGCGAACCGCATCACCGGCCGCACGCTGGTGCGCCTGCGCTAGCCCCACCGCGCGGCGGGGTGCACCCGCCGCCAAGTATAACAATTTTGTGATACTCGCCACCGCCGCGCCCTTTCCTGCCATGATGAATATAAGACCCATTATCAAGGAGTGCGACCATGGCCCGATACCCGACACTGCGCGAAGCCGATGTCACCCCGGAGGATCTGTTCTACCAGCGGCGCCGCGTACTCAAAGCGCTCGGCATCAGCGCCGCGGCGCTGGCCATCACCCCGTCGGCCCACGCCGATCTGCTCAGCTGGTTTAAAGGACACGATCGTCCGCCGGCCCCGCCGGGCAAGCCGCTGGAGTTCACCCGTCCCGCCGCCTGGCAGGCCGATCTGCCGCTGACCCCGGAAGATAAGGTCAGCGGCTACAATAACTTCTACGAATTTGGCCTGGACAAGGCCGATCCGGCCGCCAACGCCGGCACCCTGCGCACCGACGGCTGGAAAATCACCCTCGACGGTGAGGTGGCCAAACCGATGACCCTGGATATGGACGATATCCTGCGCCGCTTCCCGCTGGAGGAGCGCATCTACCGCATGCGCTGCGTAGAAGCCTGGTCTATGGTGATCCCCTGGGTCGGCTTCGAGCTGGGACAGCTGCTGCGCCAGGCCGAGCCCACCAGCCGGGCGCGCTATGTCGCCTTTACCACCCTGTACGATCCCGAGCAAATGCCGGGTCAAAAGGATCGCTTTATCGGCGGCGGCCTGAAGTACCCCTACGTCGAAGGGCTGCGGATCGACGAGGCCATGCACCCGCTGACCCTGCTCAGCGTTGGGGTCTACGGCAAGGGGCTGCCGCCGCAGAACGGGGCGCCGATCCGCCTGACGGTGCCGTGGAAATACGGTTTTAAGGGCATCAAGTCGATCGTGCATATCCGCCTGGTGGAAAATGCGCCCCCCACCACCTGGAATCTGCTCGCCCCCAAAGAGTACGGCTTTTATGCCAACGTCAATCCGCAGGTTGACCACCCGCGCTGGTCCCAGGCCAGCGAGCGGCTGATCGGCAGCGGCGGGATTCTGGACGTCAAGCGACAGCCGACGCTGCCGTTTAACGGCTATGCCGATCAGGTTGCCTCGCTGTATCAGGGGATGGATCTGAGGAAATACTACTGATGAAACGCCTGAGCCCTGCCCAGATTACCGCGCTGAAGTGGTTGATTTGGCTGGCGGCGGGTCTGCCGCTGCTGTGGCTGCCGCTGGCGGCAAGCCAGGGATGGCTCAGCGCCGATCCGGCCAAGGACATTCAGCACATAACCGGACTGATGGCGCTCAAGCTGCTGCTGGCGACCCTGCTGGTATCGCCGCTGGCGCGGCTGACCCGTCAAAGCCTGCTGATGCGAACCCGCCGCCTGCTGGGGATATGGTGCTTTGTCTGGGCCTCGCTGCACCTGCTGAGCTACCTGCTGCTGGAGCTGGGCGGCAACGTCGCGCTGCTGGGCAGCGAACTGCTGCGCCGTCCCTACCTCACGCTGGGGCTGGCGGCCTGGCTGATCCTGCTGGCCCTGACCCTGACCTCGACCCGGCGCGCCATGTCCGCCCTGGGACCCCGCTGGCAAAAGCTGCATAACCTGGTCTACCTGGCGGCGATTATCGCTCCGCTGCACTACCTGTGGTCAGTCAAGACACTCTCTCCGCTGCCGTTTTTTTACGCACTCGGCGCCCTCATCTTGTTAGCATTGCGTTATCAAAAAATCCGCCAATGGTGGCGATAACCAGTGGAACTTGCAGCCATTTTTAGAATCTAACCTTTAACGTGCCGTCGCGATCGTCGCGGCGGCGGGTTGCATATCTTCGCTGATTCGACCAGTATTCAGCTGCGAATTGATCCGAAATCATTATAATGCCCGACTTTATACGCCGATCGATGCCACAAATTGGTAGAGAAAGAGTGACAACGCGGCGACATCGGGTTATTTTGGCAAAATTCGTCTGATTGCCGGAGATAGCAGCACAATGGCAGATAAGTTCAACATTTTGCTTCTTAACGGTCCCAATCTGAATATGCTGGGCGTCCGCGAGCCGGAAAAATACGGCACCCTGACGCTGGCGCAGATTGTCGCGCGCCTGGATCGGCGCGCGCAGACGCTCGGCGTTTCGCTGCGCCATATTCAGTCCAATGCAGAGCATGAGCTGATCGCCCAGATCCATGCCGCGTTTGGCAATACCGATTTTATTCTGATTAACCCGGCAGCGTTTACCCATACCAGCGTAGCGCTGCGCGATGCCCTGTTGGCGGTGCAGATCCCGTTTATCGAGATCCATCTGTCCAACGTGCACGCCCGAGAGCCGTTCCGCCACCACTCCTATCTGTCCGATATCGCTGTGGGGGTCATTTGCGGTCTGGGCGCCGAGGGGTATGACTATGCCCTGCAGGCGGCGGTTAATCGCCTGAACGTATCATGATAAACCGGGACGTACGCCCGTCCGCCGCTGTGCGCGGCGCGCGTCCACAATCTTCGTAACAACAACGAGTACGGAATCACACATGGATATTCGTAAAATCAAGAAACTGATCGAACTGGTTGAAGAATCCGGCATCGCCGAGCTGGAAATCTCTGAAGGTGAAGAATCAGTACGCATCAGTCGTGCCCCGGCCGCCATGCCGGCCATGCAACCGTTCTACGCCGCAGCCCCGGCTCCGGTTGCTGCCCCGGTCGCCGCCGCACCCGCCGCGGCAGCCCCGGCCGCCGCCGACAACGGCAGCGCGGCCCTGAGCGGCCATGTCGTCCGTTCTCCGATGGTCGGTACTTTCTACCGCACCCCGAGCCCGGAGGCCAAAGCGTTCGTCGAAGTGGGCCAGAAGGTCAACGCCGGCGATCCGCTGTGCATCGTTGAAGCGATGAAAATGATGAACCAGATCGAAGCCGATAAGTCCGGCGTCGTTAAGGCGATCCTGGTAGAAAACGGTCAACCGGTTGAGTTTGACGAGCCGTTGGTGGTCATCGAATAACGGGGCGAACATGCTAGATAAAATTGTTATCGCTAACCGTGGTGAAATCGCCCTGCGGATCCTGCGCGCCTGTAAGGAGCTGGGGATCAAAACCGTAGCGGTGCACTCCACGGCGGATCGCGATCTAAAACACGTACTGCTGGCGGACGAAACCATCTGTATCGGCCCGGCGCAGTCCGTTAAAAGTTACCTCAATATCCCGGCCATCATCTCTGCGGCGGAAATCACCGGCGCGGTGGCGATCCATCCGGGATACGGGTTCCTGTCTGAAAACGCCGACTTCGCCGAACAGGTGGAGCGTTCCGGTTTTATCTTCATCGGCCCCAAAGCGGAGACCATCCGTCTGATGGGGGACAAAGTCTCTGCCATCAGCGCAATGAAGAAAGCCGGCGTGCCGTGCGTTCCCGGCTCCGATGGCCCGCTGGACGACGACATGGATAAAAACCGTGCCTTCGCCAAGCGCATCGGCTATCCGGTGATCATCAAGGCCTCCGGCGGCGGCGGCGGTCGCGGCATGCGCGTCGTACGCAGCGATAAGGATCTGGCCCAGTCGATCCTGATGACCAAGGCGGAAGCCAAAGCGGCGTTCAACAACGACATGGTCTACATGGAGAAGTACCTGGAGAATCCGCGCCACATCGAGATCCAGGTACTGGCCGACGGCCAGGGCAACGCCATCTATCTGGCCGAGCGCGACTGCTCCATGCAGCGCCGCCACCAGAAAGTGGTGGAAGAGGCGCCGGCACCGGGCATTACGCCGGAGCTGCGTCGCTACATCGGCGAACGCTGCGCCAAGGCCTGCGTCGATATCGGCTACCGCGGCGCGGGTACCTTTGAATTCCTGTTTGAGAACGGCGAGTTCTATTTCATTGAAATGAACACCCGTATCCAGGTTGAGCATCCGGTGACCGAGATGATCACCGGGGTGGATCTGATCAAAGAGCAGCTGCGTATCGCCGCCGGTCAGCCGCTGTCCATCAAACAGCACGAGGTGCAGGTGCGCGGTCACGCGATCGAATGCCGCATCAACGCCGAAGATCCGAAGAGCTTCCTGCCCAGCCCGGGTAAGATCACCCGCTTCCATGCGCCGGGCGGCTTCGGCGTTCGCTGGGAGTCCCATATCTACGCCGGTTATACCGTACCGCCGTACTATGACTCCATGATCGGCAAGCTTATCTGCTACGGTGAAAACCGTGACGTGGCCATCGCCCGCATGAAGAATGCGCTGGCGGAGCTGATCATCGACGGCATCAAGACCAACATCGAGCTGCAGCAGTCGATCATGAACGATGCCAACTTCCAGGCCGGCGGTAGCAACATTCACTACCTGGAGAAAAAGCTGGGCCTGCAGGAGAAGTAACGCTCCGTTAGGCTCCGTTCCTCAAAGGCCGGGTAACCGGCCTTTTGTCTTCCTGCGTAAACCCGACGCTGCATCTGTGTGCGCATTGCCGTACAATTCCCTGCTTTTTGCTTGTTTGCTTACCGACACTGGGAGATCCCATGGATGCACGTTTCGCGCAGGCGCACCGTGAAGCCCGCTGGGCCTTAGGGCTGACGCTGGTCTATCTGTTCGCCTGGATTGCCGCAGGCTACCTGCCCAACAGCCTGCTGGGCGTCACCGGTCTGCCGCACTGGTTCGAAATGGCCTGCCTGCTGCTGCCGCTGCTATTTATTCTGCTGTGCTGGACCATGGTCCGCCTGATATTCAAGTCCATACCGCTGGGGAGCGATGATGCAGACTGACGTAATCCTGCCGCTGGTAGGCTACCTCGCCTTGGTGTTCGGCCTGTCGATTTATGCCTATCGCCGCCGCCAGAAAGGCAACTTCCTCAACGACTATTTTCTGGGCGACCGCTCGATGGGCGGGTTTGTCCTGGCGATGACCCTAACCGCCACCTACATCAGCGCCAGCTCCTTTATAGGCGGCCCGGGGGCGGCCTATAAATATGGCCTTGGCTGGGTGCTGCTGGCGATGATCCAGCTGCCCGCCGTCTGGCTCTCGCTGGGCGTATTGGGCAAGAAGTTCGCCATTCTGGCGCGCCGTTACCAGGCGGTCACCCTCAATGACATGCTGTACGCGCGCTACGGCAGCCGTCTGCTGGTGTGGGTCGCCAGCCTCAGCCTGCTGGTCGCCTTTATCGGGGCGATGACGGTGCAGTTTATCGGCGGCGCGCGCCTGCTGGAGAGCGCCGCCGGTATTCCCTATGACGCCGGGCTGCTGATCTTTGGGGTCACCATCGCCCTGTACACTGCCTTCGGCGGCTTTCGCGCCAGCGTGCTCAACGATGCCATGCAGGGCGTGGTAATGCTACTGGGCACCCTGCTGCTGTTGATCGGTATCATCCACGCCGCCGGCGGCATGCACGCCGCCGTAGAGACCCTGCAGCGCATCGATCCCAAGCTGGTCTCTCCCCACGGGGCCGACGATATCCTGAGCCTGCCGTTTATGGCGTCGTTCTGGATCTTGGTCTGCTTTGGCGTCATCGGTCTGCCGCATACCGCCGTCCGCTGCATCTCCTACAAGGACAGCAAGGCGGTTCACCGCGCCATCATCATCGGCACCATCGTGGTGGCGCTGCTGATGCTCGGCATGCACCTGGCCGGCGCCCTTGGCCGGGCGGTGCTGCCGGATCTGACGGTGCCGGATATGGTGATCCCCACGCTGATGGTGCGGGTGCTGCCCCCCTTCGCCGCCGGGATCTTTCTGGCGGCGCCGATGGCGGCGATCATGTCGACGATCAACGCCCAACTGCTGCAATCTTCGGCGACCATCGTCAAAGATCTCTATCTGGGGCTGCGCCCTCAGGCGCTGCACAATGAGCGTCGTCTGGCTCGCCTCTCGGCCGCCTCAACCCTGATCCTCGGCGCCCTGCTGCTGCTGGCGGCCTGGCGCCCACCGGAGATGATCATTTGGCTTAACCTGCTGGCCTTCGGCGGCCTGGAGGCCGTGTTCCTGTGGCCGCTGGTGCTGGGACTATACTGGGAGCGGGCCAATGCGCACGGCGCCCTGAGCTCCATGATCGTCGGCGCCGCCAGCTACGCGCTGCTGGCCAGCCTGAAGATCCAGCTGTTCCACCTGCACCCGATCGTGCCTTCCCTGCTGCTGGGCCTGCTGGCCTTCTGGGCAGGCAACCATTTTGGCAGCCGTCCGAATACCGCGGTCGCTGCCAGCGAATCAACTGACTAGAAAGAGACATGCCATGCCTTGGATCCAAATTAAAATCAACTCAACCGGCAGCCAGGCGGAGACCCTGAGCGATGCGCTGATGGAGAGCGGCGCCGTCTCCGTCACCTTTCAGGACAGCCACGACAACCCGGTCTTTGAGCCGCTGCCGGGCGAAACCCTGCTGTGGGGCGATACCGACGTCATCGGCCTGTTCGATGCCGAAACCGAGATGTCTGCGGTGATCGCCGAGCTGGAAAACCATCCGGCGCTGGGCGCAGGCTTCCGCCACAAGATCGAGCAGATCGAGGACAAAGACTGGGAGCGCGAGTGGATGGATAACTTCCACCCGATGCAGTTTGGCCGTCGCCTGTGGATCTGCCCGAGCTGGCGCGAGATCCCCGAGCCCGACGCCGTGAACGTGATGCTGGATCCAGGGCTGGCCTTCGGTACCGGTACTCACCCGACCACCGCCCTGTGCCTGCAGTGGCTGGACGGTCTGGATCTGGCCGGGAAGACGGTGATCGACTTCGGCTGCGGCTCCGGCATTTTAGCCATCGCCGCCCTGAAGCTGGGCGCCGCGCGCGCCATCGGCATCGACATCGATCCGCAGGCGATCCAGGCCAGCCGCGACAACGCCGAACGTAACGGCGTCTCCGAGCGCCTGGAGCTCTATCTGCCCAAGGATCAGCCCGCCGACCTCAGCGCCGATGTGGTGGTCGCCAATATCCTGGCCGGCCCGCTGCGCGAGCTGGCGCCGCTGATCGGCTGCCTGCCGCGTCAGGACGGTCTGCTGGGCCTGTCCGGCATTCTGGCAAGCCAGGCCGAGAGCGTCTGCGAAGCCTACCGCGAGAAGTTCGCCCTGGACCCGGTGGCCGAACGCGAGGAGTGGTGCCGCATCACCGGCGTGCGCCGCTGATGCCACGCTGACGGCGCAGCGGCGCCGTCAGCCCGCCAATGACCCCGTCGCGGAGGCAATCCGCCCCGCCAGCGCGCGATACCGCCGCCGGCAGAGTCCGCAGGCCAACGGCGACGACGCCCGCTGGCGTGCAGAGCATCCCCCTACGCCGCCGGGCACCGACATCGACGCTACCACCGCCGTCATACGCCCTGTAGCGCGCCCTCTCAGCCTCACCGCGCCCGCCTGCGGCCATGGCCCTCCTGCGGCCGCCGGACGCACAGCGCCCCGTTGACGCCCGAGACGCCCCCGGCGATGCGCCGATACCCGCGCCAACGCCCTCCCGTCGTCCACGCCGGCTCCAACGCGGCCGCCCCCCGTAGCGATGCGCCGCCGTCCGTTAATCGCCGCGCGGTTTCGCGGCAGATTAAGCAGAAAAATGAGACTCAGCTCGCATAAAATAGCGAATAATTGCGGATAAAAGCAGCGTTTTCACTCGGACACACTGTTTTCCCTGCGTGACAGTCGCAATAACTTTGCAGAAAATACGCCGGCGCACTTTTTAACCTTTTTTATTCAACATATTGATTATAAAAGAATAATTTTAAAAAGTGCACAAGACGCACGGATTTCATTGATCTGCAACAGTCGATTGTTCAAAGTTTGGCCTTTCATATCCGTGCAAAAATGCGTAATATACGCGCCCTTGCGGACACAGTATGGTCACTCTTTGTCTATGCGCATCGGAAATATCCAACTTAAAAATCGTCTGATCGCCGCGCCCATGGCGGGCATTACCGATCGGCCCTTTCGCACCCTGTGCTATGAGATGGGCGTCGGCATGGCGGTTTCTGAGATGCTCTCTTCCAACCCGGAAGTATGGCGGACGGATAAGTCACGTCTGCGCATGGTACATATGGATGAGCCAGGTATCCGAGCCGTGCAGATCGCCGGTAACGACCCCGATGAGATGGCCGCGGCAGCCCGCATCAATGCTGATAACGGCGCGCAGATCATCGATATCAATATGGGTTGTCCGGCAAAGAAAGTGAATCGCAAGCTGGCCGGTTCTGCCCTGCTGCAGTACCCCGGTCTGGTGGAACAGATCCTGCGTGCCGTCGTGGACGCGGTGGATGTTCCGGTGACGCTCAAGATACGCACCGGCTGGGATCCTGCGCACCGTAACTGTGTCGAGATTGCCCAATTGGCTGAACGCTGTGGCATTCAGGCCCTGACCATTCATGGCCGAACTCGAGCCTGCCTGTTTAACGGCGAGGCCGAGTACGACAGCATTCGGACAGTTAAGCAGCATGTTTCCATTCCGATCATCGCGAACGGAGACATAACTGACCCGCATAAAGCCAGGGCGGTACTCGACTACACCGGAGCCGATGCTCTGATGATTGGTCGCGCCGCTCAGGGAAGACCCTGGATCTTCCGGGAAATCCAGCATTATCTGGACACAGGGGAGCTGCTGCCGCCCATGCCATTGGGTGAGATAAAGCGGCTATTGGCCGGGCATGTCAAAGAGCTGCATGATTTTTACGGCTCGGGAAAAGGACTGCGCATCGCCCGTAAACACGTGTCCTGGTATCTCCAGGCGCACGCCCCGAATGACCAGTTTCGGCGCACATTCAACGCCATTGAGGACGCCAGCGAGCAGCTGGAGGCGTTGGAGGCATACTTCGAAAAACTTAGCGTAAAAAAAGAGCTGACAGAACTATGTTCGAACAACGCGTAAATTCTGACGTACTGACCGTTTCTACCGTTAACTCTCAGGATCAGGTTACTCAAAAACCCCTGCGTGACTCGGTTAAACAGGCACTGAAGAACTATTTTGCTCAACTGAACGGTCAGGACGTCAACGACCTGTATGAGCTGGTACTGGCTGAAGTGGAACAGCCTCTGTTAGACATGGTGATGCAGTACACCCGCGGCAACCAGACCCGTGCGGCCCTGATGATGGGGATCAACCGCGGCACGCTGCGCAAGAAGCTGAAAAAATACGGCATGAACTGATTTCGGTCGGTTGATGCATTGAAAAAAGGCGCCTCTATCGCAAGATGGGGCGCCTTTTCTCTTTTCGGCACCGCGAGAGTCGCAGGCCAAATACCCGTACACCCGGCAACGCGATCCCTGGAGAGCGATAACCCGCGTGGAAAACAGCCGCCGCTCAAGGCCCGCCGGCAGCGCGCGCTGGGCGACTATCGAGGCAGCATCGAACAGGATGCGGTCATGCGCGCCCGCGCTGAAACGCCGACGCCGGTAGACTGGCGCTGAGCCGCTGCGCGGAAACGACGGTGGCGGCGGTATCGTTGACGGCGCCGCGCGCCCTAGCGGTAGCGCAGCAGCGTCCCAATCAGGACGCACAGGGCAAAGCCGGACAGCACCAGCCCCAGCGTGGCCGACAGACGCGACTGCATCACCCGCGATAGCGCCGCGGAGATCACCGCGATCAGCAGCAGGGTCACGGCGCCCGGCAGCCACGTCAGCGCCGGGAACGGCCTGGCGATCAGGAACGGCAGGCTGAAAAACAGCAGGTAGCACACCGCGGCATACAGGGTGGCCAGCAGGGTCTGGCGCAGGATCTTGCGCCCCAGGACGCCGCTGGCCAGCCGCCCGGAGACCGTCAGGTTTAGCTGGTGCTCGGCGTGCAGCAGACTGTCGCGCAGACCGGCATAGTGCGACAGCAAAAAGGCAAAGGCGCTGGAAAGGGCGCTGATGATCCCGATGGCCATCAGCGTCGGCCAGGCGGGCAACGCCCGTCCGGCGCACAGGGTACCCAGGGAGAGCAGCGCGGCCGTCAGGGTGCCGGAGACCGCGCCGCCCAGCAGGGCGACCAGGTTGTAGTTCCGATTCTCCCGCCGCAGCAGGCGCATACTCAACGCACCCGCGCGATACGCTCAACGATATCGCTGCCGCAGACGATCTGATCGACGCTGTGCACCGCGGCGCCGGTATTCTCCATCGCCTCGACCAACCGATCGTGATCGAGGTAGTTCCCGACGATGGTTATGTCCATACCAACGGTTTCGATATCGATATCGCTCACCGTAATATTAAAGGCGCTCACGCCCGGACAGCCGTGAATGGCCTGGGCTATCTCCAGGATCGTGGGCTGCGACATCGCTTTATCGACGTCGAACGTCAGGCGGCGAATATTCATGGCATCAGGCATCATATACTCCTCTGTAGCCCGACCGGCGATCGGCCTCCGCCGGCGCAATAGCGCGATCCTACGCCAACGCGCCGCCCCCAACGCCCTTTTTTGGCAAATAAATATTTCTCGCCCTGACCCTGCTTGACACTCACCGCCCGGCGCGGCGGATAGACGGAACCACCGCCGCCCGCCGTTGTCATAAATTTTTGCATTGCCCCCGTAGACGCCACGGCGCGTATTTATACACTAGGAGATGCTTTTTGCTTCGCCACGGATGACGTTGGCGGCGCTTTTCGGCTGCCATGGGGCGTCGCTGCCCCGGCTGCATTTTGACGACATGACGTCCTTTATCACATCAGGCAAACATGACGATGATGAAAAAAACTTGTATGGCTTTACTGACGGTGGCTTCCTTTTCAGGTATCGCGCAGGCGACGGAGATGATCGGCCCCTATCCGGCCGTGGGTGAAACGAACTGCGGCGGGCTGAAAGTGCTCTCTACCGCCATCAACAGCGATAACATGATGGCGCTGAAAATCACCGATCCGTCAAATAACCTGACCCAGATCTATTTGGCCAAGCGCACCGAGGATATGTCCGACAAGGTGGCCTATACCCTGTCGCGCTATGACGAGGCCAGCGGCCGCTTCACGCCGGATCCGGCGCACATTACCATCCGTTTTGGGATCAAGATGCAGACCGGCGTACCGGGCACCGATCGCTATAACATGACCATCGGCAACCAGCAGTTCGTCTGCTCACCGTTCACCATCTTCCCCTGAGCCTACGTGGGCGCGGGCGCCGCCGCGCGCCCGCATAGCCCCGCGCCCCACCCGTCACCGCTCAGCGCCCGATCGCTGGCTCAGTGCTCCGTGTCTTACCGGCGATCGCCGTGGATCGCAGGCGTTCCAGAAAAGTCCGCTTGTGACGTACGGCCTATCCGTTAAGGTCATAGGACAGCAATAAACAGGGAGAATAACGATGTATTTACGTCCCGATGAGGTCGCGCAGGTTCTGCAGCACGCCGGATTTACCCGCGATTCAGTCAGCGATCAGGCCTATGGTTTTCACAAGGGAGAGCACTATGTGTACGTCAATCGCGAGGTGCGGCTCGGGCGAACCGCGCTGCTGATCCACCCGGCGCTGGCTCAGCGCAGCCTACGCTTTGCCCAGCCCTCTGCCGCCCAGCGCAGCAGCCCGGCCTACGTCCGCTTTCCGCCCGATCCCGACGCCGCGTCACCGGCTTTTATCGGCGTTCCCCACGGCTTTACCTCGCGCGAACGTTTGAATCACTATCTGGCGCAGATGTTTCCCTGAGCGCCGCCCCGCTGACGGGGTCCGCCGCCCCTACCACAGCAGGCGGCCGATCAGCGGCGAAAGCAGTACCGTCACCACGCCGGCCAGCATCATGACCAGGCTGGAGACGACGCCTTCGGTCTGTCCCATCTCATAGGCCTTGGCCGTCCCGGCGCCGTGGGACGATGCGCCGAGTCCGGCGCCCTTGGCCATGCCGCTGCGCACGGAGAGACGCAGCAGCAGCATGTCTCCCACCGCCATACCAAATACCCCGGTCAGCACCACAAACAGCGCCACCAGATCCGGCTGTCCCCCCAGGCGCTTGGCCGCCTCAATGGCGAACGGCGTGGTAATCGAGCGCACCGCCAGACTGCGCTGAATGCTTTCTGGCAGGGTCAGCAGCCGCGCCAGCCACACCGAGCTGAGCACCGCCACCAACGTCGAGGTCAATACGCCGGCCGTCAGCGACAGCCAGTGACGGCGGATAATCGCCAGGTTCTCATACACCGGCACGGCAAAGGCGATGGTCGCCGGTCCCAGCAGCCACAGTAGCCAGTGGTTCTCTCCCATGTACTCACGGTAGGAGATATGCCCGATCAGCAGCAGCGCGACCAACAGCAGCGGCGTCAGCACCAGCGGCATCAGCCAGATACGGTGAACCCGGCGGTACAGCCGTTTATTGGCGAAGTAGAGCGCCAGCGTCACCGCCAGACACAGCATGCCGATCCACAGACCGCTCATCAGCGCACCATCCCAGCGCGACGCCGCTGTAGCCACAGCTCCAGCCGGTAGATCCTATCCACCACCAGCGCCGTCATCCCCAGCGTTAACAGGGTGCTCAGGGCGATCACCGCCACGATACGCCACCCCTCCACCATCAGCAGCGAGGCGTAGTTCACCACCGCCACCACCGCCGGGACAAAAAACAGCAGCATCTCGGCCAGCAGCCAGCGGGAACCCGCCTTCACCCACGCCAGCGGCAAAATGCGCAGCGCGATCAGCGCCAACAGCAGCAGCATACCGACGATATTGGCCGGTAGCGGCAGGGAAAAACGGCTGACCAGCCATTGGGAAAAGAGAAACAGCAGCGCATACAGCGCCACCTGCATCGGCACCCGGGCGTGGGTGCGCAGGTGCGCCATAACGGGGCGCAACGCCAGAGACATACAAACCTCAGAAGGGGATTAATGTGATAGGGAGCACAGTATAGGCAAAGAGGATCCCAGGACTAAAATGAATTAAAATTATTGCCATCATTGATAAATGGCATACCTACCCTGTAAAGCGGAGTCCTGCATGGACGTGAGAACGTTACGTTACTTTGTTGAGGTGGTGCGCCAACAGAGCTTCACCCGCGCGGCGGAGAAGCTGTTTGTCACCCAGCCGACCATCAGCAAAATGCTGCGTAATCTGGAGGAGGAGCTGGGGTGCACCCTGCTGATCCGCGAGGGGCGCGGCCTGCGCTTGACCGACAGCGGCGGCGTGGTCTATCAGCGAGCGCAAACGATCCTCGATCAGTTTGGCCAGCTGAGAACCGAGCTGGATGACCTGGGCACCCTGAAAAAGGGGAGCCTAAAGCTGGGCATTCCGCCGATGGTCGGTACTCAAATGGCCGGCCTGATCGGCGAATTTCGCCAGCGCTACCCGGGGATTGAGCTGCACATCGCCGAGTTCGGCGGGCTGACCGTCGAGCAGGCGGTGCTCTCCGGCGAGCTGGATCTGGCGCTCACCGCCCTCTCTGCCCAGCCCGATCCGGCCATCGCCTCGCTGCCGCTGTTCAGCCACCCGCTGTATGTGCTGCTGCCGCGCCAGGCGCCCTGGCTGACCCGCTCTACCCTAAGCATGGCCGATCTGGCCCAGCAAAACATCCTGCTGTACAACGAGGACTTTGCCCTCTATCAGCAGCTAATGCAGGCCTTTTCTGCCGCCGGCGTGAAGCCGCAAATCGCGGTGCGCAGCGGCCAGTGGGACTTTCTGGCCGCCATGGTACAGGCCGGGGTGGGTATCGCCATCCTGCCGCAGCCGATCTGTCAGCGACTGGATCCACACAGCCTGCTGTGGCTGCCGCTCGCGCCGGCGCTCATGTGGCGGCTGGGGCTTATCTGGTGCCATGGCCGCTATCTGTCGCACAGCGCTCAGGCGTGGATCGCCCGCTGCCGCGCGTTCTGGCCAGAGGGAGAAATGCACCCCGAACGTCTGACCCTGCGCGACAAAGAGCCGCCGGCGACGTCATAGCATCAAGGCCCCCCGCGCTCACCGGGGACGAGAGACAAAAAACACCCTGTCAGCGTACCGCTCACAGGGTGGGGGTGACCATCTCATTAGCCCCGGACGCACGGCGTCCAGGGCGGGAAGACTCAGCGCTAGCCCTTAGTTTTTTTCGACCAGCAGCGCCTCCAGCAGATCCAAATCGTGCAGCATCTTCTGCAGCGTCTCGTTACTGATCTTCTGGGTGGCGCGCAGGTGATACAGCTCGCCGCGTTCGGCGCGCAGCGCCGTCAGACGGAAACGACGCTCCAGATTCTCCACCTCAAGGATTTCGTCGGCGTTCTCCTTGGTCATCACCCGCCGCCGCAGACTGCCGATGACCCGCGAGCTGACCTCGGTCAGCAGCTGCGGATCGATGTTCTCCTCGGTGTCGGCCTCAAGGCGCTCCTGCATCTTCTTCAGGCTCTCAATGGCCACCTCGGCGCTGACGGACTTCGCCATCAGCTCCTCATCGCGGTAGGCCACGCCGTCGGTGATCTCGACGCCGCGCAGCAGCAGCGGCAGCGCCACCACCCCCACCAGCAGGGAGAACAGAATCACCCCGGCGGCCAGAAACACCAACTGATAGCGACCGGGGAACGGCGTACCGTCGGTCAGAAACAGGGGGATAGAGAGCACACCGGCCAGCGTGATGGCTCCGCGGACCCCGGCAAACGAGGCAATCCACAGATCGCGCATGCCGTAGGCGGCGAACTGCAGCGGATTGTGCTTAAAAAAGCGCAGGCTGATGCGCTTCATCCCCCATAGCCACAGGAAACGCAGCGCCAGCAGCAGCGCATACACCAGCACCACGTCGGCGAACAGATACCAGGTTTCGATATTGGGATCGCGATCGGCCTGGATAATCGAGTTCTCCAGGATCCCCGGCAGCTGCAGACCCAGCATGATAAACACCATGCCGTTGAACACGAACTCCAGCATCGCCCACACGCTGTTGGCGCGCAGGCGCATCGTCAGCGGCGCGTTGCGGATCACCCCGGACTGACTGATGGTCATCCCCGCCGCCACCGCCGCCAGAATACCGGAGACGCCGATATGCTCCGCGATCAAATAGCTGGCGAACGGCAGCAGCATCAGAAGGACGATCTGGGTCGCCGGATCATCTCCCGCCCAGCGACTCATCACCCGCAGGGACTTACTGTACAGCCAGGTGACCGCCGCGCCGGTCAACAGGCCGCCCAGCGCCACCTTCAGAAACTCCAGCGTCGCGCCGGAGACGGTAAACACCATAGTGCCCATCGCCACCGCGATAGCAAACTTCAGGGAGACCAGGCCGGAGGCGTCGTTCATCAGCGCCTCCCCCTCCAGCACCCCCATGATGCTCTTGGGGATCCGCCCCTGGCCGACGATACCGCCGAGCGCTACGGCGTCGGTGGGCGACAGCACGGCGGCCAGCGCAAAGGCCGCCACCAGCGGGACCTCCGGCAGCAGCAGGTGCAGAAAGTAGCCGACGCCAACCACGGTGATCAGCACCAGCACCAGCGCCAGCCCCAGGATCTCCCTACCGTGGTGCAAAAACTCCCGCGTCGGGGTTTTCCAACCGTCGGCAAACAGCAGCGGCGGAATAAACAGCACCAGGAACAGTTCGGGGTCAAAATCCACGTGCAGGCCAAAGTGGGGCCAGGCCAGCAGCGCCCCGATGGCGATCTGCATCAGCGGCAGCGGGATTTGAAACGGCAGCAGGCGAGTTACCACGCCGGAGAGCGATACCACCAAAATCAGGATCAGGATTGTGAAGAATATTTCCATGTTCTTTCAGACTCAATGCCAACAGGGCCAACAGGACTAACGCAACGCTTTACAAAATATCATCTTATGAATTTTGAGCCGAAGAGAAATCTACCCTGGAGGACAGAGATAACACTGAAAATGCACTGCGGTAGCGCCGCCGTTGATATTCGCGTCGCCCAGACAGCAGAAAAGCGCCCGCAGGCGCTTTTCCACAGGGGGAGAGTAACGTCGCTTAAATCGCCCAGCCACCGGCGTAAAACGCCACCAGCACCACCGCGATCACCACGGTACCGATGTTCAGACGGTTCCACTCTTTGGAGCACACGCGGCCGATCACCAGGGTGCTAAAGCCGAGCATGATGCCGGTCACGATGTTACAGGTCAGCACGATAAACACCGCGCACACCAGACCGGACATCGCATCGACGAAGTCGTCGAAGTCCAGCTTGGCGACGTTGCTCAGCATCAGCAGACCGACATACATCAGCGCCGGCGCCGTCGCGTAGCCCGGAACCAGATAAGAGAGCGGCGAGAGGAACAGGATCAGCAGGAACAGGACCCCGACCACCACGGCGGTCAGACCGGTTTTCCCACCGGCCGCGGTACCGGCGGCAGACTCGATATACACCGCCGCCGGCGCCGCACCGACCAGACCGGAGAAGATCGAGCTGACGGAGTCCGCGGTCAGCGCCTTGCCGCCGCTGATGATCTGACCATCTTTGTCCAGCAGGTTCGCCTGACCAGCGACCGCGCGGATGGTCCCGGTGGCGTCAAACACGGCAGTCATCACCAGAGCCAGCACGCTGGGCAGCACCACCGGCTGCAGGGCGCCCATGATGTCCAGGCTAAAGATCAGGGACTGGCCGTCGGCGCCGGCCAGGCTCGGCATCGCCACCAGACCGTGGTACTTCACGCTGGGATCAAAGATCAGGCCGACGATGGAGATACCGATAATCACCAGCAGAATGCCGCCCGGCACCTTCAGCTTTTCCAGACCGAAGATCACCGCCAGCCCCAGCAGGGACATCATCACAGGGAACGAGGTAAAGGCGCCCAACGCTACCGGCAGCCCCTCCAGCGGGTTTTTCACCACCAGGCCGACGCCGTTGGCGGCGATCAGCAGCAGGAACAGGCCGATACCGATACCGGTACCGTGGGCGATCCCCATCGGCAGATTACGCAGGATCCAGGTTCGAATCCCGGTCACCGAGATGGCGGTAAACAGAATACCCATCAGGAATACGGCGCCCAGCGCCACCGGCACGCTGATCTGCTGCCCCAGCACCAGGCTGAAGGCGGTAAACGCGGTGAGGGAGATAGCGCAGCCAATCGCCATCGGCAGGTTGGCCCACAGCCCCATCAGTAAAGAGCCGCAGCCGGCCACCAGACAGGTCGCTACAAACACCGCGCTCGGCGGAAACCCAGCCTTACCCAGCATGCCCGGTACCACGATCACCGAATAAACCATCGCCAAAAACGTCGTTAAACCGGCGAGCACTTCCTGGCGCACGCTGCTACCACGCACCGAGATCTTAAAAAATGTATCGAGTGATCCCCGTGACTTCCCTGCCGCTGATACCTGAGAAGAATCGCTAGACATGATGATGTCCTCTGAGTGATTTAAAAAACTTTTCTGTAACGTAATCGATTACGTCTGTTATTGCAGAGCGGCCAATAATGCTGTGTCTGCCCTCCGCCCCATTCGGCTGCCCCCGTGGGCAGCCGCTACTCCCTGCCACTACATCCTGCGACCAAATTCGGGTAAAAATGGGCCGGGAGTAAAAGGCAAACGATTATCTGGCCTAATACCTCGTCATTTCAACCCACAAACGCGACATTTTACGTTCGTTCGTACACTAAACGACCATCGACATAGGTACGATATATGGTGCGATCGTCGCCCAGTGTCATGGTGACAAACAGCTTATCCACCAAAGAGACCGAGTTGTCATAGCGCAGCTGTTGCAGCGGCGTCGCCGTCGGCTCCAGCACCACAAAGTCGGCCTCTTTACCGACCAGGAAGTTACCGATGCGATCGTCCAGCCCCAGAGAGGCCGCGCCGCCCAGGGTTGCCAGGTAGAACGCCTCATAGGCGGACAGGCGGCAGCCCTGCAGCTGCATCACCTTGTAGGCCTCGTTCAGCGTCTGCAGCATGTTAAAGGTAGTTCCGGCGCCGATGTCGGTGCCCATCCCCACCTTCACCCGCTTACGCCAGGCCTTCTGCAGGTTAAACAGGCCGCTGCCGAGGTACAGGTTAGAGGTTGGGCAGAAGGCGATCGAGGAACCGGTATCGCTCAGGCAATCCCACTCTTTTTCCTCCAGGTGGATACAGTGGGCGAACACGCAGTTCTTACCGGTCAAGCCGTACTGGTGATACACATCCAGATAGCCGTCATGGTGCGGGTACAGCGACTTGACCCAGGCGATCTCGTCGCGGTTTTCACATAGGTGGGTATGCAGATAGGTGTCGGGGTACTCTTCGCGCAGGCGCTGGGCCATCGCCAGCTGCTCCGGGCTGGAGGTCGGCGCAAAGCGCGGCGTCACCGCGTACAGCAGGCGGCCATTCTTGTGCCAGCGCTCGATCAGCGCCTTGCTCTGTTCGTAGCTGCTCTGTGCATCGTCCAACAGATAGTCCGGCGCATTGCGATCCATCATCACCTTGCCGGCGATCATGCGCATGTTGATATGGCTGGCGGCCTCAAACAGTGCATCCACCGACTCCGGATGCACGGTGCCGAACACCAGGGCGGTGGTCGTGCCGTTACGCAGCAGCTGCTTCAGGAAAAAGTTAGACATTTCGCGGGCGTAATCGAGATCGTTATAGCGCCGCTCGGTGGGGAAGGTGTGCTTGTTCAGCCACTCCAACAGCTGTTCGCCATAGGCCCCGACCATCTCGCTCTGCGGATAGTGAATATGGGTATCGACAAAGCCGGGCACGATCAGCTTGCCGCGGTAGTCCCGCACCCGGATCGATTCGGGAATACGCTCCCGCCCCTCTTCCCAGCTGCCGCACCAGTCCACTTTGCCGTTACGGATCAACAGTAGCCCGTCCTCAATAAAGCGCAGCGCGGACTCGACCTCCTGCGGATCGGTTACCGTCCGGGTGACATCCAGAATGCTGCCGCGTACTGCCTTGAGGGTATGTTCACAAACCATGATTAGCTCCTAATCAGCCAAGACATCGACTCAATCCATCTCTTCTTCGCCGCGTAACGGCTCGGCCACCGTATCCCTCTCTTCGCGAACCTCGGCCTTTTTCCGCATCGGGATCAACAAATTCAGGATGATAGCCGTCAGACCGCCGGCGCAAATGGGGTTCTCTACCAGGACATACAGCGAATCCGGCAAGACCCGGAATACGGCCGGATCGTACGAGACGCCTAGCCCCAGCCCAAGGGAGGTGGCGACGATGATGGTCTCGCGACGACGCAGGCCGTTGGAAATAATGATGCGGATCCCGGCGATGGCGATCATCGAGAACATCAGCGTCATCGCGCCGCCCAGCACCGGGGCCGGAATGGTGGTAAAAAAGCGCCCGATGACCGGAAACAGCCCCAGCAGCACCAGCATCACGGCGATCGCCCGACCGACATAGCGCGAGGCCACGCCGGTCATCTGGATCACCCCGTTATTCTGGGCAAAGGTGGTCAGCGGCAGCGACCCCAGGGCAGAGGCGATGACCGACACCAGCCCATCGGCCAGCACGCCGCCGCTCAGACGCGACTGATACTCCGGCCCTTCGATGGGGCGATTCGAGACCATCGCCGTCGCGGTGATATCCCCCACCGCCTCCAGCACGCTGAGCAGATAGATGGTGCCGGCCACCAGGAAGGCGTGCATATCAAAGGTAAAACCATACTTAAAGGGAACCGGCACGGTCACCAGCGGCAGGTCGCGCAGGGCGCTGAAGTCCACCATCCCCAGGCACAGCGCCACGATATAGCCAACGATAAGCCCGATGGCGATGCCGCCCATGCGCAGCAAGGGGTGACGCGCACAGTTAAAGCCGATAACCACCAGCAGCACCAGCAGGCCGACGCCGATGTTTTCATAGTTGCCGAACGTGCCGCTGCTCTTGGCGGCGAAGCCGCCGCCGAAGTCGATGATGCCGACCTTGATCAGGCTCAGGCCGATCATCAGCACCACCACCCCACTCACCGTCGGGGTGATCACCCGGCGCAGGTAGGGCAGGATAAACGAGGCCCCCACGACCAGGAAGGCGCCGACAAAGGAGACCCCCAGCAGGGTCGATATGATCAGCTCCTCATGCAGGCCATCGTGTTTCATGGCGCCGCCCAGGGCAATCATCACGGTAACAAAGGAGAAGTTCACCGACTGAATCGACAGCAGGCCGGAGCCGACGCAGCCATAGCGGTTCACCTGCAGCCAGGTGCCGACGCCGGAGGCGATCATCGCCATGGAGACCAGATAGGCGGTGATTTCGGTGGAGAGGCCCAGCGCGGTACCGACGATCAGCGCCGGTGCCACCATGGGGACAAAAATCGCCAGCAGGTGAGTCACCGCACCCACCATGAGCTGGTGAAAGGGCGGTTTATCCTCTAGCTGATAAATAAGATCGGATCCAGCACGCGGTATATCAGACATCCCTTTACTCCTTGGTAAATTTGATCATCTGATCCAATTAATAAATATCCGCCTACCGGTTTTCCCGCCGCGCGGCAAGGGGCGCCCCTGAGGGTGTGTTCCCCCTAACTCCGTCTGTGGCTGTGCAGTTCAGATATTCATTATCCAACGGCTAATTGAATCGTTGGCGCAGGGCCGCCCCGCCGGAGCGGCCCGCACGCGGTCTTACAGTTTTCCTAACGCGTTCAGTATTTTCTCCGGTGTAAAGTGCCATTCGCGCAGCCAAACCCCACAGGCGTCGTGAATCGCAGTCGCGATGGCCGGTGCTGCGCCGTTCACCCCGATTTCAGAGATCGACTTGGCGCCGTACGGGCCGACCTGATCGTCGCTCGGCACCAGGAAGGCGCGGAAGTCGCGCGGGATATCGCCGATCATCGGCGCGCCGTAGGTGCGCAGATCGCGGGTGATCGGACGCCCCTCGCGGTCATAGCGGATCGCCTCGCTCATGCTGTGGCCGATGGCGCGCATGGTGGCGCCATAGATCTGACCCAGCGCCAGCTCGGGGTTCACCGGGGTGCCGCAGTCCAGCAGGGCATAGAACTTGTCCAGCCGGATCTCGCCGGTGCGCACGTTCACCGCCACCTCGGCAAAGTTGGCTCCATAGGGGAAGGCAAAGTCCGGCGTAATATAGCTGGCCGTTGCCACCAGCGTACCGAAGCCGGTGCCGGTTTCCGCCTTGTGGGCGATATCGGCATAGCTCACCTCGCCACGCTTGCCGCGCACGATCCCCGGCGCGACCAGGGTGACATCCTGCCGCGGCTCGCCGATCATCTGCGCGCCGTGGAACAGGATCTTCTCGCGCAAATTCTCCGCCGCCTTTTTGGCCGCGTTGCCGGAGAAGCAGGTGCCGGATGACGCGTAGGCCCCCTTATCAAACAGCGCATGGTCGGTATCGCCGGAGATAACATGGATCTCTGACATCGGGCACATCAGCACCTCGGCCGCCAGCTTGTTAACCACCGTATCCAGGCCGGTACCGATGTCGGCGCCGCCGGAGTGCACGATAAAGGTGCCATCAGACTCCAGTTTAATCATGCAGTTGGCCTGATCGATGTCCGGAATGCCCGACTTCTGCATGATGATCGCCACCCCGCGCCCGATGCGCCAGTCACCCTCGGCCGGCTTCGGTGCGTCCCAGTCGATCAGCTCACGCCCCTTGCGCAGGATCGGCTCCAGCGCACAGCTGGCGGCAGAGGGGACCGAGGTCGGCATCTTGCCTTCGCCGATGGCGCCCAGGATCTTCAGCTCCTGTCCCTCATGTACCCGGTTGAGCTCGATGATATCCAGCAGGTCGATATCCAGCTGATCGGCCAGCTCGGCCAGCGCCATGGTCAGGGCAAAGTTCCCCTTCGGCGCCCCGTAGCCCTGATAGGCTCCGGTCGGGCAGATGTTGCTGTAATAGGTGGTGACCTGGAAATTGACGTTATCGCAGGGATAGAGCGGCAGCGACAGCGCCGGACCGTTACTCGGCACCGTCAGGGAATGGTTGCCGTAGGGGCCGGTGTTGGCGCGGAAGTCCATGTCGATGGCGGTCAAACGCCCCTCTTTGGTCGCGCCGATCTTCACCTTCACCTTGGCTACGTGGCGCGAGGTGTTGGCGATAAACTCCTCTTCACGGGTATAGCGGAAGTAGACCGGACGCCCGGTGACGCAGGTCGCCCAGGCGCACACCTCTTCCAGCAGGATATCCTGCTTGGAGCCGAAGCCGCCGCCGACGCGCTCCTTGATGATGTGGACCTTGTTCTGCTTCATCCCGACGATGCGCGCCACCTGGCGACGCACGTGCCACGGCACCTGGGTCGAGGCATGTACCACCAGACGATCGCCGTCCATATAGGTGTAGCAGACGTGCGGCTCGGTCGGACACTGCTGAGCCTGGGTTGACTCGTAGGTGCGCTCGATGACGACATCCGCCTGCGCGAAGCCCTGCTCCACGTCCCCAATGCGGCCGTGAACGCTGGCGGCGATATTGTCGTGCGGGCGCGCCCCGATCGGGAAGTTGATGATCATGTGCTCGCCGCGCTGCGCCGAGCCCCGATTCTGCACCTCCAGATCGCTCGGGGCCCCGTTGACGTACACGATGGGTTCGTCGTGGATCAGCGGCGCATCGTCGGCCATCGCCTCGTCGATGGACATCACCGGCCGCAGGATCTGGTATTCCACCTCGATCAGCTTCAACGCTTCCAGGGCGATCGCCTCGCTCTCCGCCACCACGGCGGCGACGCGGTCGCCAACGTGGCGCATCTTCTTGCCAAACATGCGGCGATCGAGCGGCGACGGCTCCGGCGCACTCTGTCCGCCGGGGGTGTAATAAACATCCGGGCAGTTCAGATGGGTGATGACGTGCACCACGCCCGGCAGCGCCTCGGCCCGGCTAACGTCCAGACGGGCGATCAGCGCATGGGGATGGGGACAGCGCAGCATCTTGATCACGCAGGCGTCCGCCGCGATGCGATCCTCGACGTAGCAGGGCTTGGCCTGCACCATCTTGGCCGCATCCACCTTCGGACAGTTTTTACCGACCACGCTCAGATCGTCGCGAAACTCGGGCGCCACCTCCATCTGATACAGCGGATCGCGCATCCGCGCCGCCGCCAGCGCCACCACCTGGTAAAACTGCTGGTAGCCGGCGTCGCGGCTAAACAGCCCGGAGAGGGCGTCATCGATATCCTGACGGCTCGGCGCCGGAATACGCTCCAGCAGATCGGTCAGGATCAGCGCCGCCGCCGGATCGTTATAGCCGGACTGCACCACGCCCACGTCGACCATCGCCTGCTGCACCGGGCTCAGCTGATTCCAGGCACCGAGCGATTCGGCGGTGCGTACCACCGCCCCTTCCAGCTGGGCGGCGATCAGCAGGGAGGCGTTGATCACCACCCCGTCGAAGATAATGGCATCGGAGCCGGCAAAGCCGAATCCATCGTCGCTGTTGCGAACAGAGTGCATGCCGAGTCCAAACAAGAGCTGCTGCACATTGTCGCCCGGCTGACACGCCAGCGTGCGCGGGGTGCCGTTCAGCGTAAAGCGAATTGTCATTTTGCTTCCTCCCTCATCTGCTGGCAGTCCGCCAACAGTTCAGCCACCACTACGCCCGCGATATAGCGCTTATACGCTTCGCTGCCGCCCAGATCTGCGCTCGGCGCGATCGCAGCGCTGACCGCCTGCGCCAGCGGCTCACCCTCAAGGGCCAGCCCCTCCACGTCGCGCAGACGCTGCGGGCGAGAGGCGACGCCGTCCAGGGCGATACGCCGCCCCCCGTCGCTCGGAAACGCGACGGCCGCCGTCACCACCGACCAGCCCGCCGCCGAACGGCTCACCTTACGGGTCGCGCAGCAGCGCAGGGGATCGTCGATGATCACCGCCGTTAACAGACGATCGTCCGGCGCAGCCAGATACTCCTCCAGCGCGATCGCCGCGCCGTCGGCGCTCTGCAGACGGGCGTCCAGCGCCATCAGCACCGGCGCCAGCACCGATTCGGCCTGGCGGGCCGCCAGCTCGCCGCCCAGCGTCGACTGGTTGCGCAGATGGCGTGAATAGACAAAGCCCAGCGCATCCTGCAGCGCCTGGGGCAGCCGCGCCGTATCGCGCAGCTGCTGCAGCGTCATCAGGGCGCCGAGGTGCAGCGCCCCGTCATGCCAGGTGACCCGATCCAACCCCAGCCCTTTCAGGGAGATAGCCACCGTCTTCTCGGTGCGCGTGGGCGTGGCGTTTAATTTACTTCCTCCGGCGAAGTAAACAGCCTGATCCTGAAAGCGGCGCTTAAGCTCCAACGCCTGCTCTACGGAGTCCGGCCGGAAAAATTGCTCAATCATGTTCCACCCTCTTTGTGCAAAACCGCACGGGCCAAAGCCCGCGCGGTTTTATGGTCTCAGTTCAGTGCATCCATACGCTGCCACATCTTGGCGGCGACCCTGCGGGCTTCGGCGTAAATCGGCTCGACGTCAAACGGGAACGCGCGATCCTCATACACCATCACCCCTTCGACCATCACGCTGTGCACGCTGGATGCGCCCAGGCCGAAGGCCAGATGCCCACCGATGTTCTGCGCCGCCAGCGGCGTCGGTGACGGGTAGTCGCAGATGGTCAGATCCGCCTTATAGCCCGCCTCCAGACGGCCAAAGCGGGCGCCAAAGTTACGGTCAAGCAGCTGGTTGCCGTTGTACAAGAAGCGAGTAAAGCTATCCGGCCACAGCGGGCCACCGGCGTCGCGGTGTTTAAAGAAGGCAAACTTCAGCTCTTCAAACATATCCGCGCCGATGCCGTCGGTGCCGAGCGCCAGATTGCGATACTGCGCCAGACGCTGGTTGTAGCCGACGTGGTTATTCATATTGGAGCGGGCGTTGTGCACCAGGAAGGCATCCTGCGCGTTGAGGATGCGAATGTCCTCATCGGAGAGATACAGCCCGTGGGCCAACAGGGTCTTATCGTTAATCAGATCATACTCGGCCAGGCGAACCACCAGATCCTGCCCATATTTGTCGTGGCCGTGGGAAACATCATAGCGATCCTCCGCCGCGTGAATATGCAGCCCGCGCCCGGTGGCGCGCAGGGCCTCTCGCAGCATATCCAGACCGGCGTTGGAGACGGTAAAGGGCGCGTGGGCACCGATGTGCGCCTCCACCAGGTAGGGCTCGCTCCCCTTCGCCTTGGCGTCGTCGATCAGGTGAGCGAAGCGGATATTCTCCTCTACTCCCGCCTGCAGCTCTCGGGTGCCACCGTTGCGATCGGTGGTCTCAAAACAGGTCATGCCGCGCAGACCGGCCTTCAGAAATCCCTGGCGCAGGGTCGCCAGAGAGCCGGCGATATAGTTGGGCGAGGCGTGATGGTCGATCACCGCGGTACAGCCGCTCTTAATCGCCTCCAGCGAACAGATCAGCCCGCTGTAGTACAGCGACTCCTCATCCAGCGCCCGATCCAGGCGCCACCACAGGTTCTTCAGCGTAGAGATAAAGTCCGGGCACGGCGCGATGTTGGCCATGATGCCGCGCGACAGACCGGAGTAAAAATGGTTGTGAGCGCAGACGATGCCCGGCATCACCAGACGCCCGTGCATCTCCTTAACTCTGGCCTCGGGGTACTGCGCACGCAGGTTGTCACCCACGGCGCGGATCTCCGCGCCGTCGATGGCGATATCGACCCCTTCCAGGACCCGCGCCGGCTCAAACTGTACGGCGGTGACGTTCTTCAGAATCAGCATGGTTATTCCTCCACCCGGCCCAGCAGATAGTGATGATGGCGATGAACGTGGCTGATGATGCGGCACATGTCGCTGAGCGCCGGCGGCACCTCGGCGAATTCGCCCACCTCGTCGATGCGCAGCTGCCAGATCTGCGCGTCCTGACGCACGCTCACCTGAGATCCCTCAACCAGGAAGCCGGGGTTGGTGCTGTTAGTAAAATCCTGCGCCAGGCTGAAGATGGTGATCTTGTCTTTGTAGGGTTTTCCCTGCCACGGACAGAACTGGGCGCAGTTGCCGCATTCGTTGCAGTAGGCGTCAATATGCAGGGTCTGGAAACGGTTCTGGAATCCCGGCACCGCGATAGAGACGTTGGCACGGTTCGGGCAGACATCCACGCACTTGCTGCACACGTAGTTACACTCCAGGCAGCGCTGCGCCTCCTGCGCCACGAAGGCGTCGCGGTCATCTTTGTCCACCAGCGTGACGGAGATCGCCCCTTTACGCTGGTAGATGCGCGCCGGATCGACGTTGTTCCAGTACTTATCGCCGTAGCTGCTCGCAATGCTCTCCCGCGCCAGAATCGCATCCGTCGCCCGGCGGGCGGTGCCGATGGCGGCCACGATGGACGAGGGGCCACTTTGCACGTCACCGATCAGGAACACGTTCTCACGCGTCGTTTCACCGCTGGCATCGCGTACCGCCGGCCAGCCGCTGTCGTCCAACGGAACCCCCATCGCCGCCAGGCGCTCGCAGTCGGCCTGCTCGCCGATCGCGGTGATCAGGGCGTCCATCTGCAGCGTCACGGTGCGCTCCGTCGCGACCGGACGGCGACGCCCCTGCGCATCCGGCTCGCCGAGCGCCATGACGCGCGCCACCAGGGTGCCGTCCTGCTCGAAGCGCTCAGGGTTGGTCAGGAACATGAATTTCACCCCGTCCTCCAGCGCCTCTTGATACTCCTCGCGGTAGGCCGGCATCTCATTTAGGGTACGGCGGTAGAGCACCGTGACATCGTCGACCCCCGGCACGCGCAGGGCGGCGCGGGCGCAGTCCATCGCCGTGTTACCGGCGCCGACCACCGCCACGTGTTTGCCCAGCTTCAGCGCAACGCCGCGGTTGTAGTCGCGCAGGAACGGCAGAGAGCGATAGACGTTGCGGTTGTCACCCTCCAGACGCACGCCGCTGTTCTTATCGGCCCCAACCCCGACCAGCACATAGGCGAAGCCCTGCTGCTGCAGCTGCTCTACCGTCAGCTGCGGATCGCAGCCGAACGCAAACTTCACGCCGTGATCGGCGACAAACTCGATATCGTGGGCGATCAGTTCGCCCGGGATGCGGAACTGCGGAATGATGTTCTTCACCACCCCACCGGCGTTGGCCTCGCGCTCAAACAGGGTCACCGGGTGCCCGGCGCGGGCCAGGAAGTAACCGGCGGAGAGCCCGGCGGGGCCGGCGCCGATCACCGCCACCGGGTGTTTGTTCCCAGAGCCGGCCGGCTTGTGCCAGCGCTGCTTGTACTCCTGCCAGCCGCGCTCCAGCGCCACCTTCTTCAGCTCGCGGATATTCAGCGCACTGTCATAGTCCAAGCGGGTACAGTTGTACTGGCACTGGTGATCGCAGATATGGCCGGTAATCGCCGGCAGCGCGTTACGCTGATAGATCACCGCCAGCGCGTCGGCGTAGCGCCCTTCGCCCATCAGACGGATATATTCCGGAATGTCCTGCTTAATGGCGCAGGCGGTGACGCAGGGCGCCACATAGCAGTCGGTCTGCGGCAGCGGACCGCCGGCGTCGATGCGATCGTCGGACTTCCACTGCTTCTGGGTGTACTCCATGCTGACGGCGCGGGCGGCCAGCGCCTCCAGCCGTGCGACGTCCACCTTCGGCATATCCCAGTATTCAGAGCGATCCAGCTCGCGCATGCACTCGGTCAGCCGCAGGTAACCACCCGGCTTCAGCAGGTCGGTCGCCATGGTGATCGGCCGGATACCGGTCTCAAAGATATCGCGGATGTTGAATTTACTGGCGCCGCCGGAGTAGGAGATCGGCAGCTCGCCGTTAAAGGCGCGCGACAGCACCGCCGCCACGTTGATGGAGAGCGGGAACAGCGCGCGACCGGACATGTACATCTCTCCGCCGGGCAGCGCCCCTTTATTGTTGATGGTGCCCAGGGTATTGGTCAGCTTAACGCCAAAGCTCAGCTGCTTCTCCCGACCCAGCGTCATCAGGCGCTTCAGCATCTCCAGCGCCTGCGCCAGCTTCAGATCGTGATCGAAGGACTCCTCTTTCAGCCCGATGTAGTCAAAGCCACAGGTATCAAGGATCTCGCGCACCCGCGCATAGCCCAACAGGGTCGGATTCAGCTTCACAAAGGTGTTCAGGTGCTTCTCTTCCAGCATGTAGCGGCAGATAGCTTCAATCTCGTCCGGCGGACAGCCGTGCATGGTCGACAGGGTAACGCCGTGCGCCATGTCCGCGGGAATACCCGCGGCCAGCGCCGTCAGACGATCGCGCCGCTCAGCCAGCCCCAGCCGGGACAGGAAGGCCTCGTCGCCGACCCAGCGCGCCAGGATGCGGCGGTACTCGGCAAACTTGGGATGCGAGGCAGAGTCCATCATGTCGTGAATAAACTGCTGCATCGGCGGCTGCTTGATGCCGTCGAGGTTATACCCCACGCTCATGTTGAAAATGAAGGATTTGGCCTCACCCTGGGTGCGCGGATCGAAGATCTCCTCCAGCAGATGCAGGGCGAACCAGGCTTTCAGATACTCATCGTGCGCCTTCAGCAGCGTGAACTCGGTGGACCATTCGGTGTTGAAGCACTCGTCTTCCGCATCGATACAGGGCTTATCCAGCTCCAGACGATCGAGGATCTGTACGGTTTTCAGCTCAATAAAACGACCGCCGGTCAGCCAGGAGACGATGATGTTTTGCGCCAGCTGGGTATGGGGGCCGGCGGCAGGGCCGATGGGGGTCTCACAGGTTTCACCGAACACCTTGATCAGGCGCTGATTATCCTTACGGTAAAACTGCTGCTCGGGAATACCAAAGATAGAGCGGCTTTGATGGTATTCATCAAAAATGCGCGTCAGAAGCTCCTCAAACGGAACGGGACGCATAATATCACCCATGACTCTCTCCTTGCTGCGACATAACGCTGATATCGATTTACCGGGGTACGTCCCGCGCACACCGGCGGCTACCCAGATATCAGCAACAATCACGCCAGATATTTATTCCTATTCCTTGGATGATAAAAATCGTGAGTAATATCTAATTGTTTTATCTATTTGTGAAATAGCTCACACGAGCCAAATGAGAATATAAATCAATAAACCACAGCGGCCTCCGCGCCGCTTATTCAGCGACGGTGAGATTATCAAAAAAAGAGAGGCCGTATCACTTTGATATGCGAATTTTGCGATAATTATTTTAACTGTGAACGCAATCGCTTAAATATAAAAAGCAAATACCTTACTTACCCAATAGCAATTGATAGGCCTGCGGCGTATCGACATCCAGAATAATTTCAGGCGTATTTATATCAAGATAACGATAATCCTTTGCTAACAAATATTCACGCATGCTGCGCTGGGGATAACGCTGTCCAGCCTGCGGCAGCAGCGCACGCGGCAACAGCACAGGATGGCCGGGCGTCCCCCGATAGCGCGGCATCAGGGCATAGGGGCCGCGCCGCTGCCACAGGCGGGAAAACAGCGCCGGCGTCAGACAGGGAATATCGCCGTGGCTAATAAAACAGTAGTCGCTTCGCACCGCCGCCGCGCCGCAGCGAACGGAGGAAAATAACCCACTGCGATAATCGGGATTAACCACCGTGCGAATTCTTGGATGATCTCCGTAGCGTTGCAGCAATTCGTCTGCGCGAAAGCCAACGACCAATATAATTTGCTGACAAAACCCCAATGCGTTATTAATACTGGCATCCAGAAGGGTGCCACCGCGATAGGGCAGCATCATTTTCCACTGTCCCATCCGCGAAGAGAGCCCCGCGGCGGTAATGATCCCCTCTACCGCCTCGGGAATAATATTCTCTGTTAGCTGCATCATTCTATTTTTCCACTGGATTAGGAGCATTAGCGCTGCGCCCTGTCGGCATCATGATGGCAATTGCAGCCCGTTGACATCGACGCCGAGCTCCGCCGCCGGACACGGCGCGCGGATACAACGCGATGAATAAAAATGGCCGCGGGGCACCGGTTCTATTAATAGCACATATGCCGAACACCATGATACCCGAACTGCAGGAGGTGCTAAGGGACCGCCATGCGAAGCCCGGCCCACTGCTGATAAGCCTGATCGGCGCCGGCGGAAAAACCAGCGCCCTGCGCTGGCTGGCGCACGCCTTTGCCGAGCGCGGCCTGCGGGTGATGGTCACCACCACCACCCGCATGTATCTGCCGGATACCCTCCCCACGCTGTTTTGCCGCCATCCGGCCGCCCTCCCCGCCGCGGCGCTGCGCTCGGCGATCACCGCCTGCTTCGCCGCCTGGGACCCTGCTCTGGGTAAGGTGCAAGGCTTTACCCCGGCCCAGATCGATACCCTGTCCCAGCGCAGCCTGGTCGATGTGATCCTGGTCGAGGCCGATGGCGCCCACCGCCTGCCGCTGAAGGCGCCGGCGGGGCACGAACCTTGCATCCCTGAGCGTAGCCACTGCGTGATTGCCGTCAGCGGGGGACAAACGTTAGGGCATCCGGTCGGCGAGCGCTGTGTACACCGTTGGCCGCTGTTCGCCGCCCACAGCGGCCTGACAGAGGGCGAGTGCCTGGATATGACGGCGATGGGCCGCTTTATCCGCCACCCGCAGGGGATGTTCAAAGGCACCCCGGCCACGGCGCGCAGGGTCTGGCTGATCAACCGATTTTATCAATCTGATAACGTCACGGACGCCAGCCTGTATGCCCTGCTGAACGACGGGACGCTGGACGCCATCTGGCTCGGCGCCGTCCGTGAACAGCCCCCGATTACGCGCATTCTGCAGCGCCATGACAACAACGATACCCGCGCCGGCCCGCCGCCGCGCCGGGAATAACAACAAGGCAGTCGACATTGAGGTCGTTATGAATATCTTTGCACAAGCTGCGAAACTCGAGGAACAAAACCGCCCGTTTGCCATGGCTCAAATCATCGAGAGCCGTGGCTCCACGCCGCGTCATTCGGCACAGATGCTGGTACTGAAAGACGGCGGCATCATCGGCACCATCGGCGGAGGCATGATCGAACGGCTGGTCATTGAGCAGGCCATGCTGGCGCTGGCCGAGCGCAAGCCGCGCGTATTCCACGGCCGCATGGCGCGCAGCGGCCAGGACGCCGTCGGCTCCGACTGCGGCGGCGCCATGTCGGTCTATATCGACGTTCACGGCCTGCGCCCGCGCCTGGTGCTGATCGGCGCCGGCCACGTCAACCGCGCCATCGCCCACGCCGCCGCCTCGCTGGGCTTTGACATCCACGTCGCCGATACCTACCAAGACAGCCTGGATCCCGCGCTGTTTCCCGCCGGCACCCGCCTGCACCACGGTGATAATTTCACTAAACTTATCAATGAAATGCAGATAGAAGAAGAGAGCTTTGTCATCATCGCCACCAACAGTCAGGACAAAGAGGCGCTCGACTGCCTGATCGATAAACCCCTGAACTACCTCGGCCTGCTGGGAAGCCGTCGCAAGGTACAGACCTTCTGCCAGCAGCTGCGCCAGAGCGGCACGGACGAAGCGCAGCTGGCGCGTCTGCATGCCCCCATCGGCTATAACATCGGCGCCGAAACGCCGGAGGAGATCGCCATCAGCATTCTGGCCGAGGTGCTGCAGATCAAAAACCGCGCCGCCGGCGGCCTGATGAAACAGAATATCCGTCTGCAGCGCAATCGCCTGGTGGCGATCCGCGGCGCCGGCGATATCGCCACCGGCGTCGCGCTGAGGCTGTACCACGCCGGGTTTCAGGTACTGATGCTGGAGGTCGCCAAGCCGACGGTGATCCGCCGCAGCGTCGCCTTTGCCCAGGCCGTCTTCGACGGGGAGAGCACGGTCGAAGGCGTCACCGCCCGCCGCGCCGACGGCGCCGAGCAGGCCTTCAGCCTAATCGAGCAGGGGATCATCCCGGTGCTGGTCGATCCGCAGTGCCTCACGCTGGCGGCGCTGCAGCCCCACTATCTGGTCGATGCCATTCTGGCCAAGCAAAACCTGGGCACCCGCCGCGATATGGCCCCGGTGACCGTCGCCCTCGGCCCCGGCTTCGAGGCGGGCCAAGACTGCGACGCGGTGATCGAAACCAACCGTGGACACCACCTTGGGCGGGTGATCTACCGCGGCTTTGCCCAGGCCAATACCGGGATCCCGGGCAACATTAATGGCCACACCACCCGCCGGGTGATCCGCGCCCCGCACGCTGGCATCATGCACTGCTGCGTTAAGCTGGGCGATCTGGTCAACGAGGGCGATATCATCGCCCATATCGATACGACGCCGGTGGTCTCCCCGCTGCAGGGGATGGTACGCGGCCTGCTGAGCGAGGGGCTGGAGGTCAGCGCCGGGTTTAAAATCGGCGACGTCGATCCGCGCGGAGCGCAGGCCGACTACACCACCGTCTCCGATAAGGCGCGCGCCATCGGCGGCGCGGTGCTAGAGGCGATGATGAAGCTGAGCCCGCGCCCCTAGTGTGCGTTCGGACCGTCAGACAGTAAAAAGGGGCGCCAAGCGCCCCTTTAGATTTTCCCTGCGGTTACTGACACACCACGGTGCCGGTTTTCCCCTCGATCCCCTCTTTGGCTTTATCCAGTACGGTGATCAGCGCCTCGCGCCCCGGACGGGTGCGCGCAAAGGAGAGCGCAGCCTCCACCTTCGGCAGCATGGAGCCCTTGGCAAAGTGCCCCTCATCGATAAAGCGCTGGGCGTCCGTCAGGCTCAGGCGATCGAGCCACTGCTGGTTCGGCTTACCAAAGTTGATGGCGACCTTCTCCACCGCCGTCAAGATGATCAGCATGTCGGCGTCGATCATCTCCGCCAGCTTGGCGCTGGCCCAGTCCTTGTCGATCACCGCGCTGGCGCCGCGCAGGTGATTGCCCTCGCGGATCACCGGGATCCCGCCGCCGCCGACGGTGATCACCACCTGGCCGGCGTTGATCATCGCCTTAACGGTCTCTTTCTCAATAATGTCCACCGGCTTCGGCGAGGCGACAACGCGGCGATAGCCGCGCCCAGCGTCCTCTTTCATGTTGTAGCCATTGCGCGTCAGCAGCTCCGCCTCCTGCTGCGTAAAGAAGGAGCCGATCGGCTTGGTCGGATTGAGGAAGGCCGGATCGTTTCCATCGACCTCCACCTGGGTGATCAGCGTCGCCACCGGCGTCTGCATGCCGCGATCCCGCAGCTCCTCGCGCAGCGCGTTCTGCAGATCGTAGCCGATGTACCCCTGACTGAGCGCGACGCAGACCGACATCGGCAGCATCGGCGTATGGGCCTCGGTTTTCGCCGCCGCCTCAAACGCCTGGTTGATCATCCCCACCTGCGGACCGTTACCGTGGGTGACCACCACCTGGTGCCCCTGCGCTATCAAATCGACAATCGCCCGCGCCGTGGTCTTCACCGCCTTCATCTGCTCGGCCAGCCCCTCGCCCAGTGCGTTTCCCCCCAGCGCGAGCACGATTTTTTTCTTCATCATATCCTCACTCGTATGTTGTTGGACCGGACTGCATCCCGTCGCGCAAGCTTCCCGGCGGTATGCGGGCGCAGCCGTACTGCTTATACCGGTGCCTGAAACGCCTTTCGCTTCAGGAAACGCCCGCGCCCCGGCTCGGCGCTAAACTCGCCCTCACTAAAAATACGCTCGCCGCGCGCCAGGGTATGGCGAATAGCCCCCCGGCATACCATGCCCTCATAGGGGCTGTAGTCGGCGTTGTCATGTAAGTCGCAGTGACGCACCGTCGTCGTCCGGCGCGGATCGATTATCACCACATCGGCGTCGGCGCCCGGCGCGATCGCCCCCTTCTGCGGCCACAGCCCAAACAGGCGCGCCGGGGTCGCGCTGGTCAGCGACACGAAATGCGGTAGCGAGATACGTCCGGTCATGACCCCGGCGGAAAACAGCAGCAGCATCCGGTTTTCAACGCCCGGCAGGCCGTTGGGGCAGCGGCTAAAGTTACCGCCGGAGAGCGCCAGCCGCTGGCGGTAGGGGAAGGTGCAGTGGTCGGTGGCCACCACGTCGATGGCGCCGTCGCTGATGCCACACCACAGCGCATCCTGTTCGCGCAGGTTGCGCAGCGGTGGGCTGAGAATAAACTTCAGGCCGTCTTCGCGCAGATAGCTGCGTTCATCCAGCAGCAGGTACTGCGGGCAGGTCTCGACCCACACCGGCTGATGGCGCGCGCGGGCCAGACGCAGATAGTCCAGCCCCAGTCCGTTGGACAGGTGAACGATATACAGCGGCGCGTTCCCCGCCAGCTGCGCCAGATTGATCATGCGCGCAATGGCCTCCGCCTCGCACTCCAGCGGACGGCTGCGGGCATGGAAGATCGGCGCGACCTGACCGTTGGCCAGATAATGGGCGCGCCGCTGGGCGATGGCGGCATCGTTTTCCGGGTGCACCGTGGTCAGCGCGCCGACCTGATGCAGACGGCGCAGCGCGCGCAGCACCGCATCGTCGTCCAGCTTAAAGCCGTAGGTCAGATAGAGCTTAAAGCTGCTGATCCCCTCCTCCTGCACCATCGAGGCCATTTCGTCGAGGATCGCCGCATCAATATGCTGGATTACGCCGTGAAAGCCGTAGTCGATCACCGCCTTGTCCGCGGCGTAGCCGTGATAGGCCGCCAGCTGGTGATGCAGAGAGCAGCCCTTCGGGCCAAAGCCCATATGGTCGATAATGGTTGTTGTACCGCCACACGCCGCCGCGCGGGTACCGGTAAAAAAATCATCACAGCTGCGGGCCAGGCCGACATCGATATTAAAGTGGGTGTGTACGTCCACCCCGCCGGGCATCACGTAGCAACCTTCGGCGTCGATCACTTCGTCCGCCTCATCCTCCGACAGGCCGGGATCCAGGCGGCTGATAATGCCGTGTTCGATCAGCACGTCCGCGCGCCGTTCGCCGTCGTGATTCACCACCGTGCCGTTTTTGATCAGGCTTTTCATCGTCGTGACTCCGCAAAGAGACCCCGGCACGCACGGTGCCGGGGAAGATAGCGTCAGGATTACTTCTTCAGCTGCTCAAGATAGGTCAGCGGGATGGCGGCATACATCGCCGCGCAGGTCACCAGGTGATCCTTCCAGGTTTTCTCGTTCGGCGCATGCGCCTCCGGCTCTTTGCCCGGACCAAAGCCGATCACCGGGATACCGTGGCGGCCCATGATGGAAACGCCGTTGGTAGAGAAGGTCCACTTATCGACCACCGGCTGCTTATGGAACAGCCCCTGGTAGGCCTGGCTCAGGGTTTTCACCGTGACATGATCCTCTTCAACCTTCCAGGTGGGGAAGTAGCACTCGGTCGGGTAGACCAGCCCGGTGTAGGAGGGTCGATCGTAGTTATACATGGAGACGGTGGCGTTAGCCGCCTGCACCGCCGGCAGCGCACGGATCTCCTCCAGCGCCCCTTCCCAGGTCTCGCCCCAGGTCAGGCGACGGTCGATGGAGACGGCGCAGCTATCGGCCACGGCGCAGCGGCTCGGTGAGGTAAAGAAGATCTCGGATACCGTCAGGGTTCCCTTACCAAGGAATTCGTCGTACCCCAGACTCTGCGACAGCTCCTGCAGTTCGTTGAGGATCGGCCCCATCTTGAAGATGGCGTTGTCGCCGCGCTCCGGCGCGGAGCCATGGCAGCTGACGCCCTGCACGTCGATGCGGATCTCCATGCGTCCGCGCTGGCCGCGGTAGATCTGGCAGTCGGTCGGCTCAGTGCTGACCACGAACTCCGGACGGATCTTGGACTGCTCGATGATGTACTGCCAGCACAGGCCGTCGCAGTCCTCCTCTTGAACGGTACCGGTCACCAGCAGGGTATACTGATCCTCCAGCCCCAGATCCTTGATGATCTTACCGGCATACACCATGGAGGCCATGCCGCCTTCCTGATCCGACGCGCCGCGCCCGCCGATCAGATCGTCGGTCTCCATCCCCTCATAGGGGTCGAAGGTCCAGTTTTTGATGTTGCCGATGCCGACGGTGTCGATGTGGGCATCCATGGCGATCAGGTGCGGACCGTGGCCCACATAGCCCAGCACGTTGCCCATCGGGTCGATCTCAACCCGATCGAAGCCCACCTTCTCCATCTCTTCTTTGATGCGCTGCACGACGCGCTTTTCATCACAGCTTTCACTGGGGATGGCAATCATGTCGCGCAGGAAACGGGACATGTCGTCTTTATACTGATGCGCCTTCTCCAGAATCATATCGAACGGAACTTGCTTAGCCATTATATTCTTCTCCAGTGGTGATCCCCCCGCCGGGCGGGGAGCATGAATTCAACGATGCCCCCGCGCTTATTCACACGCCGGGTATTTCCCTTCCCAAACCACTTCACGGTAGTGCTTCACATCGGTGTCCCCTTCGGTGCTGATCAGCAGCACCACGGAGTCACGGTTCAGCCCCAGCGTCTTCATAAGCTCTTCGCGGCGCGGATGGTGATGGACGGCGGCCAGAACCCCCAGGCCGACGGCGCCCGACTCGCCGGAGATAATGCGGGCATCCTGACCCAGCGGGTTGCCCAGCACACGCATGCCCAGCGCCGCCACCTTATCCTGGCAGGAGATAAACTGGGTGGCGCAATTACGCAGCAGCGGCCAGCCCAGCGGGTTAGGTTCGCCGCAGGCCAGGCCGGCCATGATGGTGGCCATGTCGCCGCCGACGTTGACGATCTCGCCCTTCACGCCGGAGCGGAACACGCAGTCCGCCAGATCCGGCTCGACGATCACCGAGTGCAGGTTCTGCGCACCGTAGACGTCGACCAGGTAGCCCAGCACCCCGCCGGCCATGGCGCCCACGCCGGCCTGCAGGAAGACGTGGGTCGGACGGGCAATGCCCATCTGCGTCATCTGCTCTACCGCTTCATCCGCCAGCGTGGCATACCCCTGCATGATCCAGGTTGGGATCTTGGTGTAGCCCTCCCAGGCGGTATCCTGTACCACCTCCCAGCCGCGCTCCTGCGCCGTCTTCATGGTCAGACGCACGGTGTCGTCATAGTTCATGTCCGTGACGATGCACTCAGCACCCAGGTTACGGATATGCTCCACGCGTTCGCGCGCCGATCCCTTGGGCATGTACACCACGGCATGCTGCCCCAGCTGCTGCGCCGCCCAAGCCACGCCGCGGCCGTGGTTGCCGTCGGTGGTGGTGGCAAAGGTCATCCGCTCGGTCAGGGTGGACTTGAGCTTCTCGAAGGAGAAGTCATTGATATCCATGTGATACTTTTCGCACAGCAGGCGTGCAATGGCGTAAGCGCCCCCCAACATCTTGAAGGCGTTCAGGCCAAAGCGCTGCGACTCATCCTTCACCAGGATCTTGCCGATGCCAAACAGGTGCGACAGTTCATCCAGGGCATACAGCGGCGTTGGACGGTAGCCGGTGATTTTTTTATGAAAGGCCCGCGCTTTCTGCGCTTCTGCGCGGGAGAACAGTGGCGACGTTTCACCATTGAAGAAACGGTTTTGCGCAATATCCACCTTCAGCGAGAAAACAGACATAACCCAACCTCATCCATCGAATAAGAAATCCGCGCTGGCGGAGAGGCCGGCCGACTCGGCCGGCCGACGGTGTTACTTAATACGCTTCTGGGCTTCCTTGAGCAGCTGCTCCAGCACCAGGCCCGGTTTGGGGAATTTACGGGCGACGATCATCGCGGCGATGATGTACGGCTTCCAGCTGGCCTCTTTATAGGTGGCGATGCGGTATTTCTCGAATACCCCTTCAGTCACCTCGCCCTCCTCACAGGAGACGCCGGAGATATCGGCCGGCAGACAGTGCATATACAGCGCTTCGCCGCCGCGGGTCAGCTTCATCATCTCTTCGGTGCAGTGCCAATCTTTATGGTTAGCGTTCTGCGCCAGGCACTGTTTCTCCAGCGCCTTCAGGCCATCGTGATCATTGGCGCGCAGCAGCTCGGTGCGCTGCTCCATCACCTTGTAAGGCGCCCAGGACTTGGGATACACGATATCCGCATCCTTGAAGGCCTCTTCCATGGAGCTCACCTGACGGAAGCTACCGCCGGACGCCTTGGCGTTATTATGGGCGACCTCCACCACGTCCGGGATCAGGTCATAGCCCTCCGGGTGGGCCAGCGTGACGTCCATCCCGAAGCGGGTCATCAGGCCGATGATGCCCTGTGGCACGGACAGCGGCTTGCCATAGCTCGGAGAATAGGCCCAGGTCATGGCGATCTTCTTGCCCTTCAGGTTTTCCAGGCTGCCGAAGTGCTCACGCAGCCAGGCCAGATCGGCCATGGACTGCGTCGGGTGGTCGATGTCGCACTGCAGGTTGACCAGCGCCGGACGCTGCGGAAGAACGCCCTGCTCGTAGCCCTCATCCAACGCCGCGCCGACCTCACGCATGTAGGCGTTACCGGCGCCCAGGAACATATCGTCACGGATGCCGATGGCATCGGCGCAGAAGGAGATCATGTTGGCGGTTTCACGCACGGTCTCGCCGTGGGCGATTTGGGATTTACCCTCATCCAGATCCTGCTGGGCCAGACCCAGCAGGTTCAGAGCGGACGCATAGGAGAAACGGGTACGGGTCGAGTTATCGCGGAACACGGAGATACCCAGCCCGCTGTTAAAGATTTTGGTCGCGATATTTTCAGCGCGCATGGTCTTCAGCGCCTCGGCGACATCCAGCACCAGCTTCAGCTCCTCCGGACTCTGCTCCCAGGTCAGCAGAAAGTCCTTGTCATGAAGATTAGACTTGAGCGCGTTGATATCCTTGATAATTTCATTAACAGTTTTCATCGTATGGCCCTAATGATTAAATGACTGGCTACCTGACTAACCTGCTACGCCGCACAGGCGGTGAGAGTCCAACCTGCAAACAGTCGATAACAGCGACTGGCAATACTTAAACAATAACTGTGCCAAATTTGTTTTCTGCAGAGGGGCCAACGGAGATCCCATAACATTGTGCGAGAGCCATCACAAAATAGTGCTCATCGGCAGCGGAAAACGGCGGTTTTTATCTATTGAATGCATATTATCAGCAGAGTAAATACGCAGAAGACCGGCCGCAGCGGGAATATTTCCGCCCCCTTTCCCCGTAATCCTCAACCCATATTGATAACGTTAAGGGTGTATCTCTCATTTTGATAATAAAGTGTGATGGCTCTTACATATTTGTCGTATCGCGGGCGAAAAGAAACGCTTCTTTATCAAACTTCAATATTGCTGAGTTAGTATCATGCGATAAAAGAACACGCTTATGGCCTAATGGAATAGGTTCTAACATCAGCCAACATACCCGTAATGCAGGGTAACTGGTTAAGTGCTAAAGAAAGGTTCAATTATGACACCCGCAAACACTCAATCCGTTTTAATGCAGATCCAACCCACTATCCTGCGCTTTACCAAAATGCTCTCCAGCGTACTGCAGCTGGAGGTCGAGATCGTCGATGCCACCATGACGCGCGTCGCCGGCACCGGCCCCTACGGTAAATTCTTTGGCCGCAAGCTCAACAGCAACTCACGTCTGCTGCGCTATGTGCTCGATACCAAGCAGGAAAAGGTGGTGATCCGCTCCCGCTTCGATCCGGTCTGCGAGGGATGCAGCAGTAAGGACAACTGTAAGGAAAAGGCCTTTCTCGGGACGCCGATCCTGTTCCAGGGGAACTGCATCGGCGTTATCAGCCTGGTGGCCTTTACCCAGGAGCAGCAGGAGAGAATAAAGGATAATTTGCATGAGTTCTCCGATTATGTCCGGCATATATCCAACATATTTGTTTCTAAACTCTTGGAAAGCCAGGGCGGAAACGATGGCGCCAGCAAAATATTACTCAGCCTGATCGAGAATATGGATCAGGGCGTCTTGGTTCTGGATGAAAATAACCAGGCGCAGTTTGCCAATGCCACGGCATTAAAACAGCTGAATGCCATTAATGAGCAAGTTATTGGTAAGACATTTAATATTCGGCCGCTGACCTATCAACAGAACTATCTCAGCGGTCATCTGCAGCATATTGTCGCTTTCGATCAGCACCAAGAGCTGATTATCGGCCAGCTGCACGATATTCAGGACCACCAGCTATTTTTGATGGCGTTCCATCAGTCCCACTCGCCGATGAACGTCGAACTGAACCCCGACGATCCGCGCATCGAGCACTTGGTCGGAGAGTGCCGCCCAATGCGCAACCTGAAGCGGCTGATCAGCCGCATCGCGCCCAGCCCATCGAGCGTACTGATCGTGGGCGAGAGCGGCACCGGTAAAGAGGTGGTGGCACGCGCCATCCACCAGCTCAGCGATCGCAATAACAAGCCGTTTATCGCCATCAACTGCGCCGCCATTCCGGATCAGCTGCTGGAGAGCGAGCTGTTCGGCTACGTGAAAGGCGCCTTCACCGGCGCCTCCGCCAACGGCAAAATGGGGCTGATCCAGGCCGCCAACCACGGAACGCTGTTTCTGGACGAAATCGGCGACATGCCGCTGACCCTACAGGCCAAACTGCTGCGCGCCATCGAGTCGCGTGAGGTACAGCCCATCGGCTCCAGCAGCCCCATCGCCGTCGATATTCGCATTATCTCCGCCACCAACCAAAACTTGGAACAGTACATCGCCGACGGTAAGTTTCGCGAAGACCTCTACTACCGCCTGAATGTGATCCCGATGGCGCTGCCGCCGCTGCGCGAGCGGCAGGGCGACATCGAGCTGCTGATCCACTACTTCCTTAACCTGCACACCAAGCGCATCGGCCTGGTCTATCCCGGCATTTCGCCGGAGGTCATGATGCTGCTCAAGCGCTACCGCTGGCCGGGCAACGTACGCGAGCTGAGTAACCTGATGGAGTACCTGATCAACGTCGTGCCCAGCGGCGAGGTGATCGACACCGCGCTGCTGCCGCCCAACCTGATCAACGGGCAGGTCACCCTGAACTATCGGGAAGATAACAGCGCCTATCAGAGCAGCGTAGCCTGCGGCGACGATCACGGCAGCACGGCGCTGGAGGAGATGGAAAAACAGATGATCCGCGAGGCGCTGGCGCGCTACAGCAACAAGAAGCAGGCGGCGGAGGAGCTGGGCATCGGCATTGCCACCCTCTATCGCAAGATAAAGAAGTACGAGCTAACGGCCGGTTGATACGCCGCGCGGCCCGTTTGCCCGGGCCGCCCGCCGCTTAGCCGTGCACCCAGAACAGCCCAAGGACAAACAGGCAAAACAGCAGCGGTAGCGCCAGCACCAGCAGCTCCGCCATTCGCTGCAGCGGGCGCAGCGCCTCCTGCGGGGTTCGCGCCAGCGCGACGGCGCCGACCAGCAGCGCCAGCAGCGAGAGCGCGCCGGCGAAGGCGGCATCGGCCAGCAGTACCGTCATCTTCCAGCCGCTGTAGGCCTGCGGCGAGATCGCCGCCTGATGCTGCCCGGTCTCCAGCCACTGCCACAGCAGCAGTACCCAGGGCATCAGCCAGGCGCCGCTACCGACCATCCAGGAAAGCCGTCGTAATACCATATGTTCTCCCTTATCCCATGACGCCCGTCTCTACGGAACGGTTATGCTGGGTGGTGTCCGCTCTCTGGCGGCAAAAATAGTAAAAAGCCCCGCGCTGCGGGGCTTTAAGGGGGAATACCCGCGCGTTATCAGAACGGGATATCGTCATCAAAGTCCATCGGCGGTTCGCTGCTCTGCGGCGCGGCCGGCTGGGCCGGCGCGGAATAGCCGCCCTGCTGTGACTGCTGACGCGGTGCCGACTGGCCACCGCTGAACGCGGCACCCTGCGACGGCTGCGGCTGCTGCGGCTGACCCCAGCCACCCTGCTGCCCCTGGTTGCCCATCGGTGCGCCGCCGCCCTGGCGACCACCCAGCATCTGCATGGAGCCGCTGATATCGACCACGACTTCCGTGGTGTAGCGATCCTGGCCGCTCTGATCCTGCCACTTACGGGTACGCAGCTGACCTTCGATGTACACCTGAGAGCCTTTGCGCAGGTACTCACCGGCGATCTCCGCCAGCTTGCCGTACAGCGCAACACGGTGCCATTCGGTGCGCTCTTTCTGCTCACCGGTCTGCTTGTCACGCCAGCTGTCAGAAGTTGCCAGCGTCAAATTGGCAACGGCGCCGCCGTTCGGCATATAGCGGACTTCCGGGTCCTGACCCAGATTCCCGATAAGAATCACTTTATTTACGCCTCTGCTGGCCATGTCGACTCTCCTGATGAAGTAAATTTATTCAGTCTAAACCGTAAATTCTAACACGCCAGCGACGCTTGAGCACTCATCATCGTTTTGTGCAGGCGTTCGAGATCCGGTTTAGGGCGCGCCACATCGGTTATCGAATACTGGATATCCATTCAGTTTCGGATATGTCATAATCATTGATCCAGCGTGTGCACGGTGAGATCGGTAACTGTTAATCCGGGAAGTAGGCAATGGATAAAATAGAAATACGCGGTGCTCGCACCCATAATCTCAAGAATATCAATCTGATTATCCCCCGCGACAAACTGGTGGTCATCACCGGTCTGTCCGGATCCGGCAAATCCTCTCTGGCATTCGATACCCTGTATGCCGAAGGGCAGCGGCGCTACGTCGAATCCCTTTCTGCCTACGCCCGCCAGTTCCTGTCGCTGATGGAAAAACCGGACGTCGACCATATCGAGGGGCTATCTCCGGCCATCTCCATCGAGCAGAAATCCACCTCCCACAATCCAAGATCCACCGTGGGAACCATCACTGAAATTCATGACTACCTGCGCCTGCTGTTCGCCCGCGTCGGTGAGCCGCGCTGTCCACAGCACGGCACGCCGCTGGCGGCGCAGACCGTCAGCCAGATGGTGGACAACGTTCTGGCCCAGCCGGAGGGCAAACGCCTGATGCTGCTGGCCCCGATCATCAAGGATCGCAAAGGGGAGCACAGCAAGACGCTGGAAAATCTAGCGGCGCAGGGCTACATCCGCGCCCGGATCGACGGCGAGGTGTGCGATCTCTCCGATCCGCCGAAGCTGGAGCTGCAGAAAAAACACAGCATCGACGTGGTCGTCGATCGCTTCCGAGTGAAGGCCGATATGGCCCAGCGCCTGGCGGAGTCGTTTGAAACCACCCTGGAGCTCTCCGGCGGTAGCGCGGTGGTCGCCGATATGGACGATCCCCAGGCGGAAGAGATGCTATTTTCCGCCAACTTCGCCTGCCCGCTGTGCGGCTACAGCATGCGGGAGCTGGAGCCACGGCTGTTCTCCTTCAATAACCCGGCGGGCGCCTGCCCCACCTGCGACGGCCTCGGGGTACAGCAGTATTTCGATCCGGAGCGGGTGGTACAAAACGGCGAGCTGTCGCTGGCGGGCGGCGCCATTCGCGGCTGGGATCGCCGCAACTTCTACTATTTCCAGATGCTGCGCTCGCTGGCCGACCATTATCATTTTGATATTGAGGCACCCTTCGACTCTCTGGATGAAACGGTGCGCCACGTGGTGCTGTACGGCTCCGGCAAAGACGAGATCGAATTCAAGTACATTAACGATCGCGGCGATACCACCGTACGTCGTCACCCCTTCGAAGGGGTGCTGCACAATATGGAGCGCCGCTACAAAGAGACCGAGTCCAGCGCGGTGCGCGAGGAGCTGGCCAAATTCATCAGCAACCGTCCCTGCGCCGCCTGCGGCGGGACGCGCCTGCGTGAAGAGGCGCGCAACGTCTTCATTGAAGACACCACGCTGCCGCAGATAGCCGATCTCAGCATCGGCGCTGCGCTGCGCTTCTTCCACGGACTGGCGCTCGAGGGACAGCGCGCCAAAATCGCCGAGAAGGTGCTGAAAGAGATCGGCGAGCGCCTGCAGTTTTTGGTCAACGTCGGCCTGAACTACCTGAGTCTCTCCCGCTCCGCCGAGACCCTGTCCGGCGGCGAGGCGCAGCGCATTCGTCTGGCCAGCCAGATCGGCGCCGGGCTGGTCGGGGTGATGTACGTGCTCGATGAACCCTCCATCGGCCTGCATCAGCGCGATAACGAGCGCCTGCTCGATACGCTGATGCACCTGCGCAACCTGGGCAACACGGTGATCGTGGTCGAACACGACGAGGACGCCATCCGCGCCGCCGATCACATCATCGATATCGGCCCGGGCGCCGGGGTTCACGGCGGCGAGATCGTCGCCCAGGGTAACGTGGATCAGATCATGGCGACGCCGGGCTCCCTGACCGGACAGTACCTCAGCGGTCAACGGAAGATCGCCGTGCCCCGTCAGCGGGTCGCCGCCGATCCAACGCGGGTGCTCAAGCTGAGCGGCGCACGCGGCAATAACCTGAAAGAGGTGACCCTGACCCTGCCGGTCGGGCTGTTCACCTGCATCACCGGCGTCTCCGGCTCCGGCAAGTCCACCCTGATCAACGATACGCTGTTCCCCATCGCCCAGCGCCAGCTAAACGGCGCCACGCTGGGCGAACCGGCCCCCTACCGCAGCATCGAGGGGCTGGAGCATTTCGATAAGGTGATCGACATCGATCAGAGCCCCATCGGGCGAACCCCGCGCTCCAATCCGGCGACCTATACCGGCATCTTTACCCCGATCCGCGAGCTATTTTCCGGGGTGCCGGAGTCGCGGGCGCGCGGCTATACCCCGGGACGCTTCAGCTTTAACGTGCGCGGCGGGCGCTGTGAGGCCTGTCAGGGCGATGGAGTCATCAAGGTGGAGATGCACTTCCTGCCGGACATCTATGTGCCGTGCGACCAGTGCAAGGGCAAGCGCTACAACCGTGAAACGCTGGAGATCAAGTACAAGGGCAAAAGCATCCACGAGGTGCTGGAAATGACCATTGAGGAGGCGCGCAGCTTTTTTGACGCCGTTCCTGCGCTGGCGCGTAAGCTGCAGACCCTGATGGACGTCGGCCTGGGCTATATTCGCCTAGGGCAGTCGGCCACCACCCTCTCCGGCGGCGAGGCTCAGCGGGTCAAACTCTCACGCGAGCTCTCCAAACGCGGCACCGGACAAACGCTGTATATCCTGGATGAACCGACCACCGGTCTGCACTTTGCCGACATTCAGCAGCTGCTGGCGGTACTGCACCAGCTGCGCGATCAGGGCAATACCATCGTGGTTATCGAGCACAATCTGGACGTGATCAAAACGGCGGACTGGATCGTGGATCTGGGGCCGGAAGGCGGCAGCGGCGGCGGCGAGATCTTGGTCGCCGGCACGCCGGAAACCGTCGCCCGCTGTGAAGCCTCCCATACGGCCCGCTTCCTGCGTCCGATCCTGGACAATGCCTAAGGGAACCTGACGGCGTGGAAAAACACGCCGTCATCCGCCCCTACGCCGGATGCCACGCACCGGCGATAGGTGCGCCGACGGAGGGGCTACTGTAGCGGGTGTACGTCGCTGGCCTGGTGCAGCGCCAGCTGATAGGAGCTATCCACCAGCTGATACAGCAGCGAGTCGTTGATCGCGCCGTCCAGAAACACGGTGCTCCAGTGCGCCTTGTTCAGCCGACGGCTCGGCACGATGTCTTTATGCAGGCTGCGTAGGCGGGTGGCCTGTTCGCAGCTGGTTTTCACCGCGACCGCCGGACGCCCTTCGCCGTTCTCAACCATGGCAAACAAAACACCGCCGACGCGCGCCTGATGCGTCCGCCAGCGATTTTGCAGGCTCTGCTGCGCGCCGGGCTTTGACAGGCAGTATTGCATAAAAGCCGAATCATTCATCAATCCTATCCCCTTGTATGGTTGCTACAATACGGCGCGCGCCGCCCTGTATGCGGTGTTCGCCAAGCCAAATACCCTGCCAGGTTCCAAGCTGTAACGCGCCCTGACGCACCGGCACCGTCAGCGAGACGCCCAGCAGAGACGACGCAATATGGGCGGGCATATCGTCCGCGCCTTCATCGTCGTGCGCATAGGGAGCGCCGTCCGGCACCGTGCGCGAAAAATAACCTTCCATGTCATAGCGCACTGTGGGATCACAGTTTTCATTGAGGGTAAGCGACGCAGAGGTGTGCTGTAACAGCAGGTGCAACAACCCGACCCGCACCTGACGCAGCGCGGGCAGGCCGGCAATAATCTCGGCAGTAATCAGGTGGAAACCACGCGGTCTCGCCCGCAGAACCAGGGTATGCTGATACCACATCTTGCGACGTCCTCAATAAGTATATTCTTTGTACAGCCGGCAGCAAGAAAACGCAGCGGAAAGTTCTGTAAAGATAGCCAGACGCCGCGTCAGTAACGCGTAGACAAGGGGAGATACGCGTTACTAAACGCAGAATCTACGCAGCGTCCGCCCGCGCGGCCGCTATTCCTGCGACGCCATGACGCGAACCAGCGCGGCGGCCACGCGATCGAGGTTGCCCTCGTTGAGTCCCGCCATGCACATGCGCCCGCTGCCGACCAGGTAAACGCCATCGCGCCGGCGCAGATCGCCGACCTGCTGCGCACTGAGTCCGGTATAGCTGAACATGCCTCGCTGCTGACACAGGTAGTCAAAGCGGCGCGACGGCAGCGCCAGGTTGAGGTGCGACGCCAGCCGCTCGCGCATGGCGATGATGCGCAGGCGCATCGCCTCGACCTCTTCGCGCCACTGACGCTGTAACGCGGCGTCATTCAGCACGGCGGCCACCAAGGCGGCGCCGTGCAGCGGCGGGCTGGAGTAGTTGCGCCGCACCGTCGCCTTCAGTTGCCCCAGCACCCGCCCGGCCTCGGCCTCATCGCTGCACATGACCGATAGACCACCGACGCGCTCGCCGTACAGCGAGAAAATTTTAGAGAACGAGTTGCTGACCAAGCAGGGCAGCCCTGCGGCGGCCATCGTCCTGATAGCATAGGCATCCTGCTCCATGCCGCCGCCGAACCCCTGATAGGCGATATCCAGAAACGGGATCAGCGCCCGACGTCGCAGCAGCGACACCAGACTATCCCACTGCGCCGGCGTCAGATCCGAACCGGTGGGATTATGACAGCAGGGGTGAAGCAGCACGATGCTGTGGGGCGGCAGCTGTTCCAGCGTCGCCAGCATGGCATCGAAGCAGACGCCCAGCGTCTGAGGGTCAAAATAGGGATAGCGATGCACCCGGAACCCTGCGCCCTCGAAAATCGCGATATGATTCTCCCAGGTCGGATCGCTGACCCAGACCTCGGCCCGGGGAAAATATCGCCGCAGAAAGTCCGCGCCCACCTTGAGCGCGCCTGAGCCCCCCAGGGTCTGGATGGTCGCCACTCGCCGCGCGCGCAGCGCGGGATGATCGTCCCCCAGCAGCAGCGACTGCACCGCGCTGCGGTAGTCTGCCATCCCCTCCATCGGTAGATAGAGCGGTGCCGCCGGCGCCGCGGCGTTCAGCCGGGCCAGCGCCGTCGCGACAGAGGCCAGCATCGGCACCTCGCCCCGCTGGTCATAGTACAGGCCGATGCTCAGATTCACTTTGTGCGCGCGGGCGTCCCGCTGATAGCTCTCCATCAGGGAGAGGATCGGATCGCCGGCATAGTCATCTACATGTTCAAACACGGGGGCTCCTTGTTGGCGCGGTCCTAGGGTAAGGGATCCGTCACCGACGGCAGCCCGGCACCGGCCGTGGCGGCGTACCGGGGCAGCACCTCGGTGCGCTCCACGTCATAACATACCCTTAACCGAAGGGAAAACACCAGCGGGGTCACGCTCTCGCTGCGCCGCCTCTGCGCGGAGATCCATAGCTGAGATGAATATGCTAAGGTGAAAATCTGACGATATATTCCCCACCCATCCGCAACGGAGATGCCCCATGTCCACCCCTCCTTTTATTACGCTGAATGACGGTAACCGCATTCCCCAGCTGGGACTCGGCGTCTGGCAGGTCAGCGATACGCTGGCCCGTGACGTGGTCAGCGAGGCGCTGCGCGTCGGCTATCGCGCCATTGATACCGCCGCGATCTATGGCAATGAGAGCGGCGTCGGCCAGGCGCTGCAGCAAAGCGGTCTGGCACGAGAGTCGCTGTTTATCACCACTAAGCTGTGGAACGCGGACCACATGGCGGTCGATAAGGCGTTCCACGCCAGCCTGCATAAGCTGCGCCTTGAGTATGTTGATCTGTACCTGATCCACTGGCCAATGGCGCTGCAGGATACCTTTGTTCACGCCTGGCGTCGGCTGATCGACCTGCGGCGTCAGGGCGTGGTTAAAAGCATCGGGGTGTGCAACTTCAACATTGCCCATCTCCAGCGCCTGCTGGACGAAACCGGCGTGGTGCCGACCATCAACCAAATTGAGCTACACCCGCTGATGCAGCAGCGGGAGCTGCAGTCATGGAATAGTCACCACGGTATTGCCACGGAGGCCTGGAGCCCACTGGCGCAGGGGGGAGAGGGCGTATTTGACGCGGAGCCGATCCGTCGTTTGGCGGCCAAATATGGCAAGACACCGGCGCAGATCGTGATCCGCTGGCATCTGGACAGCGGGAGGATCGTGATCCCCAAAACGGTCTCGGCCATGCGTCTGAAGGAAAATATCGACGTATTTGACTTTACGCTGGAGGCGGCTGAACGGGCGCAGATCGCTCGCCTAGAGTGTGGCAAGCGCTTAGGCTCCGATCCCGCCACCTATATGCGCCTGTAGGCGGTGAGCACAGCCCTGATGCTAAGGCATCAGGGCTATTTGGGCTGGGGCATTAGCGCGGCTTTTTCGCCTGCCCGGCAGGACGCGCCGGACGGGCGTTACGCCCTTCGGGGCGAGCAGGACGGCCATTATTTCCCTTTCCGCCCGAGCGGGGCGCGGGCTGCGCGGCGCCCTTCGCGGCCCCGCGCGTTGCCGGTCGTCCCGTCCCCTGAGGATGAGCGCCGGTATGCTTGGTCATGGCCGGCGTCATGTTGCGCTGATAGCCGCGGCGCGCGGCGCGCTGCTCCTCCAGCGTCGGCGCAGGCACCAGACACTCGCGACGATTGCCGATCAGGTGCTGTAGCCCCATCTCCTCCAGCGCGGCGCGGATCATCGGCCAGTTAGCCGGATCGTGATAGCGCAGCAGCGCCTTATGCAGCCTGCGCTGGCGCTCGCCCTTCGGCACCACCACATCCTCGCTCTTATAGTCCACCTTGGCCAGCGGGTTCTTGCCGGTGTAATACATGGTGGTCGAGTTGGCCAGCGGTGACGGATAGAAGTTCTGCACCTGATCGAGGCGGAAGCGGTGCTGCTTTAGCCACAGCGCCAGATTGACCATATCCTCATCCCGGGTTCCCGGGTGCGCGGAGATAAAGTAGGGGATAAGGTACTGCTCTTTCCCGGCCTGTTTCGAATAGGCGTCAAACAGCTCCTTAAAGCGATAGTAGCTGCCCATCCCCGGCTTCATCATCTTGGACAGCGGCCCTTCTTCCGTATGCTCCGGCGCGATCTTCAGATAGCCGCCGACGTGGTGCGTGGCCAGCTCTTTGATATAGCGCGGATCCTGTACCGCCAGATCGTAGCGCACCCCGGAGGCGATCAGGATCTTCTTCACCCCCTGCAGATCGCGGGCGCGCCGGTAGAGATTAATGGTCGGCTCATGGTTGGTGTCCATATGACGACAGATATCCGGATAGACGCAGGAGGCGCGGCGGCAGGTCTGCTCCGCGCGCGGCGACTGGCAGCGCAGCATATACATATTGGCGGTCGGGCCGCCCAGATCGGAGATGATACCGGTAAATCCGGGGACCTTATCGCGGATCTCTTCGATCTCACGAATGATGGAGTCCTCGGAGCGGCTCTGGATGATGCGGCCCTCGTGCTCAGTGATCGAGCAGAAGGCGCAGCCGCCGTAGCAGCCGCGCATAATGTTGACGGAGAAGCGGATCATGTCATAGGCTGGCAGGCGGGCCTTGCCGTAAGCGGGATGCGGCACGCGCTGGAACGGCAGCGCATAGACGCTGTCCATCTCCTCGGTGCTCAGCGGGATCGCCGGCGGGTTGACCCACACGTAGCGATCGCCGTGCTTCTGCATCAGGGCTCGGGCACAGCCGGGGTTCGTCTCATGGTGCAAAATACGCGAGGCGTGGGCATACATCACCTTATCGCCCTTCACCTTCTCAAACGACGGCAGCAGCACATAGGTCTTCTCCCACGGCTTTGGCTTAGGCGCGCGTACGCTGATCGGCGTCGCCTCATCCGCGGCCTTGGGCGAGCAGGCCAAATCGTCGCCGTAGGGGTTTGGAATGGGATCAATCCGCCCCGGCATGTCGATACGGGTCGAATCTACCCCGCTCCAGCCCGGCAGGGCCTCTTTGCGCATGATGGCGGTATTGCGCACGTCGCAGATAGAGGCGATGGGCTCGCCCGCCGCTAAACGGTGCGCGACCTCGACCAGCGGGCGCTCGCCGTTGCCATACATCAGCATATCCGCCTTGGCATCCACCAACACAGAGCGGCGCACCGTATCCGACCAATAGTCATAGTGCGCCACGCGGCGCAGGCTGGCCTCGATACCCCCAAGGATCACTGGGACATCGCTGAAAGCCTCTTTACAGCGCTGGCTGTAGACCAGCGTGGCGCGATCCGGGCGCTTGCCGCCCTCGTTGTTCGGCGTATAGGCGTCATCGTGGCGCAGCTTACGATCGGCCGTATAGCGGTTAATCATCGAATCCATGTTCCCGGCGGTGACGCCAAAAAACAGGTTCGGCTTACCCAGACGCATAAAGTCGTCTTTGCTGGTCCAGTCCGGCTGAGCGATGATGCCGACCCGGAAACCCTGCGCCTCCAGCATGCGGCCAACAATCGCCATACCAAAGCTGGGATGATCCACATAGGCATCCCCGGTCACGATGATAATGTCGCAGCTGTCCCAGCCTAGCTTATCCATCTCTGCACGCGACATCGGTAAAAAAGGCGCGGTGCCGAAACATTCGGCCCAATAAGGGGTATAGGAGAACAGATCGCGCTCCGGTTGGATCAGGCTGACACTACTCATGACGGTACTCTTGTATTGATAAGACAGGCAGGTCTGGTGAACAAATCATCAGGATCAGGGCGGCGATTATACGCATTACAGCGGAGAAATGTGAGGGTTATTTGTCATTCCCCCGTCTACTACTCCGCCCGGGGGAATGGCGCGCAGAGCTTACTCCAGGGTGGGATTCATCTGACGCAGATCGTAAGGGGTTATCTGGTAAACGCAGTAGTTCAACCAGTTACTGAACAGCAGGTGACCGTGACTGCGCCAGGTCGCCGACGGCGCACCGTCTGGGTTGTCGCGGGGAAAATAGTTGAACGGCAGCGCCGGCGCCAGGCCCGCGTGCAGATCGCGCCAATATTCCGCGCCCAGCGTGTGGGCGTCATACTCCGGATGGCCCGTCACAAACACCGTCCGCTTATCGGCGCTGGCAAACAGGTAGGCGCCGGCCTGCACAGACTCGGCAAAAATCTGCAGATCGGTATGCGTGCGGATCGCCTGCGACGGAAAGTCGGCATAGCGCGAGTGCGGCGCCAAAAAGCCGTCGTCAAAGCCGCGGGTCAGCAGCGCCAGCGGATCGAGCGTCTGATGCTCATACACCCCGGAGAGCTTCTGCGTCCGCGTCATCTTAGGTAGCCCATACAGTACATTGAGCGCCGCCTGGGCGGCCCAGCAGACGAACAGGGTGGATGTCACGTGCGCCCGCGCCCAGGTAATAACCCGTACGATCTGCGACCAATAGGCAACATCGCCAAAGTCCACCTGCCCCAGCGGTGCGCCGGTCACGATAAGACCATCAAAGTTTTCCTGCTGAATATCCTCAAAATGGCAGTAAAAGTTATTCAGATGCTCCGTCGGCGTATTTTTTGACTCGCGCCGATCGATGCGCAGCAGCTGAATATCGATCTGCAGCGGCGAGTTCGACAGCAGACGCAGAAACTGATTTTCAGTCTCGATTTTCTTTGGCATCAGATTCAGCAGCAGCACCTTCAGCGGACGAATCTCCTGCACCGCGGCCCGAGAGTCGGTCATAACAAAGACATTTTCATTACGCAAAAAATTAACGGCGGGCAACGCGTCGGGGATCCTGATTGGCATAAACGCTCTCCTGCGGCGATCAAAGGCGATCCTTGTCCATTTGGACATCTAGATAGCTAAATTAATCAGTTTTACGCCGTTTGTACAGCGCCGGAGCGTTGAGAAATTTTCATCTAGAGTGCGTGCGGCACCGCGGCGCCGCACGCAGCGGACGTTACTGCAGCTGCTGCAGGATGGTATAGGCGGCCTGAACCCGCGCCGGGTTCGGGTAGTTTTTATTGGCCAACATCACGATCCCCAGCCGAGATCCGGGAATAAAGGCAATATAGGCGCCAAATCCATTGGTTGAACCGGTCTTATGTACCCAGGAAGCCGGCTGCGGCGGCGTCGGCGGCTCGATGAGATGGACTGGCTGCGGCTGCAGAGCGACCCGATTATCGCTACCGTCTATCAAGGTCTGCGCCTGCAGAGGCCAGCTGAGCATCTCCCAGCCGAGCCCTTGATACATCTCACCGGATTGGTAGTAGCGCGTCTGCGCCCGCAGCAAGGCCTGACGCAGCGTCGCCTGTGGCACCGCGGCGGGATCCAGATTAGCCTGTAGCCAGGTGGCCATATCCTGCGCGCTGGATTTAATTCCATAGGCCTCCTGCTCCAGCATACCCGGGCTCACGCGCAGGGCCTTACCCTCGCGGTATCCCCAGGCATATTCTCCCTCCGCGGCAGGCGGTACGCGGAAATAGGTATGCTTCAATCCCAGCGGCTGCAGCACCCAGCGTGTCATCGCCTGGCTAAAATCCATGCCGCTGGGCCGTACCGCCAGCATGCCAAAAAGGCCAATACTGGCGTTGGAGTAGCTGCGCATCGTTCCCGGAGCCCAGCGCGGCTGCCAGCGTTGATAAAAGTCGAGCAGCTGTGCCGTATCGGTAACGGCGTCGGGCACCTGCAGCGGCAGGCCGCCCGCGGTGTAGGTCGCCAGCTGCTGTAGGGTTATCGCCCGCCACTGCGGTCCATTTAACGCCGGCCATTGGGACGCGACCGTGTCCTGCAGGCGAATATCGCCACGCTGCAGCGCATAGCCACCCAGCACGCCGGTAAAGGTCTTGCTCACGGACCCCAGCTCAAACAGCGTTTGTGGCGTCACTGCCCGCCGGGTGGCCTTATCGGCGACGCCATAGTTGAAGTAGTAAGGGGTTCCCTGATAGATTACGGCCACGGCCATGCCGGGGATCTGCTGCTGCTGCATCAGCGCAGGGATCGTCTGTTTCACCGCCTCGGCGACCCGCATCTCTGCCGACGGCGGCGTAGACGCCTGGGCGCCCGAGGAGAGCAGCAGCGCGGAGAGCGCCAGCGTGCAGGATAATCGCGTGTTCATCATCACCAACTCATCATCAAAGCCAACGTTGAGTAGCCGTATCACGCCGATCCTGCTGCAGCGAAGCACGGCGGCAGATCTCGCCGACGGCACGTCTGACCGAGCACGATAGCGATACGGGCATCGAATACGTACAGGAAAACGCATAGCGTACGCCGCTGCATTTAACGGTGTGAATAGTATTAGGTCAACCGATTTCCCTTAAGCCAGCGATAGCGCGCAGAGACAGGCGGGCTGTCCCTGCGGAGGAGCCCCGCCCACGGTAAGGCAAAAAGCCGCCGGGCGGATAAACCCAAGGCCCCGGCTTTCAGACGTCGCTTCCTCGACGCCCCGTCGCCCCGTCCTGTTCCATGGCCGTTGACGGTGGGGATCCTGT
>NZ_MPNU01000001.1:3577131-3602929 GCF_001896205.1 Edwardsiella piscicida
TATCGGCGGGCGTTATCGATTGAATTCCCCCACCAGCGCGCTAGTATCGCCAATACCCTCTCCATTTTTCAGGCGGTCACTATGTCTCTCTCCGTACGTCCCTACCTCTCTTTTATGCCGATCTTAGGCGAACGCCCCTTTATAGATGCAACCGCAACCGTGATTGGACAGGTCACGCTGGGTGACGACGTCAGTATCTGGCCTCAGGTCGTGATCCGTGGCGATGTTAACTATATTGTCATTGGTGACCGCAGTAATATCCAAGACGGCAGCGTGATCCATGTTGGCAACCGCGCCACGTCAACCCAGGGACATCCAACCATTATCGGCAGCGACGTGACGGTTGGTCATAAGGTGATGCTGCACGGTTGCTGTATTGGCGATCGGGTGCTGATCGGGATGGGCGCCATCGTTCTGGATGGCGTACAGATAGAAGATGAGGTCATTCTGGGCGCGGGAAGTCTGGTTCCGCCGGGAAAACGGCTGGAGAGTGGCTTTTTATATCTGGGCAGCCCGGCTCGCCAGATCCGGCCACTGACGGCACAGGAGCAAGCCGGACTGCGCCGGTCGGCCGACAACTACGTTAACTGGAAGAATGACTATCTCTCACAGGCGGAAATCCACACCCAGCCCTGATCGTCATACGCTTCATCGATAATCTCTTGCTCGGCATACTCCTCCAGCTGCCAGCGCAGGGTCTGAAACAGCGTCAGCGGCACCTGATGCGCCTCCCCCGCGCCCATGCGGGCGGCCAAGACCTGCAGATCCCCCCACCGGATAGCGCAGGTGACCTGAAAACCGTTGACCATCGCCGGAAAGGTGATGGTCGATGACGACGCCTGCCACTGCTCCAGCTCGGGAAAGAGGATAGACTGATTCATCCCGCCTGCTCCTGACGTAGCTGTATCAGCACCGGCGCTATCTGCGGCATGACGCCATGCCACAGCGAGAAGGCGTGCGCCGCCTGCGCCACCAGCATACCGAAGCCATCAGCCAAGCGTACCGCGCCCTGCTGCTGAGCCCAGGCCAGAAACGGCGTCGCCCCCGCGCGATAAAACATGTCATAACAGGCGCAATCCGGGCGCATGATCGAGGGCGGCAGCGGCGGGACCTCGCCCTGCAGCCCTGAAGCGGTTGCGTTAATAATGAGATCGAAGGTGTGATCGTCAAGCGCATCGTAGGGCAATGCCTCAATCTCCCCCTGCGCCTGAAATGCAGCGGCCAACGCCTGTGCCCGGGCAGGGGTTCGGTTGGCCAGCGCGATCCGACACCCCTGCTCCAGCAGCGGTAGGATCACGCCGCGAGCGGCACCCCCGGCGCCCAACAGCAAAACTCGACTCGCATCGCCGATCATCGCCAGCCGACGTAAATCACTGACCAGTCCAATACCGTCCGTGTTATCCCCCAGCAGACGGGCGTTTTGCCAATGCAGTGTATTCACCGCGCCGGCCAGACGGGCCCGCGGCGTCAAGATATCCACCATCTGCCAAGCCTGCTCTTTAAAGGGGGTGGTGACGTTAGCGCCTCGCCCCCCCTGCTGGAAAAAGGCCATAGCAAAGGCGGGAAAATCATCCAGCGGCGCCAGCATCGCCTCATAGCTGAGCGCAATACCGGTCTGTTGAGCAAAAAGCCGGTGGATACGCGGCGACTGGCTGTGCTTTATCGGGTGACCAAAAACGGCAAATCGCTGCATCGCTTAGCCCTGACGTAACAGTTCACCGCTCAGTGCATCGCGGATTTCAGATGGATTTTGACGCCCGCCGACCGGCGCATTCAGCACCGGGAAAGCTGAGCCAAACTGTTGGCGCACCTCGGCGGCCGTACGGCAGGGGGGCAGCCCGCTGAGGTTGGCACTGGTGGAAACCAAGGGTTTGCCGTAGGAGCGGCACAGCTGCTGAACCTGCGGATGCGCGCTGACCCGCACGGCCAGCGTGCTAAAGCGGCCGGTCAGCCAGCGCGGCGTATCTGCCCGGGCTGGCATCACCCAGGTCACCGGCCCTGGCCAGCGGGAGAAAACGGCGGCGCGGCGCTCGCCCTGCAGCGCCTCATCGCAGACATAAGGCAATAGCTGCTGATAATCCGCCGCAATCAGAATCAGCCCTTTGTCCCACGGACGCTGCTTAAGGTCCAGCAGGGTCTGCACCGCAGACTCGCTGTCCGGATCGCACCCTAGGCCGAAGACCGCCTCCGTGGGATAGGCGATAACACGCTGCTGGCGCAGGGCCGCCACCGCGGCGGCCAGTGAGTCACTCAGTTCTTTATCCATAGCTTCTTTATTATTGATCTGTCGGGGTATCGTCAAGCGGCTCGACGGCTTTCCCGCACAGCTTGCTGGCACAATAGCGACGCACGCCGCCTGCGCTTTTCTTCTCCACCAGTAGCGGGTAGTGGCAATGCGGGCAGACACCGGCGACGGGTTTCAAATTCACGCTGAACTGGCAGTCTGGGTAGCGCTCACAGGCATAGAATGTTTTACCGTAGCGCGAGCGGCGCTGCAGCAGATTACCCTTGCCACACTGGGGGCACGCTAACCGAGTCTCATCCGGCTTATCGATAGCCTCAGTATGTTCACACTGAGGATAACCGTGACACCCGATAAACATACCGTAGCGCCCCTGGCGCAGCACCAGCACATCGCCACACTGCGGACATCGCTGCCCTTCAAGCACCTTAACAATATGCCCGTCGGCCGACTTCAGCGCGCGAATATACTGGCAGGCAGGATAGTGGGAACAGCCCAGAAAAGGGCCATGCTTACCGCTGCGGATCACCAGCTCGGCGCCGCACTCGGGGCATGGCTCACTCTTCTTGACACCAAATAATGCGCCTTGCGTCATAATCTTGTTTCTTTCAATAAACGAACCAGCCACCCGCTCAATGCAGGTAGCCTTCATGAACCTCAAAAAGCAGCTCTTCCATCTGCCGATAGGTGTGCTCATGTCCCGGCGCATTAAACAGCACCATCAGCACCACCCACTTCAGATCGTCCAGCTCAAACTGTTCGATCTCCAGCGCCATCACCCGATCGATAACCATCTCACGGATCTCCGGCGTCAATAGCTGAATCTGCTCCAAGAACAGCAGGAATCCACGGCACTCACTATCTAAGCAGGCCATTTCATCTGCGGTGTAGAGACGCAGCGCATGCGGATCGTCCACCGGCAGAACTACATCTCCCTCTTCCTGCATCATCGCCAGCTTTTCCAGCCAGTTCAGCGCCCGAAAGATATCCCCACGCTCAAAGCCCGCGCTGGTCAAATCGTCAGTTAGCTTATCCTGATCGATGTGCATCCCGGCCGTAGTGTGGATATAGGTCTCAAACAGATACATGAGTACATCGAACATGGCCAGCCCTCTTCACACGGACATAGCCGCCGGACACTACCTTAATCCATCCTGCTAACTCCAGTTCGAGCAGGGCTACTGCTACGTCTGGCACAGATCGACCGATGCGTTCGGCGACAGCGTCAACGGTTGTCACCTCATCCCCTACGTTAGCCAACACCTCGGCAAATGGCAATTGAGCATCGTCTTCCCCGGCAGAAATATTCCCTTCTGTGAGCGGCGCCAACCAATGCAGCGAGCTGTTCAGTTGCTCAAGGATATCCGCCGGCGCAGCGATAAGAGACGCGCCCTGCTGGATCAGCCAATGGCACCCTGCGCTCTGCGGGCTATCTAGCGAGCCGGGAATGGCGAACACCTCCCGCCCTTGATCCAATGCCAGACGCGCCGTGATCAGCGAGCCGCTGCGCAGCGTCGCCTCGACCACCAGAACCCCCAGACTCAACCCACTAATGATCCGATTACGCTGCGGAAAATAGGCAGGGCGTGCCTCTGTCCCTGGAAAAAACTCGGACACCAGCGCGCCGTCCGCCTCTAGAATGGCCTGCGCCAACCCGCGGTGCGTTCGCGGCGCCACGCAGTCCGGCCCACTGCCCAGCACTGCGATGGTCTTTCCCTGCGCCGACAGCGCGCCGCGGTGCGCCAGTCCATCGATCCCCAGCGCAAGACCGCTGACAATCGTCAATCCACTCGCCGCCAGCACGCGGGAAAAAAACTGCGCCTGGCTATCACCATAGCCGCTGGGCGTACGGCTGCCCACAATCGCCAGCGCCGCCGTTGACAGCAGGCGGGGATCGCCGCAAACAAACAGCAGCGCAGGAGCGCCGGCAATCTGGCGCAAGCGATCGGGGTAGGCACTATCGACCAGCGTTAGCATCGCCCCTCGACCGCCGTCCAACCACGCCAGCGCCTCAGCGATACCCGCGGCGCCATGAAACTGGCGCTGCTGCGCAGAGGTCAGCCCGCCGGACACCATCCCCTGCGCCGATACGCCCTGCTGTACCAATATCCGCGCCGCGTTAACGATACGGGGCGCCCCCAGCCCGCGAACCTGCGCGAGACGCAGCCAGATTTCGTGACTTTCCATTGCGCTCCCGCGGCTATCGGCCGATGTGTTCAATAGGTGAACAATACTGTCAATCAGGGGGAGAACTGTCTAGAATAGGAGTGAAAATCATTCCCTAGCTCAGAGGACGTTTAAAGAGATTTATGGCGGTATTGCAGGTATTACATTTCCCCGATGAGCGGCTTCGCACTATTGCCAAGCCGGTACACGAAGTTACGCCCGAAATCCAGCGCATTGTCGACGATATGTTCGAGACCATGTACGCGGAAGAGGGCATTGGCCTAGCCGCGACGCAGGTGGACATTCACCAGCGTATTATCGTCATTGACGTATCAGAGAATCGCGATCAGCGTTTGGTATTGATCAACCCGGAGCTGCTGCAGCATGACGGGGAGGCCGGTATCGAAGAGGGGTGTCTCTCCGTTCCTGAACAGCGGGCGCTGGTGACCCGTGCGGAAAGCATCAAAGTGCGCGCCCTGGATCGCGACGGTAAGCCCTTTGAACTGGAGACCGATGGTCTGCTAGCCATCTGCATTCAGCACGAAATGGATCACCTGATGGGTAAGCTGTTTATTGACTATCTGTCGCCGCTGAAGCGTCAGCGCATCCGTCAAAAGCTGGAAAAGCTGTATAAGCAACAGGCCCGCGCCGTTAACTAACCCAAGGCAGGATACTCCCGTGTCTCATTCGCTTCGTATCATTTTTGCGGGTACGCCCGATTTTGCCGCCCGCCATCTCGAGGCGCTCTTGGCCTCAGATCATCAGATCGTCGGCGTCTTTACCCAGCCGGATCGGCCGTCGGGGCGCGGTAACAAGCTGACGCCGAGTCCGGTCAAGGCCCTGGCGCTACAGCATGATCTGCCGGTCTTTCAGCCGGCCTCTCTGCGCCCGGAGGAAAATCAGCGCCTGGTCGCCTCGCTGCAGGCCGACGTCATGGTCGTGGTCGCCTATGGCCTGATCCTGCCGCAGGCTGTGCTGGATATGCCGCGCCTGGGCTGTATTAACGTACACGGCTCTCTGCTGCCGCGCTGGCGCGGTGCGGCACCGATCCAGCGGGCGCTATGGGCAGGCGATAGCGAAACCGGCGTCACCATTATGCAGATGGACGTCGGGCTGGATACCGGTGATATGCTGCTGAAGCTGTCTTGTCCCATCACGCAGGACGACACCAGCGCCACGCTGTACGATAAGCTAGCCGCGCTGGGACCGCAGGGCCTGCTGACCACGCTGTCCCAGCTGGCTGACGACACCGCCCAGGCCCAGAAGCAGGATGATGCGCTGAGCACCTATGCGGAAAAGCTTAGCAAGGAAGAGGCTCGTCTGGATTGGTCTCTCTCTGCCGAGCAGCTGGCGCGCTGCGTACGCGCCTTTAATCCCTGGCCGGTCAGCTTCTTTATGCTGGAAGAGCAGCCGGTGAAAGTCTGGGAAGCAACGGCGCTGTCTCAGCACGCCACCGCCGCACCGGGAACCATCGTCAGCGCCGACAAGCAGGGGATCGCCGTCGCCACTGCGCAGGGAGTGCTGCTGTTAACCCAGCTGCAGCCGGCCGGCAAGAAAAGCATGACGGCCCGTGACCTGCTCAACTCGCGTAAAGAGAGCTTCCTGCCCGGTACCGTTCTGGCATAAGCACCGTCCGCCCGGCGCCGTCCGGGCGGAGATCGTCTATTCACCTGTCCCCTGACGTCAGCGCCGGTGGGGTATTTCCCCCGCAAACCGTGATAAACTTCGAACAATATCTGATTTACTCGCAGCGACGGTCCCTTGTGTCAATGAAAAATACTCCCTATAACCTGCGTGCCATCGCGGCCCGCACGCTGAGCGCAGTCCTCGATCAGGGGCAGTCCCTGAGCAGCGTACTGCCCAGCGCCGCCCAGCCTCTCAGCGATAAAGACCGAGCCCTGCTACAGGAGCTGTGCTTTGGCACGCTGCGGGTACTGCCGCAGCTGGAGTGGATAGTACAGCAGCTGATGGCCAAGGTCCTGACGGGCAAACAGCGTCCGCTGCACTACCTGCTGCTGGTCGGGCTATATCAGCTGATCTATACGCGTATCCCTCCCCACGCAGCGCTGGCAGAGACCGTTGACGGCGCCGTTGCGCTCAAGCGCCCGCAGCTCAAGGGGCTCATCAACGGTGTACTGCGCCAGTTTCAGCGCCAACAGCAGCCGCTGCTTTTACAGTCACAGCAGCATGCCAGCCACTGGCTGCATCCCTCATGGTTGCTTAAGCGTCTGCAGCAGGCCTACCCGGAGCAGTGGCAGAGTATCGCGGATGCCAATAATCAGCGCCCGCCGATGTGGCTGCGGGTCAATCGGTGCCACCACACACGCGACGCCTATCTGGCGCTGCTGCTGCAGGCCGGTATTGACGCCGTCCCCCACGAAACCTTTCCTGACGCCCTCCGCCTGCAGGATCCGCAGCCGGTGTCTCGCCTGCCGGGCTTCGAACAGGGATGGGTCACGGTACAGGATGCCAGCGCGCAGCACAGCGTGGATCTGCTCGATCCGCAGGACGGTGAGCAGATCCTCGATCTGTGCTGCGCGCCGGGCGGAAAAACCACCCATATTCTGGAGGCGGCGCCGAAGGCCCACGTACTGGCCGTTGACGTCGATGAAAGCCGTCTCAAGCGGGTGCGCGAAAACCTGCAGCGGCTGCAGCAGCATGCCGAGATCCGCTGCGGCGATGGGCGTACCCCTGACGAGTGGGCCCGCGGTCGGCAGTTCGATCGGATTCTCTTGGACGCGCCCTGTTCGGCGACCGGCGTCATCCGCCGCCATCCGGACATCAAATGGCTACGTCGCGACAGCGATATCGCCGAGCTGGCCGCGCTGCAGCGCGAGATCATCGATGCCGTCTGGCCTTTCTTGAAATCCGGCGGCGTGATGGTCTACGCCACCTGCTCGATTCTGCCGCAGGAAAACCAGGAGCAGATCCTTGCCTTCCTGTCGCGCCACCCGGATGCTCGCCTGAGCGACACCGGCGATATACAGCGGCCCGGCCTTCAGTTTTTGCCGCGGCCCGACGCAGGCGACGGCTTCTTTTACGCTAAGCTGATAAAAGCATAATCCGCAGGCCGCCCACCAGGCGGTCGGCGCTCGCCAAGCAGAGAACAGCATCATGAAAATTATCATTTTAGGTGCCGGCCAGGTGGGGGGGACCCTCGCAGAAAACCTGGTGGGTGAGAACAACGATATCACCATCGTCGACACCAACAGCGATCGCCTGCGTCAGCTACAGGATAAGTTCGATCTGCGCGTCGTGCAGGGCTATGGCTCCCATCCGCGGGTACTGCGTGAAGCCGGCGCGGATGACGCCGATATGCTGGTCGCCGTGACCAGCTCGGACGAAACCAACATGATCGCCTGCCAGATCGCCTATTCCCTGTTCAGTACCCCAAACCGGATCGCCCGTATCCGCTCGACCGAATATATCCGCGAGCACGAGCGGTTGTTCAACCCAGAGGCGGTTCCTATCGACCACCTGATCGCGCCCGAACAGCTGGTCACCGACTATGTCTACCGGCTGATCGAATATCCCGGGGCGCTGCAGGTAGTGAACTTTGCCGAGGGTAAGGTCAGCCTGGTGGCGGTCAAGGCCTACTACGGCGGGCCGTTGGTGGGCAACGCCCTGACCTCGCTGAAGGAGCATATGCCGCATATCGATACCCGCGTGGCGGCGATCTTCCGCCAGGATCGACCGATCCGCCCGCAGGGATCCACGGTGATCGAGGCCGGCGATGAGGTCTTCTTTGTCGCAGCATCGCATAATATCCGGGCAGTCATGAGTGAGCTGCAGCGGCTGGAGAAACCCTATAAACGCATCATGATCGTCGGCGGCGGCAACGTCGGAGCCGGGCTAGCCCAGCGACTGGAGAAAGACTACAGCGTCAAGCTGATTGAGCATAACGCCCAGCGCGCCGCCGAACTGGCCGAGAAGCTGCATGACACCATCGTCTTTTACGGCGATGCCTCCGATCAGGAGCTGCTGACCGAAGAGCACATCGACCAGGTGGATGTTTTCATCGCCCTGACCAACGATGATGAGGCCAATATTATGTCGGCCATGCTGGCCAAACGCCTCGGCGCCAAAAAGGTGATGGTGCTGATCCAGCGCAGCGCCTACGTCGATCTGGTGCAGGGCAGCGTCATCGATATCGCCATCTCGCCGCAGCAGGCCACTATCTCTGCCCTGCTCGGCCATGTGCGCAAGGCGGATATCGTCAGCGTCTCCTCCCTGCGACGCGGCGTGGCCGAAGCGATTGAGGCCATCGCGCACGGCGACGAAAGCACCTCGAAGGTGGTCGGACGGCGGGTCGAGGAGATTAAGCTGCCGCCGGGCACCACCATCGGCGCTATCGTTCGGGGGGACGACGTGCTGATTGCCAGCCGTGAGTCCAAAATTGAACAGGGAGATCACGTGATCATGTTCCTGACGGACAAGAAATTTATATCCGACGTGGAGCGCCTGTTTCAGCCAAGTCCTTTCTTTTTGTAACTACGGCTATGCTCAACTATCGCTCCGTGCTGTACATCCTTGGGATGATGCTGTCGAAAGTGGCGCTACTGATGTACGTGCCGCTGCTGTATGCCCTGCTTACCGGCACCGGTGGGGTTTACGAATTTCTGCAGGCGGTGATCATCACCCACCTGATCGCCCTGTTTTTGATCGCCCAAGGGCGCAGCCAGAAATTCTACCTGCGTATCCGCGATATGTTTCTGACCACGACCCTGGCGTGGCTGACGGCCTGCTGCTTCGGCGCACTGCCCTTTGTGTTCATCAAACATATCACCTTTACCGATGCCTTCTTTGAGACCATGTCCGGGCTGACCACCACCGGCTCCTCGGTGCTGTCCAATCTCAACCAGATGGAGCCCAGCGTCTTACTGTGGCGCTCGCTGCTGCAGTGGATGGGCGGCGTCGGGTTTATCGTGATGGCGGTCGCCATTCTGCCGTTTCTGGACGTCGGCGGTATGCGCCTGTTCCATACCGAATCCTCCGACTGGTCAGAGAAATCCTCGCCGCGGATGAAAGACGTAGCCAAAAGCATCATGGCGGTCTATGCGGTGCTGACGTTCCTCTGCTACCTCGGCTATCGCTACGCGGGGATGAGCAACTTCGATGCCGTCAACCACGCCTTCGCAACCATCTCCACCGGCGGATTTTCAACTAACGACAAATCCATGGCCGCGTACTCCGTACTGGCGCAGTGGAACGCCATCCTGTTTATGTTCCTCGGCTCCCTGCCATTTCTGCTGTTCGTTCAGGCGCTGCGTCAGCGCAGTCTCCGAACCCTGATGCGCGACCAGCAGCTGGTTGGCTTTAGCCGCTTTGTGCTGGTCACCGGCCTGGTGCTCACCCTGTGGCTATGGCATAAGCACATCTTTGATTTTGAAGATAGCCTGCGCATCGCGTTCTTCAATTTGATCAATATCCTGTCGACTACCGGCTACTCTCTGGGTAACTTCGATCAGTGGACACCGTTCTCCACGGTGCTGTTCGCCTCGGTCATGCTGCTGGGCGGCTGCTCCGGCTCTACCGCCGGCGGGATCAAAATGTTCCGAGTGCAGATTGGCTTTGAAAGCCTGCATATCGAGGTGCGCAAGCTGATCCACCCCAACGCCGTCTTTCCGCGACGCTATAACAACCGTCCGATCACCAATGAGGTGAGCCGCTCGGTGATCGCCTTTATGATGGCGTTTATTGCGATCACCATGCTGATTGCCGCCATCCTCGGGCTGTGCGGCGTCGACGCACTTTCGGCGATCACTGGCGCCATGACCGCGATGGCCAACGTCGGTCCAGGAATGGGGCCGCTCATCGGTCCCAGCGGCAACTTCGCGCCGCTGCCCGACGTAGCCAAGTGGGCCCTGGCGCTAGGCATGCTCTTGGGGCGACTCGAGGTGATGACTATGCTGGTGCTGTTCTTCCCCAGCTTCTGGCGGCGCTGAGACTCCCCAACGTGCATCGCCTAGCAAAGCGGCGGTAAGTGATTACACTTAGAGTATGCGTCATTTAGGGGAGTCGCTATGAGTCTACTGAAAGAGTTTCGTGAATTTGCCATGCGCGGCAACGTCGTGGATATGGCCGTCGGGGTTATCATCGGCGCCGCGTTCGGTAAAATCGTCTCCTCGCTGGTCGGGGATGTGGTCATGCCGCTGCTCGGTCTGCTGATCGGCGGCGTCGACTTTAAACAGTTTCACTGGGTAATACGCGAGGCCGTCGGCAGTGCCCCGGCCGTAGTCGTCAACTATGGCCAGTTCATACAGACCATCTTCGACTTTGTCATCGTCGCATTCGCCATTTTTATGGCGATCAAGCTGATGAACAAGCTGCGCCGCCAAAAGGCGGAAGCAACGCCGCCGGCGCCCAGCGCAGAAGAGGTACTGCTAACGGAAATCCGCGACTTGCTTAAGGCGCAGCAGCAAGACAAATAAACCGGACACCGCCTGGCGGCAGGCTCTCCTGCCGCTCTCCGTCTTCCCTGCCGCTAGCGATCCGAGCGCGGAGTAAAATGACCACGTAAATCCACCCGTGGTAAAAACGCCTCAGCCCCCGCCTCCAGCGCCTCGAGAATAGAGCAGTAGGCGCTACTGTGCGCCGTGCCGCAGCAGGCATCGCTCAGGCGCCGCAGCGAGTCGCGCATATACTCCAACTCCCGCAGCTTACTCTCCACCTCACGCAGACGCCGCTCGACGATAGACTTCGACTCCTGACACGTATGGTGGGCCGGGTCGACTCGGATCGAGAGCAGCTCCCGAATAGCTTCCAGCGATAGTCCCACGCGCTGGGCATAGCGAATGAAGCGCAGGCGCTGCAAATCGGCGTCACCGTATAGGCGATAGCCGCCCTCGGTACGCACCGCGTGAACCATCATTTGCTGCTTTTCATAGTAGCGGATCGTATCCGGCGTAACGCCGGCCAGCTTCGCCAGTTGACCAATACGGTACATGGTTACTCTCCCAACTGCCGCCGCAGCGGCTCGCCGTAGGCACCGCGTAAAAAAGCGGTATCCAAGCCGGCCTGCTGCAGGCGCAGCTCCAGCAGTGCCAGACGTTTGCTCAGCGCGCGATAGTCAGGGTGATCGCCGTCGATCCCCCGCAGCATCTCCAGCAGCGTTATCGCCTCGCGGCGCTGCTCCAGCTGCGGCGGCAGACAGCCCGCATTCTTCAGCAGACGATAGCCAGAGCGCAGCTCGGCAGGAACATGGCTGTCATCATCCAGGAGCAGCGGTCTTCCCTCGCCTGGCAGCGCAGAGAGCTCGCCGCGCGCCTGAGCATCGGCGATATGGCGTTCAGCCCAATCATCGATAATCGACATAGTGATTCCGGTTAGATATCTGTATGCAGGGTAAAGCCAGACGGAGGGAAAATAAAGCGGGGCGGAATTCAGACAATAAAAAAACCGGGCCAAAGCCCGGCTTTCCTATGCATTAGCAGATTACTCTGCTGCAGCTTCTGCTTCAGATACAGAACGATCAACCAGCTCGATGTAAGCCATCGGCGCGTTGTCGCCTGCACGGAAGCCACACTTCAGAATGCGAGTGTAGCCACCGGCACGGCTCGCGAAGCGCGGGCCCAGCTCGTTAAACAGTTTTGCCACGATCTCGTTATCACGAGTACGGGCGAATGCCAGACGACGGTTAGCAACGCTGTCGGTCTTGGCAAGAGTAATCAGCGGCTCAACCACGCGACGCAGCTCTTTCGCTTTCGGCAGGGTCGTCTTGATGATCTCATGACGAACCAGAGAACCGGCCATGTTGCGGAACATAGCCTGGCGATGGCTGCTGTTGCGGTTCAGTTGACGACCACTCTTACGATGGCGCATGACCTTATCCTTCTCAGTAAAACCTTAACCTGTGATCCAGTTACTCGTCAGCGATACTTGCCGGCGGCCAATTTTCCAGGCGCATGCCCAGAGAGAGACCGCGAGAGGCCAGCACGTCTTTAATCTCAGTAAGAGATTTTTTACCCAGGTTCGGCGTTTTCAGCAACTCAACCTCGGTACGCTGTACCAGATCACCGATGTAGTGGATAGCTTCTGCCTTCAGGCAGTTCGCAGAGCGGACAGTCAATTCCAGATCGTCAACAGGGCGCAGCAGGATCGGATCGAACTCAGGCTTCTCTTCTTTCACTTCCGGCTGACGTACATCACGCAGGTCAACGAAAGCTTCAAGTTGTTCAGCCAGGATAGTTGCCGCACGGCGAATTGACTCTTCCGGGTCAATGGTACCGTTGGTTTCCATCTCGATGACCAGCTTGTCCAGGTCGGTACGCTGTTCAACGCGCGCTGCTTCAACATTGTAGGCAATACGCTCTACAGGGCTGTAGCAGGCGTCGACCAACAGACGGCCGATCGGGCGCTCATCTTCTTCCGAATGAATTCGGGCAGACGCCGGCACATAACCACGACCACGCTGAACTTTGATACGCATATTGATAGATGCGTTTTCATCGGTCAGATGGCAGATCACATGGTGCGGCTTGACGATTTCGACATCACCATCATGGGTGATATCGGCTGCAGTCACAGGGCCAATGCCAGATTTATTCAGGGTAAGAATTACTTCATCTTTGCCTTGAACTTTCACCGCCAGCCCTTTCAGGTTGAGCAGGATTTCCAGGATATCTTCCTGTACGCCTTCTTTGGTGCTGTACTCGTGCAGTACACCATCAATCTCAACCTCGGTCACCGCGCAACCCGGCATAGATGAAAGCAGAATACGGCGCAGTGCGTTACCAAGAGTATGGCCAAAGCCACGCTCTAACGGCTCAAGGGTCACCTTGGCGTGCGTCGAACTCAGTTGCTCGATATCTACCAGGCGCGGTTTTAGAAACTCTGTCACAGAACCCTGCATTGTGTCCTCTCTTTGGTACTAAGCTTTACTTGGAGTAAAGCTCGACGATCAGGTGTTCGTTAATGTCCGCAGACAGGTCGGAACGTTCAGGCTGACGCTTGAACACACCTTCCATTTTAGCAGCATCAACTTCCAGCCAAGTCGGCTTTTCACGCTGCTCAGCCAGCTCCAGAGCGGCTTTAACGCGAGACTGCTTCTTCGCTTTCTCACGGACGCTGACTACGTCGTTCGGAGATACCTGATAAGAAGCGATGTTAACAACGCGACCGTTTACTACGATAGCCTTGTGGCTAACCAGCTGACGTGCTTCTGCGCGGGTAGCGCCAAAGCCCATGCGGTAAACAACGTTGTCCAGACGACCTTCCAGCAGAGCCAACAGGTTTTCACCGGTGTTGCCTTTCAGACGTGCTGCTTCTTTGTAGTAGTTACGGAACTGACGCTCCAGAACGCCGTAGATACGACGAACTTTTTGCTTCTCACGCAACTGAACACCGTAGTCAGACAGACGCGGCTTGCGCGCACCGTGCTGGCCAGGTGCCTGTTCAATTTTACACTTGGAATCGATCGCGCGAACACCTGACTTCAGGAACAGGTCGGTGCCCTCACGACGGCTCAGCTTGAGCTTAGGACCCAAATATCTTGCCATTTTCTTTCTCCAACTATCCGAGAAACGACGTTATACGCGACGTTTCTTCGGCGGACGACAACCGTTATGAGGGATCGGAGTCACATCAGTGATGTTCGTGATGCGGAAACCGGCCGCGTTCAGAGCGCGGATGGTAGATTCGCGACCCGGACCCGGTCCTTTAACCATAACTTCCAGATTCTTGATACCGTACTCTTTTACAGCTTCAGCGCAGCGCTCTGCTGCAACCTGAGCGGCAAACGGAGTGGATTTACGAGAACCACGGAAACCGGAACCACCGGCTGTTGCCCAACCCAGTGCGTTACCCTGACGATCAGTAATGGTAACGATGGTGTTGTTGAAAGAAGCATGGATGTGAGCCACACCGTCAGATACTTGCTTTCTTACGCGCTTACGTGCACGAATTGGTGCTTTTGCCATTGTTCAATCACCCCGACTATTTCTTGATCGGTTTACGCGGACCCTTGCGGGTACGTGCGTTGGTCTTAGTACGCTGACCGCGAACCGGCAGACCACGACGATGACGCAAACCACGATAGCAACCAATGTCCATCAGACGCTTGATGCTCAGGGTAACTTCACGACGCAGATCGCCTTCTACGGTGTATTTGGCGACTTCGTCACGCAGCGTTTCGATTTGCTCTTCAGACAGCTCACTGATCTTAACATTTTCAGCAATGCCCGCAGCGGCGCAGATAGCCTGTGAACGGGTTTTGCCGATGCCGAAGATCGCGGTCAGCGCGATCACGGTATGCTTTTGATCAGGAATGTTAATGCCTGCTATACGGGCCACTATGCACTCCTAGATTAATATACGACGGCGCTACTCTGAAAAGCCCGTTTTCAGGATACTCAAATGGCGCCGTTGCAACAAACAAAAGATTGGCTGGCTAATCTAGCCAGCTCAACCCAACTTTGCAAGAAAAATATGCGAGATAATCAGCCTTGACGCTGTTTATGCTTCGGTTCTACGCTGCAAATCACACGCACAACACCGTTGCGCTTAACGATTTTGCAGTTACGGCATAATTTCTTGACGGAAGCACGAACTTTCATTTTACTCTCCGTAACTTCTCAAACTCACCTAGATTAGCGGTTATAGCCTTTCAGGTTCGCTTTCTTCAATGCAGACTCGTACTGACTGGACATCATCAGAGTTTGCACTTGAGCCATAAAGTCCATGATGACGACTACTACGATGAGTAGTGAAGTACCACCGAAATAGAACGGTACTTTCATCGCATCACGCATGAACTCCGGGATCAGGCAGATAAATGTAATGTACAGCGCACCAACCAGAGTCAGACGGGTCATTACCTTATCGATGTACTTCGCCGTTTGCTCTCCCGGACGAATTCCTGGTACAAATGCACCGGACTTCTTCAGGTTATCCGCTGTTTCACGCGGGTTGAAAACCAACGCCGTGTAGAAGAAACAGAAGAAGATGATTGCAGACGCATAGAGTAACACATAAAGCGGTTGCCCAGGCTGCAAATACAGCGAAATTGTAGTCAGCCAGTTCCAACCTGTACCGCCCCCAAACCAAGATGCGATCGTGGCCGGGAACAGAATGATGCTGGAAGCGAAGATTGCCGGGATAACCCCTGCCATATTCACTTTCAACGGCAAATGTGTGCTCTGTGCTGCGTAAACACGACGACCTTGCTGACGCTTGGCATAGTTAACGACGATACGACGCTGACCACGCTCCACGAAAACAACGAAGAAGGTTACTGCGAATACTAACACTGCAACCAACAGCAACAGAAGGAAGTGCAGGTCGCCCTGCCGCGCTTGCTCGATAGTATGGCCAATCGCCGGCGGAAGACCCGCCACAATCCCTGCGAAGATAATGATCGAGATACCGTTACCGATACCGCGCTCAGTAATCTGTTCGCCCAGCCACATCAGGAACATTGTCCCGGTCACCAGACTCACAACCGCAGTGAAGTAGAAAGCAAAGCCCGGATTAATTACCAGGCCCTGCATTCCAGGCATATTCGGCAAACCGGTAGCAATACCGATCGACTGGAATATGGCCAGCACCAGCGTACCGTAGCGGGTGTACTGGCTAATCTTGCGACGGCCAGCCTCCCCTTCTTTCTTTATTTCCGCCAGGGTGGGGTGAACCACCGTCAGCAGCTGGATAATGATCGACGCCGAAATATACGGCATGATCCCCAGAGCAAAGATAGAAGCACGGCTCAGAGCACCACCGGAGAACATGTTAAACATGTCGATGATGGTGCCCTGCTGTTGCTCGAGTAGTTTGGCAAGTACAGCGGCATCAATACCAGGGATCGGAATAAAAGAGCCAATACGGAAAACAATCAGCGCCCCAATAACAAACAACAGTCTGCGCTTGAGCTCGCCCAGTCCACCCTTGGCACTTTGAAAATCTAATCCCGGTTGTTTAGCCATCTGCTACTTATTCCTCGATTTTACCGCCAGCAGCTTCAATCGCAGCACGTGCGCCTTTGGACACACGCAGACCGCGCAGGGTTACTGCACGATTGATTTCACCAGACAGCATAACTTTGGCGAATTCGATCTGCGGGCCAATAACGTTAGCCGCTTTCAGCACGTTCAGGTCGATAACGTCGCCTTCGATCAGCGCGATCTCAGACAGACGAATTTCAGCAGTCACCATCGCTTTACGAGAGGTGAAGCCAAACTTCGGCAGACGACGGTACAGCGGCATCTGGCCACCTTCGAAACCGCGACGTACGCCACCGCCAGAACGAGACTTCTGACCTTTGTGACCACGACCGCCGGTTTTACCCAGGCCAGAACCGATACCACGACCCAGACGCTTGGAAGCGTGCTTGGAGCCTTCGGCCGGAGACAGAGTATTCAAACGCATCTGTTACTCCTCAACTTTAACCATGTAGGAAACCGCGTTGATCATACCACGAACGGCAGGAGTATCCTCACGCTCTACGGTGTGACCGATGCGACGCAGACCCAGGCCAAGCAGCGTTGCCTTATGTTTCGGCAAACGGCCGATCGCACTGCGGGTTTGAGTAATTTTGATAGTCTTTGCCATGGTCTATTACCCCAGAATTTCTTCAACGGATTTACCACGCTTGGCAGCGACCATTTCCGGAGATTTCATACATTCCAGACCGTCGATAGTTGCACGAACCACGTTAATCGGGTTGGTGGAACCATATGCTTTAGCCAGAACGTTACGAACTCCAGCGACTTCCAGGACGGCGCGCATTGCACCACCGGCGATGATACCGGTACCTTCAGAAGCCGGCTGCATGAACACACGAGAACCCGTGTGAGCACCTTTAACCGGGTGCTGCAGGGTGCCGCTGTTCAGCGCGACGTTGATCATGTTACGACGGGCTTTCTCCATCGCTTTCTGGATCGCTGCCGGAACCTCACGGGCTTTGCCGTAGCCAAAACCGACGCGACCGTTGCCATCACCCACTACAGTCAGTGCGGTGAAGCTAAAAATACGGCCACCTTTAACAGTCTTAGATACGCGATTTACCGCGATCAGCTTTTCCTGCAGTTCGCCAGCTTGTTTTTCGATGTGCGACATCTTACACCTCTACCTTAGAACTGAAGGCCAGCTTCACGGGCAGCATCTGCCAGTGCCTGGACACGACCATGATATTGGAAACCAGAGCGGTCGAAGGACACGTCCTTGACGCCTTTTTCCAGCGCGCGTTCAGCGATAGCTTTACCTACAGCTGCTGCGGCTTCTTTGTTCCCAGTGTATTTCAGTTGTTCACTGATTGCTTTTTCTACGGTAGAAGCGGCAACCAGGACTTCAGAACCATTCGGGGCAATAACCTGTGCGTAGATGTGACGCGGGGTACGATGTACCACCAGGCGAGTTGCACCCAGCTCTTTGAGCTTGCGGCGTGCGCGGGTCGCACGACGGATACGAGCAGATTTCTTATCCATAGTGTTACCTTACTTCTTCTTAGCCTCTTTGGTACGCACGACTTCGTCGGCGTAACGGACACCTTTGCCTTTGTAAGGCTCAGGACGACGGTAAGCGCGCAGATCCGCTGCAACCTGACCGATCAGCTGCTTATCAGCGCCTTTCAGCACGATTTCAGTCTGAGACGGACATTCAGCAGTGATGCCTGCCGGCAGCTCATGGTCAACAGGGTGAGAGAAGCCCAGGGCCAGATTCACCACATTGCCTTTAACTGCTGCACGATAACCAACACCTACCAGCTGCAGCTTCTTAGTGAAGCCTTCGGTAACACCGATAACCATTGAGTTCAGCAGTGCACGCGCGGTACCCGCTTGGGCCCAGCCGTCCACGAAGCCGTCGCGCGGACCAAAGGTCAGTGCGTTATCAGCATGCTTAATTTCAACAGCGTCGTTGATAGTACGAGTCAGCTCGCCGTTTTTACCCTTAATCGAAATAACCTGACCGTTGAGTTTTACCTCTACGCCGGCAGGAATGACGACGGGTGCTTTTGCAACACGAGACATTCTTTCCTCCGATTACGCTACGTAGCAGATAATCTCGCCGCCCAGGCCAGCTTGGCGGGCAGCACGATCAGTCATGACACCTTTAGAGGTAGAAATAACTGCGATACCCAGACCGGCCATAACTTTCGGCAGCTCATCTTTTTTCTTATAGATGCGCAGACCAGGGCGGCTGATACGCTGAATGCTTTCTACTACCGGCTTGCCCTGGAAGTACTTCAGTACCAGTTCCAGAACAGGCTTGGCGTCGCCTTCGATTTTGAAATCTTCAATAAAACCTTCTTCCTTCAGCACGTTGGCAATTGCCACTTTCAGCTTGGAGGAAGGCATGGTGACCGCAACTTTGTTCGCGGCCTGACCGTTACGGATACGGGTCAGCATATCCGCGATCGGATCTTGCATGCTCATCTGTCTTTACTCCCGTGATTCAATTGGTGACAATTACCAGCTAGCCTTTTTCAGACCCGGAATTTCACCGCGCATAGCGGCTTCACGGACCTTGATACGGCTCAACCCGAACTTACGCAGGAAAGCGTGCGGACGGCCAGTTTGGCGGCAGCGATTACGCTGACGGCTTGGGCTGGAATCACGCGGCAGAGTCTGCAGCTTAAGTACCGCATTCCAACGATCTTCGTCGGATACGTTGATATCAGAGATGATCGCTTTCAGTTCAACGCGTTTGGCAAAGAACTTATCAGCTAATTTCACGCGCTTGACTTCGCGTGCTTTCATGGATTGCTTAGCCATTAGTAACCCTACCTTACTTGCGGAACGGGAAGTTAAAAGCAGTCAGCAGCGCACGGCCTTCTTCGTCAGATTTCGCAGTAGTGGTAATGGTGATGTCCAAACCACGAACGCGATCGACTTTGTCATAGTCGATTTCTGGGAAGATAATCTGCTCACGTACGCCCATGCTGTAGTTACCACGGCCGTCGAAAGACTTCGCGGACAGGCCACGGAAGTCACGGATACGCGGTACAGCAATAGAGATCAGACGCTCAAAGAACTCCCACATGCGTTCGCCACGCAGAGTTACTTTACAGCCGATCGGATAGCCCTGACGGATTTTGAAGCCTGCAACTGATTTGCGTGCTTTGGTGATCAGCGGTTTTTGACCGGAGATCGCTGTCAGGTCAGCTGCTGCGTTATCCAGCAGTTTCTTGTCAGCGATCGCTTCACCAACACCCATGTTCAGGGTGATCTTCTCGACCCGAGGGACTTGCATGACAGAATTGTAGTTAAACTCAGTCATGAGCTTTTTAACTACTTCGTCTTTGTAGTAATCATGCAGTTTCGCCATCGTACTACTCCAAATTACTTGATAGTTTCGCCATTGGACTTGAAGAAACGGACTTTTTTGCCGTCTTCAAACCGAAAGCCTACACGGTCCGCTTTACCGGTAGCCGCATTGAAGATTGCAACGTTGGAAACCTGAACAGCGGCTTCTTTTTCAACGATGCCACCCGGTTGGTTCAGAGCCGGAACCGGCTTCTGATGTTTCTTAACCAGGTTGATGCCTTCAACGACAACTTTACCAGAAGACAGGACGTTTTTTACTTTACCGCGCTTACCTTTATCTTTGCCGGTCAGCACGATTACTTCGTCATCACGACGGATTTTCGCTGCCATGGATTCGCTCCTTAGAGTACTTCTGGTGCCAGAGAGATGATTTTCATGAACTTTTCAGAACGCAGTTCACGTGTCACCGGCCCAAAAATACGCGTACCGATCGGCTGCTCACTGTTGTTGTTCAACAGTACACAAGCATTGCCGTCAAAGCGAACGACAGATCCGTCAGGGCGACGTACACCCTTCTTGGTGCGCACCACTACCGCCTTCAGCACATCACCTTTTTTGACCTTACCACGCGGAATTGCTTCCTTGATGGTGATCTTGATGATGTCGCCGATGCCTGCGTAGCGACGGTGCGAGCCACCCAGAACCTTGATACACATTACGCGACGCGCGCCGGAGTTATCGGCGACGTTCAGCATAGTCTGTTCTTGGATCATTTCAGTGCTCCGCTAATGTCAACTACTACTTCGAGACCCAGTGTGGGCCGTTAAAAATCCCCATAATTGAGGGCGCAGCATTATAACACTGCTTCCAGAATATGGGTAGAAAAAATAAACGGCTCAAAATCTGAGCCGTTTATCATTGCTGAGAGAGTGTACTGTATTACAGAACAGCTTTCTCTACAACGCGAACCAGCGTCCAGGATTTGGTCTTGGACAGCGGACGGCATTCGCGGATTTCAACCACGTCACCGATACCGCATTCGTTGTTCTCGTCATGTACGTGCAGTTTGGTCGTACGTTTGATGAATTTACCGTAGATCGGGTGCTTCACCATGCGCTCGATAGCAACAACCATGGATTTCTCCATTTTGTTGCTAACAACGCGACCTTGCAGAGTACGGATTTTATCGGTCATTACGCACCCGCCTTCTCGTTCAGTAAAGTCTTAACACGTGCGATATTACGACGCACTTGCTTCAACAGGTGAGACTGTTGCAGCTGGCCGCCCGCCGCCTGCATGCGAAGATTAAACTCTTCGCGCAGCAGATTCAGCAGCTCGGTGTTCAGCTCTTCAACACTCTTCTCACGCAGCTCGTTTGCTTTCATTACATCACCGTCTTAGTTACAAAGGTGGTTTTGATAGGCAGTTTCGCTGCTGCCAGTTTGAAGGCCTCACGGGCCAGCTCTTCAGGCACACCGTCCATTTCGTACAGGACTTTACCCGGCTGAATCAGGGCTACCCAGTACTCAACGTTACCTTTACCTTTACCCATACGAACGGCCAGCGGTTTTTCCGTGATCGGCTTGTCCGGGAACACGCGGATCCAGATTTTACCCTGACGCTTAACAGCACGGGTCATAGCACGACGTGCTGCTTCGATTTGGCGGGCAGTCAAACGGCCACGGCCAACAGCTTTCAGACCGAAAGTGCCGAAGCTAACATCCGTACCCTGCGCCAGACCGCGGTTACGGCCTTTATGCACTTTACGGAATTTTGTACGCTTAGGTTGTAACATCAGCGACTCTCCTTACTTGCGGCCTTTACGCTGCTGCTTCTTAGGCTGAGCAGCCGGTTTTTCCGGTTGTTCAACAGCAGCCATACCACCCAGGATCTCACCTTTGAAGATCCATACCTTAACGCCGATTACACCATAAGTGGTGTGCGCTTCAGAGGTGTTGTAGTCGATGTCCGCACGCAGCGTGTGCAGCGGAACACGACCTTCACGGTACCATTCGGTACGCGCGATCTCAGCACCGCCCAGGCGGCCGCTGACTTCAACTTTGATACCTTTAGCGCCCAGACGCATAGCGTTCTGTACAGCACGCTTCATAGCACGACGGAACATAACGCGACGTACCAGCTGTGAAGTGATGCTGTCAGCCACCAGTTTGGCGTCCAGTTCCGGTTTACGCACTTCGGCGATGTTGATCTGTGCCGGTACGCCAGCAATCTCTGCAACGCCCTTGCGCAGTTTTTCTACGTCTTCGCCTTTCTTACCGATAACGATACCCGGACGAGCGGTGTGAATGGTCACACGGATGCTCTTCGCCGGACGCTCGATAACGATGCGAGAAACGGACGCCTTTTCCAGCTCTTTGTTCAGGAACTGACGAACTTTAAAGTCGCTGTCCAGGTTGTCAGCGAATTCTTTAGTATTCGCATACCAGGTAGAGTTCCAAGGCTTCACAATACCCAGGCGAATACCATTAGGATGTACTTTCTGACCCATTGCTAGTCTCCAGAGTCTCAGCGATCGGACACAACCACAGTAATGTGGCTGGTGCGCTTCAGGATACGATCAGCGCGACCTTTTGCACGCGGCATGATGCGCTTCATGGTCGGGCCTTCGTCGACGAAGATCTTGGATACTTTCAGATCATCGATGTCAGCGCCATCGTTGTGTTCTGCGTTAGCAATGGCAGATTCCAGAACCTTTTTGACCAGTACAGCCGCTTTCTTGTTGGTGTAGGTCAGAACTTCCAGAGCCTGTGACACTTTCTTACCGCGGATCAGGTCAGCCACCAGGCGAACCTTCTGAGCAGAAGAGCGAGCATGGCAATGCTTAGCAATAGTTTCCATCTCTTCCTCCTACCTTATTTCTTTTTGGCTTTTTTATCAGCCGCATGGCCGCGATAAGTACGAGTCGGCGCGAATTCACCCAGTTTGTGGCCGACCATTTCATCGACGACAAATACCGGAACGTGCTGACGACCATTATGGACAGCGATGGTCAAACCGATCATGTTTGGAAAGACCGTTGAACGACGGGACCAAGTCTTAAGTGGCTTTTTGTCTCCGCTTTCCACCGCTTTCTCTACCTTCTTCAGCAAGTGCAGGTCAATAAAAGGACCTTTCTTGAGAGAACGTGGCATGGTTTATCCTCTAATTATTTTTTACTACGGCGACGTACGATGAATTTATCAGTACGCTTATTGCTGCGGGTCTTCTTACCTTTGGTCTGTACGCCCCACGGGGTTACCGGGTGCTTACCAAAGTTACGACCTTCACCACCACCGTGCGGGTGGTCTACCGGGTTCATCGCAGTACCGCGAACGGTCGGACGAACACCACGCCAGCGTGCAGCACCTGCTTTACCCAGAACGCGCAGCATATGCTCAGCGTTACCGACTTCGCCCAGAGTGGCGCGGCAGTCAGCCGGGATTTTACGCATTTCGCCAGAGCGCAGACGCAGGGTGACATAGGCACCATCGCGTGCAACGATCTGAACGTAAGCACCAGCGGAACGAGCCAGCTGGCCGCCTTTACCCGGCTTCATTTCTACGTTATGAACGGTAGAACCAACCGGGATGTTGCGCATCGGCAGGGTGTTACCCGCTTTGATTGCAGCATCAACGCCAGACTGAATCTGATCGCCAGCTTTCAGACCTTTCGCCGCCAGGATGTAACGGCGTTCGCCGTCTTTGTACAGAACCAGCGCGATGTTCGCGGAACGGTTCGGATCGTACTCCAGACGCTCAACAACAGCCGGGATACCGTCTTTATTGCGTTTGAAGTCAATCAGACGATACTGCTGTTTGTGACCACCACCGATGTGACGAGTGGTGATGCGGCCGTTGTTGTTACGACCACCGGTCTTGCTGTTTTTCTCCAGCAGCGGGGCGAACGGTTTGCCCTTGTGCAGCTCAGGGTTAACCACTTTAACAACGTGGCGACGACCCGGAGATGTCGGTTTACATTTAACAATTGCCATTGTTCGCTACTCCTCCGACTTACTCTGCGCCGCCGATGAAGTCCAGATTCTGGCCTTCTTTCAGGGTGACGTAAGCTTTTTTCCAGTCGCTACGACGACCGATACGCTGACCGTGACGCTTCACTTTCCCTTTAACAACCAGGGTGCGAACAGTGTCAACTTCAACTTCGAACAGTTTCTTAACTGCGGCTTTGATTTCTGCTTTGGTTGCATCTGTAGCAACTTTGAGAACGATGGTGTTGTTCTTTTCCATCGCCATAGACGCTTTTTCAGAAACGTGCGGCGCGCGCAGTACTTTCAGCAGACGTTCTTCACGGATCATGCCAGCATCTCCTCAACTTGCTTAACAGCATCAGCAGTCATAACCACTTTGTCGAAGGCGATCAGGCTAACCGGGTCGATGCCTGCTACGTCGCGTACGTCAACCTTGAACAGGTTGCGCGCGGCCAGGAACAGGTTCTCGTCGACTTCGCTGGTTACAATCAGCACATCGTCCAGCGCCATGTCTTTCAGTTTCTGTGCCAGCAGCTTGGTTTTCGGCGCTTCAACAGAGAACTTCTCAACGACGATCAGACGATCTTGACGTACCAGTTCGGACAGGATGCTTTTCAGCGCGCCGCGGTACATCTTTTTGTTAACTTTTTGACTGTGGTCCTGCGGACGAGCAGCGAAGGTCACGCCACCAGAGCGCCAGATCGGGCTCTTGATAGAACCAGAACGCGCACGGCCGGTGCCTTTCTGGCGCCACGGTTTTTTACCGGAGCCAGTAACTTCAGCACGGGTCTTCTGAGCACGAGTACCCTGACGGGCACCGGCTGCATAAGCCACAACAACCTGGTGAACCAGCGCTTCGTTGAAATCACGACCGAAGGTAGTTTCGGAAACAGTCAGCGCGCTTTGCGCGTCTTTCAATACTAATTCCATTGCTATCTCCTCACGCCTTCACAGCTGGTTTAACGATCAGGTCGCCACCGGTAGCACCCGGGACAGCACCTTTAACCAGCAGCAGGTTGCGCTCAGCGTCAACACGTACTACGTCCAGGCTCTGAACGGTTACACGCTCGTTACCCAGCTGACCTGCCATTTTCTTACCCTTGAACACTTTGCCCGGAGTCTGGTTCTGACCGATAGAACCCGGAGCGCGGTGAGACAGGGAGTTACCGTGAGTAGCGTCCTGGGTACGGAAGTTCCAGCGCTTAACGGTGCCGGCGAAACCTTTACCTTTGGAGATACCGGTAACGTCTACTTTTTTAACGTCAGCGAAGATTTCTACGGAGATGTTCTGACCGATGGTGAACTCTTCACCTTCAGACAGACGGAATTCACGCAGAACGCGGCCGGCTTCAACGCCAGCTTTCGCGAAGTGACCCGCTTCCGGTTTGGTTACACGGTTAGCTTTTTTGCTACCAGTGGTAACCTGGATGGCGCGGTAGCCGTCGTTATCCAGATCTTTGACCTGAGTAACGCGGTTTGCTTCGATTTCGATAACGGTTACAGGGATAGAAACGCCATCTTCAGTGAAGATGCGGGTCATACCCACTTTTTTCCCGACTAAACCAATCATTGTTTCAACCTCTCAATCGCTCAATGTCCTGATTAACCCAGGCTGATCTGCACGTCTACACCGGCAGCCAGATCCAGACGCATCAGAGCATCAACGGTTTTCTCGGTTGGCTCAACGATGTCAACCAGACGCTTGTGAGTGCGGATTTCGTACTGATCACGCGCGTCTTTGTTAACGTGCGGAGAGATCAGAACGGTAAAGCGCTCTTTGCGGGTCGGCAGCGGGATCGGACCACGAACCTGCGCACCAGTGCGCTTGGCAGTCTCGACGATTTCCGCGGTTGATTGATCGATCAGACGATGATCAAATGCTTTCAGGCGGATACGGATTCTTTGGTTCTGCATGAGACCAGAGCTCCAATTATTTTATAAACGTAGAAAATTACTCCTCGCACCCATTTCGATTGACGGGGGAGTGTAATCGTTCATTTCATAACCCCCATATCGGGAGTATTGTTTGGCGGAACGCGCCGCCGCTGATCGAAATCAGGCTGCCAATATTAGGCAGCCCGCGCATTATACTTAGATCTGGCCAGGAAGCAAGGCCGGATGCAAAATAACCAGCGACAGGCGACAAAACGCCGTGAAAAAGGGCGCCATAGCGCCCTCTTTCTGGTGTTATTGCTGGCTATCGATTAC
>NZ_MPNU01000001.1:3602954-3695721 GCF_001896205.1 Edwardsiella piscicida
AACGTTAACGTGCGGTTTAGAACGTTCAAATTTTTCTTTAGACACGGTTATATTCCTTATCTTGCACCCTCACCGAAGGAGAGGGTGCGGGATCAATATGTTAAAGCAGAGGCTTATTTGCCACGTGCTTCAATAACGGCCTGAGCGACGTTAGTCGGTGCTTCAGCATACTTCAGGAACTCCATGGAGTATGAAGCACGGCCCTGGGTCTGAGAACGCAGGTCAGTAGCATAACCAAACATTTCAGACAACGGAACCTGCGCGCGAACAGTCTTGCCAGTCGCAGTATCTTCCATACCTTCGATCATGCCGCGACGACGGTTCAAGTCACCGATAACGTCACCCATGTAATCTTCCGGAGTTTCTACTTCAACCTTCATGATCGGCTCAAGCAGAACCGGCTTAGCGCGTTTGAATGCTTCTTTAAACGCGAGAGAGGCAGCCAGTTTGAACGCCAGTTCAGAGGAGTCAACGTCATGGTAAGAACCGAAGTGCAGACGTACGCCCAGGTCTACTACCGGATAACCGGCCATCGGACCAGACTTCAGCTGCTCTTGGATACCCTTGTCAACTGCCGGGATGTATTCACCCGGAATCACGCCGCCCTTGATGTCGTTGGTGAAGGTGTAACCTTCGCCACCCGGCTCCAGCGGGAACATGTCGATAACGACATGACCGTACTGACCGCGACCACCGGACTGTTTGGCGTGTTTACCTTCAACATCCTTGACGGTGTCACGGATGGTTTCACGGTAAGCAACCTGCGGTTTACCGACGTTGGCTTCAACGTTGAACTCGCGCTTCATACGGTCAACGATGATTTCCAGGTGCAGTTCACCCATACCGGCGATGATGGTCTGGTTAGATTCTTCGTCGGTCCATACGCGGAAAGACGGGTCTTCTTTAGCCAGACGGCCCAGTGCCAGGCCCATTTTCTCCTGGTCAGCCTTAGTTTTCGGCTCAACGGCGATGGAGATTACCGGCTCAGGGAATTCCATACGCTCCAGGATGATCGGTGCGTTCTGGTCGCACAGGGTATCACCGGTGGTGACGTCCTTCAGACCGATTGCCGCAGCGATGTCGCCCGCGCGAACTTCTTTGATCTCTTCACGCTTGTTGGCATGCATCTGAACGATACGGCCAAAACGCTCGCGCGCAGACTTCACAGAGTTCAGTACGGTATCACCGGAGTTAACCACACCGGAGTACACGCGGAAGAAGGTCAGGTTACCCACGAACGGGTCGGTAGCGATTTTGAACGCCAGCGCCGCGAACGGCTCGTTGTCGTCAGAATGACGCTCAGCCGGGGTATCTTTACCGTCGTCCAGAATACCTTTGATCGCCGGAACGTCAGTCGGTGCCGGCAGATATTCGATGACCGCATCCAGCATTGCCTGTACGCCCTTGTTCTTGAACGCGGAGCCACAGGTAACCAGGATGATTTCGTTGTTCAGTACGCGCTGACGCAGAGCTTTCTTGATCTCTTCTTCAGACAGCGCTTCACCGCCCAGGTATTTGTCCATCAGCTCTTCAGAAGCTTCAGCGGCGGACTCAACCAGGAACTGGTGCCATTCGTTAGCCAGCTCAACCATATCAGCCGGGATGTCTTCATAGGTGAAGGTCACGCCCTGATCGGCTTCATTCCAGTTGATGGCTTTCATTTTAACCAGGTCAACGACACCGGTGAATGCGTCTTCAGCACCGATAGCCAGCTGCAGCGGAACCGGGTTCGCGCCCAGACGGGTTTTGATCTGGTTAACAACTTTCAGGAAGTTCGCACCCATGCGGTCCATTTTGTTAACGAACGCGATGCGCGGAACCTGATATTTGTTTGCCTGACGCCATACGGTTTCAGACTGCGGCTGAACACCACCAACGGCGCAGTAAACCATTACCGCACCATCCAGTACACGCATGGAACGTTCTACTTCGATGGTGAAGTCAACGTGCCCCGGGGTGTCGATGATGTTGACACGGTGCGGTTCAAACTGTTTGGCCATACCGGACCAGAAAGCGGTGGTCGCAGCGGAGGTAATGGTAATACCACGCTCCTGCTCCTGCTCCATCCAGTCCATGGTGGCAGCGCCATCATGAACTTCACCGATCTTATGGTTTACACCGGTGTAGAACAGGATACGTTCGGTAGTAGTGGTTTTACCGGCGTCGATGTGGGCGCTGATACCGATGTTACGGTAACGCGAAATGGGTGTTGTACGAGCCATTTGATTCCTCTATATCCTAGGACGTTCAAGTTAAGTTACCCAAAGCGGGCTGCTTAAGCCTAAGCGCCCGCTTGGTGACTAACATACCGATGATATTACCAGCGGTAGTGAGCGAACGCCTTGTTGGCTTCTGCCATACGGTGAACGTCTTCACGTTTCTTAACTGCAGTGCCTTTGTTTTCTGCAGCGTCAGAAAGTTCGTTCGCCAGACGCAGAGCCATGGATTTATCACCGCGTTTACGAGCAGCTTCTACGATCCAACGCATTGCCAGGGCATTACGACGAACCGGACGAACTTCAACCGGAACCTGGTAGGTGGAGCCACCAACGCGACGAGATTTAACTTCGACGGTCGGGCGCACGTTTTCGAGAGCGGTCTCGAAAGCTTCCAGTTCAGTTTTGCCAGAGCGCTGAGCCAGGGTCTCCAGCGCGCTGTATACGATTGATTCTGCAGTAGATTTTTTACCATCTACCATCAGGATGTTAACAAATTTAGCCAGCAGTTCTGATCCGAACTTCGGATCCGGCAGGATTTTACGCTGACCAATTACGCGACGACGTGGCATGGAAATACTCCGTTGTGAATTCAGGATTGTCCAAAACTCTACGAGTTTATTTTGACATTAAAGTTAAAACGTTTGGCCTTACTTAACGGAGAACCATTAAGCCTTAGGACGCTTAACGCCGTACTTAGAGCGGGATTGCTTACGGTCTTTAACACCGGAGCAGTCCAGAGCACCGCGCACGGTGTGATAACGCACACCCGGCAGGTCTTTAACACGACCACCACGGATCAGGATCACGGAGTGCTCCTGCAGGTTGTGACCTTCACCACCGATGTAGGAAGTCACTTCAAAACCGTTGGTCAGACGAACACGACATACTTTACGCAGTGCGGAGTTCGGTTTTTTCGGAGTGGTGGTATATACACGGGTACATACGCCACGTTTCTGCGGGCAGGCTTCCAGCGCTGGAACGTTGCTTTTCTCAACTTTCTTAGCGCGTGGCTTGCGAACCAGCTGGTTGATAGTTGCCATCAAAAGCTCCTGGTTTTTGCTTTTCGTAAACACGTAATAAATCGCCCCATACTGCACACTGGATAGACCAAGGGCAAAATATGGGGACGCAGAATTTTATGGCTGAGTCGGGAGGGTGTCAAGAAATATACAAGATATTCGGCGCGATACTGTCAACGCTGTCCGTATCGTTACCAGGCCATCTGGCGCGAATGCGCCTCGCTCAGCGTGACAAACTCGCCATAGCCGATCAGCTGACACGTGGGCGCGACATACGCCGTCAGCCCCCGCGCCAACACATCCTCCCGCAGCACATACAGCGCCACCGGCATCGCGCTCAGCGCCGTCAGCCCGGGGCTGCCCGTCAGCGCGCACAGGACGCCATCCTGCAGCAACACCAGCGCATCGCCGGGGCGTACCAGCGCCGCCAGCGCGGTGAAATCGACGCCCCCCTGCGGTGAGCGGGTCAAGGTATGTAACATCGCGGAGTCCCCAGCGTTAAAAGGTCAAAATGACATCGCACTCATCCAGCCGCGCGCGCAGCGCATCGGCCGCCAGCGCCTCGACGGGAATAACCCAGCGGACGTCGCTGCTCAGCCCGCGCGCGGCCAGCGACGCGGCGCACAGATAGACCTGCTCGATATCATACAGCGCCATCACGCCGAACGTGGCGACGTAATCACGCGCCAGAATAGCCGCTGGCTGCTGGTCGGGCAGTAGCTGGAAGACCGCGTCGCCGATAAAGAATACGGCAATATCCTCGCAGAATGCTGAGGCCGCCAGCAGTGCGTCCAGCCCCTCTCGCCCGGCGCTGGTCGTATGGGGTGGCTGGGTAAAAACAAAGGCAAGCCGTTTCATCTCTCCCCCTAAAACTGCATGGTGCGATCGCACACCAGCATCGCTTCCGCCAGCGCACCCAGGCCGCTCAGCGTAAAGCCGGGCTGCAGATTCCCCGACGTCAGCCCTCGCTGTTCGGCCGCCTCTGTCGCTACCACGCCGCGGCGCAGTCCAGCGGCAACGCAGACATTCAGCGTCACGCCGTGCTGCTGCGATAGCTGTTGCCAGGCCCGCACCAGATCAAACTCATCCGCCGCCGGCTGCGTCAGCTGATTGGCGTTGAGCACCCCTTCGCGATAAAAGAAAACGCTGTGCAGCGTATGCCCCGCCGCCAGCAGCGCGAGGGCAAACTGATAGGCACTGCTGGCCGCCTGCGTGCCGTAGGCCGGTCCATTCACGACCAGAGAATAGCTCAGCATGGCTCAGTTACCCTGCACGTCGCCGTTCTTAAACTGGCGAATGTAGAGATAGACCGTGTGCTTGGAGATATTCAGGCGATCGGCCACCTGGTTGATCGCATCCTTGATGTCAAAGATCCCCTTCTCATGCAGCGTAAACACGATCTGGCGATTCTTGGCATTGTTGGATACCGTCCGGTCGGCGTTCACCTCTTCGATGGTGTACTCCAGCGTCTGGGCCACCAGCTCATCAACCGATGAGGCAAAGTTCACCGCCGAAGAGACCTCCTGGGTCGCTTTGGGGATGAACGTCTCCATGATCTGAGAGAAGGGCACATCCAGATTCATGTTAATACACAGCAGGCCGATCACCCGCTGCTCTCGGTTGCGGATGGCGATGGTCACCGACTTCATCAGATCGCCGCTTTTGGCTCGGGTAAAATAGGCGCGCGAGACGCTGCTGTCCTCTCCGGCCATATCGTGCAGCATGCGCAGGGCCAGATCGGTTATCGGAGAGCCAATTTTACGCCCGGTGTGTTCACCGTTGGCGATCCGCACCGCCGAGCACTTCAGGTCCTCCAGCGAGTGCAGAACAATCTCGCAGTGCGGGCCGATCAGCATCGCCAGGCCATCCACCACGGCCTCGTAGGATTTAAGGATCGCCTGATCGAGCGGGGTGAAAGGACGTTCATCCAACAGATCTAGCTCGCTGATATCAGCCGTAACAAGCGTATTTGACATTAACCACTCCCATCGTCGAACCAGACTCACCCATCCCTGACTGGTCCGGAAAAAATAGCGTAATTTTTAAAAAATTTTAGCAAAGACGCTCTATTTAAATCCTTGATGGCGCCAAGGTAAATGCCTTTTTTTACCCGCAGGCGGCGCAAGCGCACAGCAAAAACCCCCTGAGAGCGGCGCCCTCAGGGGGTTTTTCTAATCAACGCGCGGCTTATTTAGTCGCGGTCGTGCTAGCCGCAGCGGCTTCGTCTTTCGCGCCCGGCGCAGCATCCGCCTTCGCCGCCGGCTTCACGTCCAGCAGCTCAACCTCGAAGACCAGCGTAGAGTTAGCCGGGATCCCCGGAACGCCGGTTTTACCGTAGGCCAGATCCGGCGGGATAACCAGCTTGATCTTACCGCCTTTCTTGATGTGCTTCAGACCTTCGGTCCACCCCGGGATCACCCCGTCCAGACGGAAGGAGAGCGGCTCACCGCGGCTGTAGGAGTTATCGAACTCGGTACCGTTAATCAGCGAACCCTTATAGTTCACCACCACGGTATCGCTGTCCGTCGGCGCAGGCCCGGTCCCTTCTTTCTGAACCAGATACATCAGGCCGCTGGCGGTGGTCTTCACCCCTTTCTCTTTGGCAAACGCCGCGCGGAACTTCTGCCCCGCCTCTGCGTTCTCTTTAGCTTCCTGCTCCATCTTCGCCTGAGCCGCGCTCTTCACTCGGCTCTCGAAAGACTGCAGCGTCTGCTCGATCTGCTGATCGCTCAGTTTGCTCTTACCGGCAAACGCATCCTGTACCCCGGCGATCAGCTGATCTTTATCCAGCTTGATACCCAGCTTCTCTTGCTCTTTCAGTGAGTTGTCCATATAACGACCCAGAGAGGCACCCAGTGCGTAAGCGGCCTGCTGATCGTCATTCTTGAACTGGCTATGGGCGGCGGCCGGTGCGGCGGTATCCGCCTTGGCTGCGTCCGCTGCAAACGCCGAGGCATTCAGCGCCAGAGCCATGGTCGTGGCCAGCGCGGTAACTTTAAAAAAAGATTTCATCCATTTCTCCAAAATTAAGGCACTTGCCTTAAATCACGATGAGCAACAGTACTGGGCTACTATAGCTGGCGCCCTTACCAGAAAACAATCAATAAGCCAGCATACAGTGTAAATTCAGACCTGTATTACGTAAAAAAGTTTCTAGCGACGCTGTGATAGGGTAGACGACTACGCAAATACATACAATTCGCGCTACCATAGCTCGCTCATCGCCCCATCCCGGCGTAATCAAGAAAGAGCCAGAATGTAATAATCGGAAAATAGAGGAATTTTTTATGGAATCATCGTCCAACGGACTGAGTGGACTGGAGAGCCGTCTGGAGCAGATGGAGAGCCGGATCGCTTTTCAGGAGATCACCATTGAGGATCTTAACCAGACGGTGATCGCGCTGCAGCTGGAGCTCGGGAAATACCGCGAGCAAATGCGCCTGCTGCTCGACAAGTTCAGGGCCGTGCAGCCCTCCATGATGGCGCACCCGTCAGAAGAGACGCCGCCGCCCCACTACTGAGGCAGCGCAGACAATAAAAAAGCGGTCAAGATGACCGCTTTTTTACAGGGACAATCCAAGAACCATTAATGGCAGCCGCAGCCGCCGTGGCCTTTACCTTTGCCCTGGCCGCCGCAGCAGGTATCGCCTTCTGCGTGCTCGTGATCGTGGTCATGGCCATGACCGCCGCAGCATTCGCCTTCGCCGTGGCTATGACCGTGACCGCCGCAGCACTCACCTTCGCCGTGACCGTGGCCGCCGCAGCATTCGCCGTGCTGATCCTGAGCGCCGTGAACGTGGCCGTGCTCCAGCTCTTCCGCGGTCGCTTCACGCAGGGCAACGACTTCCACGTTGAAGTTCAGGTTCTGACCCGCCAGCATGTGGTTGCCGTCAACCACGACATAGTCATCACCCACTTCGGTAATTTCGACCGGTACCGGGCCCTGATCGGTTTCCGCCAGGAAACGCATGCCAACCTGCAGCTCGTCAACCCCCATGAAGACATCCTTCGGTACGCGCTGTACCAGGTTGTCATCATACTGGCCGTAGGCATCATTAGCCGGAACATGCACGTCGAAACGATCGCCGACGACGTGACCTTCCAGCGCTTTTTCCAGGCCGGCAATCAGAGAGCCATGGCCGTGCAGGTAGTCCAGCGGTGCTGACACCGGAGACTCATCAACCAATACCCCGTCTTCCGTACGCACCTGATAGGCCAGACTGACCACCAGGTCTTTAGCTACTTTCATGATATCTCCTAGCGTTTGAAACTAAATCCGAGCGGATTGTAGCGGAATTTCGCGCCACTGTACGGTTCAGGATAAAAAAAGCTGCGCCGCCGCACCCGCTTTGTCTCTTCAGGGTTTAAAACGGCCAATGATCCGCCCAGGCGCCCCCGCCGGCACCGGTGGCGTCATCCGATGGCCGCAGCGCACGCACTGCACCTGTTCATGAACATGTTCATGTTCATTGACCTGCCACAGCGCCAGGGTATCCATGGCGTGACAGGCGGGGCAACGTGCCCCGGCAATAAATCGCTTCTTCACGCCTCATCCTCCGGCCACTCTTCATCCCAGCCATTCATTTGATGCTGCTCATGCAGCATCTCGCGCTGAAAGATCTCCTCCAGCTCACGTCGCGCCTCGCGAATGCGAGATATTTGTGCGATATCCCCCTGCCGATGCGGCATCAGCTCACGCAGCATGCGCATATCCAAACGGCGGAAATGCTGCTGGGCTCGATAGGCCTGATGCGGGTGCATTCCTGTTTCAATCAAGGTCTTACGCCCCAGTTCCAGCGCGCTGGAAAAGGTCTCCCGGCTAAACTGCGTCACGCCGGCCTGCAGCAGTTCGTGGGCCTCGACCCGCCCGCGGGCGCGCGCCAGAATGCGCAGCTGTGGAAAGTGCTGTTGACACAAACGAACCACTGCCATGGTCTCCTCCGGCTCGTTACAGGTGATGACGATAGCCTCCGCCCGCGCCGCGCCCGCCGCGTGCAGCAGATCCAGATGGGTGGCATCGCCGTAATACACCTTATAACCGTAGCGGCGCATCATGCTGACCACGCTGACATCGCGCTCCAGTACGGTGACTCGCGTCTGATTGGCCATCAGCAGTCGACCGATAACCTGACCGAAGCGGCCAAAGCCGACCAGGATCACCTGCGGCTCATCATCGGCGACATAGGGTTTTTCCGCACTCTCCTCCGCCGGGTTCAGCCGCTGAGCCAGCAGACGATCGAGCGCCTGCATCAGCAGCGGGGTGGTCACCATCGACAGCGTCACCACCACCAGCAGCAGCGAACTCTGCTGGGCGCTCAGCAGGTGCTGAGCGGCGGCGGCGGAAAACAGCACAAAGGCAAACTCTCCCCCCTGGCTGAGCACCGCCGCAAACTGCAGCCGCACCGCGCTGCGTATTCGCGACAGCCGCGCCAGCAGATACAGCACGGCGCTTTTGACCACCACCAGCGCGACGACCGCGGCCAGGATCTGCGCCCAGTAGGCATACAGCACGCCCAGGTTGAGCGCCATACCGACCGATATAAAAAACAGCCCCAGCAGCAGTCCCTTAAAGGGCTCAATGGCGATCTCAAGCTCATGCTGGAACTCACTCTCCGCCAACAGCACTCCGGCGACAAAGGTCCCCAGCGCCATTGAAAAGCCGAGCATATCCATCAGTAGCGCGGAGCCGAGCACCACCAACAGCGCCGCGGCGGTAAAGATTTCACGTACCCCGGTAGCGGCGATATAGTGAAACAGCGGACGCAGCAGCAGCCGCCCGCCAACCCAGATACCGGCCAGCGCGCCGAGCTTCAGCGCAATGTGCCCCCAGCTGATGGCGTGATCGGCGCCCCCGGCCAAGATCGGCATCAGCGCCAGCGCTGGCACGACGGCGATATCCTGGAACAGCAGCACGGCAAACCCGAGGCGACCGCCCTGATTGCGATTCATCCCCTTCTCGCGCATCAGCTGCAGCGCCATGGCCGTCGACGACATGGCCAGACCAATCCCACCGATGACCGCCGCCTGCCAGGCAAACCCGCTGGCGACCAACAGCCCTCCGAGCAGCAGCGCGCTCAGCAGCAGCTGAGCGGCGCCGGCGCCGAAGATCAGCCGCCGCAGGCGCCACAGCTTGCCCGGGTTCAGCTCTAGCCCGATGATAAATAGCAGGAAGACCACGCCCATCTCCGAGAAGTGCAGGATCTCCTCCACATCCCGGATCAGACCGATACCCCAGGGGCCGATGGCGATCCCGGCGATCAGAAAGCCAAGCACGGCGCCGATGCCCAGGCGACGGGCGATGGGCACCGCCAGCACCGCGGCAAACAAAAACAGCACCACCGCCGGCAGCAGGGAGGGCTCAGCGTTCATCATCGCCTCCGGCGGGCAGCGGCGCCGCTAACCATTCGGCATAGTCATGCGCCTGGGCGTGCAGCATCTCCAGCCTCTGGCGCCGCGCCCAATAGATCGTCAGCGGCGGCAGCCAGCGCATATGACAGCGCAACGCCGTCAGCTCAAACGGACGCAAAACCTCGCCCATGGTGTAATGGTTATAGCCAGCCAACTGATAGGCCCCCTCAGGCTCGCCGGTCGTGACCACCGACCGCCAATATTTATCGCGCAGGGCATATCCCCCCACGCCGCTGGCGAAACCGCGCGCAAGCACGCGATCCAGCCACTCTTTAAGCAGGGCCGGACAGCTGTAATTATACAAGGGGTGTTGAAACACGATGACCTGATGATTGCGCAGCAGATGCTGCTCATGATGAATATCGATAAAAAAATCCGGATAGTGGGCGTACAGGTCATGTACCGTCACGTTACTCAGGCGCCGAGCGGCCTGCAGCAGCAGCTGATTGGCCACGGATGACGGTGACTCGGGATGGGCATAAATCAGTAACACCTTCGGCGAGTGCGCCATGCTTCCTTCTCCTCGTGCGTCCGACCGTCGTCATTGTCGGACTTTTCAGCTACCATGCGACCCTAAATGACAAAATAGCGCCGCACATCGCCATTAGCCCGCCGCGTTATTTACGTCGCCACAACGCCAATTTAACACACTATCAATAGACGACGCTTTATGATTGTTTTCTCATCGCTCCAAATTCGTCGCGGCACCCGGGTGCTGCTGGACAATGCCTCGGCAACGATCAATCCCGGCCAAAAGGTGGGCCTGGTCGGCAAAAATGGCTGTGGGAAATCAACGCTATTAGCGTTGTTAAAAAATGAGCTGAGCGCCGACGGCGGCGGCCTGAGTCTGCCCGGCAACTGGGCCATGGCCTGGGTTAACCAAGAGACCCCGGCGCTGGATATCCCGGCGCTGGAGTATGTGCTCGACGGCGATCGCGAGTTCCGCCAGCTGGAGCAGCAGCTCGATGATGCCAACCAGCGCAACGATGGCAACGCGATCGCGCTGATCCACGGCAAGCTGGACGCCATTGCCGCGTGGACCATTCGCGCCCGCGCCTCTAGCCTGCTGCACGGCCTCGGCTTTAGCCAAGAACAGCTCATGCAGCCGGTGAAATCCTTCTCCGGCGGCTGGCGTATGCGCCTGAACCTGGCACAGGCGCTGCTGTGCCGCTCCGACCTGCTGCTGCTCGACGAACCGACCAACCACCTGGATCTGGACGCGGTGATCTGGCTGGAGCGCTGGCTGAAAAGCTATCCGGGAACGCTGATCCTGATTTCGCACGACCGTGACTTCCTCGATCCTATCGTGGATAAAATTGTGCATATCGAACAGCAGCAGCTGTTTGAATACAGCGGCAACTACTCCTCTTTCGAACTGCAGCGCGCCGGGAAACTGGCGCAGCAGCAGGCGATGTATCAGAGCCAACAGCAGCGTATCGCCCACCTGCAAAGCTATATCGACCGCTTCAAGGCCAAGGCCAGTAAGGCCAAGCAGGCGCAGAGCCGAGTAAAAATGCTGGAGCGCATGGAGCGCATCGCGCCGGCCCACGTCGATAACCCGTTCCACTTCAGCTTCCGTGCACCGGAAAGCCTGCCGACGCCGCTGCTGCGTATGGAGCACGTCAGCGCCGGCTACGGCGAGCGCACCGTGCTCGCCTCGATTAAGCTCAACCTGGTACCCGGCTCGCGTATCGGTCTGTTGGGGCGTAACGGGGCCGGTAAGTCCACCCTGATCAAGCTGCTGGCTGGTGAACTGGCGCCGCAGCAGGGGGAGGTCGGGCTGGCCAAGGGCGTTCGCCTGGGATACTTCGCCCAGCATCAGCTGGAGTATCTGCGCGCCGACGAGTCGCCGCTGCAGCACTTAGCTCGCCTGGCGCCGCAGGAGAGCGAACAGCAGCTGCGTGACTATTTAGGGGGCTTCGGTTTTAACGGCGATAAAGTCAGTGAGGCGACCGCGCGCTTTTCCGGCGGCGAGAAGGCGCGCCTGGTGCTCGCGCTGATCGTTTGGCAGCGCCCGAACCTACTGCTGCTCGATGAGCCGACCAACCATCTGGATCTGGACATGCGCCAGGCGCTGACCGAGGCGCTGATCGATTTCGAGGGGGCTCTGGTGGTGGTCTCGCACGATCGCCATCTGCTGCGATCCACGACCGATGATCTCTATCTGGTGCACGACGGTCAGGTCGAGCCGTTCGCCGGTGATCTGGACGATTACCAGCGGTGGATGATCGATCTGCAGCGCCAGGAGAACCAGGCGCCGGCGGATCAGGATGGCGCGCAAACGACCAACAGCGCTCAGGCCAGAAAGGATCAGAAGCGGCGCGAAGCCGAGTTCCGCAGCCAGACTCAGCCGCTGCGCAAGCAGATCGCCGCGCAGGAAAAGCGTATGGAGACCCTGAGCGCCCAGCTCAATACGCTGGAGGAGCGCCTCGCCGACAGCGCGCTGTACGATCCGGCGCGTAAAGAGGAGCTGAACGACATTCTGCAGCGCCAAAGCCAGGCCAAGCTCGGTCTGGAGGAGGCGGAGCTGTGTTGGCTCGATGCGCAGGAGCAGCTCGAAGCGATGTCCCGCGCCTTCACGGAGAGCGATAACGCCTGAGCCCCCCTAGGCCGCCAGCGTATCCAGCGCCCGCCCCAGGCGGGCCATGCCCTCGTCGATTTCCGCCGTCTCGATCACCAGAGACGGCGTAAAGCGCAGCGTATCGGCGCCGGCGTTCAGCAGCATCACGCCCTGCTCCGCCGCCGCATGCAGAATGTCTCGAGCCCGCCCCCGGTAGGCGGGCGATAAGGCAGCCCCCAGCAGTAGCCCCTGTCCGCGGATTTCGCTAAACACACCGTGGCGCTGGTTAAGCGCCTGCAAATGGCTGACGATGGCCTGTCGGCGCGTCGCTACCCCGGCGAGGACCTGCGGCTGACTAATGATATCGAACGCCGCCTCCGCCACCGCGCAGGCCAGTGGATTGCCGCCGTAGGTCGTGCCGTGGCAGCCCACCGTCATCGCAGAGGCGATCGCGTCGGTGGTCAGCATGGCGCTGATCGGAAACCCGCCGCCCAGCGCCTTAGCGCTGGTCAGAATGTCCGGCGTCACGCCGTAGTGCATATAGCTAAACAGCCTGCCGCTGCGCCCCATTCCGCTTTGCACCTCATCAAAAATCAGCAGCGCCTGATGGCGATCGCACAGCGTTCGCAGCCCCTGCAGAAACGCGGCGCTGGCCGGCAATACCCCGCCCTCGCCCTGTACCGGCTCGACGATCACCGCGCAGGTCTGTTCACCGATGATCGCCTCAACCGCCGTCACGTCGTTAAACGGGACGTGCACAATATCCGCCGGCTTTGGCCCAAAGCCGTCCGAATACTTCGCCTGCCCCCCAACCGATACCGTAAACAGCGTGCGACCGTGAAACCCCTGCTTAAAGGCGATAATCTGGCTTTTATGGGGGCTGATGCGCGTCGCGGCGTGGTAGCGGGCCAACTTTAGCGCCGCCTCATTGGCCTCTGCGCCGGAGTTAGCAAAAAACACCCGCTCGGCAAAGGTGGCATCGATCAGCTTTTGCGCCAGACGCAGCGCGGGCTCATTGGTGAAGACATTGCTGGTATGCCATAGGCGGCTCCCCTGCTCCTGTAGCGCAGCCACCAATGCCGGATGGCAATGCCCCAGCGCCGTCACCGCAATGCCGCCGGCAAAGTCGATATAGTCACGTCCCTGCTGATCCCACACTCGGCTGCCTTGACCGCGCACCGGCACAAACTCTGCAGGTGCATAAACCGGCAACATCACCTTTTCAAAATTGCCCCTCTCCACTGTGTTTTTCTGCGTCATCCCGCGTTCCCCCCGTTCTAAGCGGCCAAGCCAAAGTGATTTTATAATCATAAAATATGAATAATAAATCAATAAATGGCAACCCTATTTTCAGCGCCGACGCCGCGCAGGCTCCTTTGCATCCGGCCCTGCGGGGCTGAATTTGTCCAGCGTATGCTTTATCATCATCGCTTTCCCGTAACGCCAGTACCATGCCATGCTGCTGCTTATCGATAACTACGACTCTTTTACCTACAACCTGTACCAGTACTTCTGCCAACTCGACGCCGAGGTCATGGTCAAACGCAACGATGCGCTGACGCTGGCGGAGATCGATGCCCTGCGTCCATCGCACGTGGTGATCTCTCCCGGGCCGGGTACGCCCGATCAGGCCGGTATTTCCCTTGCGGCCATTCGTCATCTGGCGGGGCGCGTTCCGCTGCTGGGGGTCTGCCTGGGACACCAGGCGTTGGGACAGGTTTTCGGCGCGCGGGTGATCCGGGCGCGGCAGGTGATGCACGGCAAGACCAGCGCCATCCACCACCGCGATCGCGGCGTATTCCAGGGGCTGAACAACCCGCTGACGGTTACCCGCTACCATTCGCTGATTCTGGATAAGGAGAGCCTGCCCGACTGCCTGGAGGTGACCGCCTGGAGCGAACGCGATGGCGCGGTCGATGAGATTATGGGGATCCGTCATACCGGCATGGCCCTGGAGGGGGTTCAGTTCCATCCAGAAAGCATTCTTAGCGAACAGGGACACGCCCTGCTGCGCAACTTTCTGCGCCAGTAACACAGCGGGCGCCGTCCGGCGCCCGCTGTACGAAACCACGCGATAGCCTTACTTCATGACGCTGGCCGAGGTAATCACGATCGGCTTGGCCGGCACATTCTGGTAAGGACCGACGTTTTCGGTACGCGCCTGGGAGATCTTGTCGACGACATCCATCCCCTTAATCACTTTGCCGAAGACGGCATAGCCAAAGTCACGCTGTCCATGGTCGAGAAACGCGTTATCCGCCACGTTGATAAAGAACTGGCTGGTCGCGCTGTCTTTCTCCGCGGTACGCGCCATCGCGATAGTACCGCGCAGGTTACGCAGCCCGTTATCCGCCTCGTTCTTGATCGGTGGCTGCGTCGCTTTCTGCTGCATGTCGCCGGTAAAACCGCCGCCCTGGATCATAAAGCCCGGGATCACGCGGTGAAAAATGGTGCCGTTGTAATAACCGCTGTTAACGTAGCCAAGAAAGTTATCAACGGTGACCGGCGCCTTCTGGTTATACAGCTCCAGCTCAATATTGCCTACGCTGGTCGTCAGCATGACCCGCGTGTTGGCCGCCAGCGCGGCGGGGGCCATGGCGGCCAGCGAGAAGAGGGTGACCAGGGTAATGACGATTCTTTTGAACATGAAAACTTCCTTTCTCTGACGGGCTTTGTCAAAAGCGTAAAAACAACAAAATGGCGTAACGATTCTAAATAGCCCTTGGCATAATCGCCACCCATTTACTCAGATTTACCGAACCGCCACGCCGCGTTTTGCGCCCGGTCTATCCCTACATTAGCGGAATTGACGCACAGGACAAGCGCGTCAAATCCGATTTATCGCGCGCCTGCCGCGCTGACGCGGGGCGCAAACGTGCGTGTTGAGGAGACGACACCCCCCATGCGCTGCCGAAGCAGCGACCATCGGGAGACAACTCCGCAAAAGATCTCATTTTTTAAGCAACAAATTATTGCTTTGCAATAAAAAGAAGATTCATATCACAAAACGTCGGCATGGCTATGTTAGGATGCGCACGCTTGGTGAAATCGACCCTTCTTGTCGGATCTTCCCACGAACACGCTTCTTTTTACCTTATATACTGATATAGGCCTTGCTATGACCGACAGCAATCGCATCCGCCTAACATGGATCAGTTTCTTCTCCTATGCGCTTACCGGCGCATTGGTGATTGTCACCGGGATGGTGATGGGAAATATCGCAGAGTACTTCAATCTGCCGATCTCCAGCATGAGTAATACCTTTACGTTCCTCAACACCGGGATTTTGGTTTCCATTTTCCTTAATGCCTGGCTGATGGAAATTATTCCGCTCAAACGTCAGCTCGTTTTTGGCTTTATCCTGATGATCCTTGCCATCGCCGGTCTGATGGTCGGGCACAATCTGGCCATCTTCTCCGCATGCATGTTCGTGCTGGGCGTGGTCAGCGGGATCACCATGTCGATCGGAACCTTCCTGATCACCCATATCTATACCGGGCGTCAGCGCGGCTCTCGCCTGCTGTTTACCGACTCGTTCTTCAGCATGGCCGGGATGGTGTTCCCCATCATCGCCGCCACCCTGCTCGCGCAGCACGTGGCATGGTACTGGGTCTACGCCTGCATCGGCGTTCTGTATCTGGCCATCTTTATCCTGACGCTGTGCTCTGACTTCCCACAGCTGGGTAAGCAAACCGCCGGCGACAGCCAGCCGGTCAGCAAAGAGAAGTGGGGGATCGGCGTCCTGTTTCTGTCGATCGCCGCGCTCTGCTACATCCTCGGTCAGCTGGGCTTTATTCAGTGGGTACCGGAGTACGCCGCCAAGCGCTTCGGCATGAGCATTGAAGAGAGCGGCGGACTGGTCAGTAACTTCTGGACCGCCTATATGGTCGGCATGTGGTTCTTCAGCGTCGCGCTGCGCTTCTTCGATCTGCAGCGCATCGTCACGGTATTGGCCGCCCTTTCCACCTTTATGATGTACATGTTCGTCAGCAGCCAGCAGGGCGCCATGCTGAGCATGTATATTCTGGGCCTGGGCTTTGTCAGCAGCGCTATCTATACCACGCTGATTACGCTGGGGTCGCAGCAGACCAAGGTCTCCTCGCCGAAGCTGGTGAACTTTATCCTGACCTGCGGCACCATCGGTACCATGCTGACCTTCGTCGTCACCGGTCCCATCGTCGCTCACAGCGGAGCCCATGCGGCGCTGGCGACGGCCAACGGTCTCTATCTGGTCGTTTTTGTGATGTGCGTTCTGTTGGGGTTTGTCACCAAACACCGCCTGCATGGCCACGCGGCCAAGTAGTCTGCGCCATACCGATAGCAACGGGGCCTGCATGCAGGCCCCGTTTTTTTTTGCACGCGCTGGACTCAGCGGCGGAAGTCGACGATTTCGGCCTGCCGTAGATAAATCTGGCTCTGCGCCGGACGGGTCTCCGCGATCAGGCGGCCATCGCGCAGGGAGTAGCGCACCGGCACCTGTCGACGCACCGCGTCAAACCCGCTCTCCGCCGGCAGCACCAGCAGACTGGCGCGGCAGCCCGGCGCCACCCCATATCCCTGCAGACTGAGCGTTTTGGCGCTGTGCGAACCGATCAGCGCCAGCCCCTCGTCAATCTGGGCGTAGCCCATCAGTTGGCAGACATGCAGCCCCATGTGCAGCACCTGCAGCATATTGGCGGTGCCCAGCGGATACCAGGGGTCAAACACATCATCATGGCCGAAGCAGACGTTGATCCCGGCCTGCAGCATCTCTTTCACCCGAGTGACGCCGCGCCGCTTGGGATAGTCATCGAAGCGCCCCTGCAAATGGATGTTGACCAGCGGATTGGCGACAAAGTTAATCTGCGACATCTTCAGCAGCCGGAACAGCCGCGAGGTATAGGCGCCGTTGTAAGAGTGCATCGCCGTGGTATGGCTGGCGGTCACCCGTGCGCCCATGCCTTCACGGTGCGCCAGTGCCGCCACGGTCTCAACGAAGCGCGACTGCTCATCGTCTATCTCATCACAGTGAACATCGATCAGGCGGTCATAGCGCGCGGCCAGCGCGAAGGTCTTATGCAGCGACTCCACGCCATACTCTCGGGTAAACTCAAAGTGAGGAATGGCCCCCACCACATCCGCGCCCAGTCGCAGCGCCTCCTCCAGCAGAGCCTCGCCGTTTGGATAGGAGAGGATCCCCTCCTGCGGAAAGGCGACCAGCTGCAGATCGACCCAGGGTGCCACCTCCTGGCGTACCTCCAGCATCGCCTTTAGCGCCGTCAGCGACGGATCGGAGACGTCCACGTGGCTGCGTACGTACTGGATACCGTTCGCTATCTGCCACTTCAATGTCTGCCAGGCGCGCTGTTTCACGTCATCGTGAGTCAGCTGCGCCTTGCGCTCGGCCCAGCGCTCGATCCCTTCAAACAGGGTTCCCGACTGATTCCACGCCGGCTGCCCCGCCGTCTGCGTCGTATCCAGATGAATATGCGGTTCGACAAAGGGCGGCACCACCAGCCCCTGCTGCGCATCCAGCTCATCCGGCTGCGCAGCCCGTAGCGTGGGCTGCGGCGTAATGGCCGCGATCAGGCCATGCTCCAAGGTAATTTGCCACCACCCGTCGCGCGCGGGCAGACGGGCATTGATGACGGCGCGCAGTACGTTATTCTGCATGGCTGATCTCCAGTCTATTTTCTCTCTGACGACACGCCCAGCGGCTGAGAACCACGTAGCTCAGGGCACCGCCCAGGACAGCGTTCAGCGGAACGATCCCCGGCAACCCGTGGCCCGCGGCAACGCCCAGGGCGACGGCGGCGATGGCGTTCCAGTTTACCGCGACCCAGTCCGCCTCAGCAAAGTTGCTGTAACGGCGCCGGTTCATCAGGTAATCCGCGATGATCACCCCGCCGACCGGCGGAATGGCGGCGGAGAGGAAGGTCAGCCAGCCAACAAAGTTGTTGTACAGCCACAGCGCGCACAGGGTTCCGATGACCCCGTTGGCGACCGACAGCGTCTTGCTCGACAGCCCGGTGATATTGGCGAACCCCAGACCGGAGGCGTACAGCGCATTATCATTAGTGGTCCAGATATTCAGACCCAGTACCGCAATCGCGGGCAGCAGCAGTCCTTGGGCTATCATGACGTCGGAGATGTCAGACATACCCAGCGCCGCGGCGCCGGTCGCGCCGAAGATAAACATCAGCGAGTTACCGAGAAAGAACGCCACCATGGTCACCAGCACCGCCACCTTGGCGCTGCGGCCAAAGCGGACAAAATCCGCCGTCAGCGTGCCCGCGCTGATAAAGGAGCCGACCACCAGCGCCAGCGCCAAATTGAAATCCAGCGGCTGCGCGGGGACCACCTCACGCAGGGCATCCATTCCACCCATGCCATTGATCGCCAGCCACACCGAATAGCCGCCGAGCAGCGCGATTGCCGGTACCGCGATCGCCGACAGCAGCGTCAACGCCGAGATGCCAAAGAATACCGTCACGGTCATCAGCAGCCCGGAAAGCGCGATCAGCAGATCGGTATTCAAACCGGTCGCCTTACTGACCGGGATCGCGAACATAGCGACCCCGACGCCAAACCATCCCACCTGCGTGCCGCCCAGCAGCAGCGAAGGCAGCCAAGAACCTTTAACACCAAAGGAGAAGCGCGCCAGCAGGTGCGTCGTCAGACCGGTTTTTGCACCGATATAGCCAAGCGTGGAGGTATAGATGCCGAGGAGAAGATTACCGATGAATACTGCCAGAAGAAAATCGTGATAGCCAAGGCCGGTGCCGAGCGTGCCGCCGGTCCACATACTGGCGGAAAAGAAGGTGAGCCCCAGCATGACACAGCTTAATGCCAGAATACCCTTACGCGCCGATGACGGGACGGGCCCCTGACTGAAATTGTTATCCTGCGACACGCAATCCTCCTTAATCTCTGTGCAGTAGACAAAAAAATCTGGCGCATTCTAAAGAGTTCGCGCCAAAAAGCAAACGTTTTCTTTGCTGATTATTTATCCCGGCGGGCGTATTCCCCCGCGATCCCGCACCGGCCTTGACGCCGACCCGCAGTGGCCGTTTCTTTAAACAAGTCTGCTGCAGGCCGGCAACGAGTCTGGCAAGCTGGAGAGTCTGTGCCCCTTGGCGTACTATCCCCGCTCGCGGAATATGGCCGCCCCACAACAGGAACCCCCTAGAGGATCTCTGATGGATTACTTTCCGATATTTTGTCAGCTGCGTACTAAGCCCTGCCTGCTGGTCGGCGGCGGCGAAGTGGCCGAGCGTAAGGCCCGCCTGTTGATGGAGGCGGGCGCGATTTTGACGGTGAACGCCGGGCGCTTCACGCCTCAGTTCGAGCAGTGGCAGCGGGATGGTCAGTTGACGCTGATCGCCGGCGACTTCGACCCCGCGCTGCTCACGGGCAAGTGGCTGGCTATCGCCGCCACCGACGACAGCCGGGTCAATCAGCAGGTGCTGGCACAGGCCGAGGCGCGCTGCCTCTTTTGTAACGTGGTCGACGCCGCACAACAGACAGGCTTTATCATGCCATCGATCGTCGATCGCTCACCGCTGATGGTCGCCGTCTCCTCCGGCGGCAGCGCGCCGGTGCTGGCCAGGATTCTGCGCGAAAAGCTGGAGGCGCTGCTACCGCAGCATCTCGGCCAGCTGGCGCACCTGGCTGGCCACCTGCGCCAGCGCGTCAAGGCACACTTTCCCACCCTGTCGCTGCGCCGTCGCTTTTGGGAGCGGCTGTTCGCCCAAGATCGTCTGGCGCAGTCGCTGGCCAACGGCGATACCGCACAGACACAGCAGCAGGTGGATGCGCTGTTCAGCGCGGCACCGGCGGATCGCGGCGAGGTGACGCTGGTCGGCGCCGGGCCGGGGGATGCAGGGCTGTTGACCCTCAAAGGGCTACAGCAGATCCAGCGGGCGGATGTGATCATCTACGATCGCCTGGTATCCGATGAGGTCATGTCGCTGGTACGGCGCGATGCGACGCGTATCTTCGTCGGCAAACGCGCCGGCCATCACTGCGTTCCCCAGGAGGAGATCAATCAGACCCTGCTGGATCACGCGCGCGAAGGCAAACGGGTCGTGCGCCTAAAAGGCGGCGATCCCTTTATCTTTGGCCGGGGGGGCGAAGAGCTTGAGGCGCTGGCCGCCGCGGGGATCGCCTTTTCGGTGGTGCCCGGCATTACCGCCGCCTCCGGCTGCTCCGCCTATAGCGGTATTCCGCTGACCCACCGCGACCATGCCCAAAGCGTCCGCCTGGTCACCGGCCATACCCGCCAGGATGGCCAGCTAGACTGGTCCTGCCTGGCTGCCGCAGGACAAACGCTTGTGTTTTACATGGGGCTGAGCCAGGCGGCGACCATTCAGCAGCGCCTCTTGCAGCACGGTATGCTGCCAGATACCCCCGTCGCCCTGGTTGAAAACGGCACCACGGTTCGCCAGCGGGTCGTCAGCGGAACACTGACTCAGCTGGAAACGTTGGCAACGCGCGTGACCAGCCCCAGCCTGATCATCGTCGGCGACGTCGTCACCCTGCGGCCACGCCTCAACTGGTTTCGCAGCGAAGAGACGAGCGCGTAACCCGACGCCACGGCGCAAAAAAAAAAGGAGGGCCATCGCCCTCCTCTTCACGTTCAGATCGCCTCGCCGCTTACGGCCGCGCGACAAACCCGATCGCGTCGTAGACCTTGTCCAGGGTCTGTGCAGCGCGCGCGCGCGCTTTAGCCGCGCCATCGCGCATGACCTCCTGCAGGTAGGCCTCATCATTGCGGAAACGGTGATACCGCGCCTGCAGCTCAGACAGCATCCCAGAGACCGCATCGGCAACGGCGCCCTTCAGGTGGCCGTACATCTTGCCCTCAAACTCGGCCTCCAGATCCTCGATACGCTTACCGGTCACCCCGGACAGAATATCCAGCAGGTTGGAGACGCCGGCCTTATTGACCACGTCGTAACGCACGACTGGCGGCTCATCGGAGTCGGTCACCGCGCGCTTTATCTTCTTGGTCACCGCCTTAGGATCTTCCAGCAGGCCGATCACGTTGTTGCGGTTATCATCCGACTTAGACATCTTTTTGGTCGGCTCCAGCAGCGACATGACGCGCGCGCCAGACTTGGGAATAAACGGCTCCGGCACCTTAAAGATATCGCCATACAGCGCGTTAAAGCGCGCCGCGACATCGCGGCTCAGCTCCAGATGCTGTTTCTGATCTTCCCCTACCGGGACCTGGTGAGTCTGGTACAGCAGGATGTCCGCCGCCATCAGCACCGGGTAATCGAACAGGCCGGCGTTAATGTTCTCTGCATAGCGGGCCGATTTATCCTTGAACTGGGTCATACGGCTCAGTTCGCCGAAATAGGTGTAGCAGTTAAGCACCCAGCCCAGCTGAGCATGCTCGGGAACATGCGACTGCACAAAAATAGTGCTCTTCTGCGGGTCGATACCACAGGCCAGATACAGGGCCAGCGTATCCAGCGTCGCGCTGCGCAGTTTCTCTGCATCCTGACGCACGGTGATGGCATGCTGATCGACGATACAGTAAATGCAGTCATACTCATCCTGCATCTGTACCCACTGGCGCAGCGCGCCCATATAGTTACCGATGGTGAGTTCACCAGACGGCTGTGCGCCGCTGAAAACAATGGGCTTACTCATGGTCACATTCCTGTCCTTATCAATTCAGTTCAGCGGCGCCAGCCCTACCAAGGGCAGCAGTCCGGCAAAATCATCCAGCACGCGGCAGGGCTCGCTGGCAGCGATAGGTTCGCCATAGTTATAACCGTAGGTTAAGCCGACGGTAGGACAGCCGGCCGACTGGCCAGCCTGGATATCATTGCGCGAGTCACCGACAAACAGCATCTCATCGGCCCGCAGCCCCAAACGGGACAGCACCAGATAGAGCGGGGCCGGATGGGGCTTACGCTTAGCGACATCGTCGCCGCCGATCACCTGACCGAAGAGCGCATCGATCCCCAGGCTCTCCAGCATCGGGCGGACAAAGGGCGAGGGCTTATTGGTGATAACCGCCAGCGGGAATCCCTTGGCCGCCAGGACCCCCAGCGTCTCCCGGACGCCGGGAAACAGCTGACATCCCTGAGTGGCACTCTCGGCGTAGTGCGCGTCAAATGCACGCCGCGCACGCTGACACAGTGCGGCATCCTGCGGAGCACCGGCCCAGCTCAAGGCGCGCTGCATCAGCACATCTGCGCCGTTTCCCAGCCACAGCTTCACCCGCTCCACGCCCGGCGCCGGGTAGCCCAACGCCAGCAGCGCCGCGTCCGTAGCCGCCGCCAGACCCGGCGCGCTATCCACCAGCGTGCCGTCTAAATCAAAGGCCAGGGCCTGTACCGGAATCCCTTTATTCATGGCAGGCCTGCGCAATTTCACGCCGCATATCCGTGATCACCGCCGCATAGTCAGCGTGGCCGAAAATGGCCGAGCCGGCAACAAACATATCGGCGCCGGCCGCGGCGATAGCGCCGATGTTGTCCACCTTCACGCCGCCGTCAACCTCCAGGCGAATATCCAGACCGCTGGCATCAATGCGCTGACGCACCTGACGCAGCTTATCGAGGGTCGACGGGATAAAGGACTGACCACCAAAGCCCGGGTTTACGGACATCAGCAGGATGGTATCGAGGCGATCCATCACGTAATCCAGGCAGCTCAGCGGCGTTGCCGGGTTCAGAACCAGCCCCGCCTTACAGCCACAGGCGCGGATCAGTTGCAGAGTGCGATCGACGTGCTCCGAGGCCTCCGGATGGAAGGTAATAATGCTGGCGCCGGCGTCGGCGAAATCCGGGATGATCCGATCGACCGGTTTCACCATCAGGTGAACATCGATCGGGGCGGTGATGCCATAGTCCCGCAGCGCCTTGCAGACCATCGGACCGATGGTCAAATTCGGCACATAGTGGTTATCCATGACATCAAAGTGCACCACATCGGCACCAGCGGCCAACACCTTGGCAGTATCTTCGCCCAGCCGGGCAAAGTCTGCGGACAAAATCGACGGGGCAATTAAATACGGGTTCATCCGTTTCTCCTGGGCTTGGGGGGCCGACGACCGCGCTTAACGCTTGCCGTACAGCGCCAATAATTCGTTCACTTTGCTGCGCCCGTCAGTTTTTCTGCTGATGGTGCGCCGAACTTTCACGACGTGCAGCGCATCGGCCTGCGCATACCACTCCCGCGTCAGCGGGGTTTCATGGTTAGAGATCAGCACCGGCACCTGACGCTGGGCCAGTTCACCGGCCAACTCCGCCAGGCGCATCTGCTCGGCAAAGCCAAAGCCATTGACATGGTAGGCGGTAAAATTGGCGGTAGCGGACAGCGGGGCGTAGGGTGGATCGCAATACACCACGGCACCCGGCTGCGCGCGCAGCATCGTCTGCTGGTAATGTTCGCAGACGAACACGGCGCGCTCCGCCTTGCGGGCAAAAAACTCCAGCTCCTCCTGCGGGAAGTAGGGTTTTTTATAGCGCCCGAAGGGGACGTTGAACTCCCCCTTGGCATTATAGCGGCACAGGCCGTTATAGCAGTGCCGGTTCAGATAGAGGAAGTACAGCGCCCGCTGGTAACGATCGTCGCACAGATTAAAGGCCTCGCGGATGCGGTAATACTCCTCCGAGACGTTAAGTTCAGGGCAAAACATCTGACGGGCATCGCCGATAAAGCGATCCGTCTCATCTTTCACAATATTGTACAAACCGACCAGATCGGCGTTAATGTCCGCCAACAGGTACTCATCGTAATCCGTGTTTAAAAACACAGAGCCGGCGCCGACGAAAGGCTCTACCAGTCTTTCGCCCGCCGGCAGGTGCCGACGGATCTCTTCAATCAAAGGATATTTTCCGCCGGCCCATTTCAAAAATGCGCGCTTCTTCTTCATGCCGTCGCCAGTCAGTTATTTCTACTCTTTCAATTCGCCAGGGCGTACCTTTTCAGACAGCACATCGCGCGCGTTTTATGGGGAACCGCTTACTTTGCATCCTTTTGCACCTGGCTCAACGGGCGAGCCCAGGGCTTCATCGCCTGCACCTCTGCCGGCAGCGCCGCAATTGCCCGCCGAGCTTCCGCCGGCGTCGCATAGCTGCCGCTGACCAGCACATACCAAGGTTTACCGTTGCGGGAGGTTTCATATACCCAGTAATGGCTCAGGCTCTGGCGACGGGCAAACGCATTCAGCGTCGTGGGCTGTGAGGCACCGCTCAGCTGCAGCGTATAGTGGCTGCCCGGAGCGCTCTTCAGCGCACCCGCGCTGCTGCCCGCGCTCTGCGGCAGATGCGCCGCCGGTTTACCACTGCTCCCCACCACCGGCAGGTGCGCCGTTTGCTTCGGCGTGCTGGGTGCCCGCGCTGCGCTCTTCTCGCTGTGGCGGACCGGCGCACGCTCCTCCCGACGCGGCGGCGTCTTGGGCCGCGGCGTCGATTCGACCGCCGCTTTCGGCGCGACGCGCGCTGCGCCGCTGGCCAGCGTTGCCGGCTCTGTCGGTAGCGTGCCGGCCTGCGGCATCGCATCCAACGCCCCCTGCTGCTGGGTCAGCGCGTCGGAAACGGAGTTCCCCGCCAGATCGATCCGCTGCTGCCCGCTCTCCTGCGCCGCCGGCGCAGACTGCGTTGGCGTAGGCGATACGGCAGGCATCGTGATCGGCTGCGGCTGACCCGGCTGAGCGGAGTTACTTACCCCACTGCCGTCCTGAACGTCGGTCACGTTGCTTCCGGCGCTGCCGTTGGTCATGGAAGAGGCGCCGGACAGACTAATCTCTCTGGCGCTGCCCGCCGTCGCAGACTGAGCGGTGCTCCCCTTGGAAGGCGACTTCAGCGCCGATCCGATCGCCACGATCACCACCAGTAATACCAGGACACCGGCGCCGATCATCAGATGCTGACGCGATACCGTCAGACGCGGCGTCGCGGGACGTCGGCTGCGCGCACGCGGCGGACGACGATCGCTGGCGTCCGGTTTTAACTCATCGTCTGCTTTAAACTCTTCTTGATCCATCTCACCCTCCACTTAGAGGCAAAGCCGGCCGTACCGCGCCGGAGACTCGCAAATTAACCGCTCAGGCCAGGCAGTCCGCAATCGCGTCCCGCACGACATCATGGCTTACCCCGGCGAACACCTCTGCGCTGCCGATAGCGGTCGGCAGCACCAGCCGCAGGGTTCCCCCCAGCACCTTCTTGTCACGCAGCATATGCGGCAGATAGGCGTCAGGGGCCATACCGGCCGGTCCCCGCACCGGCAGCCCGGCGCGCGTCAGCAGCGCCGACATCCGCTCAGCCTGCTGCGGCTGCAGATAGCCCAGACGGCAGGCCACGCGAGCCGCCATCATCGTACCCGCGGCCACGGCCTCGCCGTGCAGCCAGTTGCCATAGCCCATCTCAGTCTCAATGGCATGACCAAACGTATGGCCGAGATTCAACAGCGCCCGACGGCCCTGCTCGCACTCGTCCTCTGCCACCACCTGCGCCTTCAGCTCGCAGCAGCGGCGGATACAGTAGACCAGCGCGGCCGGCTCCAGACGCAGCAGCGCATCCATCTGCGTCTCAAGCCAACGGAAAAAATCGGCATCCATGATGATGCCGTATTTAATGACCTCCGCCAGCCCGGAGGCGAGCTCGCGCGGCGGCAGGGTCTGCAGACAGTCGATGTCGATCGTCACGCTGGCCGGCTGATAAAACGCGCCGATCATGTTCTTACCCAGCGGATGATTGACCGCGGTCTTCCCGCCCACCGAGGAATCCACCTGCGCCAACAGCGTTGTCGGCACCTGAATGAAGCGTACCCCGCGCTGATAGCATGCGGCGGCGAAACCGGTCAGATCGCCGATCACGCCGCCCCCCAGCGCCACCAGCGTGGTATCTCGCCCGTGGTTGTTCTCCAGCAGCGCGCTGAATACCTGATCCAGTACGCTCAGTGACTTAAACTGCTCACCGTCGGGTAGGATCACCTGCCCGACGCGTACGCCGGCCCGTTCCAGCGTGCGCTGAACCGGCGCCAGGTACAGTTTGGCCAGGGTTTCGTTGGTGACCAGCATAGCCTGCTCGCCGGATCGCAGCGGCCAGAAAGCCGCCTCCTGTGTAAAAAGCCCACTGGCGATACTGATCGGGTAGCTGCGCTCCCCGAGCGTTACGGTGATCCTTTCCACGGCCTGCCTGCCCCCTGTTACAACGCTAGTTCCTCAGCCAACCGTTCAGTTGTTTTCCAGCAAATGGATAATCTGGTTGGCCACCACTTTGGCGCTCTGCTCATCCGTGCGGATAGTCACATCAGCAATCTCTTCATACAGCGGATTGCGTTCCTGCGCCAGCTGCTCCAGCACCTCGCGCGGCGTATCTACCTGCAGCAACGGGCGTTTTTTGTCGCGCTGCGTGCGCGCCAGCTGTTTTTCAATGGTAGTTTCCAGATAGACGACCACGCCCCTCGCAGACAAGCGATTGCGGGTCTCGCGGGATTTGACGGAGCCGCCCCCGGTCGCCAGCACGATGCCTTGCTTTTCCGTCAGTTCATTGATGACTTTCTCTTCGCGATCGCGAAAGCCCTCTTCGCCCTCAACGTCAAAGACCCAGCTCACATCGGCGCCGGTACGACGTTCGATCTCCTGGTCGGAGTCGAAGAATTCCATGTTCAGCTGCTGCGCTAACTGACGGCCAATAGTACTTTTGCCGGCACCCATAGGCCCAACCAGAAAGATATTGCGTTTCTCTGCCATGTTTTCGGTACTACTAAGACAATACGTTAATGATAACCCGCCCCGCCAATCAAATTAGCGACGGGACCGAAACTGAAACCTCATGAAGATAGTGCGAGATCAGACGAAAAATTATCTCAACACTCAAGGCTGTTTGGCAACCGAATAAATTTCCGCGCGGCACGATACACAAATCAGACCCGGTGTACGGCGGGAAATACGGGACGGAACAAGGCGCAAACCGCTAACCTTGTATGCCAAATCCATCCCAGCGTCAAACGCGGAAACCATTCATGTGATAAAAATTTTTAGCCGCGCGCCGGCTGGCGCAGCGATTGAGGGGCGGGAGACGCGGGAGAAAGCAGGGTCGGCGTAATAAAAATCACCAGCTCGCGCCGCCCGCTGCGCTGGCTGTCGCTGCGCAGCAGATGGCCCAACAGCGGCACGTCGGCAAGCCAGGGAAAGCCGATGCTATCCACCTGGCGCTGATACTGAAAAATACCGCCCAGCATCGCCGTGTCGCCGTCGCTCAGCGTGACCTGGGTCGTAATCTCCTGTTTATCGATCGCCAGCGCCTCGCTGTCACCCTGGCGCACTACCCGCCCGGGCATGTTCTGGCTTATCTGCAGCGCCAGCTCAATATGCGCATCGGCCAATACCCGCGGCGTGACCGACATGCCCAGCACCGCCTCTTTAAACTCCATGGTGCTCACGCCGCGCTCGCCGCCGGAGACGGCATAGGGGAGCTCACTGCCCTGTTTTATACTGGCAGTCTGCCCATGGGCAGCCATCAGATGCGGGCTGGCGATGATCGCCACCTTATCCTGTCGCTCCAGCGCCGCAAGCGCCACCGCCAGCGTCTGACCACCGATGCGAGCCACCTGGAACCCCGCGCTGAAATAGGCATCGGCCGCACCGCGTAGCCTATCCTGTCCGCCTGAGCGTTCGTCTCCGCTGTACCAGCGGATCCCCAGCTCACGCAGTCCCTCTTGGCTGATAGAAACGATATGGGCCGCCAGCTGCACCTGCGACAGCGGCACATCCAGCTGCGCAATCCAATCGCGCAGCGCCGCCAGACGGGCTGCCTCCGCCCGCAGCAGCAGGGCATTGGTTCGAATATCCGCCACCGCGCTGCCCGCCTCCCCCAGCAAATCGCGACGCTGGCGCAGGCTTTTCTCTACCGTAGCGGCGTCGGCATGGCGCAGCACCACGCGCTGGCTCCGCATCTGCGGCGGTTTGAGCGGCGCAGGTGCCGCGGCGGGCCCCGCCTGCCGCGCGGCGCGCGCGCGGCTTTGGATCAGCAGTATCCCATCGCGCCGTACCACGCTGAGATCGTGGATCTCCGCCAGGGCCTCGAGCACCCGTGGCCACGGGGTGTGGGCAATATGCAGCGTCGCCTCGCCGCGCACCTCCTCACTGAGGATCAGGTTTAGCCCGGCAAACTCCGCCACCGCCTGTAGCACGCTGGGCAGCGGTGCGCGATCGAACCAGAGCGTCAGGGGCATCGCCTGTCCCGCCGAACTCATGGCCAGCAGCACCGCGGTAGCCGCGGCATACGCAGAGGGGCATCTCATCTTTCTGCCCCCTCCCGACGCGCCGCCAAGGGGATACGGCGCGGACAGCGAAAGGGATACAGCATCAGCGGCGTAAAGCGCAGCGCCGATGCGTCGGACGCGGCAGGGCGCGGCGAGACGGGCGGCACCGCAGGGCGCCAATGTCCCAGCGCATCGCGCCGCCACAGCGAAAAGCAGGGCGCCCGACCGACGATCCCGACGGCGCTAACCGCCGCGGGCGCCACCGTGGCATGCGCGGGAGGCTGAAACGGATCCCGCGCGGCATCGCTGCCCCACGCCAGCAACAGCGCTCCCCATCCGACGCCTTTCGCCTTCATTCGTCCTCCTGATCCACCCAGGTGATATGCACCCCCTGCGCTAACGGCGTGATCGTCAGCGTACTCACGCGCTGACCGCAGTCGGACAGGGTATCTAGCGTCTGCAGCAGGGCGCTGAACGTCATGTCGGCCGAGACATGTCGCCGCCCATCGCGCTGGATCTGCCAAGACAGCGCGACGTTATGCTCCGGAGCACAGCGCGCCTGGCGCGCTGCCTGTGCTATCGCGTCGATGTCCGCTTGCCAGAGCCGCAGCTCGGTCGCCCAGCGCTGAACTCGCAGCATCGCCGCCTGCGCATCGCCCTCCGTCAACCGGACGCGCAGCCGCTGCCGCTCCAGCGTATGCCATAGCCACAGCCCGGCCAGCAGCGAGGTCAGAAGCAACAGCGCGCCGCCCCACAGCCATAGGCGCAGCGCCCGTGGCGAGAGGGTATACAGCCTACCCTGCAGCGACAGCAGCCGCTCACTCACGGCACGCCTCCGCCGCACAGAGGTGCAGCGTAAACTGCCAGCGACCATCGTCGGCACGGTACAGCCCCTGCCAGCGCCACGCCGCCATACGGAGGGCAAAATCGGCCACCGCCTGCCGGGATGTACCCTGCCCTTCCAAGAGCCAGTACGGCGGAAGATGGTGCAGTCGCGTCAGCCATACCGCATCAGGGATCGTGGCCTGCGCCAGGCGCAGCTGCTGTGCCAACTGCGTCACCGTCGCGCTCGACGACGGCGCCCCCGATGGTGCGAGCGCCGACTCACGCCGCGGCGGCGCGGGCAGCGCAGCCAGCCGCTGCTGAAGCTGGTGATGGGCAGCCTCTCGCTGACGGGCCTGCTCCGCGATCTGCCTGATCAGCGGCGCCCGCCGCTGGTGCAGCAGACGCTCGGCGCTCATCCCCAGCGCCGCGAACCCGGGAATTCCCAGCGCCAGCGTCAGCCATAGCATCCGAAGACGCGCCCGGCGCCGAGCCTCGCGCCAGGGCAGCAGATCTATGTCATCCACGGCGGTGACTCCGGCATCAGGGCCAGCCCCAGCGCGAGGCAAAACACCGCGGGATCGGCGGGCAGCGGGGAGACGAGATGACGTACGGCGCGCAGCCCAGACCACCCCCGACTGCCGCTATCGCTACCGCAGCGCAGCGGTGCGACGCCCTCGGTCACGCCGGGCGGCAGCGCGGCCACGGCCTGGGCACAGGCCGTCTCTGGACCGTCGGCGAGGGAAACAAACCCATACTGTAGCGGCGATCCCCAGGGCGCTATCCAGCAGAAGCGGCGCCCATCGCCGTAGATCAGCGGCGCCGCAGAGCTCTCCCCGGCCAGGCGCGCCAAGCGTCGCAGCGCGCAGGGCGCCAGCGTTAAGCGCTGCAGCGGTAAACCGGCGCCGTCGAACAGCGCCCGCCACCGATCGCGCTGCGCGCGGTGCACGGCGCACACCTGCCAACGCCCACCCCCTTCGGGCGCGGGGGCGAAGTCACAGGCCAGCTGGTGCGCGGGAAGCATCAGCAGGCGCTCTCCCTGCGCCAGCAGCAGGCGATGCCGCTGCCAGGGTGACAAGGGAAGCGCGCTGCCCGGCAGCGTATCGCGGATCGCCCGCTCGGCGGGAAAGGCTGTCCGCACCGACAGCCGACGCGGCAAACGGGCGCGCAGCGCGGCCAGCGCCGCGGGCAGCGAGGGAGAGAGACCATCCCGATCCGGGGCGGCCGTCAGCGGCAGTCGCCACCAACCGCGCAGCTGGATACCGTCGCGGCGCGCCGAAAGCGCCACGGCGATCAGCTGAGCGGGCTGAATATCGATCCCCATGCGCCAATGACCGCCCCCCATGCCGCGCCTCCTTATCATCAACTTACTAAAAGAACGTATCCTCTGTGTCTGCTAGCCTTTATACTACTGCCCGTTTGTTTATAAACTGCCCAACTGACATGTAATGGGAAATTCCAGGTGAAGTTCGTAAAGTATTTAATCATCCTCGCAGTCTGTTGCATTCTGCTGGGAGTCACTGCGGTATTTGGACTGTACAAATACGTTGAGCCGCAGCTCCCAGACGTTGCAACGCTGAAAGACGTGCGGCTACAGACACCGATGCAGGTGTACAGCGCCGACGGCTATCTCATCGCCCAATATGGTGAAAAGCGCCGTATTCCGCTGCCGCTCACGCAGATCCCCCCGCTGATGGTCAAGGCGTTTATCGCGACCGAAGACAGCCGTTTCTTCGAACACCACGGCGTTGATCCTATCGGCATCTTTCGTGCAGCCTCCGTCGCCCTGTTTACCGGCCATGCCTCACAGGGCGCCAGTACCATCACCCAGCAGCTGGCCAGAAACTTTTTCCTCAGCCCAGAGCGAACGCTGATGCGTAAAGTAAAGGAGGCCTTCCTCGCAATTCGCATCGAGCAGCTGTTGAATAAAGACGAAATTCTCGATCTCTATCTCAATAAAATTTATCTGGGCTACCGCGCCTACGGCGTCGGCGCCGCAGCGCAGGTCTACTTTGGTAAATCCGTCGATCAGCTCACGCTGAGTGAAATGGCCATGATCGCGGGCCTGCCCAAAGCGCCGTCCACCTTTAACCCGCTCTACTCACACGATCGCGCCGTCGCTCGCCGCAACGTCGTGCTGGGCCGGATGTTGGATGAGCACTACATCACCCAGGCACAGTACGATCAGGCACGCAGCGAACCGCTGGTCTCCCGCTATCACGGGCCTGAGATCGACTTCTCCGCCCCCTATCTGGCCGAAATGGTGCGCCAGCAGATGGTGGAGAAATACGGTGAAAACGCCTATACCGACGGCTTTAAGGTCTATACCACCATCACTAAACACCTGCAGGTTGCCGCCCAAACGGCGCTGCGCGATAACGTGATCAACTACGATATGCGCCACGGCTACCGCGGCCCCTCCAACGTACTGTGGAAGGTCGGCCAGCCTGCCTGGAGCCAGCAGCGGATCACCGATACGCTGAACGGCCTACCCTCCTATGGCCCGCTGCTGCCGGCCGTCGTGATGTCGGCCAATGCCGACAGCGCCACGGTCATGCTGGCCAACGGCAACGGCGTCTCATTGCCGCTGGCGACCGTGCGCTGGGCTCGTCCCTACCGCAGCGATCGCGTGCAGGGCGCTACGCCGCGGAAAGTCAGCGACGTCCTGCAGCCGGGACAGCAGATTTGGGTGCGTCAGGATAGCGATAAGCGCTGGTGGCTAGCGCAGGTGCCGGACGTCAACTCCGCCCTGGTCTCCATCAGCCCGCAGGATGGCGCCATCAAGGCGCTGGTCGGCGGCTTTGACTTTAATCAGAGCAAATTCAACCGCGTCACCCAGTCGGTGCGCCAGGTCGGCTCCAATATCAAGCCGTTCCTGTACACCGCCGCCATGGATAAGGGGCTGACGCTGGCGACCATCCTCAACGATCTGCCCATCTCCCGTTGGGATGCTGGCGCCGGTACCGATTGGCGGCCGAAAAACTCACCGCCGACCTATGCCGGCCCCATTCGCCTGCGTCAGGGGCTCGGTGAGTCGAAAAACGTGGTGATGGTGCGCGCCATGCGCGCCATGGGCGTCGATTACGCCGCAGACTATCTGCTGCGCTTCGGCTTCCCGGCGCAGAACATCGTGAAGACCGAATCCCTGGCGCTGGGCTCAGCCAACTTTACCCCGCTGCAGCTGGTGCGTGGCTACGCCGTCTTTGCCAACGGCGGCTATCTGGTCGACCCCTACTTCATCACCAAGATCGTCGACGGCAGCGATCAGACGATCTATGAAGCCCATCCGAAGGTCGTATGCGACAGCTGTAACCTGCCGGTTATCTATGGCCCGACGCCGAAGTCGGCGGTATTGAGCGACGACAGCGTAGAAAACGTCGCCGTCTCAACGACCCCGGGGGTGAACGGCAGCGTACCGATGCCGGAGCTGGAGCAGGTCACCCCAGGTCAGGTCAGTCAGGATAGCGATCAGCGCTATGCGCCGCACGTTATCAGCACGCCGCTGGCTTTCCTGATGCACGACGCGCTGAGCAGCAACATCTGGGGCGAGCCGGGCTGGATGGGAACCGGGTGGCGCGCGATGCGCGATCTGAAGCGCCATGATATCGGCGGGAAAACCGGGACCACCAACAGCTCCAAAGACGCTTGGTTCTCCGGCTACGGTCCGGGTATTGTCACCAGCGTCTGGATAGGCTTTGACGATCATCGGCGCGATCTGGGACGCACCACCGTGTCTGGAGCCCTGAAGGATCAGATCTCCGGCGGCGAGGGCGGGGCCAAGAGCGCCCAGCCGGCATGGGACGACTTCATGAAATCGGCGCTGACCGGAATCCCCGAGCAGCCGCTTCCGCCGCCGCCGGGCATTGTCAGCGTCGTTATCGACAGGGCGACCGGCAAGCTGGCCACCGGCAGCGGTAACAGCCGCAGCGAGTACTTCATTGAGGGGACCCAGCCGACGGACTATGCCACGCCGGACGCCGGCACCGTGATCATCAACAATGAGGGGCAGAGCCAGGAGCTGTTCTGATCCCCTCTTCCCCCCGCCTTTCCACCAATAAAAAGGAGCCATTAGGCTCCTTTTTTATCACCGCTGACTCGCGTCGTCCTAGGCGGTACGGCGCTGTAGATACTCCCGCAGCAGAAACAGCGCGCTCACGTTGCGCGCCTCGTGAAAATCGGGCTCCTGCAGCAGCGCCATCATCTGGGTCAACGGCCAGCGGATCACCGGCATCGTCTCAGGCTCATCGCCCTGCAGGCGCTGGGCGAACAGATCCTCCGCTACCACCACGTTCATCTGACTGGAGAAATAGGAGGGTGCCATCGTGAGCTTATGCAGCAGGGTAAAACGCTGCGCCCCAAAGCCGGCCTCTTCCATCAGCTCGCGGTTGGCCGCTTGGAACACCCGCTCGCCGGGATCGATAAGCCCCTTGGGAAAACCCAGCTCATACTCCTCAATGCCGACCGCATATTCGCGGATCAGCAGCAGATCGTCCCCCAGAATGGGAACGATCATCACCGCCTCGCGGCCTGACGGGCGCATACGCTCATACACCCGGCGCACCCCGTTGCTAAACTCCAGATCGACGGACTCGACGTTAAATAAGCGTGAGTGCGCCACGGTTTCAACGCCCAGGATCCTGGGCTTCTTAGTGGAACTATCCATACTCAACCCGACATCCTAAAGATATGCGTTCGCACCGGCCGACGGCGGGCCCGGCGTGATAAACCGTTTGTGATCGCAAAGGCACCTTGCGGCATTGTGCGCAGATGCTCATATTTTCGCAACATATGTTGCCATTATTTTACCTCACCGGCGATGTCGGACCATAACGCCGCCAGGCAGGAGATTTGTTGCGATAATCCCTTCCCAGCGGTAGGAAAAATCGGACAATACCGATATGATCGCCAAGCGGGTATGTTAGGCTGAGTCATGGGAACGCGAGCGACCCAAAAATGTAAACTCATTCCATAACATATAGTTATATTCGCAATAATCACTGCCGTTATACTTTCTCTATCGTCTTCCGACGGTACGCGGCGTTCTTCGCGGTCATTTATCCGCGTCGCCGGGCAGAGAAAGGGCAAGACAGCAGCGCGATGATCACCGTGGGAGAGTCGGCGTGAATGTATCCATCGCAGCACTCCTGTATCTTATTCCCACAGCGGTTATTATCGGGTATATCTATTGGTACACAACGAAGAGAGCGTCGCGGTTGTCTGCATCCTTTCCCTTTGTCAAAACCAAACAGCGTAAACTGAATCCGGAAGAGCGCCAGGCGATTGCGGCCTATCTGCGCGGGCTGGATACCGCGACAGAGAGCGCCGACCCGGCGCTGACGCTGCTGCACCAACGTCTGATGCCGCAGGGGGATCGGGTCTACTCCGTGACCCACGCGATCACCCGCTATGCCCTGGCAGGCGATACGCCCAGCCAGCACCGCTACTTCTTGGATAACCAAGAAATCCACCTGCCCGCGTTCTGGGAAAAGTACATCGCCGATGAAAACAGCCTGGATCTGATCAAGACCGCGACGCTGCCGCTGGTCATCGCCATTAATGGCCATACGCTGGCCGAGAGCCTGCATAGTCAACAGCTACCGACGCCGACGCTGGGCGGCACCGCCTCGATCCGCCGCAGTGAGGGCGATCAGGTCGATCTGTGCGGCGTACGCAGAGAAACCCTGGCCGAATATCAGCTGCACCAGCGCAGCGGTGCCCGCCGCGCCGTTCCGACGGCGCTGGCCTTGATTCTACTCAGCGTGGCCCTGATCGTTCCCCCGACCCTGATGCCGTGGCTGCTGGCGTTGGCCGCGCCGCTTCTGGGCTGGGGGCTCTGGTGCCTATACCGGAAACCCAGCGCCAGGCAGCGTAAAGAGATCCACCTGCTGCGCGGGACCCCCAAGCGCTGGGGACTGTTTGGCGAGTCCTGCGGCGAACAACTGAGCAACGTGTCCGTCGGTACGTTGGACCTCCTGTATCCGCCCCACTGGCAGCCCTATATCCACCCGGATATCGGCCATCCGACCGATATCGAGATTTACCAAAACCATCAGGTGGTGCGCCAGGGGCGCTTCCTCTCTCTCCGCGACGAGGCCACCCAGTTTCCGCTGCAGCCGTGGGGGCGCAGTGCGCTGCTGGGCGCCGCTGCGCTGATCGCGCTGCTGCTCCTGCTGACCACGCAGTCGCTGAGCATCCCCCTGAAGATCAGCACCGCCTGGCTACACGGCGCCCAAACCCTCTCCGCCACCAGCGTGAAGCAACTGACGGAGATGCCGCTGCAGGTCGGGGATATCCTGGATCTGCGCGGCAGCGGAATGTGCCACGTACCCGCCTTCTATCAAGAGGGTGAGCGCTACCCCTTCATGCCCTTCGACTGCAGCACCATTTATTGGGGCACCGCCTCGCCGATGGCGGAGCCAAGCTCGGATACCATCGATAACGCCGCCGCGCTGCAGTCCACCGTCACCCGCCAGCTAACCGCCGGCGACAGCGATAGCAAGGTAAGCCCGGCTCTGGCCAGCGCCATTCAGAAATCGGGGATGATCCTGCTGGATGACTTTGCCGGGATCGTCCTCAAGACCGAGGCCCTGTGCGCGCAGAAAAACGAATGTACCCGGCTCAAGAACTCGCTGGTGAACCTGGGCAATAGTAAATCCTGGCCCGCGCTGCTGAAAAAAGCGCACGGCGGAGGACTGGAGGGGGTCAATGTCCTCATGCGACCGGCCAGCGCCCGCCAGCTGACCAATATCGTCAACAGCGCGGTATCCTCGTTTTACTATCGCGAAACCCATAAGGCAGCGCAGCTGCTGGCGGTTACGCCGCCGGGGGGCTTTTTAATCAGCAGCGATGAGGGACATCAATGGGTCGCTCACCCGCAGCCCAACGTTTCACTGTATGACTACAGCCCGGTCGATCAGTGGCGCGAACTGGAAAATCTGTCGCGCCTGCTGCTAAACACCCCGTTCCGGGCCCACGGCGTGATCACGGAGATCAGCACGGATGCCAACGGCACGCGTCATATCATGCTGCACAGCCAGCCGGATGGGCTCACCCTGTGGCGCTATCTGTTAATGACGCCGCTGCTGCTGGCGCTCTGCGTAACTCTGGCGGTCAACGCCACGCTGTTTGTGCGACGTCTGCGCGGCGCGCTGGCGCGGATTCCGGCGATCCAGCGCTACTACGAACAGTGCATCAACCATAAGATCATGCCGTTCGATCTGCCGCCGCGTCCTTAACGTGCGGCATGACAAGGCGGCGCCAGGAAAATATACTGGGCGATGCGATCCCGCCCTGCATGCGTTTTCCGGAGTACGCCCATGGTTCCCACCCTCGACTGGAATGACATCGATACCGTCCTGTTGGATATGGACGGCACGCTGATCGATCTGGCCTTTGATAACTACTTTTGGCTAACGCTGGTGCCGCAGACCTTAAGCGAGGCGCGCGGCATTTCCCGCGCCGATGCTCAGGCGCTGATCCAGCGGGAGTACCAGGCGGTAGCCCATACGCTCAACTGGTACTGTTTCGACTACTGGCGCGAGCGCCTGGGGCTAGACATTCACCGCATGACCCTGGAACAAGGGACGCGGGTACGGGTGCGTCAGGACACGTTACCCTTTCTTAATGCCCTGCGCGCCAGCGGGCGCCGTACCATTCTGCTGACCAACGCCCACCCGCATGGGCTGGCGATGAAGGTGGCGCAGACCGGGCTGGATAGCCACCTTGATATACTCTATTCCACCCACCGCTTTGGCTATCCCAAAGAGGATCAGCGCCTGTGGCGAGCGGTACAGCATCAGTGCGGGCTGGATCCGGCCAGAACGCTGTTCATTGACGACGCCGAACCGATCCTCGACGCCGCGCACCAGTTCGGTATCCGTTACTGCCTGGGCGTCAGTAATCCCGACTCCGGCAGGCCGGAAAAACGCTTTGCCCGCCATCCGGCGATGAGCGACTACCGCGCCCTGCTGCCGGCCATCGTCGCCGGTGGGCCCGATACAGACAGGAGGGCACCATGAAAGCCAGCGCCAAGCAGGAACAGGAGGGCGTCCGCCTGGATAAATGGCTGTGGGCGGCCCGCTTTTATAAAACCCGCGCCGTTGCCCGCGACATGATCGACGGCGGCAAGGTGCACTACAACGGGGTACGCGGCAAACCAAGCCGCAGCGTAGAAGTCGGCGCCGAGATCCGCCTGCGCCAGGGCAATGACGATCGTACGATCATCGTGACCGCCCTCAGCGCCCAGCGCGGCGGCGCGGAGCAGGCTCGCCTGCTGTACCAGGAGACCGCGCAGAGCATTGCCAAGCGCGAGGCGATTGCCCAGGCTCGCAAGATGAACGCGCTGAGCATGCCGCACCCGGATCGGCGTCCCGATAAAAAAGAACGTCGCAATCTGCTTAAATTTAAACACGGCCAGTCGGAATGACCGGCGCCTGAAGAGAGATAACTATGTCCCATCACGACCAATTACATCGCTACCTGTTTGACAATCTGGCCGTGCGCGGCGAGCTGGTCAACGCCAGCGCCACCTATGCCCGCATACTGGAAAACCACGACTACCCGGCCGCGGTACGCGCGCTGCTGGGCGAACTGTTGGTCGCCACCAGCCTGCTGACCGCCACCCTGAAGTTTGACGGCGATATCACGGTACAGCTGCAGGGTGACGGCCCGCTGACGCTGGCGGTGATCAATGGCAACCATCATCAGGAGATGCGCGGTGTCGCCCGTCTGCAGGGCGATATCGCCGACGGCAGCAGCCTGAAGCACATGCTGGGCAACGGTGTAATGGTGATCACCATTACGCCGAAAGAGGGGGAGCGTTATCAGGGCGTCGTGGCGCTGGAGGGCGATACGCTGGCCAGCTGCCTGGAGGCCTACTTCATGCAGTCCGAGCAGCTGCCGACCCGCCTGTTTATGTTCACCGGAGAGCAGGACGGTCAACCGGCGGCGGCCGGTATGCTGCTGCAGATCCTGCCGACGCAGCCCAATAACGTCGACGACCTGACTCACCTGTCGCACCTGACCGCCACCGTGACCCCGCAGGAGCTGTTTACGCTGCCCGCCAACGAGGTGCTGTACCGCCTGTACAATCAGGAGCAGGTGACCCTGTTTGAACCGCAGCCGATCGCCTTCCGCTGCGGTTGCTCTCGCGAGCGCAGCGCCAGCGCGCTGATGAGCCTGCCGTCCCAGCAGCTGGAAGAGCTGTTGGCGGAGCGCGGCAGCATCGATATCCACTGCGACTACTGCGGTAGCCACTACCTGTTCGATCGCGTCGATATCGACGCGTTACGCGCCGGCGCACAGCCGAGCGAAGCAGGCTCGCTGCACTAATCACCGCATCGTCTTTCCACGGGGGAATTATCCCCCGTTTTTATTCATTATTTTATTTTGATTAAGCTAGATAATATTAAACTCAGATTATCGCCTACCTCTTTTTAATGATCCGCCATTCTTTGATCCCTCTCTCTGTTCTCTATGCCCACGCCTCCTAGAATTTAATTCGCCTGCCAAACTAGAAAATATAAAAATAAAAACAGAATATATTTAATGGGATAATCTATGAAACATTATTCACGCCGCAGCATTATTGCTGGTGCCGGCTTTGTCTTGCTGGCGCCCGGCATACTGCTATCCAGCCCCACGCGCAAACGGCAGCAGTTTGCCCTGATCCACGATCAGTCAAAGTGCGTCGGCTGCAATGAGTGTATCCACGCCTGCAACCAGCTCAACCGGGTCGCCCCCGGCTATGCCCGGCTGGCCATCATCCCGCTCCCCGCCGACGATCCGCACGCGGCTGCGCCGCCCCACTTTCGCCACGGCTGCCAGCACTGCGATCCGGCGCCCTGCCAGGAGGTCTGCCCTAGCCAGGCCACCTACCGCGATGCGCATGGCCTGATACAAATCGATGCCCGACGCTGCTCGGGCTGCGGCTACTGTATCCGCGCCTGCCCCTATCAGGCGCGCTATCTGCACCCGCAGCGCCGCGTCGCCGATAAGTGCGACTTCTGCAGCGCGACGCGCCTGAGCCATGGCTATATCCCTATCTGCGTACGCATCTGCCCCTATCATGCGCTCAGCTTCGGTGAGATGGGCTCCGCGGCATTCGATCTGACGCTGGCGCTGGCGCCCCACTATCAGCACCATCTGGCGGGCACCCGCCACAGCCGCGTCTACCGCCTCACCGCCGATGACTAGGGGGCCGCCGATGACCGCCGAACAGCTGCAGTCCTACCTCATGCAACGCACCGTCGTCGATTCGCCCGATGCGTGGCCCGGATGGCTGATAACGCTGGCGCTGACCTGGCTTGGGCTGTGCGCGCTGCTGACGCTGCACGCCCTACTTCACCGGCGGCGGCGTCCCCCGCCAGCGCGGCGTCGCGACGCTGAGCGCCTCTATCTTTACCCGCGCGCCCTGCGGCTGTGGCACCTGCTCAATGCGCTGCTGTTCCTGTTTTTACTGTTCAGCGGGCTGTTGCTCCACGCAGCCCCGCTTCCCCTGGCAGCCACCCGCTGGCTGGTGCGCTGGCATCCCTACGCGGGCTATCTGCTGCTGGGGCTATGGTGCGGCTTTATCCTGCTCAACGCGCTGGGGGCCAATGGCGTTCACTACCGTATCCGCTGGCGGGGGATCGCGGCGCGCTGCCGGTGCCAGGCCCATTTTTACCTGTTCGGTATTTTTCGCGCCGCACCGCACCCCTTCCACGCCAGCCCAACGCAAAAGTTTAACCCGCTACAGCAGCTAGGCTACTGCGCGGTGATGTATCTCATGGTGCCTGCGCTATTGCTCAGCGGTCTCGGTCTCGCCCATCCCCTATTCCTGCCCGAAGGAACCGCCTACTGGGTATTACAGGGACACCTTTTACTCTCATTTTTTATTTTAATGTTTATTAGCGTACATATTTATCTCTGCACGCTGGGTGACACACCCGGTGCGACGTTTATGGCCATGGTGGATGGCTATCACCGCCGCCACGCCGCAGAAAATAAATAAGCGGCGGCAGATAAGAGAACACAGCACCACTCAATATAACGTTCCATCGCACCGCGCTTTATTATGTCAAGGAGCTGACGATGAAAATACCCACCCGTGTAATCTGCCTTATTATCGGCATGTGCTGCGCGCCATTAATGGCGACGTCGGATCTGGTCGCCCAACCGGCGCCGCAGACCGAGCCCCGCGTCGACCTCAACCGCAACGACGGCATTCCAGAAAAACCGCGCACGCTGCTGGAGTACGTAGGGCAAGAGAAGGATTTCTTCGCCTATCTGCGCGAACATCATCCGATGTTCAAGTACGAGGCCGCCGGGCGCCTGGTTGGGCAATACAGCATCAGCGATCGCCAGGAGGAGTTTGTCGACTTCGGCGGCGGCGATAAATACGCCGCCAAGCAGGGCCGCCCAACCGCGATCACCTATCGGCTCGGCTTTGAGTCTGTTCTCGACTTCCCCAATAAATATGTCGGCCCGGAGAAGTGCGCCGAGTGCCACCCGGCGCAGTACCAAGCCTGGGAACGCTCCCGCCACGCCAAAACCGTCCGATTCCCCAGCGAAATGGTTGAAATTCCCGACGGCGATCTGAACCGCGGCCTGTACGGTAGCAAGGCCTCCGTCTTACCCGAGGGCATTACGGCAGATGCCATTTACGCGGTAATCGGTACGCCGCGGACCAAATATGGGTTTATCGACGGCTGGATGGTCCGCGGAACCTACCATATCGAGGGCGGACTGCTCAGGGACGGCACCGGCACCATGGTTGCCGGCGGTAATCAGTTCTCCCGCGGCTGGGCCCAGTTCATCACGCCGGACATGGCGAAAAAGATCGCCCGCTTCGTTCCGGGATTCCCCACCAAACTGGAGGACTTCGGCTCCCAGGGGTCCAGCGTCTGGGGCATGACCTCTTACGGGGCGTCTAACCGCACCCGAATGCTGTTTCAGCCGGCCAGCGCCTACTGTGAGGTGTGCCACACCATGAAGTTTGACTTCAACAGCAGCGAGGAGTTTATCGCCGCGCTGGGCAAGCCAGAGGAGCTGCGCAAGCATACCATCGCCAAGGGGATTAGCTGCGAAGAGTGCCATGGCGCGGGCGCCCATCTTTACGGCGCCCGCGGCGCCGGTATCCCGTCGAACTGCGAACGCTGCCATCAGCGCTTCGCATACAATGAGGCCGACGCCGAGGCCAACCCGTTAAAACCGTTTAACGCCTATTTCAAATCATCCTGCCCCTCCTGTGGCACAGAGGGATCGCAGATGTACAGCACCGTCCACTACGAGAAGGGCATGCGCTGCAGCACCTGCCACGACCCCCATGCCGTCACCGCCAATGACTGGAAGGAGGGCTTTACCAAGACCACGCTGAAAAAGCAGTGCCAGGATTGCCACACCGATCAGGCCCAATTCTTTGCCCAAGGCGATACCCACGGGCAAAGCAGCTGTACCGCCTGTCATATGCCCAACATGGGGAGCTGTGAAAACTTTGCCACGATCCAGTTCCCCGATATGGCCGGATTCGACAACGTACGGCGCGCCCATATCTGGAAAATCCGGGTAGACGAGACGGCGAAAACCCTCAATCCCCCGGAGGGGAAACCCCGCACCGCCGATATCAAAGGCTGGACCATCGCCAAGCAGGATGGCAAACCTTACCTGGATCTGATGTGGTCCTGCGGGCGGACATCGTTCAGCGATGGCGACGTAGTCGAAGGCGGCGGGTGCCACAGTCCGGTACAGACGGTGCTCTCTGAGCGGCTGCAGTTTAAGGATCAGGAGAGTATCTATGCCAAGGTGATGGAGTGGCAAACGCCGGTCAGGGACGGCTACGTGCGTATTCGCAGCGGGCTGACCCGCATCGAAAAACGTCTGGCGAAGGCCCCCGCGCTGGCCCTGAGCGATCAGGTGCAAATCCGGCTGCTCAGCGGTCAGGCCCGTGCGCAGGCAGATCTGATTGAAAAAGATGGCTCCTGGGGGCTCCATGCGCCCAACTATGCCAAGACCCGCATGGAGGAGGCCCTGCTGTATATCGAACAGGCTGAAACGATCCTCTCTGGCGGCAAGACGCCCAAATAACGTCGCTCGCCGGATGCTCCGCGCCGTCCGGCGACGCCTATCACTCAGGAGATCATCATGATGCGTTCCCCATCACCAACCGCGATGCTACTGGCGCTGACCATCGTCTCCGGCGTGGCCTGCGCCGCCGATACGCCAGCGCCGGCGCCCCATGAGCCGCCCGTTATCAGTATGCGGGCGGCCGAGGCACTGCTGGGCAAACCCAACGTCTATTTCTTGGACGCCAATACGCCGGAGATCTGGCAACAGGGGCATATCCCCGGCGCGATCTACATCAACCAGGCCAACTGGCCGGCGCTGCTGCCGGCCGATCGCCGGGCCACGCTGATCTTTTACTGCGCAAACCGACTGTGCATGGCCAGCTACGATGCCGCCGGCATGGCGATGAGCCTCGGCTATCGGCAGGTCTTTCATATGACGGACGGTATCTTCGGCTGGATCACCTCCGGCCGCGCCATCGAAAAGGCGGATACCGCATAGCGTCAGGTATATCCACGCCCCCTGGCGCTGGGCCGCGGTGGATCTCCAGCGAGGAGCCGAGGATCTGCGGTTGACTCAGCGTCAGGGCGACGTGTCACCACGGGGAATCGACTAATAATTGATCCCGGCGGGGATTATCAAAATGGAAGGATCTGCCACAAAATGGATTCCGCTGAATTTTTGTTTTTTTGATGACTATCTCGGTTAACAAAAAAGCAACCACATACAGTAAACGCAGATAAAAATAACCTACAAGGAGTAGTTCAATGCATGCCAAAGGCTTAACCGCAGCTGATCTCGCCTCCTACGGCATTTCTGACGTTACTGAAATCGTCCATAATCCCGATTACGACCTCTTATTCAAGGAAGAAACCGCCCCGGGCCTACAGGGCTATGAGCGCGGTACCGTTACCTCTCTGGGCGCCGTTGCCGTGGATACCGGTATTTTTACCGGCCGTTCCCCCAAGGATAAGTACCTGGTGCGCGACGACACCACCCGCGATACCGTCTGGTGGTCCGATCAGGGCAAGGGCAAGAATGACAACCACCCGCTGTCGCCGGAAGTCTGGCAGCATCTGAAGGGGCTGGTGACCCGCCAGCTCTCCAACAAGCGCCTGTTCGTCGTCGATGCCTACTGCGGCGCCAACCCGGACAGCCGCCTGAAGGTTCGCTTTATTACCGAGGTGGCCTGGCAGGCCCACTTCGTCAAAAATATGTTCATCCGTCCAGAGGCGGATGAACTGGCCGGTTTTGAACCCGATTTCATCGTGATGAACGGAGCCAAATGCACCAACCCGCAGTGGCAGGCACAGGGGCTGAACTCCGAAAACTTTGTCGCCTTTAACCTGACCGAACGCATTCAGCTGATCGGGGGAACCTGGTACGGCGGCGAGATGAAGAAGGGGATGTTCTCCATCATGAACTACCTGCTGCCGTTAAAAGGCATCGCCTCCATGCACTGCTCCGCCAACGTGGGCGAACAGGGCGACGTGGCGATCTTCTTTGGCCTCTCCGGCACCGGGAAAACCACGCTCTCGACCGATCCGAAGCGCCGTCTGATCGGCGATGACGAGCACGGTTGGGACGATGACGGCGTGTTTAACTTTGAGGGCGGCTGCTACGCGAAGACCATTAAACTCTCCGCCGACGCCGAACCCGACATCTACGGCGCCATCACCCGCGATGCACTGCTGGAAAACGTCACGGTGCGGGCGGATGGTAGCGTCGACTTTGATGACGGCAGCAAGACCGAAAACACCCGCGTCTCCTACCCCATCTACCACATTAAGAATATTGTGAAGCCGGTCTCTAAGGCCGGGGCGGCCAAGAAGGTCATTTTCCTTACCGCCGACGCCTTCGGCGTCCTGCCGCCGGTCTCCCGCCTGACCGCGGATCAGACGCAGTATCACTTCCTGTCCGGCTTCACGGCCAAGCTGGCCGGTACCGAACGCGGCGTGACCGAACCGACGCCAACCTTCTCCGCCTGCTTCGGCGCCGCATTCCTGACGCTGCACCCCACCCAATACGCCGAGGTGCTGGTCAAGCGGATGCAGGCGGCCGGCGCTCAGGCCTACCTGGTCAATACCGGCTGGAACGGCAGCGGCAAGCGGATCTCCATTCAGGATACCCGCGCCATTATCGATGCCATCCTCAACGGCGATATCGATCGGGTGGAAACCTTTACCCTGCCGATCTTTAACCTGGCGGTGCCGACCGAGCTGCCCGGCGTCAATCCGGCGATCCTCGATCCGCGCGATACCTACGCCAACCGCGAGCAGTGGCAAGAGAAGGCCCAGGATCTGGCGCAGCGTTTCATCACCAACTTCGATAAGTACACCGATACGCCCGCGGGCGCCGCGCTGGTTCACGCCGGCCCTCAGCGCTAACGCACGCCCACGCGGATATCGGCCGCTCAACGTAAAAAAGGATGCCCAAGGGCATCCTTTTCTTTTAGCGTTACTGGCCTCTCTGTCGGGGCGTCAGACGCGCTCTTTACGACGCCCGCCGCTGCGCGGCGCGGTATCGGGCGCATTGGCCGCGATCATATTGACCCGTCGTAAATAGGCTCGGATCTTCAGTCCGCCGCGCTCGCTGCGACCAATATCCAACGAACCGTGATGAGCATCGATAATACGCTGAATGATCGCCAGCCCCAGGCCGGTTCCGCTGGTGGTTCTCGCGCTTTCACCGCGGACAAAGGGCTGGAACAGATGAGCCAGATGCGCATCGTCGATCCCAGGGCCGTCATCCTCCACCTGGAACCAGGCACGCGCACCCTCCATACCGCTGCTGACCTTGATCCAGCCATTACCGTAGCGGGTCGCGTTGACCACCATATTGACGACGGCCCGCTTAATCGACAGCGGATGCGCGTCGATCAACAGCTCGCCGTCGGCCAGATCGGTATCGATCTCACGCTCATAGCCGCTCTCCGCCGCCACGACCTCGGTCAGAATGCCGTTCAGATCGCACGCCTCGGTCTGCATCTCCTGACCGGTGCGCAGATAGTCGATAAACTGCTCAATAATGGCGTTACACTCTTCCGTATCCTTGTTGATCGACTCCGCCAGATAGGCATCCTGCGGACTCATCATCTCCGTCGCCAGACGAATACGCGTCAGCGGGGTACGCAGATCGTGGCTGACCCCGGCCATCAGCAGGGTGCGATCGTCGGCCAGCTGTTTAACCCCCGCCGCCATCTGATTAAACGCCCGGGTCACCGAGCGCACCTCCGAGGCGCCATACTCACGCAGCGGCGGCGGAATCTGCCCCTTACCAACCTGCAGGGCGGCATGCTCCAGCTCGACCAACGGTCGATTTTGTATCCGAATAAACAGCCAGGCTCCGCCGATCGCCAGCAGCATAATCGCCAGCGTGTAGCGGAACAGAGGTGAAAAATCGCCCTGATGGATCTCCGTCAACGGCACCCGCACCCAGATATCAGGCGATAGCCAGGTCTTGAGCCAGACCACCGGCGTATTCTTGCTGATTTCAACCCGCACGTCCGTCGGGCCGCCCAGCTGCTGCGCCATCTGCTGGCTAAGGAACTGGTAATGTTGCGCCCAGCGCAGCCCGTTCTCTTCCGCCGCTGAATTGGTGTACAGCGAAATGCCAAGCTCGCGGTAAATCTCGCGGCGAAACGCCGGCGGAACCTCCAGCTGGGTACCATCCTCCAGCTGCAGCTTATCCGTCATCAGCATCCGCACCTCATAGGCCAGCACCTTATTGAACTGTTGCAAACTGGGCAGAATGGCAAAGTTCAACACGACCAAGTAGGTCGTCACCAGGCTGACGAACAGCAGGGTGACGATCAGCAACAGGGTGCGGGCAAAAGAGCTGCGCGGCGAGAAACGCAGTCGTCTCATGCTTTACTGCCGTCCGGGACAAAGACATACCCCAGACCCCATACGGTCTGAATGTAGCGCGGATGCGCCGGGTCCTCTTCTACCATTCGACGCAGACGGGAGATCTGCACGTCGATGGAGCGCTCCATGGCGCTGTACTCGCGCCCGCGCGCCAGATTCATCAGTTTGTCGCGCGACAGCGGCTCACGCGGATGGCTCACCAGCGCCTTGAGCACGGCAAACTCGCCGCTGGTCAACGGCATCGGCTCATCGTCACGGAACATTTCGCGCGTGCCCAGATTGAGCTTGAACTTACCAAAGTTAATCACGGCGTCCTCTTGGGACGGAGCTCCGGGCAGTTCGTTGGCCTGACGGCGCAGCACCGCGCGGATACGCGCCAGCAGCTCACGCGGGTTAAACGGCTTGGGAATATAGTCATCTGCGCCAATTTCCAGCCCCACGATGCGATCCACCTCCTCCCCTTTGGCCGTCACCATAATGATCGGCATCGGGTTGCTCTGGCTGCGCAGGCGGCGGCAGATAGACAGGCCATCTTCGCCCGGCAGCATCAGATCCAGCACCATCAGGTGGAAAGATTCACGCGTCAGCAGGCGATCCATCTGCTCTGCGTTAGCAACGCTGCGCACCTGGAATCCCTGTTCAGTCAGATAGCGCTCCAGCAGAGCCCGTAGGCGCATATCATCATCAACAACGAGAATTTTGTAATTTTCTTGCATGGTTTACTCCCAAAGGCAGAAAGCCCGGTGCTTATCTGTATAGCGGTATATGGCAATCAGGTTATGGGCCGCCGATATCGCGCGCACCCGAAGCGATCTATTGTCAGAAAAGTCTCTTTATTCAGACAGCAGATAATGGTTTATATTCTAGCCTAAATTGTTACAAAGGTTATTTATCTTATGCTTACGCAAACTTGAATGCACCATCACGCCATTTATTCGCCCACGCGGGCAAAATGGGATAGGCTGTGCTGCGCCGCCGCGCGCAGCGCCTACGTGATAATCGGGCCGCACGGCGCGGCACTGGACGATGTGGCATCCACTTCAGGTTATAACAGATGAAAACCCCGCTGATTACCCGAGAAGGTTACGAAAAACTCAAACAGGAGCTGGATTACCTGTGGCGCGAAGAACGTCCGGAGGTCACCAAAAAGGTGACCTGGGCGGCGAGCCTGGGCGATCGCAGCGAAAACGCCGATTATCAGTACAACAAGAAGCGCCTGCGCGAAATTGACAGACGCGTACGTTATCTGCGTAAGTGCATGAGCATACTTAAAATTGTCGACTACTCCCCGCAGCAGGACGGTAAGGTCTTCTTCGGCGCCTGGGTCGAGGTGGAGAACGAGCGGGGCGATATCAAACGCTTTCGCATCGTCGGCTATGATGAAATCTTTGGCCGCAACGACTATATCTCCATTGACTCGCCGATGGCCCGCGCGCTGCTGAAAAAAGAGGTAGGCGACGCCGCGACCGTTGCAACGCCGCAGGGTGACGCGGAATGGTATGTCAATGCCATCGACTACGTCACGCCATAGTCCGTCCGCGCGGGCTGGCATTTTCCTGGCTGACTCCGTATAACGGGGACTTGGCTTTTATCCATCAAGACTATCTAACGCTATGAATGACGCATTAAGCCGTATTATCGCAACAGAACTGCAGGCGCGTACTGAGCAGGTTGACGCTGCCGTCCGCCTGCTGGACGAAGGCAATACCGTGCCGTTTATCGCACGCTACCGCAAAGAAGTCACCGGCGGGCTGGACGATACACAGCTGCGTCAGCTGGAGAGCCGCCTGATTTACCTGCGTGAGCTGGAGGAGCGCCGCGCCACCATCCTTAAGTCGATCGCAGAGCAGGGTAAGCTGGATGCGCCGCTGGAAAGCGCCCTCCGCGCCACCCAAAGCAAAACCGAACTGGAAGACCTCTACCTCCCCTATAAGCCGAAACGTCGCACCCGGGGGCAAATCGCCATCGAGGCCGGGCTGGAGCCGCTGGCCGATACGCTGTGGCAGCAGCCGCAGCACGATCCGCAGACCCTGGCGCTACAGTATATCGACGCCGAAAAAGGGGTGGCCGATACCAAGGCGGCGCTGGACGGCGCCCGCTATATCCTGATGGAGCGCTTTGCCGAAGACGCCGCGCTGCTGGGCAAAGTGCGCGACTACCTGTGGAAAAATGCCCATCTGGTCTCTCGGGTCAATGAAGGCAAAGAGGAGGAAGGCGCCAAGTTCCGCGACTACTTCGACCACCATGAGCCCCTCGCCGCCGTGCCCTCCCACCGAGCGCTGGCGATGTTCCGTGGACGCAACGAGGGCATTTTACAGATCTCCCTCAACCCCGATCCGCAGTACGACGAGCCGCCGAAAGAGAGCTACGGTGAACAGATTATCTGCGATCACCTCAGGCTACGATTGACGCAGGCGCCGGCGGATGCCTGGCGCAAGGCCGTGGTCAGCTGGACCTGGCGCATCAAGGTGCTGCTGCACCTGGAAACCGAGCTGATGGGCACCCTGCGCGAGCGGGCGGAGGATGAGGCCATCAACGTATTCGCCCGCAATCTGCACGATCTGCTGATGGCGGCGCCGGCCGGGCTGCGCGCGACCATGGGGCTGGATCCCGGTCTGCGTACCGGGGTCAAGGTCGCCGTCGTCGATGCCACCGGTAAGTTGGTTGCCACCGATACCATTTATCCGCATACCGGTCAGGCGGCCAAGGCGGCCGTCAGCGTGGCTAACCTGTGCCAAAAACATAGCGTCGAACTGGTGGCCATCGGCAACGGCACGGCGTCGCGCGAGACGGATCGCTTCTATGCCGACGTGCAGCGTCAGTTCCCGCAGGTGACGGCGCAGAAGGTGATCGTCAGCGAGGCGGGCGCCTCGGTCTACTCCGCCTCCGAGCTGGCGGCGCAGGAGTTTCCCGACCTGGATGTCTCCCTGCGCGGCGCCGTCTCTATCGCCCGTCGCCTGCAGGATCCGCTGGCGGAGCTGGTGAAGATCGATCCTAAATCCATCGGCGTGGGCCAGTACCAGCACGACGTCAGCCAAAGCCTCCTTGCCCGTAAGCTGGATGCCGTGGTGGAGGACTGCGTCAACGCCGTGGGCGTCGACCTGAACACCGCTTCGGTCGCGCTGCTGACTCGGGTAGCGGGCTTGAGCCGCCTGATGGCTCAGAACATCGTCAGCTGGCGCGACGCCAACGGCCGTTTTACCAATCGCGAACAGCTGCTTAAGGTCAGCCGACTGGGGCCCAAAGCCTTCGAGCAGTGCGCAGGCTTCCTGCGGATCACCCACGGAGATAACCCGCTGGATGCCTCGACGGTGCACCCGGAGGCCTACCCGGTGGTTGAGCGGATCTTGGCGAAAACCGAGCAGAGCCTGGCGATGCTGATGGGCAACCCCGATGCGCTGCGCGGCCTGAGCCCGAAAGCCTTCACCGATGAGCGTTTCGGGGTTCCGACCGTCAGCGACATTCTGCGTGAGCTAGAAAAGCCGGGGCGCGACCCGCGTCCGGAGTTTAAAACCGCCACGTTTGCCGAGGGGGTCGAAACCCTGGCCGACCTCAGCGTCGGGATGATCCTGGAGGGAACGGTCACCAACGTCACCAACTTTGGCGCCTTTGTCGATATCGGCGTACATCAGGACGGCCTGGTGCATATCTCCTCTCTCGCCCATAAGTTTGTTGACGATCCGCACAAGGTGGTTAAAGCCGGCGACATCGTTAAGGTGAAAGTCCTTGAGGTCGATCAGGCTCGCCGACGCATCGCCCTGACCATGCGTCTGGATGAGCAGCCCGGCGAAGGCGGAGGCCGACGCTCGTCGGCCGATCGCAGCAGCGGTGAACGCCCCCGTCCGGGACAGCGTCCGGCACGCACGGGCCAAGGACGCACTGAACGCGCGGGAAACAGCGGCAACAGCGCCATGGGGGATGCCCTGGCGGCAGCGCTGGGCAAAAACAAGCGCTGACGGCGACGTCACGCCCCCCGCCGTGGGGGCGTGATGCTCATCACATAATGCAAATCTAAATGAGACTTCATCGCAATTTCATAATCTTCCCCCGCCGTCCGCCGCGCGGAAAGGTAATGAAAATGTTACGTAAAGTTACCCAATACTGCGTACCTCCCGCCCTGACGCTGGCCGCCACTCCGTGCACTGCGCCTTTTCATCCGCGGAACCAATAATTCATATCAATATGATATCAATGAATAAATAATTAAAATGACACTCTCCCGTCGCCGCTCTCGGCGGCAAGCAGCAGGCGATGGCGTCGACGCCCCTCAATCCCACACAAAAAATAGGCACATTCCATTAACCATTTTAACGAATGATTCTCATTTGCGGACTGTTTAAAATAGTGCTAAAACACAGCGATAGTAAGGACGATGGCCGCTTTAGCGTACGGCGCGTCGTTGACGTAAGCCGCGCGACGTTCGGCTTGAAACACAGATGAAAACGATTATCAGTTTTATTATACTGCGTGTTCACCCAGGCGCCCTCTCCAGCCAACACCATGCCGCCGGCGCCCCCGAGTGAAGGCTCAGCGCAATGACTGTCGTAATAAGTAAGAAGGTTTATATGCATCGGCTTCTTCCGGGTCATCAATACAAAATATTGGGCTTTTCACCGAATATCAGTCCGGCCTACCGTCAAAAGCTGCTCTCGCTGGGATTCCTGCCCGGCTCGCCGTTTACGGTGGTGCGTATCGCGCCGCTGGGCGATCCCATTGAGGTCAAGGCGCGCCGGGTCAGCCTGGTGCTGCGTAAGAAAGATCTCGCGCTGCTGAATATTGAACCGATGGGCGAGCAGCAGCCTGCGCCGCAGAGCGCGGCCGTCGCCGCCATCGGCGCGCAGCAGCGCGCCTAAACGCACCGCATAGCCACCTTCATCGGCCTATGCTCAAGGGATAGCGCGGGCGCTTCACGCCCGTGCCAGTGTCTGTCTTCGCCAAAAAACAGTAAATTATGAAACAATTGACCATTGGGTTAATCGGTAACCCCAACTCAGGGAAAACCACGCTGTTCAACCAGCTGACCGGTGCGCGCCAGCGCGTAGGCAACTGGGCCGGCGTCACCGTCGAACGTAAAGAGGGGCAGTTCGCGACGCCCCAGCATCAGGTCAAGCTGGTCGATCTGCCCGGCACCTATTCGCTGACCACTATCTCCGAGCAGACCTCGCTGGATGAACAGATCGCCTGTCACTACATCCTCAGCGGCGACGCGGACCTGATCGTCAACGTGGTGGATGCCGCGAACCTAGAGCGCAACCTTTACCTGACGCTCCAGCTACTGGAGCTGGGCATCCCCTGCATCGTCGCACTCAACATGCTGGATATCGCCCGTAGCCAGCAGATTGAGATCGACATCGACGCCCTCTCCAAGCGCCTGGGTTGCCCGGTAATCCCGATGGTCTCTACCCGCAGCGAAGGGATCTGCGCCCTGAAGCGAGCCATCGACATGCCGCCGGTCTGTGCGGTGGAGGCGCTGGTTGATTATCCCCCGCTGCTGCTGAGCCAGGTCGATCGCCTATCGCAGGTAATGCCCGACTCCCTGACCATGCAGCAGCGCCGCTGGATTGCCCTGCAGCTGCTGGAGGGTGATATCTACAGCTCTTCGCGGGCCAGCAACGCGCTGGCGTTGCTACCGGAGGTGCGCGATACCCTACAGCGTACCCTGAACGAAGATCCTGCGCTGATCATCGCCAACGCCCGCTACCAAAGCATCACCGACATCTGCGATGCCGTCAGCAATAGCCAGCAGGCGCAGCCCAACCGCCTGACGGAAAAGCTCGACCGGGTGATCCTAAACCGCTGGCTGGGGATCCCCATCTTCCTGCTGGTGATGTACCTGATGTTCCTGCTGGCCATCAACATCGGCGGCGCGCTGCAGCCGCTGTTTGACATTGGCTCCGCCACCCTGTTTATTCAGGGGATCCAGTGGCTGGGGGCAACCCTGAACTTCCCCGACTGGCTGACCATTTTCCTGGCCCAAGGGGTCGGCGGCGGGATCAATACCGTACTGCCGCTGGTGCCGCAGATCGGCATGATGTACCTGTTCCTCTCCTTCCTGGAGGACTCTGGCTACATGGCCCGCGCGGCGTTCGTCGTTGACCGGATGATGCAGGCGCTGGGGCTGCCCGGGAAATCCTTTGTCCCGCTGATCGTCGGATTCGGCTGTAACGTGCCCTCCGTGATGGGAGCCCGAACCCTGGATGCACCGCGTGAGCGGTTGATCACCGTACTGATGGCGCCCTTTATGTCCTGCGGCGCACGACTGGCCATCTTTGCCGTCTTCTCCGCCGCTTTCTTTGGTCAGAACGGCGCATTCGTCGTGTTCTCGCTGTACCTGCTGGGTATCGTGATGGCCATTCTGACCGGGCTGATGCTGAAGCATACCCTGATGCGCGGCGAGTCCTCGCCGTTCGTGATGGAGATGCCGGTCTACCACGTGCCGCATCTCAAAAGCCTGCTGCTGCAGACCTGGCAGCGTCTGAAGGGATTTGTGATCCGCGCCGGACGCGTGATCATCATCGTCAGTATCTTTATCGGCGCGCTGAACAGCTTCTCCTTCAGCGGTAAGCCGGTCAGCGATCTCAACGACTCCGCGCTGGCCACGACCAGTAAGGTGTTAACGCCGCTGCTGCAGCCGATTGGCGTGAAAGAGGATAACTGGCAGGCCACCGTCGGTCTGGTGACCGGTGCCATGGCCAAAGAGGTGGTCGTCGGCACCCTGAACACCCTGTATACCGCCGAGCATATCAATGAAGAGACGTTCGATCCGCAGAGCTATAGCCTGGCCGGCGGCCTGAAAGAGGCGCTGGATGAGACGTGGCAAGGGCTGAAGGATACCTTCAGTATCAGCGTTCTCTCCAACCCCATCGAAGCCAGCAAGGGCGACGGTGAAATGGGCAACGGTTCCATGGGGGTCATGAGCAGCAAATTTGGCAGCGCCAGCGCCGCCTATGCCTACCTGATCTTCGTGCTGCTGTACGTCCCCTGCGTATCGGTCATGGGCGCTATCGCCCGTGAAAGCAGCCGCGGCTGGATGCTGTTCTCCATCGGCTGGGGGCTGAACGTAGCCTATTCGCTGGCGACCCTGTACTACCAGGCGGTCAACTTCAGCGCCCATCCGGACTACAGCCTGATCGCCATCAGCGTCGTCATACTGTTTAACCTGGCGCTGCTGATCGTTCTGCGCCGCTCTCGCGAGCGAGTCACCGTGCGCATGAGCAACGCCGCCAGCGCCAGCTGCTGCTGCAATAATAGCGGCAGCTGCCACTGATCACCCTAACGGAGCGCCATGATGACCACCTTACTGCAAGTCCGGGATACCGTCGCGCTGCATGGACGCATTGAGCTACAGCGCCTGTGTCGTGAGGTCGGCGGTACGCCGGCCCTGGTACGCGCCATGCTGGAGCGTCTGGAGCACATGGGATGTGTGGAAAAGGTCGATGATATGGATAGCGGGTGCCTGAGCGGCAGCTGTAAAGGCTGTCCCGAAGCGCAGAAAAAATGTGAAACCGTCGTCTACCGGATACGCACGCTGCACTAAACGCGCGCCGTAGCCATTGACGCCCCTCGACAGGCAGCCGCAGATGCGGCTGCTTTTTTTTGTCTCAGCCCATTATGCCGACGCCTCGCCGGCAAAATCGCACAGCGCGGCGCAAAAGGGCGCAGGGTGGGAGATAAAGGGGGCGTGGGCAGCGCCGGGAATAATCAGCGAGCGGCCGCGCGGGCTGAGCGCATCCACCAGCGGCGCCACTCGGCGCGGAACCAGACCGTCCAGCGCACCATAGAGGCGCAGCCACGGCGGCGCCAGCGTCGCCAGCTGCGAGCGCAGATCGGTTTCGCGCAGCAGGGACAGCCCCCCGTTCAAGACCGCCGCCGACGGCATCGGCTGCGCCAGCACCACCGACTTCAGCGCGCGGGCATCCTGCCGGGCGCTGTCGGTCCCCAGCGTCTGCAGCGCCAGAAAACGCTCCACCGTACGCTGAAAATCATCGCGCAGCTGTGATTGAAAATGGTGCAGCACATCGCCGCGGATCCCCGGCCACGCCGTCTGTGCCGTGAAACAGGGCGAGGAGGCGACGGTGATTAAGCCGCTGACCCGCTGCGGGTGATGCAGGGCCGCCTGGGTGGCGACGAGTCCCCCCAGCGACCAACCCAGCCATAGCGCCCGCGCCGGCGCCTGCGCCAGCACCCGCTGCGTCATCTCCGCCAGCGAATAGGGCGTATCGCCGCCGCTACGCCCATAGCCGGGCAGATCGACCAGGTGCAGGCGAAACTGCGCGGAGAGCAGGGGAACAATGCAACGCCACACTTCGGCATTCAGCCCCCAGCCGTGCAGCAGCACAAGATCGCGTTTACCCGCGCCGCAGGTATGCCAAAACAGCGCACTCATCGGTTATGGTCTCCTTTTACCTTAGACCTTTCAGGACGGAGCCTATGGTATCACTTCACGGACGCTGCGCGATCTGCCGCCTCCCCCTGCGGGCGCCGGTCGGTATCTGTAGCGCCTGCCGTCGGGCGCTGCCCATACCGCCCCCCTGCTGTCCCCGCTGCGGCCTGCCCAGCGCAGATACCCAGCGCCCCTGCGGCCGCTGCCTGCTGCGCCCGCCGCCCTGGCAGCGACTGACGTTTGTCAGCGACTATCTGCCGCCGCTGGCGCCGCTGGTACAGCGCTTGAAATACCGCGCGGAGTGGCCGCTGGCCGTGCCGTTGGCCCGGCTGATGCTGCTGCACTACCTGCAGGATCGCCGCCGCGCGCCGCGGGCGCGCCCCGAGATCATCCTGCCGGTGCCGCTGCACCGCCTGCGCCACTGGCAGCGCGGCTACAACCAGGCCGCCGAACTGGCCCGCTGGCTGGCGCGCTGGCTACAGGCCGAGTTCCGCCCCCAGTGGCTCTGGCGCACCCGGCGTACCCCACCCCAGCAGGGGCTCAGCGCAGCGCAGCGGCGGCGCAACCTGCGCGGCGCCTTCGCCGCGCACCGGGGGCTGGCCGGGCGACGGGTGCTGCTGGTCGACGATGTGATCACCACCGGCAGCACCCTGAGCGAAATATCCCGCCTGCTGATCGCACAGGGTGTGATGTCGGTAGAGACGATCTGCCTGTGCCGCACCTTGTGAGCATTTTACGATCGGCGTATTATAACCGACCGGAGAAGTCAACTATTGAGCAGATGCCATGATCCGTATTACCGAAGCAGCGCAAGAGCACTTTGCCAAATTGCTGGCAAACCAGGAGCCGGGTACCCAGATCCGCGTTTTTGTCATTAACCCCGGTACGCCCAACGCGGAGTGCGGCGTGTCCTACTGCCCGCCGGACGCCGTAGAAGCCAATGACCGTAAGCTGGACTTTGAGCAACTGAGCGCCTATGTCGACGAAATCAGCGCCCCGTTCCTTGAAGATGCCGAGATCGACTTTGTTACCGATCAGCTCGGCTCGCAGCTGACCCTCAAAGCCCCCAACGCCAAGATGCGCAAAGTCGCCGACGATGCGCCGCTGATCGAACGCGTGGAGTATATTCTGCAGTCGCAGATTAACCCCCAGCTAGCGGGCCACGGCGGTCGCGTCTCGCTGATGGAGATCACCGATGAAGGCTACGCCATCCTGCAGTTCGGCGGCGGTTGCAACGGCTGCTCCATGGTGGACTACACCCTGAAAGAGGGGATCGAGAAAGAGCTGCTGCAGCGCTTCCCAGAGCTGAAGGGCGTACGCGATCTGACCGAGCACCAGCGCGGCGACCACTCTTACTACTGATATCCTCAGGCGGGCCGGATGCGACGGCCCCTATCGCGTGATCTGCCGCGCGACGCGCGGCTTTTTGGCCTTTCCCGTTTACACTAGCTCAACCCGTACGCCGCACTCGCGCAGACGCGCGACCACCTCCGCCGGGGCATCCTGACCGGTGATCAGAATGTCTATCTGCCCCGCGCGCGCGAACAGCATGCCGGCCCGCTGCCCCACCTTGCTGCTGTCCACCAGCGCCACTAGCTTACCGGCGTACTTCAGCATCTTCTGCTCTGCCATCGCCGTCAGCATATCGGTCTTGTACAGCCCCTCGGGGGTCAGCCCCTTACCGCTGGTAAACATCCAGTGTCCGGCATACAGCGAGGCGTCGCCGTCCGCCGGCGCCAGCGTGATCGCCTGGGTGCGATTATACTGCCCCCCCATGATCACCACGCTATCGTGCTCTTGATCTATCAAGTAGTTAGCCAACGGCAAATAGTTGGTAATCACCTGCACATCGCGTCCGCAAAGCTCCCGCCCCAGCAAAAACGCCGTCGAGCCGCAGTTGATCACCACGCTTTCCCCCGGCTGCACCAGCCGCGAGGCGGCGCGGGCAATGCGCACCTTTTCATCGTGATTCTGCGCCCGGTGGATATTCATCGGCGTCCAGGCCATACGATTGGGGCTCACGGCCTCCGCGCCGTTACGCACCTTTTTCAGCTTACCGGCGTCATTCAGCTTATTGATATCGCGCCGCGCCGTCGCCGGCGATACCTGCAGGCTCGCGATCACCTGCTCAACGCTGACAAAGCCATCCTGCTGCAGCATCTCCAGCAGGGTCTGATGTCGTTGTGATTCCGTCATGAAAATCCAGGCTCAGTGATGATTACAACATGAGTATATTTGAAAGCCGCGGGGAAACAAATCGGGCGGTATCCCTGCCGCAGATACCGCCGCCGCCCGGCTACAAAAAGGCCTTAAAGGGCAGGTCTGGCTCCTGGGTGAAGCAGTCGTCAAAGCCGCGCGGGTAGTGATACTCCAGCCGCCCCTGATCCTGTGGCCAGGTAAACTTACCGCCCACCTGCCAGATAAAGGGGGTGAAGTCGTAGCCCAGACGATCTTTCTTCATCTGCCACAGCACCCGGATCTCCTGCGGATCGGCCTGGAAGTTAGACCAGATATCATGATGAAACGGGATCACCACTTTGGCCTTCAGCGCCTCGGCCATCCGCAGGATATCGGCGCTGGTCATCTTGTCGGTGATCCCGCGCGGATTCTCGCCATAGGAGCCGAGCGCCACGTCGATGCGATGATCGTTGCCGTGCTTGGCGTAATAGTTGGAGTAGTGGGAGTCGCCGCTGTGGTACAGCGAACCCGCGGGCGTCTTAAACAGGTAGTTAACCGCCCGCAGATCCATACCGTCGGGCAGCGTACCCTGCGCCCGCTCCGATGGCGGCAGCGTGATCAGCGCGGTGCGATCGAAGGCGTCCAGCGCCACGATCTCCGTATCTTTGATCCGGATCGTATCGCCGGGGACCACCACCCGGCAGCGATCGCGCGGCACACCCCACGATACCCACAGATCGACGCAGCGCTGCGGGCCGATGAAGGGGACGTCCGGTGCCGCATTGCGCAGCACCGCGGCCGCCACATTGATATCGATATGATCATTATGGTCGTGGGTCGCCAGCACCGCATCGATCTCGCGGATGGCAAAAGGATCGAGCACAAAGGGCGAGGTGCGCAGATTGGGCTGCAGCTTCTGCACCCCGGCCATCCGCTGCATCTGATGCCCCGTCGCCATCCACGGATTGGCATGGCTGCGCTTACCGGTTCCGCACCAAAAATCGATGCACAGATTCGCCCCCCCTCCGACTTCAGCCAGATCCCGGTACAGCCCAGCCACCACATCGCAAAGCTACCGGGATCCACCGTCGCCTGCTCTATCTCCTCGTTCAGCCAGGTCCCCCACTCCGGAAACGTGTTCAGGATCCAGGACTCGCGGGTAATGTCATCAAGTTTACTCATCGTCGGCCTCCTATCGGCTCGCCAGTGCAGCGCATAAAATCAATATCAATCATATTTAGATCAATTTTGATTGCAATAGCGCGGTGAGCTGAGCGCAGGAGATGCGCGCCGCAATAGCCCCTTCCCCTGCGCTGCGGCGCCATGACCACAAACATGCAAATAAATATTTATAATCATAGAGATAAAAATGTGGCGGCGTACGGTGCGGCTAAAGGAACGCCCGTCCACGGGGCGATCGACAAGTTGAGATCATAATCACAAATGATCATTTTTAATCTTTAAGTGATTTTTAACGATTGCTAGAGTGGTCGAATTATACACAGCCCTGAGCGCATCTCCCCCGATCCGCGCTCAGGATCCACGCCGAACGGAGAACGCTATGGACATTCTGTACCGTGCCTTTCTGATTTTTTTCAATCAGGTGATGACCAACGCCCCCCTGCTGCTGGGGATTGTCACCTGTCTCGGCTACCTGCTGCTGCGTAAACCGGCGACGGTGATCATCAAAGGCACCATCAAAACCATCATCGGCTTTATGCTGCTGCAGGCGGGCTCCGGCATCCTGACCTCAACCTTCAAACCGGTGGTAGCCAAGATGTCCGAGGTCTATCACATCAACGGAGCCATTTCAGATACCTACGCCTCGATGATGGCCACCATCGAGCGCATGGGTGACGCCTACAGCTGGGTAGGCTATACCGTGCTGCTAGCGCTGGCGCTGAACATTCTCTACGTCCTGCTGCGCCGCCTCACCGGCATCCGCACCATCATGCTGACCGGCCACATCATGTTTCAGCAAGCCGGGCTTATCGCCGTGGTGTTCTATATCTTCGGCTATCCCATGTGGACCACGATCCTGTGCAGCGCGCTGCTGGTCTCACTCTACTGGGGCATCACCGCCAACATGATGTATCGCCCCACCCAGGAGGTCACCGACGGCTGCGGCTTCTCCATTGGCCATCAGCAGCAGTTTGCCTCCTGGCTGGCCTATCGGCTGGCCCCCTATCTGGGGCGCAGGGAGGAGAGCGTTGAAGACCTCAAGCTGCCCGGCTGGCTGAATATCTTCCACGACAATATCGTCTCGACCGCGATCGTGATGACCCTGTTCTTCGGGCTGATCCTCTGCTCTTTCGGGCTGGACACCGTCCAGGTGATGGCGGGGAAAACCCACTGGAGCATTTACATCCTGCAGACCGGTTTTCAGTTCGCCGTCGCAATCTTCATCATCGTCCAGGGGGTGCGCATGTTCGTCGCGGAGCTGTCAGAGGCCTTCACCGGCATCTCTCAGCGCCTGATCCCCGGCGCCGTGCTGGCCATCGACTGCGCGGCCATCTACAGCTTTGCCCCCAACGCCGTCGTGTGGGGGTTTATCTGGGGCACCATCGGGCAGCTGATCGCCATCGGCATCCTGATCCTGCTGGGGTCACCTATCCTGATCATCCCCGGCTTTATCCCCATGTTCTTCTCCAACGCGACGATCGGCGTCTTTGCCAACCACTTCGGCGGCTGGCGAGCGGCCATCAAGATTTGTCTGGTCATGGGGATGATTGAAATCTTCGGCTGCGTCTGGGCCGTCAAGCTTACCGGGCTCAGCGCCTGGATGGGGATGGCCGACTGGTCCATCCTGGCCCCGCCGATGATCCAGGGGCTGACGCTGGGACTGTGGTTCATGGGCGTTCTGCTGCTGATCGCCCTGGCCTACATGCTGGTTGCCGGGCGCAGCCTGCGCGCGGAAGAGGCGGCGCAGGCCGATCAGGCGCGCGGCGCAACACTCTAACTCCATGGAGAAACATCATGACAGTACGCATTCTCGCCGTCTGCGGTAACGGCCAAGGCAGTTCAATGATCATGAAGATGAAGGTGGATCAGTTTCTAACCCAGCAGGGCGTTGACCACAGCGTCAACAGCTGCGCGGTCGGCGAGTATAAATCGGAGCTGAGCGGCGTAGATATCATCATTGCATCCACCCACGTCGCCGGCGAGATCAGCGTCAGCGGCAATAAATACGTGGTCGGGGTACGCAATATGCTGTCGGCGGAAGAGTTCGGCCCCAGGCTGATGGAGGTCATCCGCGCCCACTTTCCCCAGGACCTCAGCTAAGGAGCCATGATGAAACTGCGAGACTCGCTGGCGGAAAACCACAGCATTCGCCTACAGGCCGAGGCGGCGGACTGGCCTGCGGCCGTCAGGATCGGCGTAGATCTCCTGGTCGACGCCGGCGTCGTGGAGCCACGCTACTACCGGGCCATCCTGGATAGCGTTGCGCGCTTTGGCCCCTACTTTGTGCTGGCGCCGGGGCTGGCCATGCCGCACGGGCGCCCGGAAGAGGGGGTGATCAAGACCGGCTTTGCGCTGGTCACCCTGCGGACGCCGGTCACGTTCGGCCATGAGGATAACGACCCGGTGGACATTCTGATCACCCTGGCCGCCGTCGACGCCCACACCCATCAGGAGGTCGGCATCCGTCAGATCGTCGATCTGTTCGAGGATGAGGCCAACTTTGCGCGTCTGCGCGCCTGCCGCACGCCAGCGCAGGTGCTCGCGCTCATCGATACGGCAACAACCCCATCGCATCCCCAAGGAGTCGCCTCATGACATCATCCCTACCTATGCTGCAAATCGCGCTGGATAACCCGACGCTGGAGGCGGCCTACCTCACCACCCGGCAGATCGCCGAGGCCGTCGATATCATCGAGGTCGGCACGATACTGTGCGTCGGCGAGGGCGTGCGCGCCATACGCGATCTCAAGGCGCTCTACCCCCACAAGATAATCCTGGCCGACGCCAAAATAGCCGACGCCGGTGCCATCCTGGCGCGCATGTGTTTTGAGGCCAACGCCGACTGGATCACCGTGATCTGCTGCGCCGACATCAACACGGCCAAGGGCGCGCTGGCGGTCGCCCAGGCGTTCGACGGCGATCTGCAAATCGAGCTGACCGGCTACTGGACCTGGGAGCAGGCGCAGGCCTGGCGCCAAGCAGGTATCGGTCAGGTGGTCTACCACCGCAGCCGCGACGCACAGGCGGCGGGAGTGACCTGGGGGGCGGCGGATATCGACGCCATACGCCGTCTGAGCGACATGGGCTTTCGCGTCACGGTCACCGGCGGCCTCACCGTGGACGATCTGCCGCTGTTTCAGGGGATCCCGGTGCATGTTTTCATCGCCGGACGCAGCATCCGCGAGGCCGACGATCCGCTGGCCGCCGCCCACCATTTCCAACAGCGTATCGCCCAGCTGTGGGGCTAAGGAGCGTGACATGCTGCATTCCACGGTGCCGCTGGGCATCTATGAAAAGGCGCTGCCCGCCGGCGAAGACTGGCCACGACGCCTGGCGCAGGCCGCGCAGCTCGGGTTCGACTTCGTCGAAATGTCTATCGATGAAAGCGATCGCCGCCTGGCCCGACTGACCTGGTCGCGCCAGCAGCGTCTGGATCTGCTGGCGGCAATGGCGCACAGCGGCGTGCGTATTCCCTCCCTGTGCCTCAGCGCCCACCGCCGGTTTCCGCTGGGCAGCGAGGATCCGGCGGTCAGGCGTCAGGCGCTGCGGCTGCTGGCCCACGCGATTACCCTCGCCCAGGATCTGGGTATCCGGGTTATTCAGCTGGCGGGATACGACGTCTACTATCAGCAGGGCAATGCCCTGACCCGCCGACTGTTCCGCGAGGGGCTGAGCCAAGCCGTCACCATGGCCAGCCGGGCGCAGGTCACGCTGGCCATGGAAACCATGGACACGCCGCTGCTCAACTCCGTTAGCAAAGCGCTCGGCTACTGCCGCTATCTGCGCAGCCCCTGGTTCCAGGTCTACCCGGATATCGGCAACCTTTCGGCCTGGGATAATGACGTCGAGCTGGAGCTGGTGGCCGGCATCGACCGCATCGTCGCCGTGCATGTCAAAGATACCCGGCCGGGCCAGTTTCGGGATGTGCCCTTCGGCAGCGGTGTGGTCGACTTTGAGACCTGCTTCCGCACGCTGGATCGCCATGGCTACCGCGGTCCCTACCTGATCGAGATGTGGAGCGAAAGCGCCCCGGACCCGCTGCAGGCGGTGCGCGAGGCGCGTGAGTGGGTCATTGAACGGATGCGACGCGCCGGACTGGCGGTGGCGCAGGAGGCCTCATGGAACGGCTGAAACAGCAGGTCTACCAGGCCAACATGGCCCTGCCGCGCCACGGGCTGGTCACCTTTACCTGGGGCAACGTCAGCGCCATCGATCGCCAGCGCGGCTATGTCGTCATCAAACCCAGCGGCGTCGCCTATGAGGCGCTGACCCCCGCGGCGATGGTCGTCGTCGATCTGGACGGACGGATCGTCGCTGGCGCGCTGCGCCCCTCATCCGACACCCCGACCCACCTGGCGCTGTACCGCCGCTACCCGCAGCTGGGCGGTATCGTGCATACCCACTCGACCCACGCGACCGCCTGGGCACAGGCGGGACGGGCGATCCCGGCGCTCGGCACCACCCACGCCGACTACTTCGACGGCGACATCCCCTGCACCCGCGCGCTGAGCGCCGCCGAGATCGACCACGACTATGAGCATCACACCGGGCGGGCCATCATCGAAACGCTGGCGCAGCGCGACCCGAGCCATATGCCGGGGATCGTCGTTCACCAGCACGGCCCCTTCGCGTGGGGGGAGAGCGCGGCGCAGGCGGTGCATAACGCGGTGGTATTGGAGGAGGTGGCCAAAATGGCCTGGATTGCCTATAGCCTGAACCCGCGTCTCGCCCCGCTGGACCGGGCGCTGCGCGATAAGCATTTCCGGCGCAAGCACGGGCCGGATGCCTACTACGGCCAGCGCGGCTAAATAAATCGCCGGCGCCCCCGGAGCAGTCGCGGAATCAGTCGCGCAGCCGACGGCTGAGCCACAGCCCGTGATGCGGGCGCTGGCGCCAGGCGATAGATGAAATGGTATGCATGGTGCGCAGGTGCGACAGGATACGGCGCAGATGCACCTCCATCGGCGTCATCGGCATCCCCTGCTGTGGCTCGGGTATCGGCACCGCCTGGCTGTCATTGCTGCTCGGACCATCGTGCTCCAGACGCTGCTGACACAGCTGCAGCGCGATCTCACCACACTGCAGGTAGTCCTGCGCCAGACGCGAGGTCAGCATATAGTGCTCGCGCGCCAGAATGGTCATCGCGTTCAAATGCTCGACAATAAACTGGCTGTGGCTGATCCACAGGCGCATGTCCGCCAGATAGCGCGAATCAAAGCCCGGCTCCTGCATCGCCTGGCTCAGCGAGGAGTAGAGCGTGTTCTGCGCCTGGTTGCTGCGCATCCGGGCATAGGCCAGCTCGCTCACGCCCGGATCGGCGGAGAGCAGCAGGCGCAGCTCATCCTGGTAGGCCTCCAGCGCCTGATGGGCGTTTTTACGCAGCAGGCCGCTCTGCCACTGCGGCCACAGCCAGATGGTGCTGGCGAAGGCCAGAATACAGCCCAGCAGCGTATCCACCAGACGCGGCACCAAAAAGTGCGAGCCGTTCAACGCCAGCAGCTGCAGGGTGAATACGGCGCTGACCGTAAAGCCGATCACCGCCAGACCGTAATTCTTCCGCAGCACCAGGTAGGCGCCCAGCGTCACCAGCAGCATCACCAGCAGCATCACATATTCACTCAGCGTCAGCTGCAGCAGACCGGCGGCGATGATCAGACCGGCAAAGGTGCCCATCGCCCGGTGCTGAATACGCACCCGCGTCGCGTTATAGCCATTCTGGATCACCAGCATGGTGGTCAGCATGATCCAATAGGGCTTAGGCAGCGCCAGCAGGATCCCCAGCCCCCCGCCGGCCGCCAGCGTCAGCCCCAGGCGCAGCGCGTTGCGTAGTGCGCCCGACTTCAGGGAGCAGTAGGCGCGCAGCGCCGGCCAGAACGGCAGACGCTGCTGGGTCGCCATCAGCTGGCGCTGATAGAGCGGACGCTGCCGCTCCAGCAGACGCGCCATTCGGCTAAAGTGGTGCAGACAGAACTGCCCAACCGGATTCTCCGGGTAGCGGCTGGCCAGCTTTTCCAGCGCCGACACCTCGCTGCGCATAGAGAAATGCTGCGGGTAGCGGTGGTACAGGATGTCATCCGCCAGTACCCGCAGACGCCCGGCCACCACCTGCGCGTTGCGGCGAATGATCGCCTCGGCCTGGCTTTGTTCCACCAGAGTTTGCACCTCCTCCGGCTGGGAGAGGCTGACGGTAATATGCTCCTGTAGATCCAGCGCCACCTGAAAGTAGCGCACCAACCGCTTATATTCCGGGTTATGGACCAGGGACAGCATATGCATCTGCTGATAGATCACGCTGATAAGATCCATCACCTTTTGCTGGCGGTTCAGCAGCGGCGGCAGCGCCGTCTGCGGATCGCTGTGCTGCGTGAGCAGGCTGTACTTAGCCTCAATGTAGTCCGCCAGCTCCAGGTACAGCTGGTTCAGGGTTTCGCGGATCGGCTGCCCTTTCCACAGGACAAACCAAAACCAGGTAAAGGCGCCGTACCAAATCGTACCGACCAAATACAGCAGCGGCCCCTGCCAGATAGGCACCATCCCCACCATGCTAAGGGTAAAGATGGCGGCGACCAGCGTTGCCGGCAGTAAACGGGCGTGCAGCGGACTGATCTCGCCGTTGACGCCAAACAGCAGCGCCAAAAGCAGCATAGCCAGCGGCAGCGGAACCGACCAAAGCAGGGCCATCTGCAGTAACAGGCTGCCGAGCGCAAACAGGGTGCCGCCCACCGCGAGGCGTTTAAAGAAGCGTTTATGGGGGGTATCAAGACCGGCGATATTGCAGCAGACCGGTACCAGAGAAAACAGCAGCCCCTGCTGCAGCTGGCCTACCATAAGCCCGAACAACACCGGCAGACACAAAACCAGCGTCTGGCGCAGTGCATAGTTCACTTCCGGGTGGTAGATAAACCGCCGCCACATGAGCACCATCCTGGGGATGGGTTGAAGATTCCGCGCCGCCCGTGCGGCGCGGGCGCAAAATCAACGCGTCCCGTAGACGACGATGGTTTTACCGTGTGCCGAGATCAGGTTCTGATCCTCCAGCATCTTCAGAATACGTCCTACCGTTTCACGAGAGCAGCCCACGATCTGGCCGATCTCCTGACGGGTGATCTTAATCTGCATGCCGTCCGGGTGCGTCATCGCATCCGGCTGCTTGGCCAGATTCAACAGCGTCTGAGCAATACGGCCCGTCACATCCAGGAAGGCCAGGTTACCGACTTTCTCTGACGTGACCTGCAGACGACGCGCCATCTGGGCAGACAGACGCATCAGAATATCCGGGTTAACCTGGATCAGCTGGCGGAATTTCTTGTAGGAAATTTCAGCCACCTCACAGGCGGTCTTCGCCCGCACCCAGGCGCTGCGCTCCTGACCTTCCTCAAACAGCCCCAGCTCGCCAATGAAGTCGCCCTGGTTCAGGTAGGAGAGGATCATCTCCTTACCCTCTTCATCCTTAATCAGTACCGCTACAGATCCCTTTACGATGTAATAAAGCGTCTCCGCTTTTTCACCCTGGTGAATCAAGGTACTTTTGGACGGATATTTGTGAATATGGCAATGGGACAGGAACCATTCGAGAGTTGGATCTGTTTGCGGTTTGCCGAGAACCATTCGCTATTATCCTCTATTGTTATCGCATCCCCGGTGCGCCAAACGCACCCCCCGCCGGACGGGGCCGGGAAACTGCCTAGTAACCTGCTATAGCACTGCACTTGTCGAATATAGTTTCCATAGCCTAAGGGAGATGATCCCCGGCGATCTTGATCTATACCCGCTTCATTCCATTAAAGGTGCATGTCGGCTTAGTTTGTAGCATAGCTTGGCCTTACTGTCTCGCACTGTCTCGCTTCAGCATGGAATAGCTCACTGTTCGCCGCCGTTTTTTCTCCGCCTGCGACGTTTTTGCTTTTTATTTGCACAGCGCGGCGCCGGGCGCCGCGCGGGAAAATACGCCAACGTGCGCTAATCCGCGCCCTTAAACTGGCTGCGCGGCATAATATTGACGCTTTCATGCAGCTCGGACCATACCACGACCGCCTCACCGCACTGCAGCTGACGCCGCACATCCTCCACCTTCTGCGTCAGGCTCCTCTCCTGCTCGCCATAGTCAGTCCCCTCTCGCAGGACAAAAGCCTCGATCAGGCTATCCAGCGTCTCTGGGGCAATCTGTTGCCAAGGAATGATCACGCGTTTTACTCCAAATAGGGGGCTAACCAGGCAGGAATGCGCTGCTCCAGCCACGGGAAGGGATGTCGCAGCGTACCGCCGATAAAGCCGACGTGGCCGCCAAACTCCGTCAGCTGGTATTCGATATTGGACGGCAGCGATCCCAACGGCGGGATCACCGCCGACGTCATAAAGGGATCGTCGCGTGCCTGAATGATCAGCAGCGGCTGGCGGATCGTCGACAGCCGCTGCAGGGCGCTACAGCGCCGATAGTAGTCATCCGCATCGCGAAACCCGTGCAGGCGAGCGGTGATCTGATCGTCAAACTCGCGTAGCCTACGCATACGCCGCAGCTGGAGCGGATCGAGATCCAGCATCTCCGGATAACGGCGCAGCTTACGTCGGGCGCTCTGCTTAAGCTCATGTAACAGGTAACGCTGGTAAATCCGCGCCACGCCGCGCTCCAGATGCGCCGCACAGGCCGACAGCATCAGCGGCGCCGAGACCATCACCGCTGCCTCCAGCGGGGCCTGTGCCTGCTCTTCGGCCAGATAACAGCCCAGCATATTGCCGCCCAGGGAGAACCCGACCGCCGCGGTGGGCACCTGACCGAAGGTGCGTCGCAGCCACGCCAAAAAAAAGCGCGCGTCCCCGGTTTCGCCGGAGTGATAGAAACGCGGCGTCAGGTTGGGCTCACCGCTGCAGCCGCGAAAGTGCATCACGACCGCCAGCCAGCCCGCCTCCCGACAGGCGTGCAGCAGGCCGTGGGCATAGGGGCTATGCACGCTGCCCTCCAGCCCATGGAACAGAACCACCCGCGGTTTATGGCGAGCGGGCTGCGGCGCCTCGCTCCAGGCCAGATCGATAAAATCGCCGTCCGGCAGGGTTAAACGCTGCCACACCGGCGCCAACAGGGCGCGCCGTCGCAGCAGCCGCGGCAGGATCGTCTGCAGGTGCGGGTTGCGTAGGGCGCGGGACGGTGAAAAGGTGGAAACGATCATGCTGCGTGAAGAAAATTCATCCAGGGAACACTTGTACCATCAATAACACACTGTTAGGGTCAAAACACCCCCTCGGCGCAAAATCGGAGCCGGTTAGCATGGACAGCTCTCTGTTTCTCTCCCTGCTGGGTTTCCTGTGGGTCTCAGCCGTGACCCCTGGCCCCAACAATATGCTGTTGACCAGCTCCAGCGCCAATCTGGGGTTCTACCGCTCGCTGCCGCTCATGCTCGGCATCATGCTCGGCATGCAAACGCTGCTGCTGCTGATCGCCTTTGGCGTCGGCAGCCTACTGCTGCTCTATCCTACGCTGCACACCCTGCTCAAGGGCGCGGGCAGCCTCTACCTGCTGTATATCGCGTGGAAGGTGGCGACGTCGCGCTATACCCGTCTGAGCGACGGCAGCGCCGCCTTAGACGACGCCGTCAGCTGGCGACAGGGTTGGCTGCTGCAGTTTCTGAACCCCAAGGCCTGGCTGATGGCCCTGGGCGCGGTGACCAGCTTTAGCCTGCCCGGTGAGCGCTATCTGGCGGCCATCGCCGCCATCAGCCTGGGCATGTTCTTGGTCAATCTGCTGGCCGGCGCGCTGTGGTTAAGCTTCGGTACCCTGATAGGGCGACTGCTGCAAAGCCGACGCGCCTGGTTCGCCTTTAACCTGACCATGGGGACGCTGACCGCCGCCTGCGTACTGCTGATCTGGCGCTGATCACACCCCATAGCCCATCAGGCGCATGATATCCTGCGCCTGGCGCACGGCCTCCTGACGGTGTGCAACCCCCAGCTTCTGATACAGATTGCGGATATGGGTTTTAATGGTGGTCGCCGCCACCGCCAGCTCATCGGCGATTTGCTCGTTGCTGTAGCCCGAATAGATGAGCCCCAGCACCTGCCATTCGCGCTGGGTCAGCGGACTGGTGCGGATCAGCTCCGGCACCTGGGGATGATTCAGCAACCGCTCGACGAACTGCTCATCAAAATGGGCAAACTTATGCCGGTGGTGCTGGTTAATATCACGCAAAATCCGCTGAGCGCGATGCACCTCCATCTCCGGCAGGGTATTGAGCTGCAGCAGCTGACGCAGCTGCTGGGCCATCACCTCGCCCTCGATGACAAAGTGGCTGACAAAGCCGGTGCGATTGGCCAGGCTCAGCGCCTCCATCAGCACGCGCAGGGCTTCGCTCTTGCGATCCGTGTGCCAATACAGCAGGTTGCTCAGCAGCAGGTTACGGTTCAGATCGCTGACCAGGCGCAGGCGGCGCGCCGCCGCATTCAGCTGATCTAGCACCGCCTGAGCCTCATCATACTGCCCCAGCATGATCTGAACCCGCGCGATATTGCGCCACTGTCCCTGTAAAAAGTGGTTATCCGACGCCGCCGGACGCACCGCCTGCAGCAGCCAACGACTGGCCGCCTGGCGATCGCCGGTGATCTGCCAGTAGATCACCCGCGCCTTATCCGCATTCACCAGCCAGTCGCTGTGATAGTTTCCGGCCTGCAGCAGGGTTTCGCAGCGGCGCAGATGCTGTCCGGCGTTATCCAGATCGCCGCGCGCCAGCGAACACTTGGCCAAGAGTGCCAGACACTGCAGCTGCTGCTGCGGCTCAAAGTTGGCCAGCACCGCCAGCCCATCGCGCGCCGCGCGCTCCGCCTCGTCCAGCCGCATCCACGACCACAGCACCTGGGCGCGAATACGCAGTAAAAACTCATGCATCGGCAGCTGCTGCAGATGCTGCTCGTCGACCAATTCAAACGCCTTATCCTGGGTCTCGTAGGCCGCCTGCAAGAACCCCTGGGCTATCAGGATCTCACTCTGCTGCAGCAGCGCCCACAGAGCATAGTGGTAGGTCTGATGGCGGCGGGCCACCTGCTCGGTCTGCTGCATCATCGGCAGCGCCCGCGCCAGAACCCCTTTGCAGTGCAGCACCTCGCCCAGCACGGAGCTGCTCACGATCCGGCTGTAGTAGCTGCCGATCGGCAGATGGCGCAGCGCCTCTGTCGCCAAGCGCTCGGCATCGTGCGGTCGCCCGTCATTGATCGCAACCTGGGCTCGCAGCGCGTCGAACTCGGCCTGCAGCGCCGCCTCCAGCGAGATCTGACGCTGTCCCATCTCCTGCTCGGCGCGCGCCAGCAGCGTGTTGACCTCGCCGTAGCGGTGCTGACTCTGCGCCAGCCAGGCCTGCAGCAGCGCCAGGCTGGGGTTCTGGATCAACACATCGTACGGTAGGGTATTCAGGCAGGACTCCAGCAGCGCCAGCTCACTCTGGTGGAAGAGCACCCAGGCGTGCTGCAGCAGAATATCGCGCAGCAGCGCCGTGTCTCCGGCCGCCTGCGCGTGGTGGATCGCCTCCGCCGGAAACCCCTGCGCCAGCCATCCCTGCGCCGCGCGCCGGTGCAGCTGCGGCAGTACGCCCGCCATCTCCCGCTGGCAGCGGCTGCGCAGAAAGTGAGCAAACAGCGGATGAAAACAGAACCACTCCCCGTCGCCGTCCATCCGGTGGATAAATAGCCCCTGCCGCTCCAGCTCCTCCAGGCGCAGCTGGCCCTCCTCCTCGCCGGTCAGAGCACAGATCAGCGCGTCGTTCATCGAACGCAGCGCCGAACACTGCAGCAGAAAGCCGCGCGTATCGTCATCCACCCGATCCAGCACCTCATCCGCCAGGTAATCCGCCAGATGCGTAGCGTTGATGCGCGCCAGACGGCGAGCCGAAGCCTGAGCCTGGGCCGATGACTGACGCGCCGACAGCGCGATCAGCTGCAGCGCCGTCGGCCAGCCTTCGACCTCATCGCACAGCGCGTGCATTTCGTCATCGGCCAACGGTGCACTCAAACGCTGATGAAAAAACTGGCTAGCCTCGCGGTGGTTAAAGGCCAGCTGACGAGTATTGATCTCCAGCAGCTGCTCACGCACCCGCAGATTGGCAATCCCGAGCGGGGGCAGCGTGCGTGACATCAGACACAGGGTCAGATTATCGGGCTGATGGCGCAAGAAGAAGCGCATCGCCTCATGCAGCGGAGGATGGGTGAGCAGGTGATAATCGTCGATCACCAGATACAGCGGCGTCTGCCAATCGGCCAGCTCAATGAACAGCTGGGAGAACAGCGCAGACAGCGTGGCATACTGGTGTTTCTGGCTCATCGCCTCGCTTTTCGCGCAGTGGCCACCGGTGGCCTGCTGCAGGGCGGCAATCAGGTAGCTGGCAAAGCGCTCCGGCTGATTGTCGCTTTCATCCAGGGAGTACCAGCCCAAGTGTGCCTTCTCCTGCGCCCACTGTGCCATCAGGGTCGTCTTACCGTACCCTGCCGGACCATTGACCAACACCAGGCGGTAATTGCGCGCCGCATCCAGCCTGGTCAGTAAATGTTCTCGCACCACCGTAGTCTGCAGCCGCGCCGGACGGCTTAATTTCGACGGAATCAGCATTATTACCCGCACCCCTTCCGGTGCCCCCCTCGGCGGCCGACGCGTGCCGGCTCGCGCGCAGGAGCGGCACCCTGCCCCAGAAATCACCGCTACGGGCGCCTATTTATTTTGCGCCTCGTAATTAATAGCTGTCCTTTAAGGTCTGACAATGCGCGCGCTATTGCAACCGGGGTTCCGCCCCCAATAACAGGAAATTGCGGCTGATCACATTTTTTACCGAGTTAATCTCATTTGCCGCTCAATCGCCGCCAATAGTCCATATTTTGCTGTTATAACCCGACGATCAGTACAGCGTGAAACGGTAACGCGACGTGATTATAGCCCTGCTATAGCGCGGTCCCGATCACACTTCGGACTACGCCCTGTGGCTCCTCCCCAACTCAGCCGACGGCGGGAGGATGTTTTCATCCGACGAGATCGTCAGGATGACCATCATGCTTAATACTTTCATTTTGACGCTTTGAGAGAGATGCCTATGTCGTATACCCCGTTCGATCAGCAGGCTTTCCACGCGGCGCTGACCCGCCACTGGCAAGGATTGGGAATGGAGAGCGCTGCGCAAATGACGCCGCATCAGTGGTGGCAGGCGGTCAGCCTGGCCTGCTCGGCGCAGCTGGCGGCCGAAACCCACCCGGCCAGCGCGTCCGACGATGGCCAACGCCGCGTAAACTATCTGTCGATGGAGTTTCTCATCGGCCGCCTGACCGGCAATAACCTGCTCAATCTGGACTGGTATCCCGCCGTCGCCCAGGCGCTTGAGCGCTATGACATCGCGTTAAGCGATCTGCTGGAGCAAGAGGTCGATCCGGCGCTGGGCAACGGCGGCCTCGGCCGCCTGGCGGCCTGCTTCCTCGATGCCATGGCCTGCGTTAAACAGCCGGCCATCGGCTATGGCCTGTGCTACCAGTATGGGCTGTTCCGCCAGTCCTTTCAGGCGTGCCAGCAGCAAGAGGCCCCGGATACCTGGGAGCGAGACGACTACCCGTGGATGCGTCACAATCGGGCGCGGGATGTCCACGTCAGTCTGGGCGGCAAACTGCTGCGTGAAAACGGCGCGCTACGCTGGCAGCCGGCGCTCACCCTGCGCGGCGTCGCGCGCGATCTGCCGGTGGTCGGCTACCGCAACGGCATCAGCCAGCCGCTGCGCCTGTGGGTCGCCTGTCACGATCACCCCTTCGATCTCGACAGCTTTGATCGCGGACAGTTTTTGCGCGCCGAGCGCCAGGGGATAGAGGCCGCCAAACTGACCAAGATACTCTATCCCAACGATAACCACCTGGCCGGCAAGCGGCTGCGTCTGATGCAGCAATACTTCCACTGCGCCTGCTCGCTGGCCGATATCCTGCGCCGACACCATCTGGCCGGACGCCGTATCGACGCGCTGGCGCAGTATGAGGTCATCCAGCTCAACGACACGCACCCGACCATTGCCATCCCCGAGCTGATGCGCATTCTGCTCGATGAGCACGGCATGGAGTGGGATCAGGCCTGGGCCATCACCAGCCAGACCTTTGCCTACACCAACCATACGCTGATGCCAGAGGCGCTGGAGTGCTGGAGCGAAAGCCTGATCCGCAGCCTGCTCCCGCGTCACCATGACATCATCCGCCAGATCAACGCCCGCTTCCGCGAGCTGGTCGAACAGCGCTGGCCGGGCGATAAGGCGCTGTGGCAGCGCGTCGCCATCATACACGACCGACGGGTGCGCATGGCCAACCTGTGCGTCGTCGCCGGCTTTGCCGTTAACGGCGTGGCGCAGCTGCACTCGGCGCTGGTCAAAAGCGATCTGTTCCCCGAATACCATCAGCTGTGGCCACAAAAATTCCATAACGTGACCAATGGGATCACCCCGCGTCGCTGGCTCAAGCAGTGTAACCCGGCCCTGTCTACGCTGATCGACACGACGCTACAGCGCGAATGGGCCAACGATCTGGATGCCCTCCGGGCGCTGGAGCCCTATGCCGGCCAGGCCGGGTTCCGCGCGGCGTACCGTCAGATCAAGCAGCAGAATAAAGCGGCGCTGGCCCACTACGTCCGGCAGACCCAGGGGCTGACGCTGAACACCGACGCCATCTTCGACGTACAGATCAAGCGGCTGCATGAGTACAAACGTCAGCACCTCAATCTGCTGCATATCCTGTCCCTGTATCATGAGCTGCGCGCCAATCCCAACGCCGATCGGGCTCCGCGCGTCTTCCTGTTCGGGGCCAAGGCGGCGCCGGGCTACTACCTGGCCAAAAACATCATCTATGCCATCAACCGGGTGGCAGAGGTCATCAACAATGACCCCCGGGTGAAGGATCGCCTGCAGGTCGCCTTTCTGCCCGACTACCGCGTCTCCCTGGCCGAGCTGATGATCCCGGCGGCCGACGTATCAGAGCAGATCTCAACCGCAGGGAAAGAGGCCTCCGGCACCGGCAACATGAAGCTGGCCCTGAACGGCGCGCTGACCGTGGGCACGCTGGACGGCGCCAACGTAGAGATCGCCGAGCAGGTGGGAGAAGAGAACATCTTCATCTTCGGCCTGACGGTCGAGGAGGTGAAGGCGACCCTGGCCGCCGGCTACGACCCGCTCCGCCTCTATCGGAAAGACAAACGCCTGAAGGCCATCATCGATGAGCTGGGCTCCGGCCACTACAGCCAGGGCGACCGCCACGCTTTTGACATGATGCTGCACAGCCTGCTACAGGGCGGCGACCCCTATCTGGTGCTGGCTGACTTCGCCGATTACTGCCAGACACAGGCCCGGGTGGACACCCTCTACCGCGATAGCGAAGCGTGGACCGAGAAGACCATCCTCAACACGGCACGGGTGGGCATGTTCAGCGCCGATCGGGCCATCCGCGACTATCAACAGCGCATCTGGCAGCGCCAGCGTTAAGGAGTCGCCATGCAACGCACTACGCCGCACCCCCTCCTGGAGCAGCAGGCGGCCCAGGCGGGGATCGCCGACAGCTACATCAATGCGCACGGCTGCGTTCAAGCCATCAGTGCGCAGACCAAGCGGCGCCTGCTCGACGCCATGCCGCCGCGTACGCCCACCGATGCGCCGCTACCGGCCGTCCTGGTGGCCGGACAGCGAAGTACGCCGGTTATCGCCCTGCGTCAGGGGGGCCACTACCAATGGTCGCTCACGCTGGAAAACGACGCCCAGCCGACCTATCAGGGTCGACTGAGCCGGCGTAAACATCTGGCGCTGCCGCACGACCTGCCGCTGGGCTACCACCGCCTGCAGCTCAGCGATGGGCAGCAACAGTGGCAGTGCCGGATCATTATTGCACCGGCGCGCTGCCATGAGCCGGATGCCCTGTTGACTGGCCGAAAGCTCTGGGGCGCCTGCGTACAGCTGTATACCCTGCGCTCCGCGCATAACTGGGGGATCGGTGACTTCGGCGATCTGGCCCAGCTGATCGGGCAGATCGCCCAGCGCGGCGGCGCCTTTGTCGGCCTGAATCCCATCCATGCCCTGTATCCCGCCAACCCGCACAGCATCAGCCCCTACAGCCCGTCATCACGCCGCTGGCTGAACATCATCTACATTGATGTCAACCGGGTCGACGAGTTTCAGCGCAGCGATGCCGCTCAGCGATGGTGGCAGGCGCCCGCGACCCGTCAGCGTCTGGACGCCGCTCGCGCCAGCGACTGGGTCGATTATCCCGCCGTATACGCCCTGAAGCTGGAGGGGCTACGCCTGGCCTTCCACGCGTTCAACGCACAGGGCGCCGATGCCCGGGCCTGCGCCTTCCGCCACTTTGTTCGCCAGGGGGGAGATAGCCTGCGCCACCAGGCCGCGTTCGACGCCCTGCACCACCACCTGCACAGCGAGGATGAGCAGATGTGGGGGTGGCCGGTCTGGCCGCAGCCCCTGCGCCGCGCCGATAGCCCGGAGGTGGCCCGCTTCTGTCAGCGCTATCCGCAGGAGGTGGCGTTTTTTCTGTGGCTACAGTGGCTGGCCGATAGCCAGCTGGCCGACTGTTATCAGCAGGCCTGTCGCCAGGCGATGCCGATCGGGCTGTACCGCGATCTGGCGGTGGGCGTCGCCGAGGGCGGCGCGGAGACCTGGAGTGAGCCCGATCTCTACTGCCTGCGCGCCTCGGTCGGCGCTCCGCCCGACATTCTCGGCCCGCTGGGGCAAAACTGGGGGCTGCCGCCGATGGATCCCCATACGCTGCGCGAGCTCGCCTATCAACCATTCATCGAGATGCTGCGCGCCAACATGCGCCACTGCGGCGCCCTGCGCATCGATCATGTGATGTCGCTGCTGCGGCTATGGTGGATACCGCAGGGTGAGGCGGCGTCAGAGGGCGCCTATGTCGGCTATCCCCTCGACGATCTGCTGGCCATTCTGGCGCTGGAAAGTCAGCGTAGCCGCTGTATGGTCATCGGCGAAGATCTCGGCACCGTACCGGTCGAAATCATCGCTAAGCTGCGCGAGTACGGCGTGTACTCCTACAAAGTGCTCTACTTTGAGCACGATAGCGACAACGTCTTTCGCGCGCCGCAGACCTATAACGTACAGGCCATGGCGACGGTGACCACCCACGATCTGCCGACGCTGAACGGCTATTGGCAAGCCGACGATCTGCGGCTCGGCGAGCGGCTGGGGCTCTACCCCGACGCCGAGATCCTGGCAGGGCTGTACCGCGACCGCGCCGCCGCCAAGCAGGGGCTGCTCGACGGACTGCATCACTACGGCTGCCTGCCGCAGCGCAGCGGACGGCACGCGGACCGTATGGCGATGACACCCGTTCTAAGCCGCGGGATCCAACGCTACGTCGCCGACAGCGCCAGCGCCCTGCTCGGACTGCAGCCGGAGGATTGGCTGAACATGGCGACGCCGGTCAACGTTCCCGGCACCTGCGATGAATACCCGAACTGGCGCCGCAAGCTGAACATGACGCTTGAGGATATGTTTAATAATATGCAAATCAATCGATTGATAAAAGATTTAGACCAGCGCCGTAAAAAAGTCTCCGCGGGCTAGCGGCTAAAACAATAAATCACGGCCGATAAAAAACGGCCGTGATTTATTTGCAACTTCCGTTTTTTATGCTAAGAAAAAACATTCCCCCTTATAAATCAACCTATCCCAGCTTAATACCAATATATATCCACTTTCAAATTTAACGCTAATTTAGCAGATGTTATCCATATAAGTAATATTTTGCGCTACCCGTTTATTCCAGCATCCTGCGCAATAGCACAATCTCTCGTTGAATTTAAAAAAGAGTGCGTTTACATTATCGATCAGTGTGTGATTGACATGAGCAGTTAACGTATTATTTTGGTATTAAATAAGCATTCAGTTTATTTCATTTATATCAATGATGTCCGTTATTATTACACCGCAGTACGCTAATACTGGATCGCCAAACTGTTGTTGCGGATGACAGGCGCCATCCGCGCTTTCCCTTGCCTGGCGGCGGGCGGGGCGGCATATGGAATTGTCAAAAAGGAAGTGACCATGACTCATAGCGTTACAGATATTGCTCTTATCGGCCAATTAACCCAACGGACGGTGGCGCTGGTATTAGCCGGCGGACGGGGAACCCGTCTTAATGGCCTGACCGACGGCCGAGCCAAACCCGCAGTCTATTTTGGCAGTCGTTTTCGCATCATCGACTTTACCCTTTCCAACTGTATTAACTCCGGTCTGCGCCGCGTAGGGGTGATCACCCAGTACAAGGCGCACTCGCTGCTGCGTCATATTCAGCACGGTTGGTCATTCCTGCACGCCGAGCGCAACGAATTTATCGATCTGCTACCGGCCCGTCAGCAGCTGGAGGAGGGATACTGGTATCGCGGCACCGCCGATGCGGTATACCAGAATAAAGAGATCATGCAGCGTCATTACCGGCCAGAATATGTGGTGATCCTGGCTGGCGACCATATTTATAAAATGAACTATGCCCAAATGCTGCTGGACCACGTGAAGTCCGGCGCACGCTGCACCGTCGGCTGCATCGAGGTTCCCCGCGAACAGGCCCACGCCTTTGGCGTAATGGCGGTCGATGAGCAGTTCCGCATCACCCGCTTTGAAGAAAAGCCGTCGCATCCTCCGGCCATGCCGGGCAACCCGCAGCGCTCGCTGGCATCGATGGGGATCTACATCTTCAACGCCGACTATCTCTATCAGACGCTGGAAGAGGCGCAGACCGACCCGGAGACCAGCTTCGACTTTGGCCAGGATATTATTCCGGCCGCGGTGCGCGAAGGCGTCGCCTATGCACATCCCTTTGGCCGCTCCTGCATGGGGTTTACCGCCGACGGCGAAGCCTATTGGCGCGATGTCGGGACGCTGGACGCCTACTGGGAAGCCAACATCGATCTGATCAGCACCCCGCCGCGTCTGGACCCGTTCGATCCTAACTGGCCCATCATCAGCAAGCATGCCCAGCTGGCGCCAGCGCGCTTCAAGCAGTCGGCCCGCCACGCCGGTAACGTCGTCGAAAATGCCCTGATCGGCGGCGGCTGCGTCATCGACAGCGCCCAGATCCATAACGCGATCCTCTCCGCGCGTGTCGAGGTCGCCCCCGAGGCGCAAATTGAGGCCAGCGTTCTGATGCCGGAGGTCTACGTCGGGCGCGGCTGCCGCCTGCAGCGCTGCGTCATCGATCGCGGCTGCCGTCTGCCGGATGGCCTGACCATCGGCGAAGACCCCCAGCAGGACGCGCGCTATTTTCACCGCAGCCCTAACGGGATCGTCTTAGTGACTCAAGAGGCATTGGCCAACCTGCCGGCGGTGCGACAGGCGGCCCCCATCATGGCCGTACCGGCCTGACGGCAAAAAGTGCGCCGGGCCTCATCCGCCGCCCAAAGCTGACTATGCTTAATCAGGGTCGCGGCGGCAAAAGCCCGCCATCGCGCATTTAAGGAAACCATATTTGCGCTGCGGGGTGCCGACGCACCCTGCCAGCGCCCAGACTGAATGGCCGGCATGAGGATGCACCCGTTCCCCTGCCCCGTCGCTTTTAGGGTAGAACGCATCCCCTGCCGTCAATTAAAGGAAGAATGCCATGTCCGTACTTCCCAGCACTCACAAGATCCAACAACTGCTCGCCGGCCAGTGCGCCGATCCCTTCGCTCTGCTGGGGATGCACACGACCGCTAAAGGGCTGACCGTGCGGGCGCTGATGCCCGAGGCAGAATCGGTACAGGTGGTCGACCGTAAAAACGGGCGCACGCTGGCCACGCTGGAGCGTATCCATGAGGGCGGTTTCTTCTGCGGCCTGGTGCCGCGGCGTAAGAATCCCTTCCCTTATCTGCTGCGCGTCACCTGGGCCAATCATCAGCAGCTGCTGGAAGATCCCTACCGTTTCGGGCCGTTGTTAGGCGAGATCGATAACTGGCTGCTCAAAGAGGGTACCCATCTGCGTCCCTATGAACGACTGGGCGCCCACCTGACCCAGCTGGCCGATATCCGCGGCGTCAGCTTCGCCGTCTGGGCACCCAACGCCCAGCGCGTCTCGGTGGTCGGCAACTTTAACGTCTGGGACGGGCGCCGCCATCCGATGCGCCTGCGTCGGGAAAGCGGTATCTGGGAGCTGTTCATCCCCGGCGTAGAGGCGGGTGAGCTGTACAAGTTTGAGCTGATCGACGCCCGCGGCGAGCGGGTGCTGAAAGCCGATCCCTACGCCTTTGAAGCTCAGATGCGGCCGGATACCGCCTCGCTGGTCGCTCCGCTACCGGAAAAAAGCGCCATCAGCGCCCAGCGCAGCGCCGCCAATGGCTTCAGCGCCCCGATCTCCATCTATGAGGTACACCTCGGCTCCTGGCGACGCCACAGCGACAACGGCTACTGGCTGAGCTACCGGGAAATGGCCGAGCAGCTCATCCCCTACGTCAAAGAGATGGGCTTTACCCATATCGAGCTGCTGCCGATCAATGAGCACCCCTTTGACGGCTCCTGGGGCTATCAGCCGCTGGGGCTATACGCGCCGACCCGACGCTATGGCACGCCGCAGGAGTTCCGTGAATTTATCGACGCCGCCCACGCCGCCGGGATCAACGTCCTGCTCGACTGGGTTCCCGGCCACTTTCCCAGCGACGAGTGGGGGCTGGCTAACTTCGACGGCACGGCGCTGTATGAATACGCCGATCCGCGCGAAGGCTTCCACCAAGACTGGAATACCCTGATCTACAACTATGGCCGCTATGAGGTGCGTAACTTCCTGGCCGGCAACGCCCTCTTCTGGCAGGAGCGCTATGGCATCGACGGCCTGCGCGTCGACGCCGTGGCCTCCATGGTCTACCGCGACTACAGCCGCGCCGCGGGCGAATGGGTTCCCAACTGCCACGGCGGAAACCAGAATCTGGAGGCCATCGAGTTCCTACGCTATACCAACCGGACCCTGGGCGAGCAACACCCCGGCAGCGTCTGTATGGCCGAAGAGTCCACCGACTTTCCCGGCGTCACCCTGCCGCCGGACGCCGGCGGCCTGGGCTTCCACTTCAAGTGGAATATGGGCTGGATGCACGACACCCTCAACTACATGAAGCACGATCCGGTCTATCGCAAATATCACCACAATCTGATGACCTTCGGCCTGCTGTATGCCTGGAGCGAAAACTTTGTGCTGGCCCTCTCCCACGACGAAGTCGTGCACGGCAAGGGCTCGCTGCTGGATAAAATGCCCGGTGACGCCTGGCAGAAATTTGCCAACCTGCGCGCCTACTACGGCTTTATGTGGGCGCATCCCGGTAAAAAGCTGCTGTTTATGGGCGGGGAGTTTGCTCAGGGGCGCGAATGGAACCACGAGTCCAGCCTGGACTGGCACCTGCTAGAGGGCGAAGACAACTGGCACAATGGCGTCCAGCGGCTAGTACGGGATCTGAACCTCTGCTATCGCAGCTGCGGCGCACTGCACCGCTGGGACTGCGACGCGCGTGGCTTCCGCTGGCGAGTGGTCGATGACGATCAGAACTCGGTCTTCGCCTTTGTCCGCCGCGACGATATGGGCAACGAAGTGCTGGTGGTCAGTAACTTTACGCCGGTCCCGCGTCATCACTACCGTATCGGCGTCGATCTGCCGGGGCGCTATCGCGAAATTCTCAATACCGACTCCAGCCACTACCACGGCAGCAACAGCGGTAATCAGGGCGGCGTGCTCAGCGAGGCGGTGGGCAGCCACGGCTGTGAGTACTCCGTCCAGCTGACCCTACCGCCGCTGTCGACGCTCTATCTGTGTCTGGATAATGGGGACGGAGACGATGCTCAGGCCGGGTAAACCCTACCCGCTGGGCGCGCATCTGACGCCGCAGGGGGTCAACTTCGCCATCTACTCGGCGCACGCGCAGCGCATAGAGCTGTGCCTGTTCGATACGGACGGTCATCAACAGTCCTATGAGCTGCCGGCGCGCAGCGGCGATATTTGGCACGGCCTACTGCCCGGCGGACACGCCGGGCTGGAGTATACCTACCGCGTATACGGCCCCTGGCAGCCGGAAAAAGGGCTGCGTTTTAACCCGGCCAAGATGGTGCTGGATCCCTATGCGCGGGCGCTGAGCCATGCGCTGCCGGCGGACGATCGTCTGTGCGGCGGCCTGAGCGATCCGGACTGGCGTGACAACCGTGACCTGCTGCCGCGCTGCATCGTCAACGACGAGCAGTATGCCTGGCGGGAGGATGCGCCGCCCAATACGCTCTGGGGCAGCACGGTTATCTATGAGGCCCACGTCCGCGGCCTGACCCGGCAGCATCCCGGTATCCCGCCGGATCTGCGCGGCAGCTACGCGGCGCTGGCCCACCCCATCATGCTGGAGCACTACGCCCGCCTGGGGATCACCGCCCTGGAATTACTCCCCATCCAGCTGCATGCGGATGAGCCCCGCCTGCAGCGACTGGGGCTAAGCAACTACTGGGGGTACAACGTGCTGGCCCCCTTCGCCATTGAGCCGCGTTACCACTCTGGGCGACCCGGCACCACGCCGCTGAGCGAATTCTGCGCCGCCGTCAACGCCCTGCACCGCGCGGGGATCGAGGTGATACTCGACGTGGTGTTTAACCACACCGCAGAACTGGACGAACGCGGGCCGATGGTCTCGCTGCGCGGCATCGACAACCGCAGCTACTACTGGCGCAACGGACAGGGCGCATTGGAGAACTGGAGCGGCTGCGGCAACACCCTGCGGCTGACCAAGACCCACAGCGTGCAGTGGGTCATGGATTGCCTGCGCTACTGGGTGGAGACCTGCCACGTGGATGGATTCCGCTTCGATCTGGGGACGGTACTGGGGCGGACGCCGGACTTTGTCCGCCACTCCCCTCTGTTTGTCGCCATCGCCCAGGATCCGCTGCTGGCGCGGGTTAAGTTTATTGCCGAACCCTGGGATATCGGTCCGAACGGTTACCAGTTGGGCCATTTTCCCCAATACTTCGCCGAGTGGAACGATCGCTTCCGCGATGATATGCGCCGTTTCTGGCTGCAGAGCGATCTGCCTAACGGCCTCTTCGCCACCCGTTTCGCCGCCTCCAGCGACCTGTTTCGTCATCACGGGCGCACGCCCTCGTCCAGCATCAACCACATTACCTGCCACGACGGATTCACCCTGCGCGACCTGCTCAGCTACAGCCAGCGCCATAACCAGGCCAACGGGGAGAACAACCGCGACGGTAATACCCACAATTACAGCCACAACCATGGCGTAGAGGGGATTGACGCCGAGGATGAGATCCACGCGCGGCGCCAGGCCAGCGCCCGAGCGCTGCTCACCACGCTGCTGCTGGCGCAGGGAACGCCAATGCTGCTGGCCGGCGATGAGCTTGGCCATAGCCAGCAGGGCAACAATAACGCCTACTGCCAGGATAACCCCATCACCTGGCTCGACTGGAGCCAGGCCGACGAGGGGCTGCTGCAGTTTACCGCCCAGCTGATCCACCTGCGCCGCCGTATCGCGGCGCTGACCGACAATCGCTGGTGGAACGAGAACGACGGCAGCGTACGCTGGCTGAATGCCGATGCCCAGCCCATGACGGAGGCCCAGTGGCAGGCGGTGCCCCCCGTGGCGCTGCAGATCCTGCTGGCGGAGCAGTGGCTCTTAGTGATCAACGGCGGACCGCAGGCGCAGGCGATCGTCCTGCCGCCGGGCGACTGGCATATTCCGCCGCCGTTTGCCGTATTACGGGAAGACATGCAGGGCGGATGCCAGCATCTTGCGGCGCGCAGCTGCTGTCTCTTTATGCGCATTTAGCGCGCTGGCGCTGCGCCCTTGACGGCGCGAGCGGCCTTTTATAAGGAGTCGGAAATGGTGAAATCGGACAATCAAAATAAACTGATGTTGGCCCGCCAGCTACCGCAGCAGTCCGTTGCGCTGATCCTGGCCGGCGGCCGCGGCTCGCGCCTGAAAGATCTCACCAAAACCCGCGCCAAGCCGGCGGTTCACTTTGGCGGGAAGTTCCGCATCATCGACTTTGCGCTCTCTAACTGTATCAACTCCGGCATTCGGCGCATCGGGGTGATCACCCAGTACCACTCCCATACGCTGGTACAGCACATTCAGCGCGGCTGGTCGATCCTCAATGAGTCCATGAACGAGTTCGTCGATCTGCTGCCGGCCCAGCAGCGTGACGCTTCGGAAACCTGGTATCGCGGCACCGCCGACGCCGTCTACCAAAACCTGGACATCATCCGCCGCTATCAGGCGGACTACGTGGTGATCCTGGCCGGCGACCATATTTACAAGATGGACTACTCGCGCATGCTGCTCGACCACGTGGAAAACGGCGCCGGCTGCACCGTCGCCTGTATCCCGGTACCGCGCGCCGAGGCCAACGCCTTTGGGGTGATGGAGGTCAGCGACGACCACCGCATCCTCAAGTTTTTAGAGAAGCCGGCCCAGCCGCCGGGCATGCCGGGCGATGCCGAGATGTCCCTGGCCAGCATGGGGATCTATGTGTTCAACGCCGACTACCTGTTCCAGCTGCTGGAGGAGGATATCCATACCCCCGGCTCCTGCCACGACTTCGGCCAAGATTTGATCCCCAAGGCCACCGCACAGGGCCGCGCTTGGGCGCACCCGTTCACGCTCTCCTGCGTCACCAGTGGAAACGCCGATACCCCGCCCTACTGGCGCGATGTCGGCACCCTGGACGCCTACTGGCGGGCCAACCTCGATCTGGCGTCGGTAACCCCGGAGCTGGATATGTACGATAACCACTGGCCGATCCGCACCTACATGGAGTCGCTGCCGCCGGCCAAGTTTGTGCAGGACCGCTCGGGGAGCCACGGCATGACCATGAACTCGCTGGTCTCCGGCGGCTGCATCATCTCCGGCTCGGTCGTGGTGCACTCCGTGCTGTTCCCGCGCGTTCGCATCAACTCTTTCTGCACCATCGACTCCTCCGTACTGCTGCCGGATGTCTACATCGGACGCTCCTGTCGGCTGCGCCGCTGCATCGTCGATCGCGCCTGCCATCTGCCGGAGGGCATGGTCATCGGTGAAAACGCCGAAGAGGACAGCCGCCGTTTTTACCGTTCGGAAAGCGGCATCGTATTGGTAACGCGTGAAATGCTCGCGCGTCTGTAATCATCCCCTGCGGCCTGACCGGCCGCAGGCACAGGAGCAATAATGTACGTCTTACACGTGTGTTCTGAACTTTTCCCGCTGCTGAAAACCGGCGGCCTGGCCGATGTGGTCGGCGCCATGCCCGCCGCCCAGATAGCCCAGGGCGCCAACGTACGCGTACTGGTGCCGGGGTTCCCGGCTATCTGCGCCGGGATCCCGGACAGCGATGAAGTGGCCACCCTGGACACCTTTGCCGGGCGAGTGACCCTGCGCTACGGCGTCTACCGCGGCGTCGGGGTCTACCTGATCGACGCGCCCCATCTGTATCAGCGTCCCGGTAGCCCCTACCACGACCAGTGGCAAAACGCCTATGGCGATAACCACCTGCGCTTTGCGCTGCTCGGCTGGATCGCCGCCGAGCTGGCCTGTAACTGCGATCCCTTCTGGCGCCCGCAGGTGGTTCACGCCCACGACTGGCACGCCGGTCTGGCCTGTGCCTACCTGGCAGCGCGCGGTAACCCTGCCCGCTCGGTCTTTACCGTACACAACCTGGCCTATCAGGGGCTGTTCAACGCCCGCCATCTGGACGAGCTGGCCCTGCCCCCTCACTTCTTCCAAATTTACGGGCTGGAGTTTCACGGCCAAATCTCCTTCATGAAGGCCGGGCTGTACTATGCCGACCATGTCACCACCGTCAGTCCGACCTATGCGCAGGAGATAACGCATCCCGAGTTTGCCTATGGCATGGAGGGTCTGCTGCGGTGGCGCGCCCAGGAGGGCACCCTGAGCGGGATCCTCAACGGCGTGGACGATACCATTTGGAACCCGGCCAGCGACGCGCTGATCGCCCGCACCTACCGGCGGGAGACGCTGCGCGATAAGGCCGCGAACAAACTGCATCTGCAGACGTCCATGGGGCTGGAGGTTGACGCCGACAAACCGCTGTTCGCCGTGGTCAGCCGCCTCACCGGTCAGAAAGGGCTTGATCTGCTGCTGGCGGCGCTGCCGACCCTGCTGGAGGGCGGCGCTCAGCTGGCGCTGCTCGGCGCCGGCGATACCCAGCTACAGGAGGCATTTCTGGCCGTCGCCGCGGAGTACCCCGGTCAGGTCGGCGTCCAGATCGGTTACCACGAAGCCTTCTCGCACCGCATCATGGCCGGCGCCGACGTGATCGTGGTGCCAAGCCGCTTTGAGCCCTGTGGGCTGACCCAGCTGTACGGCCTTAAATACGGCTCGCTGCCGCTGGTGCGCCACACCGGCGGCCTGGCCGACACGGTCAACGACTGTGCGCTGGAAAACCTGGCCGACGGCAGCGCCACCGGCTTCGTCTTCCATGACGCCACCGCCGCTGACCTCGCCTGCGCCATCCGTCGGGCGCTGGTGCTGTGGAGCCGTCCGACCCTGTGGCGCTACGTGCAGCGCCAGGCCATGGCGCAGTCATTCGGCTGGGATCTGGCCGCCGAACGCTATCTGGCGCTGTACCGCCGACTACTGTAGGCCGTGCCTACGCGGCCATACGAGCGGCCATACGATGCAGGCCGGCGCAGGCCGGCCCTCTGGCGAAGCGACCCCTGGCAGCAAACGGATATGCGCAGGGGCCAACGCCGTACTACCATAACCGGGCATGGCCCGGCACCGAGGATCGGGAGCTGTCATGATTAACTCACCCTTTAACTATACGTCCCCCGTGGTCAGCGTTGAGGCGCTCAAACACTCTATTGCCTATAAGCTGATGTTTACCGTTGGCAAGGATCCCTCCGTCGCTAACCAGCACGACTGGCTGAATGCGACCCTGTTCGCCGTTCGCGACCGTATCGTTGAGTGCTGGCTGCGCTCGGTTCGCGCCCAGTACTCGCAGGATTTGCGCCAGGTCTACTACCTCTCGATGGAATTTCTGCTGGGACGCACCCTCTCCAACGCCCTGATGGCGATCGGCGTGTACGATGAAACCAAAAAAGCGCTCGATGAAATGGGCATCGATCTGGATGAACTGCTGAACGAGGAGCTGGACCCGGGGCTTGGCAACGGCGGTCTGGGACGGCTGGCGGCCTGTTTCCTGGATTCGATGGCGACCCAGGGGCTACCGGCCAACGGCTATGGCATCCGCTATGAATATGGCATGTTCAAACAGAATATCGTCAACGGGCAGCAGGCCGAATCACCGGACAACTGGCTGGAGTATGGCAACGCCTGGGAGTTCGTCCGCCACAATACCCGCTACCGGGTTCGCTTTGGCGGCCGTATCCAGCAGGAGGGCAACCGCAGCCGCTGGCTGGAGACCGAAGAGGTCCTGGCGCTGGCCTACGATCAGATAATCCCCGGCTTTGATATCTGCGCGACCAATACCCTGCGCCTGTGGTCGGCGCGCGCCAGCAGCGAGATTAATCTGGGTAAATTCAACCAGGGCGACTACTTTGCCGCCGTGGAGGATAAAAACCACTCGGAAAACGTATCGCGCGTACTCTACCCGGACGACTCGACCTACTGCGGGCGCGAACTGCGTCTGCGCCAAGAGTACTTTCTGGTCTCGGCAACGGTACAGGACATCATCAGCCGTCATCTGCTCACCCACCATCGGCTGGACAACCTGGCAGACAAGGTGGCCATCCACCTGAATGACACCCATCCGGTGCTCTCCATTCCGGAGCTGATGCGCCTGCTGATCGACGAACATCACTACGACTGGGAGCAGGCCTGGCAGGCCGTCATGCAGATCTTCTCCTATACCAACCACACCCTGATGAGCGAGGCGCTGGAAACCTGGCCGGTAGATATGCTGGGACGTATTCTGCCGCGCCATCTGCAGATCATCTTTGAGATCAACGACCACTTTCTCAAGGAGGTGCAGAGCGCCTATCCCGACGACGATGCCCTGCTGCGCCGGGTGTCGATCATCGATGAGAGCAACGGCCGTCAGGTGCGCATGGCCTGGCTGGCGGTGGTCGCCAGCCACAAGGTCAACGGCGTATCCAAGCTGCACTCTGAGCTGATGGTGACTTCGCTGTTCGCCGACTTCGCCCGCCTGTTCCCGGGGCGCTTCTGTAACAAAACCAACGGGATCACCCCCCGTCGCTGGCTGGCGCAGGCGAACCAGTCCCTGTCAAAGGTGCTGGATGGCGCTATCGGTCAGCGCTGGCGCACCGACCTGAGCATGCTCAGCGAACTGCTGCCGCACGCCGACTACCCCACCTTTATCCGCGAAATTCAGCTGGCCAAGCAGCACAACAAACGCCAGCTGGCGATGTACGTCGCGCTGCACCTGAATACGGTGATTAATCCCAAGGCGCTGTTTGACGTCCAGGTCAAACGCATTCACGAATATAAGCGCCAGCTGCTCAACGTGCTGCACATCATTACGCTGTATAACCGTATCCTGCAGGAGCCGGACGCCGAGCGGGTGCCGCGGGTGAAAATCTTCGCCGGCAAGGCAGCCTCTGCCTACTACAATGCCAAGCTGATCATTCGACTGATCAACGACGTCGCCAAGGTGATCAACGCCGACGAGCGGCTGGGCGGTCAGCTGAAGGTCGTTTTCATCCCCAACTACAGCGTTAGCCTGGCGCAGCTGATCATTCCAGCGGCCGATCTGTCGGAGCAGATCTCGACCGCTGGCACCGAGGCCTCCGGCACCAGCAACATGAAGTTCGCCCTCAACGGCGCGCTGACTATCGGCACCCTGGACGGCGCCAACGTCGAGATCCGCGAGCGGGTTGGCGCCGAAAATATGTTTATCTTCGGCAACACCACCGAGGAGGTGGAGGCGCTGCGGCGCAACGGCTATAACCCACGCGACTACTATGAGCGCGATCCGGAGCTGAACCAGGCGCTGAACCAGATAGCCTCCGGGCTGTTTTGCCCAGAGGAGCCGCGGCGCTACGCCAGTCTGTTTGACTCGCTGATTAACTTTGGCGATCACTATCAGCTGCTGGCGGACTACCGCAGCTATGTCGATATGCAGGATCAGGTGGATGAAGTGTACGCCCATCCCGACGAATGGGCGCGTAAGGCGCTGCTGAACATCGCCAACATGGGGTATTTCTCGTCTGACCGCACCATTCGTGAGTATGCCGACGAGATCTGGCAGATCAAACCGGTCAAGCTCTGAGTGACCTAACGTGCCAAGGCCTCCCGTCGGAGGCCTTGGCTATTTTCAGGAAGGCGACGATGTCTCCGCCGCCGGGCGGTGGGCCGCCAGCCACTCGGCTACCCGCTGACGCTGCGCGTCATCCAGCCACATCCCCAGCTTGGTGCGACGCCACAGGGCGTCCTCCGCCGTCGTGACCCACTCATGCCCCGCCAGATAGTCGAGCTCCGCCGCATACAGTCCATGGCCGAAGTGTTCGCCTAAGTCAGCCAGCGACGCCGCGGAGCCGATTAACCGCTCACTGCGCGCGCCGTAGGTATGGGCATAGCGGCGCGCCAGCGCCTGCGGCAGCCAGTCATGGCGCTGACGCAGCGCAGCGGCATAGCTGTCCCGATCGCAGCCCATCTCCCCGCCGGGCAGCACCGCGCCCTTGGTCCAGGCATCGCCGCAGTGCGGATAGTAGGGGCGCAGCTTTTCCAGTGCGTGCTCCGCCAGCTTACGGTAGGTGGTCAGCTTGCCGCCGAAGACCGACAGCAGCGGCGCCGCGCCGTCCCGATCGTGAATATCCAGCGTATAGTCACGGGTGATCGCCTGCGGCGAATCCGATTCATCGTCGCACAGCGGGCGCACCCCGGAGTAGGTCCAGACGATATCTTGTCGATTCAGCTGGCGCACAAAGTGGCTATTGTAGACCCGAAGCAGATAGTCTATTTCACCCTCGTCAATCTGCACCGCGCGCGGATCGCCGTGATACTCCACGTCGGTGGTGCCGATGATGGAGAACGCATCCAGCCACGGGATCACGAAGACAATGCGCTGATCCTCATTTTGCAAAATATACGCCTGCGGCTGGTCATGCACCCGTGGAACCACGATATGGCTCCCCTTGATCAGCCGAATCCCGTAGGGGGACTTGAGCTGCAGGCCGTCATCAAACAGCTGCTTGACCCACGGGCCGGTGGCATTGACCAGACCGCGGGCGCGCCAGGTCAGCGTCTCCCCGCTGTCGATGTCGCGCGCCTCAACCACCCATATGCCCTCCTCGCGCCAGGCGCGGGTCACCTCGGTGCGCGTGCGTACCTCTCCGCCGCGCTCCACCACCGCCATGGCGTTGAGCACCACCAGGCGGGCATCGTCCACCCAGCAGTCGGAGTACTCAAAGCCGCGCGTCAGGCTGGGCTTCAGCACTGAACCGGCGCCGAAGCGCAGGGCGCAGCTGCCCGGCAGGCTGGTGCGTTTACCGAGATGATCATACAGAAACAGGCCGGCGCGGATCATCCAGGCCGGGCGTAAATGCGGCTGATGCGGCAGGCGAAAGCGCAGCGGAAAGGCGATGTGCGGCGCCATCTTCAGCAGCACCTCACGCTCCGCCAAGGCCTCGCTCACCAATCGAAACTCATAGTGTTCGAGATAGCGCAGGCCCCCATGGATCAGCTTCGAGCTGGCCGACGAGGTGGCGCAGGCGAGATCGCGCGCCTCCAGCATCAGCACCGATAGCCCGCGACCGGCGGCATCGGCCGCAATACCCGCACCGTTAATACCGCCACCGATGACGATTACGTCTTTGATATCCACGACTCCTCCCGCTCTCTGCAATACGCCATAATGTTCGTTTTCGAGCATTATGATATGCGATAAGCAACAAACACACCATCCATTAACCAAATAAAAACACAGTTACGCGACGCGGATAACACAAAGTTGATATTGTCATTACATATTGTGTGGATAATGGCGAACCGATGCCGCCCAAGCGGCGCGAAGGCAGAAGAGAGCCGCAGGGGCGGGGCGGAGGTCGCGCAGTGGGACGCCGATAGCGTCCCACTGCGGACGGAGAGAGGATGGGCTCGGCGTCGACCCCATAGGCCGTGACGGGGTATCGCCTAGCAGATCTCCAACTGAACGCTGTGCTGTTCGATCACTTTTTGCAGCCCCTGCGGCGGCTGCTGATCGGTAAACAGATAGTCCACCAGCTCCATAGTCCCCAGATTTACCATCGCGTTGCGGCCAAATTTGGAGTGATCCGTTACCAGCATCACGCAGCGGGAGTTCTCAATGATCGCCCGCTTGGTACGCACCTCGTGATAATCAAACTCCAGCAGAGAGCCGTCCATATCGATACCGCTGATGCCAAGGATCCCGTAGTCCAGGCGGAACTGGGAGATAAAGTCGAGCGTCGCCTCGCCGACGATGCCGCCGTCGCGGGTGCGAACTTCGCCGCCGGCCAAGATCAGACGAAAATCCTCTTTCACCATCAGCAGGCTGGCCACGTTGAGATTATTGGTCACCACCCGCAGGTTATGATGGTTAAGCAGGGCGTAGGCAACGGCCTCCGGCGTAGTACCGATATCGATGAACAGGGTTGCGCCGTCGGGGATCATGCTGGCGACCCGCCGGGCAATACGCGCCTTCTCTTCCGACCACATTCCCTTGCGATCGTGATAGGCCGCGTTGACCGAGCTCGACGGCATCGCGGCGCCGCCGTGATGGCGGTGGATCTTATTCTGTTCAGCCAGGTCATTCAGATCGCGGCGGATGGTCTGCGGGCTCACGTCGAAGTGTTCGACCAACTCCTCGGTGCTGACATAGCCCCGCTGACGGACCAGATCGATAATCGCTTCATGGCGCTGTGTTTGTTTCACGAAAATTCCCCTGCGTTTACCGGCTCCCCCGGCAGCATTAAAACGGAACAGCGGGCGACAGCCTCACTGTCGGCGGAAATGGCGCATATCCCAAAACGCCATCAACAGGCCTATCACCAGGCCACCGGCGTGAGCGGCATTGGCAATCGCCAGACCAAACCAGTTGAAATAGCCGGCCACCAGCCACAGCAGCGAAAACAGCATCAGGCCGCGCGGCATGGCGACGCCAAACTGCGGCGCACGTTCACCGCACCACCAGACATAGCCCATCAGGGCATACACAACGCCGGACAGGCCGCCGAAGAAAATCCCGCTAAACAGCGACTGTGCCCAGGCGCTCATCAGCGCGGAAACCAGCGCTATCTGCGCCAGCTTGGCGGCGCCCAGACGCTTCTCAACCTGACCGCCCAGATACCACCACCACATCAGGTTGAAGATGATGTGCAGCGGTGAAAAGTGCAGCAGCGCCGGCGTAAAGTAGCGCCACAGCTGATAGCGCTGCGCCGCATCCGCGGGCCAGGCCAGATAAGCCATCACCGCGCCGTCGCCCAGCGCCAGCTGCAGCAGATACACCAGGATGCACAGCAGCGTCACCCCGATTGTCAGCGGACCGGTCTGGCGGGCAAAGCTGCGCAGGTAGCCAAAATGGGCATAGTGTAGCCCGCTGTGAGTCGAGCCGCTTTGCCAGCTGGCGGCCTGATAGCGCGGGTGCTGCGGCGCCTGCAAAAAACGCTGCAGCTCCTGCTCGACCTGCGCCAAACGGCTATCATCAGCCAGCCACAGGGCCACGCCCTGCTGCCCGCTCTCCGCCTCCAGACGCACGCCCTGTGTCGCCATATAGTCAATAAATGCCTGCGCCAAACGCGGGTTAGGCAATGTGATCACACGAACCATGAATACCTGCTTATATCGATAACCACTGACGGTGCGCGCCTCAGTCGCCGCCGCGAGCCACCGCGTCAGGGTAGGCCCGCTGCCAGGCGTCAAAGCCGCCGTCAATACTGTAAACCTCATCAAACCCCTGGTGCAGCAGATACTGCGCCGCGCCGCGGCTGCTATTGCCGTGGTAACACATCACCATCACCGGCTGAACGCCGTCATACTGCCGCATCAGCGCGGGCAGCGTCGCATCCGTTAGATGAAACGCGCCGGGCACGTGTCCGGCGGCATAGCTCTGTGCATCCCGGATATCCAGCAACAGCGTCTGCCCCTGCGCCAGCATGTGCTGCGCCTGCGCGACGGCGATCGTCTCAAACTGCTCCATACTCCACCTCTGCCTCTCTCGAAAAGAGGCGCATTGTAACTGTTTTGTTAAATGCAGAATACGACAACGGTGCGCGAACGCCCGCCAAAGAAGAGTCTGGGCAGGCTCGCTGGAGCCCCCCAGAGATTGCGGCTTTTGCATTAAAAAGCAAGCACAAAAAGCGCGATCGGCCGGACGGCGGACAAAATCCCCCACCGCCATCCCACTTTGCGCCACGCGGCTCGTCGCGCCGTTGATTATACTGACGCAGAGGCGCAGCCATACCGGCGGTGCCGCCGTGACGGAGACGTTTCCATGAGATACATCGTCCTCACCCTGAGCCTGCTGGGCGGCGCGCTCTTGCCCGCCCATGCCGATAGCGCCCTGATGCAGCAGCAGCAGCAGATGATCCAGCAACAGCAGCAGCAGTTTCAGCAGCAGCGCAACAGCGCCGCGCAGCAGAGCCTGCGCAACACCCAAACGCAGATCCAGCGCGACGCCCAGGCACAGCAGATTCAGCAGCTGAATCAGCGTATGCAGCGCAACGATCCGCTGTGGCAAAGCCAGCAAGGCGTCACGCCGACGCCGATCCCGCCGCGCGCGCAGTAGCCGTCGTCGACGCGCTTGGCGCCGTCCGCCTCAGCGTTTGGCGAAGTCAGGGCCGATAAGGTCGATGCGATCGGTACAGATGCTATCGACGCCCCAGTCGAGCAGTTCACGCGCCCGCTGCGGCTGATTCACCGTGTACACCAGGATATGCAGCCCGGCGCGGCGGATCGCCGCCACGCGTTCGGCGTTCAGGGCATGGTGATCGATATGCAGCGCGACGCAGCCCAGCGCATGGGTTAGCGCCTGCCACTCCTCATCCCACGCCTCCAGCAGCAGCCCACGCGGCAGCTGCGGCGCGACGCGCTGAGCCTCGGCCAGCGCCGGCTGTGAGAAAGAAGACAGCAGCGGCGGCACCGCGGCATCCTGCCACAGGTCAGCGGCGGCCAGCGCCACCGCCCGCCCGGTTTCGACATCACAGCCGTGGGTAGGCTTGATCTCGATATTGGCCATCATCCCATGCTGCCGACAGCGCGCGGCGACCTGGCTCAGCAGCGGCAGCGGCTCGCCGGCAAAGCGACGACTGAAGCCGCCCCCGGCATCCAGGCCCACCAGTCGCGCCCAGGACTGCTCGCCCGCCACGCCCCAGCCGTTGGTGGTTCGCTCCAGCGTGTCGTCATGCAGTAAAAAGATCTGTCCGTCAGCGCTCAACTTCGCGTCGAACTCAATCATGGTATGACCATGGCTGGCCCCCACGTCGATTGCCGCCAGGGTATTCTCCGGCGCCAGCTTGCCGCCGCCGCGGTGGGCGACGATGGCCGGATAAGGCCAGTGACTCATGATGATGGTTCCTCTGCGGACGGCGCGATACGCCGCCCGTCGCTAGGTTCAAAGAAGTGCAGGTTATCCTGCGGTAGCACCAGCTGCAATACGCTGCCGATGGCCGGCACCGCCTGATAGGGTAAACGCACGGTGACGCTCTGGCCGCCCCAGCGCCCGTGCGCCAGGTTGTCGGCGCCCAGCAGCTCCAGCGTATCGATGGTCAGCCCGTTCCCCGTCTCGCCCTGCGTCGCGCTGGCGCACCGCAGGTGTTCAGGACGGATCCCGAGCGTCAGCGATCGGCCGGCCAACGCCGGCAGCGGCCGCTGCAGCCGGATGCGCTGATCCTGCGCCAGACAAAAGGTCTGCCCGTCGTCCGCCAGCGCGCCGTCAAACAGATTCATCGCCGGAGCCCCCATGAATCCGGCGACAAAGCGGCTGGCCGGGCGATGATAG
>NZ_MPNU01000001.1:3695746-3708006 GCF_001896205.1 Edwardsiella piscicida
GGGGTGCCTATCTGCTCGGCGACCCCCTTATTGAGCACGATAACCCGCTGGGCCAGCGTCATCGCCTCCACCTGATCGTGGGTGACATAGAGACTGGTGGTCTTCAGCCGCCGATGCAGCTGCTGCAGCTCCAAGCGCATCTGCACCCGCAGCTTGGCATCCAGGTTGGAGAGCGGCTCATCAAACAGGAAAACCGCCGGCTCGCGGACAATCGCCCGCCCCATCGCGACGCGCTGGCGCTGACCGCCGGACAGTTCGCCGGGGCGCCGATCCAGCAGCGCGCCCAGCTCAAGGATCTGGGCGACCTCCTCGACCCGCCGACGGATCTGCTGCTTACCCAGCCCGCGGATCTTCAGGCCGTAGCCCATGTTGTCCGCCACCGTCATATGGGGATACAGCGCGTAGTTCTGGAACACCATCGCCACGCCGCGATCTTTAGGCTCCCGCTGGGTCACCCGCTCATCGCCGATATAGATATCGCCGCCGCTGGTCTGCTCCAGACCGGCCACCATGCGCAGCAGGGTGGACTTACCGCAGCCGGAGGGGCCGACCATCACGATAAACTCGCCATCCTGCACCTCCAGATCGATCCCTTTGATGATCGTCTGCCGTCCATCATAGCTTTTACTGACATTCTGTAATGTTAAACGCGCCATTGAGTCGTCCGTTTCCTCATCCAATCATTTATCGCTATCGACCAAGCCGCGCACAAACCAGCGCTGCATGGTAAACACCACCACCAGCGGAGGAAGCAGCGTCAGCAGCAGCGCCGCCATGACGCGCTGCCACTCGGTGGCCCCCTCACCGCTGGCGATGGCGCTTTTAATGCCCACCATCGCCGTCCCCATGCCCGGATCGCTGGCGATCAGCAGCGGCCATAGGTATTGATTCCATCCATAGATAAAGGTGATCACAAACAGCGCCGCCAGGTTGGTTCGCGACAGGGGGAACAGCACGTCGCGGAAAAAGCGCATCGGCCCCGCGCCGTCGATGCGCGCCGCCTCAACCAGCTGCGGCGGCAGCGTCATAAAAAACTGACGGAACAAAAACGTAGCGGTCGCCGACGCCATCAGAGGCAGCGTCAGCCCGGTATAGCTGTCCATTAGCTGCAGCCCGGCCATCACCTCGACCGTCGGGAAAATGCGCACCTCAACCGGCAGCATCAGGGTAATAAATATCAGCCAAAAAAACAGGTTACGCAGCGGAAAACGAAAATAAACGATGGCGAAGGCCGACAGCATCGATACGCTGATCTTGCCCACGGTGATCACCAGCGCCATCACCAGGCTGTTCAACAGCTGACGGCCAAAGGGGGCGCCGTTGCCGATCCCCTGCTGCCAGACGTGACGAATGTTATTCCACAGCTCGCCGCCGGGCAGCAGCGGCATCGGCGACTGAAAGACCTGAGCCCGATCCAGGGTCGCCGTCACCAGCGCCACATACAGTGGAAACAGGATCGTCAGCGCCCCGGCAATGAGCATCAGGTGGCTGAACCACGCCAGCCCTCTACGGTTCTCTATCATCAGTAGCGCACCTTACGCTCAACATAGCGAAACTGGATCAGGGTCAGCGCGATCACCATCGTCATCAGCACCACCGACTGCGCCGCGGAGCTGGACAAATCCAGCCCGGCGAATCCTTCGCGGTAGATCTTATAAATCAGGGTGGTGGTGGATTGTCCCGGCCCGCCGCCGGTGGCAGCATCGATGACGGGAAAGGTATCGAAAAAGGCGTAGACCAGATTGACCACCAGCAGGAAAAAGCTCACTGGGGCGATCAGCGGCAGAACGATATGCCAGAAGCGCCGCAGCGGCCCGGCGCCGTCGATGGCCGCCGCCTCGATCAGCGAGCGCGGCACCGACTGTAATGCAGCCAGAAAAAACAGAAAGTTATAACTCACCTGCTTCCATACTGAGGCCAGCACCACCAGAAACATCGCCTGTCCGCTGTAGCGGGCGTGGTTCCAGTCATAGCCGATGCTCGCCAACGCATGGCTGATAAGCCCCATGCCAGGGCTGAACAAAAACATCCACAGCACCGCCGCAATGGTCGGGGCGACGGCGTAGGGCAGGATAAACAGGGTCTGGTAAATGCGGCGGCCACGCAGGACCTGATTCACCAGTGCGGCAAAAAACAGCGAAATAACCAGGCCGCTGACGGTCACCAGCGCGCTAAACCACAGGGTGGTGCGCAGCGACGCCAGGTAGTAGGGGTCATCCAGCAGCTGGACAAAGTTCGCCAGCCCAACAAAGCGGCTGGACAGACCAAAGGGGTCCACCTGCTGCAGGGAGTACCACAGCGCCTCACCGGCGGGCCACAGAAAAAAGATCGCGGTGATCGCCAGCTGGGGCGCCATTAACGCATAGGGCAGCCAGCTGCGGCCATAAACGGGGATCGGGGAGTTCATCTTGCTTCAACCTACCTCATGCCATGACGCCGCACTCGGCGACGCCATGGCCAACGCACCATGGAACTAACGGGTACTCTGCTCAAAACGCGCCAGCAGCCGATCGCCGCGCATCACGGCGTTATCCAGCGCCTGCTGGGCACTCTGCTTGCCGGTCCAGACCCCCTCTAGCTCCTCGTCTACCACGGTGCGGATCTGCGGCATGTTGCCCAGACGTACGCCTTTAGTAAACGGTAGCGGCGCTTTATTCAGCATCTGGCGCGTCGCCGTATCGGCGCCGGGATTGCGATCGTAGAATCCCTGCTGTCGCGTCAGCTCATAGGCAGCGGTCGTCACCGGCAGATAGCCGGTCTTTTGATGCCACTCCGCCGCATTCTCCGGGCGGGTGAGAAAGCGGAGAAACTCGGCGACGCCGCGGTAAGTCTGCGGGCTCTTACCGTTCATGACCCACAGGCTGGCGCCACCGATAATGGCATTCTGCGGCGCGCTGCCGATACGCTCATCGTAGGGCATAAAGGCGACGCCATAGTCAAACTTGGCGTACTGGCGAATATTGGCCAGCGAACCGGAAGAGGCGGTGACCATCGCGCAGTCACCGTTATAGAATTTGGCGGTCGGCTCATCCTTACGCCCGAAGTAGCTAAAATCTCCCTGCTTCAGCATATCTGCCAGGCGCTGAATATGGGCCACCTGCGTCGGCTGGTTAAAGGTCAGGCGCGCGGACGGACCGCCGAAGCCGTTATTCTCCGAAGCAAAGGGCAGGCCGTTCCAGGCGCTGAAGTTTTCCAACTGCACCCAGCCCTGCCAACCGGTGGCATAGCCACAGCGCATGCCGCTCTGGCGCAGCGTGGCGGCGTACTGCGCCAGCTGTTGCCAGGTCTGCGGCGGCGCCTGCGGATCCAGCCCCGCCTTTCTGAAGGCCTCTTTATTGTAGTAGAGCACCGGCGTCGAGCTGTTGAACGGCTGAGACAGCAGATGCCCATTGTCGCCATCGGCATAGTACCCGGCGACCGTCGGCACAAACTGCCCTTCATCAAAGGCGATCCCTGCCTCCTGAAAAACCTGGTAAACCGGCTTCACCGCCTGACGCGCCTGCATCATCGTCGCCGTTCCGACCTCATACACCTGCAGGATCGCCGGTGCCTTACCGCTGCGGAAGGCCGCGATGCCGGCCGCCATGCTCTGCTCGTAGTCGCCCTTGTAGATCGGCACCACCCTGTAGTCACGCTGTGACTGGTTAAAGCGCGCCGCCAGGCTATCCACCTCTTTGCCCAGCTCGGCATCCATTGAATGCCAGAACGGGATCTCGGTGACCGCCCATCCCGGGCCGCTCAGCGTCAGGGTCATGGCCAGCGAGGCCAGCGTCAGTGTTACCTTGTTAACCATTCCATCTCTCCGTGGTGAAACGCTCATAGGCGCGCAACTAATTGAGTGATAAACAACATATTGCTTGCGCTGCGTACCATGCCACGTGCGTATGACAGAAAAATAACCGCGGGATGAAATAAAAATGACGTGACCGTGACACCCGGCGCCGCGCCGAGAGCGATCATCAGAACGAGAGGTCGCGCAGCAGGAGAGAGGGTGACGGCGGCATCACGCGCGCCCCCCTGCGCCCGCGCCGGGAATGCCGTACAATGAGCGGCACGCCGCCTGTGCTCCCCCATCACCTAATGGAAGGCCCATGAAACTTACCATTGAACGTCTGCATACCCTCAACGCCGCCGATCTGGGCGATCTGCAAAAAATCTGGCCGCAGCAAACGCCGCAGATGTGGCAGCGCGGGCTGGACAGCGGCGACGCGCTGTTTGTCGCCCGCTTTAACGATCGCCTGCTGGCCGCCGTGAAGGTGACGCAGGATAACGGTATCGCGACCCTGCGCGATCTGATGGTTCGCCAGGTCACCCGTCGGCGCGGCGTTGGCCTGTACCTGGTAGAGGATACGCTGCGCCAGCTGCCGAACATTCACGCCTGGCAGCTGCCGCTTGGCGATATTCCGCCAGCGCAGCACGCCGTCATGGACAGCTTTATGCGCGCCTGCGGCTTTAGCCGCCGGGCGGAGGGCTGGCGCCGTTAACCGCGCGCGGCGCGCCAAACCGCCGCAACGTTGCGGGCCGTAACGCGCAGATTATCGTGCGCCTGTGCCAGCGCCTCTTCCAGGGGGGAAACGCGGCACAGTACCGAAAAGACCGCGTCCAGCCCATGGGCATGCACCACGCCATAGTCGGGCGCCATCCCCCCGGCTAACGCGATGACCGGCACGCCGGCGGCCTTCGCCACCCGCGCTACGCCGATCGGCGTCTTGCCGTGTACGGTCTGGCTGTCGATACGCCCCTCGCCGGTGATCACCAGGCTGGCCCCCTGTACCGCCTGCGCCAGATCCAGCGCCTCGGTGACGATCTCAATACCGGGACGCAGACGAGCATTCAGCAGGCCGCACAGCGCTGCGCCCATGCCACCGGCCGCGCCGCTTCCCGCCACCGTCAGCACCGCGCGACCGCTGACCTGCTCCAGCAGCGTGCCATAGCGATGTAGGGCCGCATCCAGCCGGTGTACCTGCGCCGGCGTAGCCCCTTTCTGCGGGCCGAATACCGCCGATGCCCCCTGCGGGCCGCACAGCGGATTATCGACATCGCAGGCCACCAGAATATCGGTTTGCGCCAGACGGGCATCGACCCCCGTCAGATCGATCTGCGCCAGCTCACCCAGGGCGCCGCCGCCGTAGGCCAGCGCCCGCCCCTGCGCATCGCTGAGCCTGGCACCCAGCGCCTGCATCATCCCCGCGCCGCCGTCGTTGGTCGCACTGCCACCGATCCCCAGGATCAATCGGCGCGCGCCGCGATCGAGCGCCGCCAGGATCAGTTCGCCGGTACCATAAGAGGTGGTCACACAGGGATCGCGCTGCCCGGGCGGCACCAGATGTAAACCGGAGGCGGCCGCCATCTCGATCACCGCGGTTTCGCCGTCGCCCAGCCAGCCAAAAAAGGCCGCCACCGGCTGCCCAAGCGGGCCGGTCACCGTCTGCGCAATGCGCCGTCCATCGGTCGCCGCGACCATGGCATCGACGGTGCCCTCGCCGCCGTCCGCCATCGGCAACAGCAGGTAGTCGGCATCGGGATAGATCTCACGAAACCCCTGCTCAATCGCCTGTGCCACTTGCATCGCGCTCAGGCTCTCTTTAAACGAATCGGGGGCGATCACAACTTTCATACTCTGTCTTCTCCGTTAACCCGCCAGGTGGAATACGCCGAACATCAGCGTGGAAATCAGCGCGATCATCAGACCGACCGCAGTTTCATAAGGGATAAGCTTCAGGCGCTCATGCACCTGCATATTGACGCTGCCGCCGGTGGCATGAAAGAAGCTACCGTGCGGCATGTGATCAAACACGGTCGCACCGGCATGGATCATCGCCGCTCCGGCCAGCGCCGTGATCCCCATCTCCAGCAGGGTCGCGCTAAAGACGGCGGAAGCCACGGCGGTGCCCGCCGTCGTCGACGCGGTGGCCATCGACATCAGCGCACCGGAGACCGGCGCCAACAGATAAGAGGGCAAACCGGATGCCCCCAGACCGTCGATCAGCACCGTTTTCAATCCGGAGTTGGCGATGATCCCGGCCAGCGTACCGGTGCCCAGCAGCATGATCGCGACCGGCGCCATGCGCGACAGTCCGGAGACCATGTAGCGGTTGGCGTGACGCCACTGCCCCATGGCCAGCAGTCCGATCAGCCCCCCCAGCGGCAGGGCCAGCAGGGGGTCAATGGCGATGCCCGCGATGGGGCGCAGGGCCAGCAGCACAATGGCCACCAGCGGCGCGGTCAGCGCGGCCATGAAGCTGGGCTGACTGACGTGATCGGCGGCCACCAGTTCATGGGCCTGAACCTTACTGCCGTGCCCGCGCAGGCGCCGCGCCAGCAGGTAAGCCAGAGCCAGGCCGAACAGGCCGGGCACGATACCGGCCATCATCAGAGAGGTCAGCGGCACGTTGAACGCCTCTGCAGCGGCGATGGTATTGGGGTTGGGGGACATGACGTTTCCCGCCTTGCCGCCGCCGACCATCGCCAGCAGAATGGCCATTTTAGAGATGTCGGCTCGGTGAGCGATAGCCAGCGCAATCGGCGAAATGGTGATCACCGCCACATCGACAAAGACGCCGACGGCGGTCAGCAGCAGCGTGGCCACCGCCAGCGCCAGCAGCGCCCGTCCCTCGCCGACGCGGCGTACGATCGTCTCGGCGAGGGCGCTGGCGGCGCCGGACTCAATCAGTACCCCGGCCAGGATCCCCGCGCCGAGAATACGCAGCACTGCGCTGGTGATCCCCTGCGCCCCGCCGATCATCAGAGCGATGGTCTGCACCAGATCGGCCCCGCCGACCAATCCCCCGACCAACGCGCCGGCAATCATACCGTAGGCTGGCGGAACCTTGCGTAAAATCAAAACGATGGCAACGATTAGTGCGACAAGCGCCCCCGTTGCGGATACGGTCACCATAGAATGACTCCTCTTGTTATTTTTATCGGTATGGCCGCCGAGGGCGGCAAAGGGTACTCAGTGCTCTCCCGCCGGGCGGGGTCGCATCGATGCCGAGCCATTATGAAAAATATGCGGGGAAAAGCTTGGGGGAAACGGACAGAAAACGCGCCGTGGGGCGACGCTGTTTTTGTAGGAAACACCAAATTAGCCGTGGAGCTGCATACCGAGATAAAGCTGGATGATGCTCTGTAACTGATTGATATTTAAATTAGTAATATCAGATATCCGCTGCAGACGATAGCGCAGGGTATTGACGTGAATATGCAGCAGTTTTGAGGTTTGAGACAGCTCACAGTTCTGAGCAAAAAATGTCCTCAGGGTCCGGCACAGCACCCCGCGACTATCCTGACGCTGTAGCCGCAGCCACGCCTGCCCCAGCTCATCCGCCTGCCAGCTGCCGGCCAGATGCTCCAGCAGCGTCGGCAGCACATGATCCTGATAATAAATCACCGTCCCGGCCAGGGCATGGCGACGCGCCAGCGCCTGAAGCGCCTGCGCGCTGCGGTAGGAACGACAGACGGCGCCGGCGCCGGAGAATGCTCCCCCGACATAGATATGCAGCGCGAAACGCGCCGCGATGCCGCGGGTCAGCTGGCGCACCGTCCGGCGCAGCGCCGGGCTCTCCACCGCGCCGTCGCCGCAGGGCAGCAGCATCACCAGCTGGCCAAAGCCCTGTACCCCGATCAGCGCCTCGCGGTACTGCGCCGTCAGGGCCTCCAGCAGAGCGCGCAGCGTCTCATGGTGGGCATCCTGCAGCGTAAACAGCAGCGCAATTCGCGGCTGAGCGACGTCAACGCCCAGATAGGCCGCCGTCGCCGCCAGCTGGACCTCATCGCGCTCGTCGGCGATCAGCTGCTGTACCAGGGTCTCGCGATAGCGTTTCTCCCACTGGCTCTGCTCCAGCAGCGCCGCCTGCTCCAGAATCAGCTCCGCCGCCATACGCACCAGCTCGCCATAGGCCCGCACCTCGCCCGGCGCACCGGAGATCCCCACCACGCCGACCAGACGGCGACGGAACGTGATCGGTAAATTGATCCCAGGGCGCACGCCGCGCAGCTGACGGGCCGCCGCCTCATCGATTTCGATAAGGCGATTTTCTGCCAGCGCCAGCACCGCCCCCTCATGACGCTGATGCAGGCGGGCCGTATCGCCAGAGGCGATGATCACCCCGTGGGCATCCATTACGTTGACCGAATGGCCGATAATCTCCATCGCCCGATGAACGATCTGTCGGGCCACGGCTTCGCTGAGATCGCTGCCGTCCATACATCCTCCATCCGTACGCCCGGCGCGGCGACGCCGACGTGCGGACACAAAAAAGGCGATGCCATCGCATCGCCCTTTATCCTGCCGTTACCGCGCTCAGGCTTCTATCGCCGCACGCAGCTTCTTCATGGCATTTTTTTCCAGCTGACGCACGCGCTCTGCGGAAACGCCATAGCGATCGGCCAACTCTTGCAGAGTGGCCTTATTGTCGCTGTCCAGCCAACGGGCGCGAATGATGTGCTGACTACGCTCGTCCAGCCCTTCCAGGGCGACGCTCAGCTTATCTGCGGCGTGGCTTTCCCAGTTGTCATCCTCGATCTCATTGGCAAAGTCGGAGGACTTATCCTGCAGGAACAGCACCGGCGCCGTCGGCGCGCCCTCCTGCTCGTCATCACCGGGCAGGTCGAACGCCATGTCCTGAGCGGCCATGCGCGACTCCATTTCCAGCACGTCTTTCTCGCTCACGCCCAGCTCTCGGGCTACCAGCTCGACCTCGTCCTGATTAAACCAGCCCAGACGCTGCTTGGTTTTACGCAGGTTAAAGAACAGCTTACGCTGAGCTTTCGTGGTCGCGACCTTAACGATACGCCAGTTGCGCAGCACATATTCATGGATCTCGGCTTTGATCCAGTGCACGGCAAAGGATACCAGGCGCACCCCCATCTCGGGGTTAAAGCGGCGCACGGCCTTCATCAGGCCGATATTACCTTCCTGGATCAGGTCTGCCTGCGGCAGTCCGTAGCCGGCGTAGTTACGGGCGACATGAACCACAAAGCGCAGGTGTGACAGGATCAGCTGTTTGGCGGCATCCAGGTCTCCCTTGTAATGCAGCCGTTCCCCCAGCGCCCGCTCTTCCTCTGCCGTCAGCATCGGATAGGCGTTGGCAGCCCGCACGTAGGCCTCCAGACTGCCCTGGGGAACCAAGGTTAAAGTTTGCATTTCTTTGGTCATCAAACCCTCTCAATACGATAACAGTCCGTGCATTACAGCTTCCGGCCGGGCAAAAGGGCCAAACAACGAAAGTTAGCACGATTCTGCATAATTTGACCGTGAGTCATCCCACAAGTTCACTATTATAGCGGATATTATTGCACAAATCTGCAACAGTGACTTCACAGAAGCATACGCCGCTTCGGCGCACCGAGGGAGGAATAAAACCATATCAGGCGGGAAACCAAGTTTGGGTCAGGCCGCTGGCTCTCCCCCCGTCTCGGACTCAACGGGGAGAGAGTATAGCATAAGGCGATATGACGTCGTGTTACTGCGGCGTAAAACGGCGTAAATGCTGAACAGTCGCCAGCCAGGCAGCGATCCAGCCGATCATGGTCGCGACCAGCAGCAGCAGCAGACACTCATCCCAGCTGAGACCGTGCAGGGTAAAGGTGGTGCCAAATACCGAGGCCACCCGCGCGACCGCGCTGTCCAGCTGCCAGACCATAGTCTGAGACAGGATCAGCGACAGCAGGGCACCGCAGAACCCCAGCAGCGCGCCGCCGTTGAGAAACGGCCGCAGAATAAAGCCATCGGTCGCGCCGATAAGCTTCATCACATTGATGGTATCGCGGCGGCTAAAAATATTCAGACGGACGCTGTTGCCGATCACCAGGAATACGGCGACCACCATCAGCACCCCGATCATTCCGGCCACCTGGCCGACCAGCCCAGTCAGCGCCGCCAGGCGGGCAAACCAGCTGTCATCCATGCGCACCTCATCCACCCCTTTCACCGCCGCTACGCGATCGCGCAGGGTGTTCAGGGTTGCGCTGCTCTCAAAGCTCAGCTTCGGCGTAATGATCGCCACCGCCGGCAGAGGGTTCTCCTCCAGCATATCCAGCGCGCCGCCGAAGCCAGACCAGTTGCGGAACTCGCCCAGCGCCTCTTCACGCGACAGGTAGTTGACCTTGGCCACGCCGTCCTGCTGCTTGAGGGTCGCGATCACCTGACTGGCGGCGTCGTCATCCAGCGCCTTGTCCAGATACACCGTTAGCTGCGGCGTGGGATACCACTGGGTCGCGGCCTCACTGACGTTCTTATAGACCAGGTAGCACACGCTCGGCAGGGTCAGCGAGATCGCGATCACCATCACCGTCAGCAGCGTCGCCAGCGGCTGACGCAGCATATCTGCCAGGGTATTGACCCAGGCATAGCGCCACTGTTCACGCCAGCCGCCGCGCAGGGCCTTGCTCTTGTCCGGGCGGCGCGTCCGGGCATTGGGTTTATTGCTCATGCTGCACCCCTCCAGCCATGCGCCCCTGACTGAGCGTCAGGATACGGTAGCGACGCCGAGCGATCAGCGTCATATCATGGGTCGCCATCAACACCGTGACCCCGACGCGGTTAAACTCTTCAAACAGGCGCAGAATGCCTTCGGACAGCGCCTCATCCAGGTTACCGGTCGGCTCGTCAGCCAGCAGCACCGCCGGCTTGTTCACCACCGCGCGGGCAATCCCGACGCGCTGCTGCTCACCGCCGGACAGCTGGATGGGGAAGTTCTTCGCTTTATCCAGCAGGCCGACCTTGTCCAGCGCCGCCGACACCCGACGACGAATGTCTTCGCTGCTGGCGCCGGCGATGATCAGTGGCATCGCTACGTTGTCATACACGGTGCGATCGAGCAGGAGGTGATGATCCTGGAAGATCATCCCGATCTGGCGGCGTAAAAACGGCACTTCGCGGTTCTTCAACCGACTGATATCGTGACCGCCAAACCAGATATGCCCGGCGCTCGGGCGCTCAATACCGCAAATCAGCTTTAGCAGGGTACTCTTCCCCGCCCCGGAGTGGCCGGTCAAAAACGCCATTTCGCCCTGCCGCAGGTGAAAATCCACCCCCTGCAGGGCCTGACGCCCGCCCAGATACGCTTTACTGACCTGTTCGAAGCGAATCATCCGTTTTAATCCTCTCGGGCAAAAAGTGCCTCAATAAAATCATCAGCCTTAAAGGGACGCAAATCCTCAATGCCTTCCCCGACGCCGATATAGCGAATCGGGATACCAAACTGATCGGCGACGGAGAAGATCACCCCGCCCTTGGCGGTGCCGTCCAGCTTGGTCAGGGTAATACCGGTCAGCCCTACGGCCTCGTTGAACAGGCGTGCCTGGCTGACGGCGTTCTGTCCGGTGCTGGCGTCAATGGTCAGCATCACCTCGTGGGGCGCCTGCTCATCCAGTTTCTTCATCACCCGCACGATTTTCTTCAGCTCTTCCATCAGGTGCGATTTATTCTGCAGACGCCCGGCCGTATCGGCGATCAGAACGTCCACTTTACGCGCCTTCGCCGCCTGGATCGCGTCGAAAATCACCGAGGCCGAATCGGCGCCGGTGTGCTGGGCAATCACCGGAATATGGTTACGTTCGCCCCAGACCTGCAGCTGCTCCACCGCCGCCGCGCGGAAGGTGTCGCCCGCCGCCAGCATCACCGATTTCCCCTGCGCCTGGAACTGACGAGCCAGCTTGCCGATGGTGGTCGTTTTACCCACGCCGTTAACGCCAACCATTAAAATAACGAAGGGCTGATGCCCGCTGATATCCAGCGGCGCATCCACCTTCTGCAGGATTTCGCCCATCTCTTCTTTCAGCTTACCGTACAGCGCTTCGGCATCTTTCAGCTCTTTGCGGCTGGCGTGAGCGGTCAGCGAGTCGATGATCTTGCGCGTGGTCTCCACGCCGACGTCGGCCACGATAAGCTGCTCTTCCAGCTCATCGAACAGATCGTCATCGATTTTTTTGCCGCGGAATAGGCCAAAGAAGCCGGATCCCAGATTTTGACGCGTCTTGACCAGGCTACGCTTCAGGCGGGCAAAGAAGCCCTCCTTCACCGGCTTCTCCTGTTCACGCACGCTGACCGGCGCGGGCGATGCCTCTTCTTCCGCATCGATATCCTGCAGGTCGGCGGTCTCCTGCGAACGCGCGACCTCGGCCAGATCCACGATAGGCGCCGCCGGCGTCGCTACCGCCGTCTCCTCGGCGGGTTCCAGGGAGACATCCAGCGCCGCGGTCGCCATGGCGGCCGCGCGGGCGACGATGAACTCCTGCGCCATCTGCTCTGCCTGCTC
>NZ_MPNU01000001.1:3708031-3838544 GCF_001896205.1 Edwardsiella piscicida
TGCCTGCTCTGCCTGCTCTGCCTGCTCTGCCTGCTCTGCCTGCTCTGCCTGCTCTGCCTGCTCTGCCTGCTCTGCCTGCTCTGCCTGCTCTGCCTGCTCTGCCTGCTCTGCCTGCTCTGCCTGCTCTGCCTGCTCTGCCTGCTCTGCCTGCTCTGCCTGCTCTGCCTGCTCTGCCTGCTCTGCCTGCTCTGCCTGCTCTGCCTGCTCTGCCTGCTCTGCCTGCTCTGCCTGCTCTGCCTGCTCTGCAGCAAGCGTCGTCACGGCGGGCGCAATGTCAAGCGCTGGCGTTTCGGCGGGGGCTATCTCTGCGCAAGGTTCGGGAACTGACGCGGGATCGGCGGCCGGAGCGGCCGGCTCGGGCGCGTGCTCCTGCGACTGCGCCGGGGAGTGCTCTTGGGGCTGATCTTCCTGCTGTCGGCCAAATCCCAGCCAGGAGAAAAATCCACGTTTCTTATCTTTTGCCATCTTACGACTCTACTCCCGCCTCAAATCAAGGCTATAAGCGAACTCCCGCCGTTAGCTGGCGCGGGCAAAGCCGCGCGACGAGAGACATCAATTCGGTTTAAAAAATATCAAGGATTGAGTTTATCACTTAACCATCGCTCGCAACATGGATGTAACCGGGTTTCGGGTGGCATTTCAATCAATAAAGGATTAGGCTGTGTTCCGCCTGCGCCCAAGAGCGCCGCAGGCGGCATCTTTGGCCAGCGCGCCTAGCGAAAGCGGCGAAGCGGACCATTAAACAGTATGGCACGGCCTGCGCCGCGCACGCATCCGCTCTGCCGCCGGCTCCGATGGCGGGCGAGCCGTAGGACGGACATCCGTCTGACGCCGCTCACTGTTTCCCCAACGACACTAACAGATTACATGGCAAAAAAACCTCACGCACAACCCTGCGGCCAGATCCGCATCATCGCCGGACAGTGGCGCGGCCGCAAACTGCCGGTGCCGGACAGCCCGGGACTCCGCCCCACCACCGACCGGGTTCGGGAAACCCTGTTCAACTGGCTAGCGCCGATCCTGCACGATACCCAGTGTCTGGATGCCTTCGCCGGCAGCGGCGCCTTGGGGTTTGAGGCCGTCTCGCGCTACGCGGCGCGCGCGACCCTGCTGGAGTCCGATCGGCAGGTCGCGGCGGGACTGCGTAAAAACGCGGCCCTGCTCAACTGTCCCCAGATTGAGGTGATCCACACCGATACGCTGCGCTTTCTGGCGCAGCCGGGAACGCCGTATCAGGTGGTGTTTCTCGATCCCCCCTTCCGCCAGGGGCTGCTGAACGACACGCTGACGCTGCTGGAGCAGAACGGCTGGCTGGCGGCGGACGCCTGGATTTATGTCGAGAGTGAGGTCGACGGCCCTGCCCTGCCCATTCCAGCCAGCTGGGCGCTACAGCGTGAAAAGGTCGCCGGACAGGTCGCCTATCGGCTGTACCGACGCCAGGCGACGGCGCAACACGAGGGAGACAACCATGTGGATTAATATTGGCCGCCTGCTGATGCTGGGCGTGTGGGGATTCATGCTGGCCAACCTGCTGCACGCGTTTCCGCGCCCGCTGAATATCTTCGTCAACGTGGCGATGGTCTTTATGGTGCTGATGCACGGCCTGCAGGTCACCATGCTGAAGAGCACCCTACCGCTGGAGCAGCGCAAGCTCGGCTTTTGGCTGGAGCTGCGCATCTTTCTGTTCGGCGTATTTGAGCTGCTCGCCTGGCAAAAGAAGCAGCCGCCACGCCCGAAGAAATAAGGGCGGTGTCCCGAGACTCTGCGGGACACACGCCGGCGCGTCACTTAAACCGCATCCGGGGAGAAAGCGACGAAGCGGGTGCCCTGCACACGCAGCGTCCCCCGCATCCCAGGCGTCAGCGTCGCACAGTCACGCTCAGGCAGGGTAAAACGCCGCGGCTCCCCTCCCCCCAGCGGCGTAAACTGGAGCGAATAACGTACCGTTTCAGCGACGATCTCCTCCCGCTGGCGCGAACGCAGCGGCGACGGCAGCGCGCGCTTCTCCGTCAGCGTCGCCCGCAGGCTCTGCGACGGCGCGGCATCGTTAGCGGCATGCTGGCGCCGCTGCTGAACAAAGCGCTGGGTCGCCAGCAACGCGATCGCGACCACCACGATGATAAAAAACAGCGGCGGGCGACTCATCAGGGCTTCTTCCCGTTAAACAGCGGAAATACCGCCACGTTATCCGCCAGATCGGAGATACGGGCGCTGCCGCGCTCGGTCACGGCGTCGATACGGATCACCGCCTGAATCGGGATGTAGCTGCGCGTCACCCCGGCGAACTCGCTTTTCAGCTTCTCTTCGCTCGGATCGACCAGCAGCGAGCCGTGGCTGTCAAAGACGAAATCCGCGATCTCAATAAAGCCAAACAGCGGACTCTGTATGATTTCCCGCACGTACAGCTGATAATTTTTTCCGTTATTCATGAACTGGATACGGTATAGCGGCTGACTGGACATGGTGCTGCGTCGACTCCTCCGTTAAGACATTTAACACGATCGCCCGACGGGCGCGCCCACAGCCTAACATAGGGACCCTCGCCTTTACATCGGCAGCGGGAAACCATTGTCGCTCCCGACGCCATCCCCTACACTCAGACCATGGACTCTTCGGCGCGCGGCGCCGATCCCCACACCCTGAGTAGGAGGCTGCATGAGTTGGGCATTTCTGGCGGTTCTATTTTCCGGCTGGCTGTACGTCGACGCCAGTTACCGTGGTCCGAGCTGGCAGCGCTGGCTATTTAAGCCCCTGACCCTGCTGCTGTTGCTGATGCTGGGCTGGAACGCGCCGCATCTGGGGCCCGGCGGCTATTTCATTCTGCTGGGCCTGCTGGCGACCCTGGCAGCGGATGCCCTGCTGCTGCTGCCGCGTGAGCGGATGCTGTATGCCATCGGCGCGCTGTTTCTCTCCCAGCTGCTGTATACCATCAGCTTTGCCAGCGCCATGACCCTGGCTCTGTACTGGCCGCCGCTGCTGATCCTGCTAGCCATCGGCGTGGTGCTGCTGGCCATCATCTGGGGCCCCCTGGAGACCCTGCGCTGGCCCGTGGTCACCTATGTGGCGATGATGCTGGTGATGGTGTGGATCGCCGGGGCCCAGTACTTCGCCCGCGGTGACGATCAGGGATTTTCTCTGCTGCTCGGCGCCTGGCTGCTGCTGCTGGCCAACACCGTCTGGCTTATCGACCGCTTCCGCACCCACTTCCGCGCCGCCGGCGCGCTCATCGCCTTCGGCTACTTCGTCGGACACTTTCTGATCGTCCGCTCCCTGTATCTCTGACTCCGCCGCCGGCCCGCCTTGCGCGGGACCGGCGCTACCCCCGCCCGTACAAACGCCGGTTCATCTCTTCAATACGCCCGTGCAGTAGGCGATTCTGCAATGTCTTGCACCAGCTGGCGGAAAGCCCGGCGCAGGCCAGCAAGCGGCGGTACTCCGCTTCATCGAACGGCATGTGGAAAACAATGGCGATACACTGCGCCACGCTGATATCACCGTTGCGCGACACCAGCTCCAGCGGGCAGCGATCGCCGACGCGCCCCTCCGCCACGACCCGGTACAGCCAGCCGCAGCGGCCACTTTGCTGCATGTGCAGGGAGAGATCGCCTATCTCCATCATCTGATTCAGCTTGTAGCAGGGAGAACGCGGCTGAGTCACCTGAATCAGCGCCTCGCCCCAGCGATAAATATCGCCGATAAAGACCGACGCCTCATCCATCCCGAGAGTCGACAGGTTTTCACCGAAGACCGCGGCCTCAAAACGCTCCGCCTGCTGCGGATACGCCTGACGCCAGTAGTCATAGTGCTCGCGCGGATAGTGGCACAGCGCCCGATCGGCGCCGCCGTGTATCCGCGACTCCGCCTGTTCATCCCCCGCTAGCCCCAGATGCAGCAGCGTCAGGGCATCGGTCATCTGATGTTTAACGATGGCGCTGCTTTTACCGCCGATAAAAGGTGCACAGCGACCAACGTAGACTTCGGGATAGCGCATGACGATAGCTCCAGATGAGGGGAAAAGGATTTGCCGCCCACCACTATAGCGGGCAACGGCAGCGGAGAAAACCGCCGCATGCGGCGGCACAGACGGGCGTAACTCACACGGCGAGCAGGCGCTGAGGATGGGTAAAAATCGTCCCCTTCCCGGGACGGCAGAACCCCACCAGCGTCAGGTTGCAGCGCTCAGCCACCTCAATGGCCAGGGTGGTGGCCGCGGAGACGGCGAACAGGATCTCCACCCCGCACATCGCCGCCTTCTGTACCATTTCATAGCTGGCGCGGCTGGATACCAGCGCCGCACCGGCCTGCCACCCGGGCTGGCGGGCACGCAGGCCCAGCAGCTTATCCAACGCCACATGACGCCCGACGTCCTCGCAGCCTCCCTGCAGCACCCCCTCGCCGTCAAGCCACGCGGCGGCGTGGGTACAGCCGGTCAGGTTACCGATCGTCTGCACCTCGCGCAGGCGCGCCAGCGCGCCGTCCAGCGTCGCCAGATCGAAACGCTGGCTAAACGGCAACGGCGCCAGCGGACGCAGCGCATCGCCAATCTGTTCAACCCCGCACACGCCGCACCCGGTGCGACCGGCCAGCGAGCGACGGCGCGCCTTCAGCGCCATAAAACAGCGACTGGAAAGCTCGATCTGAACCTCCAGCCCATGACAGGCCGTCTGAACCTCCATGCCGTAGATGTCCTGCGGCGAACGGATGATCCCCTCTGACAGGGAGAAGCCCAGGGCAAACGCCTCTAGCTCTTTCGGCGACGCCATCATCACTACGTGGGAAATACCGTTATAGACCAGGGCGACCGGAACCTCGTTGGCGACCCAGTCAGGCCGCGGCTCGCTCGGTTCGGTGCGTGGCCAGACCGGAACGGTCGTCGCGCCGCACACGCGCTGCGGCAGTAGAGACGCTCTCTTATTCACGTGCTATTCCCATCAAATTGACCGGTAAGGGAAAAACCCATCGCCTCTCACCGGACGCTATATCCATGACGATCAATTTTCACCGACATGACCGCCGCGTAGCGCAGTTCGACCGAAAGGGCAACTCAGTAATTTGAATCACATAACAAAAATGGAAAAAAGAAGCTAAAAACAGCGCATTTCCCTATCAAAAGGCACCCTGTTTTAAAACCTCTCATTAACATTTTAATATACTTTCATGGTACACTGCGAGTAGGGAAATAATACCCAAAAAAGCGACACGCAATAACAAACAATGAAAAGGAAACACACCGGCAGCATCGGGCCCGCCGGGGTATTTCAACAAACAATGTGGCTATTTGAGGAGCAATCCATGCAAGTCAGCAGAAGACAATTCTTCAGGATCTGCGCTGGCGGTATGGCAGGAACAACGGCAGCGGTGCTGGGCTTCGCCCCGTCGCTGGCTTTGGCGCAAACCCGGCAGTACAAGCTACTGCGCGCGAAAGAAACCCGTAACACCTGTACATACTGTTCCGTTGGCTGTGGGCTGTTGATGTACAGCCTGGGGGATGGTGCCAAAAACGCAAAGGAGAGTATTTTTCATATCGAAGGGGACCCGGATCATCCGGTAAACCGCGGCGCGCTGTGTCCGAAGGGCGCCGGTCTCATCGATTTTATCCACAGCGAATCCCGACTGCAGTACCCAGAATACCGCGCGCCGGGCTCCAACGTCTGGCAGCGCCTCAGCTGGGATGAGGCCTTTACCCGCATCGCCCGCCTGATCAAGCAGGACCGCGATGCCAACTTCATCGCCACCAACGCCCAGGGCGTCACCGTCAACCGCTGGCTGAGCACCGGGATGCTATGCGCCTCGGCGTCCAGCAACGAAACCGGCTATCTGACCCAAAAGTTTAGCCGGGCGCTGGGGATGCTGGCAGTCGATAACCAAGCACGTGTCTGACACGGACCAACGGTAGCAAGTCTTGCTCCAACATTTGGTCGCGGTGCCATGACCAACCACTGGGTCGACATCAAGAACGCTAACCTGATCGTGGTGATGGGCGGTAACGCCGCCGAGGCCCACCCGGTCGGTTTCCGCTGGGCGATGGAAGCCAAAATCCATAACAACGCCAAGCTGATCGTGATCGATCCGCGCTTTACCCGCACCGCCGCGGTGGCCGATTTCTATACCCCGATCCGCTCGGGCACCGATATCGCCTTCCTCTCCGGTGTGCTGCTGTACCTGATCGATAACAACCAGATCAACGCCGAATATGTGAAGAACTACACCAACGCCAGCCTGCTGGTGCGGGAGGACTTTACCTTTGAAGATGGCCTGTTCAGCGGCTACGACGCGGACAAACGCCGTTACGATAAGCGCAGTTGGAACTACCAGTTGGACGATCAGGGCTTTGCCAAACGCGACGATACCCTGCAGGATCCGCGCTGCGTATGGAATCTGCTGCGAACCCACGTATCACGCTATACCCCAGAGGTGGTCGAAAACCTGTGCGGCACCCCGCGCGCCGACTTCCTGAAGGTCTGTGAATACATCGCGGAGACCAGCGCGCCGGATAAGACCACCTCTTTCCTGTACGCCCTGGGCTGGACCCAGCATACGGTCGGCGCCCAGAACATCCGCACCATGGCGATGATCCAGCTGCTGCTGGGCAACATGGGGATGGCCGGCGGCGGCGTCAACGCGCTGCGCGGCCACTCTAACATCCAGGGGCTGACGGATCTGGGGCTGCTGTCGACCAGTCTGCCGGGCTATATGAGCCTGCCGTCAGAGCAGCAGACCGACCTGGCCAGCTACCTGGCCGCCACCACCCCGAAACCGACCCTGCCCGGCCAGGTCAACTATTGGGGCAATACGCCCAAGTTCTTCGTTAGCCTAATGAAGTCCTTCTATGGCGATAAGGCGCAGGCGCAAAACAGCTGGGGATTTGACTGGCTGCCCAAGTGGGACAAAGGCTACGACGTCCTGCAGTACTTTGAGATGATGTCGCAGGGGAAGGTCAACGGCTATATCTGTCAGGGCTTTAACCCGGTCGCCTCGTTCCCGAACAAGAACAAGGTGGTCGACTGTCTGTCCAAGCTGAAGTTCCTGGTGACCATCGATCCGCTGAATACGGAAACCGCCTGCTTCTGGCAGAACCACGGCGAGCTGAACGCGGTCGATCCGACCACGATCCAGACCGAGGTCTTCCGCCTGCCCTCCACCTGCTTCGCCGAAGAGAACGGCTCCATCGTCAACTCCGGACGCTGGCTGCAGTGGCACTGGAAAGGCGCCGATGCGCCGGGGATCGCCCGTAACGACGGCGAGATCCTCTCCGGGATCTTCCTGCGTCTGCGCGAGATGTACGCCAAAGAGGGCGGCGCGCTGCCGGAGGCGGTGCTCAACATGTCCTGGGACTACCTGACGCCGGAAAACCCGCATCCGGAAGAGGTGGCCCGCGAGAACAATGGCCGGGCGTTGGCCGATCTGACCGATCCGGTCAGCGGCGCCGTGATCGTCAAGAAGGGACAGCAGCTCAGCTCCTTCGCTCAGCTGCGCGACGACGGCAGCACCGCCAGCGGCTGCTGGATCTTCGCCGGTAGCTGGACCGAAGAGGGCAACCAGATGGCGCGCCGCGACAACAGCGACCCCTCCGGCCTGGGCAATACCCTGGGCTGGGCCTGGGCCTGGCCGCTGAACCGCCGCATCCTGTATAACCGCGCGTCGGCGGATCCGTCAGGGAAACCCTGGGATCCCAAGCGCGAACTGCTGCACTGGGACGGCGCCAAGTGGGTCGGCATCGATATCCCGGACTACAGCAATGCCCCGCCCAACAGCGGCGTCGGGCCGTTCATCATGCAGCCAGAGGGAATGGGGCGCCTGTTCGCCATCGACAAGATGGCCGAAGGCCCGTTCCCGGAGCACTATGAGCCGTTCGAAACGCCGCTGGGCACCAACCCGCTGCACCCCAACGTGGTCTCCAACCCGGCGGCGCGCGTCTTTAAAGACGATCTGGCGCAGATGGGCAAGGCGGAGCAGTTCCCCTACGTCGGCACCACGTACCGTCTGACCGAACACTTCCACTACTGGACCAAGCATGCGCTGTTGAATGCGATCATCCAGCCGGAGCAGTTCGTCGAAATCGGTGAGCGGCTGGCCAACAGCAAGGGCATTGCCAACGGGGATACGGTGAAGGTCAGCTCCAACCGCGGCTATATCAAGGCCAAGGCGGTAGTGACCAAGCGCATCCGCACCCTGCAGGTCAACGGTAAGGCGGTCGATACCATCGGGATCCCGATCCACTGGGGTTACCTGGGCGTGGCGCGTCCCGGCTTCTTGGCCAACACGCTGACGCCGTTTGTCGGCGATGCCAATACGCAGACGCCGGAGTTCAAGGCGTTCCTGGTTAACGTGGAAAAGGTGTAACGGAGGCTAACCATGTCACTGCAATCCCAAGACATTATTAAGCGTTCGGCCACCAATTCCCTGACGCCGCCCCCCAACGGGCGCAATCACCAGGAGGAAGTGGCCAAGCTTATCGACGTAACCACCTGCGTCGGCTGTAAGGCCTGCCAGGTGGGCTGTTCAGAGTGGAACGATATCCGGGATGAGGTCGGACACTGCGTCGGGGTGTATGACAACCCCGCCGATCTGAGCGCCAAGTCCTGGACGGTGATGCGCTTCTCGGAGGTCGAAGAGAACGGCAAGCTGGAGTGGTTGATCCGTAAGGATGGCTGCATGCACTGTGCCGATCCGGGCTGCCTGAAGGCCTGCCCGTCGGCGGGCGCCATCATCCAGTACGCCAACGGTATCGTCGACTTTCAGTCCGAGCACTGCATCGGCTGCGGCTACTGCATCGCCGGCTGCCCGTTCAACGTGCCGCGCATGAACCCGGAAGACAAGCGGGTGTACAAGTGCACCCTGTGCGTCGACCGCGTCGCCGTCGGCCAGGAGCCGGCCTGCGTCAAAACCTGCCCGACCGGCGCCATCCACTTTGGCACCAAGGCGGCGATGAAGACGCTGGCGGCCGAGCGCATCAGCGAACTGCAGGGGCGCGGCTTTGCCGATGCCGGTCTGTACGATCCGCCGGGCGTCGGCGGCACCCACGTGATGTATGTGCTGCACCACGCCGACAGACCCGAGCTGTACCACGGGCTGCCGAAGGATCCGCATATCGATACCCCCATCACACTGTGGAAGGATGTGCTCAAACCGGTCGCCTTTGCCGGTTTTATCGCTACCTTTATCGGGCTGCTGTACCACTACATCGCCGTCGGTCCCAATACGGAGGACGAAGACGATCACGACGATACGCCGCGGGGGAACGCTGGCGGGCAGGAGCATAGCCAGGCGCAAGGACATGCAGAGGAGAATCACCATGAGCAAAAATAATCTGATCCTGCGCACCCGGTTTATCGACCGGGCGTGTCACTGGACGGTGGTGATCTGCTTCTTCCTGGTCGCGCTATCCGGGATAGCGCTGTTCTTCCCCACGCTACAGTGGCTCACCGAAACCTTCGGGACACCGCAGATGGGGCGTATTCTGCACCCCTTCTTCGGCGTGCTGATCTTTGTTACCCTGCTGGTTATGTTCTTTCGCTTCGTCAGGCATAACCTGTTCGAACGCCAGGATATTCCCTGGTTTAAGGGGATCATTGAGGTGCTGAAGGGCAACGAGCACCTGGTGGCGCGCGTGGGTAAATATAACCCGGGGCAGAAAGCGATGTTCTGGAGCATCATGAGCCTGATCCTGGTGCTGCTGATCACCGGCATCATCATCTGGCGCCCCTACTTCGCCGATCGCTTTCCGATCCCGCTGGTGCGCTACTCGCTGCTGCTGCACGCCGTCGCCGCCATCGTGCTGATCCATGCCATCCTGATCCATATCTACATGGCGTTTTGGGTCAAAGGCTCGATCAAAGGGATGGTGGAAGGCAAGGTCAGCCGTCGCTGGGCCAGAAAACACCACCCGCGCTGGCTAGAGGAAGTGGAAGAAGAAGAAAAGGAGGCCCAGTCCGGTAAGAAGCCGAGCTGATCCCCCATTCTGTCGCGGACCCCTCCCGTCGCCCCCGGGGCGGCGGGAATCCGCGATGTATTCACAACACATCAGACGAAACCCTATGAGCATTCGAATTCTTCCCCAGGAGCAGATCGACGCCGAACGCCGCTCAGGCGCGCTGGGCCCGATCGCTCCGCTGCTGCTGCCCAACCTGCAGCGACTGTACCGCCAGCGCGCAGAGCGTCTGCGCACGCTGGCAGACGAACACCCGCTGGCCGACTATCTGTGCTTTGCTGCCACGCTGGCCGACGCGCAGCAGCAGGCGCTGTTCGATAACCCGCTAACCCTGGATCTGGCGCCGGTCGTCGCCAACGCCGCCGCCAACGGCACCCCGCCGCTGGCGACGCAAACCTTCGCCCGGACGCCCCACTGGCAGCGGCTGCTGCTGGCCATCATCGCCGAGCTGCGTCCCCAGGCACCGGCGCACGTACTGCCGGTGCTGGAGGGATTGGAGAAGTGCGCCGCCGGTGAGCGCGAAGCGCTGGCCAGCGCCCTGCTGGCGGGCGATTACGCCGCCGTCGGCAGCGACAGGGCGCTGTTCCTGTGGGCCGCCCTCTCGCTTTACTGGGCCCAAATGGCCAGCCAGCTGCCCGGACGGGCGCAGGCGGAGTACGGCGAACAGCGCCACGTTTGCCCGGTGTGCGGCAGCATGCCGGTCAGCAGCGTCGTGCACATCGGCGGTAGCAACGGGCTGCGCTATCTGCACTGCAGTCTGTGCGAAAGCGAATGGCATATGGTGCGCGTGAAGTGCAGCAACTGCGAGGAGAGCCGCGATCTGAGCTATTGGTCGCTCGACAGCGAGCAGGCGGCGGTAAAAGCTGAAAGCTGCGGCGACTGCGGCAGCTATCTGAAAATCCTGTACCAGGAAAAAGACAGCGGCGTCGACGCCGTGGCCGACGATCTCGCCACGCTGCTGCTGGATGCCAAAATGGAAGAGGCGGGCTTCGCCCGCAGCAGTCTTAACCCCTTCCTGTTCCCCGGAGAGTAAGACTCAGCGCCGGGCGCAGCGCGCCCGGCCATCTCGATACCGCTTACAGGTACATCTTGCGCAGATAGTGCGGCACCGCATCGTCCGCGTTGCTGCCGATCACCTCCCTCTGCGGCAGCAGATCCTTCAGGCGCTGGTGCGCATCGGCCATGATGCACCCCTTGCCCGCCATGCTCAGCATCTCCATGTCATTCATGCCGTCGCCAAAGGCGATGCAGTCTTTCAGGCCATAGCCCAAACGGTGCGCCACAAACTCCAGCGCATGTCCCTTCGACACCCCGCCGGCCATCACCTCCAAACAGGTGGGCAGGGAGAAGCTGACGTTCACCCGATCGCCCCAGCGGGCATTGATCGCCTCCTCCAGCGGCAGCAGCCGATCGTGATCGGCGCAGGTGTAATAGACCTTACAGATGCCGTCCGTCGGCAGCATCGCCGGCTCAAACACATGGTAGTGAAACACCGACTCCTGAAAGAACGCCCGCTGGGCGGGGTCCTCCCTATTCATAAACCAGTCATCGTTGCGGTAAACGTTGGTCAGGATCTGCGGGTCATCGTGCACGATCGAGAAGAGATCGTGGGCGATATCGGGATCCACGTTGTGGCTGAAGATCGGCTCACCCAGCGGATCGTGCACCCGGGCACCGTTGGAGGTGATCATAAACGCCTTGATCCCCAGGCTGTCGCGCACCTGCGCGATATCGATATGGTGACGCCCGGTGGCGAAGACAAAGTGCACCCCTTTCTGGGTCAGCAGACGCAGGGTTTCTCGGGCAAAGGGTGTCAGAGTATGCGCGGGCGACAGCAGGGTGCCGTCCATATCCGAAGCTACGATATGATACATAGAGTACGTTCTAACCTCAGCAGGGGTTGGCGGCAATAGGTGCCGGCGATTCAGAAAATTGTTTAAAAAACCGCACGATAGCGGTTAGCGCTTCGGCACGCTGGCTGTCCCGTTCAAACAGGATCTCATGGCGTGCACCCTTGATAACCAGCGGCGCACCGCCCCAGGGGGCGTTGCCGGCGGCGGCGAGTGTCTGACAAAAACGCAGCTGTGACGCATTATCCACCACGCGATCCTCTGCGGCCTGCAGCAGCAGCAGCGGCGTGACAATCTCCGGCGCCACGCGCTGGATCCGTTCGGCGGCGGCCAGGCTTTCGGCGACCCACTGATAGGTCGGCCCGCCCACCTGCAGCTGTGGATAGTCAGAATAATAGCGCAAAAAACGACGATATCGCACCCGGCTGTGCGTGAGTTCGTTAACCATAAATGGCAGGGGACGCCAGTAGCCGGTGCCCAAGGCATAGCGGGTGCGGCGCGCGCGGCGGCGCGCGGCCCAGCTCAATATGCCATTCGCCAGCCAGCGCGGCAGCGGCAGGCGGATCCCGGTCATCGGCGCACACAGCGCCGCGGCGGTCAGCCCCACGGGGCGGCGGGCCAGAAACAGAGCGCTGATCGCGCCGCCCATCGAGTGCGCCAGTAAGAAACGCTGCCGATAGGGGCGCGCCAGCAGCTCGCGCTGCCACAGCTGCTGCAGATCATCCACGTAGTCGTCAAAGCGCTCCACGTGGCCGCGGTGCGAGTCGGCCAGCATCCGCTCGGAGGTTCCCTGGCCGCGGTGGTCGATGATCACTACATCATAGCCACTCACAAACAGATCGTAGGCCAGCTCCGGATATTTCATATAGCTTTCAATGCGCCCCGGGGCGATCAGTATCGCGCGGGTGTGCCGCGCATCGCAAAAGGCCACGTAGCGGATCGCTACGCCGTCAACGCCGCAGAATTCGCCCTCTCGGCGCCGCTGCCAAAAGTCCAGCAGCGGGCCGGTCGTAAACGCAGCAAAGCCACGCTCACGCGTCAGCCAGCCGTGGATCATGGAAGACATCGGTGTCATTGTCATGGTATCGCGCAGGAAAATAAGAGTAGCGCGGTGCGCCGTTACTGCGGGCTATTGTGGCATAAAAAGTGGCCTGCGGGGAGCTCTCCCCCTGCGGTGCGCGGCGCCGCGATTATTAGTCCCGCGCGCCGATCCCTCCGCTGCCATCGAATAAATTCACTTGCGCATCGCGGCACATCTTGTAAGTTTGAGGATTATCACACCGTTGCGCGTCGCGCCGGCGCGCGGCGGCCGATCCGCAACTCGTCACCATCCAAGGCAGGAGTGCATATGAAAAACGTTGGTTTTATCGGCTGGCGCGGCATGGTTGGCTCGGTGCTTATGCAACGCATGAGCGAAGAGCGCGACTTCGACGCTATCCGCCCGGTCTTTTTTTCAACCTCGCAGCATGGCCAGCCGGCGCCGACGTTCGGCGGCCACCGCGGCACGCTGCAGGATGCCTCCGATATCGACGCCCTCAAGGCGCTGGATATTATCATCACCTGTCAGGGCGGCGATTATACCCAGGCCATCTACCCGCGGCTGCGGGCGGCGGGCTGGCAGGGGTACTGGATCGATGCCGCCTCGGCGCTGCGGATGCAGGATGACGCCATCATTATCCTTGACCCGGTCAACCGCGCGGTGATCGATCGTGGCCTGGAGAGCGGAGTGAAAACCTTTGTCGGCGGCAACTGTACCGTCAGCCTGATGCTGATGTCCCTGGGCGGACTGTTCGCCGCCGATCTGGTGGAATGGGTCTCCGTCGCCACCTACCAGGCCGCCTCCGGCGGCGGCGCGCGCCATATGCGCGAGCTGCTGACCCAGATGGGGATGCTGCACGGCCAGGTCGCGCCGGCGCTGGAAAACCCGGCCAGCGCGATCCTGGATATCGAGCGCCGGGTCACCGATCTGATGCGCAGCGGCACGCTGCCGACGGATAACTTTGGCGTACCGCTGGCCGGCAGCCTGATCCCGTGGATCGATAAGGCGCTGGATAACGGTCAGAGCCGCGAGGAGTGGAAGGGGCAGGCCGAAACCAACAAGATCCTGGCGAGCGCTCAGGCGATTCCGATCGATGGTCTGTGCGTCCGGGTCGGCGCTCTGCGCTGCCATAGCCAGGCCTTTACCATCAAGCTGAAGCGCGATATCGCCATCCCAGAGGTGGAGCAGCTGCTGGCGCGCCATAACGAATGGGTGCGGGTGATCCCCAACGATCGCGAGCTGAGCATGCGTGAGCTGACGCCGGCCGCCGTCACCGGCACGCTGGCCACCCCGGTTGGCCGTCTGCGCAAGCTGAACATGGGGCCGCAGTATCTGTCCGCCTTTACCGTGGGCGACCAGCTGCTGTGGGGCGCTGCCGAGCCGCTGCGCCGTATGCTGAGGCTGCTGCTCTAGTCCGCGCCCTGGTACGGCGCAGGCGCCGTCGACGGGGATAAGGCCTCCGTCGGCGGTGACCACGGCACGCACACCACCACCCGGGTCGAACGCTCCGGCACACAGTCGACCTGCACCCCATAGCATTCGCCATAGCGCGCCTTGATCCGCCGATCGACCAGGCTCATTCCCAGCCCGTCGCCGCCCGGCGTCGGCCGATACAGCCCGGCGTTGTCCTCCACGCAAATAGAGACCCGCTCCCCCTCACGCCAGCTGCGGATCTCGACCCGTCCCACGCCGAACAGCTGCGCCGTACCGTGCTTAATCGCATTCTCAACGATCGGCTGCAGGGAGAACGCCGGCAGACGAACCTCCCGCAGCGCGGCGTCAGAGCACACCGCGACCACCAGATTCTCCGCGAAACGCGCCTTCTCGATCTCCAGGTAGGCGTTCACGTGCTCCAGCTCGTCCGCCAGCGTCACCTCATCGCCGTTGCGCTTGAGATTCTTGCGAAAGAACGTCGACAGCGACAGCACCAGGCGCCGCGCATGGTCCGGGTCGCGGCGGATCACCGCCGACAGGGTATTTAGGGCATTAAATAAGAAATGGGGATTCACCTGCGCGTGCAGCAGCTTAATCTGCGACTGGGCCAACAGCTGGGTTTGCTGCTCATACTTGCCCGCCAGGATCTGCGCCGACAGCAGGTGCGCAATCCCCTCCCCCAGCGTTCGGTTGATGCTGGAAAACAGGCGGTTCTTGGGCTCGTAGAGCTTGATCGTGCCCATGACCCGGTTATCCTCGCCGCGCAGCGGGATCACCAGCGACGACCCCAGCTTACAGTGCGGGGTGATGGAGCACTGGTAAGGCACCTCATTACCGTCGGCGTACACCACCTGGTTCTGCTCAATGGCCCGATGGGTGTGGTGCGAGGTGATCGGTGAGCCGACCAGATGGTGATCGGCTCCCATGCCGATAAAGGCCAGCAGGCGCTGGCGATCCGTCAGCGCCACCGCGCCGACGCCCAGCTCCTCATACAGGATCCGCGCCACCTTCATGCTGTTCTGGCGATCGAAGCCCTGACGCAGTATCCCCTCGGCGCGGGCGGCGATCTGCAGCGCCTTGGCGGAAAAGGCCGAGGTGTATTTGTCAAAGATGGCTCGCCGATCCAGCAGAATGCGCATAAACATCGCCGCGCCGACGGTATTAGTGATCATCATCGGCAGCGCGATATGCTCGACCAGCTCTTCGGCCTCCCAGAACGGGCGGGCGATCGCCAGGATAATCCCCATCTGCAGACACTCGGCCAACAAGGTGATCGCGCCGACCACCCAAGGCGTAAACAGCAGATCAAGGCGATGGTGGCGCAGCATGTGGCGGTGCAGCATCCCCCCGACCAGCCCCTCGACCACGGTGGAGATCATGCAGGCCAGCGCCGTCATTCCCCCCATCGAATAGCGGTGCAGACCGCCGGTCAACCCCACCAGAAAGCCGACGCCCGGCCCGCCCAGCACCCCACCCAGCACCGCGCCGATGGCCCGGGTGTTGGCGATGGAGTCATCGATATGCAGGCCAAAGTAGGTCCCCATGATGCAGAACATCGAGAAGGTGAGGTAGCACACCAGCTTATGCGGCAGGCGAATAGTCACCTGCATCAGCGGAATAAACAGCGGCGTTTTACTCAGCAGATAGGCAATCACCAGATAGACACACATTTGCTGCAGCAGAGACAAAATTAAATCCATCTGGCTGACGCCCATACCCCCTCCTTCGCCACGATGTGTCGCCATTGTAGGCCGGCGCACGTTCCGCCGCTGCGCGGTCGTAGACAAAAAAAAAGCCAGCACCCGACGCTGGCTAAAAAATTGGAAGCAATGTGAGCAATGTCGTGCCTTCCCGGTGGAGGTGAAGCCACCACCCGAAAAACAAGTTAATGATAATCATTATCATGTAATGATGTAAAGCGCTTTTGTAAGAAAGTGCGAGCCGCGCAATACATCACGACCTATTGATACTTAATAAGTTTATCTATTTTCATCCCGATGGAAGGGTAGAAAGGATAACTTTGTTAACCATTGGTTTAACTCTGTACGGTTTACAGCTCTCGCGGGCAGAACTATAGTTAGCTCACTTTTTAGTTGGTGGAGATTCCCTCTTTGGACAGTCAGAGTCATCAGGACAACACGCACTTATCCTTGGCAAGCTGACCATCTTCACGATGTGCTGCTTGCCGAACCCAGGCGGGCAGCAACACTTCATCTCGAACTGCTGCATACCCTTAGTAATGACACGCGCGCTGCGCACCGCGCTCGCGTAAATGCGGACAGTTATCATGCTGTTTTATACCCAGGCACTGTTTCCTCCGGGCGAATAAGCTTCGCCGCGGCGCGCATTATGCCGTCGCTACCCTGAAACCCTGCGCATGACGGCGCAAGATGCATCACGCCCAGCGTTTCCCTATGCCTCACACGTACAGACACCTTTTGCCGGGCGGCAGGGGTGTGCTTAAAAAACAGCACATGAGTAGCGCACCATGACTCAGATGATCGATCAAAACACCGCGGTTCTTAACGGCCGCCGGGAAAAACAGACAAAACGCCACGCGATTGCCGATGAAGCCCGCGTCAGCCTGGACGCCACCCTGGCCAACCTCTCCGCCAATACGCTGGGGCTGGAGGAGGACGACGCGCGCGAACGCCTGCAGCTGCACGGCCCTAACCAGGTCGCCCATGAAAAGGCGCCGCCGGCGCTGATTCAGTTCTTCATGGCGTTCAACAACCCCTTTATCTACGTACTGATCGCGCTGGCGCTGATCAGCTTCTTCACCGATTACTGGCTCCCACTGCGTCACGGTGAGCCAACCGATCTGACCGGGGTGATCATCATTCTGGTGATGGTCTCTCTCAGCGGGCTGCTGCGCTTCTGGCAGGAGTTTCGCACCAATAAGGCCGCCGAGGCGCTGAAGTCCATGGTCCGCACCACGGCAACCGTACTGCGGCGCGCCCACCCGTTTGCCCAGAGCGAATGCCACGAGATACCGATGCAGCAGCTGGTGCCGGGCGACATCATTCTGCTCTCCGCTGGCGATATGGTACCGGCCGACGTGAAGCTGATTGAGTCGCGCGACCTATTTATCAGCCAGGCCGTGCTGACCGGCGAGTCCCTGCCGATCGAAAAATATGACGTGACCGCCAGCGTGCGTGAGAAGTCCAGCGACCCCTGCAGCGCCGAAGGCAGCCTGCTGGAGCTGGCCAACGTTTGTCTGATGGGCACCAACGTCTCCAGCGGGACAGCCCGGGCGGTCGTGGTCGCCACCGGTAACCGCACCTACTTCGGCTCGCTGGCCAAGTCCATCGTCGGCACCCGCTCGCAGACCGCGTTCGACCGCGGCGTCAACAGCGTCAGCTGGCTGCTGATCCGCTTTATGCTGGTCATGGTGCCGATCGTGCTGCTGATCAACGGCGTTACCAAAGGCGACTGGACCGATGCCGCGCTGTTCGCCCTGGCCGTCGCCGTCGGGCTGACGCCGGAGATGCTGCCGATGATCGTCAGCTCTAACCTGGCCAAAGGCGCCATCGCCATGTCGCGGCGTAAGGTGGTCGTGAAGCGCCTCAACGCCATCCAGAACTTTGGCGCTATGGATGTGCTGTGCACCGATAAGACCGGCACCCTGACCCAGGATCGTATTATTCTTGAGCACTATCTGGATACCCAGGGCGTCGAAAACCCTCGCGTTCTGCAGCTGGCCTGGCTGAACAGCTATCACCAGAGCGGCATGAAGAACCTGATGGACAAAGCGGTGATCCGCTGCGGCCAGGATAAACCGGCCATTGAGGCGATGGCCGGCTACAGCAAAATCGACGAGCTGCCGTTTGACTTCAGCCGGCGCCGCCTCTCTATCGTGGTCAGCGATGAGCAGCAACACCATACGCTGATCTGTAAGGGCGCCGTCGAAGAGATGCTGGCCATCGCCAGCCACATTGAAGAGCACGGCCAGGTACAGCCGCTGGATGAGGCGCGCCGCGCCGCGCTGCAGTCGCTGGCGGAGGGGTATAACCGCCAGGGATTCCGCGTGCTGATGCTCGGCACCCGCGATCTCGGCCACGATGGCTGCGCGTTTCCCCTGAGTATTGCCGACGAGCGCGACCTGACCCTGTGCGGCCTGCTGACCTTTCTGGATCCGCCGAAAGAGTCCGCCGCCACCGCCCTTGACGCGCTGCGCGAAAACGGCGTCGTGGTCAAAGTGCTGACCGGCGATAACCCGACCGTCACGGGCAAGATCTGCCAAGAGGTGGGGCTGACGCCGGGCGAGATCCTGCTGGGCAGCGATATCGACCGCATGGACGACCAACAGCTGGCGCAGGAAGCGGAGCAGCGTACCGTCTTCGCCAAGCTGAGCCCGCTGCAAAAATCCCGGGTACTCAAAGCGCTGCAGAATAATGGTCACACCGTCGGGTTTCTCGGCGATGGGATCAACGACGCCCCGGCGCTGCGCGACGCCGATGTCGGCATCTCCGTCGATACCGGAACGGATATTGCCAAAGAGTCGGCGGATATCATTCTGCTGGAGAAGGATCTGATGGTGCTGGAGCAGGGGGTGATCACCGGGCGTGAGACCTTCGGCAATATCATCAAGTACCTGAATATGACCGCCAGCTCTAACTTCGGCAACGTGTTCTCCGTGCTGGTCGCCAGCGCCTTTATCCCGTTTCTGCCGATGCTGGCCATTCAGCTGCTGCTGCAGAACCTGCTGTACGATCTGTCGCAGATGAGCCTGCCGTGGGACCGGATGGACAAGGAGTTTCTGCGTAAACCGCGTAAATGGGACGCCAAAAACATCGGCCGCTTCATGCTGTGGATCGGGCCGACCTCATCCCTGTTTGATATCGCCACCTACGCCCTGATGTGGTACGTGTTCTCCGCCAACAGCATTGCCCATGAGTCGCTGTTCCAGTCCGGCTGGTTTATCGAGGGACTGCTGTCGCAGACGCTGGTCGTGCATATGCTGCGCACCCAGAAGATCCCGTTCATTCAGAGCTGCGCCGCGCTGCCGGTGATGCTGACCACCGGGATCATCATCGCGCTCGGGATCTATATTCCCTTCTCACCGCTGGGACACTTTATCGGCCTGCAGCCGCTGCCGCTGGCCTACTTCCCGTGGCTGGTCGCCATCCTGCTGAGCTACTGCGTTCTGACGCAGCTGATGAAGCGTTTCTATATTCACCGCTTCGGTCAGTGGTTCTAACCCCCTGCGGCGCGCTGTCATATCACGCAGCGCGCCGCGTCGCTCGGGTAAAAATACGTCGGGATCGTGCTGATAAACAAGGAAATGCCATAGAAAAACCCATCACCTTATAAAATATTTTTAGCAGAATAATTCTTATAACTTTATGAAATACTAAGAGTAGTCTTAACTTCCCGCCCACTTTTGCCGCCGACAAATCAAAAAAACGTCATATTTTACTTTTCCCCACCCAGCCTTCTCGCCGATAATGCGCCGCGTTCATGTCCACAAACTGGCGTAACGCATATGCTACATCTCTTTGCAGGGCTAGATTTCCATACTGGCCTAATGTTAGTTCTCGCGCTGCTCTTTGTGCTGTTCTACGAAGCCATCAACGGCTTCCACGATACGGCCAACGCGGTCGCAACCGTGATTTACACCCGTGCCCTGCGCTCGCAGATCGCCGTGGTAATGTCCGGTATTTTTAACTTCCTCGGCGTCATGCTGGGCGGCCTGAGCGTGGCCTATGCCATCGTTCACCTGCTGCCGACCGACCTGCTGCTGAACGTGGGCTCCGCCCATGGACTGGCCATGATGTTCTCCCTGCTGCTGGCAGCGATCATCTGGAACCTGGGAACCTGGTATTTCGGCCTGCCGGCCTCCAGCTCCCACACCCTGATCGGGGCCATCATCGGCATCGCGCTGACCAACGCGCTCATGACCCATACCTCCGTGGTGGATGCGCTGAACATCCCGAAGATGATTGAGATCTTCCTCTCGCTGATCATCTCGCCGATCGTCGGCCTGCTGCTGGCCGGACTGATCGTCTGGATGCTGCGCCGCTACTGGAGCGGAACCAAAAAACGTCGCCGTATTCATATGACGCCGGCCGAGCGTGAAAAGATCGATGGCAAACGCAAGCCGCCGTTCTGGACCCGTATCGCCCTGATCGTATCGGCTATTGGCGTCAGCTTTTCCCATGGTGCAAACGATGGACAGAAAGGGATCGGTCTGCTGATGCTGGTGCTGATCGGCGTCGCCCCGGCCGGTTTCGTGATGAACATGGACGCGACGGGGTACGATATTGCCCGCACGCGCGATGCCATTACCCACCTGGACCAGTACTATCGTCAGCATCAGGCTGAGCTGAGCCACGTCATCAGCGCGGAGCCGGAAGTCCCGGCCAGCGAAGATGTCAACGGCAGCAAGATCTTCCACTGCGACCCCGCCCGGGCCCAGGTCGCCATCGCCAGCGCGCAGGGTATGCTGACCGATCTGCAAAGCTACGATCAGCTGAGCGTCGATCAGCGCAGCCATATGCGCCGCCTGCTGATGTGCGTCGCCGACACGGCCGGTAAGGTAGCCAAGCTGCCGGAAACCAACGAAACCAATAAGCGCTTCCTGACCGATCTGCGCAAAGATCTGCTGGCAACGGTGGAATATGCTCCGATGTGGATCATCGTCGCCGTTGCCCTCGCCCTGTCGCTGGGCACCATGGTCGGCTGGCGTCGCGTCGCCACCACCATCGGCGAAAAGATCGGGAAGAAAGGGATGACCTACGCGCAGGGGGTCTCCGCGCAAATGACCGCCGCGGTCTCCATCGGCGTGGCCAGCTACACCGGGATGCCGGTCTCCACCACCCATGTACTTTCCTCTGCGGTCACCGGCACCATGCTGGTCGACGGCGGCGGCGTACAAGGCAAAACGGTGAAGAACATCCTGCTGGCCTGGGTGCTGACGCTGCCCATGGCGATCATCATCTCCAGCCTGCTGTACTGGCTGGCGCTCACCTTCGTGGTCTAACGGCCCGCTAAGCGATAAAAAAGCCCGCGAATGCGGGCTTTTTTTTGGCCGATAGGCGCTGGGCCGCGTGCGTCCCCCGCGCCTTACATCACGCCATGCAGCAGAATAACCCCAATGCACAGCGGCGCGGCGTAGCGCCAGGTAAAGCGCAGGGCGCGTCGCCAGTGCGTCGGCAGCGTCTCCGGCAGCAGCGCCTCCAGTCGTGACGACCAGCCAAACAGCAAACAGATCGCGATGGCGAACAGCGGCATCATCAGGTTAGAGGTCATAAAGTCCAGCCAATCGAACAGCGTACGCCCGCCCAGGGTGTAGTGAGCCAGCGGCCCAAACGAGAGGGTCACCGGGATCCCCGCCGTCATGATGCCGGCGCTGACCAGCAGGGTGGCGTTACGCCGCGACCACCCCCAGCGTCCACAGGCAAATGCCACGATATGCTCCAGCAGGGAGATCGACGAGGAGAGCGCCGCCAGCAGCAGCAGCACAAAGAACGCCAGCGCCCACAGGCTGCCAAACGGCAGATGGGAAAAGAACACCGGCATCGTCATAAAGGTCAGCCCCGGCCCGGCGCTGGGGTCCAGCCCGGCCGCGCTCAGCGCGGGAAAAATCATCAGCCCGGCCAACACGCACACCAGACAGGAGAGCGCCACCACCCACAGACTGGAGCGGGCCACGCCGCGGCTGTCCGGCAGATAGGCGCCGTAGGTGGTGTGGATCCCCAACCCCACCGACAGGGAGAAAAAGGCCAGACCCAGCGCATCCAGCACGCTTTTCCCGCTCAGATGGCTAAAGTCGGGCTGCAGGAACATCCGCAGGCCGGCGCTGGCGCCCGGCAGCGTCACGCCGATCGCGATCAGCGCCACCATGATCAGCAGCAGCAGCGGCATCATGACCTTCACCGCCTTCTCGACGCCGCGCTGTACGCCGCCCAGCACCACATAGCCGGTCAGCGCGGCAAACAGCAGGTGGGTCAATACCGGCCAGTAGGGATCGCTGATGTAGCGGCTAAACAGCGCCTGGAGCGCGGAGGCATCGCCGCTCTGCAGGCGACCGGCGCCGGCCAGCAGCGTATAGCCGACGGTCCAGCCACCGACCACGCTGTAAAAACTGTAGATACACCCGCTGGTAACGATACCCAAGATGCCCACCCATCCCCAGCGGCGGCCGCACATCTGACTGAACGCCTTCACCACGCTCTGGCGGCTGTGGCTGCCCAGCAGCGTTTCTGCCATGAACACCGCCAGCCCCAGAGTAAAGCTAAACAGCAGAAACAGCAGCAGAAACGCGCCACCGCCGTTGGTGGCCGTCACATAGGGGAATTTCCAGATGGCGCCGATACCGATCGCCGATCCGGCGGCGGCCAGGATATGTCCCACCCGCGATGACCACTGGGGACCGCGGGCGGCCGTCTGGCCGCTGGCTAACATTTGACTCATAACATCGCTCCGGTTGAATTACGGGTCGCCGGAGTTCGTCTTGAGGGTATCTGCAACAAGGCCGCCATCCGGCGGCCTTGAAAGAATGAATGGTGTGCGCAGGCCGCCCTAGGTGCTAAGGAGAAGAAGTAGGTTTAGCAGGCGACGCTGGGTTGACATGGTCATCGAATCCATCATAAGAAGTTCGTCTCCACCCTATAACAATCCTGGGCGTTAGGCAACGCCCGTTTACCCTCAGTGCCAGAGCGTCAGCGCAATCAACGCGACCACCACCAGCCCGCACAGGGCGCTGGTCAGCATAAACTGACGGCGCAGACGCTCGCAGCGACGGATAAACTCCCCGTCATGGTGATCGTAGTAACGGCGCTCGTAGATATAGCGCACCAGGCGCAGCTGTTTGCTGGGCTGACCGTGGCTGGTAAAGAAACCGCCGCCGTCCACGTACTGGTACAGCAGCGGATCGCAGCCGCGCAGCACCACCAGCAGGGCGCGCAGGGAAGAGTAATAACGCAGCATGTTGACCACGCACACAATAAACAACGCCCAAAATAACGCGACGGTATTAATCATGGTTTCCCCTCCCGGCATCCTCACGGCGTAACCTCCCTGCCGTGGACGCCCTATCCAGACAGACAACGCCGGCGCAGCTGACTCGCCCCGGCCCACGGTGTTGTTATGAAGAGACGGCGAGCCCCGGCGTGCGGGGTCTCCAGTTCTTAGTGTAGGAAATCTGGCGGCAACCCGTACAGAGATCACAAAAATTATTTATATATCGCGTGGCGCGCCGGAGTTCTCTACGCTATAGGTTATAGATTTCATTATATATTCACGAAATCAGCCACAAAAATAGCACCATGGGTATGGGGATTCCGGGGATAAATCAACTTTTCCACGTAATAGGGAAACAGTGCTTGATTTACCCTGCGGCGATCCTTATAAAAAATGGGTTAATTATGTTACCTGGCGCGGTCCTGCAGTCACGGGGCGCCGTTTACAACTGACTCCGGTCACGGTCTTCTCTGGGATGGTCATACAAAAAACTACCCTGTGAGCCGCACGACACATCTCGCTGTCCGGACAGTGCTAACATACAGGCATCGCCAGCGCGCCCACCGGAGCGGACGAAACCTGTAATCACCGTTAATCGGCTTTAGGAAGGAGCTCTCTTATGGCTTATAAACACATCCTGGTTGCTGTAGACCTTTCCCCGGAAAGTAACATACTGGTCGAAAAAGCCGTGTCCATGGCACGCCCCTACGATGCCAAGGTTTCGCTGATCCACGTAGACGTCAACTATTCCGACCTGTATACCGGCCTGATCGACGTTAACCTGGGCGATATGCAAAAACGTATCTCCGATGAAACGCACCATGCGCTGACCGAACTGTCGCAAAACGCGGGCTATCCAATTACCGAAACCCTGAGCGGCAGCGGCGATCTCGGTCAGGTGCTGGTGGATGCCATCAAGAAATACGATATGGACTTAGTCCTGTGCGGCCACCATCAGGACTTCTGGAGCAAGCTGATGTCCTCCGCCCGCCAGCTGATTAATACCGTTCATATCGACATGCTGATCGTTCCGCTGAAGGATGAAGAGGACGACTAACGTCACGTCGCTCGTTCCACGCTTTCTTTACCACGCCGGCGCGTCTCTACGCGCCGGCGTTTTTTATTTTGGCCGCGGCGTATCTCCCGCCCCATCAGGATAGTGTGATCCGCCACCACATTCGCGTCATTTCAAAACAATAAACTATAAAATAGCCGCACATACCGCATTTAATGCAGCTCATCTGCTTATAAAATGGCATTCTATTTCATGGTGTCGTGGCGTGACAGGCCACGCCGACCCTTTTCACGACATAACAATAATCCGAGATCAACCACAATGAACAACACCGCGCCCGGTTTACTCCACCAACCCAAGCCCTTCTTCATGATCTTCTTCGTTGAGCTGTGGGAGCGCTTCGGTTATTACGGCGTACAGGGCATTCTGGCCGTCTTTTTCGTCAAACAGCTGGGCTTCTCACAGGAGCAGGCCTTCATCACCTTCGGCGCCTTTGCCGCGCTGGTCTACGGCCTGATCTCTATCGGCGGCTACGTCGGCGACCATCTGCTGGGCACCAAGCGCACCATGGTGCTCGGCGCCATCGTGCTGGCGCTGGGCTACTTTATGACCGGCATGTCGCTGCTGAAGCCAGAGATGATCTTCATCGCCCTGGGTACCATCGCCGTCGGCAATGGCCTGTTCAAGGCGAACCCGGCGAGTCTGCTCTCCAAATGCTACCCGCCGAAGGATCCGCGCCTGGATGGCGCCTTCACCCTGTTTTACATGTCCATCAACATCGGCTCACTGCTCTCTCTCTCCCTGGCGCCGATCATCGCCGAACGCTTCGGCTATGCGGTGACCTATAACCTGTGCGGCCTGGGACTGATCATCGCCCTGCTGGTCTACTTCGCCTGCCGCGGCATGGTGCGCAGCATCGGCTCAGCGCCGGATCATCAGCCGCTGAACTATGGCAAGCTGCTGCTGGTATTGGCCGGGGCCGTCGTCATGATCTTCCTCTGCGCCTGGCTGATGCATAACGTCGGCGTCGCCAACATCGTGCTGATCGCGGTCTCCGCGGTGGTGCTGTATTTCTTCTTCCGCGAGGCGTTTAAGCAGGATAAAACCGGGCGTAATCGGATGTTCGTCGCGTTCATCCTGATGATCGAAGCCGTCCTGTTCTACATTCTCTATGCGCAGATGCCGACCTCGCTTAACTTCTTCGCCATCAATAACGTCCGCCACGAGCTGCTCGGCTTTGCCATTAACCCGGTCAGCTTCCAGGCGCTCAACCCGTTCTGGGTCGTGGTGGCCAGCCCGATTCTGGCCTCGATCTACACCCGTCTGGGCAGCCGCGGCCGTGACATGACCATGCCGACCAAGTTTACTCTGGGAATGCTGCTGTGCTCTCTGGGCTTTCTCACCGCCGCCGCCGCGGGCATGTGGTTTGCCGACGCCCAGGGGTTAACCTCGCCCTGGTTTGTGGTGCTGGTCTATCTGTTCCAGAGCCTCGGGGAGCTGATGATCAGCGCGCTGGGACTGGCGATGGTCGCCGCGCTGGTGCCGCAGTATCTGATGGGCTTTATTCTGGGGATGTGGTTCCTGACCCAGGCCGCCGCCTTCCTGCTCGGCGGCTACGTCGCGACCTTCACCGCGGTTCCGGCGGGGATCCACGATCCGCTGCAGACTCTGCCCATCTATACCGGCGTCTTCGGTAAGATCGGTATCGCCACGCTGATCGTCACGCTGGTGATGGCGGCGATGGTGCCCTGGCTTAACCGGATGATGAACACCCCGGCCGACGGCCAAAAAGCCTAATTATTCACTTCTCGACAACGCCCTGACAGCACAGGGCGTTGTTCTTTTTTTCTCCCGATAAAACTCCTTGCGCTGCCCGCGTGGCGCGATGCTATAGTCCCAGACAGCCTATTTTTTAGGCTGCCGACAGGCATCTGCGACACAACGAATGCAATCCTATAATAACAAGGAGTTTTTATGGCTCACCTCGCATCAGTCGATCAATTCATGCAGCACGTCCAGCTGCGCGATCCCCATCAGCCGGAGTTTGCACAGGCCGTCCGTGAAGTCATGACCACCCTGTGGCCCTTTCTGCAGCAGCACCCACACTACCGCGATAGCGCCCTGCTGGAGCGGCTGATCGAGCCGGAGCGAGTGATCCAATTTCGCGTCAGCTGGGTGGACGACCGTAACCAGGTGCAGGTAAATCGGGCCTGGCGCGTGCAGTTCAGCTCGGCCATTGGGCCATTCAAGGGCGGAATGCGCTTTCATCCCTCGGTCAATCTGTCGATCCTCAAGTTTCTCGGCTTTGAGCAGACCTTTAAAAATGCGCTCACCACGCTGCCGATGGGCGGGGGAAAAGGCGGCAGCGATTTTAATCCTAAAGGGAAAAGCGACGGTGAGATCATGCGCTTCTGCCAGGCGCTGATGGCCGAGCTGTATCGCCATCTCGGCGCCGATACCGACGTGCCGGCGGGCGACATCGGCGTCGGCGGGCGTGAGGTCGGCTATATGGCGGGGATGATGAAAAAGCTCGCCAACAACACCGCCTGCGTGTTTACCGGCAAGGGGCTCTCCTTCGGCGGCAGCCTGATGCGCCCAGAGGCCACCGGCTATGGGCTGGTCTATTTTACCGATGCCATGCTCCGGCGCCACGCCATGGGGCTGGAGGGCATGCGCATCGCCGTTTCCGGCTCCGGTAACGTGGCGCAGTACGCCATCGAGAAGGCGATGGCGCTGGGGGCCAGGGTCGTTACCGCATCGGACTCCAACGGCTGCGTGGTCGATGAGGCGGGATTTACCCCGGAGAAGCTGGCCCGCCTGTGCGCGATTAAGGCGACGCCGGATGGCCGGATCGCCGATTACGCCCGCGAGTTTGGTCTGATCTATCAGGAGGGACGCCAGCCTTGGCACGTGCCGGTCGATATCGCGCTGCCCTGCGCCACCCAGAATGAGCTGGATGCCGACGCCGCACAGGCCCTGATCGCCAACGGCGTTCGCGCCGTGGCCGAAGGGGCCAACATGCCCACCACCATTGAAGCGACCGATCGGTTCTTAGCGGCCGGCGTCCTGTTTGCCCCCGGCAAGGCGGCCAACGCCGGCGGGGTCGCGACCTCGGGACTGGAAATGGCGCAAAACGCCGCGCGCCTCGGCTGGCGCGCAGAGGAGGTCGATCGCCGTCTGCAGCAGATCATGCTGGATATCCATCAGGCCTGCGTCGACCACAGCGGCGGTCAGAGCGGGCCGGTGCACTACGTGCGCGGCGCCAACATCGCGGGCTTCGTGAAGGTCGCCGACGCCATGCTGGCGCAGGGCGTGCTGTAGCCCATCATCCTACAGCGGCAGCGATAGGCGGAAACAGGCGCCCTGTCGCTGTCGCGCGATCAGGGCGATATCCCCGCCGTGCAGCTCCAGCATCCGTTTTACGATCAGCAGCCCCAGCCCGCCGGTGCCGTAACGCGTCCCGCTGGATGACAGCGGCCGCTGGAACAACGCGCTGCGCAGCCCATCGGGGACGCCGGGGCCGCTGTCGCACAGCTCGACCCACAGCCGCCGCTCCTCCTGCCATAGGCGCACGACGATGCGCCCCTCCTGCGGCGTATGGCGTATGGCGTTATCCAGCAGGTTGGTCAGTACCCGCTCCATCATATGGATATCCGCCGAGATCAGCGGTAAACCCGTCGCGACGTCGGCGCTCAGCGTCAGGCCGCGGGCCTCGGCCGCCAGCTCAAACTTCTGAAACACATCCTGCAGCAGCTCGCTAAAAGAGAAAGGCTCACGCTGCGGCTTCACCGCACCGTACTCCAGGCGCGCCAGCTCAAACAGCTGCTGCGCCAGACGCCCGACCTTCTGGCTTTGGGCCAGCGCCGTATCCAGGTAACGCCGTCGATCGGCGGCGCTCAGGGTATCCCGCTTCAGGCTCAGCGTCTCCAGATAGCCATGCAGCGACGTGAGGGGCGTGCGCAGATCGTGAGAGACGGTGGTGATAAACTCGCGCCGCTGGCGATCCTGATCGGCCAAACGCTGCCACTGCTCGGTGATCCGGCGCGCCATGCGGCCAAACGCCCGCTGCAGCTGGGCGACCTCATCCTCGCCACGGATCTGCTGCAGCGCGGTCAGCGTCGCCGGCTGCGCGGTCTCCAGCCCCTCGCGCTCCAGACGCCCCACCTGACGCGTCAGGGCGTGAACCGGGCGGGTGACCCAGCGGTAGACCAGCAGCCAGGCCAGCAGCCCACAGATCAGGATCAGGGCTATCGACCAGCCGGCCATGCGCCAGGCGGAGCCGAAGCGAACGTCGTCGCTCAGCCGGTTGTAGTTCTCTCCCAGCAGCACCACATACAGATAGCCGCGCGGATGGCCGTTCAGCGACAGCGGCGCGGCGCTAAACACCTTGCGGGCATCTGGGCTGCGCGGGTCGTCGCCGTACAGCGGCAGCGGTTTTCCCGCCAGAAACGCCGCGATCGGCGCCAGACTGACCTGATGGCGCACGATGCGTCCCGGCGGCGCCGCATCGCCGATGATCCGCCCCTGCTCATCCAGCAGATAGACCTCCACGCTGGGATTCACCGCCATCAGCTGATCGAACAGGTTTTTTACCGACGCCGGATTCAGGCCGTCGGCCTGCAGCAGCGGGTTATGCTCGGCGATATGACGCGCCAGGTTCGCGGACAGGCGCTGGATCACCTGCTGGCTATACTGCGTATTACTGCGCAGCTGCAGCCAACCGGTTAGGGCGCTGCACACCAGCAGCAGCAGGGCAAACACCAGCGCCAGACGCTGCGACAGGCTCAGGCGGCTCATACCGCTCCCCCTGCGTCGGCGAACTTGTAGCCGGCGCCCCAGACGGTCAGGATCAGCGCCGGCTCGGCGGGATCGGCCTCGATCTTGGTGCGCAGGCGATTAATATGGGTATTGACCGTATGCTCGTAGCCGTCGTGCTGGTATCCCCACACCTTGTCCAATAGCTGCAGACGTGAAAATACCTGCCCGGGGTGACGGGCAAAGAAGTACAGCAGATCGAATTCGCGCGGCGTAAGCTCGATCGGCCGCTCTCCCACCCACACCACCCGCGCCATGGGATCGATGGTCAGCGGGCCATAGCTCAGGCGTCCCCCCTCCAGCATCAGGTTGCGGCCCATCGCCTCCTGGCGACGAAACAGCGCCTTTACCCGGGCGACCAACTCAATCATAGAAAACGGCTTGGCCAGATAATCGTCGGCCCCCAGCTCCAGCCCCAGCACTCGGTGAACCTCGCTGGAGCGGGCGCTGGTGATGATGATCGGGGTATAGCGGGTCATGGCGCGCACCCGGCGGCAGATATCCAGCCCATCCACGCCCGGCAGCATCAGATCGAGGATCAGCGCATCCCATCCACCCTGTTCAACCAGCGCCATCCCCCGATCGCCGTCGGCGGCATGGGTCACCTGGTATCCCTCATCGCACAGATGCAGCATCAGCAGTTCGGCAATCAGCGTGTCATCCTCTACCACCAGAATTCGTTTCCCCGTCATCACCGACTCCCCCATCAACGTTTTTTCCAGTCTACATGGCCTGCCAAGGACGAGTTATCACATTTTGTTTATAACCCCGCCATCCCGGCGATATGGTGTTTACTTTCAGTCAAAGCAACGGAAAACGCCCCCCTTGATAGAAGCGCGCGCCGCGGGTGAGGTGATAGACATCGTTCGCAGCAGCAATAAATTTCATGAATTTAAATTGCATTATCGTTTCATCTCACAAATATAAATATTCACCGATTATCGCCCATCCAATGCATACTTTTTGCGTACCACTGCTAAGCCGTATGCTAATAAATAGATAATAAAATGATCCAATAAACATGATATTTAACACCTTGAAGGTAATAAAATTACGGCAATCATTAATAGACACCGTTTTTTAACCATTATTTTTCCATTATTTTACAGTAATGGGCATAGATCACGTTTTATCACCCATGGGCAGCCAATCGTTTCCATTCTTCATTACCCTTTCCGTCATGAATTTTCCCGGGCTCTTACAACAACAAAGGTTCAGCCATGAAATTCAAACTCGCCTTGCTCACTACCGCCCTAGCCTCTGCGTGCATGTTTTCGGCCCCGACGTTTGCCGCAGAAAAAGCAGAAAAGCATGACATTGCCGTGGTCGCTAAAGTCACCGGTATCCCGTGGTTCAACCGCATGGAAACCGGGGTAAACCAAGCGGCGCAGCAGTTGGACGTCAACGCCTACCAGACCGGACCCGCCACGCCGGACCCGGCTCAGCAGGTCAAGGTTATCGAGGATCTGATCGCCAAAAACGTGGATGCCATCATCGTGGTGCCCAACGATGCCAAGGTGCTGGAGCCGGTGCTGAAGAAGGCGCGGGACAAGGGGATCGTGGTACTGACCCATGAGTCACCGGATCAGCAGATCGGCCAATGGGATATCGAAACCATCGATAGCCAGAAATACGCGCAGGCCAACGTCGATGCGCTGGCCAAGGCGATGGGTGGCAAAGGGGGCTACGCCATCTACGTCGGCTCCCTGACCGTGCCGCTGCACAACGCCTGGGCTGACTACGCCGTGAAGTACCAGAAAGAGAAGTATCCGGAGATGTTCGAAGTCACCTCGCGTCTGCCGGTGGCCGAAAGCATCGATAAATCCTACGCCACCACGCTGGATCTGATGAAGACCTACCCTCAGCTGAAGGGGATTATCGGCTTTGGCTCTCTCGGCCCCATCGGCGCAGGTCAGGCGGTCGCCAAGAAACGCGCCAAGGATAAGGTGGCCGTGGTTGGGATCGCCATGCCATCCCAGGCGGCACCGTATCTGATCCGCGGCGATATCAAGCAGGTATTGCTGTGGGATCCGAAAGACGCAGGCTATGCGCTGGTGACCGTGGCCGATCGCCTGCTGCAGGGCCAGGAGGTCAAACCGGACCTGAGCATTGAAGGACTGGGCAAAGCGGATGTGGATACGAAAGATCACGTCATCCGCTTCAATAAAATATTAGAAGTGACCAAAGATAACGCCCAGTCACTCGGTTTCTGATTCCGGCTCACGGCCGCCATCACCAGGGAAACCCACACCGCCGGCCGCACGGGCCGGCGCTCAGGAATATTTTCTCCATCGTTATACGACGACGCCCCTCCGGGGGCGTCCGGCGGAGTATTGCCCATGAACAGCAGCGCATTCATCACGCTTGAAAACATCAGTAAACAGTTTCCCGGCGTGCTGGCTCTGGATCGGGTCAGCCTGACGCTGAATAAAGGCGAGGTACACTGCCTGGCCGGCCAGAACGGCTGTGGCAAAAGCACCATCATCAAAATCATCTCCGGCGTCTATCAGCCGGAAAAGGGGGCTCGCCTCCTGATCGATGGCAAACTGTTCCACCAGCTCACCCCCTCACTCTCCGCCCACTACGGCGTGCAGGTTATCTATCAAGATCTGTCGCTGTTTCCGAACTTCAGCGTGGCGGAAAACATCGCCATTCATCGCTACCAGCCGGGCGGCGATCTGTGGGTACGCCGCCGCGCCATGCGGCAGCAGGCGCTGGCGGCGATGCAGCGCATCGGCGTGACGCTCGATCCGGACAAGAAGGTGGAGAAGCTGTCGATCGCCGATCGTCAGCTGGTCGCCATCTGCCGCGCCATCGCCGCCGATGCCCGCCTGGTGATCATGGATGAGCCCACCGCCTCCCTGACCCGCCAAGAGGTCAACGGTCTGCTGCGCGTGGTCAATGAGCTGAAGAGCGCGGGCATTTGCGTGGTCTTCGTCAGCCACCGTCTGGATGAGGTGATGGAGGTGGCCGATCGCATCAGCGTGATGCGCGACGGCAAGCTGGTCGGCACCTGGCCCGCCAGCGAGCTGGACAGCCACGAGCTGGCCTTCCTGATGACCGGCCAACGCTTCCACTATACGCCGCTGCCGGCCTATGACGCCTCAACGGCGGCGCCGCGCCTGGCGCTGCGCAACCTGACCCGACGCGGCAAATATCACGATATCAGCCTGACGCTGCACCAGGGCGAAATCGTCTCTATCGTCGGCCTGCTGGGCGCCGGACGCACCGAGCTGTGCCTGAGCCTGTTCGGCATGACCCGCCCCGACAGCGGCGAGATCTGCATCGACGGCCAGGCGGTCACCCTGAGCAGCAACCGCGACGCCATCCGCCACGGCATCGGCTACGTCTCGGAGGATCGCCTGACCCAGGGGCTGATCATGGATCAGTCCATCTATGACAACACCATCGTGACCGTCTTCGACCAGCTGCACACCAAGGCCGGACTGCTCGATCATCAGCGCGCCAATGCGCTGGTTCAGCGACTGATCCGTGAGCTGAATATCAAGGTGGCCGACAGCGCGCTGCCGGTCAAGACCCTCTCCGGCGGCAATGCGCAGCGCATCGCCATCGCCAAGTGGGTCGCGACCCGCCCCCGCATTCTGATCCTCGATTCGCCGACCGTCGGCGTCGATATCGCCAACAAAGAAGGGATCTACCAGATCGCCCGCGATCTGGCCCAGCAGGGCATGGCGGTGCTGATGATCTGCGATGAGATCCCGGAGGCCTACTACAACAGCCACCGCATCCTGGTGATGCGCCGAGGCGCCCTGGTGGCTGAATTTTTACCGCAGCGCTGCTGCGAACAGGATATTGCCGAGGTGGTCAATGCATAACGCCTTCCTTTCCCGCCTGGCGGGGCGACACGAAGCCTATCTCGGGCTGCTGGTCATCGCCCTGGCGCTGGGGCTCTCGCTGGCAACCGATGAGTTCTTCTCGCTGGGTAACCTGACGGACGTCGCCACCAGCTACGCCATTCTCGGGATCCTGGCCTGCGGCCTGTTCGTGGTGCTGATCGCCGGCGGGATCGATATCTCCTTCCCGGCGATGACCGCCATCGCCCAGTACGTGATGGCCAGCTGGATCATCACCCACGGCGGCAGCTTTCCGCTGGCCTTCGCCATGGCCATCGCCGTGGGGCTGCTGCTGGGGCTGTGTAACGGTTTCTTGGTCTACTGGCTGCGAGTACCGGCGATCATCATTACCATCGCGACCCTGAATCTCTACTATGGGCTGCTGGTCTACCTGACCAAGGGCACCTGGCTGTACGGCTTTCCCGACTGGTTTATGGAGGGGGTCAACTACCTCTCCTTTACCGGCGCCGACGGCTATGACTATGGTCTGACGCTGCCGCTGCTGTGCCTGGGCGGCACCGTCGCGCTGACCGCCGTGCTGATGAACCACACCCGCCTCGGGCGTCAGATCTATGCCATGGGCGGCAACCGCGACGCCGCCTCTCGCCTGGGCATGAACCTGCTGCGTCTGCACTTCTATGTCTACGGCTATATGGGGATCCTGGCCGGCGTGGCGGCGGTGGTTCAGGCACAGATCACCCAGTCGGTGGCGCCTAACTCGCTGCTCGGCTTTGAGCTGACGGTGCTGGCGGCGGTGGTGCTCGGCGGCACCAGCATGGCCGGCGGGCGCGGTACCCTGACCGGCACCCTGCTGGGGGTCATTCTGCTGGCCTTTTTGCAGAACGGCCTAACGCTGCTCGGCGTCTCCTCCTACTGGCATACGGTACTCAGCGGACTGATCATCCTGATCAGCATCAGCAGCACCGCCTGGAACGAAAAACGCAAACTGGCCAAGGAGCTATAACATGAACGCCTTTGCGCGCCTGCTGCCCGGCGATCGCATCATTCGCCTGCAGTGCCTGATTATCGTTGTCGTCGCGCTGCTGTTTTCCGCGCTGCTCGGCAGCCGCTTCTTCAGCGTAGCCAACTTTCAATCCATCGCTTCCCAGCTGCCGATCCTGGGCATGCTGGCGCTCGGCATGGGCGTGACCATGCTGACCGGCGGCATTAACCTGTCGATCATCGCCGGTGCCAACGCCTGCTCGCTGGTGATGGCCGCCATTATCGTCAGCCACCCCGACCAGCCGGCCTTCCTGGTGCTGGCGCTGCTGGCGGGTCTACTGGTGGCCGTCGCGATCGGCGCCCTCAACGGTGCCCTGATCGCCTGGGTCGGCGTGTCGCCGATTCTGGCGACGCTGGGCACCATGACGCTGCTCACCGGACTCAATATCCTGCTCTCCAACGGCGCGGTGATCGCCGGCTTCCCGCCGCTGATCCAGCAGCTCGGCAGCGCCTCCCTGCTGGGGATCCCCCTGGCCATGCTGCTGTTCCTGGCCGTCGCCGCCGCGCTGTGGCTCCTGCTGGAGCACACCACCTTAGGACGCAGCCTGTATCTGGTCGGCTCCAACCAACAGGCGACCCGCTTCAGCGGAGTGGACACCGCCCGCGTACAGATCGCCGTCTATATCATTTCGGCCCTGCTCGGCTGGGCCGCGGCGCTGCTGATGATGGCCAAGTTCAACTCGGCCAAGGCCGGCTACGGGGAGTCCTACCTGCTGGTCACGATTCTGGCCTCCGTGCTCGGCGGGATTAACCCGGACGGCGGATTTGGCCGTATTCTGGGGCTGGTGCTGGCGCTGATCGTGCTGCAGATGCTGGAGAGCGGACTCAATTTGCTGGGCGTCAGCAGCTACCTGACCATGGCCCTGTGGGGCGGTGTGCTGATCCTGTTTATTGCATTACAGAATCGAACAGCCTGATTTCAGGAGAAAATTCATGGCAAGCTACTTTATTGGCGTAGATGTGGGAACCGGCAGCGCGCGCGCCGGTGTCTTTGACCTCAGCGGACGAATGGTCGGTCAGGCAACGCGCGAAATCGACCTCTACCGCCCCCAGGCCGACTTTGTCGAACAGTCGTCCGACAACATCTGGCAGGCGGTGTGTAACGCGGTGCGCGACGCCGTGAGCCAGGCCGACATTAACCCAATTCAAATCAAAGGAATGGGATTCGATGCCACCTGTTCGCTGGTGGTGCTGGACAGCGAAGGCAAACCACTGACCATCAGCCCCTCCGGGCGCAGCGAACAGAACATCATCGTCTGGATGGATCACCGCGCCATCGCCCAGGCGGAGCGCATCAACACCACCCACCACCGGGTGCTGGACTTCGTCGGCGGCATTATCTCGCCGGAGATGCAGACGCCCAAGCTGCTGTGGCTAAAACAGCATATGCCGACCACCTGGGCCAACGCCGGCTACTTCTTTGACCTGCCGGACTTTTTGACCTGGCGCGCCACCCAGGATGACACCCGCTCCCTCTGCTCCACCGTCTGTAAATGGACCTATCTGGGGCACGAAAACCGCTGGGATGAGAGCTACTTCCGCGAGATAGGGCTAGAGGATCTGCTGGCGCACGATGCCGCCAAGATCGGCCGCGAAGTCAAAACCATGGGAGAGCCGTTGGGCTACGGCCTGACCGAACGCGCGGCGCGCGAGATGGGCCTGATCCCCGGCACCGCGGTCAGCGTCTCGATCATCGATGCCCACGCCGGCACGCTGGGAACCCTGGGCGCCAGCGGCGTCAGCGGTGACGTGGCCGACTTCGATCGCCGCATCGCCCTGATCGGCGGCACCTCCACCGGCCATATGGCCATGTCGCCCACCGCGCGCTTTATCGGCGGCGTATGGGGACCTTACTATTCGGCAATCCTGCCGGGCTACTGGCTGAACGAGGGGGGACAGTCCGCGACCGGCGCCCTGATCGATCACGTCATCCAGTCCCATCCCTGCTACGCCCCGCTGCTGGCGCAGGCCAAGGCCAACGGGCAGACCATCTATGAAGTGCTCAACGCCCTGCTGCGTAAAATGGCAGGAGAGCCGGAAAATATCGCTTTCCTGACCCGCGATATCCACGTCCTGCCCTATTTTCACGGTAACCGCTCGCCGCGCGCCAACCCGACCCTGAGCGGCGTCATGAGCGGCCTGAAGCTGTCGCGAACCCCGGAGGATCTGGCGCTACAGTATCTGGCGACCATCCAGGCGATCGCTTTGGGCACCCGCCATATCATCGAAACCATGAACCAGAGCGGCTACCGCATCGACACCATCATGGCCAGCGGCGGCGGCACCAAGAACCCGATCTTTGTTCAGGAGCACGCCAACGCCACCGGCTGCGCCATGCTGCTGCCCGTCGAAGGCGAGGCGATGCTGCTGGGCGGCGCCATGATGGGCACCGTCGCGGCCGGCGTCTTTGACACCCTGCCGGAGGCGATGGGCGCCATGAGCCGCATCGGCAAGACCGTCACGCCGCAGACCAACAGCATCAAGCGCTACTACGATCGCAAATACCGGGTGTTCCATGAAATGTATCAGGACCATATGAAGTATCGCCAGCTGATGCAGGAGGCGGAATGACGGCGGAATGGCATCAGGCGCAGACGGCCTGGCAAATCTATAGCGCCGAGCTGACACAGCTGGCGCAGCGGCTGGACGCCGAGCAGTGGCAGCAGCTGCTGGATCGGCTATCCGGGTGCCGGGGCAAGATCGTGGTCAGCGGCGTCGGCACCTCGGGGATCGCCGCGCGTAAAGTCGCGCACATGCTGGCCTGCGTAGAGCGTCCGGCCATCTATCTCAACGCCACTGACGCGGCCCATGGCGACCTTGGCTTTCTGCGCGGCGACGATCTGGTGATCCTCATCTCGCGCGGCGGCAATTCGGAGGAGCTGACCCGCCTGCTGCCGGCGCTACAGGCGAAGGGGGTTCCCCTGATCGCCGTAACGGAAAATCCACGCTCGGCCATCGCCCGCGCGGCGCAGCTGACGCTGGCGACCGGGGTACAGCGCGAGATAGACCCGCTCAACATGCTGGCCACCACCTCCATCATCTTGGTGTTGGCCCTGTTCGATGCCGCCTGCGCCTGTCTGATGCAGCGCAGCGGCTACGATCGCCAGACGCTGCTGAGCGTGCATCCCGGCGGCGACGTGGGGCTAAGCCTACGCCGCAGCACGGACGATCAGGCCAGCGGTGCGTAGATATCGAAGCGGTGGCTTTTGGTCAGGGTGGCGTTAGGGGTCGCGACGTCGGCCAGCGGCGGCGCATAGTCTGGCCGCTTAACCACCACCCGCTTGGTGGCCAAACGGCGCGCCGGCGCCAGCAGGGCGTCGGCGTCGTCATCGGCGCCGACCAGCGCCTGAAACACCCGCATCTCTTTCTTCACCAGCGCGCTTTTCTGCCGGTGGGGGAACATCGGATCCAGATAAACCACCTCTGGACGCGGACTCAGCGTGGCCAGCGCCTCGATGCTGGAGGCGTGCAGCAGGGTCAGCCGCTCGCGCAGCCACGGACCGATCTCCGCATCGGCATAGCCGCGCTGTAGACCGTCATCCAGCAACGCCGCCACCACCGGGTGGCGCTCCAGCATCCGCACGCGGCATCCCAGCGACGCCAGTACAAACGCATCGCGGCCTAGCCCGGCGGTGGCGTCCACCACCGCCGGCAGGTAGCCGCCCTTAATGCCGACCGCCTTGGCCACCGCCTCGCCGCGGCCGCCGCCAAAGCGGCGACGGTGCGCCAGCGTCCCGCCGACGAAATCGACGAAAATAGCCCCCAGCTTTGGCTCATCTAGCTTGCGCAGCTCCAGGCGCTGCGGCGTCAGCACCAGCGCCAGTACGGCGTCGGCGTCGTGACACAGCCCCCAGCGCTGCGCCAGCGCGCTCAGCGCCGTCGCATCGGCACCCTCTTCCACCAGCAGCTGAACCGCCGCCATCAGCCCTTAATCCCGTAATGACGCAGCATGGCATCGATCTGCGGCTCACGCCCGCGGAACGCTTTAAACAGAGTCATCGGCTCATCGGAGCCCCCCTGCGACAGCACGTTATCCAAGAAGGCGCGCCCGGTATCAACGTTAAAGATCCCCTCCTCCTCAAAGCGGGAGAAGGCATCCGCCGACAGCAGCTCAGCCCACAGATAGCTGTAGTAGCCGGCCGCATAGCCGCCGGCGAAGATGTGGCTGAACGCATGCGGAAAACGTCCCCACTCCGGCGACGGCACGACCGCCACCAGCGCCTTGACCTGGCGCAGGGTCTCCATGATCTGCGCGCCCTGCGACGGGTCGAACTCGGTGTGCAGACGGAAATCAAACAGTCCGAACTCCAGCTGGCGCAGGATAAACAGCGCCGACTGATAGTTCTTCGCCGCCAGCATCCGATCCAGCATCGCCTGCGGCAGCGGCTCGCCGCTCTGATAGTGGCCGGAGATAAAGGCCAACGCCTCCGGCTCCCAGCACCAGTTCTCCATAAACTGGCTCGGCAGCTCGACCGCATCCCACGGTACCCCGTTGATCCCGGACACTCCCGGGGTGTCGATACGGGTCAGCATATGGTGTAAGCCGTGGCCAAACTCGTGGAACAGGGTGGTCACTTCGCCGTGGGTAAACAGCGCCGGGCTATCGCCCAGCGGACGGTTGAAGTTACAGGTCAGGTAGGCCACCGGCTTCTGCAGGCTGCCGTCGGCGCGGCGCAGACGCCCGGCGCAGTCGTCCATCCAGGCGCCGCCGCGCTTGTGTTCACGCGCGTACAGATCCAGGTAGAAGCTACCGCACAGCTCACCGTCGCTGCCGTACAGCTCAAAGAAACGCACCTCCGGATGCCAGACATCCACGTCGTGACGCTCTTTGGCCGTAATGCCATAGATGCGATGCACCACCTCAAACAGCCCGCTCAGCACCGTCGGCTCGGGGAAGTAGGGGCGCAGCTCCTCGTCGCTGATGGCGTAGAGATGCTGCTTCTGTTTTTCGCTGTAGTAGGTGATGTCCCAGGGCGCCAGCTCGCTGACGCCATAGTGACGCAGGGCAAAGGCACTGAGCTGCTCCAGTTCCGCCGCCCCCTGTTTTTGGGCGCGCTGCGCCAGATCGTTGAGGAACCCCAGCACCTGCTGCGGGTTTTCAGCCATCTTGGTCGCCAGCGACTTGTCGGCGTAGCTGGCAAAGCCCAGCAGCTGGGCCAGCTCGTGGCGCAGCGCCAGCGTTTCGTTCATGATGGCGCCGTTGTCCCACTCACCGGCGTTCGGCCCCTGATCGGAGGCGCGCGTCGTGAAGGCGCGGTACATCTCATAGCGCAGTTCGCGGTTGTCGGCATAGGTCATCACCGGCAGGTAGCTCGGCATATCCAGCGTCAGCAGCCACCCCTGCTGACCACGTGACGACGCCAGCGCCTGGGCCGCCGCCAGCGCACTCTCCGGCAGGCCAGCCAGCGCCGCCTTCTCCGTCACCAGCTTGCTCCAACCCATGGTCGCATCCAGCACATTATTGCTAAAGGCGGAGCCCAGCTCAGACAGGCGCATGACGATTTCGCCGTAGCGCTTCTGCGCCTCCGGCGGCAGGCCGATACCGGACAGCTCAAAGTCGCGCAGCGCATTATCCACCGCCCGCTTCTGGGCCTTGTCCAGCGCCATGTAGCCCTCTCCCGCCTTCAACTGGCGGTAGGCCTGATACAGCCCCTGATGCTGGCCGACCCAGGTGCCGTACTCCGACAGCAGCGGCAGGCACTGCTCATAGGCTGCCCGCAGCTCCGGGCTGTTTTTTACCGCGTTGAGATGGCTGACCGGCGAAAAAATACGCCCTAAACGATCGTCGGCCTCGGCCAGCGGCTGGACCAGGTTCTCCCAGGTAAAGGGGCCGGTCTGCGCCACCACGCGCTCTACCGCGGCGCGGCAGTCGGCCAGCGCCGCGCTCACCGCCGGAACCACGTCCTGCGGCGTAATGCGAGAAAAGGGCGGAAGCACAAAGGGAGTCAGCAAAGGATTGGTCATCGGCAAGTGTCCTATGGTCGGCAGGGCTGACGCAGCAGCCCTGAAATCGGGATATCCGCCGCGTGACGCCGCGGATAAAATAAGGCGTATTGAAACTAGGATGGGGACTGCGGCGCAGAAAATCAATCTCTGCGCGCACGGTCTAGGGGGTCGCGGCGGCGGCAACGCACCGAATATGCTGTGCCAGCTCGGCCAGTCGTGCGTCATCGGCGCGCGGTGCATCGTGGGAGGAAAGGTAGCCTTCGTAGCGGGTAAAGAAGCGCTGGCTGCGCGTCTCTATCGGCCGCCACTCGTCCATATTGGCGGTGCCGTGCATCGGGAACAGCTTGCTGTGAACGTGATCCACGCCAAACCCCTCAAAAAACATGCCGCAGCGGCCCACATCCTCAAAGGCGGCATCGAGCCGCCGAGCCACCGTCTTGGTCGCCAGCATCAGGCGCGTCAGCGCGTCATCAGGCATATCGAACGCATAGCTAGGGTAATGGCGCTTGGGGATCACCACGCTGAACCCGTCCGTATTGGGATAGATAGACAGGAAAGCCAGATGCGCGTCATCTTCCCAGATCTTATGGCACGGCGCCTCGCCGCGTACTATTTGACAAAAAATACAGCACATCACCTTCGCCTCTTCTCAACGGCGGCGCGCGGGTTTATCACGCCTCGGCTCATGAAATGGGGTATACTTTATCCAATATCGCGCCGCGCCGGTTTCTGCCTGCCGCGGCCGCATCAATCAGGCTTCATTTTTAACCCGAACGACTCACCAGAAGCAAACCACCCTATGTTAAGTTACCGTCACAGTTTTCATGCCGGCAACCACGCCGACGTTCTCAAGCACACCGTCCAAAGCCTGATCATCGCGGCGCTTAAGGAAAAGGACAAACCGTTCCTGTACCTCGATACCCACGCCGGCGCCGGGCGCTATCTGCTCAGCGGCGAACATGCCGAGAAGACCGGCGAATACCTGGAGGGGATCGCCCGCTTATGGCAGCGCGACGATCTGCCGGAGGCGCTGACGCCGTATATGGACGCCGTGCGCCACTTCAACCGCGCCGGCCAGCTGCGCTATTACCCGGGCTCTCCGCTGATCGCCCGTCAGCTGCTGCGCGAGCAGGATCGTCTGCACCTGAGCGAGCTGCATCCCAGCGACTTTCCGCTGCTGCGCGCCGAATTCCAGAAAGACGAGCGCGCCCGGGTCGTCCGTGAAAATGGCTACCAGCAGCTCAAGTCTCAGCTGCCGCCGGCGACACGGCGCGGCCTGATCCTGATCGATCCGCCCTATGAGCTGAAGAGCGACTATCAGGATGTGGTGAAAGGGATCCAGGAGGGGCACAAACGCTTTGCCACCGGTACCTATGCACTGTGGTACCCGGTGGTGCTGCGTCAGAACATCAGGCGCATGGTCCATGCCCTGGAGGAGACCGGCATCCGCCGTATCCTGCAGATTGAGCTGGCGGTACGCCCGGACAGCGATCAGCGCGGGATGACCGCCTCCGGGATGATCGTCATCAATCCGCCGTGGAAGCTGGAAGAGCAGATGCGCAGCCTGCTGCCTTGGCTGCACCAAGCGCTGGTTCCGCAGGGAACCGGCCACGCCAGCGTCAGCTGGATCGTCCCAGAGTAATTCCACGCGCTTCATACGGAATTTGTGCCCTGCCGACGGCAAGATTTTGCCGTCGGCCCACCGCAGCGTTACACTCCAAAGCAAACCTGCAAATAGCGGCGGTATCTCGCCATCCTGTCTCCGGCAGAGGGACTTTGCGGGGCAAATCCGATTTGTTGATAACGCTGAGACATCCCTATGACTAAACATTATGACTATCTCGCCATCGGCGGCGGCAGCGGCGGTATCGCCTCCATCAATCGGGCGGCGATGTACGGCCGCACGTGTGCGCTGATCGAAGCCAACGCGCTGGGCGGCACCTGTGTCAACGTGGGCTGCGTACCGAAGAAGGTGATGTGGCACGCCGCGCAGATCGCTGAGGCCATCAAGCTGTATGGCCCGGACTACGGCTTTGACACCACGCTCAACCGCTTCGACTGGCAGCGCCTGATCGACAGCCGCAGCGCCTATATCGAGCGGATTCATCAGTCCTATCAGCGCGGTCTGGGAAATAATAAAGTCGACGTTATCCAAGGATTTGCCACCTTTATTGACGCCCACACGGTCGAGGTCAACGGCGAGCGCATCAGCGCCGACCATATTCTCATCGCCACCGGGGGACGGCCGGCGCACCCGGATATCCCGGGCGCAGAATATGGTATCGACTCCGACGGCTTCTTTGCCCTTGACGCACTGCCGCAGCGCGTCGCCATCGTTGGCGCGGGCTACATCGCGGTCGAGATCGCCGGGGTGCTCAACGCGCTGGGCGCCGAAACCCACCTGTTTGTCCGTAAGCATGCGCCGCTGCGCAGCTTCGACAGTCTGATCGTCGATACCCTGCTGGAGGTGATGCACAGCGAAGGGCCTCAGCTGCATACCCACAGCGTACCGCAGTCGGTGGTTAAGAACGCGGACGGCAGCCTGACGCTGACGCTGGAAAACGGCCATCGCCAGACCGTCGATTGCCTGATCTGGGCCATCGGCCGCGATCCGAATACCGACCGCCTCAACCTGGGCGCCGCCGGGGTCGCCACCGACGCCAACGGCTATATTCCGGTGGATGCGTTCCAGAATACCAACGTTCCCGGCATCTACGCCGTCGGGGACAATACCGGCGCCGTCGAGCTGACGCCGGTCGCCGTCGCCGCCGGGCGGCGCCTCTCTGAGCGTCTGTTCAACAACAAGCCGCAGGAGCATCTGGACTACAGCAATATTCCCACCGTGGTCTTCAGCCACCCGCCGATCGGCACCGTGGGGCTGACCGAAGCGCAGGCGCGCGCGCAGTACGGCGATGAACAGATTAAGGTCTACACCTCCTCATTTACCGCCATGTACAGCGCAGTCACCCAGCACCGTCAGCCGTGCCGCATGAAGCTGGTGTGCCAGGGGGCAGATGAACGGATCGTCGGGATCCACGGGATCGGCTTCGGTATGGATGAAATGCTGCAGGGCTTCGCCGTGGCGCTGAAGATGGGGCGACCAAGCGGGACTTCGACAATACCGTGGCCATCCATCCGACGGCCTCGGAAGAGTTTGTCACCATGCGTTAAGCGTGGGGGACGCCATCAACGGGCCGGCCGATGCCGGCCCGTTCTGTTTTAAGGACGAGCGTTAGGCCGTGGTAGCTCTGGCATCGCTGCCGGTGCTGTCCCCCGGCAGGGTAAAGAGAGCCACCGCCTGGGACAGGCCGCAGGCCCGCTCCTCCAGCGATGTGGCGGACGCGGCGGACTGCTGCACCAGCGCGGCGTTCTGCTGGGTGACCTGCTCCATCTCGCTTACCGCCTGACTCACCTGCGCGATCCCCAGGCTCTGTTCGTCAGAAGCCGCCGCGATCTCGGCAATAATCCCGGTGACCCGCTGAGCGGCCCCGACCACCGACTGCATCGTCTCTCCCGCCTGCGTCGCCTGCTGGGAGCCGGTATCGATGCGCCGAACCGAATCCTCGATCAGCGTGCGGATCTCACGCGCCGCCTGGGCGCTACGCTGAGCCAGGCTACGTACCTCGCCGGCCACCACGGCAAAGCCGCGCCCCTGCTCTCCGGCGCGCGCCGCCTCTACCGCCGCATTGAGCGCCAGAATATTGGTCTGGAAGGCAATGGAGTCAATCACCCCGGTAATGCTGGCGATTTTACGTGAGCTGTCGGCGATTTCGCCCATCGTCGTAACGACCTGGCCGACCTCTGTCCCGCCCTGATCCGCCGTCGCGGAGGCGCTGCTGGCCAGCTGGCTAGCCTGGCGAGCGTTATCGGCATTCTGACGCACCGTGGCCGTTAACTGCTCCATACTGGCGGCCGTCTCCTCTAGCGCCGCCGCCTGCTGCTCGGTGCGCGACGACAGATCCGCATTGCCGACGGTAATGTCGCCGCTGCCGTGCAGCAGGGCATCGGCGCCGCCGCGCACCTGGCCGACGATCGAAATCAATGCCTGCTGCATTTCGCTGATGCTGCGCGCCAGGCTCCCCAGCTCGTTGCGCCCGCCCGCCAGCGTCGCCGACAGATCGCCGGCGGTCAGGCGGCGCAAATGCGCGTGCAGCTGGGCCAGCGGCCGCAGCAGGATCCCGCGCGCCGCCGCTCCGGCCAGGATGATTAACAGCACGACCGCCAGCGCTATACCGGCCAATGTCCACACCATGCGCTCAAAGCTGCGCTGGTTGGCGTCGATCCCCTGCTGCAGCAGGCCATGATTCTGGGCGCGCCACTGCGCATAAATCTCCGCCATGGCATCCTGCGCCGCCTGGGTTTCCAGATTGCCGTAGGCCGGATAGTCGCCGGCGCGCAGATAGCGCGAGGAATCGCGCAGCAGGCTATACAGCGCCGTGAAACGACGCTCAACCTCCGCCGCGAGGGCGGCGTCCTGCCCGGGCAGCCGCGGCGCGGCGCGGTAGTTTTTGAAGTAGCCTTCGGCGCTGTCCAGCGAAGCGTTCGCCGCATCCAGCAACGGGCCGATTTCAGCCTGCGCCACCCCGGCATTTTGCTGCTTCAGGTAGCGGATCGCGACCCGGTTAATGGTCACTCGCGTCATCACCAGCGTCTGCCAGCCATCGGCCAGCTGCTCCTGCTGATAGCTCAGCGCTCGCGACTGCGAGAAGTTGTCCCGATCCTGCGCAATCGCCGTATAGAACAGACGCCCGGAAAGTCCCTGTAGCAGGGTAAATATAGCCAATAAGACGATAATCCCCGTAATAACCCTGACGTTTTTAAACATGCCGTTTCCTAAGTCCTTTAATGGTATGTATCTGACAAGGATATATCGGCAGGGGCGGGAGAAAATTCGCGATATTAGTCACATAAACACATATTCAGCGTTTATTTTTTTAGTTTTAAAAGCAGGGAAATATATATTTTTTGTTAAAAAATCATTCAGTTACAGAACACACTTGGCACAGCCTCACCGCGGGCGGATACGTCATCATGCTTATTGATTCAAATACAATGAGTTATGACAAAACATATAATTTTAATCAGATTAATCAATTAAGTTTAATTAAATTTATTAAAACCATCACTCATCGCTCAACGCATCCGCCGGCATCGGGCACCCCGCCGGCGCAGCGAGAGAGACGGTGCGCAGACGCGTCACCCGGATCACCCGATCGTAGTCGGCCGGGAAGCCTTCGCTGCCTTTCCCCTCATCCACTCCGTCGAACTCAACATACACGCGGGGATAGGGCTGGTTGAACTGGTTGCGCTGGCGAGCTATCAGGCTCTCTGCCGCACGCAGCTGGCCATCGTTGGCATACAGCCAGGCATCGGGCCCGCCGCCGCAGGGCGTGAACCCACTCACCTCAAAGCCCTCGCTGTACATCCCGCGAAACGTGGGCTCCAGCGTCGTATCGCTGCACCCCGCCAGCAGCATCGCCAATCCCAGCATACATCCCGATCGTCTCATATCCCGCTCCTGCTTCGCACTCTATCAATAGACCCAGCATATGCCATCGCAGGTTAACCGCGTATCAATCTCAGTGCACTCCGCACCGTTCCAGACATATCTTAGGGCGCACCCGCCGGTAAAATGCGCCAATTTGCGCGGGTAGCGGCGACAAAGGGTTGGCGTTTACCCGGTTCAGCGATATGGTAAAACCTATTTTATTTTTGGTGAGTTATACGGGTTGGGTAATGGCAAAAATTCGCGTTGGCATTGTGTTCGGCGGTCAATCCTGCGAGCACGAGGTTTCTCTTCAATCAGCAAAAAATATTGTTGAAGCGATCGATCAATCACGTTTTGACGTAACGCTTATCGGCATTGATAAGCAGGGATACTGGCATCTGTGCGGCGGGCAGGACTACCTGAACCACGCCCAGGACCCACAGCACATCGCCCTGAACCATTCAGAACGTCGTCTGGCGGTGATCCCCGGCGCGACCCAGGGACAGCTGATCGATAGCGCCAGCGGCGAACCTCTGCCCTCGCTGGACGTTATTTTTCCCATCGTACACGGCACCCAGGGCGAGGACGGCTGCCTGCAGGGCATGCTGAAAATGCTGAACCTGCCCTTCGTCGGCTCCGACGTCATCGGCTCCGCCGCCTGTATGGATAAAGAGGTGTGCAAACGCCTGCTGCGCGATGCGGGCCTGCCGATCACCCCCTTCGTCACGCTGACCCGCGCCACGCAGGCCAACTACGACTATGAAACGCTGCGCAGCCAGCTGGGCGAGACGCTGTTTGTCAAACCGGCCAATCAGGGCTCCTCCGTCGGCGTCAGTAAGGTTCGTAACGCAGATGAATATCACCGCGCGATTGCCGACGCGCTGCGCTTCGACCATAAGGTGATCGTCGAACGCGGCGTGGTTGGGCGTGAGATTGAATGTGCCATCCTCGGTAACGAAGCGGCGCAGGCCAGCGTCTGTGGAGAGATCGTCCTGCACAGCGACTTCTACTCCTATGACAGCAAGTACATCAGCGCACAGGGCGCTCAGGTGGTCGTGCCGGCGGCGATGGCGCCCGAAGCCAGCGAACGCGTCCGTTATACCGCCCTGCGCGCGTTTCAGGCGCTGGAGTGCCGCGGCCTGGCGCGCGTCGATGTCTTCCTGACAGAAGATAATGAAGTCATTATCAATGAGATCAACACGCTGCCTGGATTCACCAATATCAGCATGTATCCCAAGCTGTGGCAGGCCAGCGGCATCGGCTATCAGGCGCTGATCACCCGACTGATCGAGCTGGCGCTAGAGCGCCACCGCCTGGACAGCCAGCTGTGCCGGGCGACGGGCAGCTGCTAATCCTGTGGTTCAGAGCCTGCGTTGCAGGCTCTTTTTTTTACGAAATATCGTGAATAAAGCTTAAGAAGTCGCTCTTACGCAGCAGCGATAGCTTCTCCCGGAACTGGCGCAGTTTGCTGTAGACCGATTTATCGGCCGTATGCATCTTGGCCGCAATGCACTTCACTCGGACTCCGCTCATCATATTGTCCAGAATGGTGAATGTCTCCTCCGTCACCCGTCCCGGTCCATTCGACGACATAAATGTCTGTCTCACCTGCGGAGTAATGAAACGCTGCCCGCTCAGGATCTGACGCAGGGCCCCCTCGATAGCGCTCAGGGGCGCCTTTTTATGGATAAAGCTGGCGTTATCGATCAGCCGCAGAAAATTAAGGGTATGCGCGGGCTGCCGGGCGGTCCAAAACACCACCCGATAGGCCTGATAGCCGGACTGCGCCGCTAAATTACGCACCAGCTGAAACAGAGAGTGGCTCAGGCTGTTCAGATCGATAAACAGCATCCTTTCACGTCGATCGTCCAGCACGGCGCCCTGTCCTCCCGGCGCAATGTGCGATAGCAGCGCGCGAACGCCGGAAATAAACATATCATCGCCGGAGAGAATGTGAATCGCCGCGCGATCGGTGTTAATCATTACTGCTTCAGATAAACACGTTGATAATGAATGCATAATCTTATCCCTGTCGATACCAAAATGGCGAGTTACCCTTATGGGTCGCTGATAAAACCGCCAAAGCGCATCAGCGTCATAAACTGACCAAAATGGTGAAGCTTGACTAACGGGTATATAGGGATCGCACCAATTGCTATCCTCTATCGACGCATCCCTATTACTTTACCCGCGATATCAAATACCGTTTAACTGCATATTATTATGCTATTTAAAATCAGCCGTACGTGACACAACAACACTCCCTTTCGAAAATACACTTTGCACAAATCGAAAAGTGATTGAGTTAATCGCATAAAACCCTACGCAGAACAGTCAATAATGAGCATCGCGCGGGCTTCATATTGATAGCTATAATTAACATTAAGTGTCTAATAATGTTTCCTACCTCTACTACTCCGATAATAAATCATACAAATAAGAATAATCATCGCCATGACGGGTTACGCCAGGCGATGGATAAATTAAAAGATAGGGATCATCTAGAAATGAAAAAACAGGCTATCGCCTGTTTTTTCATTGCGTATGGACGCTACTCACCGGCGCGGGTGCGTAGAATATCTATCAATTCGATAATGCAGGGATCGGTCGTCCGGCTTTTATGATAGTGCGCATATATGGTTCCCATAGAGCGTCCCTGAGGGTGATCCAATACCTGAATCTCAACCAGGCGCGCAAACTCTTGGGCAAACCGCTTGCCACACAGCAGGATATAATCGCTGGAGGCCACCATCATCATCAGATTCAGCAGCGATGAACTGGAGTAGATCGGCGCCTTGCGATGGGGATTCAGCACCTCGTCATCCTCAAACAGCGATGGCCACATCGTCAGGCTCAGATAGTCCTCCTGCGCCAGCTGATCCAGCGTAAACCCCGGGCCGATACGGGGATGCCCCACCCGACACAGCACCGCGGGCTGTACATCGAATACGGGCACATTGGTAATCATCCAGTCTGCATATTTCTGCGGCGTAAAGCTGATATCGATTTTCCGCGAACGCAGTCGACTGATATCCCGGGTTAGATCACCATCATGGGTTTCCGTCATCAGCGCCACGCTGTCAAAGGGGTAATGGTAATGCTGCAGTAAACGGGTCAGATAAAACTCCAGCAGCGGAGACATGCTGAGCTTTAATCGGGTCTGACGACGATCGCCCTGATGAATACCGTTGGTTAGATTCGCGGCGTTCTGAATATTATTTAATGCCTGTGCCAGATTAGGCGTAATATTGTACGCTAACGCCGTTGGCTCTAACCCTTGCTTGGTCCGGATAAACAGCGGATCGTTAAATGCGTCACGCATTTTTTTCAACGCGCGGCTAATCGACGCCGTAGAGCTGTCCAACAACTCTGCAGCCAATGTCACACTACGCGTATCCATCACGGTCAGAAAAGTCCGGATAACACTCACATCAACATCGAGCATATTTTTACCTTTGGTCGGCCACCGTAGCAGGATCCGCATATTGAAACGGTCATTGTAAATTCATGCTATTTTTTATGCAATTATCCTATGCTGGCGACAGAGTTCATCGTTAAAATACGCCGTCATCAATCTGATACAGCGGATAAATAGAATCTTTATCCGCACCATAAATTAAGACGCCGAGGTCTGGCGCCAAGCGGCTCTCATAGGGCAAGCGTCCCTCATTTTACACCGCTGTAAACAGGTAACATCATGCAGATCCGTCACCGCTACACATATGGCCTTGCGGCAACGCTGCTGCTGACCGCCGCCGTCGCGCTGCTGCTGTATCATCCGCAGAGCGATGCGCTGTGGCGCATTGTCAGCCAGCAGTGTCTCCCCCACCAGCAGGCGAGCGGCGATCCCGCCCCCTGTGCCTATCTGGACCGCCGTCAGGGCTACGCCCTGCTCAAGGATCGCCGAGGCGCGCTGCAGTACCTGCTGCTGCCCACCGTCCGCAGCAGCGGCATCGACGATCCGCAGCTGCTCAACCCGACGACGCCCAACTATATGGCGCTGGCGTGGTACAGCCGCCCGCTGTTAAGCCAGCGTTACGGTCAACCGATAGCCGATAGTCGGCTTTCGCTGACCATCAACTCGCGCGTGGGACGTACCCAAGATCAGCTGCATATTCATCTCTCCTGCACCCGTCAGGCGGTCGTCTCCCAGCTGTGGAAAATCTATCCCACGCTCGGCACGCAGTGGCAGGCGGTCAGCAATGGGATCAATGGTCATCCCTACTGGGCAAGGCGATTGAGCAATGAAACCCTGGCGCGGGAGAGCCCTTTTATTCTGCTCTCTCGCTTAAGCGGGGCGCGTGCGAATATGGCGGCCTATGGCCTGGCGCTGCTGCCGGCGCCGGATGGTCAGCTGATCCTGCTGGCAACCCGCCGGGCGCTGTGGCGCGGCAGTCTGGCCTCGATTGAGGAGATTCAGGACCATCGCTGCCCGCAGCTGTATCCCTCGCCGCCGCACACCGACTAGCCGGCGAAGCGCTGAGGCAATAGGGGAAGACGTTCAAACTGGAGCGGTCGTGACAGGTAGTAGCCCTGGGCCGCACAGGCGTCCGAGCGCTGCACCAGCTGCCAGGCCTGAGCCGTCTCCACCCCTTCTACAATCACTCCGCGCGAATACTGACGCATCATCGCCACCAGTGCCATAAAGAGCTCGGTTCCCTCCTGGGTCTGACACAGCAGGGCAAATACGGCGCGATCCAGCTTGACGAACTCATAGCGAACATCGATGAGCGAAGAGAAGTTCGCCAGGCCGCTGCCAAAGTCATCCAGCCACAGGCGATGCAGATCCGGCAGCCCGTGGATCGGCGCGCTGCCGTGTACGTGCTCCAGCACCTCAAAGCGCAAAAACGGCAGTTCGTCGATCAGCGTCGCCGCCTCGGCCTTCTTCTGCAGCGCATGCAGCGCCTGACCATCCACATTGATGGAGACAAACAGATCGCGCTGCCCGAAAAAGGCACGCCAGCGGTGTACCAGGCGCAGCTGCTCCAGCAGCACCTGTAAACGCAGCGACAGCGGAATATTGGCGAAGTAGTGCTCCGGCGAAAGCCGCCGCGTCGGCTGATCCGGGTGAACCACCTGGGTTAGCAGCTCGATGGCCAGCGGGCGACCGCAGGTAGAGTAAATCGGCTGAAAAGTGTATTCCCGTTCACAGGCCTGCCAGTAGGCGCTGCCCAAGGTATCGCTGTGCAGCAACGGCACGGCTCCCGGGCCACCGGATACGATATTGCCAATGTTCATGCATTTCCCATCCGTTGATCTCTAAATAACGGCAGCCTCTGTGCCCCTGCGACGGGGAGCCCCGCAGTGGGGCATATCCTCCCGTACTGCTGTGTTTATCGGCATGTATGACAAAAGCTTTAACCCCGGGCGCAGCCGGCTCCTGGCCCCCGTTCTGCGGGAGGTTTTTAGATCCAAATCATATAAAAACAGAACGTTGTTTTATTTTTATTGACGAGGGTATTTCCCCTCGACACACTAGAGGCCATTTTCTCTGGTTACCACGGGCTGATTTCCCATGACGAGCGCGAAGATTGCCATTATTGGCGAATGCATGATTGAACTGTCACAGAAAGGCGCAGATCTGACGCGCGGATTCGGCGGCGATACCCTGAATACCGCCGTCTATCTGGCCCGTCAGGTGCCGGCCGATCGCCTATCGGTGCACTATGTCACCGCGCTGGGCTGCGACACCTTCAGCGGTGAAATGATCGATGCCTGGCAGCAAGAGGGGCTACAGACGGGTCTGGTTCAGCGCATGAGCGATAAACTGCCGGGGCTGTATGTGATCGAAACCGACGCGCACGGCGAGAGGACGTTCTACTACTGGCGTAATGATGCCGCCGCCCGCTACTGGCTGCAGAGCGTCGAAGCCGATGCTATCTGCGATCGCCTGGCGCAGTTTGACTATCTGTATCTCAGCGGCATCAGCCTGGCCATTCTGGATGACGCCAGCCGTGCGCGCCTGATGCTGCTGCTGCAGCGCTGTCGGGACAACGGCGGCAAGGTTATCTTTGATAATAACTACCGCCCGCGCCTGTGGCAGGGGGTCGAGCAGGCCCGCGGTGCCTATCGCGCCATGCTCGCCTGCACCGACATCGCGTTTCTGACGCTGGACGATGAAGATTTACTCTGGGGACAGCAGCCGCTGGATGCCGTGCTGGAGCGTACTCACGCCCTTGGCGTCAGCGAGGTCGTCATCAAGCGCGGCGCCGATGCCTGCCTGGTCTCCATCGGCGCCCAGCGCGATGAGATCCCGACGCTCAGACTGGCCAAAGAGCAGGTCATTGACACCACCGCGGCCGGAGACTCCTTCAGCGCGGGCTATCTGTCTGTCCGCCTGCTGGGCGGCGATGTGCAGACGGCGGCGGCCCGGGGACACCTGACGGCCAGCACGGTGATCCAGCACCGCGGTGCCATCATTCCCCGCGACGTCATGCCCGCCTAACCATCCACGGTGGTCCACACAGAACAACGCCGGCTCACGCCGGCGTTGTTCTATCGCCCCTACCGCTGCGCACTTACTGCGCCAGCGGCTGGGGCGGCGTAGTCTCGTGGGCCGGATTTTCCGCGGCGGTTGGCGGGGACGGCGGATCCACCGCCTCCGCGGCGACGGCCTCTTCGCCGCCGAGCCCCATCACCCGGTTATACTCCTCCAGCAGGCGGCCCACGTTCTCCTCGGCCTCACCGCGCGGCTGACGCAGCACCACGGCGGGCTCCCGCGACAGCATGATATGCAGCTCTTGGTTAATATCGTCCAGCGTCAGCGCGCTCAGGAACGTCTGGCGCAGCTTCTGATACGCCTCCGGAGCGATGTCCACCACGCCGCTTTGCTGTGAGCGCAAGCGTTGACTCATCAGGATGTCGGTATTGGTTCGCGCATAGGTGGCGAACAGGTGACTCAGCTGATCGTTCTTCTGCCCCAGCAGGGTGTCAAACTCCGGCTGGGTAATCCCATCATCGCGCAGCGCGGACATCTCATCGGCGATAAACGCCAGCGTCTTGCTCAATGACGCCTGAGCCGTCTCTAAATGGATCGCGCACTGCGAGCGCTGATACTGCACCTGGCAGTTAAAGCTCAGGTTCACGCTGCCCTTCAGCGCGCTGTTGGCCAGCACCTGCTGTAGATGCCAGAACAGCGCCTCGCGCGCCAAGTCGCTACGCCAATAGCGCAGCAGCATCTGAGAGTCACGGATCGGCTGCCACGGCGTATCCCAGACCAGCGACAGAATATCCTGCTTGGCGCCATCGGCGATCAGGCTCACCGGCGCCGCGGCCAGCGCCGGCAGCGCCGGCACCGTGGCCGGCGTCTCCCGCTTGCCGCTCAGGGGGCCGAAGGTCTGATTGATCTGTTCGCTCAGCGCCCGGGCATCCACGTTGCCGACCACGTACAGCGTTATCGCATCGGGGGTATACCACTGATGATAAAAGGCCTTCAGCTGCGCCGGCGCCAGCGGAACCGCCGCCGTTCGTCCAGGCTCATGGCCCAGCAGGTTGGAGCCCTTCAGACGGTAGCGCCACCAGGGATCGCCGGCTTCGCCGGGCAGCGCCATCACGCGGCTGTCGCTGCCTTTCAGCGCCTCACCGACCGTCTCGGCATTCACCTGCAGATCGCCGGCGGTATTGGCCAGCCAGCGCAGGGCATCCTTCATCAGATCGGGGCGGTTATTGGGCAGGCTCAGGTTATAGCTGGTGTAATCATACGAGGTGATCGCCGCTGGCATCGGACGCACGGGATCGATTGCCTGCTGCCAAAACGACTGCAGGGCGGTCGCGTCAAGCCCCTTGCCCTGCGCCAAAGCCAGGCGCGGCAGCAGGTGGGCATACCCCACCTGCTGAGGAGACTCCGACAGCGAGCCGGTGTTGACGATCATACGTAGCTCAATACGATCGGATGGACGCTGCGGCGTCGCCAGGATCTGCCAAGAAAAACCGTTCGGCAGCTTGCCCTCCTGCCAGGCCGGATCGGGCTGTAGCGTTTCAGAATGCACGCTGGTACCGACCATGGCCAGCGCCAGCCCACCAACCATCAGACGCAATTTGGTGTATTGCATGTGAACCCCTACTCAAATCGGACAAAAGCGTAGCCCACGCATATAGGCGTTGTTCCGTTAGACCACGGAAAACGGCCAAAGTCGCAAACGCTTAAAAAAAATTCCGCGTAACACGACGCGGTGGGAAATGGATGGGCTCATTATAAAGGCACCCCCGACAGCATCAAGCCGCAGGGGGCGGACATTCACCCCCGGTAACAAAAAGCCGGGGGCGATGGCGGAATGGGGAGGAAACGCGGCGGCGCACATCCGCTGCCGCGCTGAAGAGGCGCTACGCGATGGGATCCCTCAGCGCGCTGTCGCGACCGCCGAGTACGGCCCGCATCTGTTTTTCGTCCAGCTGACGGCAGCGCTTGGCGACCACGATCGTCGCGACGCCGTTGCCGATCAGGTTGGTCAGGGCGCGGGCCTCCGACATGAAGCGATCGATGCCCAGGATCAGCGCCAGCCCGGCCACCGGAAGATGTCCTACCGCCGACAGAGTCGCAGCCAAGACGATGAAGCCGCTGCCGGTCACGCCGGCGGCGCCCTTCGAGGAGAGCAGCAGCACCACCAGCAGCGTCACCTGGTGCCAGATATCCATGTGGGCATTGGTCGCCTGGGCGATAAATACCGCCGCCATAGTCAGGTAGATAGAGGTTCCGTCCAGGTTAAAGGAGTAGCCGGTCGGGATCACCAGCCCCACCACCGACTTCTGACAGCCCACCTTCTCCATCTTATCCAGCATCCGCGGCAGCGCCGACTCCGAGGAGGAGGTACCCAGTACGATCAGCAGCTCTTCCTTAATGTATGCGATAAAGCGGAATATGCTGAACCCCGTCGCCTTAGCGATGCTGCCCAGCACCAGCACCACAAACAGGATGCAGGTGATATAGAAGCACAGGATCAGCTGTCCCAGCTGTACCAGCGTCCCCACCCCATACTTACCGATGGTGAACGCCATGGCACCGAAGGCGCCGATGGGAGCCAGCTTCATAATCATGTTAATCACGCCAAAAATCACTTTGGCAAAGCTGTCGATCACGTTGAAGATCAGCTGCCCCTTTTCACCCAGATGGTGCAGCGCGAAGCCAAACATCACCGCAAACAGCAGCACCTGCAGGATGTTACCGCTGGCAAAGGCGCCGATAACGCTGCTGGGGATCACGTCGAGCAGGAAAGCCACAATACCCTGCTGCGCCGCCTGATCGGCATAGACCGCGACCGCCTTGGCGTCCAGCGCGTTCGGGTCGACGTTCATGCCTGCGCCCGGCTGCAGCACGTTCACCACCACCAGGCCGATGATCAGCGCAATAGTGCTGACGATCTCAAAATAGAGCAGCGCAATGGCGCCGGTACGCCCCACCGCTTTCATGCTCTCCATACCGGCGATGCCGGTCACCACGGTACAAAAGATCACCGGCGCGATGATCATCTTAATCAGTTTGACAAAGCCATCGCCCAAAGGCTTCATTTGGGCACCCAGCTCGGGGTAGAAATGGCCGAGCAAAATACCAATAGTGATAGCCACCAACACCTGTAGATAGAGGCTCGTGAAGATGCTTTTTTTCATGATTTGTATTCCTGGTCGGGTACGAACGCGCAGCTTCTGCATCCCGAATGGCGGGTATTGCATATGACTGAAAGTAACATCAAGTTAACAATATGGAAACGCAGTATTTCAATTATAAAAGTTATTTAATCAATTCTATGAGCTGAAACGCATAAGACCCTGCAAGAGTTATCCATATTGCTAGCAGGGATATCGTCTGCGCTAAACGGAGGGGGCCGCCGCCGCGGCTACGGGGTACTTCGCCAGAAAATCGCGCTGGGACAGCGCCGGCGAGAAGAAGTATCCCTGAGCATAGTGAATGCCGTTGGCCAGTAGCCAGTCACACTGTCCCTGCGTCTCCACCCCTTCCGCAACCACGTCCAGGGAGAGCACCTCGGCAATCGAGCCGACAATGCGCACCAGCGCACCGTCCAACGGGATCTGATCGATAAAGCTTTTATCAATTTTCAGAATATCGACGGGTAAATGACGCAGGTAATTCAGCCCGGCATACCCCATGCCGAAGTCATCCAGCGCCACGCGCACCCCTTGGTTACGCAGACGGTCCAGCGTATCGGCCGCCCTGCGGATATCGCTGATGTAGGCGGTTTCGGTAATCTCTAAATGCAGACGCTGCGCTGAGATCGCGTGCTGCTGCAGCAGGGTCTCTAGGCGTTGGCCAAAGCGGGCGTCGACCAGCTGCAGCGCCGAAACATTCAGCGACAGCGGTATCGTCAGCCCCCGGCGCTGCCAGTCGACCAAGATCCGCACCGCCTCTTCCAGCACCCACTCGCCCAGCGCCACAATGCCGCCCTGCTCCTCGGCCAGCGGAATAAACTGAGATGGCTCGCTGCAGCCGCCGTCCTGGCGATGCCAGCGGATCAGCGCCTCCGCCCCCGCCAGCCGCTGGCTGCGCAGATCGATCTGCGGCTGCAGGTACAGCTCAAAATCGCCCTGACGCAGCGCGTTCAGAATCTCATTCTCCTGGGTGAGGCGCGCCTTAACGCGCTCGGCCAGCTGTGGCTCAAAAAACAGCACCCGATTCTTGCCGTCCGTCAGCGCCATATTCAGCGCCGAGCGAGCCTGCGTCAGCAGCCGCTCCGTCGGGCTAAGCTCACACTCCGCCTCAGACGTCTCCAGCGACGGCCGGCGCATCGCGATCCCGATCGCCGCCGTTGGCCGCAGCGCCAGATTGTCCAGGGTCACCGGCTGCGTTAGCAGGCTCATCAAACGCTGCGCCTGCTGCATCGCGTCGCTCGGGCGCGCCGCATCGCGCGCCAGGATCAAAAAGCCGTCCTGGCTCGCCTGCGCCAGCAGGCTGGCCGGCGAAGTCCCCTCATGCAGGCGCTCCACCAGCGTCATCAGCAGCATATCGCGCTGCCCGCCGTCCAACACGCCCATCGCCTCCTGCAGGGTCGGGATGCTGACCATCATCACGCACTGCCCCTCACGCTCCGCCTGACACTGTTGCTCCAGCAGCGACACAAACAGCGCCTGACCGGGAAGGTTCGTCTGGGGATAGCGCGTCGACAGCTGGCTCATGGTCTGGCGCGTCTTCTCCAGCGCCTGCTGATTACGGTTATAGGTCCGTACCAAGAGCCCCAACTCATCATCGCTGTGGTGAGGCGGCAGGGGGAGCTGATGGTAGTGCGGCGCCTCCAGCGGCATGCTGCGCAGCTCGCGCGCCAGCGCCCGCAGCGGATGTACCAGCAGTCGGTTCATGCACCAGCTGACGGCCACCGTCAGGATCAGCGCAAGCAGCAGGTAGGTCGACACCATGGTCGCGAAGGTCGTGAGAATAAAACGGTACAGGCGGAACGAGTCCACCTGCAGGATCAGATAGCCCAGCGGATGATCCGGCGTCGCGCGGCCGCGATCCACGCCATACAGCGGGGTGGAGAGCTGCAGCGGCAGGTGGAAGAGCCGCCCCGCCCAGCGCGGCACGGGGCGTGCCGCGGGAAAGTGACCGCGCAGCACCTGTACCTCATGATGGGGCAATACGATATCGGCCCGCGCCAGGATCCCGCTCGCGCGCAGGCCGTCCAGGATCTGCTGGGCCTTGGCGACATCCATGTTCAGCATGGCGTCGGCCAGCGGCAGGCGCACCGACTGGGCAATACTCTGCATCTGCTGGCCATAGTCATCCTTACGCTGCTGCACAAAGTGAAACAGCTGAATCACCGTGAAGATACAGACGGTCACCAGCGCCACCGAGGAGACCAGCGCCATCTGTTTTATGGTTAAGGAACGACTGACTCGCAAACTCTCTCTCCGCACACAAAATTTGCTGACGGCCCGCCGCCGCGTCGGCGGCGCCCGCAGGCCTCAAACCGGCCGAGTATACTGGATTAGCCAACGTTATTAACTATACCAAAAGATCGTTTCGCGCCTTTCCCATTCCATCCCTAGGATAAATGGGCGTCATTAGGTTCCATATCCACATAATATTACGTAAAAAAAACGCCGCGCAGCGGCCTATTCGCCCGCGCGCGGCGTATCTGACTCCGCTCTAGAAATCGGCATAGGGCCGCAGAGGCTGCGGCGGCAGATCCATATCGCCCTGCCACCCCTGCATAGAGTAGCGCACATAGATAAGCGCATGGCTGGGGGTATAGTCCTTCGCCTGCTGAATATCGACTCCGGCGCCGACGAACCAGTGGCTGCTCAGCCGCCGCTCCACGATCGCCCGTAGGGTATAGCCAAATCCGTTGCTGCTGCCGCCGTCGTCCGATGCGGCATAGTCCGGCACCGTCGTACTGTCGACCAGGTTCTGCAGCGGGTAGCGCGCCTGCCGCGACGTGTTGGCGTAGGACCAGGAGACCGATCCGCCCAGTTCCCACGACCAGTTCTCCGTGCGCTGGCGATAGTTGACGGGTATCCCGAACGACACATACTGCTGCGGACTGTAGTAGCCGCCCTGTCCCAGGGTATAGCCGCTGAGATCCTTGTCGTAATGCCAGAGCATATTGCTGAGCCCAACGCTGACTCGACGGTTATCTTCATTGATCAGCTTGTAGTAGTAGCCCCCCATCCAGCGCATGCTGCTGTTGTTCTCGACGTTCTTGCCCTCCAGGTAGTCGGCGCTCAGCGAGCCCCACAGCCCGTGCGGCCCGCCGCGATCGTAGCTGCCGCTCAGCGCGACGCCGTTGCGCCGGACGCCGCCCCATACCGTACCGGTATGGGGATCACGCTGCCCCCCCATCGACAGCAGGGAGCTGGAGACCGGGCGACGATGGGCTTCCAGCGTCCAGCCGATATGATCCCAGCTACCGCTGTAGGCGATACCGCCAACCCAGTCCACCACCTTCATGCCAATGGGAGTGGTGCCAATATCCATCTGCCAGGCGCTATTCTGCCAGCCAACGGCCAGGCTGGTTCCGGCGCCGCGCTGCCCCTCACCGGCCGGACATCCCGTGACATAGCAGCTGCCAAACTTGTCCTGGTAGGCGCCGCCCGACAGGCGGCCTGCATCCATATTGACCAGATCGCCGCGGAGGAAAAGGCGGCCATCGTACAGCGGCATATCGGCCTGCAGCATCGTCGTATGGGCCTTGAGATCGGAATAGCCTCCGCTGCCGCTAGAGCCCCAGTAGTCATGCTCAAGGGTAAAGCGAACCTCCTGCTGGCGATAGAGATCGGCGCCGTCGGCGCGAACGCTGCGTTTTAGCCAGTCATCCTGCGGCGCAGTGCGCGTCAGGCGGGTAAACGCATCATTATCCTGCGGCGGCGTCTCACTGATGCCCGTGGCGACCATGGCCGACCGCAGATCGTTTTGCGCCCGCTCGGTCTGACGCGACTGCACCGCCAGACGCGCATCGTCACGTAGCACCAGCGCCCCCGCCATACCCGGCGTTCGGCGCGCGGTCGGCAAGAGCGAGTCAAAGATACGCCGGGCCTGCTGCGGATCTCCGCAGGCGGCCCAGGCATTGGCGATCCGCCGCTGTACGTTGAGATCGTCAGCCGCCGCCTGCGGCGGCTGACGCCGCAGCGCCGCCTCGGCCGCGCGGCGATCGCCCTGCGCCACCCGCGTTTCAATCACCCCTAAACGGGCATCGCTGTTCTGTGGATCGCGCGTCAGGACGCCCTGATATCCCTTCAGGGCATCCGCATAGTCATCTCGGGCCAGCGCCCAGTCGGCCAGCGTCAGATCAATCGCCGTGGTGGCGGGCTGGCGCTGTAAGTAAGCGATCGCTTGCTGTTCATGGCCGCCGTCGCGCAGGCCGTTGGCGTGGTCTACGATATGCTGAGCCTGCAGGCGCAGATCCAGCGCGCGCATGCCGTCGCTCCACTGTGCCGCGGGGATCCGTCGCAGCACCGCCTGAGCCTGATCGGGCTGACCACGGGAGGAGAGATACAGCGCGCGGGCGTACACTTGGTCACCGCGGTGAGAGAAGCGCTGATCCATGCGCTGCATCAGCGCATCGGCCCGCTCAGGCTGCCCGGCGCTGACCAGCGTACCGGCAAGCCGGTAGTTCAGCCAGACGTCGTCCGGCGTCAGACGCTGCGCCTCATTCAGTTTTTCCAGCGCGGGTCCCCAGGCCTGACGCCCCGCCAGGGCCGCCGCCTGCTGCTGCAGCGCGTCGCTTTGCAGCTCGCTATACGACGACTGCATGGCCCGGCGCTGCGCCGCCGGCAGCTGCTGCAGATAAGCCAGCGCCTTATCCGGCGACTGCTGCTGGTAAAGACTTACTAACTTTCTCAGCGCACTGCCATTAAGCGGATCGCGCCGTAGCGCCAGGCGGTATGACTGCTCCGCCTGCGCCAAATCCCCCTGCGCCGCGGCCACATCCCCCAGGCCGATCGGTCCGTAGGCATTCTCACCATCCAGCGCCTGAGCCTGACGATATTTCTGCTGCGCCAGGGCGTATTGATGCGCCGCCAGCGCCTCATCCCCCTGTTTAATCAGCAGCCAGTAGCGGTTCGTCTTCAGCAGGCTTTGCCATTTGCTCAGCTGATCGCTGTGTGGATCGGCCGCGATAGCGCGTTCAAACAGGGCGATAGCCCGCGGACGATCGCCCTGCTGGGAATACGTCTGCGCCAGCGCGCCCAGCGTCTCCGCATCGTTAGGATGCTGACGCAGCGTTTGCTGCAGCAGCGGCTGGGCCTGACTGTCATTCCCGGCGGCAGCCTGCGCCAACCCCGTACTGCGCGCCCGATACTGCGGATCCGCCAGCTGGGCTTGCTGCGTCTGCAGCAGCGCTTGCGCGTCGGCTACCGCCTGCGGCGCATCGTGAAAAACCTGAATATAACGCTGCAGGGCCGCCACGCTCTGCTCACCCAGCGGCATACGCTGGATCTGCGTCATCCACAGAGAGGCGGCGCTATCGCGGGTTGCACCGTCAGCCGCCATCTGCGTCAGCAATGCGTAGGCCTGTGCCTCTTTTCCATCAGAAAACAACAGACTAATGAGTGTCGTTTGCAGCGCGGCGCTGTTGGGATAGCGCTGGTTGACGGCCTGCAGCGCCGTTATCGCCCGCGATACCTGCCCCGGCAGACGCGCGACCGTGCGCCAATACTCCGGCGCAAACTCCAGCGGCGGAGACATGCCGTGCCACAGCTTGTCATAGGCGGCGACGGCCGCCGCATACTGTCCTCCGGACGCCAGCAGACGCGCCTGCTGCAGACCCTGATGTCCCTCCGGCGTATTCAGCGCCACCTGCATTCGCGCCGTTTGGCACACCGCGGCATCCGGCGCCGGACGGCACGATTTCTCGACAAGCTGATTGGCGGCAGCCATATCCCCCTGGCGCAGCAGCATGCGAATACGCGCCAGGATCACCTCGGGATCATCGGGCGCTATCATCATCAGACGGTCGAGCGACTGCGTTACCAGATCGTAACGCTGCGACGATTCGCCTATACGGACCTGCTGCAGCAGCCAGTCCGTCGCATTTACTTCGCTGGCGCACACCGGCGCGCTCAGCGCCAGCGTCACCGGTAGGGCGGTCAGACTCAGTCGGAAACATCGCATACGGCACCCCAGTTTGGCACCAGTTCGCCCTGTAGATTAAAACGGTAACGCCGCTGATCCCATCCCAGGCCAAACAGCGTCAGGACTGAACTGTAGTAGTTATTATTCCCCGGCGGGTTGTCTTTTACCCGCTGGCGCTGCGCCGCCAATAGCGGGCTGTTGCTGGCGTCCAGAAACGGTAGCATGGCGGCAGAGAACCCGACGTTGCCTTCGCCCTGGGGCTGCGCGCCCAGCACGCTGACCTTTTCAGGGATATATCCCAGACGCTCACTCAGCGCCACCATCGGCTGCCAGTGCTTCACCAGCGCGCTTTTGGCCGGCGCGCCGTCGGCCAGCATTCCCGCCCACAGATAGGCCCGGATAGCATCATAGCCGCTGATATAGGCCCGCCCCGGCGTCGGCAGCCAGCCCTTATTCCGCTGCCAGTTGGTCCAATCCGGCACGATACCCTGCGGCGACGACGCCTCTAACATACGCAGCGCGCTGTACTGCAGGCGATTCCACGGCCCATGCAACGGCGCAATCCGGGCCAGGATCTGCGGTGGTAGATAGCTTGGATTTACCGTCCACAGGGCGCCGGAGCGGAACCCCTGGCGACCCGGCAGCAGCATCATGCCAAACCCCGGCAGCGAGACCACCTCCTCCCGGGCAATCCGCGCCAGCAGCTGAATGCCCAAATGTTGGTAATCGGCATCCTGCCACAGGCGTCCGGCCTCCAGCAGCGCATAGGCTATCCACAGGTCGGCATCCGCGGCGGAGTTGTTATCCAATATGCGCCAGCGCCCGTCATCATGGCGTCCCCACTTCCAGGCCGGTAAATGCTGGCGCAGGCTGCCCTGCGCCAGGTTATTCTGCGTCCAGGCCAATAGATTAGCGAACAACGGGCGATCGTTATTGACCAAGGCAAAGAACAGCGCATAGCTTTGCCCCTCCGAGGTGGTTATCTGGCGGGGAGAGCTGGGATCGATAACCCGCCCGTCAGGGCTGATATAGCCCTGACGAAACTGTTCCCACTCATGCCATTCACAGGGCGCGCCTACGGTGGCGACGCTGACACACAGCAATGCGGCAGCCATCAATGTACGGCAGACCGACTCCTTCATGCGCTTATCTCCTATCGTCGGGATCCAGACGGCGGCGGCGCAGCATACGCGGCACCCGCCACAGCACCAGGCTCACCAGCACAATCGCCAGCAGCGCCAAGGCCGCCAGAATGAACGGATGAGAGGAGAAGATATACCATAGGCGCTCCCACCAAGGCAGGTGGCCAACGTAGTAAATGTCGCCCACCCGCACACTATTGACGCCGGAGGTCCGAATAATGGAGACCGAACCGTACATCGCCTCGGTTTTACCGCTGTCAATCAAGGCGTTATTAAGCAATGTATAGCCCTGCTGATCGTCCGCCAGCAGCGCGACCACGCTACGCTGCGCATTGAATGGCGACTGAAAACCGACGATGGCGGCCAGCGGCGCCGTCGCGCTGAGGGTCGTTTTTGCGGCGGCGCGCGTCGCGCTGGGATCCGGAATCGTGTTGTCCGTCGTCGTATTCATCGGACTCTCCAGCCAGCTCTGCGTCGCGCTCACCAGCGCCGCAACCCGATCCGCGTCGCGCAGCGTCGGCGGAATACGCCCGATCAGTAGAATATCGCGATCCTTATCCTGCGCCTGCGCAACGTCGTCACTCAGGGTCACCGCCAGCGCCGGATAGCCGGTCTGGGCGCCGATATTCCCCAGCGCCGACAGCAGGGTACTCACCTGTATCGCCGAGGGTTTAGGCGCCACCACCACCAGGGTTTGCGACAGATCGGCCAAGCGGCTAAAGGGGAAACCGGCGTTGGCGAAACTCCGCAGATCCGGCATCGCGATAAAGTGACGGAAGCCGGAGAAGTCAAGGGTCGAGGCGTTACCGATCGCCACGGTATTCGGCAACGGTTGATAAGAGACGCACTCGCCGTTGGAGGGCGTCAGATAGGGCACCACATAGTCAAAATCGAAGCGTAGATGGTTCTGAATCCCCAGTTTTACCGCGGGGATAGTGACGGCATCCATTTTATCAAACAAGCCCTGAATCAAAGGGATATGCAATAGTGCACGCTCTTGATCTTCCGAGGGCAGTAGAGGGAAAGCCTGTAAAAATTGATTATTGATATTCACGGTCATACGCGAACCGTCATTAAACGGCGGCTGGGTATAGCGGTACTTCAGATTCATATCCACATAGGCGTTGTGGAGCAAAAACAGATCCGGCGGCAGATTCAGGGTTAAGGATATCGGTGCCGGCCGCACCCCGCTCGACTGTAGCTGATCGCTATAGCTTTGCAGCTCGCCAAAGGTTACCGGCCGGTCGGTCGGCACCCAGTTGGGCGCATCATAGGGCTGCCGCTGAGCGAGCGTCTCGACCCGATCGACGCGGGCGCTATCGCCGCGCAGCAGGATATCGCCCTGGGCAATCCCCCGCACCGCCGTCATTAGGTCGCGATCGTCACGCCCCATAATCAACAGCATCTTGATATAAGGATTATCCGGCCGGGAGATCATCGCCACCGTCGGCCCGTCAACCGCCGGGTAGTCAGCTAAAAAGTCCGGGCGCTGCGCATTGGTGGCAAACACCACCCCATGCCGATCCGGCAGCTGATTATACAGCACTGGGAAACGCTGACCGCGCCACTGCGCCTGCGCCCCGAACCAGGATGCCAGCACCGCCGCGGCCTGCTGCTGCGCCAGATTCGGCTGGGCGGCGAACACCACCGGCAGCGTCAGCGGCGCCTTGCTGGCGCTGTCAAAGAAGGGTCGGGGGAATAGGGATAAGTCGTTTTGCAGTAACAGGGACTGGGTCGTCAGCGTCAGGCTACTGCCCTGCCCAACGGCCAGCCACAGGGTCGGATGCCACTCGTTGTCGCACTGGCGATAAGACTGATAGCGACCGACGAACTCCAGGCGAATGCGATTAAAATCGGTAATATAGTGCGCATCTAGCGGCACCTGGACCTGATTGGCATGCCCTAACTGACTTTTATCGACCGCCACGGCGCCGACCAGATCATCGTTGAGGAATACCTTAACCTGGGATACCAGCGGCACCAGCGACGGCGATGGGGTAAACACCAGGTTAAGCATCGCATTGGTCACCAGCTGGTCGCGCGGCACCCCGAACTCCATATAGGCGTTGGGGTTATCGCCGCGCAGTACCGTCGGCCCGGAGGCCAACCGAGTCAAATCCAGCGTCTGCGTCGAGACGGGCGCAGCCGAAGCGCTGCTCTCCGTTGCCAGTGCCGCTGCGCTACCCGCCGCCGGCGCGCTATCTGACGCCACTGGAAACGGAGACTGTGCCTGCGCCATCATGCTGGAGCCCAGCGCGATGGCAGCCCACAACAGGTGTATCATCTTCATCATGGGTATCTCCGTTGCTCCATAATAAGTTAGTGCCCACATACTGCATATCGAGGGATACACACTACGCGGTCTGGCGTCCCGCTATCGGACGCGGTACAAAGGAAACCAGCCAAGCGCCCAAACGCACCGCCACCATAATCGGCATGCGCCACGGTGCCGGGGCATACTCGGCCAAGCTACGGTAACCGCGCCCCACCAGGCGTAAAATACCGACAAAACCACCGCCCAGATGATCCTCTGGGATGGCCTGCTGCCACAGCGCCCAGGTATCGGCGCGGGCAAAGGTGCACTGGATAAACGCAATATGCTGTGCGACGCTCAGTCCATCCAAACGCAGCCCGGCTCGGCGCCCCACGACTCGCGTTACCGCAATCGGAAACACAAAGCTCTCTTCCCCTTTCTGCAGCAGCAGAGAGATCGACTCGCCTTCCCGTAGGCACAGACGCTCATCCGCCAGTTCGATCCCCACGCCACCATCGGAATAGTCGCGCAGAGTGCAGGGATAAAGATGTCCATCGTGGCGCATCAGGATTGCCGGCATCGCGATGTCGACCCGGTGCGCCTGACGGATCTGGCGCACCTCAACGGCGACCGCCGCCGCGCCGCCCAGAATAACGAGGTTATAGATCACCCATCCGACGGTCAGCAACACGGTAAGTTGCTCATTTTGCGGCCCAAAAATCAGACGCCAGACCCCAAACAACAGCCCCAGCACGCTCAATAACACCAGCGACAGATAGGGCGACGAGATAACCCAATCCATATGATTATGCGAGACCAATCCCCCTTTCTGCGTCACATTGAAACGCCCTTTCTTCGGATTGATCAGCGCCACCAGCGTCGGGCGAGCGATATACCAGGCCAATACCGTTTCATAGATCTCATTCCAATAAGAGTGACGATGGCGCCCCTGTAGGCGAATACGCGCCAAGCTGGAGTGATACATATGCGGAATCACATACAGCACGATCGCCATCGCCGGCGCAAAAATAACGTAGGTGTGAAACAACAGAAACGCCAACGGCGCGACCAGAAAAATCAGCCGGGGAATGCCGGAGAGAAAATGCATCATGGCGTTGGCGTAGCACAAACGCTGTCCCAGCGTTAACCCTTTACCCAAAAAGGGATTATCCAGGCGGAAAATCTGAGTCATGCCGCGCGCCCAGCGCATACGCTGGCCGATATGTGCCGACAGGCTCTCCGTCGCCAGCCCGGCGGACAGCGGAATGCGAATATAGGCAGATGTCCAGCCTTTACGGTGCAGGCGCAGCGAGGTGTGCGCATCCTCGGTCACCGTCTCAACGGCGATACCGCCGACCTCATCCAGCGCCGTTCTGCGCAGCACCGCACAGGAGCCACAGAAGAAGGTGGCGTTCCACATATCGTTGCCATCCTGCAGCAGGCCATAAAACAGCTGGCCCTCATTCGGCGTGCGCCGAAAATTCCCCAGGTTGCGCTCAAACGGATCCGGCGAGAAAAAATGGTGCGGCGTTTGTAATATCGCCAGCCGCGCATCGTGTAAAAACCAGCCCATGGTCAGCTGCAGAAACGTACGGGTGGGGACGTGATCGCAGTCAAACACCGCCACAAACTCACCGTTGATCCGCTTCAGCGCGTAGTTTAGGTTACCGGCCTTGGCATGCTCATGGGTTGGGCGCGCAATATAGTGAACGCCAACCTCCTCGGCAAACTGGCGAAAGCTGTCACGGCCGCCGTCATCCAGCAGATAGATGTTGATCCGATCCCGAGGCCAGTCGATCCCCAGCGCAGCATAGATGGTGGGTTTAACCACCCGAAGATCTTCGTTATAGGTGGGGATCAGAATATCGACTATCGGCCATTGATCCATCGCCTTGGGCAAGGCCACCGGCGGGCGATTTAGCGGCCATACCGATTGAAAATACCCCAGCAGCAGCACAACCCAGGCATAAGTTTCCGCGGCTAACAGCAGCAGGCCACAGATCAGGCTAAACGGATCGTCCCAATTCAACGTTGAGGTATAGCGCCACCAGATGTAACGACAGGAAATCGTAATTGACAGCAGCACTAGCAGCAGCGTGGTGAAGCGCCCGGGAATATGACGGATCACCATCGCGCATCCCCACAGCAGCAGCACAAAGATACACTGCGACAGCAGGTCAAACGGCTGAGAGATACACAGTAACGCGAGTGCGGACCCCAGCAGCGCCGACAGCGTCAATACAACCCGGCGCACGGTATTGGGTAACGCATCTAACCAGACCGATTCGCCTTTCTGCTGTCCCCATCGCGCCGGTAACCCCGCCAGCCACTGCAGGCTGCGCCGGCTGATGCGGCGTAGGGCACCCAGTAACGTTTCGGAATGCGGCCAGCGGGTCAACGCGAGCCATATCGCCTGCAGCCCATACCGCACGGGATCGAGGGGACGGGGCCGCAGCGGATCGAGATGAGGAAACAACGCGGCCTGCTGCTGATGGATAGCCCGCCACGCCGGTGACTCCCAATGCAGAAACAGCCACGCGACGGTAAGCCAAAAACAACCGCTGATAGCGTCCAGCGGCGTCGCACCGTGTGCGCGGCACTCCCGATAGCGCTGCGTCCATGCCCGCCTCGCCGGTGCCGCCAGCAACACATCCCACGCATGCCTCATGTCGCCTCCGCGCTCTCAGGATGCTTATGCAATAGGCACCACGCCGCCAGGTTGGTGGCCTCCTGCGCCGCCTGAGAATAGGGCGCATACTCACCGAGAGGCTGTTTACCGGCGGCTGCCTCGGCGACGGCCTCATCACGGTGCATCACCAACGGCACCAATCTAGGCAGGGTTTGCTTCCACAGCAGGTAGAGATCCTCTTGCAATACGCTGCCGGGTAACAGCTGCGTGATAAGCAGGTGCGCATCATCGGGCAGCGCCTGACGGTGCAAGCGCAAATGGCAGTTGGCATCCGGCATAATCAACAGCAGCAGCAGCTCGCCGAACGCCGCCATTTGCCGGGATATCGGCGTATGCCCACTGCCAATATCCAGGATTATCCAGTCGTAGACCGCGCTTTGCGACGCAAAGGACGTCCTCCACTCAGCCTGGCTTACGCAGGTCTCCAGCGCAGGCAGCTGCGCTGATTCCACCGCGCCAAAAGGCAGAAAATCCAGCCCTTCGGTATAGCGCCAGGCCCTCTCCTGCCATGCGCTGCCCTCCAACAGCGCCGTCGCCCAGCCCGCGCGATCGGCGAGCGGCAGGTTAAAATGCATCCCCAGCTGATCGCCGGGACTGGCATCGACCACCAGCACCCGCTGTCCCAGGCCATTGAGCGCCCAACCCAGCGCCGCGGCGGTACTGGTAGTGCCGACACCGCCGCGAATTCCCTGTAGCGCTACCGTTACCATATGGATTAGTCCCGTCGTTCTGCCAGCTGGCGACACTCTGCCAACAGCGGCCAGCGTTCCAATGCCTTGTTTACATGCTCTATCCGCACGATATTGACGTAATCAATATCCATAATCCCGTAGATGCGCTGTAACACGGCAAGATCTTCCGACGATGACGGCGTCGGCGCCGTTCGATACTTTGTTTGTTCGCTCATTCTGCTAACCATAAAAATTCAGCTATGGTTTAAGTGAGTATAGCAAGGTAGGAAAATGGCGCTGCCATAATGCAAAATAGGGATGATTACCCACATTACTATCTCATAATCATTTGATAGTTAATGTTATTTTGCCTATGTCGGCATGGTGAAGCACTCTACTCTCACAAAGTCGATATACCATGGCGCAATCATTTACGCTCGGTATCCCACACCTGTGGGATGAGCTACAGACAGTGCAAACGCACGGCCTTTATTGGTTGAATATCGATCGCACACAGGATGTGCCCAGCCTGTGTCGCCAAACGATTTTTGCCCAGCAGGCGGACAGCCACGTCACGCTTATCGACGCGGGTCACGATAGACAGATGACGTCCGCGTTGGAGGAGGCGTATTCGCAAGGTCCTGCGTCTCTGCCGGTTTATCGCCTGACGCCGACGCCAGCGGCGCTGATGGCGCTGCCGGATGAGTTAGCTCACCTAATGGGCTCAACATCTCCGTTGTTTATCCTACTGATCCCGGCGGCCGACCTGACCACGCTCTCCGCCGAGGGGCTAAACCGGTGGATAAACCTCACCCATCGTTGGCTACAGCGCTGCAGCGCGACGCTGCTCGTCATCTGTCACGGGGCAGGAACCGATGTCCTACGTAATCAGCTAGTTCCATTGAATCGACTCGTCTCAGGGGTGGCTAGCCTACGCTGGCAGCTGGACCGCTGGCTCTATGATGTCGCCTTTTGGTGTAATGAGCGTGGCGTTTCGGCTCAGCAGAATATCCCGTTAGCTCAAACGCCGCAGGGCTGGCAGGCCACGGTAGAAACCCCTTTGCCACCGCCACAGCCCCATAATGATGAAGATAGCTATCTGGCGCACGCCGCGATTCTGGAGGGCGCCCCCCCGCTCTCTGAGCACTGGCATCTGTTTACGTCTAACTATGAGCTGTTTACCGCCGCGCTGACGGCGCAGGCGGCAACCCTGATTTTTTCACTGACGCAAAGCGATCAGGTGGACGATCTGGCGCGCCAAATCCACACGCTGCGCCGCCAGCGCGGCAATGCACTGAAAATAGCGGTACGAGAGCAGGCGGTTGTGCAGCGCAGCAGCGACGAACGCCTGCTGCTGGCCTGCGGCGCCAACGTGGTTATCCCGCTACACGCCACCCTATCCAATGCGCTGGTGAGTCTGGAGGGGCTTCAGGGACACACGTTTTTGCGCCATGTGCCGGCCAATATCACCACGCTGCTCGACGCCCTGCGGCCACTCAAACTGCGCGGCTACCGGCCCAAAGCGCAGTTCTGCACGCTATTGCTCGACCTACTGGATAACCCGCTGATACCGCACGACGGGCGTGGCACGCTGGTCTCCTTACGGCCGGTTTCCGGAATCGATGCCGAACAGGTGCTAAAACTCTGCAACCTGCGCCGCGACGGCGATTTAGTCACGCTGGACGGGCAATCGCTGGTGCTGTTTCTGGCCTACTGCCGCCCCCATGAGCTGGACACCGCACTGCGCTTTATCTTCCCACTGCCCGTCGAAGAGCTATTTATCCACCGCCGTCTATGGCACCAGGATACAGAGCTGATGCTGGAGCTGACGCGTATGCGCAATGAGACCCCCACGCAAGGGCTGCCACCCGAACCGCTTCCTTCACCGCAGGTCAGGGCGCCAACGGAGACCGCCATACCGCATCCACGACGCATCCCCCGGCAACTGACCCTCGGGATGACGCCACGGGAGCCCTCATCATGATGACGATTACGGATATTCTACAGATCCTCGTTCTGTGCGCGCTGGTCATGCTGCCCGGCGGTTTTTACCTGCACAAGTATTATCCCCATCCTCTGCGAACGCTGCGGAGGACGATTTTTCCGACCCGTTATCTTCAACGGGTGACGGTACTGCACCGCCGCCCACTCTCCGCTAGGGTAGATAAGCATGGCAAAACACACTGAGCAGCAGAGCGTTTTCTCTGAACGAGGCTACCGCTGGCGCGGGCTGGGCGGCTGGAATCTCTACTTTTTACTGAAACTGGCGTTACTGTGGTACGGCTATCTTAATTTTCACCCTTTCGCCAACGTCATCTTTTTAGCCTTTCTGCTGTTTCCCCTGCCCTCGGCGCATCTGCACCGTTGGCGTAACTGGCTGGCTATCCCCATCGGAGTGGCGCTGTTTTACCACGACACCTGGCTACCGGGGCTGAACAGCATCGTGCAACAGCGCGATCAGTGGAGCCACTTCAGCGCCGACTATGCGCTGGACTTAGCTCAACGCTTCGTTAACTGGACCATGATCGGCGCGGCGCTGGTGATCACCGTCGCCTACCTGTTTCTCGCCCAGTGGATTCGGATTACCACGTTCACCATTCTGGCCCTGGTATGGGTCAATCTGGGCAGCCTAGGCGTTCCGCAGCTCAGCCTGCAGCAGGGTGCTGCCACGGTCGATACTTCGGTGAGCAGCCAGTCCACGCCAGACAATACATCGATATCAACCGCCAGCGCTGCTGAGATCCCGGCGCAGAGCGCCGCGCCCAACAACAGCAATCTCAACGACTGGCTGGATCGCTTTTACGCCAGCGAACAACAGCGGCAAACCCACTTCCCCGCGGCTCTGCCGGCCGATGCCCAGCCCTTCGACCTGCTGATTATCAATATTTGCTCCCTCTCCTGGAGCGATCTCAGCGCCGTCGGCCTGCAGGATCATCCGCTGTGGAAACGGATGGATATTCTGTTCAATAACTTTAACTCCGCCACCGCCTACAGCGGCCCGGCCTCTATCCGCCTGCTACGCGCCAGCTGCGGCCAGCCTTCGCACAAGGCGCTGTATACCCCGGCAAGCCAGCAGTGCGATCTGATGGAAAACCTAGGCCGCCTGGGGTTCCAGCAACAGCTCACCATGGATCACTCCGGGAAATTCGGTGACTACCTCAATGAACTGCGCCAGTATGCCGCGCTGCAGCCGCCGCTGGCGTCACAGGCGAATATTGACCATGAACTGACGGCGTTCGACGGCGAGCCTATCTTCAACGATCTGGAGACGCTGCAGCGCTGGCTGGGCAATACGGAGAAACTGGGCGACGTGCGTACGGCCAACTTCGTCAACCTGATCGCCCTGCACGACGGCAACCGCTTTATCAATAGCGACCGGGGGGCCGACTTTAAACCGCGGGCGCAAAATCTGCTCGACCAGCTCAACAGTTTTCTGGACGATCTGGAGAGATCCGGGCGTCATGTGATGGTGGTGATCGTACCGGAGCACGGTGCGGCGGTGGTCGGTGACAAAATGCAGATGGCCGGACTGCGCGATATCCCCAGCATGCCCATTACTCACGTGCCGGTCGGCGTCATCTTTAGCGGAATGAAGGCGCCGGCGCCAGCCTCGCCGGTATTGGTCGATCGGCCGAGCAGCTATCTGGCCCTCTCCGAGCTGGTCGTCCGCAGCCTGGATGGCAAGATCTTCACCCAGCCCAGCGTCAACTGGCAGGCGTTGGTCAGTAACCTGCCCCAAAGCGCCGCCGTATCGGAAAACGATAACGCCATCGTCATGATGTATCAGGGGAAACCCTATGTACGCCTCAACGGCGGGGACTGGGTGCCCTACCCGCAGTAGCCGCGGCGACGCCACCATAAAAAAGAGCCGACTCGCGGCTCTTTTTTTATTGCACTGGAGCAACTATGCCCCCGCCTCCTGTTCCACGGCAAAACAGGCGATCATCTGATCGCCATAGCGACGCAGCGGCGGCTGCAGCTGGCGACAGGTATCAAAGGCGCAGCGGCAGCGGGCGTTAAAGGCGCAGCCGGGCGGTGGATTGAGCGGACTGGGCAGCTCCCCGCTCAGCTTGATCCGCTCGCGGCGCATCTGCGGATTCAGCCGCGGCGTCGCCGACAGCAGCGCCTGGGTATAGGGATGACGCGGATTGCCGAACACCGCCGCCTTACTGCCCTTCTCAACGCAGCGTCCCAGGTACATCACCATCACCTCATCGGCGATATGCTCTACCACCGACAGATCGTGTGAGATAAAGACATAGGAAAGCCCCAGCTCCCGCTGCAGATCCATCATCAGATTGAGTACCTGCGCTCGCACCGACACGTCGAGTGCCGACACCGGCTCATCGGCGATCACCACGTCCGGATTTAACATCAGGCCGCGGGCAATAGCGATACGCTGACGCTGACCGCCGGAAAACATATGGGGATAGCGATCGTAGTGCTCGGTCTTTAGACCGACCCGCGCCATCATCGCCAGCGCCCGCTCGCGCCGCTGGTCGCGCGACAGCGACGTATTGATCCGCAGCGGCTCCTCAAGGATCGCACCGACCTTCTTGCGCGGGTTCAGCGAGGCGTAGGGGTTCTGGAACACGATCTGGATCTTCTGGCGGCGCAGCTTTTGCGCCTGCGCATCGGGCTGCAGCAGATCCTGGCCCTGATAATAGAGCTCGCCGGCGCTCGGCGTTTCGATCATCGTCAGCAGACGTCCCAGCGTCGACTTACCGCAGCCGGACTCCCCGACCACCGCCAGGGTTTTTCCCCGTTCCAGGCTGAACGAGACACCGTCCAGCGCCTTGACCAGCCTTTCTGGGGAAAACAGCCCGCTCTTGACCGGATAATGCTTTTTCAGGTCCACCGCCTGCAGTAACGGCGCCTGTAATATGGCTTCACTCATGCTGTCGGCCTCCCGGCGTCGTCCAATGGGGTGTGGCACTTCACCGCCCGCCCGTGCAGGTGGCGCAGCGACGGCTCCTCGCGCCGACACTGCTCGGTCGCATAGGGGCAGCGCGGATTGAGCAGGCAGCCCGTCGGGCGATCGTACTTACCCGGCACCACCCCCGGCAGCGACACCAAACGCTCGCCGTCCACCGCGAACTCGGGCAGCGCCCGCAGCAGCGCCTGGGTGTAGGGGTGGCGCGGCGTGTGGAAAATCTCGCCGGCCAGCCCAGACTCCACCACCTGCCCGGCGTACATCACGATGATCTTATGCGCCGCCTCTGCCACCAGCGCCAGGTCGTGGGTGATCAGCACCAGCGCCATATCTTCCCGCTGCTGCAGCGCCAGCAGCAGTTCGATAATCTGCGCCTGAATGGTCACATCCAGCGCGGTGGTCGGCTCATCGGCAATCAGCAGCTTGGGACGGCAGGCGATCGCCATGGCGATCATTACGCGCTGACTCATACCGCCGGAAAGCTGATGCGGATAGACCGACAGGCGCGACGCCGGATCGGGAATACCGACCTGGGTGAGCAGGTCGATGGCGCGCTGACGCCGGGTGCGCCGGTTGCCCCCCTGATGCACCTTCAGCGCCTCCATAATCTGAAATCCCACCGTGTAGCAGGGATTCAGGCTGGTCATCGGGTCTTGGAATATCATCGCCACCTCGGCCCCCACCAGCTGGCGTCGCTCCCGCTCGGAGATACGCTGCAGATCGGCGCCGTTAAAGCTCAGCCGCTGTGCCGTCACCCGCCCGGGAAAATCGATCAGCCCCATAATGGCCAGCGAGCTGACCGATTTGCCGGAGCCGGACTCACCGACAATCCCCACCACCTCTCCCTGCTCAACCTGATAGCTGATGCGGTCAACCGCACGGAAAGGGGCGCTATCGTCGCCGAAATGCACCGATAGCTGATCTACATCCAGTAATGCCATGTCCCTCTCCTTACTGCTTCAGCTTCGGATCCAGCGCATCGCGCAGGCCGTCGCCCATCAGGTTAAACGCCAGTACCGTCAACAGAATGGCCAGCCCGGGGAAGGTCACCACCCACCAGGCGCTCTGGGCGAACTGCAGCACATCGGACAGCATGGTCCCCCACTCCGGCGTCGGCGGCTGGGCACCCATACCCAGGAACCCCAGCGCGGCCATGTCCAGGATCGCATTAGAAAACCCCAGCGACGCCTGCACGATCAGCGGCGCCAGGCAGTTGGGCAGGATATTGACGAACATCTGACGCAGCGCACCGGCGCCGGCCACCCCGGAGGCGGTCACATAGTCGCGATGCACCTCCGCCAATACCGCGGCGCGCGTCAGGCGGACATAGTGCGGCAGCGCCACAAAGGTCAGCGCCAGCGACGCATTCACGATCGAGGGGCCGAACATGGCCACCAGCACCAGCGCCAGCAGCAGGCTCGGCAGCGCCAGCATGATATCGACTACCCGCATGATCAGCGCATCGACCGCACCGCCGAAGTAGCCCGCCAGCAGCCCCAGCACCACCCCGAGGATCAGCGACAGCGCGACCACCAGACAGCCCACCAGCAGCGACAGACGGGCGCCGTAAATCAGCCGCGACAGCACATCGCGCCCCACGTCATCGGTGCCCAGAATAAAGCGCCAGCTGCCGCCGGCCTCCCAGACCGGCGGACGTAGCAGCGCATCGCGGAACTGCTCCTGCGGCAGGTGCGGCGCAATGACATTGGCCCCCAGCGCCACCACCACCACGATCGCCACGTAGATAAGCCCAGCGACAGCGCCTTTATTGCGGCGAAAATAGTGCCAGAACTCCTGCAGCGGCGTCATCGGCCGCGGGGCCGCGACGCCGGATGCGGTGGCCGCCGTCGCGGCCGTTGTTGGTTCAGACATCAGCGGCCTCCTAGTGTTTATGGCGGATACGCGGGTTAACGATGCCGTACAGCACGTCAACCAGCAGGTTAACCAGAATGATCATGCTGGCGACCAGCAGAACGCCGCCCTGCACCACCGGATAGTCGCGGCGCTGCAGACCGTCGATCAGCCAACGCCCCAGCCCCGGCCAAGAGAAGATGGTCTCCGTCAGGATGGCCCCGGCCAGCAGCGTACCGACCTGCAGGCCGATCACCGTCACCACCGGCAGCAGCGCGTTGCGCAGGGCATGCACCACGATCACCCGCAGACGGCTCAGCCCCTTAGCGCGGGCGGTGCGGATATAGTCCTCGCTCAGCACCTCCAGCATCGCCGAGCGGGTCATGCGCACGATCACCGCCAGCGGAATGGTCCCCAGCACGATAGAGGGCAGGATCAGGTGCATCACCGCATCCTTAAAGTCCCCCGGCTCCCCCCACAGCAGGGTGTCGATCAGCATAAAGCCGGTCAACGGGTGGCTATCGTCCAGAAATACCGTGTCGCTGATACGCCCGGAAACCGGCGTCAAATCCAGATTTACCGAGACCAGCATGATCAGCATCATGCCCCACCAGAAAATCGGCATGGAGTAGCCGGTCAGCGCCACGCCGACCGCCGTATGGTCAAAGATCGACCCCCGTTTGACGGCCGCCAGCACCCCGATAGGAATCCCCAGTAGCACCGCGAACAGCATGGCGCAGATCCCCAGCTCCAGCGTCGCCTGAAAGCGCGGCACAAACTCCTGCCACACCGGAGTCCGGCTCTTCAGGGACTGACCGAGGTTGCCGTGCAGCACGTCGTCGATATAGATAAAGTATTGTTGATATAGCGGCTTATCCAGCCCCATCTCAGCCATGATCTGAGCATGACGTTCCGCGGAGATCCCGCGCTCGCCCGCCATGATCATCACCGGATCGCCGGGGATCATGTGCACAAACGCGAATGTCAGCAACGTAATGCCGATAAACGTTGGGATGACCAGCCCCAAACGCCGGAGAATAAACTGCAGCATAGCCCGAACTCTCTGTAGTTGGCCGGCACCCACCCGCCGGCCCGCTGCGCTGCGCAAGAGTGCGCAGCGCCTGATACCGGAGACCGCCTAGCCTCACGGCCATGCGGCGGTACGGTTCACGAAGCCCCTCACCCTTGAGGGGCGGCAGGATTACTCCAGGGAGACCTGATTGAAGTGATGCTTGCCCAGCGGATCCACGACGTAGCCCTTCACCTCTTTACGCACCGGCTCATAGACGGTGGAGTGGGCGATGATCAGCGCCGGTGCCTGGTCATGCATAATCACCTGCGCCTGGCGATACAGCTCGGCGCGCTTGGCCTGATCCGCCTCGGCGCGCGCCGGCTGAATCACCGCCTCAAACGGCTGATAGCACCAGCGAGAGTAGTTGGAGCCCTGCTTGGCCGCATCGCAGCTGAACAGCGTGGCGAAGAAGTTGTCCGGATCGCCGTTATCGCCGGTCCAGCCCATCATCACCGTCTGGTGTTCGCCGTCTTTCGCGCGCTTGAGGTACTCCCCCCACTCATAGGTCACAATCTTGGCTTTTACGCCGATCTTGTCCCAGTCCGCCTGGATCATCTCGGCCATGCGGCGCGCGTTGGGGTTATAGGGACGCTGCACCGGCATCGCCCACAGGTCGATGCTGAATCCCTCTGCCAAGCCGGCCTCTTTCAGCAGCGCTTTGGCCTTCTCCGGATCGTACGGGTAATCCTTAATCTCGTCGTTATAGCCCCACATGGTCGGCGGTATCAGGTTTTTCGCCGGCTGCCCGGCCTTCTGATAGACGGCCTCAATGATGGCCGGTTTGTTGACCGCCATGGTCAGCGCCTGACGCACCTTGACGTTGTCCAGCGGCTTTTTATCGACGTTAAACGACAGGTAGCCCACGTTGAGCCCCGGCTGCTCCAGCAGGGTAATGTTCTTATCCTGCTTCATGCGCGCCAGATCCGCCGGGTTCGGGTACGGCATCACCTGACACTCATTCTTCTGCAGCTTAGCGTAGCGTACCGAGGCATCCGGCGTAATGGAGAACACCAGGCGGTCAATCTTCGGCTGCGGGCCCCAGTAGTCTTTGTTGGCCTTATAGAGGATCTTCGAATCCTTCTGGTACTGCACCAGCTGGAAGGGACCGGTGCCCAGCGGCTCCAGATCGATCTTCTCCGGGGTGCCCGCCTTCATCATGGCATCGGCATATTCAGCAGACAGGATCGACGCGAAATCCATCGCCAGATCCGCCAGGAACGGCGACTCCGGGTGATTCAGTTCGATGCGCACCGTGCTATCGTTCACCTTTTCGACCTTGGCGATCAGCTCCGGCAGCCCCATCCCCTGAAAGTACTCATAGCTGCCGCCGGAGACCTTGTGGTACGGGTGGTTCGGATCGCGCTGGCGTTCGAAGGAGAACACCACGTCATCGGCGTTGAAGTCGCGGGTCGGCTTAAACAGCTTACTGCCCTGCCACTTCACCCCCTTGCGCAGATGAAAGGTATAGGTCTTGCCATCGGGGCTTACCTCCCAGCTCTCCGCCAGCCCGGGCTCGATCTCCGTGCTCCCGTTCTTAAACTCAATCAGGCGGTTATAGATGGGGACCGCGCTGGCGTCATAGGTGGTACCGGAGGTAAACAGCTGCGGGTTAAACCCCTCAGGCGATCCCTCAGAACAGTACACCAGGGTTTTTGCCTGCAAACTGCCGGCGATCGCCAACGCGACCAGGCCGACGCCCCATTTCAGCGCGACGGCGCCTGCGCCACGCCCCGTAGATACGTGATGATTGGAAGACATAACATTGAACTCCATACTGTGATGTTGTGTGACCGGCGGATCTCTGTTTTTTTCTGTACGATCCGTCCGGCGGCGGCCTGAGCGGCCAAGGTGGGTAGACGATATCCCGGCGAGGAACGACTCATCGGGCAGTCCATCAGCGAATAGATGCACAATCCTGAAGCGCTGTTTTCACCTTATACATCCCAATCTCTCAAGTGTTCCGGTTAACGTCAATATGACAAAATACAATTTATCGCCTAATAAATAAGCAATATTTTTGTATAAAAAAGGACAAATAAACCTCACAGATAGGTCGAAATCTGCCCACGGTGAAATTACACCGTGCATTCCACCATGTAACAAAATTTTACCAGTCGATCTCCCTGTCGCCGCCGGCGAAAAAATTTATCTCAAATGTCGAATATATACACAGTTAACCCGGGAAAGTGCCATTAATACAGGGGAAAATTCTGCTGAAAACGGGTGCGCGCGCGCCACAGCGGCCGTTTTTGCGGAAACGGCCTCAGGCGCAGCCGCGCCTTCGCGTTATGATCACAGGCATCATCATCAATGGGAGAAATACGGTGTCACAGGCAACATTTGAACAGCTGCAGCGGCTGCTGGATAGCCAAGGCGCGCGCTATCGCGTCGTTGAACACCCCAGCGCGGGGAAATCAGAAGAGGTGGCCAAAATTCGCGGCACCCAGCTTGGCCAGGGCGCCAAGGCGCTGGTCTGCCACGTCAAGGGGAATGGGATAAAGCAGCATGTGCTGGCGGTGCTGCCCGCCGATCAGCAGGCCGATCTCAGCGCGCTGGCGCGGGGCATCGGCGGCACTCGCGCCTCGTTGGCCAGCCCGGCAGAGGTCAGCGCGCTGACCGACTGCCTCTTTGGCGCGATCCCCCCTTTCAGCCTGCATCCCGACCTGCTGCTGGTCGCCGATCCGCTGCTGTTTACCCGCTTTGAGGAGCTGGCCTTTAACGCCGGCACGCTGGAGCGCTCGCTGATCCTAAACTGCGCCGACTACCGGCGCATCGCCGCGCCGCGCTGCGTCGACTTTATTCGCCGTCAGGAGAGCTAAGGCGCCCCGCGCTCACCCCGGCCACAATGCAAAAAGCCCAGCCATAAAGGCTGGGCTTTTCAGGAATTTGGTCGGCGAGAGAGGATTCGAACCTCCGACCCACACGTCCCGAACGTGTTGCGCTACCAGGCTGCGCTACTCGCCGAATGCGGAGCGCATGTTACTGCTAGCGCTACCCGTCGTCAACACCTTAACGCCCACCGGGGCTCGGCTTTTTTGCGTTTGACTGTAAAGCCCTCGTAACGCAAAAAACCCAGCCGTAAGGGCTGGGTTTCTCAGGAATTTGGTCGGCGAGAGAGGATTCGAACCTCCGACCCACACGTCCCGAACGTGTTGCGCTACCAGGCTGCGCTACTCGCCGAATGCGGAGCGCATGTTACTGCTAGCCTCCCCCGCCGTCAACCCCCTTTTTGCATTACGGCCGCCGTTTGTTGAGAAAACCGACCATCCGACGCTAAATCCATCCCGTTGTCTGCATTTTAGCCACAGTTCCCCGCCTTCAGATAGCAAAAAGCATGGCCGAAGCCATGCTTTTTTATCGCGTCAATTTATCGAGTCAAAGCGAACTCAGGCGTTAGCCTGCACCGCCGGCGGCGCTTTGCTATCAGCCTTCTGCGCACGCAGGAACGGCAGCAGAAACAGCGCAGACAGACAGGCGGCCACGGAAATCACGACGAAAAAGCCGTTCCAGTGCCACACTTCCATCACCCGCGCGATCGGATAACCGGAAAGCGCCGCCCCCAGATAGGCGAACAGGCCGACAAAGCCGGTCGCTGCGCCGGCCGCATCCTTATGGGAACACTCGGCGGCGGCCATCCCGATCAGCATCTGCGGGCCAAAGATGAAGAAGCCGATGGAGAAGAAACAGGCGGCCTGCAGCGCATAGCTGCCGCCCGGCATCAGCCACAGCGCGGCCACGGAGAGGAAGATCCCGATAGCGAAGATCAGGTTCATGGGACCACGGTTGCCGCGGAACAGCCTATCGGAACCCCAGCCGGCGACCAGGGAACCGATAAAGCCCCCCACCTCAAACAGCGACAGCGCCGAGTTGGCGGTCATCAGCGAGTAGCCCTTGGTCTGGGTCAGGTACAGGTTACCCCAGTCATTGATCGCGGTACGTACGATATATACCAGTACATAAGAGACGGCCAGCAGCCAGATGTACTTATTTGTCAGCACATAGCGCTTGATGATCTCTTTATTGGAGAGCCCTTTGCCTTCGGACTCCTGCACCAGCTCCAGGGCGTCATTACGCCATTTGCCGACGCTCGGCAGCCCCATCGTGACCGGCTTGTCGCGCAGGCGCCAGCACATCAGCAGCCCCAGAACGATGCCGATAATCCCGGGGATGATCATGCCATAGCGCCAGCTGAAGTGCAGAGAGATAAAGCCGACCAGCAGCGGGATCAGCGCGCCGCCGACGTTATGAGAGGTATTCCAGATGGCCCACCAGCTGCCGCGTTCGGCGCGTGAATACCAGCTGGTCAGGATCTTCGAGCACGGCGGCCAGCCCCAGCCCTGGAAGAAGGCGTTAACCATCCACAGCGCTCCCAGCACCAGCAGCGACGAACTCATCCCGAAGACGATATTGATAATACCGGTCATGATCAGCCCCAGCCCCATAAAATAGCGCGGGTTAGAGCGATCGCTGATCATCCCGGAGATGAACTTGGAGCAGCCATAGGTGATATAGAACAGCGTACCCATGATGCCGATATCGGACATGCTCAGCCCCAGATCGCTGATCATTTCCGGCATGATGAAGTTGAAGCTTTTGCGGGTAAAGTAAAAGGCGGCGTAGCCAACATACATGACCCACATCAGCTGGATGCGCCAGTATTTATAGGCTGCATCAACCTTGGCGCTATCCTGGATCTCGGGCGCGTCGGTGCGGCTTTTCAGAAAAGACCACATGGGGAAATACCTCGTGCGTGAAAACTCATCGTTGTAGCCGCTATGGTGCGTCGCGCGCGCGCGGGATAACTAATACAAATCCCCCGCCGCCGCTAAGAAAATCTCCTAGTTTTCCGCCTCGCCGGATAAAACTGCGGGCAGGATCACAGCCAGTTGGGTCCCCTGATGGCTCTCCAGGCGCAGCTCCCCGCCCATGGCGCAGATCCGCTCACGCAGGCCGCGCAGGCCATACCCCGGCGTCAGGCTGAGCGTATCCACCCCGCAGCCGTCATCGCAGATGTTCACGTGCAGCAGGCCACCGTCGTCCTGCCAGCCCTCTACCTCGATATGGCGGGCCCGCGCGTGGCGACAGGCGTTCGTCACCCCCTCCTGACACAGGCGGTACAGCGTAATTTTCAGGGTGTCGTCCAACGCGGCGTCGTCGATATGCCAGCGTAGCTGCGCCGTGGTGCCCTGCTCCGGCGGCGCCAGATCGCGCAGCAGCGCCGAAAGCGCCGCCGACAGCGGCAGATTGCTCAGCGATGCCGGCCACAGCTGCGCCAGCAGATCGTGTACGCCGTCATATACCCGCAGGGCGTGGTTTTCGATGGCCTCGGCGCTGGCCAGCAGACGCGGCTCATCGCTCAGCCGTCGAATGATGCCCGCCTGGGTGCGGATCACCGTAATCGTCTGTCCGACCTCATCGTGCAGCTCACGGGCGATCTCCCGCCGGGTCATCTCCTGCGCCATGACCAGCGAACGGGCCAATGAACGGTTCTCCGCCAGACGCTGCGTCAGCTGACGGTTCAGATCGCGCTGCCGCTCAATCCCGGCGCCCAGCAGCATCCCGGTCAGACTCTGCGCCAGCAGCGACAGCAGCAGATCGCGGTGCGGGGCATCGCCCTGCGGCTCCGTCGCGATCAGCACCACGCCGTTCAGCAGCGTGGCCAACAGCGCCCCCTGCCAGCCATAGCGATACGACATGAAGACGATGGGGATCGCCAGACAGAAAGGGACAAAGCGGCGCAGGTCGGCGTGCTGCGCCAGGTGCTGTAGCCAGAGGCTCAGCGCGAACAGCAGCAGATAGCCGCCGATATGGCGCAGGCGCAGGTTGACCGGGCGATGCAGAATCCCCGGCGTCAGCGGCAGCCAAATCTGCTGCGCCAAATAGTGCCAAATCAGCAGGCAGGTCGGCGCCACCGTCAACCCGCCGCACAGCCCCAGCAGCAGCGCCGGCCCCGGCATGGCGCCGGTCGCCAGCGACCAGGACAGCGCCTGGATCAGCGCCGCCAGCGCCACCAGCGCCCCCTGCTGCAGCGGCCAGCGCCATTCAACCTCTTGCCGCTGCTGGCGCCGCAGCCAGTCTCCCGACGCCCAGGCGAGGGCCATGCACAGCAGCAGTCCCCCCAGGGTTCCCCACAGCCAGCTGCCGCCGCCCAGCTGATGGCTCAAAAACAGCTGCACGGCCACGTCGCCGGCCAGGATACCGGGCCAGTAGCGGCGCGGCGTCTGCAGCAGAATGCCCATCCGCAGACCGAAGGGAAACAGCAGCAGCGCGTCGACGGGCGCCGTCACCAGCGCCGCGCCGATAGCCCACAGGCAAAATCCGGCGATGGTATAGCAGAAGAAGATGGCGATGCTGGAGATCAGACGCTGCATCACTGCCCCAACAGGCGGTGCGCCAGCTCAACGTTGTTGTTTACCCCTAGCTTAACAAATAGGTTGGCGCGGTGGACGTGTACGGTTTTCGGCGACAGGCCGAGGCGTTCGGCCACCTCTCGCACCTCTAGCCCCTGGGCCAGCATCATCGCCACCTCACGCTCGCGGCGAGTCAGGGGATCGATGCGGGTACGCGCCAGCTGCTGGGCAATCTCCGGCATCAGATAGACGCCGCCCTGCGCGACGGTGCGTACCGCGCTGACCAGATCCTCGGGACGGCAGCGTTTAGACAGAAAGCCGCGCGCGCCGCGATCCAGCGCCAGCTCAACCAGCGCCGCGCTGTCGTGCATCGACAGCATGATCACCGCCAGCCCGGAGGGCAGATCGGCCAGCAGATCCAGCCCACTTTCATCAGGCATCGAGATATCACAGATACAGACCTGCACATCCAGCCCCGGCAGGCCGGCCCGCGCCTCTGCCGCCGAGCTGAACTCGCCGACGACCGCCATATCCTCCTCCAGCGCCAGCAGCTGCACGAAGCCGGACCGCACGATATAGTGGTCATCGATAAAGGCAATGCGGTAGGTCATGGCGGGCTCCGGCGGATAACGATAGCGCTCGGATTATACACATACTCGGAGGGGTCCCGTAACGGCGTAGCGCCAGAAACCCATCATCAAGGCGGGAAATGCGGGCCGCTGCGGGCCAGAGGTCAGACACCGTCCGGGTAACGCCAGCGCACGCCCCACAGGGCTGGCAACCAACCCTGCGGCGCGTACCGCGCTAAGGCGGCGATCGTAGGCGGTGAGGCACCTCACCGCCCTGCAGATCAGGCGAGCTTAAAGCTCTCCATGCTCTGCATCAGCTGCTCGCTTTGAGCCTCCAGCGACGCCGTGGCCGCGGTGGACTCCTCTACCAGCGCCGCGTTTTGCTGCGCCACCTGATCCATCTGGGCGATGGCCTGGTTTACCTGCTCGATACCGCGGGTCTGCTCCTGAGAGGCTCCGGAGATCTCCGACATCAGCGCCGTCACGCGTACCACCTCGGCGGAGATCTTCGCCATGGTTTCCGCCGCCGCGCTGACGCGTCGCTCGCCGTCGCTCACCTGCCGCACCGAATCTTCGATCAGCAGCTTAATCTCTTTCGCCGACTGGGCGCTACGCTGTGCCAGGTTGCGCACTTCGCCGGCCACCACGGCAAAGCCGCGCCCCTGCTCACCGGCGCGCGCCGCCTCTACCGCCGCATTGAGCGCCAGGATATTGGTTTGGAAGGCAATACCATCGATTACGCTGATAATATCGGCGATCTTCTGTGAACTATGGGAGATGCTGCGCATGCCGACGATCGCCTCATTGACGATGCCCGCGCCCTGATTCGCGCTGTCGGAGACGCCGCTCGCCAGCAGATTGGCCTGCTCCGCATTGGCCGCGTTCTGACGCACCGTCGCCGTCAGCTGCTCCATGCTGGCCGCCGTCTCCTCCAGCGATGCCGCCAGCTCTTCGGTACGCTGCGACAGATCGCGGTTACCGGCGCGCAGCTCACGGGCGCCGACGTCAACCTGCTCGCTGGCATCGCGTACCCGGCGTACCGTTCCAGCCAGCGCCTGCTGCATCTGTGTCAGCTGTCGACCCAGCTGGGCTATCTCCGAGCGACCGCTCAGCGCCAGCTGGCGGGCCAAATCCCCGGCGGCGATATGCTCCACCTGCTCATCCAGCTGCGCCAACGGCCGCAGAATGATGCCGCGCAGGGCATACCAGCAGAAGCCACCAACCGCCAACAGCAGTACGCAGGCGGAGATGATCAGGGTCATGGCACGCTGATAATCCCGCTGTGCCTTTTCCAGCGCCTGGCGTCCCAGCGTATCGGCAAACTGCCGAAACTCGCGCAGATCGCGGTCGTACTCCGTGGAATGGCTGCTGACCTGATTCTCCAGCAGGGCGTAGTAAGTATCCAGATTACGCGCCGCCAGGGCCTGAACCATCGGCTGCAGGCCATCCTGGATATAGGCGTTATAGCTCTGCTCAAGGCGAGCGCTCAGACGCTGCCCCTCTACGGTGACTTTTTTCAACGCGGAAAACTGCGCCATGATGTCGTTAGACTCAGTCAGCAGGGCCTCTACCGTCCGGCGGCTGCTGTCGGCGTCCGCAATATGCTCCAGCGTCAGCTGACGCGCCGCCACGGCGGCGGCGGAGCGGGCGCGCAGGGTGGCGCTAAAGCCGGTCGACAACGGACCCAGCTCATCGGCCTGCAGCTGATTGACCACCGCCAGAGAGTGATTGCTCTGGCGTAAGAAATAAATTCCCATGCTACTGATAAAGAAAAGCAATAAGGTATAGGTAACGATGATGACAAGCAGTCCGCCACGAACTGTAATTCGTTGATTCATTAATTATTCCCTGTAAATAATACTGCGCCATGATGGGATCATCCCTTGGCCAGGTTTACTGTTAAGTCAGCGTTCGATTTATCGGCCACAGGGACAAAAACTTGAGCCAGATCACACAATAAAACAAATCAGCGGCGTATAGGCAGGGGAAAGGGGATATGCGGCGCTGCCGCAGCGGGGCAGCGCCAGAGAAGTCACGCCGCTCAGCGGCGACTCATCGCCTCCGACTTCGCGATACAGCGGGAGATGGCCTCGATCACCGACGCACGCATGCCGTTCTCCTCCAGCGCGGCCACCGCCTCAATGGTCGTGCCGCCCGGCGAACACACCATATCCTTCAGCTCCGCCGGATGCGTACCGGTTTCCAACACCATTTTTGCCGCGCCCATCACCGCCTGGGCCGCAAACTGATAGGCCTGTGCCCGCGGCATCCCGGCACGAACCGCCGCATCGGCCATCGCCTCAATAAACATGAACACATAGGCCGGTGACGATCCGCTCACCCCGACCACGGCGTGGATCAGCGACTCCGGCACGACCTCCGCCCGCCCAAAGCTGCGGAACAGGGCGACGATCCGAGCGCACTCTTCGGCGCTGACTCGCCCGTTCGGGGTGATGGATGACATGCCGGCATTGACCAGCGAGGGCGTGTTGGGCATGACCCGAATCACCTTCTGCTGCGCCGGTAGACCTTCCTGGAGCGTCTCGAGCGTCACGCCGGCCGCAATAGAGACGACGATAGTCTCGGCCCGCAGACGCCCTTTAATCTCCTCCAGCAGCGCCCGCATCCCATTGGGCTTGACGCCCAGCACCACAATATCCACCGCGGCGGCCAACGCCGCTGCGCCGTCGGCCGCGCCGACGCCATATTCATCGACAATCGCCCTGACGCTGTCAGCGGTTCGGTTATACACCAGAATATCCTGCGGCCGCGCAAACTGACTGGCCAACAGCCCCCCCAGAATGGCCCGGCCCATGTTGCCGCAGCCAATAAATCCGATTTTCTGCTCCACATAACCTCCAGCCCAGTATGCATCATTAAGATGGGAGCGCCTGATACAGCAGGCACCCGGGTTTCAGCCTACCACCAAGCGCCGTGGAAAAATATGCCAGCCGATCTCCCTCGCACGCATATCGCGCGCGCATAAATACTGGAAAATACGCCGCCTAGCGTAGGCTAAAAATAATATTGTCAAATAATACGGCGATACATATCTTCATCCCAGGCTATGCAAATATAGCGCTGCTCATTTTTTAACGGGCTAAGGCTGTATTGGGAATAATAGGATGCGCGCGGGTACGCTTATAGCAGCGTGGAATACCCATCGGGACGAGAAGAGAAACTATCCCCCATTGAATCTCTGTGTCACCATCCAGGGTGCAGCATAGCAAGCGCAGAATGCAGAATAATGAAGGGGACGCCCCCGAGGGGACGATATGGTATGAATAGCTTTATCGTCCTGCCGGAGGAGAACCGGCGCTACGGCGGATCCGCGCGTCGTGGTCAGTGCGCCAGCCGGTGGCTCCGTACCTCGGCCTTGCCTCGGCATTAGCGGTACTGTCAGGATAATTCGTAACCTGACGCCCTCTTTCTGCCAAAGGCCGAGCGATCCAATAAGGGCAGCGGTATTGCTCCCCCGCCCACCGCGAAGGCTCAGCGCGGATGCGCCGCAACATGCTGTAAAACCGGCGTCAGGCATGCCCGGAACCACGGCGTATAGTAGTCTGGCTGCTGCGCCATATGCCGTAGGATTGCCGTCGGCTCACGAAACGCAAAGGCGTCCGCCTCAGCCAAATTCAGCTGGGGCATCCCATCACTCTGACCGATAAACACGTGGGTTAGCTCATGCTCCGTCAATCCCTGCCCGACATCAACTCGGTAGCGCAGCGTCAATCCTGCGGTCAGATCGCACTGCATCCCCATCTCCTCCTGCAGTCGGCGCCCCGCCGCGCGCTCGACCGATTCACCCGGCAGCGGATGGCTGCAGCAGGTATTGCTCCACTGTCCACCGGCATGGTACTTATCGGCGGCGCGACGCTGCAGCAGCAGCTCGCCGCGCGCATTGAAGATATAGACAGACAGCGCGCGGTGCAGACACCCCTGACGGTGCGCCGCCAGCTTTTCCATATGCCCTTGCACGACGTCATGCTCATCGACCAGAACAACCTCAATCACCCCATTCTCTCCCAAACACACCCTAGAAACCGGACGACACGCCAAGCCCGCGTGAGCGCTCGCCGTCCGAGCATGGCTACCATACCCGATCGCGTCCAGGCTTTTTAGCCCCCGAAAACACTTTAGCCATAAAAATCTGATTTACAGCGGTCACTATGCGCGCTCGCATCGCCCCACGCAGGCTGAAGAGGATGAAAGCAAAGGAGACGGCGGATAAGCGGGAGAAAGGGACGACATCCTTGTCGGCAGCGTCGTGCTAAAGGGATAGCGCGACAGGACAGCTATGACAGCATGGTGCCATCCCGGTAACGGTGTACATAGTTCAGCGGGGTCACGCCATAATACTCTTTGAATACGGAAATAAAGTAAGAGGTACTGCTATAGCCGCACAGCGTCGAGACCTGAGAAATATTCTTATTAAAAACCAACAGCTGCTCCACTGCATAGCGCATACGGCAATCGGTCACGATTTTACTGTAGCTGGTCTGCTCATTTTTTAATTTTTTCTTCAAAGAGCTTGGACTCAGACACAGGCAGCTGGCGACCGTCGTCAAGCTCCATGTCTTATGAATATCACTCTGAATGATATTGTATACATTCGCGCTAATGTTATTGCGAACCATCCGCATTAAAAATGGAATGAAGCTTCTATTATTAAGAAAAATGGATAGAGCGGCAAACGTCAGCGAACGCTTACGCTCAAACTCGATTTCATCCGCCTCCCGCATTACCGAGTGGCAGGCAGCCTCACGAAATACATAGGGCGTACGGCAAGGCTCTATCATATAAGGCGGAAACCCACGCGACACCGGCGTATAGTGGGTAAGGTCTTTCTTTAAAAAATGCAGATAGTCTTTTATTAGATCGCGGGAAATATAGAGAATAAGGGAGGAGTCAAGCGTAGAAAAATCAATTGAGTCATTTTCAATGGAGACTAGCATCAGATTATTTGCAGTAAACTTGACGATATCTCCTTCGCAAAATCTAACGTCTGTATCTTTCTCTGTTAAAACTATCGCACAACACTCATCACAGCAAAGTTTCATAGCAGAACATCCTACATAAATGTAAAAATGCCTTATCAAAGCCAAATTCTAACGATTGAATAAGGCATAAACAGAGGTCTAAATCTGACATCCAATGTCGAAACAAAATACCGAATCATGCCGCGATTTCAATACGGCGCGCACAATATCAATGTATCATTATCTTTACGCTATTATATAAATAGAGACATTTCTATCGAAAAATGAACTTTTTTCGCTAAAAAGCCTATTTTTTAAGAACGATTATTTATATAGAAATGAAAAAAGCGCGGAGATAACCCCGCGCAATCATTACTTTGCTATTATAGTGCTACGATGTCTTTGCTACATTATCGTCAGCGAAATACCGACAATAATCCTTTATTACGCAGGAACAACGGTAAACGTCCGTCATCTGCCGATGATCATCGCGATGCCGCACGTCGGACGATGATCATGGCTCCCGCGCGAAAATGGCATGGCATAATATTATTCATCGATAACTCATATCAGAAAAAAAAGTGACGTGACGAAACCATATTATGCGTTACTTCTTTTATTATCATTCAGGCACAGCGCTAATGCAATGCCATGCCTCAGCGCATGCTCAGTAGAAGATGAGATATATCAATGCATTATGCGGAAAAGATGGCTAATTAACGATTAGATTTACTCTCAATGGCTATTTTTTTAGCTGATCATGCTATTTTACCCGCACCATCAGCGCCCTCCGACGCATCGCGTTATCCCCGTCATCGCACCGGTAAGACACCGTATCACCCACGGTGACACGGTGTCTTAAGCGCATACGTAACGCGCCGCTCAGCGGATCACGAGCACATTGGTCTTCGCGTGACGCACAATCGCCGCCGCATTAGAGCCCAGTAGATAGGTCTTTACGCTGGGACGATGCGAGCCAACCACGATCAGATCGGCCCCCATCTCTTCTGCCTGCTGCAGCGCCTCATCGCGCGGCGTACCAAAGCGGATAGTATATGACAGGCGCTCACGCGGCAGATCGATACTATCGATCAGCGTCAGCAGCTTCTCCTCCGCATTCGCGACGGCCTTGTTCTCAAACTCTTTAATACCAAATGAGTAGGCGGTGACAAACGCTTGAGCATCCGGCAGCACATACAGGAAATGCACTTCGGCATCCGTCAGCTTTGCCATATAAATCACATGCTCCAACGCGTTCTGCGTCAGTACATCCTCTTCAATATCGACAGGTACCAAAATATTCTTATACATCGTAACCCCCTCCTGGCTCACTCTCAAAGCGCGTCATGTCCCGCACCGATCCCCGGGTCACGCTCACCGACGCCTGCCGGTCACGCCCCCGGTGCTATGGCACCCCACTCCACGGTGAAGCATACTGCCAGATAAGAATAGACAGAATTGATTCACCGCGCTTTTGTGAGATACCACAGAGTCTGGCGAACGTTTTCATCTGGGCACCGTCGCACCGGGTGGTCCCCCGACGGTACGCCTATGCCAGCGGCAGAGGATATTGCCCACCCCACAGAGCGCGCAGCGGAATAACCGCCCCATGGTGTAATGATGAATCGCCTCTGCTCAGAGCATTCCCCAAACATCCCCCAAATAGGGTGAAACCCATTTACTTTCACTTTACGAATAATCCAGCGAGATGGTCTTCCAACGACAAATAATAAAAACAAAATGAAAGTAAAATCGTTTTACTCTTTCTCCTTTATTTCTCCATTTTTCATTATAAGAAGCGCCTTTATGAATAAATTATGGAGCACTAAAACACAGAACGCCTTTTTATTTTTATTGCACCCTCTTTGCATATCGTCTTAACATTTCGTGCCGCACGTTACGTTAAAATAGAGGGAAGACAGCACAAAAAACACACGCTATAATCGACAGTAAATAATACAGGGAATTTAAATGCTCATGATGAGCAGGGCATTTTACGCTAGAAATACCTAATGGGTTAATAGGAGTCCACCATGAAATATATCATCTTATTGCTTGCCACACTGATATTAAGCGGCTGCGCACATACCCCGGCGGTGCAGAATCATAACGTCGGCAACCTGGCCGACTGCGGCATGTGTACCTACAACGACACATTCTACACCGATTTTGATGAGTAATGTCCGCAGGTCAACGATGGTCGGCTTCCCCGACGATCCGGCGCTATCCTGCATGAGCGCCGTCGCGCCTCAGGGTAAACACGCCGAGCATCCGCGCAACGGGTCTTCTACGGCTCCGGTTTCGCAGCGACGACGCTAGCTCACCGTCTGTTCAGCCGGTGCGGCGGCGATGCGCCATTCCCGCCAGCATCACCCACAGTGCGACGCTTACCGGGATCAGCGATCCCCACAGTACGGCATGCCAGCCGGCGCTATTCAACAGCACCCCGGACAAGAAAGAGCCGACGATCATCAGGCTAAAAATAATAAAGTCATTCAGCGACTGCACCCGTATCCGCTCCTCCGGACGATGATAGTTGAGCAGGTTGGCCGAGGCGCCGGTAAATCCAAGGCTCCAGCCTAGCCCCAACAGGATCAGCGACAGCCAATAGTGCATGACCTCCTGACCTGAAAATCCCGTCAGGATGGCCAACAGCGTAATCGCCAACCCTGCCGTACTAATAGACTCCGCGCCAAAGCGGTTGATCAGCCTGCCGGTAATAAATCCGGGGGCATACATTGCGATTACATGCCACTGAATACCGAGCGTCGATGCGTGCAGGGAAAGCCCGTGCATATGCATAGAGAGCGGCGCGGCCGTCATCAAAAAATTCATTACCGTATAGGAGACTGTGGCACAAAATACCGTACGCATGAGTCCGGGCTGACGGGCAATACTGCGCAGCGATCGGCGCATCGCTGGCGCCTGCTCGCTGACGGGGGGAACCGACACACGACGCAATACCAGCGCCGCCGCAGCGGCCGCCAGCGCCTGAGCGATAAAGGCGGCAACCAGTGGATACGCTGGCCATAGCGCGAGGGATCCACCGATCAGGCTAGGCCCGATAACCCCCGCCGCCACGCCGCCCGCCATGACCAGCGACAGCGCCAGCGCGCGTCGCTCCGGCCCAACGCCATCGGCGGCAGCAAAACGAAACGAAAGGCTCACCGCGGCATAGGCTCCCCCCATCAGCGCCGCCAGGCAAAACAATTCAAAAGAGGCGATGAATACGGCCAGCGCCGCCGTCAACCCCGCCAGCGTTCCCAACGCCGTGCCCGCCATAAACGCCGCTTTGCGCCCATATTGCTTAGCCAAATAGCCAAAGGGCAAGATACAGGCCGCCATACCGGTCACAAACAGCGTGATCGGCAGCGTCGACAGCGTGTCATAGGGCGCCAGGCGATGACCGACAATCGCCCCGATCGCATAAAACACCACCGAATTCGCCCCGGCCAGCGCCTGCGCTGCCGCAAGGCAGAGGATATTTTTATTCTGCTGCCGCAGCGAGAGCGTCACGCCAATAGGATTATCCATCACCCGACACCTATAAAATTAAATGCAGTGAATATTTATGGCATAAATTATAAATATGCCCTCCTCTCTTCCCGTAAATAGAGATAATAGACGAGGTGATATAACAATAGGTGACAGAGGATGCGCTGAAGCCGGTAGGTCACACCGATATCGCATATGAAGCACTAAATTGAAGAGCGGTGTTAAATATTGCGTTAGTAATATAACGACTATTTATACCTTCGCCGCCGCCGCGCGGTAAAATGGGCCCTGCGCCGGAGACACGATGCTAATCCAACACACGATCAATCGACCAGCGAGGTCGCAGCCAACGCCTTAACAAAATCACGCTTAATCAGAATATCCGAGATAAAGATCACTCGGACCTCCTCTCCCCGCTGAATGTACGCCGCGCGAAAACTCTGCGGTTTCAGCGCCACCTTATACTCCAGGATAGTAAGCCCTTGATGCTTCAATCCCCAGGCGGCCTTAATCTTATGAGGACGCCGCTGGATAATCTGCGGTAGCTCACGGTAAATATTGTCCCTAATCTCCGGACCCACTCTAGAGAACTTCTTAAAAAACGCGTGAATAGCGCTATTATCGTCCAGCGTTATCTTCATCTCTGGCTCAAAGAGATCGTGACTCATCTGTTTGCCTCCACTCTACGGACTGCTGCCGCGCCGATTGATCGGCGCCACTGTCAAAGAGAGTAGCGCGCCGCCCCCTAGGAATACATCGCTTTTCTCAGTGCATCGCCAAAGGGAGACACCCGCTAAAATCGGTGAGTAAGCGAGCGGCAGTGGATCAGCCTCCTCGGCCACGCAATGACCCCGCCGCGAGACACAGATGCGCCCTCTCTATAGCGAAAATGTTAGCGCCTATTTTCCAACGCTGACGGAAACAGAGGCATCAGCTCCGCATTGGCACACACCGCGTCAAAGTGACGTATCGCCGTTTCCGCCTCTTTCTTCGGTGTCTTACGGGTTTTCTTCAGGAAGGCATGTAACACCACCAGATCGTTATGGGCATTCAGCATCAACAGGATCCGCGCCGACTCAGCGCCGCAGTCAATCCGCAGTTTATAAATCGTGCCTTTATAACCCCAGATCTTGGGATTTAAAATCTTTAGGCTACGCACACTGGGAATGGTATCCAATGCGCTAAACGCCGTCAGCTTCCTCTGGATTGCGCCCGCCAGCTTCTCTGATACATGGCCAAGAAAATACAAAATATGCGCGCTATCCACGGTACCTTTTGCCGCAAGGCAGAGAATATTCACTCTACTTAATGTCCTATACTGATGGTAGCCAAGTACAGCCTTACTTTATTCTGCCATAAACGCTATGCGGTTGATATCCATACGCTACAAATCCACTCATCCCCACAGGATCTATTGCTATCAAGATATGTGAAAATATAACCGACTTGAGCGTGATAGCCGCAACGAGCTAACTTAAGTGATAAGTACCCGAACGGTTTCAGACAGACAATGGTAGTGAATTTATATCTAAAACACTGGCTCACTGGGCATATAAAAACGGTATAGCAATGGACTTCTCACGGCCTGGAAAACCGATGAATAATGCGCTGATCTGGTCATTTAACGGTAGTTTTCGAGATGAGTATCTGAACGTTAATTGGTTACTATCACTGGACGATACGCAGGAAAAGATCGAGCAATGATGACAGGAATATAACCGAAGCAGACCCCATTCATCGTTAAATAACAAGACTCCAGAGGAATTTATCCAAAGTCTACAAAAAAGCCCGGCTCTCTGATTTAGCCAGGCATAATATTGGGGAATTGTCATTTAAACCCTTTGTTATACATTACATTTTTACCATTATTGGGGTGCTGGCATTTTAAGGGTGAAATAACACCCCCTAATACACCCCAAAAAGCGCTTGATGCCGGTTGAAGTCAGTTGACCTTAGGAAACAAAGAAAGCCTGATATATAAGGGGTTAGAAGAGGTTTTTTTGACGTGGGGAGAGTTCAGGAGAGCTTAATTGGCGGAAGATCACAGGAGTCGAACCTGCCCGGGACCGCTGGCGGCCCCAACCGGATTTGAAGTCCGGCCGCCCCACCGGGGACGATGATCTTCCAATCGATGCGGTGGGAGTATACCCCACAACCGGGGGCCGGGCGCAAGGAGAAATCCCCGCCCGGCGCACCGAGCGGACATTACGCTAAAGCAGACGCGCCAGACGGTTAAGATCCGACTGGATGGCGCCGGCGGTAACATCGCGCCCCGCGCCGGGGCCGCGGATCACCAGCGGATTATCGCGATACCAGCGGCTTTCGATCGCGAACACGTTGTCGCACGGCAAAAGCGACGCCAGCGGGTGCTCCGGGCGCACGGCCTCAACGCCGACGCGCGCCTTACCGTTGGCGTCAAAGCGCGCCACGTAGCGCAGCACTAGCCCCATCTCATTGGCCGCTTCCAGACGCTGCAGCATCTGCTCGTCCAGCGCCTCGCCGTTCTCAAAAAAGTGATCGATAGAACCCTGCTCGCCGCCGACCGGCACCAGGGACTCGACCCGGACCTGGGCGGGCTCAATGTCATACCCCGCCTCGCGCGCCAGGATCACCAGCTTGCGCATCACATCCTGGCCGGAAAGGTCCACCCGCGGGTCGGGCTCCGTCAGCCCCTGCTGCCAGGCCTGATCCACCAGCGCGCTAAAGGGAACCGAACCGTCAAACTGCAGAAACAGCCAGGAAAGGGTGCCGGAGAAAATGCCGCTGATGGACAGAATCGTATCGCCGCTGTCGCGCAGATCGCGCACGGTATAGTTAACCGGCAGCCCGGCGCCCACGGTTGCGTTATACAGCCAGTGGCGTCCGGTTTTCTCAAATGCGTCGCGGATCTGGCGGTATTCATGGCCGTCGGCGGCGCCGGCCAGCTTGTTGGCGCTGACCACGTGGAAACCGTAGCTGGCAAAATCACGGTACTGCTGGGCCAGCGAAGGACTGGCCGTCACATCGAGCACCACCAAATCATCATAGGGATGAGCCCGCATCCACAGGAACAGCGACTCTTCATCCAGCGCCTGCGCCTCATCGTCAAAGAAGGCCAGCGCGCGGCTGGCGTCCAGCCCCTCATAGTTCAGTAGGCTGCGATTGCTGTCGACCACCCCAGCCAGAATAAACTCGAAACCGCTGCGCGCCGACAGGTTACCCTGTTCGCGGGCGAACAGCTCCAGCCAGCGGGAACCGATGTTGCCCTTACCAAACAGGACCAGACCGACGCGTTTTTCTGCCCGGAACAGCGAGCTGTGCAGCCCCTGTACCAGCGCCTCCGTCGGGCCACAGCGTAGCACCGCCACCAGGCTGATGCTCTCCTCCGACTGCCAGATAAACTCGACCGGCTGATCCTTAAGCTGCTGATAAAAACGGTGAGCATGCAGTGGATTGCGGCAGACGCCGGCGCCAACCATCGCCACCAGCGCCAAGCCGTCGCGCAGCTGTAGCAGCCCCGGAATCGCCGACTCCTCCAGCAGCTTAAATACGCTGCCGACCACCTCTGCGGTGTAGCACAGCTGGATCAGTCCGCGATCGCGATGGATCCCACTGGCCAGCGGGCGCAGCTGGCTGCGCGTCAGAATACGCTCCACCTCTTGGTGTACGTGGCTGAACTCATGACCAGCGGGAACGTGCAGCTCAATCAGGCAGACATCGTCATGGCTGGTGACAATCTTGGCGCCGTTGCCGCTGGCCAGCACCCGCTCAATGCGGGTCGACCCCTGCTGCGGCTGATAGCTGCAGCGCAGCTGCAGATCGATATCGCTGGCGGACACCGGCTGCAGCGTACGGGCGTGCAGCACCGGCGCGGCCAAACGCGCCAGCTCGCTGGCCTCATCCAGACGCAGCAGCGGCAGCAGACAGGCATCTTTCACTTTACGCGGATCGGCGCTGTAGACCCCGGCGACATCGCTCCAGATAGTCACGCGCCGCACGCCGGCCAGGGCGCCGATCTGCGTCGCCGAATAGTCAGAACCGTTACGGCCCAGCAAGACCGTTTCACCTGCGCCGCTGCGGCTGATAAAACCGGTTACCACCAGACGCTTATTCGGATGCTGGGCCAGCAGCTGCTGCAGCAGCGGATAGGAGCGCCCCTCATCCACCTGCGGCTGAGCGGCGCGCTCGGCGCGCAGGAAATCCCGCGCATCCAGCCACGCCGACGCCATCCCCTGAGTCTGCAGCACCGCCGCCATCAGCCGGGCGGACCAAATCTCACCGTGGCCCACGACCTCGGCGTAGGCCGCCTCATCGATCTCACTATCCAGCAGCGCGGCCAGGCGCTCAAGATCCCGAATAAAGTGCGCCTGCAGCGGCTCCGCCATCTCCGGCGGCAGCAAACCGGCAATCAGTTCACTCTGGTAACGGCGCAGGGCTTGCTGTACCTGATGGGCAGAGATGCGATCGCTCTGGCTGAGCTTGAGCCAGCTGATCAGCTGATTGGTGGTGCTGCCCGCCGCCGACACGACCATCATGTCGCCGGGGCGGCTGTATTCCGCCATGATCCCCGCTACGCGCAAATAACACTTTACGTCTGCCAGGCTACTGCCGCCGAACTTATGCAGCTGGCGCTCTGCCTGTTGCTGCCCCGTTACCGCTTGTGCACTCATCGCTTACCTCGTTGCTGCTGCCTGAAATGCCTGTTCCAGATCAGCGATTAAATCATCACCGTCCTCAATACCCACGGAAATACGCAGCAGGCTGTCGCTAATGCCTGCCGCCCTGCGCGCTTCCGGCGCCATGCCAGCATGGGTCATGGTGGCGGCATGGGAGATCAGGCTCTCCACCCCCCCAGAGACTCTGCCAGTGTAAACAGTTGCAGGGATTTTAGGAAACGCCGTAGATGGGACTCATCCCCCTCTAGCTCAAAACTGAGCATGGCGCCAAAGCCCCGCTGCTGGCGGGCAGCAATGGCATGGCCGGGGTGCGTCGGCAGCGACGGATGATACAGCCGCGTGACCTGCGGCTGCGCCCGCAGCCAGTCGAGGATACGCAGCGCATTGGCCTGCTGCAGCGCGATACGCGGCGCCAACGTGCGCAGCCCCCGCAGCAGCAGATAGCAGTCGAAAGGCGCGCCGGTCACACCGATATTATTTCCCCACCAGGCCAGCTCCTGCGCCATCTCCACCGTTTTGGCGATCACCGCGCCGGCCACCACGTCGGAATGGCCGTTCAGATACTTGGTACAGGAGTGCAGCACCAGATCGGCGCCCAGCGCCAGCGGCTGCTGCAGCGCCGGACTGAGAAACGTATTATCCACCGCCGTCAGGGCGCCTACCCGCTGCGCGGCGGCGCAGATCGCGGCGATATCCACCACCCGCAGCAGCGGATTGCTCGGCGTCTCAATCAGCACCAGCTTCGGGCGCAGCGCCATCGCCTGGGCCAGCGCCTGCGCATCGCCCTGATCGACGAAGGCCACCCGGAAAGCGCCCCGGCGCGCCAGGCTGTCAAACAGGCGATAGCTACCGCCATAGCAGTCGTGCGGCGCCAGCAGCAGATCGCCGGGGGAGAGCAGCGCCGTACACATCAGATGGATCGCGCCCATTCCACTGGCGGTCACCACCGCACCGGCGCCCCCCTCCAGCTCCGCCAGCGCCCGCTCGGCCACGTCGCGCGTGGGATTTCCGCGCCGAGCATAGTCGTGCGTGCGCGGCTGATTAAAATCGGTAAAGTTGTAGGTGGTGGAAAGATGGATGGGGGGAACCACGCTGCCATACTGCTCATCGTCGTTCAGCCCACAGCGCACTGCCTGAGTTGCCGGTTGATAGCGCACCTGATTGCCCTCCCTGAAATAGCGCCAGTGATGGATAGAGCGTAACCGCTGCAAAAATAGACGTCAATACATCTAGCCATCTAAAAGTCTTTGCGTATGGATTGAGGTAGATAGGATTAGCCGCTAAAATTGGCACAGTCTGTTTGTGGTTATCGCTTCCCTGGATACCGGCGCGGCAAACGTGATCGTCCACGCTGATCCCGCCATTCTGTTAGGGATACGAGATACAATCAGGCATAATAGCCCGTTGTCTCGGAATAATTTTTTGTGAAGGTATCTCCTCATGGCTGCAGAATGGAACGGTGAATATATTAGCCCTTACGCTGAGCACGGCAAAAAGAGTGAGCAGGTTAAAAAGATTACGGTATCCATTCCGCTGAAAGTATTAAAAATACTCACGGACGAGCGCACCCGCCGCCAGGTGAATAACCTGCGCCACGCGACGAATAGCGAACTGCTGTGTGAGGCCTTTCTGCACGCGTTTACCGGCCAGCCGCTGCCGGATGACGACGATCTGCGCAAAGATCGCAGCAATGAAATCCCGGAGGCGGCCAAAGAAATGATGCGCCAGCTGGGGATCGATCCGGAAACCTGGGAATACTGATACGTGTAGCGTCCGGATGCGTTCGCCCCGGGTGCTGCCTTAGCGAGAGTGAGCCGCGGCGTTTTTCAGGCAATAAAAAAGGCACCCGAGGGTGCCTTTTTCGCCGGTTCCAAATTACTTGGAACCCACCATGTTGAAGCGCTTGTTGAAGCGATCAACGCGGCCGCCGGTAGCGACGTCACGCTGCTTACCGGTGTAGAACGGGTGGCATTTGTCGCACACGTCCAGGCTCAGATCGTGACCAACGGTAGAGTGGGTCTTGATTACGTTGCCGCAAGAGCAGGTTGCAGTGATGGCAACGTAGTTCGGATGGATACCTTCTTTCATGGGGAAAACCTCTGTTAAGGCCGCGTCGCTATCCGGCCCTTTTCCGCCAGACACCACGCGTGGTTGATAAAATCGGGTTTGATACAAAATTATATCAAAGGCGGCGAATCATACAGAAAATAGCCGACCAACGCAATCACCCACATCGATCCAAACACTATCCGGTGTACACTGTAACGCCGTTAAGCCGCAGGAAAACGCGATGTCCGTAGCCCACGTAGCGCTGCCCGTACCCCTGGCCCGCACCTTTGACTACCTGCTGCCCCACGACATGCCGGCTCAGCCGGGCTGCCGGGTCAGCGTGCCCTTTGGTCGCCGTGAGCTGATTGGCATCGTGGTGGCGATCGGCGAGCAGAGCGAGCTGCCGCTGGAAAACCTAAAGCGCATCAACCAGCTGCTGGATACGCAGCCGCTGTTCAGCGACAGTCTGTGGCGCCTGCTGCGCTGGGCCGCCGACTATTACCATCACCCCATTGGCGAGGTGCTGTTTCATGCACTGCCGATGCTGCTGCGCCAGGGCAAGGCGGCTAGCCATACGCCCCTGTGGCGCTGGAGCCTGACGCCCCAAGGGCAGCAAACCGATCCCCTCTCTCTGAAACGGGCGCCCAAGCAGCAGCAGGCGCTGGCGCTGCTGCAGCGCCACGCGATCTACCGCCATCAGGCGGATGAGTTCGACCTCAGCGCGGCTGCGCTACAGGCGCTGAAGAGCAAGGGGCTGATCGCGCTGGAGAGCGAGGCGATCGCCCCCGGCGACTGGCGCAGCGACGTTTCCCTCTGCGCCGATCGCCTGACGCTGAACGCAGAGCAGGCCACAGCCGTGGGCGCCATTCGCGCCGATGATGACCATTTTAGCCCCTGGCTGCTGGCCGGCGTGACCGGCTCAGGCAAGACCGAAGTCTACCTGAGCATTATCGAAAACCTGCTCGCCCGCGGGCGCCAGGCGCTGGTTCTGGTCCCAGAGATCGGCCTGACGCCGCAGACCATCGCCCGCTTCCGCCAGCGCTTTTCCGTGCCGGTCGATGTGCTGCACTCCGGGCTGAACGACGGCGAGCGGCTGGCGGCCTGGCTGCGCGCCCGCGACGGCGAAAGCGCGATCGTTATCGGCACCCGTTCGGCCCTGTTTACGCCGTTCGCCCGCTTGGGCGGCATCATTATCGATGAAGAGCACGACGGCTCTTACAAACAGCAGGAGGGGTGGCGCTATCACGCCCGCGATCTGGCGGTGCTGCGCGCCCGCCTCGAGGATATCCCTATCGTGCTCGGATCTGCGACCCCGGCGCTGGAAACCCTGCATAACGTCGACGTCGGCAAGTACCGGCGACTGTGTCTGACCCAGCGTGCCGGTAATGCCAAGCCCGCCGCACAGCATCTGGTGGATCTCAAGGGGCTGCCCCTCAAGGCCGGACTGGCGCCGCCGCTGATCGAACGTATCCGCCGTCACACCGACGCCGGAAACCAGGTGATCCTGTTCCTTAACCGCCGCGGCTACGCCCCGGCGCTGCTGTGCCATGAGTGCGGCTGGATCGCCGAGTGTCCGCGCTGCGATCACTTCTATACCCTGCATCAGGGCCAGCGAACCCTGCGCTGTCACCACTGCGACAGCCAGCGGCCGGTTCCACACCAGTGTCCACAGTGCGGCTCCACCCATCTGGTGCCGGTCGGACTGGGGACCGAGCAGCTGGAGCATGAGCTGGCCGATCTGTTCCCCACGATCCCGCTGACCCGTATCGATCGCGATACCACCAGCCGCAAAGGGGCGCTGGAGCAGCAGCTGGCGGAGGTCCATCGGGGGGGCTCGCGCATCCTGATCGGCACCCAGATGCTGGCCAAGGGGCACCATTTCCCCAACGTCACGCTGGTCGCCCTGCTGGACGTCGACGGCGCGCTGTTCTCCGCCGATTTTCACGCCGCCGAACGCTTCGCCCAGCTGTATACCCAAGTGGCCGGACGCGCCGGGCGCGCCGGCAAACGCGGCGAGGTGCTATTGCAGACCCACCACCCCGACCATCCCCTGCTGCAAACGCTGCTGCATCAGGGCTATGACGCCTTTGCCCGTCAGGCACTGCAGGAACGTCAGAGCGTATTCCTGCCCCCGTTCACCCACCACGTCATGCTGCGCGCCGACGATCACGACAACCAGCACGCCTGCGACTTTCTGCAGCAGCTGCGCGCACGGCTAGAGGCCAGCCCGCTGTGCGACGAGTCGCTGTGGCTGCTTGGTCCGGTTCCGGCGCTGCAACCCAAACGCGGCGGTCGTTACCGCTGGCAGCTGTTGGCTCAGCATCCGTCGCGCGCCAAGCTGCAGCGCCTGTTGCAGGAGGTTCTGCCACAGGTCAGCACGCTGCCGGCCTATAAGAAGGTTAAATGGTCATTAGACGTCGATCCCACCGACAGCTAAGGGCGTCGGCGTGGAAATGAAGTGCGATCGGGATCGAAAAAATCTATTCACATCACACTTTCCCTGCAAATTAAGTAACTGTCACCCCCGCTGTTCCGTTTAATATGTGATCATATACTCATCGGCCATCCATTGACGGCGGCCGATGTCGGCAGCGGACGAGGCTGCCTTCGGAGAGAACAGAGCTATCGCTGGCGCAATCGTTACCTTCGCCGCGGGATAATGATCGGGAAGTCATATCATCGCGCCAGCATGGACTGACGCAAGGAGAAACGCGTTGGAAGAGAAGCAAATAAACGCCACCATGAAAGATGTGGCGGAGTATGCCGGCGTATCAACCGCAACGGTATCGCGAGCGCTGATGAATCCAGAGAAGGTGTCGGCCGCCACGCGACAAAAGGTCGAACAGGCGGTTTTGGCCGTCGGATATGCCCCCCATACGCTGGCCCGCAGCAACAAACGCGGCGAGTCACGCACTATCCTGGTGATCGTCCCGGACATCTGCGATCCGTTTTTTGCCGAAGTGATCCAGGGGATCGAACGCACCGCCGCCGAGCACGGCTATCTGGTTCTGCTCGGCGACTGTGCCCAGCAGATGCAGCAGGAAAAAACTTTCGTTAACCTGATCATCACCAAGCAGATCGACGGCATGCTGCTGCTGGGTTCCAACATTCCCTTCGACGCCAGTAAGGAAGAGCAGCGCAATCTACCGCCCATGGTGATGGCCAATGAGTTTGCACCGGAGCTGGAGCTGCCGACGGTGCATATCGACAACCTGACCGCCGCCTTCAAGGCCGTGCTCTATCTGCACGATCTGGGCCACCAGCGGATAGGCTGCCTCGCCGGACCAGAGCACATGCCGCTGAGCCAATACCGCCTGCAGGGGTATATCCAGGCGCTGCGCCGCTGCGGCCTCAGCGAAACGGGCTACGTGGCGCATGGCGACTTTACCTTCGAGGCCGGCGCTAAGGCGCTGGCGCAGCTGATGGCGCTGCCGCAGCCGCCCACCGCGCTGTTTTGTCACAGCGATGTGATGGCGATAGGCGCGCTGTCGCAGGCAAAGCGGCTGGGGATCAAGGTGCCGGAGGAGCTGTCTATCATCGGCTTCGACGATATCCGCCTGGCGCAGTACGCCGATCCGCCGCTGACGACCGTGGCACAGCCCCGCTATCAGATTGGCCGTGAGGCCATGCTGCTACTGCTGGAGCAGCTGCATCACCATCGCGTGGTCAGCGGTTCGCGCCTGCTGGACAGCGAGCTCATCATCCGCGGCAGTACGGCTGTTCCGAAACGCTAGTGAATTGAATCTGAGTTCAGTAACATGGCGTCCTGATATTGACTATTCAGTTGTAGCGAAACGACAGTGGCACAAAGAGACTATGTGAGCCGTGGGCGCGCTTCGGGCGCCAAACGCAAAAGCAACAGCCGGGGTAAAAAGCGGCGTTCGGGTTCCGGCGTATCCAGAACCATGATGGTGCTTGCCCTGGCCGTGCTGGCAACCTTTGCCGGTGGCCTCTATTTTCTGACCCAGCATAAACCGGACGGCGATACGCTGTTGCCGGCGGCATCGCAGCACCCTAAAAATGGTCTTCCGCCCAAGCCGGAGGAGCGCTGGCGCTATATTAAAGAGCTGGAAAATCGCCAGGTTGGCGTCACGGCACCGACCGAACCCAGCGGCGGAGCCCCGCTGCAGGGGCAGCCGCAGCTGACGGATGAGCAGCGCCAGCTGCTGGAGCAGATGCAGGCCGATATGCGCCAGGCGCCGACCCAGCTATCGGAGGTGCCCTATAACGATCAGACTCCGCCGACCGTAACGCCGCACAACAGCCGCCTGCCGGAGCAGCGTTATGCTCAGCAAACGCCGACGCCGCAGTCGACCTATCAGGAGCCGGTGCGTCAGCCGGCGCCCGCGCCGCGCAACCCATTCTCCCAGTCCCAGACCAGCGCGCGCCCCAGCCCGGCGCCAACTCCGCCGCCCGTCAGTCGGGAGCGAGAAAAAGAGCGCAGCGCGCCGGTGACCAGCGCCGCGCCGGCGCCGGTACAGACCGCCCGGGAGAAACCGGTGGAAAAACCGGCCGAGAAGCCAGCGGAGAAAGCGTCTGGCCAGAAATGGCTGATCCAGTGCGGCTCCTTCCGTAACACGGATCAGGCCGAATCGGTACGGGCCCAGCTGGCCTTTGGCGGAATAGAAAGCCGCATCACCAGCGGAGGCGGCTGGCACCGCGTCCTGCTCGGCCCCTATGCCAGTCGCCCCGCGGCAGACAAAATGATCGGCCGCCTGAAAGGAAACGGCATGTCCGGCTGCATCACCCTCGCCGCCGGGGGTTGAAATCCGCGAAATCCCCCCCATGTAATCGGGTAATGCCTCCCGTCCCGCGCGACGGGAGGATTACTTTATAGCCACGGGGGTCTGTTCATGACAACAATAGTTAGCGTTCGCCGCAACGGCAAAGTAGTGATCGGTGGGGATGGTCAGGCCACGCTGGGCAACACCGTAATGAAAGGCAACGTCCGCAAGGTCCGCCGCCTGTACAACGATCGCGTCATCGCTGGATTCGCCGGTGGCACCGCCGACGCCTTTACCCTGTTTGAACTGTTTGAGCGCAAGCTGGAGCTGCACCAGGGCCACCTGGTCAAAGCGGCGGTGGAGCTGGCCAAAGACTGGCGTACCGACCGTATGCTGCGCAAGCTAGAGGCGCTGCTGGCCGTCGCCGATGAAAACGCATCGCTGATCATCACCGGCAACGGTGACGTAGTACAACCGGAAAACGATCTGATCGCCATTGGCTCCGGCGGCCCCTATGCCCAGGCAGCGGCGCGCGCGCTGTTGGAAAACACCGAGCTGGGTGCCCGCGATATCGTAGAAAAGGCGCTGGGAATTGCAGGTGATATCTGCATTTATACCAACCAGTTCCACACCATTGAAGAATTAGACTCCAAAGCGTAAGGACTGTATATCATGTCTGAAATGACCCCACGCGAAATTGTCAGCGAACTCGACAGTTACATCATTGGCCAACACTCGGCTAAACGCGCCGTCGCGATCGCGCTGCGCAACCGCTGGCGCCGTATGCAGCTGGGCGAGGCACTGCGCCACGAAGTAACCCCCAAAAATATTCTGATGATCGGCCCAACCGGCGTCGGCAAGACCGAAATCGCCCGCCGTCTGGCGAAGCTGGCCAACGCGCCGTTCATCAAGGTCGAAGCGACCAAGTTCACCGAAGTCGGCTATGTCGGCAAAGAGGTGGACTCCATCATCCGCGATCTTACCGACTCCGCGATGAAAATGATCCGGGCGCAGTCCATAGAGAAAAACCGCTACCGCGCAGAAGAGATGGCGGAAGAGCGGATCCTCGACGCCCTGATCCCCCCGGCCAAAAACAACTGGGGACAGACCGAACAAGCCAATGAAAGCTCCCCGGCGCGTCAGACCTTCCGTAAAAAGCTGCGCGAAGGCGAGCTGGACGATAAAGAGATTGAAATCGAGCTGGCGGCCTCCCCGATGGGCGTCGAGATCATGGCCCCTCCGGGAATGGAGGAGATGACCAGCCAGCTACAGTCCATGTTCCAAAACCTGGGCGGTCAGAAAACCAAGCCGCGCAAGGTGAAAATCAAGGATGCCTTCAAACAGCTGATCGAAGAAGAGGCCGCCAAGCTGGTCAACCCGGAAGAGCTGAAACAGCAGGCTATCGACGCCGTAGAGCAAAACGGTATCGTCTTCATCGACGAAATCGACAAGATCTGTAAGCGCGGCGAAAGCTCCGGCCCAGACGTCTCCCGTGAAGGGGTACAGCGCGATCTGCTGCCGCTGATCGAAGGCTGCACCGTCAATACCAAGCACGGCATGGTCAAGACCGATCACATTCTGTTCATCGCCTCCGGTGCGTTCCAGGTCTCCAGCCCCGCCGATCTGATCCCGGAACTGCAGGGCCGTCTGCCTATCCGCGTTGAGCTGCAGGCGCTGACCACCGAAGACTTCGAGCGTATCCTGACGGAGCCGAGCGCCTCGTTGACCGAGCAGTATCAGGCGCTGATGGCAACCGAAGGCGTTAACATCAGCTTCAGCGCCGACGGTATCCGCCGCATCGCTGAAGCCGCCTGGCAGGTGAATGAGAGCGCGGAAAACATCGGCGCCCGTCGTCTGCACACTGTGATGGAGCGTCTGATGGAAGAGATCTCCTTCGACGCCAGTGAAATGCACGGCGCGGCGATCGCCATCGATGCCGATTACGTGCGTAATCACCTCGATGAGCTGGTAGCAGATGAAGATCTGAGCCGGTTTATTCTATAATCACCCGCAGAAACCGTCCTTTTCGGTCTTTGCCAGGGGGAAGGCGTCTGCCTTCCCCCTTTTTATTGCCACTGGTTGAAGCAACAGACAGCTAACGGTTTGTTAAGATAAACTCATGAGATAACCCGGCAACGGGCCGCTCAGCGCATCGCTGAGGGTCGCATGCCCCTAGTGACTGAAACCATATAATGACTTCATTAACCCCGATCAGCCGGCCTCGTGCCTGGCTGGAAAGTCTGCGCCTGCGTACGCTGCCGCTGGCGCTGGCGTCGATCGTGACCGGATCGGCCATCGCCGCCTGGCAGCAAACCTTTAATCTCGGCATCGCTCTGCTCGCGCTGCTGACGGCGGCGCTGCTGCAGATCCTCTCCAATCTGGCCAACGACTACGGCGACGCCGTCAAGGGCAGCGACACCCCGGAGCGCATTGGGCCGCTGCGCGGTATGCAAAAAGGCGTGATCACCCAGGCGCAGATGAAGCGGGCCCTGATCATCACCGTGCTGCTGACCGTCGTTTCCGGCGTCGCGCTGATCGCCGTCGCCTGCCAAAAACCCCAGGATATCATTGGGTTCTTGCTACTCGGCCTCATGGCTATCATCGCCGCCATCACCTACACCGTCGGTACTCGCCCCTATGGCTATATCGGCCTAGGCGATATTTCGGTGCTGATCTTCTTTGGCTGGCTGAGCGTTGCCGGCACCTACTATCTGCAGGCCGGTACCTTTAACAGCGTGGTCATGCTACCGGCAACGGCCTGCGGCCTGTTGGCGGCGGCGGTGCTAAATATCAACAACCTGCGCGATATCGAAAACGATGCCCGCAACGGCAAAAACACCCTGGCAGTACGCCTGGGGCCGCGCAACGCCCGCTACTATCACGTAGCCCTGCTGGGCGGCGCGGTGCTGTGTTTAGCGCTGTTTGCCCTGCTGGATCTGCATAGTCTGGCGGGCTGGCTGTTCGTACTGGCCGTTCCCATGCTGTACCGCCACGCCAGCTATGTCCTGCACCAGCGCTCGCCGGAGGCCATGCGCCCCATGCTGGAAAACATGGTGAAAAGCGCTCTGTTGACCAATCTGCTCTTCGCCATCGGCACCGTTCTGAGTTAATCCCTTCCGCAGTAGTATCACCCGCGTCGCACGCGGGTGATACTGCTGCTTTTGCAAACAGCCACATTAAAGGGATATACTGATAATTCCTGCGGCAACCGGACGTGGACCCATGAAATACGATACTTCCGAACTGTGCGACATTTACCATGAAGAGGTGAATGTTGTGGAACCGCTGTTCTCCAATTTTGGCGGGCGTTCCTCCTTTGGCGGCCAGATTACTACGGTCAAATGCTTTGAAGACAACGGCCTGCTCTACGATCTGCTGGAGGAGAATGGCCGGGGACGCGTTTTGGTCATCGACGGCGGCGGCTCGGTGCGTCGGGCGCTGGTCAACGCCGAACTGGGGCGTCTGGCGGTGCAAAACGAATGGGAGGGCATCGTGGTCTATGGCGCGGTGCGCCAGGTTGATGACCTGGAGGAGCTGGACATCGGCATTCAGGCCATGGCCGCTATTCCCGCCGGCGCCGACAGCGAAGGCATCGGTGAGAGCGACATTCGCGTCAACTTTGGCGGCGTAACCTTCTTCTCCGGCGATCATCTGTATGCCGATAACACCGGCATTATTCTGGCGGAAGAACCGCTGGATATCGAATAAGAAGCGACGCGCTCCCCGATAGTCAAAAGGCGCTCATTGAGCGCCTTTTATTATAGTGAACCGTGCAGCGGTGGCGATCAGTTCACTTCATCCATTTTTCCCAGCAGCGCGCGCAGGCGCTCCTGCCATGCCCCCTGCTCATGCTTCAGCTGCTCATTTTCACGCAGCAGCCCTTCACGGTTGCTGGCAGCCTGCTGAACCTCTTGATTAAGCTGATTGTTTTTCTCTTTCAGCTCTTCGATTTCCATCTGCAGCAGGGTAATAGTGTCAATCGCCTGCTGAACTTTTGCTTCCAGTTTCTCAAATACTTCAAATGACATGGTCTGTCCCCTTAATAGTAGCCAGGCGTACGTCTTGCCGTTGTGCAGGCCGCCCTGCGGCGGCACACACATTCAAATTGGCGCCCTAACCGCGCAGGCCGTCAGACCTACGCACGCAATCCATTTAGCCGTGTTCCCGTCACCGTATCCAGCGTCGATGCAGCGTCAAAGGCGCATTGTCAAAACGAAGGTCGCAGGGCGTAGCAGACCTCGGTTTACGACGGCGCGCCTCCCGGCACGCGTCCCGGAGGGGCGGCACCATTTGACCCTTTGCCACGCTATTCACCCGGCGTTACGGGGCACTGCCTAGATTACCCCGATTGTATGTAGCCCACCTCTCACTGTCTAGGCCGCGTCCCAGTCTGTAACACATTCAGGCACAATCTCGTGCGTTTTACGTTGAAAAAGTCAGTTTAAAAAAAAGTTACAATCAAACATAAAAAGAACAATGCCCCATCTGCGTGATCCAAGTCAGTAGGCAGATCACAAAACTTTTCAGGCATAAATCGCACAAAATAAGCGATATCAACCATTTTTTTGACGACACACACACATTTAAATTTCGCTATTTCTCGTTTTCGCTCGTTAACGATAAATTCACATCGCACCCGTAACCTGTTCCCTTCAGCGCCGGGCATTTATCTTCCACCTCTTCGTCGCAGGATTTCTTTTATGAGCCAAACCGCGAGTACGACATTAAAAGGACAGTGTATCGCCGAATTTCTGGGCACCGCCCTGCTGATCTTCTTCGGCTGTGGCTGCGTGGCCGCCCTGAAACTGGCCGGAGCCACGTTGAGCCTGTGGGAGATCAGCGTCATTTGGGGCTTGGGGGTCGCTTTGGCCATCTATCTGACGGCCGCCATCTCCGGCGCCCACCTCAACCCGGCGGTCACCATCGCCCTGTGGCTGTTCGCCTGCTTTGAGCGCCGCAAAGTACTCCCCTATATCATCGCCCAGATCGCCGGCGCATTCTGTGCCGCGGCGCTGGTCTATGCCATGTACCACAATCTGTTCATCGACTATGAGCAGACCCATCATATGGTACGCGGCAGCGAAGAGAGCCTGACGCTGGCGGGGATCTTCTCCACCTACCCGAACCCACACATCACCGTATGGCAGGCGCTGTTGGTTGAAACCGTCATCACCGCCATTCTGATGTGCCTGATTCTGGCGCTGACCGACGACGGTAACGGCATCCCGCGCGGGCCGCTGGCGCCGCTGCTGATCGGTGTCCTGATCGCCGTCATCGGCGCGGCCATGGGGCCCCTGACCGGCTTTGCCCTTAACCCGGCCCGTGACTTCGGCCCGAAAGCCTTCGCCTGGATGGCCGGCTGGGGCGAGATCGCCTTCACCGGCGGGCGCAGCATTCCTTACTTCCTGGTTCCCATCGTCGGCCCGATTATCGGGGCCTGTCTGGGGGCCTTTGGCTACCGCGCGCTGATTGGCCGCCACCTGCCCTGCGATGTCTGCATCGCAGAAGAAGAGAAAAAGAACAGCGAGAAATCCAAAGCCTGATAAGGTTTCCGGGGAGGCGACTCCCCGGCATTTGAGCGAACTCCGTACACCGAACACCCAACCAGGACAACGATCATGACAACCGAACAAAAATACATTGTCGCTCTTGACCAGGGCACCACCAGCTCCCGCGCCGTGATCCTCGACCACGATGCCAATATCATCAGCGCCTCCCAGCGCGAGTTCGAACAGATTTACCCCAAGGCCGGCTGGGTGGAGCACGACCCGATGGAGATCTGGGCGACCCAGAGCTCTACCCTCACGGAGGCGATGGCCAAAGCCGATATCGAATCCGATCAGATTGCCGCCATCGGCATCACCAACCAGCGTGAAACCACTATCGTCTGGGAAAAAGAGACCGGTAAACCGGTCTACAACGCTATCGTCTGGCAGTGCCGTCGTACCGCCGATATCTGTGAAAAGCTCAAGCGCGACGGACTGGAGGAGTACATCCGCCACAACACCGGCCTGGTGGTCGACCCCTACTTCTCCGGCACCAAGGTGAAGTGGATCCTGGACCATGTCGACGGCGCCCGCGAACGCGCCCAGCGCGGCGAACTGCTGTTCGGCACCGTCGATACCTGGCTGGTATGGAAGATGACCCAAGGGCGGGTACACGTCACCGACTACACCAACGCCTCTCGCACCATGCTGTTCAACATCCACACGCTGGACTGGGATGAGCGCATGCTGGAGGTGCTGGATATCCCGCGCGCAATGCTGCCGCAGGTACGCGCCTCTTCCGAAATCTATGGAAAAACCAACATCGGCGGCAAGGGTGGAACCCGTATCCCTATCGCCGGTATCGCCGGTGACCAGCAGGCGGCGCTGTTTGGCCAACTGTGTGTGCAGCCGGGGATGGCGAAGAACACCTACGGCACCGGCTGCTTCCTGCTGATGAACACCGGTAAAGAGGCGGTACCGTCACAGCACGGCCTGCTGACCACCATCGCCTGTGGTCCGCGCGGCGAGGTGAACTACGCACTGGAGGGGGCGGTCTTCATCGGCGGCGCCTCGATTCAGTGGCTGCGCGACGAGTTGAAGCTCATCAACGATGCGGCGGACTCCGAGTACTTTGCCACCAAGGTAAAAGACAGCAATGGCGTCTACGTGGTGCCGGCCTTTACCGGCCTGGGCGCCCCTTACTGGGACCCCTATGCCCGCGGCGCCATCTTTGGCCTGACCCGCGGCGTCAACAATAACCACATCATCCGCGCGACCCTGGAGTCCATCGCCTACCAGACCCGCGACGTACTGGATGCCATGCAGGCCGACGCCAATACCCGTCTGCAGTCCCTGCACGTCGACGGCGGCGCGGTCGCTAACAACTTCCTGATGCAGTTCCAGTCAGACATCCTCGGGACGCGGGTTGAACGCCCGGCGGTCCTGGAGGTCACGGCGCTCGGCGCGGCCTATCTGGCCGGTCTGGCCGTCGGCTACTGGAGCGATCTGGAGGAGCTGAGCAGCAAGGCCAGCATTGAGCGTGAGTTCCGCCCTGGCATTGAAACCGTCGAGCGCAACTATCGCTACAGCGGCTGGAAGAAAGCGGTGGCGCGCGCGCAGGCCTGGGAAGATCACGACTGATAACCAGCGGTAAACCGACGGCGGGGGCGAATGAATCGCCCCCTTTTTTATTTTTGGTCAAGGTTACGGCGTTTTTCCGACGCAAACGTTTCACTGCGCCTGTGTTAGAATCGCCCCCCGTCATCTTATTGCTTATCTATCTCATCACTGCAGGACCATCATGAAACGTGAATTAGCCATCGAGTTCTCTCGCGTCACCGAAGCAGCGGCACTGGCCGGATATAAGTGGTTAGGGCGCGGCGACAAAAATGCGGCAGACGGCGCCGCAGTCAACGCCATGCGCATCATGCTCAATCAGGTCGATATCGACGGGGAGATCGTCATCGGCGAGGGGGAGATCGACGAGGCACCGATGCTGTACATTGGTGAGCGCGTCGGCAGCGGCCAGGGCGATCAGGTCGACATCGCCGTCGACCCGATTGAGGGAACCCGCATGACCGCCATGGGCCAGGCCAACGCGCTGGCGGTGATGGCCGTCGGCGATAAAGGAACCTTCCTGCATGCGCCGGATATGTACATGGAGAAGCTGGTCGTCGGCCCTCAGGCCAAAGGCTGCGTCGATCTCAATCTGCCGCTGGAGACCAACCTGCGCAACATCGCCGACCGCCTGGGCAAGCCGCTGTCCCATCTGACGGTGATCACCCTGGCTAAGCCGCGTCATGACGCTAACATCGCCGCAATGCAGGCGTTGGGCGTACGCGTCTTTGCCATTCCCGACGGTGACGTCGCGGCCTCGATCCTGACCTGCATGCCGGAAAGCGAAGTGGACGTCATGTATGGCATCGGCGGAGCGCCGGAAGGGGTCGTCTCCGCCGCGGTGATCCGCGCGCTGGACGGCGACATGCAGGGCCGTCTGCTGGCCCGCCACCAGGTGAAGGGCGATACGCCGGAGAACCGCCGTCTGGGCGAACAGGAGCTGCAGCGCTGTGAGCAGATGGGGATCTGCGCCGGTGAGGTGCTGGCCCTCGGCGACATGGCGCGCAACGATAACGTGATCTTCTCCGCCACCGGGATCACCAAGGGTGACCTGCTGGAGGGCATCTATCGTAAGGGCAACGTCGCCACCACCGAAACCCTGCTGATCCGCGGTAAGTCCCGCACCATTCGCCGTATCCGCTCGACCCACTATCTGGAGCGCAAAGACGCCCAGATCCGCGATATCATTCTGTAACGGCGCGGGCGACCAACGAAAAACGGCGTGCCATTCGGCACGCCGTTTTATCTCAGCCCAACATCCGGCGGATTACATGATCTGTCCCTGCTGACGCACCTTGTGTGCAATCGGCAGCCAGCACAGCAAAATCATGACCGCCATCGCACTCATCAGCATCCCCAGGCTAAACTGCCCGTTCTGCGGCAGCAGGGCAGAAAACCAGGCCATCGCGCCAGATCCGACGTTCTGCAGTCCGCCCACCAGCGCGCCGGCGGCTCCGGCCAACAGCGGGAACGGCTCCATGGCACCGGTCGTCGCCAGCGGAAACAGCATGCCGGCGCCAAAAAAGAACAGCGCCGCCGGTACGATCAGCGTCCAGATGTTGATGATGCCGAACCAGCTCGGCATCCACATCATCACCCCAGCCAACAGACAGCTCAGCACCGCATGCCACATCAGGGTAGCAAAGGGTTTGCCCGGGCGCCCGGCGTACCACGCGCCAAAGAATGCCGCCGGGATCGGCAGAATAAACAGAATGCTGACCACGATACCGCTTAAGTGCAGCACGCCGCCCAGCAGAACGCCGGAGCAGGCCTCAAACACCGCGACCCCCGCCAGTCCGCCGATCAGCATCACCAGATAGCAGACAAAGTTGCCGTGGCTCAGCAGCTGACGGTAGCTGCTAAACAGGTTGCTATGGCCCGCCGCGGCCGGTCGAGTCTCCGGCAGCCAGCGGAACATGCTGTAGGCCACCCCGGCGCACAGCAGCAGCAGAAACGCATAGCAGGCGCGCCAGCTGATAAAGGCGTCCAGCAGGCCACCGATCACCGGTGCCAGCAGCGGGCTGACCAGAATCCCCATATTCAACAGGCTATTGGCGTAACGCAGCGCAGTGCCGTTGTACAGATCGCGCGGCATGGTACGGGCCATCACCCCGGCAACGCCGGTCCCCATCCCCTGCAGCGCTGCCGCCATCACCAGCACGTGCAGGCTGGGTGCCAGCAGCGCCAGCAGCGCGCCCAGCATAAAGATGCCCATCCCGGCCAGGATCACCGGCCGACGGCCGATGCGATCGGAGAGCGGACCATAGATCAGCTGCGAGGCGCCATAGGTCAGCAAATATGCCGCCATCACGCTTTGTATCGCGCCGCTGCGCACGCCCAGATCGCGTCCCATATCCGGGATGGAAGGAACATAAATCGTCTGTGCCATCTGGCCGACGGCAACCAACAGGATCAACATGACCAGCAGGTGAAAATTTTCTAGCTTTCTCATTATGTTACGTTTACCAACGCATTATTAACCAGAACGATAAACCATTACCAGGCCATATGTGTGGAATCAATGACCATATTCGGGCGCATAATCTAACAGATAAAGCTAAAACATGTTCAGCTGCTCGCTCTTTGTCCTGATTTTTGTTGTCAGATGTTATCGCCGCAGGCGTAAAGTAAATGTGACAACTCGCAGGGCATTCTGCGACCGATTTAAAAATAAAGAATATTTATCATTTAACGACGTTTTATAAATTATTAAACTGAATCGTTCACTAATGTCTCGCTTACCACAAGGATCTGTGCCATGAAGACACCTGAATTGATTCTGCTACAGCTAAAAAGCCTCGGACCACAGTCGGCAAAAATGCTGGCCGAACGCATTGCCATTACCACTATGGGTGTGCGTCAGCATTTACAGCAGCTCGAACAGCGCGAACTAGTGTGCTACGAAGAGTCCCGCACCAAGGTAGGACGCCCCACTCGCTTCTGGTCACTGACCAACAAAGGCCATGCCCAATTCCCCGATCGCCACCGCGATCTGTCGCGCACGCTGCTAGAAGGGACGCAAAAGCTGTTCGGCAGCCAGGGCGTTGAGCAGCTGATCGAGATCCGAGAAGATGCCCTGTATGACCGCTACGTCAGCGAGCTGGCGCTGCATCCCGAAGGTGAGGCGCGCTTTCACGCGCTGGCGCGCCTGCGCCAGGACGATGGCTATATGGCAGAGGTCGAATTCGAAAATAATGCGGTGGTACTGATTGAAAACCACTGTCCGATTGGCGTCGCCGCCAATACCTGCGGTAAGCTGTGTCACTCCGAGCTGCGGCTGCTCAACCGCCTGCTGGGCTCGAAGTATCACGTTGAGCGCGTGGAGCACATCATCAGTGACTCACGCCGCTGCGCCTACCGCATAACATCCCGGGAGTGATTCACGTATGGCCGAATGGGTAACGGGCACCATCACACAGGTTCAGCACTGGACCGATAAACTGTTCAGCATTCAGTTGCGGGCGCCCATCAAGCCGTTTCAGGCCGGGCAATTTGGCAAACTGGGTATGGATATCGGCGGCGAACGCATTCAGCGGGCCTACTCCTTCGTCAATCCGCCGAGCAGCGATACGCTAGAGTTCTATCTGGTCACGGTACCGGACGGGCTGCTCAGCCCGCGCCTAACGGCGCTACGGCCGGGCGATACCCTGCTGGTCAGCGATGAAGCCAACGGCTTTTTTGTGCTGGATGAGGTTCCGGACTGCGGGACGCTGTGGATGCTGGCCACCGGCACCGCGCTCGGACCCTATCTGTCCATGCTGGAAGAGGGGCGCGACCTGGCTCGCTTTGACCATCTGGTGCTGGTACACGCTGTCCGCCACGCTGCCGATCTCAGCTACCTGCCGCAGATGCAGCAGCTGGCGCAGCGCTACGGCGGTAAGCTGCGCATTCAGGCCGTCGTCAGCCGCGAGGCGGCGCCCGGCGCCTTACAGGGGCGTATCCCCGATCTGATTGCCAGCGGCGCGCTGGAGGCGGCCGTTGGCCTGCCGATCAGCGCAGAGGAGAGCCACGTCATGCTGTGTGGGAACCCACAGATGGTACGAGATACGCAGCAGCTGCTGAAAGAGACCCGCGCGATGCGTAAGCACCTGCGCCGCAAGCCGGGCCAGATCACCAGCGAACACTACTGGTGATACATCTGACGCCGGACAGGTCCGGCGTCGTCCCTCCGGCTTACGCTCCGATGCGGCGCCAGTTCAGCGCCGGCGGCGGCGGCCCATAGCGGTTATCGCCCGCCGTACCCACGAAAACACCGCAGTCCAGCAGCAGCATGATGTAGATCAGCAGCGGCAAAAATCGCCCCAGCGCCCATGTCCACAGCCCCCCTAAGATCTCCCAGTTCCCGGCGGCCAGTATCCACGCGACCACCGCCAGCAGCGCCCACCATCCCGACTTATTGCGATCGTGCAGACGCTTGACCCATACCGCGGCCGTGGGCCACAGCGAGAGAACCAATAGAAACGCCGCGGCCTGTAGCGGGATCAGCGCCGCACCGGCCAGAGAGAACAGCGCCAGCAGCAGCAGCGCCCAAACGCCCATCCAAATCCAGAACGCCTGACGACCCAGGCGACCGCGCAGAGAAAAACACCACTGTTGTAGGCCCATCACTCATCCTTTTGTCGTTCGGTTCAGTCAACAGAGCGGCGCAGTGTACTCGATCCCGGCGCCGCATCGCGGAATTTTTACGCGCCTTTTTGACAACCGACGTCAGAAAACGCTTTAATCATCTATCGGATCGCCATCCCGCTGTATACCGGATCAGAATCATGTCACGGATCACGCTATTATCCCTGTTCTTACTGGCCTGTCAGCCGGCAGCCTTCGCCGCACCGTCGCAGGCCAGCGGCGAGGCGCCTCAGCCCGCGCCCTATCTGCGCCCCGGCGCACCGACGTTCGATCTCACCTTGGTCAACTTCCGCGCTCACTATAATCAGGCGTTTCCATCGCTGCCGCTGGAAGAGTACCGCGCCATCAGCGTCCGAGATGAAAACCTGCCGCTGACCCGGGCTGCGACGCGGATTAATGCCGCCGTTTACTCCTCCGTCGTTTTGGAGAAAGGCACCGGTAAAATCAAAAGTCTGCAGATAACCTATCTCCCCAGCGAGGACGGAGAGCGGGGCAAAGGGAAACGGGGCGCCCGCAACGGTGCTGAAACACCCGATCGCCAGCTGGCTATCCGCTACATGGCCGCCCTGATGCAAAGCTTCTCCCCGACCCTTTCCCCGCAGCAGAGCCTGGAAAAAGTCGCGGAGCTCCTGAGCCGCGGCCGCAGCCAGCCCTATTACAGCCAGCAGGATGGTTCTTTACGCTATGTGGTATCTGATAGCGGTGAAAAAGGCATTACTTTCGCTGTTGAACCGATTAAGCTTTCACTATCAGAGGATGCAGGATCCTGAGGTCCCTAGCCATTTGATGATGGAAAACAAAGTGTCTGGCGCCCAAGATTTTTATACTGTCAGACAGAATATGCCGACAAGGCGAGTTGATTTCGATTATGTGTTTCCCAATTGGAGGAAAGAAAATGCGTCAACCATTAGTTATGGGTAACTGGAAACTGAACGGTAGCCGCCACATGGTTCACGAACTGGTTGCCGCCCTGCGCGGTGAACTGAGCGACGTAGCAAACTGCGATGTCGCCATCGCCCCGCCGGCAGTCTATCTGGATATGGCCGCCCATGAACTGGCCGGTAGCCGTATCGCCCTCGGTGCCCAGGACGTCGGTATCAATGCCTCCGGCGCATTCACCGGTGAAATCTCCGCCGCGATGCTGAAAGACATCGGTGCCAAATACATCATCATTGGCCACTCAGAGCGCCGTACCTACCACAAAGAAGGCGACGCGTTCATCGCAGAGAAATTTGCCGCGCTGAAAGAAGCCGGTCTGATCCCGGTGCTGTGCATCGGTGAGACGGAAGCTGAAAACGAAGCCGGTAAAACGGAAGAAGTCTGCGCCCGCCAGCTGGATGCCGTACTGAAAACCATGGGTGCTCAGGTGTTTAAAGGCGCCGTTATCGCCTATGAACCGATATGGGCCATCGGTACCGGTAAGTCTGCCACTCCGGAACAGGCTCAGGCGGTACACAAATTTATCCGCGATCACGTTGCCAAGCACGACGCTGAAGCCGCACAGGAAGTCATCATCCAGTACGGCGGCTCAGTCAACGCAGCCAATGCGGCCGATCTGTTCAAGCAGCCGGACATCGACGGTGCACTGGTCGGCGGGGCCTCTCTGAAGGCCGACGCATTCGCCACCATCGTACGCGCCGCCGCTGCCGCTAAAGCCTAAGCGCCGCGCTGCCAGCGCCGAACGCAACGGCTCCCGATCAGGGGAGCCGTTTTTTTTATGCGTCGCCCGAACGCGGCGCATAAAAAAGCCCCGCACGCGGGGCCCGATAAAGCTATGGCCGATCCCACACCGTTAGAACAGTATCTTGGCCGTATCCAGCCAATCGCCCTTAAACGGACGCTTCATATTTTCAACCGCATCGATGATGTCGTGGTGCACCAGCTTTTCGTTCTGGATCCCCACGCAGCGGCCGCCGTATCCCTGCAGCAGCAGCTCAATGGAGTAGGCGCCCATGCGCGACGCGAGGATGCGGTCATAGGCCACCGGCGCACCGCCGCGCTGGATATGTCCCAGTACGGTCGAGCGAGTTTCACGACCGGTCTCCTGCTCGATAAACTTGGCCAGCTCATCCACATCACAGATATGCTCGGTGATGGCAACGATAGCGTGTTTCTTGCCTTTAGTGATGCCGGCCTTAATCTCTTCGACCAGCTCTTCGCGCTTGAACTCCACCTCCGGCAGCACGATATATTCGCAGCCGCCGGCGATCGCCGCCGCCAGCGTCAGGTCGCCACAGTAACGCCCCATCACCTCGACGATGGAGATACGCTGGTGTGAAGAGGAGGTATCGCGCAGACGGTCAATGGCCTCTACAACGGTTTCCAGCGCCGTAAAATACCCGATGGTGTAATCGGTGCCGGCCACATCGTTATCGATAGTTCCCGGCAGGCCAATGCAGGGGAACCCCATCTCAGTCAAGCGCTTAGCGCCCAAATAGGAACCGTCACCGCCGATCACCACCAGCGCATCCAGGCCAAACTCACGCATGTTCTCTACGGCCTTTTCACGCACTTTCTCGTCGCGAAACTCCGGGAAACGGGCTGAGCCAAGGAAAGTACCGCCGCGGTTGATCACGTCGGAGACGCTGTAGCGGTCCAGTTGCTCAATGCGTCCTTCATACAGACCGAGGTAGCCATCATGGATGCCGTAAACGTCTAACCCTTTGGACAAGGCCGCACGCACGACGCCGCGGATGGCCGCGTTCATGCCCGGCGCGTCACCGCCACTGGTCAAAACACCGATTTTTTTGATCATGACTACCTCTGAGCTTGTGGATACTATTTCTTAGGAATGGCTTGGCGCGTACAGCCCTGGCCTCGGCCGTCGGGAACGGCGACGGTCGACGTGACACCCCACGCTTGCCCACCGCCAACGCCGCTGGCCGTGGACTCCGCCTGTTGGTACAGAAAATGAACACTCAATTTAATTACTGTGTAATATTATAGCAAAGTAATCAAGCTGAATTGATTCAGGTCAGCCCACTACATGGTAAATATTTTACTGCGCGAAAAAAATAGCCGCGCTGTAATCCGGCTCACAAACTGGTATTTTTTTAGCTCTCCCACAGCCCTTTTTGTTCAGCGGGAACCACCGAGGTCGGATCCTGATGAATAATCACGTCCGCGGCGGGAAAGTGCTGCAGGAGATCGTGCTCAACGCCGTCGGCGATAGCATGAGCATCCACCAACGGCAGGGTATCGTCCATCTCTAGATGTAACTGAATAAAACGGGTCGGGCCGGACTGGCGGGTACGCAGATCGTGTACGCCCAAGACGCCGCGATGCTCGCGGACAATGCGGACGATCAGATGTCGCTCCTCGGGGCTCAGGGCCCGATCGAGCAGAGACTGCACCGCATCGTACCCCATACGCAGGGCGCTGTAGAGGATATAGACCCCAATCCCCAGCGCAAACAGCGCGTCAGCTCTGGCCACGCCGTACCAGCTCAATCCCAGAGAGACCAGAATAGCCCCGTTCATCAACACGTCGGATTGGTAATGCAGCATGTCGGCGCGCACCGCTTGACTCTGGGTCCTGCGTACCACCCAGCGCTGAAAGGTCACCAGCGCCAGCGTGCACACCAGCGCAAACGCCGTAACCCAAATCCCGGCGCCGGGATCGTTCATCGGCTCCGGCTTGAGCAGGTGCTGGAAGCCGGTCAAGAACAGAAACAGTGCCGAACCACAGATAAACATACTCTGCGCCAGCGCGGCCAGCGACTCGGCCTTGCCGTGGCCAAAGGTATGATCCTTATCCGCCGGCTGCAGGGCGTAGCGGATCACCAGCAGGTTGGTCAACGAGGCCGCGATATCGACCAGCGAGTCCACCAGCGACGCTAGCAGGCTGACTGACCCGGTATGCCACCAGGCTAAAATTTTTAAAATCAGCAAGATAGTGGCAGTTGCCGTCGCGCTCAGCGCGGCCACCTTCACCAATCGTGCATATTGCTGATGCATAGTTCACCCAAAGGTTGCTTAATCAGCCGCCCAGTATAGCGAATTACGGACAAAAAAAAGCCCCGCCATCATGGCGGGGAAGACAGGGATGGTGTCTATGGCAAGGAAAAACAGGGTGCTACTCGGTCGTACACTACTTCTGGGCAGAAGTATTCTGCATGTACGCTATCTGCTGCTGCCAACCGGCAATTTTCTGCTGATAGCGTGCGTTTAACTGGGACTTCTGATCCGGCGTAAGGAGGTTAAACATCATATTACGGATCCGAGCCATCTCGACTTGGCGGATCACGCTCTCCTGCGCCATCTTCTCAGCCAAGGCTTTCACCGCGGCCTCATCAAATTTTTCTGCCGTCACCAGGTGATGCATAGCTTCGATATCATGCAGCTTTACGCTCGAAAAACCGTGGCGCGTAGTCTGCATCAAATCCCGCATCTGCTGACGCTGCTGCTCAGTAAGGTTCACACCATCAAACATGTAGTTATGATCCATACTCTGTTGCATCATGTCGTTGCCCTGATGCCAGCGACATACTGGCTCCCCTTCATCGGCGTATACGGCGACGGAGGTCATCATAAGCAAAGCGGCCATGGTCAGGGTTGCAGTTTTATGCATCTCTCACTCCTAGGTACCGGCCCGCTCATTGAATCGATGAGTGCAGTCTACCCATACAGCTGAAAACATGCGTCAGGGGATGTAAAACTAAGTAAAGTCATGGATTAGCGGCATTTGATATCGTATTTTGCGTCAGGAGGTAACACCCAATGAATAAGATATTACTGGTTGATGACGATCGCGAACTGACGTCGCTTCTGCAAGAACTTCTTGATCTTGAAGGATTTGAGGTTATCGTCGCTCACGATGGTGAGCAGGCATTGGCAATGCTGGACGCCAGCATCGATCTGCTGCTGCTGGATGTCATGATGCCGAAGAAAAACGGTATCGACACCCTTAAAGAGCTGCGTCAACACCATCAGACGCCGGTCATTATGCTCACCGCCCGCGGCAGCGAGCTCGACAGGGTGCTGGGGCTGGAGCTGGGGGCAGACGACTACCTGCCGAAACCCTTCAATGATCGCGAGCTGGTTGCCCGTATCCGGGCCATCCTGCGCCGCTCTAACTGGAATGAGCAGCAGCAAAACAGCGATAGCGGTGCGCCGATCCTACAGGTCGATCGCCTGCAGCTGAACCCCGGTCGCCAAGAGGCCAGCTTTGACGGCCAACCCCTGGAGCTCACCGGTACTGAATTCACGCTGCTGTACCTGCTGGCGCAGCATCTGGGGCAGGTGGTATCGCGCGAACATCTTAGCCAGGAGGTCTTGGGTAAGCGTCTGACCCCCTTCGATCGCGCCATCGACATGCATATCTCTAACCTCCGCCGCAAACTGCCGGAGCGCCAGGATGGCCAGCCGTGGTTTAAAACGCTGCGCGGGCGCGGCTATCTGATGGTATCCGTTTCATGATCAATAGCCTGACGGCGCGTATTTTTGCCATTTTTTGGCTGACGCTGGCGCTGGTACTCATGGTAGTACTGATGCTGCCCAAGCTCGACTCACGCCAGATAACCAGTCTGCTGGACAGTGAGCGGCGCCAGGGCGTCATGCTGGAGCAGCACGTAGAAGCCGAGCTGGCCGTCGACCCCCCAACGATCTGCTGTGGTGGCGGCGCCTCTTTCGCGCCATCGATAAATGGTCTCCTCCGGGGCAGCGTCTGCTGCTGGTGACCAGTGAAGGACGGGTGATCGGGGCCCAGCGCAACGAAATGCAAATCGTGCGTAACTTTATCGGCCAGTCCGACAATGCCGATCACCCTAAGAAGAAAAAGTATGGGCGCCTAGAGATCCTTGGCCCCTTTCCGATCCGCGACGGCGAGGACAACTATCAGCTGTATCTGATCCGGCCCGCTAACAGCCCGCAGTCCGACTTTGTAAACCTGCTATTCGATCGCCCGCTGCTGCTGCTGCTCGTCACCATGCTGATCAGTTCACCGCTGCTGCTGTGGCTGGCGTGGAGCCTGGCCAGCCCGGCGCGTAAGCTGAAAATGGCGGCGGACGAGGTCGCCAGCGGAAACCTGCGTCAGCACCCTGAGCTGGAGTCGGGACCACAGGAGTTTTTAGCCACCGGGGTCAGCTTCAACCAGATGGTCAGCGCCCTGGAGGGGATGGTGAAGGCGCAGCAGCGTCTGATCTCCGATATCTCTCACGAGCTGCGTACGCCGTTAACCCGGCTACAGCTGGCCACGGCACTGATGCGGCGGCGCCACGGCGAGTACAGCGAGCTGGCGCGTATTGAAACCGAGGCTCTGCGGCTGGACAGCATGATCAACGATCTGCTGGCGCTGTCGCGCAACCAGCATAAAACCGAGCTGGAGCGGGAGCCCCTACGGGCAGATGAGCTGTGGTCTGATGTATTGGATAACGCCAGCTTCGAGGCTGAACAGCGCGGCAAAAAGCTGGAGGTAACCGCCCCACCCGGACCATGGCCACTGTTTGGCAGCCACTCGGCGCTGGACAGCGCGTTCGAGAATATCGTACGCAACGCCCTGCGCTACTCCAACCACCATATCGCTATCCACTTCAGCTGTGATGGACACGGGATCACCATCCACGTAGACGATGACGGTCCAGGCGTCGCCCCCCAGGATCGTGAACAGATCTTCCGCCCGTTCTATCGCACCGATGAGGCGCGCGATCGCGAATCCGGCGGCACCGGGCTGGGATTGGCGATCGTCTCTACGGTGGTGGAACAGCACCATGGCTGGGTACGGGCCGAGGACAGCCCGCTGGGCGGTCTACGCCTGACGCTGTGGCTACCGCTCTCCACGCGCAGCGGCACGGGCAAAGCCTGACGCGCTGCGCTATACTGCGCCCCCTGACATCTGGGGGCGCAAATGCTGAATATCGTACTCTTCGAACCTGAAATTCCACCCAACACCGGCAACATCATCCGACTGTGTGCCAATACCGGCTTTCACCTGCACCTGATAGAGCCCCTGGGCTTTACCTGGGACGACAAGCGCCTGCGGCGCGCCGGGCTGGACTATCATGAGTTCGCCAGCATTCGCCGTCACCATGACTATTCGGCCTTCCTCGACGGTGAAAAGCCGACGCGGCTGTTTGCTCTGACGACCAAGGGAACCCCGGCCCACAGCGAGGTGACCTATCGCGACGGCGACTACCTGCTCTTTGGCCCGGAGACCCGCGGCCTGCCGTCCACGATCCTCGACAGCCTGCCGGCGGCGCAGAAAATCCGCATCCCCATGCTGGCCAGTAGCCGCAGCATGAACCTGTCTAACGCGGTTTCCGTCGTCGTGTATGAGGCCTGGCGTCAGCTGGGCTACCCCGAAGCCCTACTGCGATAATAACGCGCGGGGGACGTCATAGACGTCCCCCGCGGGCGCAATCAGGGTGCCAGCGCCATCGGCGGTTAAATACCGCTGCCGTCCGCAAAATCATGACTGTTGCCGTTAAAGCGCTGATCCATGTCCATGGACGGCTTATCGCTCTCTGGGCGGCCGACAATCCGCGCCGGAACGCCCGCCACCGTCGTGTGGTCGGGTACCGGGTGCAGCACCACGGAGCCTGCGCCGATCTTGGCTCCGCGCCCCACCTCGATATTACCCAGAATTTTAGCGCCCGCGCCGATCATCACCCCTTCGCGGATCTTAGGATGGCGATCGCCGCACTCTTTCCCGGTACCGCCCAGCGTGACCGACTGCAGGATAGAGACATCATTCTCCACGACCGCCGTTTCACCGATCACAATCCCGGTGGCATGATCGAGCATGATCCCACAGCCAATGCGCGCCGCCGGATGAATATCGACGCCAAAGGCCACCGAAATCTGATTCTGCAGATAAATCGCCAGGGCACGCCGCTCCTGACGCCATAGCCAATGCCCGATGCGATAGGCCTGCAGCGCATGAAACCCTTTGAGGTACAGCAGCGGCGTCGAATACTTATCTACCGCCGGATCGCGCTGGCGAACCGCCAGGATATCGCGCGCGGCATAGTCCACCATGCGGGGATCGGCGCGATAGGCCTCTTCGGCCACTTCACGGATGGCGATGGCCGGCATAATCGGATCGGCCAATTTATTGGCCAAAATATAGCTCAGTGCGCCGGACAGGTTTTCATGCTTCAGCAAGGTGGCATGGAAAAAACTGGCCAGCATCGGCTCGCACTCCGCCAGTCCCCGAGCCTCTGTTTTAATGTTTTGCCAGATGATTTCCAATTCTTCTGTCGACATGATGTTGCTCCCATCCTCGTAGTAGGCGGCGGCCGATGCGAATAGCAGATCCTCTGCACTCCCTCCGTCACGTCAGACGCACGGGCCTGTCGCAGCCGAAATAGCGACGCTGCCGGGAGAGTCACGCAGCCGGGGTAAAGAGAGAGTGGAGAAAATCTGACGATAAGTGATGTAATTAATCAGACGCGGCGGCGCCCGGTCAAGGGGAGAGTGATGATTATCCCGAGAGACTCACACCCTGAGGAGAAAGAGCGGGTATCCGCCGACCCGGCAGATACCCACCAACGTATCAACGGGCGTTTTCGTCCCGGCTAGCGCGCCCCAGCAGCGAGAGCGCCGCCTCACGAACGTCTTTCTGGCAATACAGCACCTGATAGATCTGCTCGGTGATCGGCATCTCCACGCCATAGCGCTGCGCCAGCGACATCACCTCTTTGGTGTTGCGGTAACCCTCGACCACCTGACCTATCTGCGCCTGGGCCTCATTGACGCCCATCCCCTGCCCCAGCATGATGCCAAAGCGGCGGTTGCGCGACTGATTGTCGGTACAGGTCAGCACCAGATCACCCAGCCCAGCCATGCCCATAAAGGTCGCCGGATCGGCGCCAAGAGCCCCCCCTAGCCGACTCATTTCAGCAAGACCGCGGGTGATCAGGGCCGTACGGGCATTGGCGCCAAAGCCGATGCCGTCCGACATCCCGGCGCCGATAGCGATAACGTTTTTGACCGCACCGCCCAGCTGTACGCCGATGAAATCCGGGTTGCGATAGACGCGGAAGCTCTTGCCACAGTGCAGCAGGTGCTGTAGCGCCTCGGCAAACGCCGCGTCCTGAGAGGCCACGGCGATCGCCGTCGGCAGTCCCGCCGCCAGCTCTTTGGCAAAGGTCGGCCCGGAGATCACCGCCAGCGGAATATCCGGCCCCAGCGCTTCACGCGCTACGTCCTGCAATAAACGCCCGGTCTCCGCCTCCAGTCCCTTGGTTGCCCATACCAGTCGCGCATCTGGCCGCAGGTGGGGGCGCAGCTGACGCAATACGTCACCAAACACGTGGCTCGGCACAACCACGAGGACATCGCGGCTGGCCGACAGCGCCCGGGATAAATCCGTCTCCAGCGACAGCGTGTCAGGGAAACGGACGTCCGGCAAAAAGGCCTGATTACAGCGCGCGGCCTCCAGCGCAGCGATGTGCGCAGGATCGTGCCCCCACAGCACCACCGGGTGCCCGTTACGGGCCAGCGTAATGGCCAATGCGGTGCCGTAAGAGCCAGCGCCGATAACGGCCATGGAAGCGACAGGCGTTGTCATTACGCTTCCTGAGTCGGCTCTTCGCCGGCCTGCTGCTGCAGATAGCTCATGAACAGCGCGTCAAAGTTAACCGGTGCCAGGTTCAGCTGCGGGAAGGTACCGCGAGCAACCAGGTTCGTGATGCATTCACGAGCGTACGGGAACAGGATATTCGGGCAGTAGGCACCCAGGCAGTGAGCCATCTGAGTACCTTCAATGCCGGCGATGGTAAAGATACCGGCCTGCTGGACTTCACACAGAAACGCCGTTTCTTCACCCATGGTTGCGGTGACCGTCACGCGCAGAACCACTTCAAACACCCCATCAGCCAGCTGGTTGGATGCCGTATCCAAATCCAGTTTAACCTCCGGCTGCCACTCTTTCTGGAAAACGGCCGGTGAGTTCGGCGCTTCAAAGGAGATATCCTTCGTGTAGATACGCTGGATCTGGAAGGACATTTCAGTGTTATTTTGTTCAGACATGGTTGGTTCCTAATCTTTAGGTAATGGGGTAATCCCTATCAAACATCAATGCCGGTTTACAGCAGCGGGTCAAGCTCACCGCGGGCATCCAGCGCGTGCAGGTCATCACAGCCACCAATATGACGCCCATCGATAAAAATCTGCGGTACGGTGGTACGGCCGCTGCGCGCGATCATCTCCTCGCGCTTTTCCGGGTTTGTATCGATAGCGATCTCATCAAACCCAACGCCCTTGGCCGTCAGCAGCGCCTTGGCGCGCAGGCAAAATGGGCAGGTCGCTTTGGTATAAATTTCAACGTTGGCCATGATGACTCCTCAGTCAATATCCGCTTATTTACCGCGAGCTAAGGGCAGATTATCACCCTGCCAGCCGGCGATACCGTCTTTCAGAGAATATACCTGCGCAAACCCGGCGTTAACCAGATGCTCGCCGGACTGACGGGAGGTCATACCGTTAGCGCACACGACGATCACCGGCTGCGACTTATGCTTATCCAGCTCACCGAGGCTACCGCTCTTCAGCTCGCTCGGCGTCAGGTTTACGGCGTTGGCGATATGCCCTTTGCGGTACTCTTCACGCGTCCGGGTGTCGACGACAACGGCGTCTTCTTTATTGATCAGATGGGTCGCCTGGCCGCGGCTCACCTCTTTTACTTTAGAGAAACGGCTTTTAAGGGTCATGACGACAACCGCCACAAACAGCACAATCCACGCCACGCTCAGCACGGGGTGGGCAGTGACGAATTGCATAATCTCTTGCATTTGCATGGGGGGTTACTACTCCCGATCGGTTAAGGGCTAAATCAAAGGATCAGAGTATACCTTTGCCTCGCTCCAAATACAGCCGATTACCGAGCGCTGGGCGCTGAAACTGCGGCCTGGCGCGAAAATTTACCCCAGGCTATCGCCTCACCCGCGACGGGACGGGACACAAAAGGGCTTCCCTTGATCTTTCTGCAGCCAATCCGTCATAGATTGTAGTAAAATTACGCTAATTCACGACGGAATAGCCGTGTATATGGGGTTGTGTCCCGCCACTTTCCGCACTGCGCCTGCCGCCAGCGCCAACGGGACAGCGCTGGCGTAGTCCACACCGCGTGTGCACGGCTATTCATTCTTGAACTTATCAACATATGAGGTTGTTGCAATGTCGAACGCCAAAAAACCGATGGTTCTGGTGATCCTTGACGGCTATGGTTACCGTGAAGATCAGCAGGACAACGCAATTCTCAACGCTAAGCGTCCGGTGATGAATCGCCTGTGGGCTGAATATCCGCATACGCTGATCTCCGCATCCGGTCTGGATGTCGGCCTGCCGGATGGTCAGATGGGCAACTCCGAAGTCGGTCACGTCAACCTGGGCGCCGGGCGCATCGTATACCAGGATCTGACCCGTCTGGACAAAGAGATCAAAGAGGGCGACTTCTACAACAATGCCGCGCTGACCCGCGCCGTAGATGATGCCGTTGCCGCCGGTAAGGCCGTGCACATCATGGGCCTGATGTCCCCTGGCGGCGTACACAGTCACGAAGACCATATCCTGGCGATGGTTGATCTGGCAGCCCAGCGCGGCGCAGAGGCCATCTATCTGCACGCTTTCCTCGATGGTCGCGACACCCCACCGCGTAGTGCGGAATCAACACTGAAACGATTCACTGACCATTTCGCCGCAATCGGTAAAGGGCGCATCGCCTCACTGATCGGTCGTTACTACGCCATGGATCGCGACAACCGTTGGGATCGCGTCGAGCTGGCCTACGATCTGTTGACCGACGCCAAGGGTGAATTCCACGCCGATAACGCCATTGATGGGCTGCAGGCCGCCTACGCCCGCGGTGAAAACGACGAGTTTGTTAAGCCGACCGTAATTCGCGCCGCAGGCCAGGCCGACGCCGCGATGCAGGATGGCGACGCGCTGATTTTCATGAACTTCCGCGCTGACCGCGCACGCCAGATCACCCGCGCATTCGTTAACGCTGACTTCGACGGCTTCGCCCGCCGCAAAATCGTTAAGCTGGGCAGCTTTGTCATGCTGACCGAGTATGCCGCCGATATCAAGACCGAATGCGCCTACCCGCCGGCTTCGCTGAGCAATACCCTGGGTGAGTGGCTGATGAAGCACAATAAAACTCAGCTGCGCATCTCCGAAACCGAAAAATACGCCCACGTCACCTTCTTCTATAACGGTGGCGTAGAAGATCCGTTCAACGGTGAAGATCGCATCCTGATCAACTCACCGAAAGTGGCGACCTACGATCTGCAGCCGGAGATGAGTTCGGCCGAGCTGACCGAAAAGCTGGTCTCCGCCATCGGCAGCGGCAAGTATGACACCATCATCTGTAACTATCCGAACGGCGACATGGTTGGCCACACCGGCGTTTACGACGCGGCGATCAAGGCCGTCGAGGCGCTGGACGCCTGCATGGGTCAGGTCGTTGACGCCGTGCAGAAGGCCGATGGTCAGCTGCTGATCACCGCCGACCACGGTAACGCGGAGATGATGCGCGATCAGGAGAGCGGTCAGCCGTATACGGCGCACACTAACCTGCCGGTACCGCTGATCTACATCGGTAAGCAGGCCAGCGCTGTCGAGGGCGGGAAACTGTCCGACATCGCTCCGACCATGCTGACACTGATGGGGATGGATGTCCCACAAGAGATGACTGGCAAGCCGCTGTTCATCGTGAAATAATCGATCCCCATGAGGGGAAAAGATCTGTTTCACATGCCCAGCGCAGGCTCAGCGCCATCCGTCGGGAGTACCCCGTGCGTCGCTCCGGCGACGCACGCGTTCCGCGGCGCCTCGCCCCTGCTGCCCATCTTCTGTGCCGGCGCACTGTTCGCCGGCATCAGCCTTTTCCCCTGCGCCGCATTTAGCGCAGACAGCAACAAGCAGCAGCTGCAGTCTATCCAGCAGGACATCGCTGAGAAAGAGAAAAGCGTTAAGCAGCAGCAGCAGCAGCGCGCATCCCTGCAAGATCAGTTAAAAGCCCAAGAAAAACAAATAGCCCAGGCCGGCAGAGCGCTGCACGATACCCAGGCTGAACTCTCTCTGCTCGAGCAGCGGGTCACCGCGCTCAGCGCCTCTATCCGCAAACTGCAAAGCAAAGAGAATGGTCAGAGTAAGCTATTAGCACAGCAGCTGGATATGGCGTTTCGTCTCGGCCGCCACACCGGAATGCAGGTTCTGCTCAACGGTGAAGAGAGCCAGCGCAGCGAGCGACTGCTGTCCTATTTCGGCTATCTGAACATCGCCCGACAGCAGAATATCGCCGCGCTGCAGGAGACCCGTACCGACCTCAGCCAGCAAAAGCGTGAGCTAGAGAGCGCGAAAGCCAAGCAAAAAGAGGTCCTGGCAACTCAGCAACAGGCTCAGCAGCTGCTACAGCAGGCGCGCGCCAGCCGCCAAAAAACGCTGACGGCGCTAGAGAGCTCACTGGCCAAGGATCAACAGCAGCTCGGTGAGCTGCGCCAGAATGAAACCCGCCTGCGTGACAAGATAGCCCGCGCCGAACGTGAGGCCCGCGCCCGCGCCGAACGCGAAGCGCGTGAAGCCGCCCGCGTTCGGGCCGAAATGAAAGCAAAAGAAGCCCAGGCCAAGAAAAAAGGTACCACCTATAAACCCAGCGAAAACGAGCGTGCGCTGCTGGCCAGAACCGGCGGCCTAGGGCGTCCGGCAGGTCAGGCGATCTGGCCGGTACGGGGACGCACTATCCATGGCTTCGGCGAGCCACTGCAGGGCGAACTGCGCTGGAAAGGCATGGTCATTGCCGCGCCGGAGGGCAGCGAAGTCCGCGCCATCGCCGACGGCCGCGTCCTGCTGGCCGACTGGCTCCAGGGGTATGGACTGGTGGTGGTCGTTGAACACGGCAAGGGCGATATGAGCCTGTATGGCTATAACCAGAGCGCCTTAGTTAACGTCGGCGCACAGGTCAAAGCCGGTCAGCCGATTGCGCTGGTCGGTGACAGCGGCGGTCAGGGGCAGTCGGCCCTGTACTTCGAAATTCGTCGTCAGGGGCAGGCGGTGAACCCGCGGCCGTGGCTGGGGCGCTAACGCTGGCGTTCATCGCTTCGCCATCACGCTGGATAGAGAGAAGGAATAAGCCTTGCGCTCACTGATCCGTCTTAGTTCACTGGCGCTGCTTTGCAGCGCTCTGGCTGCGCCGGCGCTGGCCGGAAAGCTCGCCATCGTCATTGATGACTTCGGGTATCGTCCCCGCGAAGAAAACCAAGTGCTGGAGATGCCGTTACCCGTCACCATCGCCGTCTTACCCAATGCGCCCCACGCGCGCGAGATGGCGCTGCGCGCCCACGCACAGGGGCGCGAGATCCTGATCCACCTACCGATGGCCCCCATCAGTAAGCAGCCGCTGGAGCGCGATACGCTGCAGCCCACCATGAGCGAGGCGGAGATCCAGAGAATTATCCGCCAGGCGGTAGGTAACGTGCCCTACGCCGTCGGCATGAACAACCATATGGGCAGCGCCATGACCTCCAGCCTCAGCGGTATGCAAAAAGTCATGCGGGCGCTGGAGCAGTACCATTTTCTCTACTTCCTCGACAGCATGACCATTGGCCATAGCCAAGTCAGCAACGCCGCCCAGGGGACTGGAATCAAGGTTATCAAGCGCAAAGTCTTTCTGGATGACGCTCAGAACGAGAGCGCTATCCGGACGCAGTTCAATCGCGCGATAACGCTAGCGCGGCGCAATGGCTCCGCCATCGCCATCGGCCACCCGCATCCTGCAACGGTACGCGTCCTGCAGCAAATGCTGCGCACCCTGCCGCCGGATATCGTCCTGGTCAGGCCCAGCGCCTTACTCAACGAGGCCACGCGCCCCGATTCGGCGCCCTTGGCCAAGCCGGCGCATCCCCCGCTCAAACGTCCCGAGTTCGGTGGCATCAGGCAGTGCCGGGCTCCGCACACTCCTACGCCGGTTCATGCCTCTCGGGCATGGCAGATCGTGGCAGAGGGGATTAAAGGCACTGCGCCGGTTAAATGGCTGCAGGAGCGCTGGCGCTTCTGGCTGGGATGACAGACATAAAAAAGCGGGGCAAATATTGCCCGCTTTTTTATTAATCATCGGACTCGGTATAGTCCTCAGCCCCTTCCATCTGCGGCTTACCGCCGGAGAGAGTATGGAAGCGCTTAGGACGACGGATACGGGTGACATACTTCGCCCATACTTTCTCCGCCTCCGTCGCCGGCTGACGCTCACCGCGGCATACGGCAACAAACAGTGCTTCTTCATCTGTCTGCGCCTCGCGAGTGCCGAGATCCAATTCATTAAACGCATACCCAAAACGCTCAAGTAGCTGAGCCTCTTTGATCGTAAAGTCACCATGACGCGAAAAGCCGCGCGGGTAGTGCTTATTATCAAAGAAACGATGAGTAGTGTGGAAGCTTTCCGCCATCTGACACGCTCCTAATTCTCTATGGCCGTGCTATTTATGGCGCGGAGTATTAGTTAGCCTTGACAAGCTGTAAAACAAAACATTTAAATCATCATGATTAAAATTTTTATGGATACGTCGTGGATACCGAATTACTCAAAACCTTTTTGGAAGTCAGCCGTACCCGCCACTTTGGTAAGGCGGCCGAATCACTGTACCTGACGCAGTCCGCCGTCAGCTTCCGCATCCGCCAGTTGGAAAATCAAGTAGGTACCGAGCTATTCACTCGCCACCGCAATAACATTCAGCTCACGCCAGCCGGGCAAACACTCGTGCCCTATGCAGAAAATCTGATGAATACCTGGCTACTGGCCAAGCAGGAGATGATCAACGCCCGCCAGCATAAGGCTCTTTCGCTGGGAGCACCGCCATTGCTATGGGAGTCGATGCTGACCGACTGGCTTTCGCGGCTCTACGACAATAATCCTGCGCAAATGCTAGAGGCCCGCACCGGTCAACGCCATATTCATATCCGCCAGCTGCACGAGCGCCATCTGGATCTGCTAATCGCAACCGAAACCCCCAAAGCCGATGAGTTTACCAGCGAACGGGTCGGTGAGTTTACACTAGGGCTCTATGCCGCTGGCCAAAGTGCGTCGGTACGGCCATTCATTCGCCTCGATTGGGGGGCCGACTTCAGCCCGCAGCCCTCGCCGCTGATCGAGAGTGGCGCTCCCCTGCTGGAGAGTAGCTCACTGCTGATAGCCGAGCGTATTCTGCGTCAGCTGCACGCCAGCGCGTTTTTACCTACGACTTGGGCTGCCAGTGACTTACAGCGGTTACCCCACCCAGAAACGCTAATAAGGCCACTCTATGCCATCTGGCTGCGCAACAGCGACCGTTTAGATGAGATCCACCCCATGGTGCATGACCTGCACCGTTTCTTGATGCCGAGCGCCTGAGGGCGCCGGTATTATCGCGGTAAAATAATGGCGTACGAAAACGTCATTAGCGGAAAAACAAAAAAGCCTTCTGTTTTCACAGAAGGCTTTTTATCTGGCAGGGGCGGAGGGACTCGAACCCCCAACACCCGGTTTTGGAGACCGGTGCTCTACCAATTGAACTACGCCCCTAAATA
>NZ_MPNU01000002.1 GCF_001896205.1 Edwardsiella piscicida
GCTCTTTAACAATCTGGAACAAGCTGAAAATTCGAAAACAATCGAATTGCTTTTAATAAGTGATTCGAGAGTCTCTCAAATGCTTACAGCACGAAGTGAAACACCTTCGGGTTGTGAGGTTAAGTGACTAAGCGTACACGGTGGATGCCTAGGCAGTCAGAGGCGATGAAGGACGTGCTAATCTGCGATAAGCGTCGGTGAGCTGATATGAAGCGTTATTAGCCGGCGATGTCCGAATGGGGAAACCCAGTGCAATCCGTTGCACTATCGTTAAGTGAATACATAGCTTAACGAGGCGAACCAGGGGAACTGAAACATCTAAGTACCCTGAGGAAAAGAAATCAACCGAGATTCCCCTAGTAGCGGCGAGCGAACGGGGAAGAGCCCAGAACCTGAATCAGTTTGTGCATTAGTGGAAGCGTCTGGAAAGTCGCGCGATACAGGGTGATAGCCCCGTACACGAAGGTGCACAGCTGTGAGTTCGATGAGTAGGGCGGGACACGTGTTATCCTGTCTGAATATGGGGGGACCATCCTCCAAGGCTAAATACTCCTGACTGACCGATAGTGAACCAGTACCGTGAGGGAAAGGCGAAAAGAACCCCGGCGAGGGGAGTGAAATAGAACCTGAAACCGTGTACGTACAAGCAGTGGGAGCATCCTTTAGGGTGTGACTGCGTACCTTTTGTATAATGGGTCAGCGACTTATATTTTGTAGCAAGGTTAACCGAATAGGGGAGCCGTAGGGAAACCGAGTCTTAACTGGGCGTCTAGTTGCAAGGTATAGACCCGAAACCCGGTGATCTAGCCATGGGCAGGTTGAAGGTTGGGTAACACTAACTGGAGGACCGAACCGACTAATGTTGAAAAATTAGCGGATGACTTGTGGCTGGGGGTGAAAGGCCAATCAAACCGGGAGATAGCTGGTTCTCCCCGAAAGCTATTTAGGTAGCGCCTCGTGAACTCATCTTCGGGGGTAGAGCACTGTTTCGGCTAGGGGGTCATCCCGACTTACCAACCCGATGCAAACTACGAATACCGAAGAATGTTATCACGGGAGACACACGGCGGGTGCTAACGTCCGTCGTGAAGAGGGAAACAACCCAGACCGCCAGCTAAGGTCCCAAAGTCATGGTTAAGTGGGAAACGATGTGGGAAGGCATAGACAGCCAGGATGTTGGCTTAGAAGCAGCCATCATTTAAAGAAAGCGTAATAGCTCACTGGTCGAGTCGGCCTGCGCGGAAGATGTAACGGGGCTAAACCATGCACCGAAGCTGCGGCAGCGACGCTTAGGCGTTGTTGGGTAGGGGAGCGTTCTGTAAGCCTGCGAAGGTGGCCTGTGAGGGCTGCTGGAGGTATCAGAAGTGCGAATGCTGACATAAGTAACGATAAAGCGGGTGAAAAGCCCGCTCGCCGGAAGACCAAGGGTTCCTGTCCAACGTTAATCGGGGCAGGGTAAGTCGACCCCTAAGGCGAGGCTGAAAAGCGTAGTCGATGGGAAACAGGTTAATATTCCTGTACTTGGTGTTATTGCGAAGGGGGGACGGAGAAGGCTAGACCGGCCGGGCGACGGTTGTCCCGGTTTAAGCGTGTAGGTGTGGTAACTTGGCAAATCCGGTTACCTTTAACACTGAGGCGTGATGACGAGGCACTACGGTGCTGAAGTGGTTAATGCCCTGCTTCCAGGAAAAGCCTCTAAGCTCCAGATAACACTGAATCGTACCCCAAACCGACACAGGTGGTCAGGTAGAGAATACCAAGGCGCTTGAGAGAACTCGGGTGAAGGAACTAGGCAAAATGGTGCCGTAACTTCGGGAGAAGGCACGCTGGCATGTAGGTGAAGTCCCTTGCGGATGGAGCTGAAGCCAGTCGAAGATACCAGCTGGCTGCAACTGTTTAATAAAAACACAGCACTCTGCAAACACGAAAGTGGACGTATAGGGTGTGACGCCTGCCCGGTGCTGGAAGGTTAATTGATGGGGTCAGCCGCAAGGCGAAGCTCTTGATCGAAGCCCCAGTAAACGGCGGCCGTAACTATAACGGTCCTAAGGTAGCGAAATTCCTTGTCGGGTAAGTTCCGACCTGCACGAATGGCGTAATGATGGCCAGGCTGTCTCCACCCGAGACTCAGTGAAATTGAACTCGCTGTGAAGATGCAGTGTACCCGCGGCAAGACGGAAAGACCCCGTGAACCTTTACTATAGCTTGACACTGAACATTGAACCTTGATGTGTAGGATAGGTGGGAGGCTTTGAAGTGTGGACGCCAGTCTGCATGGAGCCGACCTTGAAATACCACCCTTTAATGTTTGATGTTCTAACCTGGCCCCGTGATCCGGGGTAGGGACAGTGTCTGGTGGGTAGTTTGACTGGGGCGGTCTCCTCCCAAAGAGTAACGGAGGAGCACGAAGGTTAGCTAATCCTGGTCGGACATCAGGAGGTTAGTGCAAAGGCATAAGCTAGCTTGACTGCGAGAGTGACGGCTCGAGCAGGTGCGAAAGCAGGTCTTAGTGATCCGGTGGTTCTGAATGGAAGGGCCATCGCTCAACGGATAAAAGGTACTCCGGGGATAACAGGCTGATACCGCCCAAGAGTTCATATCGACGGCGGTGTTTGGCACCTCGATGTCGGCTCATCACATCCTGGGGCTGAAGTAGGTCCCAAGGGTATGGCTGTTCGCCATTTAAAGTGGTACGCGAGCTGGGTTTAGAACGTCGTGAGACAGTTCGGTCCCTATCTGCCGTGGGCGTTGGAAGATTGAGAGGGGCTGCTCCTAGTACGAGAGGACCGGAGTGGACGCACCGCTGGTGTTCGGGTTGTGATGCCAATTGCATTGCCCGGTAGCTACGTGCGGAAAAGATAAGCGCTGAAAGCATCTAAGCGCGAAACTTGCCTCGAGATGAGTCTTCCCTTGGACCTTGAGTCCACTAAAGGAACGTTTAAGACTAAGACGTTGATAGGCTGGGTGTGTAAGCGTAGCGATACGTTGAGCTAACCAGTACTAATGATCCGTGAGACTTAACCTTACAACACCGAAGGTGTTTTTAGAGAGACGAATGAAGCTTGTTCAAGATTGATACCGATGGCC